>NZ_JBBCIT010000055.1:0-29059 GCF_037189685.1 Phenylobacterium sp. | reverse complement strand
GGACCATGCGCCGCCGCGCCGCAGGGATCAGTTGAAGTCCACGGTGAGGCTGAGGGTGCCGCTGTAGGTGTCGATCGCGGTCGTGTTCGTGATGTCGAAGCGTCCCCCAACATGCAGGTCGTCGATGCCCGAGGCCGGCAGGGTGTTCAGCGTGCCGCTGCCGGCGACGGGGGATTCCGCATTGATGTTGGTGAGGTTGCCGCCGGCGGCCGGGAAGCTGAGGGTGTTGCCGGTGACCGAATAGGTCTGCCCATTGGTGCCGGTGATCCGGAACGTGGCTGCGTGCGCGAGCCCGCTGGTGGGTATGAAGCCGTTGCCGCCGCTGAGGGAGGGCGTCGCCGTGCCGGTCGCCGCCGAGGCGACGGTCACGGTGGTGACGCCGGAGGTGGGGCGGGCGATGGTCCCGAACTCCAGGCTGCGGGTGGCGGTGACCTGGTTCGGCGACACGATATTGGCCTGGGCCGTGGTGTTCGCGCTGACCGGCGCGGCGTTGGCGGCTCCGGCCAGCGCGGTCGAGGCGGCGGCGAGGAGCGCGAGGCGCAGTTTCATTCCGGGACCCTTCATCGACGTTTCGATCCTTCCGTGCGGCGCGCTGCCGGGCGGGTCCGTGTCCGCCTGCCGGCTGAGGCCGAGAGAATATTCCCCTTTGGCGGGAAAAGTAGAAGTGACGGGCGCCCAGGGTTGAGTCCCTGATATCTGCCGCTCATCATCCATGTTTTGATGTAGAACTGTGTTCGGCGAGCGTCAAGGCGTCCGCATCCTCAGAATGAGGCGGAAGATTCGCTTTGCGGGCAGATCCCGTGGGGCAAGTTCTGTCTTCCCGAATACTTGGTATCGAAAGTAATCGCTAAGAACGACCGAATCGGCGGGCGAGTCCCTCTCGTTCGGTGCGCGCCTTGCATGTAGGCTGGCCACGGCGGGCGCTGGCCGCCGGCGGGACGGGCGATGGCGGCGGACGGCGCATGGCCTCACGGCGGGGAACCGGGTTCGGCGGCAGAGCCGCCGGACGACCTGCGCCGTGTGCTTGCGGCGGTGGAGCGCCGCCTCGGCGGCCACGGCGACGCGATGTCTCCGGAGGCGGCCCGCGCCCTGGTCCGGGCGCTGGAACGGCTGGCGGCGCGGGTCGCGCATCAGGAGACCGCCGTGCTGGCCGCGCTGGAGGTGCTGGCCGCCAGGCTGGATTCGGCGGCGAACCGGGGCGGGTTGGTCGTGAACGCGCCTCGGCGCGATCCCTGGCCCGTCCGCGCCGTGATGGCGGCCTCGACGTCGTCGGCGCTTCTGGCGGCCCTGACGGCGGCGACGGTGGCGTTCGGCCCTCATGGTCAGGAAGCGCTCCGTGGCGTCCCTTCCATGCCGGCGGCGCACGATGCGGTGCGCAGGCGTCTGGCCCCTCCCGACGCACCATCGGCGGCGCCGTCGGCGGCCGGCCTCGGCGCCCGCGTCACGAAAGCCGCGCCGCCTGTGTCACCCGGCCGACCGGCGGACAGTTACGAAGCGGCGGCCGCCGCCCTCCAGAAGGGCGACCCGCAGGCGCTGGCCCGGCTGAACGGCCTGGCGCAGGCGGACGATCCGCGCGCCCAGTTGCTGCTCGCGGGACTCTATGAGACCGGCCGGGCGGGCCTGCCGCGTGACCTGTCGGCGGCGAGGATGTGGACCCGCAGGGCGGCGGGGAGTGGCGACAGGATGGCCATGCACAACCTGGGGCTCTTTCTCATGGCGGGCGAGGGCGGGCCGCGCGACCCGGCCGAGGCGGCCGCCTGGTTCCGGCGCGCCGCCGAGCGCGGCGTGGTGGATTCCCAGTACAATCTCGGCCTGCTCTACGAGGCCGGGCAGGGCGTGCCGCGGAATCTTCGCGAGGCCTATCGCTGGTTGTCGGTCGCCGCCAACGCCGGAGACCTTGCCGCGCGGGAGAAGCAGATCGAGGTCGAGGCCCGGCTAGCTCCGGCCGAGCGGGCCGGCCTGGACCGGGACGTGGCGGCCTTCCAGCCCGGCGCGCTTTCGCCGGATTCGGCGGCCCTGATCGTGCCCCCGGCCGCCACCATCGCCGAGAGCCAGGCATTCCTGGCGCGGCGGGGCTATTACCTCGGTCCGATCGATGGCGCGCCGTCAGCGGGCTATGCGACCGCCGTCGCCGCATGGCGCAAGGATCATCCTGGGGACCCCTGAATGAGAGTCTCCGAGCCTGTAGGGTCCGATCCCCGAGCCCGGTCCCGGCTCATCCGTTGGGTCGCACCAGGATCTTCACGTGCGCCTCGGGGTCGCCCAGCGCCTCGAACGCGCCGGCCACGCCATCCAGGTTCACCTCGCCGGTGACCAGTCCCGCGACGTCGATCACGCCTTCCGCGAGCTGGCGCAGGGTCAGGGCGAATTCCTCGGGCGTATAGCCGAAGACGAAGGTCAGCTCGATCTCCTTGGTGATGGCGATCGAGGGTTCGATGCGGTCGGTCTCCATGCAGACCCCGGCCACCACGATCTGCGCGCCGGCCGGCGCCGCCTCGATCAGGGCCTGGAGCACCCCGGGCGAGCCCACGCATTCGAACACCACGGGGCGCGCGACGGGATTGCCCATGAGGGCCATCATGCTCTGGGCGGCGCGCGCCCGCGGCACACCGAGCGCTTCCCAGCGATCGTGGGGATCCTCGACGGCGGGATCCACGACGATGTCGGCCCCCAGGGCTTCGGCCGCCGCCCGGCGCCGGGGCGAGAAGTCGGCCGCGATCACGGGCCCGTGGCCCTGCGCCTTCAGGGCGGCGATCACGGCCAGGCCCACGGGTCCGCAGCCCACCACCAGCGAGACCGACCTGGGCTCCATCCGCGCCTTGGCGACCGCATGGGCGCCGACCGCGAAGGGTTCGGTGAGGGCCGCCTTGTCGGTGGGCAGGCCGTTCGGGACCTCCAGCACCATGGCCTCGGTCAGCAGCATCTGCTCGGCGAAGCCGCCCGGCAGGCGATTGGAGAACCCGAGCGCCTCGATCCCCCCGTTGTGCATCGTCAGAGGCATGCTGACGACACGCGCGCCCACCTTCAGGCTCCTGGTCGAGCCGGGCCCGTGGTCGAGGATCTCGGCGCAGAACTCGTGTCCGAAGACGGTATCGGCGGTGGGATCGAAGCCGTTGTCCGCCGCCCCGCCCCGGCGGGACAGGTCGATCATGTGCTCCATGTGGTGCAGGGCGTGCAGGTCGGACCCGCAGATGCCGCAGGCCAGGGTCTTCACCAGCACCTGCCCGGCAGCGGGTTTCAGGTCGGCGATCTCGTCACAGACAAGCCGCTTCTCGCGCCGGATCACCGCCTTCATCGGGCTTCCTCCCCATCGGTCTTTCTTGTGCCTGTGGCCGCTATCCCCTAACCCTCGCGCCGCTGAATCACCAGGGAGCGGGACGCCATGAGCCTCGCCTTCATCTTTCCAGGCCAGGGCAGCCAGGCCGTCGGCATGGGCCAGGACCTCGCCGAAGCCTTCGGCGCGGCGCGCGAAGTGTTCCAGGAAGTGGACGACGCGCTGGGCCAGAAACTCTCGGCGCTGATGCGGGACGGGCCGGAAGACCAGCTCACCCTCACCGAGAACGCCCAGCCCGCGCTGATGGCCGTCAGTGTCGCGGTGATGCGGACCCTGGAACGGGAATTCGGCGTCGGCGTGGAGAAGGCCGCCTTCGTGGCTGGCCACAGCCTGGGCGAATACTCCGCTCTGGCTGCGGCTGGCGCCCTGGATCTGGCCGACACCGCACGCCTGCTCAAGCTGCGCGGCCAGGCGATGCAGCGGGCCGTGCCGGTGGGGCGGGGGGCCATGGCCTCGCTGATCGGCCCCAAGACCGACCTGGCCCTGGCCGAGGACGCCGCGAAGGCCGGCGCCGAGGTCGGCGTCTGCGTCGTGGCCAACGACAACAACCAGGGCAACGTCGTCATCTCGGGCGAGAAAGCCGCGGTCGACCGGGCCATCGAGAAGGCCAAGGAACTGGGCGCGCGGGCGATCCCGCTGAACGTCTCGGCGCCCTTCCACTGCCCGCTGATGCAGCCGGCCGCCGACGAGATGGCCGAGGCGCTGGCGGCGGCGGCCATCGTCGCGCCGCGCGCGCCCGTGGTGGCCAACGTCACCGCCGCGCCGACCAACGATCCCGAGGCGATCCGCCGGCTTCTGATCGAACAGGTCACCGGCCGCGTCCGCTGGCGCGAGAGCATGATCTGGATGGCGGGGTCGGGCGGCGTCACCCGATTCGCCGAGGCCGGCGCCGGCAAGGTGCTTTCCGGCATGGCCAAGCGCATCGCCCCCGACGCCGAGGCGATCCCGCTGAACGCGCCGGCCGACCTCGAAGCCTTCGCCCGCTCGCTGTGACAGATGTCGCTCTGAAGGAGATCAGCATGTTCGACCTCAGCGGCAGGACCGCCCTCGTCACCGGCGCGACCGGCGGCATCGGCGCCGAGATCGCCCGCGCCCTGCACGCCCAGGGCGCGCACGTCGTCCTGTCCGGCACCCGCGAGGCCGTGCTCCAGGACTTGGCGGCAAGCCTGGGCGAGCGCGTGTCGGTGGCGGCCGCCAACCTGTCCGACCCGGCGGCCGTTGATGGCCTGGTCGAGGCCGCCGAGGCGGCGGCCGGCGCGCCCGCCGATATCCTGGTGGCCAACGCCGGCATCACCCGCGACGGCCTGCTCATGCGCATGAAGGACGAGGACTGGGAGACGGTCCTGAAGGTCAACCTGGAGAGTTACTTCCGGCTCAGCCGGTCGTGCATGCGCGGCATGATGAAGCGCCGCTTCGGCCGAATCATCGGCATCACCTCGGTGGTCGGCGTGACGGGCAATCCGGGCCAGGCGAACTATGCCGCCTCCAAGGCCGGAATGATCGGCTTCTCCAAGGCCTTGGCCCAGGAAGTGGCCTCGCGCGGGATCACCGTGAACTGCGTGGCGCCCGGCTTCATCGAGAGCCCGATGACGGATGCGCTGAACGAGCAGCAGAAGGCGACGATCCTGTCCACGATCCCGTCCGGCCGTCTTGGCGCGGGCGCGGATGTGGCGGCGGCGTGCGCCTATCTCGCCTCGGACGAGGCCGGCTATGTGACCGGCCAGACCCTGCACGTGAACGGCGGCATGGCGATGATCTGACGCTCGCCAGCCCGGTAGGAACGTGCTACCCGCCGCGGCGAATTCGAACGCAGAAGCGGCAGTTGACTTCGCCGTCGCCGTCGCCGATGCAGAGACCTGACTAACCCCTGAGGGACCTTACGAATGTCCGACGTCCTTGAACGCGTCCGCAAGATTGTGATCGAACACCTCGACGCGGATCCGGAGAAGGTGACCGAGAAGGCCAGCTTCATCGACGACCTGGGCGCCGACAGCCTCGACAACGTCGAGCTCGTGATGGCGTTCGAAGAAGAGTTTGATATCGAGATCCCGGATGACGCCGCCGAGCACATCCAGACGGTGGGTGACGCCGTGAAGTTCATCCAGGAGCGCCTGGGCGGCTGAGGCGCGCTCAACCTATCCTAGAATCGACAGCCGCCGCGTCCCTGGGTCGAACCTGGTGGCGCGGCGGCTTTGTTTTCGAGGGCTGCACATGCGTCGAGTCGTCGTCACCGGCATCGGGATCCTGAGCCCCCTGGGGCAGGGGACCGAGCTGACGTGGAAGAAGATCCTGGCCGGCCAGTCCGGCGCGGGGAAGATCACCGCTTTCGACACCACGGACTATGCCTGCCAGATCGCGTTCGAGGCCCCGCGGGTCGACGGGCGCGGCGGCGGCGGGCCCGATGTCGAAGGCAGCTTCGACCCCGACAAGACCCTGTCGGCCAAGGACCGCCGCCGCGTCGACGACTTCATCCTCTACGGCATCGCCGCCGCGGACGAGGCGGTGAAGGACGCCGGCTGGACGCCCGAGGACGAGGAGAGCCGCGAGCGCACGGGCGTGATGATCGGCTCGGGCATCGGCGGCCTGGGCACCATCGCCGAGACGGCCATCGAGCTGCACGAGCGCGGCCCCCGCAAGGTCAGCCCCTTCTTCATCCCCTCGTCGCTGATCAACCTGGTCTCGGGCCAGGTCTCGATCCGCTACGGCTACAAGGGCCCCAACCACGCGGTGGTGACGGCCTGCGCCACGGGCGCCCACGCCATCGGCGACGCCGCACGGCTGATCAAGTACGGCGACGCCGACGTGATGATCTGCGGCGGGGCCGAGGCCAGCATCGTGCCGGTGGGCATCGCCGGCTTCATCGCCTGCCGGGCCATGGCCACGTCCTTCAACGACACCCCCGAGAAGGCCAGCCGGCCCTACGACAAGGACCGCGACGGCTTCGTCATGGGCGAGGGCGCGGCCGTCCTGGTGCTGGAGGAGCTGGAGCACGCCAAGGCGCGCGGGGCCAGGATCTACGCCGAGGTCGCCGGCTACGGCCTCTCGGGCGACGCCTTCCACATCACCGCCCCCTCGGAGGACGGCGACGGCGGCTATCGCGCCATGAAGGCCGCGCTCAAGGACTCGGGCCTGGACGCCGCCGACATCGACTACATCAACGCCCACGGCACCTCGACCATGGCCGACGGCATCGAACTGGGCGCCGTCGAGCGCCTGCTGGGGAACGCCGCGCCGGGCAAGGCCATGTCGTCCACCAAGTCGATGACCGGCCACCTGCTGGGCGCCGCCGGCGCGCTGGAGGCGGCGTTCGCGATCCTGGCGATCCGCGACCAGATCGCGCCGCCGACGATCAACCTCGACAACCCCGACGTCGAGACCGTGCTGGACCTCGTGCCCCACAAGGCCAAGCCGATGAAGATCGACGTGGCCATGTCGAACAGCTTCGGCTTCGGTGGCACCAACGCGGCGGTGATCTTCAAGAAGTACGCGTGAGCCGCACCCCGTGAGCCTCACCCTGTGAGTCGGGCGCCATGAGCCGAGCGCCATGAGCCGTCCGGCAGGCCGCGCGCGCCGGATCAGCCGCCGGGCCGCCGGCGGCGGCGCGATGGTCGCGGCCGGCGTGGCCCTGCTGCTGGCGCTGGCCGCCGCCTGGACCTACGCCGGCCCCGGCCCCCGCGCGGCCTCGGGCGAGGCGACGACGGTGGTGCTGGCGCGCGGCTCGGGCCTGGCCGCCATCGGCCGCACCCTGGAGGAGGCCGGCGTCGTCACCTCGGCGGGCCTCTTCACCCTGGCCGCCCGGCTGACCGGGGCGGCGTCCAGCCTGAAGGCCGGCGAGTACGAATTCGCCTCGGGCGCGCCCATGTCGCGCGTGCTGGCCGACATCCGGGCCGGCAAGGTGGTCCGGCGCAGCGTCACCATCCCCGAGGGCTGGACCAGCGGCATGGTCGTCGACGCCCTGAACGCCGAGCCGGCGCTGAGCGGGGCGTTGGCCGAGCCGCCCGAGGGCGCGATCCTGCCCGACACCTACGATTTCCAGCGGGACGAACCGCGCGAGGCGGTGATCGCCCGGATGCGCGCCGCCCACGACAGGGTGCTGGCCGAGCTTTGGGCCAGGCGCCAGCCCGACCTGCCGCTGAAGACGCCCTACGAGGCGGTGATCCTGGCCTCGGTGGTGGAGAAAGAGACCGGGGTCGCGGCCGAGCGGCCGCGGGTGGCGGCGGTGTTCGTCAACCGGCTGCGGATCGGGATGCCGCTGCAGAGCGACCCCACCATCATCTACGGCCTGACCCGGGGGCGGCCGCTGGGCCGGGGCATCCGCGCCTCGGAACTGGCGGGCGACACCGGCTACAACACCTATCGCATCCCGGGGCTGCCGCCGACGCCGATCGCCAACCCCGGCCGCGAGGCGCTGGCGGCGGTGCTGGACCCGCCCAGGTCGGACGAGCTCTATTTCGTGGCCGACGGCACGGGCGGGCACGCGTTCGCCACCAACTATCCCGACCACCAGAAGAACGTGGACCGCTGGCGCGCCATCGAACGCGAGCGCGCGGCGGCGGCAGCGGGGAAGTGAACCGCGGAAGGACGCGGAAATGGGCCGCGGAGCGGCCGGTCGAACCGCGAACGAACGCGAAGGAACGCGAACGGGAGGTGTAGCCAGGCCGAACCTTGTTCGCGTTCGTTCGCGTTCGTTCGCGGTTCAGATATGGAAGGCCTCCGCTGGCGCGGAGGCTGGGGGAGATGCAGAAGCCTTCTGCGTCTTTCCGCGTTTTCCGCGGTTTCTTCTGATGGCGCCTGCGGCGCGAGGGAGTTGGTGATGCCGATCTCGGGGATGACGGGGTTCGGGCGGGCCGAGGGCGCGCTGGGCGGCTCGAAGGGGGAGGGCTGGAGCTGGGCGGTGGAGGCGCGGAGCGTCAATGGCCGCAACCTGGAGACCCGGTTCCGCGGGCCGCCGGGGTTCGACGGCCTGGAGCGGGCGACGCGCGAGGGGGCGCAGGCGCGGTTCCAGCGCGGCCAGCTCACCGTGGGCGTGCAGGCGAAGCGCAGCGAGGGCGGGATCGCCGTCCGGGTGAACGCCGAGCAGCTCGAACGCTACCTGGCCCTCGGCGACCCGCTGGTGGCGGCCGGGCGGGTGAAGCCGGCGCGGCTGGACGGCCTGCTGGCGCTGCGCGGGGTGATCGAGGCCGACGACGCGGGGCTGGACCCCGAGGTCCAGGCCGAGCTGGAGGCGGCGATGGCGGCCTCCATCGGCGTGGCGCTGGACGGCCTGCTGGCGGCCCGGCGCGAGGAGGGCCGCGCGCTGCTGGCGGTGCTGAGCGCCCAGGTCGAGCGGATCGGCGACCTGGCCGGCCAGGCGCGCGGGATCGCCGCCGGCCAGCCCGCCGCCATCAAGGCCCGCTTCGAGGCGCGGCTGAAGGAGCTGGCGGGCGAGGCGGCCACCGAGGAGCGCATCGTGCAGGAGGCCGCGGCCATGGCGGTGAAGGCCGACGTGGCCGAGGAGCTGGACCGGCTGGCCGGGCACGTCGAGGCGGCCCGCGCGCTGCTGGCCGCCGATGCGGCGGTGGGGCGGCGGCTGGACTTCCTGACCCAGGAGTTCATGCGCGAGGCCAACACCCTGTGCTCGAAGAGCCAGCTTTCCGCCCTGACGGCCGTGGGGCTGGACCTCAAGGCCGCCATCGAGCAGTTCCGCGAGCAGGTGCAGAACGTGGAATAGGCGGCCGAAGGCCGCTATTTGAACCACAGAAGACACGGAAAACACGGAAAGGGGCCGGGGTCCCACGTCAATGGAAATGGGATATTTCAGTGTTTTCCGTGTCTTCTGTGGTTTTCCTGAGCCGCTTTGCGGCTCTCTTCTGGGTCCGGCCGACGCCGGTATGAGCGGGGGTTTTCATTGAGTCCGCCGGACGATCATTCGAAGCCTTGGGAGACCACGCGGCGGGGGCTGCTGCTGCTGGTGTCCAGCCCGGCGGGGGCGGGGAAGACCTCGCTGACCCGGACCCTGGTGGCCGACTACGACAGCCTGATCCTCTCGATCTCGGCGACGACGCGCGCGCCGCGGCCGGGCGAGGAGGAGGGGCGGGAATACTACTTCAAGACCCGCGCCGAGTTCGAGGCGATGATCGAGGCCGGCGCCTTCCTCGAATGGGCCACGGTCAACGGCAACTACTACGGCACGCCCAAGGCGCCGGTGATGGCCGCGCTGGAAGCCGGCCACGACGTGATCTTCGACATCGACTGGCAGGGCGCCCAGCAGGTGGCCGACCGCGCGCCCTCCGACGCCGTGCGCGTCTTCATCCTGCCGCCCGCCTGGGGCGACCTCGAGCGGCGGCTGCGGGCGCGGGCCCAGGACAGCCAGGAGATCATGGAGCAGCGCCTGCGGCTGGGCCAGGAAGAGGTCCGGCACTGGGACCGCTACGACTACGTCATCGTGAACAAGAACTTCGACCGGGCCTATGCCGACCTCGGCCACATCTATCGCGCCGAGCGGATGAAGCCGGCCCGCAACGCCTGGCTGCCCGGCTTCGTCGGCGACCTGCTGGCCGAGGCGGCGGGGGACCATGAGGCGACCGGGGCGCCGCCGCGGACGACGATGATGCGGCCGGTGCAGAAGTAGGGGGCGGCAGGGTTGCGCCTCTTTGGGACATTGGGAGGATCCGCCTGGACTAGGCTAAAAAGTCTTTTGATCTGAAGGACACTTGACTCGAAAGAGAGATTCTAGGAAAACACTTTCGCCAATATCCTTGGGGACATAGCGTGAGCGATTACCTTCAGAGCCGACTAGATGCAGCCTTTCCGGCATCGGCAGACGTCGAGTTGGTGCGGGCTGTCCATCAGGGAATCGGACTCGCTGATAGCGTCGTTGAGAACGAGGTATGGCTGCGCGGCCCCATTGGCCGGGACGTGCGCGGGTATCTCCGTCGAGCAGGAATATTGTCCCGGCTCAGCGCTGCGTGCGTGGCGGGCGATCTGCCTTTTGAGGCGATAATCGAACAGATGCCGCGGGGCCCCTTCCACTGGCTGGAACTGCGCTCGGGCGGTCTCAAGGCTCACGTCTGTCGGACCGACAGCGCCGGTGCGTTTCCCGATGACACCCCTACCCGGCAGGACGAGCGCCTTCCTAACCCGCAAGGGGATCTTTTTGAGGGAAAGGTTGTTTCGCTGAAGCAGGCGTCAGCAGCGGTGCCCAATCTATTTGCTTGGCTGTCCTTCGGCGCTCCGGAGGGCGGCCAACTCGGCCATCTGTGCTGGGCCATGCCTGCTCAAGACGGGCAGTCCTGGCTTGCACACACCAACGTGCTGTATCGGTTGGCGGCGGCACAAATCCAAGTGGTGCCCGAGGTCCCGCCGGAGCGGGCCAAGATCAAATTCAGGGACGAGATCGCGGAATCGCTCAAAACGCCTGAGGGTGCGGCTAACGAGAACCGTGGCAAGAAAGACTAGAGGTCAGTCATGCGCAACGAAAGCGGGGGGGCTGCGGAGCGTCCCCGAGCGAGACTGATTCCGGAGAGAATCAAGGAGGCGAGAGAAGGGCGGGGCTTCACGCTGGACACCTTTGCGGAAGCGCTTGGCGTAACGCGACAGGCGGTCGCCCAGTACGAGAATGGCCAGATCGCTCCGAGCGGAGACGTGCTCGGCAGGATTATTTCTGAAACGGCTCAACCCCTTTCCTTCTTCACTTCGGTTCCGGCTCGCGCCGGTGAACTGCGGGCACCGTTCTGGCGTAGCCTGAAGCGTATGGAACAGCATCATCGCCGCCGGATCGCTAGGCGCCTGCAATGGGCCGCCGACATCTGTGCTCTTGTCGAGCGGTTCGTGGAACTTCCCAGCGTCGATTTTCCGGTCATCGCCTTCGATCCCGATGTGGCCGACGAAGAAGATATCGAGCGTGCCGCGGAAGCGACCCGGGACCATTGGGGCTTGGGGCGCGGCCCGATCCGCGATCTCGCAGCTTTGCTGGAGCGCAAGGGTGCGATCATTGTGCGCGAACCGGTCGCCTGCGAGGCTATGGATGCAGTGTCGTGCTGGATTTACGCTCGGCCGTTTGTCTTGCTGTCAGAGGAAGTGATTAGTGGGCCGAGAGATATCTATAATCTTGCTCACGAACTTGGACATGTAATTCTTCATGCAACTGTCGATCTAAATTCTGATAATCTCGATCGAATCGAGAAGCAAGCCAACAGATTCGCGAGCGCATTCTTGTTGCCGAGAGAAAGTTTTAGTAATGAGGTGCTTGGTTCATCTCTGGGGTATTTCGAAACGCTCAAGAGAAGATGGGGTGTATCAATCGCTGCGATGGCTTATCGTTGCAAGGATTTGGATATTTTCACCGACAATCAATTCTCTTATCTTTTCAAGCAGATGAATTGGAAGCGGATCAGGAAAGTGGAGCCGCTGGACGATGCGTTTCCCGTCAACACACCCTCGGTTCTAGCAGACTCGATGAGAATGCTTGTGGAGCACGGGGTCTATACGAGGGAGCAGATCGAAGGATCGCTTGCGTTGAACTTGGCTGATGTCGAGAGTCTATGCGGCGTCCCACGCGGATACCTAGACAATAGGGTTGTCAGACTTCAGCTCAAGCGAGAATTTGGACCTGAATCTATTGCTTGAGGTGCAAGCGATAGTCGACGCTAGTTCCACGAGCGCCATCATCGGCGCAGGGCTTGTGTTCCCTAAATGTTCTTGACTTCGCGCCCGCGTTGAGGTAGGGTTTCAACTCGGCTGGCGCGGTGCGCGCCGCCGGAAAACTCCCACACAATCCAAGGAACGGGCGATGGCCGGGACGAGCCAGGCGCCGGCCCCGCGGCGGCGCCCGGGGCCGAAGTCGTATGAGCGGCGGTCTTACCAGCGGAAGCTGACGGCGGTGCTGACGCTGTGCCGGCGGCTGGAGGCGGGCGAGAGCATGGCCGAGGCGTGCCGGTGCCCGACGCTGCCGCCGCGGGCGACGATGGCCTACTGGCTGGAGACCGATCCGGCGCTGGGCGGGCTGGTGGCCGAGGCCCAGGCGGCGGCCGAGCGGTCGTACGGGCCGGGGCGGCGCGCCGTGCATCGCTGGAGCTGGCGGATCGCGCGCGAGGTGCTGTCGCGGCTGGAGGACGGGCGGGGGCTGGACGAGGTGTGCGCCGCCCGCGACATGCCGGCCTATGCGACGGTGATGGCCTGGCTGCGCAAGCGGCCCGACTTCCGCGCCGAATATGCGCGGGCGCGGGAGCGGCAGGCCGAGCGGCTGTTCGACCTGGCCTGGCGGATCGCCTGCGAGGCCGACGAGGACACCGTGAAGACCGCGCGGCTGAAGATCCAGACGCTGAAGTACCGCGTGGCGAAGCTGGCGCCGCGGACCTACGGGACGCTGAAGGCGCAGGCGCCCCAGCCGGCGGCCGGTGAAGCGGGCGCGGGCGAAGGGGGCTCGGGTGAAGGGGGTTCGGGCGGGGACGGCGCGGCGGGGGACCGCAAGCTGGAGCTGGCCTTCACCGTGCGCCGGTTCGCCGTGACTCCGGGGCGCAAGGTGATCGACGTGACCTGGGCCGGCGAGGGGATGGACGAGGACGGGCGCGCGGCCCTGCGCCAGGGCGTGATGCGCGGCGAGATCACCGAGGCCGACCTGGAGCGGCTGACCGCCGCGGCGCACCGCAGGGCGCTGGGGGTGTAGCGGGCGGGCGGTCAGGCGCCGGCGCGGCGGGGCGCCGGGGTGATCCAGCCCAGGACCGTCTCGCGGGCCACGATCCAGGCGCGGCGGGCCAGGACGCCGATGTCGACCATCAGGTCGTTCCAGCCCTCGCGCAGGCGCTGGCCCGCCGTGGGCTCGACGCCGCCGGCCGAGGGCATGGGGTCGGCCTGGGGCAGGACGCCCGTCGCGGGGGTGACCTCGGCGGCGGCGGCGCCCTTCATCAGCGACAGGGTCTCGGCGACGTAGGCGGCCTGGGTGACGTTGCCGATCTCGAGCCGGTTGTCGTTCATCCGGAATTCCTGGGTCAGGACGCCGGTGAGGATCACCTCGGGCGGGCGGCCGTTGATCGAGCGGACGACGTAGACCGGGCCGCCGGAATTGCCGCCGTAGACCGAGACGTCGAGCATGAAGGTGGGATAGCGGCCGGGCGGGGACAGCGGATACGACGCCACCCGCCCCGCGCGCAGGATCGGGAAGCCGGCGGCGTTGGACGCGAAGCCCTGGGGATAGCCCAGCACCATCATCTCGTCGCCGGGCTCGAGGTCGAGGCGGCTCACTGTCTGGCTGGTGGCCAGGCGGGCGACGGGCAGGGCGGCGCGCGGCACGCCGTCGGGCAGGGCGATGGCGGCCACGTCCTGCATCGGATGGGCGGTCCACAGCGGCTCGCCCTCGGCCCCGCGGATGCGGACGCTGACGGGGGCGTAGCGCCAGGCGCCGTCGTCGCCGGCGACGCGGAAGCCGACCTTCACCTTGTCGCCCGGCATGCGCTTGAAGACGTGGTCGGCGGTGACCAGGATGGTCTGGGGGCGGCCGTCGGCGTCGGGCGCCGAGAGGACGAAGCCGGTGCCCACGGTGCTCACGCCGCCGCCGCGCGCCTGTTCGAGGCGGACCGTGGCGTGGATCAGGTCGATGAGTTCGCTCATGCCGCTCCTTCGCCCCCGCTCTCCCGCCCGGTTTCCTCAGCCGGCGAAACGGGCGGATCGCGCCGACGATCCCTGGAGGGGAGCCGATACCTTCGGCGCGAGCGGGGCGGCAAGGTGGCGGTTCGGCGCCCTCGGCGGTTCAAACAGGTGTTCGGCCGGCGGGGAAACCCGTCTATTGAGGGGGCGAAGAGGAGACGCCCCATGAGCTTCGACACGCCCCTGAGCCTCGCCGGACCGCTGCGCGAGCCGCGCCAGATGCTGGCCGACCAGGCGTATGGCGGGCACTCGTCGATCCACGACGACGCCATGGCCGAGAAGCTGGGCTTCCGGGCGGGGCCGATCGAGGGACCGACGCACTTTTCCCAGTTCCAGCCGCTGCTGGCGAAGATCTGGGGGCGGGACTGGTTCGAGCGCGGCTGCTTCTCGTCGCACTTCCTGAACATGGTGGTCGAGGGCGAGGCGGTGCGCGCCTTCGCCGAGGTCCCCGCCGAGGGGGCGACCTCGACCCGGGCATGGGCCGAGAAGGCCGACGGCACGCCGGTGCTGGAGGCCAGCGCCAGCGTGGGGCCGGATGCGGGGCCGACGCTGCTGGAGACGCGGATGGCGGCGCTGCGGCCGCCGGGGAAGCTGCTGATCCTGGAGGACCTGAAGGTCGGGATGACCGGGGCGAAGGACGAGCGGGTGCGCATGGACCCCGACCAGCACATGGGCGCGCTCTATCCGTTCAGCCTGAACCAGAAGCTGGCGGCGATCACCGAAAATTCGCCCTGGTATTCCGATGCCAAGGCCTCGCCCTGGGGCCGGGCGATCATCCCGTTCGAGATGCTGAGCGTGCTGTTCGAATACACCAGCCGCGAGGCGGCGTTCCCGGTGAAGGGGCCGGCGGTGGGCCTGTTCGCCGACCAGGAGATCCGGCTGATCGACGGGCCGCTGTTCGTGGGCGAGGAGTATGTGCTGCGCCGCGAGGTGGCCGCCCTGGCCGAGAGCAAGCGGACCGAATCGTACTGGGTGCGGACGCGGGTGTTCGACTCGACGGGCCGGAAGCCGGTGGCCGAGATGCTGCTGAACCACGCGACGATGAAGAACTCGTACGCGGGCTACGCCGAGGCCGGCTGAGGCCCCTACAGGAACATCGGGCCGACGATCGGGATGGCCATGACGAGCGTGCAGCCGAGGGTGACGAGCGAGAGGGCGAGGTTCATCATCGGGGTCGATCCTTGTTCCCCGCCTAATTGGGGCCCGGCGCGGCCGTTCGCACTGCGCGATTTCGCAGAACCGTTCTGCCGGGACGGAACGCGGGGCCTTTGCTGACGCCGGGGCCGGCAGGCTAGAGACGTCGGCATGATGGAGACCGACACCCATACGATGACCCTGGCCGCCGCGGGGCCGGGACGCTGGACCACCGTGGCCGGCCCGGAATGGCGCAACATGGGCGGGGGGCTCTGGGGCGGCTACGCCATCGGCCTGTGCGTGCGGGTGATGGAGGCCGAGGCCGAGGCGGCGGGCGAGCCGCTGTCGATCACCCTGACCTACGCCGCGGCGCTGCCGGCGGGCGAGCTGGACATCCGGACGCGGCGGCTGCGCCAGGGCGGCTCGATCGGGGTGTGGGAGGTGGAGCTGCGGCCCGCCGGCGCCGAGGAGGTGGGCGTCCACGCGATCGTGACGATGGCGCGGCGGCCCGACACCCCGCGCTTCGCCTTCGCCCGCATGCCCGACGCGCCGCCGCCCGAGAGCCTGCCCAGCCCCGACAGCCCGATCGGGTCGCGGCACTTCGGCGCGCAGGCGTTCGAGCGGCGCACGGCCGAGCGCTTTCCGCCGGCGCCCTCGTCGAACTCGCACACCCTGACCTGGGTCCGGGCGCGCCAGGGATCGTGGGACAAGGCGCTGCTGGGCATGGTGACCGACAACTCGCCGCCGCGGGCGCTGTATGCTCTGGGGCCGCCGATCAACAACACCACGCTGTCGCTCACCGTCTATCTGCACGCCACGGCCCGGGAGATCGCCGAGATCGGCGACGACTACCTGCTGATCGAGTGCGAAGGCCGGGTGGGCGGCGGGGGCGCCGCGGACGAGCGGTCCAGCTACTGGCGCCGCGACGGGCGGCTGCTGGCCACCAGCGAGCAACTGGCCTGGTACCGGGAGGCCCGCCGCGAGCCGCCGGAGTAGGGCGCCGCCGCGTCCCCGCCAGCCTGCGGACCCGACCCATGTTCCACGACCCCGGCCCCCGCTGGATGGACGCGGCCCAGGCCGCGGCGCGGGGATTGCGGGCGACCACGCGCGGGACGCGGCGGGCCGGGCATTCGGTCTATGTGGTCCTGCTGAAGGACGTGCGGCGGGACGACCCCTGGGGCCTCTATGTGGGCCAGACCTCGCGCGACCCGGACCTGCGTTTCGACCAGCACAAGGCCGGCTACAAGGCCAGCGGCGCGGTGCGGCGCTTCGGCGTTCGGCTGGCGCCCGACCTGACCGCGCACCTCAATCCGATGCGGGCGTGGGAGGCGCTGGACCTGGAGGCGGCGCTGGCCGACGCGCTGCGGGCCGCGGGCGTGCCGTGGGTCGAGGGCGGACACTGAGCCTGCGGCTTGCCTGACGCCGCGTCGGGCGCCGTTCGCTGGATCGGCCGCCCTGCAGAGGCGGGACGGGAGGACGGGGATATGACGGGTCGGCTGGCGGGCAAGGTCGCCCTGGTGACGGGCGGGGCCTCGGGGCTGGGCGCCGAGAGCGCGCGGCGGATGGCGCGCGAGGGCGCGGCGGTGGTGCTGACCGACCTACAGGCCGACGCCGGCCAGGCGGTTGCCGACGAAATCCTGGCGGCGGGCGGGCGCGCGGCCTTCCTTCCCCATGAGGTGACCGACGAGGCCCGGTGGATCGAGGTCGTGGCCTGGACCGTGGAGCGGTTCGGCCGGATCGACGTGCTGGTGAATTCGGCCGGGGTCGGCAGCGGCGGCCAGCCGATCCTGGAAGCCACCCTGGAGGGCTGGCGGCGGATCACGGCGATCAACCTGGACGGCACGTTCCTGGGCGTGCGCCACGTGGCGCCGTTGATGGCGGCGGCGGGCGGCGGTTCGATCATCAACCTCTCGTCGATCCTGGGGAAGGTGGGCCTGCCGGGGGCGACGGCCTACTGCGCCTCGAAGGGCGGGGTGCTGATGCTGACCAAGGCCGCGGCGGTGGAGCTGGCGCCGCTGGGCGTGCGGGTGAACTCGGTGCATCCGGGTTTCATCGAGACGCCGATGGTGCAGAACGTCTTCCGTGAGGCCGACAACGGAAACGAGCGGCGGGACCTGATCATCTCGAGCCATCCCCTGGGGCGGCTGGGCGTTCCGCGCGAGATCGCCGACGCGATCGTGTTCCTGGCCTCGGACGAGTCGAGCTTCATGACCGGGTCCGAGGTGGTGGTGGACGGCGGCTATACGGCGGTGTGAGGGCGACCGGAGGTATCTGGCGATGATCAAGCTGGTCTATGTGATCGCGAGGCGGCCCGAACTGTCGCGCCAGGCTTTCGCGGAATACTGGCTGGACCGGCACGGCCCGCTGGTGGCGAACCACGCCGGGGCGCTGCGCATGCGGAAATACGTCCAGAGCCACCTGTTCGAGCATCCATCGAACGAGGGGATGCGCGCGGCGCGGGGCATGCGGCCGGCGACCGACGGGATCACCGAGGTCTGGTGGGACTCGCTGGAGGCCTTCCGGGCCGCCTACGCGACGCCCGACGGCGCTGCGGCGGGCGCCGAACTGGCGGCCGACGAGGCGCGGTTCATCGATCCCGCCGGCTCGACCGTGTTCCTGACGCAGGAGCACGAGATCTTCGACCGGACCGACGGAGCCGGACCGGGACCCGACGCGCTGAAGGTCACCTATCTGCTCGCGCGGCGGAACGACCTGACCCAGGCGGCGTGCCACGAGACCTGGCTGAAGGACCACGGGCCGCTGGTGCGGAGCTTCGCCGAGCCGCTGCACATGGCGAAGTACGTGCAGAGCCACACGATCGCGCCGGAACTCAACGCCGGATTCCGGGCGGCGCGGGGTTTCGAGCCGCCGCTGGACGGGATCACCGAGGTGTGGATGAACACGCTGGCCGACCTGGAGGCGGGCGGCGCCACCGAAGCGGGCCGTCGGGGCGGCGCGGCCCTGGTCGAGGACGAGCGCCGGTTCGTGCAGATGGACGCCTCGCGCTGCTTCCTCACGCGCGAACACGTGATCTTCGACTCTACGCGCTGAGCCTCAGCGGCGGCGGAAGCGGCCCAGGGCCAGAGGGGCGAGGGCGGCCAGCACGCCGCCCGCGTTCGCGGCGATGTCCTTCCACTGGAAGGTCCCCGAGACCAGGCCGAAGACCTGGGCGACCTCGAAGCCGCTGGCCAGCGCCAGGAAGAAGCCGCCGATCCACCAGGGGCTGACCCTGGGCAGCGAGACGATCGTGAACAGGGTGAGCAGATAGCCGTAGGCGACGTGCTCGACCACGTCGGGCGGCGGGACATTGGCGGCGGCGTTGTGCCGGGGGTTGATCGCCCCGGCGAAGGCGACGGCGAACACGGCGAGCAGGGCGGCGCGGCCGGCCCAGACGATCACGGACGACATGCCGCGGTGATAGGCGATCCGCCGGAAGGTGGGAACCGGCCGGGAGGGAACTGGACCGCGACGGCAGGCGGCCGCCGCGCTATGGGCGAGGGGATGGAGCATCCCCTGGATCGGCCGGTGTGGTCGGCGCTGACCGGGCCGCAGGCGGGCGTGGCCGTGCGGGCGGGCGCGGCCGTGCGCTATCACCCGGACGTCGGGCTGTTCGCCGCGACGGCGGATGCGGGCGCCGACTCGATGGCCGACCTGGCGGGGCTGGTGCGCGCACATGGAGAGACGGCGCTGGTGGAGAGCCGGGCGGTGGCCGCGCCGCCGGGGTTGGCGGTCGTCTCCGAGGCGGCCTGCCTGCAGATGGTGGCGGCGGAGACGGAGGCGGGCGGCGGGCCGGTCCGCGCGGACATCGCGACGCTCTCGCCGACCGACTGGCCCGAGATGGCGGCGCTGGCGCAGGCGACGCGGCCGGGCCCGTTCTTCGCGCGCACGCCCGGCCTGGGCCGGTTCCTGGGGGTGAGGATCGACGGGCGGCTGGCGGCGATGGCGGGGGAACGGATGCGGATTCCAGGCTTCACCGAGGTGAGCGGGGTCTGCACCCTGCCGCCGTTCCGGGGCCAGGGTCTGGCGGCGGACCTGATCCGGGCGGTGATGGCGGCGATGCGCGCGCGGGGCGAGACGCCGATGCTGCACACCTACGCCAGCAACACGGGCGCGAACCGGCTGTACGAGGCGCTGGGTTTCCGCGTGCGGCGGGAACTGGTGATGACGACGCTGTCCGCGCCTCAGCCCGGCGCGGAGTTGGTTCGGGGCGGAGGCTAGTTCGGCGGCGGCGGCTGCCTGCGCGGGGCGCTGGAGATGGCGGCTCCCGCGGCGGCGGCGATGACGGCGGCGACGCCCGCGAGCTGGGGCGGGCCCAGCACCTCGGACAGCAGGAGCAGGCCGAAGAGCGCCCCCCAGGCCGGCTCCAGGCTGGTCAGGACCGCGAAGGTGCGGGCCGGCATGCGCGGCAGGGCGTACATCTCCAGCGTGAACGGGATGGCCGTGGAGACCAGCGCCACGAGGGCCGCCAGGGGCAGGAGTTCGGGCCGCAGCAGAGCCGCGCCGGCGTGGGCGGCCCCGACGGGCGTCACGATGACGGCGGCGATGGCCAGGGCGATGGCGGGCGTGGCGGCGCCGTAGGCTGCGCTGGCGGCGCGGCCCCACACGATGTAGGCGGCCCAGCAGGCGGCCGCGGCCAGAGCCCAGGCGACACCCAGGAGATCCAGGCCCGCGCCGTCCGCCGCGCCCGCTCCGACCAGCCCCCAGACCCCCGCCGCGGCCAGGGCGGTCCAGACGAGATCGAGGGCGCGGCGCGAACCCGCGACGGCCACGGCGAGCGGCCCCAGGAACTGGAGCGCGATGGCGACGCCCTGGGGTACGCGCCCGATGGCCAGGTAGAAGAAGAGCGTGGCGCCCGCCGTGGCCGCGCCCAGGACGAGGATCGGCGCGCGCGGCGCGTCCCGCGGCCAACGCCGCCACGGCCTGACGATCGCGGCCAGCATGAGGGCGCCCAGCAGGACACGGAGCGCCACCGTCCCCTGGGGTCCCAGCGCCGGGAAGAGGCCCTTGGCCAGCGCCGCGCCGGCCTGGAACGCCGCGGTCGCGGCGACGACGGCCGCCACCGGCAGGACGAGCGCGCGCGCGGGGGGCTTTTCCGGGCTCACACGCGTCTCCGGCCGCCGGGGAATCGACAGGCCGACCATGACGCCGGCGAGTCGTCGCGGGAAGAGGGCGGTCGTGGCGTTTCGGGCGCCGGCGGCCTAAGCTGCCCGGATGGCGGTCGCGTTCACCCGGGAAGAGGACTACGAGGCGCGGGCGGCGGACCTGCCGGACCGGCCGGTTTCGCCGCATCCGAACCTGGTGACGGCCGAGGGCCTGGCGGCGATCGAGGCCGAGCTGACGGCGGCGCAGGCGGCCTATGCCCAGGCCCAGGCGGATGGCGGGATCAGCGCCGACCGGACCGCCATCGCGCGGGCGACACGCGACCTGCGCTACTGGTCGCAGCGGCGGGCCAGCGCCCAGCTCACCGCGCCCGAGCCGGAGCCCGGCCGCGTGCAGTTCGGCGTGACCGTCGAGATCGAGCGCGAGGACGGACGGCGACAGAGCTTCCGCATCGTGGGCGAGGACGAGGCCGACCCCGCCCGCGGCAGCGTCTCGTACGTCTCGCCGCTGGCGCGCGCGGTCCTGGGGCGGCGCGTGGGCGACGCGGTCACCGTGAACGGCGCCGAGGTGGAGATCGTCGGCGTGACCTGAGGCCGCCGCCGGACGTGACCAAGCGTCCGGACGTGACTAAGGCTGCGCCCCGGGCGCGCCCGGCTTGGCGGCCGCCGCCTTGGCCTTCTCTTCCTCTTCCACGCGGGCGCCGGCCAGGATGCCGGGCAGGGCGTAGTTGCCCTCGTGACAGGCGTATTCGTAGATCTCGCCGTCCATCGGGGAGAACTCGTACTCGCCGCCCCAGGGCTTGTCCCAGAGGTCGGGGTCTTCCACCGTGAAGGCGTAGTGCAGGCGGTCCTTGCCGACGCGGGTGAAGCGTTCGATGACCTTGAGCTTCTCCCACGAGCCCATGAAGTGCTGGGCCTGGGGCAGGTTGACGGTCTCGACCACCAGGGTGTCGCCCTCCCAGCGGCCGATCGAGTCGCCCATGTAGGCGCGGACCCCGTCGGTGCGGTGCTGGCCGCCCAGGCGGACGATCCGCAGGTCGTGGTTCATCTCGACCTCGATGACCACGGAGTCGGCCGTCTGAACGATGCGGTAGTTGTTGTTGTAGAAGCCGTTCGGGAACATCGGCGGTCCGGCGTTGCGGCCGAACGACATGATGCAGCGCTCGCCCAGGGACCGCGCCTCGTAGCTGTCGAAGGCCTCGCCGCCGAAGCGCGGCGGCGCCGGCGCGCCCGCCTTGCGGGCCGGGGGCATGCCGTTGGGCGTGGTGATGAGCGAGGTGCGCGGCTCGCCGTTCACGCGCATGACCCGGCTGCCCGGATCGAGCCAGCCGCGGTTGTAGCCGCCCACGTCGCCGCCCGCGGCGGCGAATTCGGGTCGGACGTTGGTGGTCTCGGCGCGATGCTCGGCCGGGGCGTCCGGATCGGTGTCCTCGTTGCCTTCCTCGACCTCGCGCTCGGCGTTGGCCTCCATCTCGCGGGCCTGGTCCTCGGTGTAGTTGAGCTGGTCGCGGAACTGGGGCCGGCGCATCAGCGGCGTGAGGGTGGCGTTGGTCCAGGTCCCCGCCAGGTCGGGCTGGCCGAAGGCGTTGCGGGGCGTCTTCCAGGCCGTCGCCTTTGCAGCCTTGGCCGGACGGGCGTCCTGGGCCGGGCGGGCGTCCTGAGCGGGGCGAGGGTCCTGGGCGGCCGCGGAAAGCGGCGCGGCGGCGACGCCGGCGAGAAGCATGGCGCCGAAGGCGGCGATGACGACGCGTTGCACGACAATCTCCCCAATGTCGCCGGCGGCGCCCGTGGCGAGCCGGTCCGTACCGAGTCTACGACCCGTTTCCGCCTGCGGCAACGCAGGAACAGTCGAGGGCGCATCCGGCGGCCGCTGGTACCGCGCCCTTGTTGCGCGGTTGTTTCCGTTTCGAAGGCCCGGCTCGCGCGTTAAGCTCGCCTGAGGCGCCCGCGACGGGCCGCCGAGGCGGGAGCCCCATGACCGAATCCCCAGATGAACAGATATCCCCGGACGAACAGGCCTCCGCGGACGAACAGGCCGGCCCCCGGGACGAGACGCCGATGCAGCGGGCGCTGCGGCTGAAGAAGGCGGCGCAGGTTTCCGGGCGGGGCGGACCGCCGGGCCGGGCGCGCGGCGACGGCGAGCGGGAAGCGGCGGCGCGGTCGCAGTCCAAGTCGAAGCCCTGGATGAAGAAGTGAGGCCCGTGTCCCTTCGTCCCCTTTCCTATGCCGCGCTCGCCGTCGCCGGGCTGGCGGCCCTGGGTGGCTGCACGCGGGCGGCGGGTCCTGCCGATGCGACCGAATCCCAGGCCCAGGAAGCCCAGGCCAGCTCTGTATCGGTCGCCGACGGCTGGCGGGTCTACGTCTGCGCCGACGGACGGATCGTGCGGGCGCTCTATCCCGACACCGAGACCGCGCGGCTGAAGCTGGAGACCGGCGAACAGGCCCTGAAGATCGCCATCTCGGCCAGCGGCGCGCGCTATGTGGGCCAGGGGCTCCAGTGGTGGACCAAGGGCGAGGAGGCCAGCCTGGCGCCGCTGAAGCCCGGCGAGGACATCGCCTCGGCGCCCGGAGTCGCGTGCGTGCCGCCCGCCCAGGCGCCGGTGGAGCCGCCCGCCCCCGGGACCCCGGGCGGGCTGCCCGACGATCGCACCCCCCTGGACGAGCGGCCGGCGGCGCCCGACAGCCCGCAGGCCGCGGCGACGGTCGTGGAGCAGTACTATGCGCTGGTGGAGAGCGGCCGGGGGGCCGAGACCGGCCGGCTGAGGACGGACGGGACGCCCCAGGACCTGTCGGCCTTCGCGCGGCTGAGCGCGCTGGTCGGCGCGCCGGGCCGGCCGGAGGGGGCGGCGGGCTCGACGTTCGTGAAGGTTCCCGTCGTGCTGTACGGCCGCTACGCCACCGGGCCCGAATACCACGCGTCGGGCCACGCCACGCTGCGGCGGGTGAACGACGTGCCGGGCGCGACGGCCGACCAGCTCCGCTGGCGGATCGAGACCATCGAGGTGCGGCCGACGCGGCGCTAGCGCGCCATTCGCGCGGATTGAAGCCGCCTCAGTGGCTGACGACCCATTCGCTGACGTAGGCGTGGGTGGCGCGGGCCAGCTTGGGCGGGCCCGAGAAGTAGAACTCGCTGCCGAACAGGACCTTGCGCTCGCGCCAGGTGAGCTGGCCGGTGTCCTCGGTCTGCAGGACGGACCGCAGCTTGTTGCTCATGCCGGACGGCACGAAGGCGACATAGGTGGCGTCGGGCATGCTCCGCTCCGCTGACTGGCCCCGCCAGTAAAGACTGGCCCCGGAGTCAAAAGAGCGTGAGTCCCAGGCGCCACCAAGCCTCTGTGCGAGGGCAGGACGCCGCAGGCCCGACGATGCCGGCGAATTCAGGCCTTACGCGGCTTGCGACGGGGCGGCGGGCCCTTGGGATCGGGGCCGCGGGGGCGGTGTGGCGGACGGCCGGGCCTGGCGTCCGGGCGCCCGGGACGTGCGCGCTCGGCATGTGCGCGTTGGGGTGCGGCGCCGGGCGGGCTGGAGGGGTTGATGCGCAGCTCGCCGGCGTCCGCGGCGGCGCGCACCGCGTCCTGGAAGCGGGCTTCCACGTCGCCGGCGATCTGGAACTTCGTCTCGTGGTCGAAGATGCGGATCAGGCCGATGTCCTTCTTGGTCACATGGCCCAGGCGGCAGATGAGCGGCACCAGCCACTTGGGGTCGGCGTTCTTGGAGCGTCCGATGGGCAGGCGGAACCAGCTTCCGTCGGCGGACTCGATCTGGGCCTGGCGCTCGGGGCGGAGCGGGCGCGGCTCGCCGCCACGGTCGGGCAGGATGTCCTCGGGTTCGGGCAGGCGTGAGCGATGGAGCCGCACGAGCGCGGCGGCGACGGCCTCGGCGCCCTGGCGCTCGAGCAGGCGGCGGGCAAGCTCGAGGTCCTGGGGCGTGGGGGGCTCGGCGAGGGCGGGATCGTCGAACAGGCGGGCTTCGTCGCGGGCGCGGATCTCCTCGGGCGACGGCGGGGCCGACCATTCGGCCTCGACGCCCGCGACCTGAAGCAGGCGCTCGGCCTGGCGGCGCTTGGGGTGGGGGGCGATGATGACCGAGACGCCCTTGCGCCCGGCCCGGCCGGTGCGGCCGCTGCGGTGGAGGAGGGCGGGCGGCCCGGCCGGCAGGTCGGCGTGGATCACGAGGCCGAGCTCGGGAAGGTCGAGGCCACGGGCGGCGACGTCGGTGGCGATGCAGGCGCGCGCATGGCCGTCGCGCAGGGCCTGGAGGGCGTCGGAGCGCTCCTTCTGCGACAGCTCGCCCGAGAGCTGGACGACGGCGAAGCCGCGCTCGCGCAGGCTGCCGTACAGGTGGCGCACCCGCTCGCGGGTGGCGCAGAAGATCAGGGCGCCGGGACTCTCGTAGTAGCGCAGGATGTTGACGACCGCGTTCTCGACGTCGGTCGGGGCGACGCGGACGGCGCGGTAGGCGATGTCGCCGTGCGGCTCGTCGCGACGGATGGTGTCGATGCGGTGGGCGTCGCGCTGGTAGCGCCGGGCCAGGGCGGCGATCTCGCGCGCGATGGTGGCCGAGAACAGGAAGGTGCGGCGTTCGGCCGGCGCGGAGTCGAGGATCGCCTCCAGGTCCTCGCGGAAGCCCATGTCGAGCATCTCGTCGGCCTCGTCGAGCACCGCGACGCGCAGGGCCGAGGTGTCGAGGTTTCCCCGTTCGAGGTGGTCGCGCAGGCGGCCGGGCGTGCCGACGACGATATGCGCGCCGGCGGCCAGCGCGCGCTGTTCGGCGCGGGGGTCCATGCCGCCCACGCAGGTGGCGATGCGGACGCCGGCGGGGGCGTAGAGCCAGCCCAGCTCGCGCGCGACCTGGAGCGCCAGTTCGCGGGTGGGCGCGATGACGAGGCCCAGGGGCGCGCCGGCGGCGTCGAAGCCGGCGGCCTCGCCCAGCAGCGCGGCGGCGGCGGCGAGACCGAACGCGACGGTCTTTCCCGATCCCGTCTGGGCCGAGACCAGGAGGTCGCGATCGGCGGGGGCCTCGAGGACGGCGGCCTGGACGGGCGTGGGCTCACGGTAGCCCTGCGCCTCGAGGGCGCGGGCCAGCGCGGGGTGCGTGGCGGGAAACGGCATGGGGAAACCTGTGGCCCCGCCGGGAGGCGGCGGGCGAAGCGCGCGTCCTTGGCGCCCCGGCGGCGCCAAGGCAAGCCGTTTCGTCAGTCTGCGTCCTCGGCGCGCAGGCGATAGCCGACGCCGGGCTCGGTGAGGAGGTTGCGGGGGGCGGACGGCTCGACCTCGATCTTCTGCCGGAGCTGGCCGACCAGGACGCGGACGAACTGGGCGTCGACCATCGCGCCCGCGCCCCATACGGCGCTGATGATCTGGCGGTGGGTGACGACGCGTCCCGCATGGCGGGCGAGGGTGCGCAGGAGGTCGTATTCGCGGGGCGTGAGGCGGACCTCCTCGCCCAGGATGCGGACCTGGCGGGCGGCGAAGTCCACTTCGAGGTCGCCGGTGCGCAGGATCGCGCTGGCGGCGAACCGGCGCTCGCGCCCGCGCAGGCTGGCGCGCACGCGGGCCAGGAGCTCGCCGACGCCGACCGGCTTGTTGACGAAGTCGTCGGCGCCCAGGTCGAGGGCGTCGATCTTCTCCTGCTCGAGGTCGCGGGCCGACAGGACGATGATGGGCGTCTCGGACCAGTCGCGGATGCGCCGGATGACCTCCTTGCCGTCCATGTCGGGCAGGCCGAGGTCGAGGATCACGACGTCGCACGGTTCGGCGGCCATCCGGGCGATGGCGCTCTCGCCGGTGGTGGCGGTCTCGACCTCGAAGCCCCCGGCGTTCAGGGCCGGGGTCAGGGCCCGCAGGATCTGCGGTTCGTCGTCCACCAGCAGCAGCCGGCCCGACTGAGGGGGGAGCGCGCGGCCGCTCACGGCGTGGCCGCCGGCAGCCGGAAGGTGACGACCAGCCCGCCCTCGGGCGCGGGCCGGTTGCGGGCCGAGACGCCGCCGCCCATCGCTTCGGCCAGGCCGCGGGCGATGGACAGGCCCAGGCCCACGCCCGGGCGTCCCGCCGCGCCGGCGCCGCGGACGAACTTCTCGAAGATGCGGTCGGTCTCGTCGGACGAAACGCCGGGGCCGCGGTCGGCCACTTCCACCATGACCTCGTCTCCTTCCCGCCAGGCGCTGACGTCCACCGGGGCGTCCGGGGGCGTGTGGCGCAGCGCATTCTCCACCACGTTGCCCAGGGCCTGTTCGAAGAGCACCGGATCGCCCAGCACCTCGGCGAGGTCGGGCGGGACGTGGACGCGCGTGCGGCCGCCCAGCACCCGCGCCCGGCGCCCGACGGTGCGGTCGATGACCTCGGCGGCGCTGAAGGGCGTGGCCTGGACCGCGAGGGCGCCGGATTCCACGCGGCTCATGTGCAGCAGGTTGGCGACGAAGGCGTCCAGACGTTCGGCTTCCTCGCGGATGGTGGCGGCCAGGTCGACGCGGACGCCGGGGTCGAAGCCCTCGCCGAACTGCTCCAGGCTGGACGCCGAGGCCAGGATGGCGGCCAGCGGCGTGCGCAGGTCGTGCGAGATCGACGAGAGGAGCGCGTTGCGCAGGTCCTCGGTCTTGGCGCGGGCCTCGGCTTCGGCGCGGGCGGCGTTCAGCCGGGCGCGGGCGAGGGCGGCGGCGCCGGCGTCGGTGAGAATCTCGAGCAGCGTGCGCTCGTCGGAGTTCAGCGGATGCTCGGCCGTGCTGCGCCAGCCGGCCACGCCCAGCGACTGGCCCCCGGTCCGCAACGTCCGGACCACCCACTCGCCCGCGCCGATGCTCCAGGCCGCATCGCCGGCCTCGCCCTCCAGACGCGCGGCGGCTTCGAGCACGGCCTGCGGCGGGGCCGGCCGGAGGGGCCAGGCGCGGACGTCCTCGCCCGACCCGACGAACGCCTCGCCGCGCGCCGCGATGGCGAGGTGCTGGGCCAGCCGGTCGCGGATCACCGGCTCGTCCGACAGGGCCGAGAACTCGTGGGTGGCGCGGAAGAGCGCGTCGGTGGTCCGCGCCCGGGCCTCGGCGCGGGCGGCCTGGTCGCGGACCCGCCCGGTCAGGTTGCCGGTCAGCATGGCGACCGCCAGGAAGACCCCCAGGGTCACGAAGTCCTCGGACTCGAACGAGAAGATGAACCGGGGTTCGACCAGGTAGAAATTGTAGCTGAGGAAGGCGAGGCCGGCGGCGACGTAGGCCGGCCCCGAGCCCAGGGCGTAGGCCGTCACCAGCACGCCGGCGAGAAACGCCATCGACAGGCGCGGATTCTCGCTGGTGCGGTACATGATCTCGGCCACGCCCGTGGAAGCCGCCACGAAGACCGCGGCCAGCGCATAGCGGGTGAAATTACGTTGCAGGCGGCTCACCAGCGGGTTGGGCGATCGCGGCTCGGGCGGTTGCAGCTCGGGCGATCGCGGGCTCGAAGGTGTCGGCGACGCGCCGCGACCATGGGGACGCCACGACGCGCTCGCCGACGGGTCCGCAAGCTTGGGGGGCGCGGACGGCGTCAGGGTGGCGCCTGGGGCGGAGAGGTCAATTATGGGCGGGTTATGAGCCATGCGGGCGTCATTATAATCTTCTTATGCCTCGGCCTCCTTGCCGGATGGCCGATCTAGGCGGCTCGATCCCAAGCCAGAGCTTGCCCGCCTTGACCCACCTGATCGTCGGCACGCCGTCCCCGGTCTTCGAGGCTGAGAGCCCGGTGAACCCGGCCTTCGCGTTCTCGAGCCTGGGCGGTCGCTATGTGCTGCTGGCGTTCGCGCGCGGACCCGGGGCGGGGCGCGAGGCGATGCACGCGGCGATCCAGGCGAACCGGGCCCTGTTCGACGACGACAGGATCGCGGCGTTCATGGTGCTGGAGGACCGCGCGGACTATGCGGCCCGGCGCGACGAGCGCGGCCTGCACTGGTTCTTCGACGGTGACGGGGCGATCGCGCGGCTGTTCGGCGCGGAAGACCCGCTGTGGGTGCTGATCGATCCCTCCCTGCGGATCCTGGCCTTCGGGGGGGTGGACTGGACGCCCCGGCTGTTCTCGGTCCTGCCCACGCTGCCTGCGCCCGACGAACACGCCGGCGTGGAGCTGATCGCGCCCGTGCTGATCGTGCCGCGGCTGCTGGAGCCGGACCTCTGCCGGCGACTGATCGCCTACTACGAGGCCGACGGCGGCAGGCCCTCGGGCACCATGCGCCAGGTCGACGGCAGGACCGTGGGCGTGCTGAGCGACTTCAAACGCCGGCGCGACGCCCTGATCGAGGACGAGGCCTTGCGGGCGGATATCCGGGCGCGCGTCCGACACCGGCTGATGCCCGAGATCGAAAAGGCGTTCCAGTTCAAGGCCACCCGGATCGAGCGCTACATCGTGGCCTGCTACGACGCCGAGACCGGGGGCTACTTCCGCCCCCACCGCGACAACACCACCACGGGCACCGCGCACCGGCAGTTCGCGGTCTCGATCAACCTCAACGACGACTTCGAGGGCGGCGACCTGCGCTTCCCGGAGTTCGGCTCCCGCACCTACCGCGCGCCGAAGGGCGGGGCGGTGGTGTTCTCCTGCACGCTCCTGCACGAAGCGACCCCCGTCACGCGGGGGACGCGCTACGCCACCCTGCCGTTCCTCTACGACGAGGCCGGCAAGGCCGTCCGCGACGCGAACCTCCACACCCTCGTCGCCCGACCTCCACAGCAACCGGAACCCCAGCCCCAGGAGGCCACCGCTTGAGATCCTTCGCCATCCTCGCCGCCAGTGCGGCGGCCCTGTCGCTGGGCGCCTGCGCGACCAAGCCCAAGCCGGAGGCGCCGGCCCCCATCGAGGCGCCGCCCCCGGCGCCGACCGCCGAGGCGCCGCCGCCTCCGCCGCCCGCG
>NZ_JBBCIT010000054.1:0-13657 GCF_037189685.1 Phenylobacterium sp. | reverse complement strand
TACCGGGCCTCCGCTCGCGCGGAGGCCCGGGGATGGCCCGCCCGTTCGTGGCTTTCGTGTGGGTTCGTGGCCCATTCCAATCGCAGGCGGGCCACTTCTCACGCGCCTCAGAACCGGCTGGCGACGGCGCCGTTCCTCGGGGCCGGTGGCGTTGGCGTAGATGGCGGTGGCGCTCATGCGAGCGTGGCCGGGCCAGCGCTGGACGAGGTTGAGCGGGACGCCGGAGTCGCCGTCGCCTGAGGGCTCGCGGCGCTACGCCGCCTCGGCCCAGCCGGCGTAGGCCTCGGCGCGGCCGCGGGCTTCGGCGCGGTAGACGGGGACGGGACGGCGGAGCAGACGTTCGATCTCCAGCCGGGCGGCCTCCTCGCGGTCGTACTGGGCGCGGAGCGTCGTGGCCCGGCTCACCACGTCGGGGGCGCGGCGCTCCTCGGGCGTGACCAGCAGGCCCAGGGCGCGGAAGGCGCCGCCGACGTCGCTGCGCGCCAGGAGCAGCGAGAGGGGAGCCGAGAGGAACAGGCCCAGCGAGACCGGGCTGGTCCACCAGAAGATCGCCGGGTCGAGAAGCCAGGCGATGCCGGCGCCGCCCAGGCCGATGAGCACATGCCCCCGGTGGGAGCGCCACGCCTCGCGGCGGGAGAGGCGGCCGGCGTCACGCTGCTGGACGTTCCAGCCCGAGTCGCGGCCCAGCAGGACCTCGGCCACCGCGACGCTCTGCATCAGCATCAGGACCGGGGCGACCAGGGCGCTCAGCACCGTCTCGAGGACGATTCCGGCCCAGAGCCTGACAACGCCCCCGACGCCGCGCACGCGCCGCTGGCGCATGGCCAGCACCCCCGCGAGCAGCTTGGGGGTGATCAGCAACGCGATGGTGACGGCGAACAGCCAGACCGCGGCCTGGCCGTGGAGGCGCAGCGGCTCGCCCGCCTGGCCCAGCCAGGCGGTGGCGCCGAAGGCCAGCAGCAGCAGCCAGAGCGGCGAGGTCACGTAGGAAAGGACGCCCCGGGCCATGTGCAGCCGGTTCACCCAGTGCAGGCCGGCGGCGCCGAGCACGCCCAGGTGCTGGAGGTTGCCCTGGCACCAGCGCCGGTCGCGGCGGGCCATGTCGACGATGGTAGGGGGAGCCTCTTCGTAGCTGCCGTCGAGATCGGTGGTCAGCCGCACCGACCAGCCACCGCGCCGCAGCAGCGCGGCTTCCACGAAATCGTGGCTGAGGATGTGGCCGCCGAACGGACGCCGGCCCGGCAGATGCGGCAGGCCCGCGCAGGCCGCGAAGGCGCGCACGCGGACGATGGCGTTGTGACCCCAGTAGTTGCCCTCGGCGCCCGACCACCAGTCCTGGCCGGCGGCCAGCATGACGCCATAGGCGCTGGCGGCGAACTGCTGGAGGCGCGCGAACAGGGTCTCGGCGCCGACCAGGGTGGGCGCGGTCTGGAGCAGCCCCAGCTTCGGGTCGGCTTCCATCGCCGCGGTCAGGCGCACGACGGTCTCGGCGCTCATCAGGCTGTCGGCGTCGAGGACGATCATCGATTCGTAGGCGCCGCCGTGAGTCGTCACCCAGTCGGCGACATTGCCAGCCTTGCGGTCGGTGTTCTTCGGGCGGCGCCGGTAGTAGAGGCCGGCGTCGCCGCCCGGCTGGGCGCTCAGCCGCGTCCTCAGCCGCAGGAGGCCGACGGCCTCGGCCCGGGCGATGGCGTCGTCGCGCGTGTCGCTGAGCAGGAAGATGTCGTAGAGCTCGGCGACGCCCAGCCGCGCGAGATCCTCGCGGATCGCCTGGACGGCCGCCAGAACCCGGCCCGGGTCCTCGTTGTAGGTGGGCATCAGCAGCGCCGTGCGCGTGAAGATCACCGGCTGGGGCTCTTTCCGGCCGGGCCGTGTTCCAGCCCAGGAGACCACGAAGCCGGCTGCGGCGCTGACGAACCCGAACGCGGTCCAGGCGAAGAGCGCGACGAAAAGGAGGAACGCCGCCACGTCCAGAGGCGAGATCCCGCCCGCCGAAAGCAGGTCGGCCATCACGGTGGCCGCGCCCAGGGTCAGCGCACCGACGGCGCCCAGCATCACGAAGCGCCGGCCGCGCGTATCCATCAGCGGCGCCAGCCGGCGGGGACCGTCCGTCAGGTCCTGCACCGGCATCGGGAGGGGCGCGGGCTCCGGCGTCGAGCGGAAAAAGGGCTCGGGCCTGGGAGGATCGACCGCCCGCGGCTCTGGGAACCGGGGCGCGTGCGCCCGCGGGGATCGGGGCTCTCGCCGGGTTACGCTATCCATCGATACAACCACGCTTCGGATACTGGGGCCCCACCCCGGACTAGACCGACGCGCAGGTCGCTGGCGACGGCTGTTCCCGGATTGAAGGCGAAACTGACGCGGGCGCCGCCGGTCTGGGCATTCGGCTGCACCGTCTCGAGGCGGGCGGCTCCCGCCGAGGCGGAGACCTGGGCGGAAAGCTCGTCGCTGGCGCCCGGCCCGAACTCGACGATGAAGCGCCGCTCGCGCGGCGTATGGCCGTGACCCGAGCGCCAGGCGACGGCGCGCGCCAGCCGGCTGGGCGGTTCGGGCTGGGCGGCCCAGGTCAGGCGGTAGCGGAAACGATGCTCGCGGCCGGCGGCCAGGGGCTGGGCCGGGCGCCACATGGTCACGACGTTGTCCTCGGCCTCGCTGCGCGCGCCCAGTTCCACGAGCCGGACGGCTCCGGGCGGGAAGCCCTCCAGCGGTTCGACCCAGGCGCCGGGGCGCTGGTGATAGAGGGCCTCCAGGTCCTGATAGGCGGCGAAGTCGCGCTGGCGCTGGAGCAGGCCGAAGGCGCGCGGCGGGCCGGGATCGAGGTCGCGGATGCGGGTGGCGGGCGTATGCACCAGGGGCCGCCAGACCGGCGGGCCGCGGCCATCGGCGGTGAGCAGGCCGTCGCTGTCGTGGACCTGAGGCCGGAAGTCGTCGTAGCGGCGCGGCTGTTCGGGACCGAACAGGTACATGCTGGTGAGCGGCGCGAGGCCGGCGGACGCCAGCGGGCGACGGGGAAACAGGCTGGCCTCGATCTCCATCACCGTCGCCGCGCCCGACCCGATCTCGAACCGGTAGGCGCCGGCCACCGAGGGGCTGTCGAGCAGGGCGTGGACGACGATCCGGCGCGCCCCGCGGGCGGGTCGTTCGATCCAGAAGGCCCGGAAGGCTGGAAACTCCTCGCCCGGCTCGCCCGCGCCCAGGGTCAGCCCGCGGGCCGAGAGGCCGTAGCCCACGCCTCGGGCGACGGCGCGGAAGTAGCTGGCGCCCAGGAAGGCGGCGACCTCGTCGAAACGCCCCCGCACGTCGAGCGGGGCGTGGATGCGGAAACCCGCGAAGCCGAGGTCGGGGGGCAGGGGGCCGGGATCCTGCGGCCCGTAGCTGAACTGCTCGGCCCGATAAGGGATCGCCTGGGCTGTGGCGCCGTGAACCTCGAACAGCTCGACAGGATCGCGGAAGAGGCCCCCCCGGTGGAACATCTGGAGCTGGAACGGCAACCGCTCGCGGCTCCAGATCGCGTGGTCGGGCCGGTAGCGCAGGTCGCGATAGGCGTCGTAGCCGAGGGCGGCGAGCGCCGGGGGCAGGGGCGAGGCCGGGGGCCTGTAGGGCTCGGCCGCCAGCCGCCGCGCGCGCTCGCGGACGGTGTCGGCCGCCACGCCGGCGGGCGCCCAGGCCGCCGCCATCAACGCGGCGGGCGCCAGCGCCACGACGTCGCGGCGACGAAGACTCCGCGTCGCCGCGGTGCAATCCGACATGTCGTCCATAGCGAAGTTGGCCCAGCCTGGTTCCGATGAACTACGGCCGCGGCGGAATCGTGACCCCTTCCGCCACGCTATTGCCGCGATGAAACCCTGTCCGAGGTGCGGAACGCCTCTTTGACGAGCCACGAAAGACACGAAAGGGCGCGCGAGGCCGCGAAGCGGCGGCTTCCAAAATCAAGGAACCGCGGAAGGACGCGGAGAGACGCGGAAGGCGAGGCTTTCGATTCCGCGCCCTTCCGCGTTTTCCGTGGTTTGCATGACGCAGTCTCCGCTCGCGCGGAGGCTCGGAGCGCGAACCGGCTTTTTCGTGTCCTTTCACGCCTTGGGTGATCCCCCAATTCGGAACTCCGGCGTCGGCTACGACGCATCGCCCCAGCTCAGCCGTCGGGCGGTGGCGTAGGCGGCCTTGTCGCGGCGGGGGACGAAGCGTCGCTCCAGGCCCTCGGGCGTGCAGAGCTTGAGATCGATGCCCGGCTTGTTCGCGCGGGGCGGCGCCAGGATGCGGGCCTGGGCGGGCGCGCCCACGACCCTGGGGCGGGCGGCCACGAGGTAGGCGTAGGGCTCGTCCTCGAAGGGCGCGTCGGCCTGCTTGGTGACCTTATGGTCGCGCGAGCGGGGCAGGCGGACCGCGAAGTGGCACCAGTCCGGCGCCGCCAGGGGACAGGGCGCCGCGTGAGCGCAGGGGGCCAGCAGGCTCGCGCCTCGCGCCACCAGGGCGTCGCGAGCGGTCAGGATGCGGGCGTAGCCGGCCGGCGTGCCGGGCTCGGCCAGGACCAGCAGCCCAAGGGTGGCGTCCCACAGCCGGTCGATCACCTCGACCTGCTGCGCGGGCGCGACCTCGGCCAGCGCGTAGCTCGCCAGCACGAGGTCGGCCGCTGCCGGGGTCGCCGTCGCCATGTCGCCGCGGGTGATCCGGGCCTCGAAGATTCCGGCCGCCAGGCGTCGCGCCAGGTCGAGGAAGGGGGCGCTGGCGTCCAGCCAGTCGACGCTGGCGATGGAAGGCCAGACCTCGCGCGCCGCCCAGGTTCCGCCGCCGGGGCCGCAGCCGGCGTCCAGAAGCGAGGCGGGGACGAACCCCGGCGCGCGGGCCTGCGCCTCTCCGAAGGCCGCGGCGCAGGCGGCGAAGGTGGCGGGCAGCCGGGTCAGCGCATAGGCCAGGGCGTCGTCGCGGCCCCGGATGACCCCGGCCGAACCCCGGCCGGCGCGATAGGCCCGGCTGGTGGCTGCCGCCCGGTCGGCCAGATCCCGGCGGGACACGCCGGTCAGCTCGCGTTCGAGCGCGGCGCGCAGGCCGGGCGGCAGCTCGGAAGCCACCGGCTCAGGCCAGGGCTTCGGCCCGCAGCTCGGCCAGCCGCGCGGCGACCGCGGTGTCGGCCAGGCCCGAGACGTCGCCGGGGTCGCCGGTCTCGGCGATGCGCCGCAGGACCGGCCGCAGCACCTCGCCGGAACGGGTCCGGGGCAGGGGGCCGAAGATGATGTGGGCCGGAACCGCCTCTTCGCCCGCCTCGCGCCGCATCCAGCCCTTCAGGTCGGCGCCGAGGACGTCCGACGCCATGATCTGCGGATCGGGATCGACGAAGGCCCACAACGTCTCGCCCCGGCCGCCGGGCGCGTCGACGGCGACGATCGCGGCCGCGGCCACGGCGTCGTGACCGGCCAGCGTCTCCTGGAGCGCCAGGCACGACAGGCGCTTGCCGTTGATGTGGACCTCGTCGTCGCCGCGCCCGGCGCGGTTCTTGACGAGGTCGTCCACCACGGCGGGTTCGGCGAGGGTGGAGGTGTCGCCGAGGTTGCCCAGGTCGTCCTCGGCGATCTTGCGCAGGATACGACGCATGATCTTGCCCGAGCGGGTCTTGGGAAGGCCGGGGGCGAACTGGATGACGTCGGGCGCGGCGAAGGGGCCGATCTCGTGGCGGACGTGGCCGCGCAGGTCGGCCTGGAGCGCCTCGGTGGCGTCGATCCCCACCTTGAGGGTGACATAGCAGTAGATGCCCTGGCCCTTGATGTCGTGCGGATAGCCCACGACGGCGGCTTCGGCGACGGCCGGGTGGCCCACCAGCGCGCTCTCGATCTCGGCGGTGCCCAGGCGGTGGCCCGAGACGTTGATGACGTCGTCCACCCGGCCGGTGATCCAGTAGTAGCCGTCCTCATCGCGGCGGGCGCCGTCGCCGGTGAAGTACTTGCCGGGATAGGTGGAGAAGTAGGTGTCGATGAAGCGCTGGTGGTCGCCGTAGACCGTGCGCATCTGGCCGGGCCAGGAGTCGATCAGGCACAGGTTGCCGCTGATCGCGCCCTCGAGCACCTGGCCCTCGGCGTCCACGAGTTGCGGCGTCACGCCCGGCAGCGGCAGGGCGCACGAGCCGGGCTTGAGCGCATGCGCGCCCGGAAGGGGCGTCATCAGGCAGGCCCCGGTCTCGGTCTGCCACCAGGTGTCGATGATCGGGCAGCGGCCCTCGCCCACGACGCGGTGGTACCAGAGCCAGGCTTCGGGATTGATGGGCTCACCCACCGTCCCCAGCAGGCGGATGGACTTGCGGTTGGTCCGCTTCACCGGCTCGTCGCCTTCGCGCATCAGGGCCCGGAGCGCGGTCGGGGCGGTGTAGAAGATCGACACCTTGTGCTTGTCGCAGACCTCCCAGAACCGCGAATGGTTCGGGTAGTTGGGCACGCCCTCGAACATCAGGCTGGTGGCGCCGTTGGCCAGCGGGCCGTAGACCACATAGCTGTGGCCGGTGACCCAGCCCACGTCGGCGGTGCACCAGAAGACCTCGCCCGGCCGGTAGTCGAAGATCACCTCGTGGGTCCACGACGCCCAGGCCAGGTAGCCGCCCGTGGTGTGCAGCACGCCCTTGGGCTTTCCCGTCGAGCCCGAGGTGTAGAGGATGAACAGCGGGTCCTCGGCGCCCATCGGCTCGGCGGGGCAATCGTCGGAGACGGTCGTCTTGAGGTCCGAGAAGAATTCGTCGCGGCCGGCGGCCATCGGCACGTCGCCGCGGGTGCGGCGCACCACGATCACGCTCTCGACGCCGGGGCAGCTCTTCAGCGCCTCGTCGACATTCAGCTTCAGCGGCACGATCTTGCCGCCGCGCAGGCCCTCGTCGGCGGTGATCACCACCTTGGAGTCGCAGTCCAGGATGCGGCCGGCCAGGCTGTCGGGCGAGAAGCCGCCGAAGACCACCGAATGGATCGCCCCGATCCGCGCGCAGGCCAGCATCGAGGCCGCCGCCGCCGGGATCATCGGCAGGTAGATGGTGACCCGGTCGCCTTTCTTGACGCCCTTGGCCTTCAGCACATTGGCCCAACGGCAGACCTCGGCGTGGAGCTGCCTGTAGGTGAGCGCGTCATAGCTCTTGCCGTCGTCGCTCTCCCAGATGATCGCCGTCTGGTCGCCCCGCTCGGCCAGGTGCCGGTCCAGGCAGTTGGCGGCCACGTTCAGCACGCCGTCCGCGTACCAGTTGATGCGGAAATCCGGCTTGTCGAAGCTGACGTCCTTCACCTGGGTGAAGGGTGTGATCCAGTCCAGCCGCCGGCCGACGTCGGTCCACCAGCCGACCGGATCCGCCGCCACGCGCGCCGTCGCCGCCGCATAGGCCTCGGCGTTCATGTGGGCCGTCTGCGCCCATTCCGCGGGAACCGGAAAAACTTCGCCGTCCGACACTGGTCGCCTCCCGATGAATTTCCCAGACGCAGTAGGGCGATAGCGTGGCGTGTGCAACACGCGGCGACATGCGCCCTTGATGCGACTCACCGAGGGGAAGACCTTCCCGCCATGCTGCGAATCGCCACTGTCCTGCTCGTCGCCGTGGGTCTCAACGGCTGCGGGCCGGCCGCGCCGCGGGGCGCCATCGAGAGCGCCAGCCGGCTGCTGGCCGCGGCGCTGAGCGGCGATCGCGCGGCCTTCGAGGCCCAGATCGACCGGGCCGCCGTGCGGGAGGACGTCCGCCGGCAGATGGCCGAGATGGCCAGGGCCACGGTCCTGGAGGTGGATGGCGGACCGTCCGAGTTCGCGCTGGACCGCATGATCAGTCCGGAGAAGGTCCGGGTGGTCGATGGCGTGGGCGCGGCCCTGACCGCCGCCCCCACACCGCAGCAGGTGGCGCCCCTGATGCGGCGGGTCGACGACAACCACGCCTGCCTGAAGGACGCGGGCGCGGGCGGCGGCTGCCTGCTCACCTTCGCCAAGGGCCGGGATCAATGGCGGCTGGTGGGGATGAAGGCGATGGACCTCACCGTCCAGGTCGCCGGGGACTGACCTGCGAATTCTTAAGGTTTTCCGCGTCATCCTGTTCCGGTCGGGATGAAGAACGACGCCGGAACGCCCGTTGTCCGATGATGCCAGCCGTCGCCCAGGAAACGCCCCAGGTCTCGGTCCGGGTCGGCTATCCCCACCCCGACCTTCAGCCGTACGTGACCTTCTATTACTTCGTGGAGGCCGCAGGCCCCCTCACCGACTTTCTCTATCCGGAATGGGGCAACGTCCGGCTGAACGTCTCGGGCGACTGGATGGTGCTGAACGATCCGCGCGATCCGGCCGTTCCGGCCCAGCGCGTGCTCTTCGGGCCCACCGACAGGCGCGGCAAGATCGTCACGGGCGGCGGCAAGTCGGTGGGGTTCGGCCTCACGCCCGGCGGCTGGGCTCGCCTCATCGGCTCGGACGCCAGCATCCTCGCCAACCGGGTCGTGGAGGTCACCGACCAGATCGACCTGGACTTGCGGACGCTCCAGGCCGAATTCATCGCAGAGGGTGACGACGACGCGGCGGGCGTGGCGCGCTTCGACCGGGCGCTCCTGGGCCTGCTCTCGCGCCGCCCGCCGACGCCGAAGGCGGCCCTGGCGGTCGATCATGCGCTGCGGAACCAGCCTCGCGACGTGGCGACCTTCGCCGACATGGCCGGGATGTCGGAACGCACCCTGCATCGCATATGCCTGCGGACCTTCGGCTTTCCGCCCAAGCGCCTCCTGCGCCGGCAGCGGTTTCTCTACACGCTGGGGTTGCTGAGGGTCACGCCCGACCCCTTGCTCGGGACGCTGATCGATCCCGAATACCATGACCAGTCGCACTTCAATCGCGACTTCCACGACTTCATGGGTATGAGCGCGCGGGAGTACGCGGCGACGCCTCGCGCCCTGATGCAGGCCGCGGCGGCGGCCCAGCAGGCCATCGGGATCCCGTTGTCGTTCCGGCTGGCCGACCCGCCCACCACCTGAACGGGTGGCGGGTCCTTACAATTCGTCACGCCTTCACCGGACTACGAGTCCAGACGCGCCACGGGGCCCGACGGCTCCGAACGGCTTTCGGGTAGTGGGGGTGTGACATGACGATGAGGAAGATTGCGCTGTCCTGCATGACGATGGCGGCGCTCGCCGCCGGGTCGGCTTCGGCGGCGACCTATTCCCTGTACGACCAGTTCGCGATCTCGGGCGGCGCCGTCACCGCGGCGAACTTCGCCTTCGGCTTCGGGCCCGGCAGCTATGCGGGGGCGGATGCGATCAGCAGCTTCACCAGTTTCGAGCTAAATTGCGACGGGGACGTCCTGGTTCAATGCGCACGGGCGGCGTCCGGCGTGCCCGGCGTCTTCAAGGCGAACGGCGCCTATGACGTGGCCGGTACGGCCTTCTTCGACGCCGGAGAACTGAACCTGCATCCGGGGCCAAGCTCGGAAGTCGCCATCGTGCAGTTCATCGCGCCGGTGGCGGGCCTGTACACCTTCGCCGGGGCGTTCAGCTACAACGACATCTATCCGACCGGCGTGGATGTGGCCGCCTATGTGAGCGGCGTGAGCCAGATCGCCAACGCGGTCGATGCGTTCAACTTCGGCGCGACGCTCGCCGCGGGCCAGAAGGTCAGCTTCGCCGTCGGGGCGGCCGGCAACTGGACCTACGATTCGACCGGCCTGGCGCTGACGGTGACCGGTCCCGACGTGGGCGCCGTCCCGGAGCCGGGAGCCTGGGCGATGATGATCCTGGGCTTCGGCGCCGCCGGCTCCGTGCTGCGGCGGCGCAGGGCCGCGCTGGCCTGAGTCGCCGGCGCCGGGCGACGCCTTCGGAAGGAGCCGGCCGCGGCCCCGCATCAGGGGTCGAGCACCCAGAGTTTTCAGCAATAGGGGGTTTCAGATGTTCAAGAGCCTTGCCGCCATCGTGGCGGGAACGACGCTGTTGGCCGGCGCGACGTCGGCCGGTGCGGCCGTCACCGTCGACCTCGCGGGCCATGTCAACGGAAGCTGGTCGAGCGAAGCCTTCTTCGGTATCCCGACCGGCGACGCCGTGGTCCTGGGCGGCGTGACGTTCGACATTCACGCTGCCGGCGGCAACGCCGCCTATGTGCTCTTCGACAGCACGCCGCTGTCGATCGCCACCAACGTCTACGGCGTGACCGAGGTCCATACCCTGCTCAACACGCTGTGGGGCCACGCTGACGCCAGCACGCTGTCGGTCACGTTCAACGGTTCGGGCGGCGCGACGCAGACCTTCGCCCTGGTCGGCAACGACGACGTCCGCGACTACTTCCAGAACACCTACACCAACGCGATCAACGGCGTGACGACCCAACAGGTCTTCGCCAACGGGCCGCGCCGGCTGGACCGGCAGACCTTCGTCCTGGACCCGACCTTCGCCACGCAGACGCTGACGTCGATCGTCTTCACCGACACGGGCGCCACGGGATACCAGCGCGGTGTGCTGACCGGACTGACGTTGCAGACAGCGGTCGTGCCCGAGCCGGCGTCGTGGGCGGTGATGATCCTGGGCTTCGGCGCCGCGGGCTCCGCGCTGCGGCGACGCAGGGCGGCGCTGGCCTGAACCGGGGCGGCCCGCCCGGCAGTTTCGAATTTACGGCCGGGCTCGGACGGTCCTATGCAGGGGCGGAAACGCGAAAACCGCCCCCTGCAAGGACACCGGCCGCATGCTGCTCCACCTCTCAACCTGGGCCGAGATCGAGGGCTTCCTCGCCAAGTCGAAGACGGTGGTGGTCCCCATCGGCTCCAACGAGCAGCACGGGCCCACCGGTCTGCTCGGCACCGACTGGCTGTGTCCCGAGATCATCGCCCACGAGGCGCAGAAGACCGGCGACATCCTGGTGGCGCCGACGTTCAACATCGGCATGGCCCAGCACCACCTGGACTTCCCCGGGACCATCGCGCTCAGGCCCTCCACCTTCATGCTGGCGATCGGCGACTGGTGCCGCAGCCTGGGCCACGCCGGCTTCGAGAAGCTGTTCTTCCTGAACGGCCACGGCGGCAACGTGGCCACCATCGAAGCGGCCTTCTCCGAGCTGTACGCCGAGGCCAGCTATGCGGGACGTCCCCGGGGTTTCGCCTGCAAGCTGAAGAACTGGTGGGATCTGAAGGGCGTGACCGCCCTCGCCAACCAGCAGTTCCCCGTCGGCCACGGCAGTCACGCCACGCCGTCCGAGATCGCGGTGACCCAATGGGCCTATCCGGAGGCGATCAAGTCGGCCAACTACGCGCCCCAGATCGCCCCCACAGGCCCGATCCGCGAGGCGCGGGACTTCCGTGCGCGCTACGCCGATGGCCGGATGGGATCGGATCCCGCCCTGGCGACGCCCGAAAAGGGCGGCGAACTGGTGCGTACCGCGGCCGCCGCGTTGCTGGCGGAAGTGGCCGCGTTCGATCGGGAGCCTCCCGCCCCCTGATGGGGAGGGACAGGCCGCGTCAGCGGCCAGGGTGGGGACGTATGGGCCGGAACGCTGAGGTCGGGAATGACCCGCGCGTCACCATGCCAACCACCGAGGCTGGGGATCCACTATTCCCCACCCGGCCGTCGCGCTGCGACGGCCGCCCTCCCCATCAGGGGGAGGGATCAGAGGCTGCGCTTGACCTCTTCGAGGTTGAAGCACTCGATCGTGTCGCCGGCCTTGATGTCCTGGAAGCCCTCGAAGGCCATGCCGCATTCCTGGCCGGCGGGCACCTCGTTGACCTCGTCCTTGAAGCGCTTGAGCGTCTTGAGCACGCCCAGTTCCAGGATGACGACGTTGTCGCGGACGATCCGGACACGCGCGCCCTTACGGACCACGCCTTCCGTGACGCGGCAGCCGGCGACGCGGCCCACCTTGGTGATGTCGAACACCTGCAGGACCCGCGCGTTGCCCAGGAAGGTTTCGCGTTGTTCCGGCGCCAGCATGCCCGAGAGCACGCCTTTGATGTCGTCGATCAGGTCGTAGATGATCGCGTAGTAGCGGATCTCGACGCCTTCACGCTCGGCCAGGGTCTGGGCCTGCTTCGAGGCGCGGACGTTGAAGCCGATGATCGGCGCGCCCGAGCCCTTGGCCAGCATGACGTCGCTTTCGCTGATCGCGCCGGCGCCCGACAGGATGATCCGCGCACGGACCTCGTCGGTGGCCAGTTTGTCGAGCGATCCGACGATGGCTTCGGCCGAACCTTGGACGTCCGCCTTGATGATGACCGGCAGCTCCGAGATCTTCTTGTCCTGAAGCTTGGCCATGAAGTCGGCCATGGTGACGCCGCCAGCGACCGGCGAACCGGCCTTCTCGCGCTTCACGCGGGTCCGGTACTCGGTCAGCTCGCGAGCGCGCGCTTCGTTCTCCACGACCGCGAAGGGCTCGCCCGGGCTGGGCGTGCCGTCCAGGCCGAGGATCTCCACCGGGACCGACGGGCCCGCCGAGTCAAGTTGCTCGTCGCGCTCGTTCAGCAGGGCGCGAACCCGGCCGAAGTTGGCGCCGGCCACGACGATGTCGCCGCGCTTCAGCGTGCCGCGCTTGACCAGCACGGTCGAAACCGCGCCGCGGCCGCGATCGAGCTTGGCCTCGATGACCGAGCCGTCCGCGGTGCGGTCCGGATTGGCCTTCAGGTCCATCATTTCGGCCTGCACCAGGATCGCCTCGATGAGGTTCTCCAGGCCGGTCTTCTTCAGGGCCGAGACTTCGATCACCTGGGTGTCGCCGCCGAGGCTTTCGACCACGATCTCGTGCTGCAGCAGCTCGTTGATCACCCGCTGCGGATTGGCGTCGGGCTTATCGATCTTGTTGATGGCCACGATGATCGGAGCGCCAGCCGCCTTGGCGTGCTGGATGGCTTCGGCCGTCTGCGGCATGACGCCGTCGTCCGCCGCCACGACCAGCACCACGATGTCGGTGACGTCGGCGCCGCGGGCCCGCATCGCCGAGAAGGCGGCGTGGCCAGGGGTGTCGAGGAAGGTCACCGCCTGGCCGTCGGCCAGACGCACCTGATAGGCGCCGATGTGCTGGGTGATCCCGCCATGTTCGCCGCCGGCGACGTCGGCCGAACGCAGGGCGTCCAGCAGCGAGGTCTTGCCGTGGTCGACGTGGCCCATGACCGCCACGACCGGCGGGCGCGGAACCAGGTTGTCGTCGATATCCTCTTCGCCGATGAAGCCTTCTTCGACGTCGGCTTCCGAGACGCGCTTCACGGTATGGCCGAACTCGGTGGCCACCAGCTCGGCGGTGTCGTTGTCGATGACGTCGTTGATCTTCAGCATCACGCCCTGACGCATCAGGAACTTGATGATCTCGACGCCGCGGGTCGCCATCCGGTTGGCGAGTTCCGCCACGGTGATGACGTCCGGGATGACCACTTCGCGCGCGGCGCGGGCCTGTTCCTGGCCGCCGCCCTTGCGCTTTTCACGTTCACGTTCGCGCGCCCGGCGGACCGAGGCCAGCGAACGCATCCGTTCGACGGCGCCCTCATCGTCACCGGCCACGGCCTGGATGGTGAGGCGGCCTTCACGGCGCTGAGCGGCGCCCTTCACACGGCTGATCGCCTTGTTCGGGGCGTTCGCGGCGGCCTTGCGGCGCGTATCCTCGTCGTCGTCGGGCCGGCGACCGGCTTCCCCCGGACGGGGCGCCTGGCGCGCGGCGCGCTGGATTTCCGGCGTAGCCGGCGGGGCGTTCGGAGCCGCGCCGCGCG
>NZ_JBBCIT010000053.1:0-31461 GCF_037189685.1 Phenylobacterium sp. | reverse complement strand
AGCAGGCCCGCTGGCAGCAGGCCCGCGCCGCGGCGGCGCGCGAGGCCCCCTGGGCGGTGGAGGATGTCTACCTGGCCCGCATCTCCGAGCTGCGCGACCTGACGCGCGACGCGCGCGACGAGTAGACCGGGACCAGCCCGGCCGCGCTGGCCCCACCGCGCGGGACGGCCGCGCTGGATTGACCGGGCGGCCGTCCCGCGGGAGACAGGCCCGGTATCCGTCGCCGGGAGCGTCCTCGCCGTGTCCACGTCCCCCATCCGCATCGCCATCGCCGGCGCTCTCGGCCGCATGGGCCAGGCCGTGGCGAAGGTGGTCGAGGCCGACCCCGCCCTGACCGTCTCGGCGCGCTTCGACCGACCCGGCGTGACCGGCGAGGGCCTGGTGTCGCAGGCCCAGGCCCTCGCCGCCGCCGACGTGGCGATCGACTTCACCACCCCCGCCGCCTCGGTCGGGCTGGCCGCCGCGGGCGCGGACGCCGGGGTGGCGCTGGTGATCGGCTCCACGGGCGCCAGCGAGGCCGAACGCATGGCCATCGCCGCCGCCGCGGCGCGCACGCCCATCGTCTTCGCCGGCAATTTCTCCCTCGGCGTGAACCTGCTGATGGGCCTGGTGGCCCAGGCTGCGCGCGCCCTGCCGCCCGACACCTGGGACATCGAGATCTTCGAGGCGCACCACAAGCACAAGGTCGATGCGCCCTCGGGCACGGCCCTGATGCTGGGCGAGGCCGCCGCCGCCGGCCGCGGCGTCGCGTTGGACGCGGTCGCCCGCCGCGCCCGCGACGGCATCACCGGCGCCCGGCCGCCCGGCGAGATCGGGTTCTCGGTCCTGCGCGGCGGCGGCATCGTGGGCGAGCACGCCGTCACCTTCGCCGGGGAGGAGGAGATCCTGACCCTCAGCCACTCGGGACGCGACCGCGCCCTCTTCGCCCGCGGCGCCGCCCATGCCGCCCGATGGGTCGCAGGCAAGCCGCCGGGCCTCTACGACATGCAGGACGTCCTGGGGATGGCGCGTGGCTAGCCGGCGACGTCGTCACCCCGTCCCCGCGGCGGACGGGAAGGGTCGGGCCGCGTGAACGACCTGCTCGAAGCCGACGCGACGGCCCAGCTCCAGGCGCTGGCCACGAAGCACGTCTCGGCCGTCGAGCTCCTGAAGGCGGCGCTGGCCCGGCACGCCGAGACCCATGCGGCGCTCAACGCCGTGGTGGCCGCCGACCCCGAGCGGGCGTTGGAACGCGCCCGCGCGCTGGACGACGCACGGGTGCGGGGCGAGAGCCTTGGGCCGCTCGCGGGCCTGCCGATGACGATCAAGGACACCTTCGACGTGGCCGGCATGGCCGCCTCGTCGGGCCTGCCGCACCTGCGCCGCCGCCAGGTCGAGGACGCCGTCGCCGTGGCCCATGCCCGCCGGGCCGGGGCGGTGATCTGGGGCAAGACCAACGTGCCCGTCATGGCCGGCGACTGGCAGAGCGCCAACGCCCTCTACGGCGCCACCAACAACCCGTGGGATCCCGCCCGCACGCCCGGCGGCTCGTCTGGCGGCGCGGCGGCGGCGCTGGCGGCGGGCGTCACGCCGCTGGAGATCGGCTCGGACATCGGCGGCTCGCTGCGCGTGCCCGCCAGCTTCTGCGGCGTGTTCAGCCACAAGCCCACCTGGGGCATGGTCTCCCAGCGGGGCCACGTCCCGCCCGGACCCGGCTCGTTCGCCGAGCGCGACCTGAACGTCGTCGGGCCGATGGCCCGGTCCGCGCGCGACCTGCGCCTTCTGCTGTCGATCATCGAGGACGGGCCGCTGGCCCCCAGGGCGCCCGCCGCGGACCTCGCGACGGTCCGGATCGCGCTCTGGCTGGACGAGCCGCTGTGCCCGCTCGACCCCGAGGTCCGGGCGGTGGTGGAGGCCTTCGCCGCCCAGCTGCGCGACGCCGGCGCCGAGGTGGAGCCGGTCGCGAGTCCGGTGGACATGCGCGCCCTCCTGTTCGCCTACCAGACCCTGCTGGGCGCCGTGCTGGGCGAAGATCTGCCGCCCCGTGTGCTGCGCGGTCTGGAGCGGGCGCGGCCCTTCGCCCGGTTCGCCCTGGCCCGCGGGGCCGGGCCGCTGTCCGACGCCGCCGCCACCCTGGCCTACACCGCCCGGCACCGGGAGTGGATGGCCGCCGACGCGGCGCGCGCACGCCTGCGCCACGAGATCGACGACACCTTCACCCGGTTCGACGCCATCCTCGCCCCGATCGCGCCGGTCCCGGCCTTCCCGCACGACCGGCGACCCTTCGGCCGACGCCGTCTCGCCGCCTCGGACGGCGAGATCCTGAACTACAACAGCCTGCTGACGTGGATTTCCCCGGCCACTGCCCTGAAGCTGCCGGCCACCGCCCTGCCCGCCGGCCGCACGCCCGCCGGCCCCACATCTGCGGGACTGCCCGTGGGCGCCCAGCTCATCGGGCCGATGGGCGCCGACGGCCGCATCCTGGCCATCGCCCAGGCCATCGACGAGAATGTCCGCGGCTTCGAGGCGCCGCCCTTCTAGAGCGCTATTCGCTCCGATTGAATCGGAGCGGCCCTCTAGAATCTTGATTTGGCGCGCTTTCTAACGGCGAACCGGGCTCCACGTCGCCGGAAAGCGCCCTAGAGCCGCCGCAGGCGGTTGACGTGGCCCATCTTGCGGCCGGGCTTGGCCTGCCGCTTGCCATAGAGGTGCAGGCGCGCGTCGGGGTCGTGGGCGTACTTGGGCCACTGGTCCGCCTCGTCGCCCAGCAGGTTCAGCATCTCGATCCGGGCGTGCGGCTCGGTCGGGCCCAGCGGCCAGCCAGCGACGGCGCGGACGTGCTGCTCGAACTGGTCGACGGAACAGCCGTCCTGGGTCCAGTGGCCCGAGTTGTGGACGCGCGGCGCGATCTCGTTGACCAGCAGCCGGCCGTCCTTCAGCTCGAACAGCTCGATCCCGATCACGCCGACGTAGTTCAGCCCGTCCAGCACGCGCCGGGCGATCTTCTCGGCCTGTTCCGCCAGGGCGTTGGACACGTCGGCCGGCGCCAGGCTGCGGCGCAGGACGCCGCCTTCGTGGTGGTTCTCGGCCAGGGGATAGACCGCCGTCTCCCCGTCCCGGCCGCGCGCGGCGATCACCGACAGCTCGCGCACGAAGTCGGCCGGCGCCTCCAGGATCACCGGGACGCCGCCCAGCGCCGCGAACGCGCCGGCGGCGTCGACGGCGTGCTCGATCCAGCGCTGGCCCTTGCCGTCGTAGCCTTCGCGGCGGGTCTTCATCAGCAGCGGGGCGCCCATCGCGGTCGCCGCGGCCACCGCCTCGTCGGCGCTGTCGGCCGAACTGAAGGCCACGGTGGGCGCGCCGGCGGCGTTCAGGAACTGCTTCTCGGCCACCCGGTCCTGGGCCACGGCCAGGGCCTCTGCGCCCGGCGCGACCTCGCAGCCGAGCTTCTGGAGGGTCAGAACGGACTGGGCCGGCACGTTCTCGAACTCGAACGTCACCACCCTGGCGACGGCGGCCAGCTTCTCCAGCGCTTCCGGGTCGTCGTAGGCCCCGACGATGGTGTGGTTCGAGACCTGGCCGGCGGGGCTGTCGGCGTCGCGCTCCAGCACCGCCACATCCAGGCCCAGCCGGGCCGCGGCCAGCGCCAGCATGCGGCCGAGCTGCCCGCCCCCCAGGATGCCGAGGGTCGAGCCGGGCGGAAGCGGAAGGGAGGTCATGGGTCTACTCGACGGCCTCGGGAATGCTGGCGGTCTGTTCGGCGGCGAACGCGGCGACGCGCTCGGCCACCGCGGCGTCCGAGAGCGCCAGGATGCGCGCCGCCAGCAGCGCGGCGTTCTTGGCGCCCGCCTCGCCGATGGCCAGCGTGCCCACCGGGATGCCGCCGGGCATCTGGACGATGGAGAGCAGGCTGTCCATGCCCTTCAGCGCCCGCGACTCGATCGGCACCCCCAGCACCGGCAGGTCGGTGAGCGAGGCGGTCATGCCGGGAAGATGCGCCGCGCCGCCCGCGCCGGCGATGATCACCCGGAATCCCGCCGCCTTGGCCCCCCGGGCGAAGTCGTACATCCGCTGGGGGGTGCGGTGGGCCGAGACCACCTTGGCCTCGTAGGCCACGCCCAGGCCGTCCAGCAGATCGGCGGCGTGCCGCAGGACCGGCCAGTCGGACCGGCTGCCCATGATGATAGCGACGGGCGCGCTCATGCGTTGCTCGAATCCCCAGAGGTCCGGAAAGGGGGTCCCGGAAAGGGCGCGGAGTATAGGCGCCGCCTTTGCGCGCACAATGCAGCGCCGTTAGAATCCCTTAACCGCGGTCGCTTCGAATAGCGTTAACCTTGTCGAATGGCCCTGGTGGGACAGCCCATGAGAATAGCCGGCGCCCGCAGCGAACCGATCCGTCCAGGCGCCCGGCCCGACGCCCGGCGCGGGGCCGCCGCGACGGACGCGGCTGCGCCGCCCGATCGGATACAGATCCTCGGCATTCCTCCGGCCGAGATGACCGCGGCGGTGAAGGCCGCCGTGTCGGCCCTCGCCTCCGAACTCGACGCGCTGAAGACCGAGGTCGGCCGCCTCAAGGCGCGGCTGGCCGAGGCCGAAGGACTGGCCGACCGCGACGCGCTGACGCCCCTCTACAACCGCCGCGCCTTCGTGCGCGAGCTGGGCCGGGTGCGCACCTTCGGCGACCGCTACGGCTTCGCCGCGGCCCTGGTCTACTTCGACCTCGACGGCTTCAAGGCGATCAACGACCGGCTGGGGCACGCCGCCGGCGACGCGGCCCTGAAGGCGGTGGCCGACATCCTGCTGTCCAATGTGCGCGAGGGCGACGTGGTGGGGCGCATGGGCGGCGACGAGTTCGCCGTGGTCCTGGCCCAGGCCGACCGCGCCGCGGCCGCGGCCAAGGCCGCCGCCCTTTGCGAAGCCATCGCGGCCGACCCCGCGCTGGCCGCGATGGGCGGTCTCCGCGCCAGCTACGGCGTGGCCGAGATCGCCGCCGGGGCCGATCCCGAAGCGATCCTCGCCGAGGCCGATGGGGCGATGTACGAGACCCGCCGCCTGCGCAAGGCGGGGTGACTTTCCCTTTCTTCCCAAGCAGCGGGAAAGGAAGGGTCTACGCCTTGAACCTCGCCAGCAGCGTCCGCAGTTCCGGTTCGTCCACCAGGCCCGCCGCCTCCGCGGGCGAGCCCCACATGCGGTCGCGCTCGGCCATCTCGGGCCAGATGTCGCGGGCCTCGGCGACCTCCAGCGGATAGACCATCACCCGCACGTGTTGCAGCCGCCCGGACCGCAGGCGCTTGTCGTAGTGATAGCTTCCCAGCGGCTTGCGCTTGGGCGCGCCCAGGACCCCCGCCTCCTCGTAGGCTTCCTGGGCGGCCGCGGCCTCGGGCGCCTTGTCCTTCATCGGCCACCCCTTGGGGATCACCCAGCGGCGGCTTTCTCGCGATGTGATCAGCAGGATCTGGACCGAGCCGTCGTCAGCCTTGCGCCAGGGCAGGGCGGCGTACTGGGTCCTGGGCTCCCGGTCGGGTTCCGGACGCAGCCTGTCGCGCTTCTTGCCCATCGGCGGTGGTCCGGCGCTCCCTGGCGAATCGGCCGTCTCGAGGCCTTCGAAGCCGCGCGATGTACGCGCGGTTGCGGGCCCGGACAATCGGATTGTCACAAAACTGTCATAGGCATCGCGCCAGCCGCGTCTCGGCTTTCCCCTCAGGCCGCTTCGGGGCGACGGCGGCGCACCCTCGCCAGCCGGCGCAGCCGCCGCCAGAAGCGGGTCTTCTCGGGTTCGGGATAGGGTTGGAGGTTCTTCACGAAGTCCTCCGCGCAGGCGCGCCACGAGAACGTCTCGGCGAAGGCCCGCACCCGCTTCCGGTCCAGGTCGAGGCATTGCAGGCACGCTTCGCGCAGGCCTTCGGTCGCCGTCAGCGCCAGGACGCCCGCGCCCGAACCGGGGATCAGGTCGATCGGTCCGGGCGCCGGGTAGGCCGCCACGGGCGTGCCCGCCGCCATGGCCTCCAGGATCACCAGGCCGAAGGTGTCGGTGAGCGAGGGGAAGACGAAGACGTCGGCGCAGGCGTAGTGGTCGGCCAGCTCCCGGCCCGACTTCGCCCCCGTGAAGACCACGTCGGGGTACTTTTCCGTCAGCTCCTCGAGCTGCGGCCCCGGCCCCACCACCACCTTCTTGCCCGGCAGGTCCAGGCCCAGGAAGGCCTCGATGTTCTTCTCCACGGCCACGCGGCCCACGTAGAGGAAGACGGGTTTCTCCAGGTGGGCGAACAGGTCCGGCTCGCCCTCGGCGCGGGGGCGGAAGTGCTCGGTGTCCACGCCGCGCGACCAGGCCGAGATGTTGCGGAAGCCGTGGCGCGACAGCTCCTCGCGCATGGTGGGGGTGGCCACCATCAGCCGGCCCGACGGCTTGTGGAACCACTTCATGTACGCATAGCCCGCCGCCAGCGGCAGCGGCAGCCGGGCCGAGACGTATTCCGGGAACCGCGTGTGGTAGCTGGTGGTGAAGGGCAGCTTCCATTCCACGCAGATGCGCCGCGCCGCCAGCCCGATCGGGCCTTCGGTGGCGATGTGGATCGCCTCGGGCTCGAACGCCTTGAACAACTCCTGCACCGGCTCGTAGACGCCGATGGCCACCTTGATCTCGGCGTAGGTCGGCAGCGGGAAGGTCTTGAACTGGCCCGGGTGGATCACCTCCACCGTGTGGCCCATGGCCTGCAGCTCCTGCACCACGCGGGTGAGAGTGCGGACCACGCCGTTCACCTGCGGCTCCCAGGCGTCGGTGGCCACCAGGATGCGCATGGGCCGCTGGGCGTCGCGCGGCGCGGTGATGGCCTCGCGCAGGCGCCGGTCCGAACGCGCCGGCCGCGGCCGCTCGGGCTGGCCGAGCGCCTCGCTCTGGAGGAAGGCCCAGAAGGCGCCCAGCAGGGATTCCTTGGTGGGGAAGTGGCGATAGACCGTGCGCTCACCGACTCCGGCGTCGCGGGCGATCTCGGCGAAGCTGAGGTCCTCGAGCTGGCGGTCTTCGAGCTGGCGGCCCACGGCGCGCAGGATCTGTTCCCGCGTTTCCGCCCGCTGGCGGTCGCGCAGGTTGGGCAGAGGCGATTTCATGACAGCCGCACTGTCATGGGTTCGGGGGCCAAGTCAACGCACCGCGATCGCCGCAAAACTGTCGCTCCGGCCGCCCGGCCCGCTCAATCCGCGGGCAGGGCGCGTCCAATCGAAGCGCTCCCCGCGCAAACCCTGGCGCGGCGGCCCCGGCTGTTGCTAGGGAAGAGGGTCGAGAGCAGGACCTCCCCAGGTCGTCATTCCCTTGGGTCCGATGGACGCGCGAACCTATCCCGCCAGGGCGACTCCGAAGTCGCAGCGGACGCGTGCGCGCATTCTCGACAACGCCATGCGGCTGTTCGCCGAGATCGGCTACCACGCGGCCACGAACGCGGTGATCGCCGACGCCGCCATGCTGACCCGTGGCGCGATGCTCTATCATTTCGCCACGCGCGAGGAGCTGGTCGAGGCCGCGGTCGCCCATATCGAGCTGCATCGCGCCCGCCTGTTCGAACAGGCCGCGGCCGGTCCGCCGCCGCCGGGCGTGGATGCGGCCGAGCACGCCATCGACGTCTATTGGGCCCTGCTGCACGAACTTCCGTTCCGGGCCTTCGCGGAACTGGAGGCCGCGGCCCGCACCGACGCCATGCTGGCCGAGCGCCTGGCCGGCGCCCAGAGCGCGTTCGACCACGCCCAGCTCGGCGGCGACCGTTTCGGGGCGATGGTCCAGGCCGGGACCGACGCGCGCTTCCAGACCAGCCGCGACCTGGGTCGCTTCCTGCTGGAAGGACTGGCCCGGGGCTCGCTCACCTACGACCAGGACGCCCGCCGCGAACGCCTCCTGGCGGTGGTCAAGCGCGCCGTCCGCGCCCTCAACCGCCGCACGGACGCCGCCGACCTCTGGACCGAATAGGGGACGCGACCTGCCTACAGACGCGGCCTGCGCTTCAGCGCCACATAGAGCGCGCCAGCGCCCCCGTGGCGTCGGTGCGCCTCCGAGATGCCGGCGACGATGTGGCTCAGGTGCGGCGCGCCCAGCCAGTCGGGCACGCGGCGGCGCAGGACGCCGTCGCCCTGCACCCCCTTGCCGGTGATGATCAGGACCGCCCGGACCCCGTCGGCGTGGGCGCGCTTCAGGAAGTCCTCCAGGACGGCGCGGGCGCGCTCCTGGGTCAGGCCGTGCAGGTCCAGCCGCCCGCCGATCTCCTCCCGCTCGCGGCTGATCCGATGCCGGCGGTTGGGCTCGATGGGATCGACGCCCTCGCGCAGCGCCTTCGCCGCGTCGCCCGCCCGCTGCGGCGCGATCAGGGCGGGGGCGTCCAGGGTCTGCGGGCGCGCCGGCTTCGGCGCATCGCGGCCGGCCAGCGGGTGGACGGTGGCGGCGACCAGGCCCCAGATCTTCAGCTCCTCGGGCTTGAGCGGACGCTTCATGGCCCCGCCGGCCCAGGGCGCGGAACCAGACGCCAGAGGCGGAGGGTGTGGCGGACGCGGCCGGCTTCCAGCCCTGCAGCGTCGCCCTCGCCCAGGTAGAGGTCGGCCCTCACCTCGCCCTTGATCGCCCCGCCGGTGTCGAGCGCCGCGACCAGCCGGCGGTAACGGGGGAAGGCGCCCGCGAGCAGCGGGGCCTCGGCGTCCAGCCACACCAGTCCGCCATAGCCGTGGAACGCGGGGTCGATGGCGATGGCCCGCCCCCGGGGCAGCGGCAGGCCCGCGGCGCCGCCGGGCGGCCGCCCGTCGTCGGGGGTCAGGCGGAAGAACACGTAGCGCGGGTTCAGGCGCATGATCTCGTCGGCCGCCGGCCCGCGGTTGGCCGCCAGCCAGGCGCGGATCGCCTCGCCCGAGGTGTTGTCCCGCGCCAGCAGGCCCCGGTCGCGCATGGGGTTGGCCACGCCCACGAAGGGCCGGCCGTTGTGCGCGGCGTAGAGCGCCTTCATCCGCCGGCTGTCCTCCATCACCAGGACGCCCGAACCCTGGATCTGGAGGAAGAACAGCTCCTCGGGCCGCATCCACGCCAGAGGAGGCTCGGACAGAGGGGGCTCGGCCGCCATCTCGACGCCCGCGCGATCGGGATAGGGTTCGCGGACGCCGTCGGGGCGGGTCCGCCAGACGGTCCCGTTCTCCCCGGCGACAAGGTCGGCCGGCCGGGGCCGCACGGGCGCGCTGAATTCCGGGTCGGGCCGGGACCGGGCGGCGTACTCCGGGGCGAAGTAGGCGGTGAGCACGCCCTCGCCCGGCGCGCGCTCGGCCACGAAGAAGGCCTCCAGGAAGGCGCGCCCCACGCCGGGGCCGGTGTCGCGCACCGCGCGGGCCCGCACGCAGAGCTCGGCTGTGGCGGGCGCCTTCGAAACCTGGCAGGTCGCCCGCCAGGCCGCGAACGCCGCATCATGGTCGTCCTCGTTCCAGCCGGGAAGCTGCGACAGGGGTATGCGCTGCGGCTCAGGGACCGGCGTCGGGCGCGGCGCGGGCGGTTCGGGCTGCGGAAACCCGGGCGGCGGCGGGCCGTGCTCGGATGGGGTGGCGCAGGCGGCGAGGCTCAACGCGGCCAGGCCTGCCGCCCATACCCCCCCTCTCACGGCGCCTACGCCTCCGCGGCGTCGACGTGGACCAGGGTCCAGTTGGGATCGCGGCTCTTCAGCGGGCGCTCGAACGTCCAGAGTTCCGCCGTGCGGCGGTCGTCCACGGACTCGCCCTCGGGCCCCTTCGCACGGCTGCGGAACTCGGCGAGGAAGCGCACGGTCACCCGCGCCACGTCGCCGGGCGCGACTTCGGCCTTCTCCAGGTCGGCGCGCGGGGCGTGGAAGAACTCGACGGTCTCGGTGCGGCCCTCGGCCTCGCGCTGGTCGATGGCCTGCTCGAAGCTGGCCAGCACGTCGGCGGCCAGCAGGTTGCGCAGCGTGGCCCGGTCACCCTCGGCGAAGGCCTTCACCGTCATCTCGTAGGCGCCCTTGGCGCCGTTGAGGAAGCGGCCGACGTCGAACGCCGGGTCCCTGGCGCGCACGGCCGCGAGCCCCGTCAGCTCGACGCCGTCGTCGGCCGGCTCGGGCGCGCGCTCGGGCGAGGCCGGCCGGCGTTCGATCGGCTCGGCCTGCTTGCGGTCCTCGGGCTGCAGCCCCTTGCGCCGCCCCAACACCGAATAGAGCTGGTAGAGGACGACGGCCGCCAGGCCCGCGAAGATGATCAGTTCCAGGACTTGCAACAGCTCGCTTTCGGTTCGGTCATGGACGCGGCCGGATCACCGGGTCCGGCTTGTTAGCACGTATATAGCCTCACGGAACGCCGCCGTCAGGGGCGGCGTTGCAACGCAAGGGGCGCCATGATAGCCGCTCGGGCCCGAACGGGCGCGATCCTCGCGTTCTCCATACCAGAGATTCCGACCACATGACCGATACCGACGCCGGCGCGGGCGCGCCTCCGGTTCCGGGCGCCGAACCCGGCATCCGCATCCTGGCCCAGTTCATCCGCGACCTGTCGTTCGAGAACCCGCGCGCGCCCGAGGCGCTGCGCCCCAGCCAGGACCAGCCCCAGATCGACCTTCAGGTCGAGATGAACGCCCGCGGCCGCGAGGACGGCCTGTTCGAGGTGGACCTGAAGCTGTCGGCCCGCGCCGGCCGCCCCGACGGGGCGCTGTTCCACGTGGAGCTGCTGTACGGCGGCGTGTTCCAGATCACCGGCGTGCCGGCCGAGGAGATGGAGCCGGTCCTCCTGATCGAGTGCCCGCGCTACATGTTCCCCTTCGCCCGGCGGATCATCGCCGAGGTCACGGCCGAAGGCGGATTCCCGCCCTTCCTGCTCGACCCGATCGACTTCGCCGGCGTCTACGCCGCCCGCAAGGCCCAGCAGGACCCCACCGTCGGCCACGCCTGAACCGACCGCTCCCCGCGGGGCCGACGTCCCCGCGGGAATGGCTAGGCCAGGTCCGCGATCTCGGCGTCGGTCAGGTCGCCGGGGACGATGGTGATGGGGACCTTGCGGTCGCCGAAGCGGACGCCGTCCTTGGCGATGGCGCCGACGAGGGGGCCCGGCCCGCCGCGTCCGGTCGCCGCGGCCAGCACGACGATCTTGATGTCCGGATCCTCGGTGAGGACCTTGCGAAGCGCGGCGCGGGGGCTGTCGGCTTCGTGGATCAGGAACTCGGGCGGCAGGCCGGTCTCGGCCTGGACGAACTCGGCCGACTGCTGCAGCGCCGCCTCGGCCTCCTGGCGCTGCTGCCGCGCGATCTCCTCGCGGACGCCGGACCAGTGCTCGAACACCGCCGGCTGGATCACCCGCAGCAGCGCGACATAGCCGCCGGTCGAGCGCGCGCGGCGGCACGCGAACCGGAGCGCCGTCTGGAACTCCGCCGTGTCGTCCGCCACGACCAGGAATTTGCGCCGTACGCTCATGGACGGAGCCTTACCGCTTGCGGGCCGGGGCGCAAGCGGGCGGCCTCACGCGCCCCAGAACCCGACCAGGGCCTTCACCTCGGCCAGGGTCGGCGCGGCGATGGCGCGGGCGCGGCCGGCCCCGTCGGTCAGCACGCGGTCGATCTCGCCCGGGTCGGACAGCAGCCGGCGCATCTCGCCGCCGATCGGGCCCATGACCGCGACCGCGAGGTCCGCCAGCCTGGGCTTGAATGCGCCGAAGCCCTGGCCGGCGTACTCGGCCAGCACCTCGGCCTCGGCCTTGCCGGCCAGCGCCGCATAGATGCCGATCAGGTTCTTCGCCTCGGCCCGACCCTCCAGGCCCTCGGCCGTTTCGGGCAGCGGCTCGGCGTCGGTCCGCGCCTTGCGGATCTTCTGGGCGATGGCGTCGGCGTCATCGGTGAGGTTGATGCGCGAATAGTCCGAGGGGTCGGACTTGCTCATCTTGGCCGCCCCGTCCCGCAGGCTCATCACCCGCGCGCCCGGTCCCTGGGTCAGCGGCTCGGGCAGGGGGAAGAAGCCGGGCGCCGCGAAGTCGTTGTTGAACTTCTGGGCGATGTCGCGGGTCAGTTCCAGGTGCTGCTTCTGGTCGTCGCCGACCGGCACCTTGGTCGCCTTGTAGGCCAGGATGTCGGCGGCCTGGAGCACGGGATAGGTGTAGAGCCCGACGCTGGACCGCTCCTTGTGCTTGCCGCTCTTCTCCTTGAACTGGGTCATGCGGTCCAGCCAGCCGAGGCGGGCGACGCAGTTGAAGATCCAGGCCAGCTCGGCGTGCTCGGGCACGGCCGACTGGGCGAAGATGGTGGCGACCTTGGGATCCAGGCCGGTGGCCAGGTAGGCGGCGGCGATCTCGCGCACCTGCTGCTTCAGCTTCGCCGGCTCCTGCCAGACGGTGATGGCGTGGTAGTCGGCCACGAAGATGAAGGTCGGGATCTCGTGCTGGAGCCTGGCGAACTTCTTCAGCGCGCCCAGGTAGTTGCCCAGGTGCAGGTCGCCCGAGGGCTGGACGCCCGAGAGCACGCGGTCGGGGCCGGAATAGGAGACGGGACCCGCATCGGGGGCCGGAGCTTGGTCGGTCATGATGGTCGGCTTCTGTAAGGAACGGGCAGGCGGGCGCAAAGCCCGGTTTCACGGGTGGGCGGTCAGCGCCATCGCCAGATGAGACGTTCGGAAGCCATGCCGGCGCGAATAGCCCGCGGCGCGCGTCACGACAAGTCCGCGGGCGCGGCCGGCGGATCGCCCCGCCGCCGCCGCAGGGCCGCCTTCGCCTCGGCCGGCGTCAGGCCGCCGAAGGCGAACAGCAGCGCCGGGTAGAGCGCCAGCCCCGCCGAACAGACCAGGACGATCGAGATCTCCTTCACCCCGAACGGCAGGACGGCGCCCACCGCCGCCTCGATGTCGGCCCGGAAGAGGTTGGCGGCGAACAGCGCGCCGCCCAGCGCCGCGCTGGCCAGGGCGATCCGCACGATCCGCGAGATGGTCCGCGGCGAGGGCCGCCAGTCGCCGCGGCGGGTGAGCGAGACCCACATCTGCAGCACGCTGATCCAGGCCGCGACGCTGGTGGCGATGGCCACGCCCTGGAAGCCGATGGCGTAGAACAGCGCGATCCCCAGCACGATGTTCACCCCCACCGAGATCAGCGAGAACCGCATCGGGGTCCGGGTGTCCTGCCGGGCGAAGAAGGCCGGCTGGAGGATGCGCAGCAGCACGAAGGCCGGCACGCCCCAGCCGTAGTGGAACAGGAGCTGGCCGGTGGCCGCCGCGTCGACCGCGGTGAACTGGTCGCGGGTGAACAGGCCGTCGATCAGGTAGACCGGCAGCGCCATCAGCGCCGCCGCCGCCGGCAGGCTGAGCGCCAGGGCGAAGACGACCCCCTGGTCCATCGCCGCCTGGGCGTCGTCATGGTCGTCCCTCTGGAGCGCCTGCGACAGCCGCGGCAGCAGCGCCACGCCGATGGCCACGCCCACCAGGCTCATGGGAAGCTGGTACAGCCGGTCGGCCACGTTCATCCACACGCGCATCCCGGCGATCTGCGACGCCAGGATTCCCGAGATGAAGATGTTGATCTGGGTGGCCGAGTTGGCGATCGCCGCGGGTACGGCCAGTTTCACCAGCGCCTTCATCTCGGGCGTCAGCCGCGGCCGGACGAGGCGGAGGCGCGCCCCGCTGCGCCGCGCCCCCCACCAACAGATTCCCGCCTGGCCGATCCCGGCGATCACCACCGCGCCCGAGGCCCACCAGGCGGCCCGCACCGGGTCCGTCTGGGGCAGAACCACCGCCAGCATCACGAGGTTGAGGACGGTCGGATAGGCGGCCGAGACGATGAACTTCCCGCGGGCGTTGAGGATGCCGGAGAACAACGCCGCGATGGCCATGCACGGCAGGTAGGGCATCGTCACCTGGGTCAGCATCCAGGCCAGGCGGAACTTCTCGGGCTGGTCGGCGTAGCCGGGGTTGATGACGTACATCAGCCACGGCATCGCCAGCTGGGCGACCAGCATGACCGCCACCGTGGCGACGGCGACCGTGGCCAGGGCGTCGGCGGCGAAGCGGTCGGCGTCGGCCTCGCCCTCTCCCGCCAGCCGGCGCGAATAGGCGGGCACGAAGGCGGCGGCGAAGGCGCCCTCGGCGAAGATCCGGCGGAACAGGTTCGGGAAGGCGAGGGCGGTATAGTAGGCGTCGGCCGCGATCGTCGCGCTGGCCCCCAGGCGCGCCGTGACCACGAGGTCGCGAACCAGCCCCATCACCCGGCTGACCAGCGTCAGCCCCGAGAAGATCGCCGACGAGCGCAGCAGGCCGCCGCCGGATCGTTTCGGCGCAGGCGGGGTCCCGGGCGCGGGCGCGGGCTGCGCGGGAGACGGGGTGGCGGTCTCGGTCACGAAGCCCTAGGGACGCTGCGTCGGAAGCGGCGTCAACCTAGCCGCAGGCGGCGCGGATCGCCCGTGGATTCTCGGCGCCGACGGGCTACGCTGATGCGCAGAACAGAGGGAGGGTCGTCGTGGGGCTGAAGGTGATCGGGTCGGGGCTGGGCCGGACGGGCACGCTGTCGACCAAGCTGGCGCTGGAGCAGCTCGGGTTCGGCCCCTGCCACCACATGGCCGAGGTGTTCATGAATCCCCGGTCGATCGCACTCTGGGTCCAGGCGGGCCGGGGCCGCCCCGACTGGGACGCGATCTTCGACGGCTATTCGTCGATGGTGGACCATCCCGGCTGCTGCTACTGGCGCGAGCTGATGGACCGCTATCCGGACGCGAAGGTGCTGCACACCGTCCGCGACCCCGACAAGTGGTTCGACTCCACCCAGGCGACGATCTTCAACCCGCACCGGCCGCACCCGGATCAGGAGCCGATGAAGACGTTCTTCGACCAGATCAACGCTTTCTACGGCGGCGACATGCACGACCGCGGCTTCATGACCGATTTCTTCCACCGCCATACGGAAACGGTGGTCGCGGCCGTCCCGAAGGACCGGCTCCTGGTGTTCGACGTGCGCGAGGGATGGGGTCCGCTCTGCGCGTTCCTGGGCGTCCCCGCGCCCGACACCCCCTACCCGCGCGAGAACTCCACCGAACAGTTCCAGAGCCGCGCGGGCGCCGGCCAGGCGCCGCTCGACATGGACAGGATCGCGCAGTCCGCGCGGGCGGCGGCCGGCAAAGCCTGACCCTCGGCCGATCCTAGTCCCGAGCGCCGAACACCGCCGAGCCCACGCGCACGCTGGTGGCGCCGAAGCGGATGGCGGTCTCGAAGTCGGCGCTCATGCCCATCGACAGCTTCGCGAGGCCGTTGCGGCGCGCGATCTCGCGCAGCAGCGCGAAATGCGGCCCCGGCGGCTCGTCGGCCGGCGGGATGCACATCAGCCCCTCGGGCTCGAGGCCGTAGGTCGTCCGGCAGGCGGCCACGAAGGCGTCAGTCTCGGTGGGGACCACACCCGCCTTCTGCGGCTCCTCGCCGGTGTTCACCTGCACGTAGAGCCGGGGCCGCCGGCCCTGGCGCTGGACCTCCTCGGCGAGGACGCGCGCCAGCTTCTCGCGATCCAGGGTCTCGATGACGTCGAAGAACGCCACCGCCTCGCGCGCCTTGTTGGTCTGCAACGGGCCGATCAGGCGCAGTTCCAGGCCCTCCGACCGCCTTTCCCAGCGCGTCATCGCCTCCTGCACGCGGTTCTCGCCGAACACCCGCTGGCCCGCCGCCAGCACCGGCGCGACGGCCTCCCACGGCTGCTGCTTGGACACGGCCACCAGGGTCACGTCGGACGGATCGCGCCGGGCGGCTTGCGCGGCGCGGGCGATCCGGGCCACCACGTCGGCATAGGCTGCGGACTCGGAAGAGGGGGCGGACATTTCGGCGTTCTGGACCCTTGAGCGGACCGCCCGGCTTCTACCGGCGCGCCGGAGGCTGCGGAAGGCCCTGCCGCCCCTCCTGTTCTTCACCGACCCCGACCGCACGCCCGACCCGGAGGCCGTCGCCCGCCGCCTGCCGCGCGGCGCGGGCGTCGTCTACCGGCACTTCGGCGCCCCCGACGCCGAGGCCCGCGCGCGGCGATTGCTGGCCATCGCGCGGGCGCGCGGCCTGGTGCTGCTGATCGGCCAGGACGCCGCCCTGGCCGCCCGGATCGGCGCGCACGGCGTCCACCTGCCCCAGAGGCTGGCCCACCGCGCCCTCCCGCTGCGCCGGATGCGGCCCGATTGGCTGATCACCGCGGCGGCCCACGGCGTCGCGTCCGCGCGGGCCAGCCGGGGGCACGCGATCGTGATCTCCCCAGCCCTGCTGTCGCGCAGCCCATCCGCCGGACGGCCCCTGGGACCTGCGCGGCTGGCCGCGATGGTGCGCGCGGCGGGACGGCCGGCCTACGGCCTGGGCGGGATCAATCCGGCGACGGCCCGCCGGCTTCGGGCGACGGGCTTGATCGGACTGGCTGCTGTCGAGGGCTTCGGCGCGTGAGCGCCCTTGCACCCCTTCGAAACACGAAGACCACCAGAAACGCCCTGCCGCGCGCGTGGCGCCGGAGCTACTGGAGCGCCTTCGTGGTCTTCGTGTCGAGATGACTGCGCCCGCGGCGCATTCAGGCGCACGAAAGGCTGCTTCTCCGCACAAGGCGGCCGGGATCGTCAGAACTTGAAGCTTGATTCCAGCCGGACCTTGGGCTGGTCGGCGGGGCGGGCCTGGTTGCGCTGCGGCGTCAGGTCCTGGTCGCCCAGGGCCACAGAACCGCCGACGCGCACCGACGGCGTGATCCGGAAGAACGCGCCGGCCGAGACGTCGTTCGGCGTCGCGGGCCGCCCGTCGGGCTGCTGCATGCCGAAGGTCAGGCCGAAACGGCCCTTGCTGGCGTCGAGCTTGTAGGCGCGGCTGGCGCTGGGCGCGACGGTCGTGGGCTCGGCGCGGACGGTGAAGTCGACGGACTTGGAGGCCGGCTCGGCCGCCCACGCGCCACCCGCCGCCATGCTCATCAGCATGGCTGTGGCCAGGACGATGCTCGCGCCGCGCTTCGACATCCGAACTTATATAGCCCCAACGGTCACCTACCGCGACCCTGCCCATACAGCACGGGGTCGCGATTGCCAGCGAATTAAGGGCGGCGCCTTTTCCGGGTCAACGGGAGTCAGCTGTCGTTCAGCCTGGAGGCGATATATGCGCGCCGTGTGTGGCCGAAGCGCCACGCGATTCCTGTTTGGCGGTTCCGGCCGCGTTGTTATAGAGGCAGCCGGCGCGGGGCGGCGCCGTGGTGCGCGGATGCGCCCACGGAAATCTATGGAGGCGGATGCTAATGCCGTTTGTGCGCGGTAACCGGACGCGAGTCCTCAAGGTGGCGGTCGTGGCGCTGAGCGTCGCCGGCCTGGCGGCCTGCGGCAGCGTTCCGACCCCCTTCGGCGGCAATTCCCGCGCCCGCCCGGCCGGCGACAGCGCCGCCGCCATCGCCGTGAACGGCTACCTGTGGCGCGCGACGCTGGACACGCTCAGCTTCATGCCCCTGCAGTCGGCCGATCCGTACGGCGGCGTCATCATGACCGACTGGTATGTCAATCCCGAGAAGCCCGACGAGCGCTTCAAGGCCACGGTCTACATCCTGGACTCGCGCCTGCGCGCCGACGGCCTGAACGTGGCGATCTTCAAGCAGACGCGCGACGCGTCGGGAACCTGGATCGACCAGCCGGCGGCCGGCCAGACCGAGACCGACATCGAGAATTCGATCCTGACCCGCGCGCGCCAGCTTCGACTTTCGAACATCCGGGGCTAGTGGCTCCCCCTCAGGGGGAGCTCCCGCGAAGCGGGTGAGGGGGCTCCGCCCCCGCATCGCCGCGGATGAAGCCCCCTCCGGCTCGGGGCTTCGCCCCGATCCACCTCCCCCAGCGGGGGAGGAATGCCGTTGACCGGAAGTCCAACTCCAGTCCAAAGGCCGCGCGTCATGGCCCGCTACAATCCCAAAGACATCGAACCCAAGTGGCGTCAGGCGTGGACCGACGTCGACGCCTTCCGCGCGGTCGCCGACCGCAGCAAGCCCAAGTACTATGTGCTGGAGATGTTCCCCTATCCGTCGGGGCGTCTGCACATGGGCCACGTGCGCAACTACGCGATGGGCGACGTCATCGCCCGCTTCAAGCGCGCCAAGGGCTTCGCGGTGCTGCACCCGATGGGCTGGGACGCCTTCGGCCTGCCCGCCGAGAATGCGGCGATGGAGCGCGGCGTCGATCCCAAGGAATGGACCTACGCCAACATCGACCGGATGCGGGCCGAGCTGAAGGAGCTGGGCCTGAGCATCGACTGGTCGCGCGAGTTCGCGACCTGCGACGTCGGGTATTACGGCAAGCAGCAGGCCTGGTTCCTGGACCTGTTCGAGCGGGGCCTGGTCTATCGCAAGGAGAGCCTGGTCAACTGGGACCCGGTCGACCAGACGGTGCTGGCCAACGAGCAGGTGGTCGACGGCCGCGGCTGGCGCTCGGGCGCGGTGGTCGAGAAGCGCAAGCTGAACCAGTGGTCCATGCGGATCACCGACTACGCCGACCAGCTCACCGACGACCTGAAGGGCCTGGACCGCTGGCCCGAGAAGGTCCGCGTGATGCAGGAGAACTGGATCGGACGCTCCAGGGGCCTGAAGTTCCGGTTCCACTTCGCCCACGCCCGCGCCGGCGAGGAGATGGAGTCCGCGCGCGCCGGCGGGGCGGCGCCCGACGGCTTCGCCGACGGCCTGGAGGTCTACACCACGCGACCCGACACCCTGTACGGCGCCAGCTTCGTGGGGATCGCCCCGGACCATCCGCTGGCGGCGGCCGTGGCGGCGCGCGACCCGCAGGCGGCGGCGTTCATCGAGGACTGCCGCAAGGGCGCGGCGACCGAGGCCGAGATCGAGACGGCGGAGAAGAAAGGCTACGACACCGGCCTCCGGGTGAAGCACCCGTTCGATCCGGCGTGGGAGCTGCCCGTCTGGATCGCGAACTTCATCCTGATGGACTACGGCACGGGCGCGATCTTCGCCTGCCCGGCGCACGACCAGCGCGACCTGGACTTCTGCCGCAAGTACGACCTGCCGGTGAAGCCCGTGGTCCTGCCGCCGGGCGAGGACGCGGCGACGTTCCGCATCGGCGACGAGGCCTATGTCGGCCCCGGCGCCATCTACAACTCCGATGGCCTGGACGGCCTGGACATCGAGGCGGCCAAGGCCGAAGCCATCCGCCGGATCGAGGCCCAGGGCGACGGCGAGGGCGCGACGGTCTTCCGCCTGCGCGACTGGGGCGTCTCGCGACAGCGGGCCTGGGGCTGCCCGATCCCGGTGGTGCATTGCGAGAAGGACGGCGTCGTCCCGCTGCCCAAGAGCGCGCTGCCGGTGGCCCATCCCGACGACATCGAGTTCGGCAAGGCGGGCAATGCGCTGGAGCGGCACCCCACCTGGAAACACACCACCTGCCCCAAATGCGGCGGCCCGGCGGTGCGCGAGACCGACACCCTGGACACCTTCGTGGACAGCTCGTGGTACTTCGCCCGCTTCGCCAACCCGCACGCCGCCGAGCCGATCGACAAGGCCGACGCCGACTACTGGCTGCCCGTGGACCAGTACATCGGCGGCATCGAGCACGCCGTGCTGCACCTGCTGTACGCCCGCTTCGTCACCAAGGCCCTGGCCGACGACGGCCAGTTGTCGGTGCGCGAGCCGTTCGCCGGCCTGTTCACTCAGGGCATGGTCACGCACGAGACCTACCGCCGCCAGAGCGGCGAATGGATCGAGCCCAGGGACGTCGAGATCGTCGCCGAGGGGAACACGCGGCGGGCGACGCTGCTGGAGTCGGGCGAGCCGGTGATCATCGGCGACGTCGAGAAGATGTCGAAGTCCAAGCGCAACACGGTCGCGCCCGAGGAGATCTTCGAGGTCTACGGCGTCGACGCCGCGCGCCTGTTCGTGCTGTCCGACAGCCCGGCCGAGCGCGACGTCCAGTGGACGACCGGCGGGGTCCAGGGCGCCTGGCGCTTCGTCACCCGGGTGTGGGACGAGTTCGACAGCCAGCCGGCCGGCGGGGTCGCGGCCGAGCCCGACGCCGAGCTGCGCCGCGCCACCCACAAGCTGATCCGCCAGGTGACCGAGGCCATCGACGGCTTCCGCTTCAACTCGGGCATCGCGCGCCTGTACGAGTTCCTGAACCTGCTGAAGGCCAACCCCGCCAAAGGCGCGACGCCGGCCGTCCTGGCCGCCCGCCAGGAGGCGCTGTCGGCCTTCGCCCGCCTGATCGCCCCCTTCACCCCGCACCTGGCCGAGGAATGCTGGGCCCGGATCGGCGGCGAGGGGATGGTGGTGGCCGCGCCCTGGCCCGGGTTCGACGCGGCCCTGACCGAAGACTCGACCAAGGTCCTGCCGGTCCAGGTCAACGGCAAGCGCCGCGGCGAGATCACCGCCCCGGCGGGCGCCGAGCCGGCCGAGGTGGAGGCGATCCTGAAGGCCGACGCGGACATCGCCGCCAAGCTGGAAGGCCTGACGATCCGCAAGATCATTGTGGTCAAGGACCGGATCGTGAATATCGTGGCCGCATGAGGATAGCTCCCGCCTTCGCCGCACTGGCGGTCGCCGCCGGCCTGTCCGGTTGCGCCGGCTTCCAGCCGCTGTACGGCGAACCCCAGGTGGTGCGGAGCCTCGCGGCCATCGACGTCCAGGCCCCGGCCGGGCGGACGGGCTACCTGATCCGCCAGCATCTGGACGACGCCTTCGGGCGAAACCCGGGCGCGCCGCCCGCCTACACGATGGAGCTGAGCCTCGGCGAGGCCCGCTATCCGCGCGGCGTGCGGATCGACAACGTGGCCACCCGCTACGAGTACGTGCTCACCGCCGCCTATGTGCTGAAGACCGTGCCCGACGGCGCGATCGCCCGGCGCGGCCAGGTGCGCGTCGAGCTGACCTACGACTCCGCCGACCAGCCCTACGCCTCCATCGCGGCCCAGCAGGACGCCCAGGACCGCGCCGCCGACGAAGCGGCCCGCCGCATCCAGCTCGAGCTGGCCGTCTGGCTCGCCAATGGGGGCCGGAACGGGGGCCAGCGCGCCGCGGGGCGCTAGATGATGTTTCACCGCTCATCCCGGCGAACGCCGGGACCCAGATGGAGAGGCTCCGGCGTGGATTCCAGGACTTCGGCGTCCCTCCCGCCCACCGCCACGCTCCGGGATCTGGGTCCCGGCGTTCGCCGGGATGAGCGGATGGAGTTGGCGGGGCGCTAGATGATCCTCAGCCGCCGCCCCGACATCGAGCGGTTCCTGTCGAAGCCCGATCCGGCCCTGCGCGCCGCCCTGATCTACGGCCGCGACCTGGGCGTGGTGCGCGACCGCGGCCACCAGCTCGCGGGCAAGCTGGTCCCCAATCCCGACGACCCGTTCGACGTGGCCGTGCTCACCGAGCAGGACCTGGCCGACGACGCCGGCCGCCTGGAGGGCGAGCTGGCGGCCCAGTCGCTGATGGGCGGCCGCCGCCTCGTCCGCCTCCGCCTCGCGGCCGAGAAGCCCGCCGCCGACAAGCTGTCGGCCGAGGCGCTCACCCGCCACGCCGCCGGCGAGCTGAACCCCGACGCCTTCTTCCTGATCGAGGCCGGGAACCTGGGCCGCGACTCCGCGCTGCGCAAGGCGGCCGAGAAGGCGACGACCGCCGCCGCCATCCCCTGCTACGAGGACGAACCCGGCGACGTGGCCCGCCTGGTGCGCGACACCCTGGCCGCCGACCGGGTCGGCCTGACCGCCGACGCCCTTCAGCTGTTCGTCGGCCGCCTGCCCAAGGAGCGCGGCGTGGCCCGCCAGGAGATCGAGCGCCTCGCCCTCTACCTCGGCCCGGGGGGCGGCATGACCGCGACCCCCGCCGACCTCGAGCCCTTCCTCGGCGTGGAGCCCGAGTCCTCGCTGCTGGACGCCGCCGCCGACGCCTTCGGCGGCCGCATCGCCGAGGCCCAGGCGGGCCTGCGCCGCGCCGCCCAGGAGGGCGAGTCCGGTCCGGCCGCCGTCCGCGCCGTGGGCATGCACCTGGGCCGCCTGCGCCGCACGTTGACCCTGGTCAAGGCCGGCGCCGGCGCGCAGGAGGCCGCAAAGGCCTCGGGCGTCTTCTGGAAGCAGGAGCGGGAGTTCCTCCGCCAGGCCCGCGCCTGGACCCTCGACGAACTCGACCGCATCCAGCCCGAGGTCCTGGCCGCCGACCGGGCCTGCAAGACCGCCGGCTCGCCCGACCGCCTCATCGCCGAACGCCTGGCCCTGATGGTCGCCAGCCGCGCCCGGCGGCTGGGGCTGTAGGCTTTCGCGCTACTTCGCCGTCGCGGCGACCTCCTGCAGGACCTCGAAGCCCTCGAACTGTGGGTGGCCCATGTAGAGCGGCTTGTTGTCGCCGGCGCCCCGATGCGCCAGCCGGAAGGCTTCCGACTTCGTCCAGGCCTCGAACGCCGCCCGCGACGCCCACTGCGAGTGGGAGGCGTAGAGCGTGTGGTCCTCACGCTCGGGTCCGCGCAGGAGGCTGAAGTGCTGGAACCCCGGCACGGTCTCCAGATGTGTCTCGCGCGAAAGCCAGACGGCCTCGAACGCCGCCTCCTGCCCGCGCAGCACCTGAAAGCGGTTCATGGCGATGAACATGGCGGGCTCCCGAACACCAGAGACTGTCCGCCCCACTCTGCCGCGATGCGTCGCGGCGTTCCAGCCCTACCCCGTCGACGTCGTCGGAAACGGGATCACCACGGCCGCCTGTTCGGCCTGGCGCTGCTGGCCGATCTCCGCGTTGCGGCGAATGACCTGCTGCAGATGGGGCGCCATGAAGTCGATGAAGGCGCGGACGCGGGGCGTGTCCTTCAGGTCGCGGCGGGTGACGATCCACGAGGTGGCGCGGGCCTCCTCGATCACGTCCGAGCAGCGCAGCAGGTCGCGATCCATGTCGGCCACGGTGCAGGGCAGGGCGCCGACGCCCAGGCCCGCCTTCACCGCCTGCAACAGGCTGCCGAGGCTGTTGGACCGGGTGATCGGCGTCTTGCCGCCCGAGTGGCGCATCATCCAGGTGGCGCCGGGAAACTCGCCCATCTCCATCGCCACGTCGATGAGGTCGTGGTCCTTGAGGTCGTCGGGCGAGGCCGGCGCGCCGCGGCGGGCGGCGTAGTCGCGGCTGCAATAGAGCGCCATGTCGTGGTCGGCGATCTTGCGCGCCACGAGGTCGGATTCGGCCAGCGCCTTGCCGGTGCGGATGGCCAGGTCCGCCTCGCCGTTCTCGAGATCCAGCGCCCGGTCGGTGACCACGAGGTCCACCTGCACGTCCGGATGGATCTTGCGGAACTCGCCCAGGGCCGGGATCACCATGGTGTTGGCCACCAGTTCGTTGGTGGTCAGCCGGAGCGCGCCCGCCACGCCACGGAGCTGGCCGGCCGCTTGGTTGGCGAAACGGATCGCCGCCCGCTCGACCAGCTCGGCCTCGCCGATCAGGGCCTGGCCCGTCTCGGTCAGCCGGCTGCCGCTCTGGCCGCGCTCGAACAGCTTGAACCCCAGGTCGTTTTCCAGGCTCTCGATCCGCCGGGCGACCGTGGTCTGGTTGACGCCCAGCGCCTTCGACGCCGCCAGCGTGGATCCCCCGCGGGCGACGGCCAGGAACGCCTTGAGGTCATTCCAGTCGAACATGGCGGCATTCTGCGGCGAGCGCGCACGCGACGGCAAGAGGCCTCATCCGGACGCCCGCCGCCGCCGTATCTTCTTGCGTCCCCCGCCTGCGGGGGCCGGGCGGGCCGCACCCTCATCGGCCGCCGTTCGGGAACCTCGCGGGCTTTCCCCGTCCCGGTTGGATGCTAAGGAGTCCCCACCTTGCTCCAACCGGGATGCTTCATGTTCCGCACCTTCCGCGCGGCCGGCCTGGCCCTCCTGCTGGCGATCGCGCCGGCCGCCGCCGTCGCCGCCGACGTCCCTCCCATCGCCTTCACCGAGCGCACCCTGCCCAACGGCCTGAAGGTGATCGCCTCGCTCGACCGCACCACACCGAACGTCTCCGTCCAGGTCTGGTACGGCGTGGGGTCCAAGGACGACCCCGAGGGCCGCTCGGGCTTCGCGCACCTGTTCGAGCACCTGATGTTCAAGGCCACCCGCAACATGCCGGCCGAGACCCTGGACCGCATGACCGAGGACGTGGGCGGCTTCAACAACGCCTCCACCGCCGACGACTTCACCGACTACTACGAGGTGGTGCCCGCCCAGCACCTGGAGCGCATCCTGTGGGCCGAGGCCGACCGCATGTCGACGCTGGTGGTCGACGAGGCGATCTTCGCGTCCGAGCGCGACGTGGTGAAGGAGGAGCTGCGCCAGCGCGTCCTGGCCTCGCCCTACGGCCGCCTGTTCGCCCTCTACCTGCCGCAGGCCAGCTACACCACCCATCCTTACCGCCGGCCCGGCATCGGCTCGATCGAGGAGCTGGACGCCGCGACCATCGACGACGTGCGCGCCTTCCACCACACCTACTACCGGCCCGACAACGCCATCCTCATCGTCGTGGGCAACTTCGATCCCGCGAAGCTGGACGCCTGGGTCGACCGCTACTTCGCCCCGCTGAAGCCGCCCGCCCGGCCCCTGCCGCGCGTCACGGTGAAGGAGCCGCCGCGCACCGGGCCGGGCGTCTTCGACGGCTACGGCCCCAACGTGCCCCTGCCGGCGGTCGTGCTCTCGTGGCAGGCGGTCGCCGCCGCCGATCCCGACGCCCCGGCGCTGAAGGTGCTGGACGCCATCCTCTCGGCCGGCAAGTCCTCGCGGCTCTACAACAGCCTGGTCTACGACCAGCAGATCGCGGTCGAGGCGTTCTCGGGCGCCGACCTGCCGCGCGATCCCGGCCTCTTCATGCTGGGCGCCATCATGTCCAGCGGCAAGACCGTGGACCAGGGCGAGGCCGCCCTGCTGGCCGAGGTGAAACGCCTGCGCGACGCGCCGCCGACCGACGCCGAGATGGCCGAGGCCCGGAACGAGCTGCTGGCCGACGCCCTGCGTGAGCGCGAGACCATCGACGGCCGCGGCAGCGCCATCGGCTACGCCGCCCTGGTCGACGGCGATCCGAACGCGGTCAACACGGCCCTGGGCCGACTCCAGGCGGTCACCGCCGCCGACGTCCAGCGCGTGGCCCGCAAGTACCTGGCCGAGGACCGGCGGATGACCATCCGCTACCGTCCCGAGAGCGAGCGGCCGCCGGGCGGGGCCCCGCCCCCCGCGCCGACGCCGCCGAAGACCGTCGCCCGCTACGACGGCCCGGTCTTCACCCTCGCCCCCGAGGCCGAGCGGGTCCGGCCGCCGCCGGTGGGCGAGCCGATCGCCCCGGTCCTGCCCCGCCCCGCCGAGACCGTCCTGCCCAACGGCCTTCGCGTGATCGTGGCCCGCTCGTCCGACCTGCCGCTGGTCACCGCCGAGCTCACGGTCAAGGTGGGCGCCTGGGCCGACCCGCCGGGGCTGTCGGGCGCCGCGTCCATGATGGCCGGCATGCTCACCGAGGGCACGAAGACGCGCTCCGCGCAGCAGATCGCCCGCCAGATCGAGAGCCTGGGCGCCTCGCTCGCGTCCGGCGGCGGGCTCGAGGCCTCGTCCGTGACCCTGGGCGCGCTGCCCGACACCCTGCCCCGGGCGCTGGCGATCATGGCCGACGTGGCCCGCAACCCGGCCTTCGCCGCCGAGGAGCTGGAGCGCCAGCGCGACCAGGCGCTGGACGGCCTGCGCGTGGCCCTGGGCGACCCCGGATCGGTCGCCGGCCTCGCCAGCGCGCCGCTGGTGTTCGCCGGCACCCCGTTCGGCCATGTGGCCCAGGGCACCCCCGGCAGCCTCCCGCGGCTGAAGCCCGCCGACCTGGCCGCCCTGCACGCCACGTGGTTCCGCCCCGACAACGCCATCCTGGTGCTGACGGGCGACATCGACCCCGAGACCGGCTTCCGCCTGGCGCGCGAGGCCTTCGGTGGCTGGGTCCGCCCGCGCGCAGGCCTGCCGCCGACCCCCGACATCCGGCCCCAGGCGCCGCCCCGCGCCGTGGGACTGGACCTCCCCGGCTCGGGCCAGGCCTCGGTCAACGTCCTGAAGCCGTCGATCGCCCGCGCCGACCCGGACTATTATCCGGCCCTGGTGACCACCTCGCTCCTGGGCGGCGGCTATTCGGCGCGCCTGAACCAGGAGATCCGCATCAAGCGCGGCCTCTCCTATGGCGCGAGCGCCCGCCTGGCGACCGCCCGCACCACCGGCTCGTTCCGCGCCTCGGCCCAGACCAAGAACGAGTCGGCCGGCGAGGTGCTGGACCTGATCCGCGCCGAGATGTCCCGCCTCGCCGCCGAGCCCGCCGGCGCCGACGAACTGACCGCGCGCCGCTCGGTGCTGACGGGCGGCTACGGCCGCACCCTCGCCACCTCGGCCGGCCTCGCCGGCGTGCTGGGCGACCTGGCGTTCCACGGCGTCCCGCTGGACGAGATGGCCGCCTACACGGCCAAGGTGGAGGCGGTGGACGCCGCCCAGGTCCAGGCCTTCGCCGCCCGCGCCTTCCGCCCCGACGGCGCCAGCGTGGTGGTGGCCGGCGATGCGGCGACCTTCGCCGAGGGTCTCAAGGCCCGGCTGCCCGGCCTGGAGGTGATCCCCGTCGACCGCCTCGACCTCGACAGCCCCACGCTCAGGGCGCGATAGCCCTCGGCGGGCTTGATTTCGGCGTGCGGGGGCGTGCTCTGATCCGCCGGCGGGAGGGTGTGACCATGCAGGGACTGTCGTGGCAGGGGTGGGCGGTGCTGTCGGCGGTGTTCGCCGCCCTCACGGCCATCTTCGGCAAGGTGGGCGTGGAGAACGTCAACAGCGACTTCGCCACCTTCATCCGCACGGGCTTCATCATCGTGATCCTGGCGGGTTTCCTGGCGGTGACCGGCCAGTATCAGCCGCTCGGCGCGATCCCGCGCAACACCTGGGTCTTCCTGGGCCTGTCGGGCGTCGCCACCGGCGCCTCGTGGCTCTGCTACTATCGCGCGCTGCAACTCGGCGAGGCCGCGCGCGTGGCGCCGATCGACAAGCTGAGCGTGCTGCTGGTGGCCGTCTTCGGCGTCCTGTTCCTCGGCGAGCGCCTCTCGGGCCTCAACTGGGTGGGCGTCGCCCTGATCGCCGCCGGGGCCGTGCTGGTGGCGATCAAGGCCACGCCGGGCTGAGCCGGGGTCAGCGGCCGGCCGGCAGGTCGGGACCCGTCGTCCAGCGGCCCAGGTCGTCCTCGCGCCCCATCAGCGCCAGGCCCGAGGCGATCGACTCCAGCTCGGCCCCCGTCTCGATCCGCGCCGGGTCGAAACGGCGCCCGAAGATCGCGCGGACCGCCGGGACCAGCGACGAGCCGCCGGTCAGGAATACCCGGTCGATCGCCTCTGCCGCCAGGCCGGCGTCCGCCAGGGCGGCGTCCACGGCGCCCTCGATCAGCGCCAGCTCCGGGGCGATCCAGCCCTCGAACTCGGCCCTCGCCACGTCGCGCGCGATGTCGATGGAGCCGGCCTCGAACCGGAACGCCGCCCCGGACTCGGCCGACAGCGTCTCCTTCAGGCGCGAGACGGCGCGGTACAGGCGGTAGCCGTGGTTCTCGTCCAGGATCTCGATCAGGCGGGCGATCTTCTCCGGCTCGGCCGCCTGGCGTTCCAGGGCGCGGATCTCGCGCATGTCGCGGCTGGCGCGCAGCAGGGCCAGCTGGTCCCACCGTGCGAAGGCCGCATAGTACTTGTAGGGAATGGGCAGGGTCTTGCCGAACGAGAGATAGTCGCCGCCCTTGCCCAGCTCGGGCGAGACCAGATGGTCGATGATCCGGTAGTCGAACGCATCCCCCGCCACCCCCACGCCCGCCCGGCCCAGCGGCGTGGCGCGCAGGCTCCCGGCGACCCGCTCGAAGCGGATGATCGAGAAGTCCGAGGTGCCGCCGCCGAAGTCGCCCACCAGCACCGTGGCGTCATGGTCCAGGCCCCGGGCGAAGAAGAACGCGGCGCCCACCGGCTCGTAGGCGTAGCGCACGGCCTCCACGCCCATCCGGTTGAAGGCCGTCTCGTAGCGCCGGAGCGCCAGGGCCTCGTTGGGCGCGCCGCCCACGAACCGCACCGGCCGGCCCACGATCACCCGCTCGGGCAGCTCGGCCAGGTCGCCGCCGCCGTACTCCCGCACCTTCAGCAGGAAGGTGGAGAGCAGGTCCTCGAACCGGTAGCGGCGGCCCAGGATCTGGGTCTCGGTGAAGCTCTCCTGGGCGGCGAAGCTCTTGAAGCTCTGGATGAACCGCGTCTCGGCGGGATCGTCCACATAGGCCTCGATGGCCCACGGCCCGGCCGTCACCTGGCGTTCGGACGGCAGGTCGGGCGGCGCGTAGAACGAAAGGCACGAGCGGAACGCGAACAGCTCCCCTTCCGTCGCCGGAAACCGCACCAGCCGCGCCGGCCCCTCGCCGCCCGCGAGGGCCAGCACGGTGTTGGTCGTGCCGAAGTCGATGCCGAGGCTGAAGGGCGCGGACATGGCGGGGCTTTCCGAGGGGCGCGCCCCATACCAGACCCGCGCCCGTCCGCAAACCGTCCCGCGGCGGCTATGGGGCCGCCGGCGCCCCTCGCCGCACCCGGACGACCTTCAGCGCCCGCACCCGCCCGTCGCGGTCGGGCCAGTCGATAGTCTGCCCCTCGCTGAGGCCCAGCAGCGCCGCGCCGATCGGGGTCATCACCGAGATGCGGCCCTGGGCGATGTCGGCGTCGCGCGGATAGACCAGCCGCACCGTCCGGGAATCCCCGTGGGCGGCGTCCACGAACTCCACCTCGGACTCCATGCCCACCACGCCCGGCGGCACGTCAGCGTCGGGGAGCACCTCGGCGCGCTCGAGTTCGGCAAGGAGACCCAGGGGGACTCCTCGAGCCTCGACCTGTTCGGCGATGGGGAAGAGGCGGTCGGCGTCGGTCTCGCCGACGATCAACGGCGGGCGCGCGGGCGCGGCCTGCGAGGGCATGGGTGTCTCCGGGATCAGGTAGGACGCGGCGCCCGGCTCAGGAGCTGGTGCTCAGGGGCCGGCGCGGGAAGAACGGAAAGCTGGGATCAGGGTCCCCGACCCCACGCGCAAAGAGAGGCCGGGGCGACTAGCCTGCCTGGAGCGTGCCGCCGTGGTGGCGGAACCGGAGGAATGTGGGCCGTTGAAACACGAAAGCATCAGGCCGCGCGCCCGCGCGGAAGTCAACTCGGACACATCGTCCCGGAAACGGTGGGGAGGTTCCTGGTGGAGCCGAGGGGAGTCGAACCCCTGACCTCCTCATTGCGAACGAGGCGCTCTACCAACTGAGCTACGGCCCCAGGAAGGCGCGGAATAAGTCGATTGCGGGGCCGCCTGTCAAGCGGGCATGCGCGCGGCGCGCGCAAGGCGTCCCTCGAGGGTCGCCCAGGAGGCGCGCCGGGGGGCCGTCCGGGGGCTCGGCGCCGCTTCACCTTGCCACGGCCGCAAAGGGCCTTAGAAGCAGGGCGATGACCGGATTTCTCCTCTTCGTCCTGCAGAACCTGATCGGGCTGCTCGTCATTGCGATCATCGTCAGCGCGGTGATGTCGTGGCTGGTGGCGTTCAACGTCATCAACCTGCGCAACCAGTTCGTCTACAGCGTGGCCCGGGTGCTGGACGCCATCACCCAGCCGGTGCTGCGGCCGTTCCAGAAGGTGATCCCGCCCCTGGGCGGCGTCGACATCAGCCCCATCGTGGCGATCCTGGTCCTCCAGGGGATCAGCCGCTACCTGCTGCCCTGGCTGGCCGAGCCGCTCTACCGGCTGGTGGGCTGACGGCGATCTCGCCGCCCTTCCGCCTCGCGGTCCGCGTCACGCCCAAGGGCGGCCGCGACGGCGTCGACGGCTGGGCCGCGGACGAGGCCGGCCGCCTCGTACTGAAGGTGCGGGTCTCCTCGCCGCCGGCCGACGGCGCCGCCAACGCGGCGGTGGTCGCCCTGATCGCCAAGGCGCTGAAGGTCCCGAAATCGGCCGTCCGCATCGCCGCCGGCGACACCGCGCGCGTGAAGCGGCTGGAGATCGACGGCGTCGGGCCGGTCCAGATCGCCCTGGCGTTCGGCCCCCCGCCGGGCGAAGGTTGAGGTCATGGCCAGCCGCATGCCTCCCTCGCGCGCCGACCTCGGGCGCCTGATCGCCGACGCCCGCCGGATCGTCGTCTTCACCGGCGCCGGCATCTCCACCGAGAGCGGCATCCCCGACTTCCGCAGCCCCGGCGGGGTGTGGAGCAAGATGAAGCCGATCTACTTCCAGGAGTTCGTCGCCAGCGAGGACAAGCGGCGCGAGGCGTGGTCGCGCGTGTTCTCGGGCCGCGCCGGCTGGGTGGGCCGCGAGCCCAACGACGGCCACGCCGGGGTGGCCCGCCTGGTCCACGCCGGCAAGGCCTCCAGCATCGTCACCCAGAACGTCGACAACCTGCACCAGGCCTCGGGCGTGCCGGCCGAGCGGGTGATCGAGCTGCACGGCAACGCCAGCTACGCCACCTGCCTGGAATGCGGCTTGCGCCACGAGCTGGAGGACCTGAGGGTGCTGTACGAGGCCACCGGCGACCTGCCCGCCTGCCGCGCGTGCAGCGGGATCGTGAAGACGGCCACCATCTCGTTCGGCCAGGCCATGCCGCCCGAACCGATGGCCCGCGCCGAGGCCGAGACCCGCGCCTGCGACCTCTTCCTGGTTCTGGGGTCGTCGCTGGTGGTCTATCCGGCGGCCGGCTTCCCGGTGATGGCCAAGCGGAACGGGGCGGTGCTGGCCATCGTGAACCGCGAGGAGACCGAGCTCGACGCCTACGCCGACCTCGTGCTGCACGACGAGATCGGCCCGGTGATGCGCGAAGTGGCGCCGGCCAACTAAAGCGCGGCGCCCGCGCCTTTCGTCACACCCCCGCCTTGATCGCGGGTCTAAAGGCTCCGCCTTTGCAGTCCGGGAGTTCGTTGCGTGATCAGATCTGTCGCCATCGCCGGTTCGTCGCTCCTCATGGCCGCCCTGCTCGCCGGTTGCAGCTCCGGGGAAAGCAGCGGCGGCGGCTCGGGCGACCCCTACGCGGGCCACGAGTCCCAGATCCAGGCCTGGCGCGACGATATCGAGGCCGGCCACCCCGCCTGCGCAGCCAAGGTCGACGGCAAGGGCTGTCAGGACTTCCAGGTGATGTGCAAGGCCGCCCAGGACCTGACCCCGGAAGACACCGCCCGCGGCGCCACGGCCAAGCTGGTCGCCGCCATGACCTTCGCCGGCCGCAACGAGGACGGATCCACCGGCAAGTCCGGCTCGTCCTTCGCCTACCTGATCCGCACGCCCCAGGGCTGGACGCGCGAGGACTCCAAGCCGGTCAACATGACCACCTGCGCCCCGCTGTAACCGAGCCGGTCGAGCCCCAGGGTCAGAACCGCCCGGACGCATCGAAGAAGACAGTCGCGTGACGCCGCCGGCCTACGTCCGATTCTGACGTAGCGGGGTGGTTGGATGTCCCTCATGTCCGAGGGACCCGACATCGACGTCGTGGCGCTGGCCGCGCTGGACCGGCTGGCGGCGCTGGACCTCTCCGCCGCGGAGAAGGCCCACGGCGCCCTCATGGCCGCCG
>NZ_JBBCIT010000052.1:0-29408 GCF_037189685.1 Phenylobacterium sp. | reverse complement strand
GCCGTGCGGGAATCGTTTCGCTTGCAGGGCTGTTGCTGGCGGCAATACCATCGGCATCGGCCGCCGTTGCGCTCCATGCCCCGGACTATGCCGACGATCGCAGGTATGATCAGGGCGATGGCTCCGCCGATCGCGCTGACGATTTGCCGGAACCGGTCCGCCTGATGATCGAGGCCGCGATTGCGAGCGGCGATCCGCGCAAGGTCGATACGGTGGCCGAATTCGCCCGCAAGACCATTCCCGCCGCGGCTAACGAGATCGACGCCATGACCGGCGGCTTCCACGCCGAGCGCAGACGCGTCGCGGCCCAGTCCGCCGCCCGCAAGGAGCGCGAGCTGCGCGAGGCCGGTCTGCTTGAGAACTGGAGCGGCCGGGGCGAACTGGGCGCGACGCGCTCCACCGGCAATGTCAGCGAAACCGGCGTTACCGCTCGCCTGTCCGTGAAACGCGAAGGAATCGACTGGACGCACAAGCTGCTGGCCGCCATCGGCTATCAGCGCACTTCGGGCCGAACCTCGAAGGAGCAACTGCTGTTCTCTTACGAGCCAAACTACGCGGTTTCAGACCGGCTCTTCACTTATGGCCTCTCTCAATATGAACGGGATCGCTTTCAGGGCTTCACCAGCCGCGTCTCTGTGTCAGGCGGCATGGGGTACAATCTTATTGACCGAAGGCGGCTGAATCTGGCCATCAAGGGCGGCCCTGCATGGCGCCATACGGTGTTCACCGATACGGGCAGCGATGACAGCATGGCCGCGCTCGCCGCGCTGGATTTCGATTGGCAGCTCAGTGAGGGCATGAAACTGACGCAGGACGCCAGCGCCTATCTCGAATCCGCCAACAGCACATTGAAATCGGCGACCGGGCTTGAAGCCAAGATCAACAGCCGCCTTGCCGCGCGCTTGTCCTATACGGCGGAGCTCAACACCGATCCGCCACCGGGTGCGGTAAAAACCGATACCCGCACGCGCTTCACCGTCATTTACGATTTTTGAAGCCGGAACGGCCCGATTTCGCCCCATTCCGGGCCATCTGCGTGCAAAAGGCAATTCAACCCCTATTCAGCACGGTTTGTCTACACCATGTAGGTGTACGAGGGCCACGCCGGGCGGGAGCGTGTTGCCTTGTTGATTTCGTGGAGAAAATGACATGATAAGTCCCCACAAAGGCCGCATGATGCAGGCAAGGATGGCTGCGGTCGTGCTGCTGCTGTTTGGCCTTGCCGCGTGTGCTTCGCCGTTTCGCGCCGATGTTTCGCGCTTCCAGTCGCAATTGCCGCCTCCCGCCGGGCAGACGTTCGCGGTCGTCGCGGACGATCCCAACCTGTCGGGTGGGATCGAGTTTCGCCAGTATGCGCTGCTGGTAGAGCAGCAACTCGCCGCTCACGGCTATACTCCGGCCTCAAGCCCGGAGCAGGCGCAGCTGTTGGTCCGCTTCGATTATGGCGTGGACAACGGGCGTGAACGTTTGCGGTCGACCGGGTTCGCGCACGGTTCCCATTTCAGCCCGTGGTACGGTTATGGCCCTTACAATTACTGGGGCCCGTATCGCCGGGGCCTGTGGTCCTATGGCTGGTATGATCCCTGGATGGGCGGAAACGACATCGAATCCTATACCGTCTACACTAGCGGCGTGGATCTGAAGATCGATCGCCGCGTGGACGGTGTGCGTCTGTTCGAAGGGCAGGCCGAAGCGGTGTCGCGCTCCAACAAGCTGCAATATCTCGTGCCCAATCTGGTGGAAGCGATGTTCACTGGCTTCCCCGGCAATTCGGGAGAAACGGTGCGCATCAGCGTGGCACCGGAAGGCCAGCGGCAACGCTGATCGCTGATCCTGCAAGTCTATACCAAGGGCGGGTTGCGTGACGCGGCCCGCCCTTTTTGTTGAACCCGTCCTCACGACGCGCGACACTTGCCCAAACCCAAAGCGGAACCTCTCGGCCGGGGGAGCAAGCGGCTGGAATTATGCAATGGTGACCAACGCGCGGATGGTGGAACGCTTTGCCCGCGTCGCGCGCGCGATGGGGCGTGAAATTGCCACTGCGCGGGAGGCATGGGAAATCCTCGGCCCAGCCTGATACCCACATCACCGATAGTCGGGAGATTGAAAGCATGAATCAGCTCAGCCGCGTTACTCTCGACCTTGCAAGATCGCTGCTGGGCGATGCCCCATCGAAACGGCAACAACACGTCGTCGACCAGATCGAGGCAAGGCGCCCGATCAGTCAGGACGCGGGTGAGCTTGCCACTCGTCAGGACAGTTTCTGGGATCGGCTGGCCGATGCCGTCGCGCGCATCGGCGGCTCATGGCCGTTCATCGGCGTGTTCTTCCTGTTCCTGTTAGGCTGGACCGGCGTGAACAGCGTGGTTCTGGCAAAGGGATCGGCCTTCGATCCTTACCCTTACATCTTCCTCAACCTGATGCTTTCGATGCTGGCCGCGATACAGGCGCCGATCATCATGATGAGCCAGAACCGCGCCGCCCAGCGCGACCGCAAGGCCGCCGAGCACGACTATCTGGTCAACCTGCGGGCGGAACTGGAGATCATGCATCTCCACGACAAGGTGGACGCCCTGCGCGAGCAGGAGCTGCTCGACATCATCCGCCAGCAGGCCGAGGCCCTGGCGCTGCTGCGGGCCGACCGCGCGCCGTCGTAGGGGCCGCCAGCCACGGGCACGAGGCCAGTCTCGCCGAAGCGGCGCCTGACAGGCCGCGGCCGCCCTGCTAAAGTGTCCCCATCATGAGCCGCCGGCCCCCGCAGTCTTCGCAGGTAGCCGCCCCCCATACGGGGGTCAGCGAGGCCATGCGCGGCTGATCCGCCGCCACCGCCCGACGATCCCCGCAACACGCGGATGGATCGGCCGGGCGACCTCTCCATCCGCAATCCGCCGATGGAGACTTTCGATGAACACCTGGAACGACCGCTTCAGCCAACGCATGACGCGGGTGCGCGCCTCCGAGATCCGCGAGTTGCTCAAGCTCCTCGACCAGCCCGACGTCATTTCCTTCGCCGGCGGCATTCCCGACCCCGAACTCTTCCCGGCCGAACGGATGAGCGCGCTGTTCGCCGAGGCGGCGGCCGAGACGGGCGGGCGGGCGTTGCAGTACTCGGTGACCGAGGGCCTGCCCGAGCTGCGCGAATGGATCGCGGCGCGGATGGCCGCGTCCGGCGCGCCATGCGGCGCGGACAACATCCTCATCACCACCGGATCCCAGCAGGCCCTGGACCTGATCGGCCGGCTGTTCCTGAACCCCGGCGACACGGTCCTGGTCGAGCGGCCGACCTACATGGGCGCCCTGGGGGCCTTCAATGCCTGCGAGCCCGCCTACGCCGACCCCGGCGGCGACCCGCCGCCGGGCGCGCGGCTGGCCTATGTGGTCCCCGACTTCGCCAACCCGACCGGCCGGAGCCTGAGCCGCGCCGGGCGCGAGCGGCTGCTGGACCTGGCCCAGGACCGCGGCCTGGCGATCGTCGAGGATGCAGCCTATCGCGACCTGAGGTTCGGGGATGACCAGGCTCCGTCGATCCTGGCGCTGGACGCCGCGCGCAGCGGCTCGGTGGAGGCGGGGCGCACGCTCTACTGCGGCACGTTCTCCAAGACCCTTTCACCCGGCCTGCGCCTGGGTTGGGTGTGCGCGCCGCGGGCGGTGATCGAACGGCTGGTCCTCCTGAAGCAGGGCAGCGACCTGCACGCCTCGACCATCAACCAGATCGTGACGGCCCGCCTGCTGGAGGGCGACTACGAGGCTCATCTCCAGCGCCTGCGGGCCGCCTACGCCGCACGCTCCGAAGCGATGCAGCAGGCGCTGTCGCGGCACATGCCGATGGGTGTGACGTGGACCTCGCCCCAGGGCGGCATGTTCACCTGGGTCGAGCTTCCCGACGGTCTCGACGGGGCGGTGCTGCTGGAGGCCGCCCTGGCCGAGGAACGGGTCGCCTTCGTGCCCGGCGCGCCGTTCTTCGCCACGGCCCCGCGCGCGGCCTCGCTGCGTCTCAGCTTCTCGCTGCCATCCCCGGAAGTGATCGACGAAGGCGTGCGCCGCCTGGGCCGGGTGATCGCCGCCCGCGTGGCCCCGCGCCTGCGCGCGGCCGGCTGAACTCCGCAAGACGGGACGGGCGGGACAAGGCTGGCGACGGCGGGCCGTTTCGCGCATGAACGGCCCATGGCGCAGGCGGATCTCCTCGACGGCGAGTACGATTATATCGTGGTGGGCGCGGGGTCGGCCGGATGCGTCGTCGCCAACCGCCTTTCGGCCGATCCGCGCAATCGGGTGCTGCTCCTGGAAGCGGGCGGGCGGGACGACTGGATCTGGTTCCATATCCCCGTCGGCTATCTGTTCGCCATCGGCGATCCGCGTTCGGACTGGCTGTTCGAGACCGAGCCCGAGCCCGGGCTGAACGGGCGCACCCTGAAGTATCCGCGCGGCAAGGTGGTGGGCGGCTCCTCGGCCATCAACGCCATGATCTCCATGCGCGGCCAGGCGGCCGACTACGACCACTGGCGGCAGTTGGGGCTATCCGGCTGGGGCTGGGACGACGTGCGGCCGGCGTTCCGGCGCCTCGACGACCATTTCCTGGGAGAGAGCGAGCATCATGCCGTCGGCGGCGAATGGCGGGTGGAGCCGCCCCGCGTGCGCTGGGCGGTGCTGGACGCCATTGCACGCGCGGCCAACGAGATGGGCGTGCCGTCCACGCCGGACTTCAACACGGGCGACAATACGGGCGTCGGCCTCTTCCATGTGAACCAGCGGCGTGGCCTGCGCTGGTCGGCGGCGAAGGGATTCCTGGCGCCGGCGCTGAAGCGGCCGAACCTGCGCCTCGTCACGGGCGTCCAGGTGGAGCGCGTCCTGTTCGATGGGCGACGCGCGGCGGGCGTCGCCTGGCGAGGGCCGGACGGGCCAGCCACGGCCCAGGCGCGGGGCGAGGTGATCCTGTCGGCCGGCTCCGTCGGCTCGACCCAGATCCTCCAGCTCTCGGGCGTGGGGCCGGGCGGCTGGCTGGCGGAAGCCGGCGTTCCGGTCGTGCTCGACCGTCCCGGCGTCGGGGGCAATCTGCAGGATCACCTCCAGCAGCGGGCCATCTACAGGGTGAGCGGCGTACCGACGCTGAACGAGCGCTACCACAACCTGATCACGCGCGGGCTGATGGGCGCGGAGTACGCCCTGTTCCGCACGGGGCCGCTGACGATGGCTCCGTCACAGCTCGGCATCTTCACCGTCTCGTCGCCCGAGCATGAGCGGCCCAACATCCAGTTCCACGTCCAGCCGCTGTCGCTGGATCGTTTCGGCGAACCCCTGCACCGCTTCCCGGCGGTGACGGTGGCGGCGTGCAATCTGCGGCCGACCTCACGCGGGACGATCCGGCTGCGCTCCGGCGACCCGGCAGATGCGCCCCGGATCGCACCGAACTACCTCGCCACCGACGAGGACCGGCGGGTGGCGGCGGACGCCATCCGGGTGACCCGCCGGCTGATGGCCCAGCCGGCGATGACCCCGTTCTCGCCACGGGAGCACCTGCCCGGACCGGCCGTGGGCGACGACGACGCGTCCCTGGCGAGGGCGGCGGGCGAGATCGGAACCACGATCTTCCACCCCGTGGGCACGGCGAAGATGGGGCTGGAATCCGATCCCCTGGCGGTCGTGGACGCGCGCCTGCGGGTGATGGGGCTTCAGGGCCTTCGCGTCATCGACGCCTCGGTGATGCCCACCATCACCTCGGGCAACACCAACACCCCCACCATCATGATCGCCGACCGCGGCGCCGGCTTCGTGCTGGAGGACCGACGGGGGTGAGGCCTCAGCGCGCCGAAAGCGTGGTCATTCTGAACCCCGGAAAACACGCCCCCTGAAGGCGGCGCCGCTCGCGGAGGCTTTCCGCGTCCTTCCGCCTCGTCCGGGGTTCGCAGCCAGGCTGCCGACGCGGCGCGACGGGTCGAGAGGTCCGCGCGCGCCTCGACCGCCCCGCGTCACGACGCTTTCAGACCAGCGCGCCGTGGCAGTGCTTGAACTTCTTGCCCGAACCGCAGGGACAGGGCTGGTTGCGGCCGGTGTCCTCCCAGCCATCCGGCAGGGCCGAGACCGGCAGCGCCTGGCGCTGTGCGGCGGCCACGCCGTCGGGAACGCTCCCGTCGACTTCGTTCTCGCCGGTGAAGGGGTCCAGGTGGACCTCGAACGTGGGCTGGGGCGGCGGCTGGGCCGGCTCCTCGAACGCGATCTCGACGTTCATCAGCCAGCGGGTCGTCGTCTGACGCAGGTCGACAAGGAGCTTCTCGAACAGCGAGAAGGCCTCGGTCTTGAACTCGTTCAGCGGATCTCTCTGGCCGTACCCCCGAAGGCCGATCACCGTCCGCAGGTGGTCGATGTGCATGAGGTGTTCGCGCCATTGCAGGTCGATGGTCTGCAGCAGGAAGCTCTTCTCCACCATGCGCATACGGTCGGAGCTGAGCAGCGCCTCGCGCTCGGCGACGCGGGCGTCGGACGCCTGGGTGATGCGCTCTTCGATCTCCTCGTTGGCGATCCCCTCCTCGGCGGCCCATTCGGCGATCGGCAGGTCGAGACCGAGATAGTGCTGGACCTGGGCCTTCAGCCCCTCGACGTCCCATTGCTCGGCATAGGCCTTGGGCGGCAGATGCCGGTTCACGAGGTCGGCGATGGTGTCGGTGCGGAACTCGCCGATGATCTCGGAGAGGTCCTGGGCGTCCATGAACTCCTGGCGCTGCTCGAAGACGGCCTTGCGCTGGTCGTTGATGACGTCGTCGTACTTGAGCAGGTTCTTGCGAACCTCGTAGTTGCGCTGCTCGACACGCTTCTGGGCCGTGGCGATGGCGCTGTTCAGCCACTTGTGGGTGATGGCCTCGCCTTCCTGCACGCCGAACGTCCGCATGATCGCGTCCAGCCGTTCGCCGGCGAAAATCCGCAACAGGTCGTCCTCGCACGAGAGGAAGAACTTGGACTGGCCCGGGTCGCCCTGGCGGCCCGTGCGGCCGCGGAGCTGGTTGTCGATCCGCCGGCTCTCGTGCCGCTCGGTGCCGAGCACGAACAGGCCGCCGGCGTCCAGGGCCTGCTTCTTCAGGTCGGCGATGTCGGCCTCGATCTTCGCCTTCTGGGACAGGGCCTGTTCAGGCGTCGGCTCGACGCCCGCGTCGATCTGCTCCTCGCGCCATTTGGCGAGGCGCATGTCGATGTTGCCCCCGAGCTGGATGTCGGTGCCGCGGCCGGCCATGTTGGTGGCGATCGTGACCGCGCCAGGGATGCCTGCGTCCGCCACGATCCCGGCCTCCTGCTCGTGGAAGCGGGCGTTCAGCACGCTGTGCGGGATGCCCCGGATGGTCTTGCCGTCCTTCTCGAAGGTATGGGCCTTCAGCAGCTCGGAGAGCTGCTCGGACTTCTCGATCGTGACGGTGCCCACCAGGATCGGCTGGCCTCGGAGATAGCAGGCCTCGACCTGCTTCACGATCGCCTGGTTCTTCTCGCGGTTGGTCCGGTAGACCTCGTCGTCGTTGTCGATCCGCTGGATGGGCCGGTTGGTGGGGATTTCCGCCACGTCCATCTTATAGATGTCCATGAACTCCTGGGCCTCGGTCGAGGCCGTGCCGGTCATGCCGGACAGCTTGGAATAGAGGCGGAAGTAGTTCTGGATCGTCACCGAGGCCAGGGTCTGGTTCTCGGGCTGGATGACGGCGTCTTCCTTGGCCTCGATGGCCTGGTGCAGCCCTTCCGAAAGCCGGCGGCCGTGCATCATGCGGCCCGTGAACTCGTCGATCAGGATCACCTCGCCCGCGCGGACGATGTAGTCCTTGTCGCGGACGTACATCACGTTGGCGCGCAGCGCCTGGTTCACGTGGTGGACGACCGAGATGTTGGCCGCGTCGTAGAGACCGGCGGAATCCTCGGCGAGGTGGCCGGCGGCGGCCATCATCTCCTCGACCTTCTCGGAGCCCTCCTCGGTCAGCATGACCTGGCGCTGCTTCTCGTCGTGCTCGTAGGTGGACGGGTCCTTGACCAGTTCCTTCACGATGGCGTCGACGGTCCGGTAGAAGTCCGACTTGTCGTCGGTGGGACCCGAGATGATGAGGGGTGTGCGCGCCTCGTCGATCAGGATCGAGTCCACATCGTCGACGATCGCGAAATTGTGGCCCCGCTGGACCATGTCGGCCTTCTCGTAGACGAGATTGTCCCGGAGATAGTCGAAGCCGAATTCGTTGTTGGTGCCGTAGGTGATGTCGGCGGCGTAGGCGGCCTGGCGCTGGCCCTGGGAAAGGCCGTGGACGATCACGCCCACGGTGAGGCCGAGGAAGCGGTAGACCTGCCCCATCCACTCGGAGTCGCGCTGGGCCAGATAGTCGTTGACGGTGATGACATGGACGCCCTTGCCCGCGAGCGCGTTCAGGTAGACGGGCGACGTGGCCACGAGCGTCTTGCCCTCGCCGGTGCGCATCTCGGCGATGCCGCCCTTGTGCAGGATCATGCCGCCCACGAGCTGGACGTCGTAGTGGCGCTGGCCCAGGACCCGGCGGGACGCCTCGCGGACCACGGCGAAGGCCTCGTCCATGAGTTGGTCGAGGGTCTCACCCTTGGCGAGACGTTCCCGGAACTCGACGGTCTTGCCGCGCAAAGCTTCGTCGGACAGCGCCTGGATCTGCGGCTCCAGGCCCGCGATCCTGGCGACACGCGCGTGGAGCGATTTGACCTTGCGGTCGTTGGAGGTGCCGAAGAACCGTTGGAAAATGCTCAAGGGAAGTGTCCGTAAGGCGGCGACGGGCCCTTTGCCCACCGATCGGAAGGCGCTCTTTTGGGGCGTGGGTGACTTAAGGACTGCCCCCCGCCAAGTCAACGCGACGCACCGCAGCAGGGGTTGACTTGGTCAGCCTCGCCCCGTCACGCTGAACAGGTCATGAAGGCTTGAGCATCTCATAGGCGCCGCGGACACCGCAGGCCACAGCCACGCGCAGGACTTCCCTGCGCGACCCGGTCCTTCCGACTCCCAGAACTCAAAGAGACCTGCATGCCGTCAGATGCGACGACGAACCGCTACGGCTCGATAGCGGCCGAGATCTACGACATCGACAAGCCCCTCCTGGCCCTGCCCGACACCGGTTTCCACCTGGAACGGTTCCGGGACTTCCACCGGCCGATCCTGGAGCCCGCCTGCGGGTCGGGCCGGACGCTCGTCCCTTTCCTCCAGGCCGGCCTGGACATCAGCGGCTTCGACCCCAGCCCGGAGATGCTGGAACGCTGCCGGACCCGATGCGCGGAGGCCGGATATGCGCCCGACCTTTCGCAGCAACGCTACGAGGACTTCGCCTACCCGCGCCGGTTCGGAGCCATCCTCATTCCCGTCGGGTCCTTCACCCTGATCGACGACTTCGCGACGGCCATGGAGGCGCTGGCGCGCTTCCGCGACCATCTCGAGCCCGGAGGCGTGCTCGTGGTTGACCTCCAGGGCCTGAGCTTCCTGGCGTCGCGGACGGAGGATCGGCGACGGTGGACGAGTCCCTCGGGCGAGCTCCTGACGCTGGAAGGCGTGCGCACCGCCACCGACTGGAAGCGGCAACGGGCGGAAACCACCTATCGGTACGAGCGCTGGCGGGACGGCGTCCTGGCGGAGAGCCAGATCGAGGTGATGGCCCAGCGGTACTGGGGCCTGGAGGAATTCCGTCTCGCGCTCGCCGCCGCCGGCTTTGCAGAGGTCTCCGTCTCTGGCGGCTACGACCGTCGCCGGGCGCCGCGCGCAACGGATCGGGTCTGGACCTTCGAGGCCGTGCGTCCCTCAGGACGCTGACGCCGACGCGGCCGGCGCGTCCGCTGCGGCGGTCAGCGCCAGCATGACCTCGATCAGGCGGTGCGGATCGATGGGCTTGGCCACGTGAGCTGTCGAGCCGGCGGCCAGCGCCTCGTCCACGTGGTGTGTCATCGCGTTGGCTGAGAGCGCGATGATGGGCGTCGGCCGGGCGCCCGCGCGCCGTTCGAGTTCGCGGATGCGCCGGGTCGCGCTCAGGCCGTCCATCACCGGCATTTGCAGGTCCATCAGGACGATGTCGAAAGGCGCCGCCGCGAACGCCGCCACGGCCTCGGCGCCGTTCTCGACCATCACCGTCCGGGCGTGGACCGCTTCCAGCACCATGCCGACGATGGTGCGGTTGTTGGGATTGTCCTCGGCGACGAGGACGGTCAGCGGCGGTGCGTCATTGTCGCCGCGAGCGGCCAGGGCCGATGGCCGCTCCCCAAGCACGGGCGCGTCGGCGGGCCGGGCCGGAAAGCGGAAGGTGAAGGTCGAGCCTTCGCCCGGCGCCGAGCGGCAGGCGATGTCGCCGTCCATCATTCCGGCCAGGGTGCGCGACAGGGCCAGGCCCAGGCCCGTGCCCCCGAACCGCCGGGTCACCGAGCCGTCGGCCTGTTCGAAGCGCCGGAAGAGTCGGGCGGCCGTCTCGGCGTCGAAGCCCACGCCGGTATCGCGCACCTCCAGGGTCACGAAGCCATCCTCGATCGCCAGACTGACCCCGATTTCACCCCGCTCCGTGAACTTGACCGCGTTGGACAGGAGATTGGCCGCCACCTGACGCACCCGCGCCGCATCGCCCGAGAACCAGCCCCGGGCCTCGGGCGCCACCCGGAGATCGAAGGCCAGGTCGCGTTCCTCGGCGCGGATCGCGAAGAGTTCGAAAGTCGAGGCCAGCGCCGAGGGCAGCTCGAAGGGCGCCTCCTCGAGGCTCAGGCGGCCCGATTCGACCTTCGCGAGGTCCAGGATGTCGTTGAGCAGCCCCTCCAGCGCCCGGCTCGAATCCACGATGAGCCCCGCCATCTCCCTCTGGCGGCCCTGGAGCCCGCTCTCGGCCAGCAGCACCGCCACCGTGGTGACGCCGTTCAGCGGCGTGCGGATCTCATGGCTCATGTTGGCCAAGAAGCGAGATTTGGCCTCGCTGGCCTCAACCGCCTGGCTGCGTTCGGTTTCCGCGGCGCGGGCGGCCTCGGCCAGCCGCCGGCGCTGGGCGGCGGCCAGGGTCTGGGAGACGAAGATCCCGAGTCGCGAGACGAGACGCAGGTCGGCCGGCGAATAGGCGCCATGCCCGGCAGACGACAGGACCAGCAGCCCCGGTCCGGCGCCGGCCGAGATGGGCGCGTAGATCGCGCCCTTCAGGGGTTCCACCAGGGGCCGCGCGCCCAAGGCCTCGGCCCACTCCGGAACCCGGGCCTCGTCCGGCACGACGGCGGCCCGCCCGTCCGCCACCCGGCGGAAGAAGGGGCCCGCCCGCCAGCCGCAGCCCACCGTCGCCGGTTCGGTCGAGGCGATGCAGACGAAACGGTCGTCCCGGAGTTCCAGGAACATGGCCCGATCGAACGCCAGCGCTTCGGCGATCAGGTCGAACGCCTTGGCGATCAGCGTCTCGGGCTCCTCGTGAGCCTGCAGCGCGGCGATCCCGTTCAGGGCGAGGTCCTGCTCGCGCAGCCGCTGCTCCTGCGCGGCGAGCTGCTGGCGGGCCGACGCGAGGGCCTCGCGAAGTTGTTCGACTTCTTCCGTCATCCGAACGCGAGGGCCGAGACCATCAGGTTGCCGTGACGGTTGCAGTGATCGACGATGGCGCCCTGCTCGCCGAAGGTGAAGGCGCCCAGAAACGGGGTTCCGGGCATGGCCTGGCGCACCTCGTCCACCACCTGGTCCATCGCGTCGCGCACGTGGAGCATGCAGCCGCCGCAATAGATCACCAGGCCACCGAGGCTGGCCGCGCCGGCCCAGCCGCCCATGGCGCAGGCGTCCGCCACCACGAGGCCCGCGCGTTTGACGAGCGACTCCGGAGACCCCCGCATCAGATGCACCCGATCCCCACCCTCGATTCCCGTGAACAGGGAGAGGTCCCCGCCCAGGCCCAGCATGGCGGGATGCGACAGCACATAGAGCGGCACGCCGTTGGAATCGCCCGCCACGCGGCCCAGCGGCGTGGGCGTGCTCTTGGCCAGGATCATGCCCTGCTCGGCCGAACCCACCGCGCCGCCGGTCCACTCGCTGTAGACGGCGGCGGCCGGCCGGCCGTCGATCTCCAGGATCTGGCGGCCCGAAGCCTGCGTGACCACGCCGGTATCCCCCGTAGGCGCATAGCCGCTCTGGAAGGCGACGCCGTGGCGTGCGGACGGGAACAGCGCCGCCACGACCACATGGCCTTCCAGCACGTCTGTCCCGGCGAACTCGCGCCAGCGGCCCCCGATCTCGTTGTCTGCGGAGCTGCCGCCGATGATGGGGCACCCGCGCCCCACCACGGACTCGATGCCGGCGATCACCGCCTCTTCCTCGCCCGGCGGCTGGCAGCACCACACCAGCAGCGGCGTCTCGAAGTCGCGGCCGGCGGCGCGCAGCGCCCCGTCCACCGCCGCCGCGCCGGCCGCCGACGGATCGTCCCCGAGGGGCGCGGAGCCCACGCCGTAGTCGCCCTCGGGATCGGCGACGCCCAGCAAGCCGACCGCGCCGCCGGGACCGGCGTGGAAGCCGGCCTCGGTCATGACACCGCCGCACGATGTGCCCCCGGCGATCTGCGCGCCCGGGAGGTGGGCCGTCAGGGCCTCGACCAGCGCCGGGACAGCCAGTTCCTCCGTCGCGTACATCAGCACGAGTTCGGGATCGGCCCCCAGACCGGCGCAAAGCCGTTCGGCCGCCTCCCCGGCGGCCCGCCGGGGGTCGGATTCGAGGCTGTAGGCGGACGCAATCTTCACGGGGTCTCTCCGGCAATCCCGGAAGATTGCTCAGGCAGGACTAAGAAACGACTAGCGCCGCGTGAAAATCCTCCGCTGCGCAGGAGCCTTCGGCTTCGGAGGCGGGGCGAAAGTCCGCACGGGAGGGAGGGAGGCGGCCCAGACCGCCACAAGGCCCGCGTCCCCGGCGTCCCCTCTTGCAGAGGTCGAACGGCTGCAATTGTCGCGCGATGCGCCTCTTCGCCTGCCCGAGGCCGAGCAGCGGTCGATGTGCGACTTCCACCTGACCGTCGTGGATTCCACCTGACCGTCGTGGATGTGGTGCTCGGGAGATCGCCCCCGGATCGCTCGTCCGACGGATGTGGGCCAGGCGGTGGCCTCAGGCCTACGCCACGAGGTCGCGGTGCTCGGGGCTGCGGCGCAGCCAGGCGGCGGCGTAGCCACAGATGGGCGTGATGCTGAGGCCGCGGCGGCGGGCCTCGGCGGCGACGGCCGCCATCAGGCGACCCGACGCCCCGCTGCCGCGCAGGGGCGGCGGACTGAACACATAGTCGATGTAGAGGCGCCGGTGGCCCTCGCCCGCGTCCTCGCCGGCCAGGCGATAGTCGGCGTAGGAGGTCAGCCCCTGCTCGTCCATCTCGAAGCGGGCGCCCGTGTCGCGAAGACCCTCCGGGGTGGTGTCTGTCATTGATCGGCCCTCTTCACTGGCTCTACGCTGAGCCTGAAGAACGATATCGGAGAGCGTAGGATGCATCGCAAGTTCACCGCCGCCTGCTGGAAGCCCGCAAGCCGGGTCGTCGCGGTCGGAACCGTGGCCGCCCTGGCCCTGGCCGCGTGCCAGAAGAAGGACGAGGCGACCGCGAAAGGCGACGCCGCGCCGGACGCGGCTGGCGCCTCGGCCGCGCTCCCGGCCGATCCGGCCCAGTTCAAGCGCCGGCCGGGCCTCTGGAGCCAGGCCATGACGTCGGATGGCTCGACCCAGACCATCAAACTCTGCACCGACGAGGCCACCGAGGCGAAGTTCTCCCTGGTGGGCCAGCAGGTCAGCAAGGAGATGTGCCCGAAGAACGTCATCACACCGAAGCCCGGAGGCTGGGCCTTCGAGAGCGAGTGCAGCATGGGCGGCATGGGCACGACCGTGACCCGGGGCGAAGCGACCGGCGACCTCAACAGCCGCTACACGATCAAGGCCACGGTGGTGACGAGCGGCTCCTCCATGCCTCAGGCCAACGGCACGTCGCAGATGGAGATCACCGCCGTCCGCGAGGGCGACTGCCCGGCCGGCATGAAGCCCGGCGACATGACCCTGCCCGGCGGCATCACCATGAACCTCAACTCGATCCCCACGGGGAAATGACGATCCTTCGCGCGCGGGCTGTCGGAAGCCGGCGGCCTCGCGCGTCCTGGGGCCTCAGACACGGAGAGAGCCGATGGCCCAGAAGATCGATATCGCCCCGAACAACGACCGCGAACTGGTGCTGGCGCGGATCATGGACGCCACGCCCGAGCAGCTCTTCAAGCTGTGGACGACCCCCGAGCGGTTCCCCGAGTGGTTCTGCCCCCAGCCCTGGCGCGCCGAAGTCACGAAGATGGAGTTGAAGCCCGGCGGCGCCAGCAACAACACCATGTACGGGCCCGACGGCGAGGTGTTCGAGAACAAGGGCGTGTATCTGGAGGTCGTCCCGAACGAGAAGATCGTCTTCACCGACGCCTTCACCGAGGGTTGGGTCCCGGCCGAGGACGGCGGGATGATGACCTGCGTCCTCACCTTCGAGCGCCGGCCCGACGGCAGGACGCTCTACCTCGCCCGATGCGGCCATCCCACGGTCGAGAAGCTGAAGCAGCACGAGCAGATGGGCTTCCACGAAGGCTGGGGCATCGTCGCCGACCAGTGCGAGGCGGTGGCGAAGACGCTGTGACCCTCCCTCCCCTTCATGGGGAGGGACAGGCCGCGTAAGCGGCCAGGGTGGGGAAGTGCGGGCCGGCGTGCGGAGGCCGGGGATGATCCCCGTTTCCCCAGCCGTCTCGGCCTCGCCTCGCCACCCTCCCCATAAAGGGGAGGGCGCGCCCTACGCCAGTTCCACCGCCATGGCCGTGGCCTCGCCGCCGCCGATGCACAGGCTGGCCACGCCCCGCTTGCCGCCCCGGGCCTCCAGGGCGCTGAGCAGGGTCGCCAGGATGCGGGCGCCGCTCGCGCCGATCGGATGGCCGAGCGCACAGGCGCCGCCGTTGACGTTGAGCTTCGCCCGGTCGATCCCCAGTTCCTGCTCGGCGATCATGGCCACCACGGCGAAGGCCTCGTTCACCTCGAAAAGGTCGACGTCCTCCACGCTCCAGCCGGCGCGCCCCAGGGCCTTCCGCATGGCGGGAACCGGGGCGGTGGTGAAGAGGCCCGGCTCGTGGGCGTGGGCCGCGTGGCCGGCGACCCGCGCCACGACCTTCATCCCCAGCGCCCGGGCGACGCTTTCCCGCGTCATCACCAGGGCGGCGGCGCCGTCGCTGATCGAGCTGGCGTTGGCGGCCGTGATCGTGCCGTCCCTGGCGAAGGCCGGCCTCAGCGTCGGGATCTTCGCCGGATCGGCCTTCAGCGGCTGCTCATCGTGCTCGATCACCGTCTGGCCCTTGCGGTCGCTTACGGTCACCGGGACGATCTCGCGGGCGAACGCGCCGCTCTCGGTCGCGGCCCTCGCCTTGCTCAGGCTGCCGATGGCGTATTCGTCCTGGGCCTCGCGGGTGAACTGATAGGTCCGAGCCGTCTCCTCGGCGAACGACCCCATCAGCCGGCCGGGCTCGTAGGCGTCCTCCAGGCCGTCCAGGTACATGTGGTCGTACAGGGTGTCGTGACCGATCCGCGCGCCCCCGCGGTGGCGGGACGACAGGTAGGGCGCGCCGGTCATGCTCTCCATGCCGCCGGCGACCACGACGTCGACGGAGCCGGCCGCCAGCGCATCATGGGCCAGGATCGCAGCCTGCATGCCCGAGCCGCACATCTTGTTGACCGTGGTCGCCTGGACCGACTTGGGCAGGCCCGCGCCCAGCGCCGCCTGCCGGGCCGGCGCCTGCCCCAGGCCCGCGGGCAGGACGCAGCCCATCAGGATCTGCTCCACGGCGTCGGGCGGCGCCCCCGAGCGCTCGACGGCGGCCTTCACGGCGGCGGCGCCGAGTTCCGTCGCCTTCACGGCGGAAAACACGCCCTGGAAGCCGCCCATCGGCGTGCGGGCGTAGGCGGCGATGACGACGGGATCTGAGAGGCTGGTCATGCCTGGAAGATAATTTCACCCCCCGCGGAAAACCAGCAGCCCCTACGGCGCCCTCGTGGTGATGTCGCAGTAGGGGCCACCATCGCGGATCGTCTTGTTGCGATAGATCAACGCCCCGATCAGGTTCGGCCGCTGTCCGATTGCCGCGCACAGCTCCGGGAACAGCTCGGACGGAACCCACAGGCAGGGCGCGCGCGGATCCTCGTCGATCGCGATGTCCACGAGTTGGCGGGTCTCCATGACCTCAGTCTACGTCCTTTCCCGGGCGTGGGAGAAGGGATCAGGCGTTGCGCACCGTCGCCGCGATGAACCCCCCGCCCAGCACCCGGCTGGGCGCTTCGGGCGCGTAGAAGACGCAGGCCTGGCCGGGCGCCACACCTTCCTCGGGCGCGTCGAACACGAGGCCCGGCGCCCCGTCCACCGTCTCCAGCCGCCCCGGCGCCGGCTCGCGCGTGGAGCGCACGCGCGCCAGCACCGGCCGGCCGGCGTCGCAGGCGGCCTCGATGGAGGGGCCGTCGCCGATCCAGTTCGTCTCCTTCAGGCTCAGCGCCCGGGTCAGCAGCGCCTCGCGAGGACCGACGACCACCTGGCGCGCATCGGCGTCGATGCGGACGACGAACAAGGGATCCCCCACCGCCACGTTCAGCCCCCGGCGCTGGCCGATGGTGTAGCGGGTCACGCCCTCGTGACGGCCCAGCACCCGGCCGTCCAGGTGGACGATGTCCCCCGGCTCCGCGCCTTGCGGGCGCAGGCGGTCGATCACGGTGGTGTAGCGGCCCTCGGGCACGAAGCAGATGTCCTGGCTGTCGGGCTTGTCGGCCACCGCCAGGCCCAGTTCGGACGCCGCCGCGCGCACCGCCGGCTTGGGCAGCCCGCCCAGCGGGAAGCGCAGGTAGTCGAGCTGTTCACGCGTGGTGGCGAACAGGAAGTACGACTGATCGCGCGCGGGATCGACGGCGCGGTGCAGCTCGGGTCCGGCCGGCCCGATCTCGCGGCGCACGTAGTGGCCGGTGGCCATCGCCTCCGCCCCCAGGTCGCGGGCCACGTCCAGCAGGTCCCGGAACTTCACGGTCTGATTGCACCGGATGCAAGGGATCGGCGTCTCGCCCCGCAGGTAGGCGTCGGCGAAGTCCTCGATCACCTGTTCGCGGAACCGGCTCTCGTAGTCCAGGACATAGTGGGGAATCCCGATGGCGTCGGCGGCCGTGCGCGCATCGTGGATATCCTGGCCGGCGCAGCAGGCGCCCTTCTTCTGGATCGCCATGCCGTGGTCATAGAGCTGAAGCGTCACGCCCACCACGTCATAGCCGGCGCGCGCGAGCAACGCGGCGGTCACGGTGGAATCCACCCCGCCCGACATGGCCGCCACGATCCGGGTCCCCGCCGGCAGCCGCACGGCGTCCCGCGCGGCCTGGATCAGGACGTCGCTCAGGCGGTCGGTCGCCAGTCCCGGGGCGGTCACGGGTGCGCTCATGGCGGCCATATAGTCCTCTCCCCCGCTCATGGGGAGGGCGGGCCTACTTGAGGATGTTCAGCAGCGACGACTCCCGCAGGGCCTGGAAGACATAGGCCGCCGACTGCACGGAGAGCTGCGCGGTCTGAAGGTCCGCAGCCGCCTGGGCCATGTCGGCGTCGGTGATGTTGCCGATCATGCCCGCCAGGGCGTTCTGGCGGCTGACGAGGTCCTCGCCTATCGTCTCGAGGCGCTTCTGGTTGGTGCCGTTCTGCGCCGCCTTCAGGGTCACGTCCGAGCGGACATTGTCCCACGCCGCGAGCTGGCCTTCCAGGAAAGCCTTCTGAGCATCGGTCATCGCGCCTTCGAACGGGCCGTCCGGACCCGTGTTGAACGCCTGGAACGCCTGGAGGGCGTTCAGCATGTCGGTCCCGATCTCGTTGGACAGGAAACCCGTGGTGATCGTCGTCGCCTCGTCGAGCTTGGCCTTCACACGGAACTGGTCGTTGCGGAAGAAGTCCGCGACCATCGCCGGCGGATTGAGGTCGCTCAAGCTCGTCAGTTCCACAGGGCGGGTATCCACCTGGCCTCCGGCGAACAGGTACTTGCCGCCGTAGCGGCCGTTCATCGCCTCGACAGCGTTGCGGAGTTGCGCCTCCACATCCTCCACCAAAGTGTCGACGCGGCCGGACGCCAGGGCGTCGGTGAACACCTGGCGGATCGACTGCGCCGCGTCGGCTACCCGCACAAGCGCCGTGTCCTGGGTAGCGAGCTTGTCGGTCAGCAGCTTGCTCTGCTCCTGGAAGGCGCTGAGCCGGGTCTGGACGGTGCGCATGGCCGCCAGCAGTTCGGCGTCCGGGGCGTATTCCTTCAGGTTGCTGCCGTTGCGCTGCGTGGCGACGCGGTTGCCGGCCTCCATCTGGCGCTGCTGGGCCGCCAGCAGATTGGTGAGGACGGCGGAGTAGTTTCCGGGGGTGGTGACGCGCGTGAACATGCTGGGCTCCTCAGACCATGTTGACGAGCACGTCGAAGAGCTCGCTCGTGGCCTGGATCATACGGGCGGAGGCGGCGAAGGCCTGCTGGTAGGTGGTGAGGTTCACCAGTTCCTCGTCGAGGTTCACGCCCTCGACCGACTGACGCCGGTTGGTGGCCTCTCGCGCGACCGATTCCGCGCTGGCCTTGCGGGTCTCTGCGGCGGCGGCCGCCCGGCCGATCCCGCCGCTGAACTCCGAGGCGTAGCGGCTGAGGGTCATGGTGACCTGGCCCAGGGCGCCGGCGGCCTGGAACAGGGTGTTGACCTCGCCCGTCACGGCGATGTCCCGTGCGCCCTGGCCGTCGCCGGGACGCACGGCCACCTGCCCCACCGCGGCCGTGAGGTCGAGTTTGCCCATCGACATCCTGGTGGGATCGGAGTGCAGGGCGGGATTGACGTCGAACCGCCCGGCCCGCGCCGAGCGCTCGATGACGCCAAGGCCGAAGAGCTGGCTGATCGAAGGGCCGCCCGCCCCGCGCGACGTGTTGTCGCTGTTGACCGAAAGGGTGGCGTTGAGCGGAGACGAGCCGGAGAACGAAAGCACCCCGTTCGCATCCAGGCTGAACGCGCCGTAGAGGCCGACGCCCGTGGACGCGTTGTTCAGGGCGTTCAGGAGGTCGTTCATCGTCCCGCCCGCGGGCACGTTGACCGTCACATCACGGATCGGCCGGCCGTCGGGGTAGGAAAGGCGGAGGGAAATGGGGTCGCCGGCGGTGAAGCCGTGGGGGCTCGCCCCCGTCAGGCCCGTGGCGTAGTTGCTGAACCCATCGGCCTTGATGAGGTCGTTCAGGCCGAAGAAGTGCGAGAATGCCCGCCCGGCCTTCTGCGACGTGCCCTCGTCGATCGCGAGGCCGTTCGGCGCCGTCGCGCCGAGGGTCAGCGCGCCGTTCGTGAAGGTCGCCGAGCCCAGGCCGCCCAGGGCGGTGTTGAGGTCGGCCAGAAAGGTCGCCGGCGTGAAGGCGGCTCCGGCGCCGCCGTTCACCGATATGGTCCCGGCGGTGAAATCGACGGCGATCGAACGTTGCAGCACACCCGCCGAGTCCACCACCGCCAGGGTGGTGGTCCCGGTGAAGCCGCTCACCGCGGTCGGCAGGTCGAGGCCGGTGTTGCGGCCCGAAAGCGTACTGAGCGGGGGATAGGCGGCGGCGGCATTGTGGGCCGCGTTCAGCCGGTCCACCGCCTTGCTGACGAACTCACCGAGCTGATCGTACAGCTTCGGCAGTTCGACGTCGCGCAACTCCATCAGGCCGCGCAGTTCACCGCTGACGATCTCGATCGGCTGGTCGTTGGTGCTGCCGCCCGCGCGGGCCGTGATGTAGCCGGGCGTGGAATCGCTGGTCACATAGGTCAGCTTCGCGGGCTGGTCGCCGGCCAGCAGCACGCCTTCGGCCGACCGGACGTCCACTCCGCCGCCGTTGCGCTGGGCGATCCGGACGTTCATCAGCTCCGACAACTCGTCCAGGAGCTGGCTCTGGATGTTCTCCGAGCCCGAGGCGTCGGCGCCCAGCAGGCTCGCGCGCTTGATATCGGCGTTGAGCACGCTGATCTGGTCGAGAAGCTGGTTGGCCCTTTCGACGGCGGCGGCGGCGCGGGTTTCGACCGTGTCGGTCAGGGCCACGATCTGGCTGTTGATCCGGTCGGCTTCGGTGAGGAAATCCTCCACATTGGCCAGCGCCTGGCTGCGCAGGAGGGTCGACGACGGGTCGTCGGCCGCCGTGGCGAAGGCGGCGAAGATCTTGTCCAGGCGGTTGAAGAAGAAACCGTCGCTGGCGGGGTTGCCGAACAGGCTCTGGGCGTTGTCGAGGTATTGCGACACCGCCGACCAGCGGCTGGCGTCGGAGGCGGCGGTCAGCGAGGCGAGCTGGAGGTACTGGTCCGTGATCCGCTCGACGCCGTTGATCTTCACGCCCATGCCGGCGCCGTTGACCACCAGGGATTCCTGGACGACCGCCTTGCGGACGTATCCAGGCGTGTTCACGTTGGCGATGTTGTCCGAGACCGTGCGCAGCGCCGCCTGGGCGGCGTTCAGGCCGGACGTGGCCGTGCGGAGGGTGGCGGTCAGCGACATGGATTAAGGCTCCGCCCGGCAAAGGCTGACGCATGACCCGGCGAATTCTGCCGGGGCATTGGTGAACGCGCACGCGTCAGGCCGGAAATTCCTCAATAGTTTCAGCATGGTCTTTCCATGGACCGGTTCGGGTCCACTTCGGCGGCGCAAGACCGGCGCCAGTCGGCGCAGCCACGCCCGCGCGTGTGCGGCTGGGCGCGTGGCGTGGATGGAAGAAGGCGACCGCCCTCAGGTCGCCGCCGTGACCGCAGCCGGCAGGCCGCCAAGCCTCAGGGCTTGTTCGTGCTCCACTTCGGCGGGGGCGGTGCGTAGCGGCCGAAGGCCTCCAACGCCGCTTCGGTGCTGTCGGCATAGACCAGCATGTCCACGTAGGGCTGTCCGATGAAGCCGTTGTCGGCCATGTGCTGGATCGTCTTCCGCATGGGATCGTAGTAGCCGGCCACATTCACGAAGCCGCAGGGCTTGGCGTGGATGCCCAGCAGGGCCCAGGTCCATTGCTCGAAGATCTCCTCGAACGTCCCGGGGCCGCCCGGCAGACAGAGGAAGCCGTCCGACAATTCGGCCATTTTCAGCTTACGTTCGTGCATCGAGCGCACGACATGGAGTTCTGTGAGCCCCTGGTGCGCGATCTCCTGGTTCACGAGGTCCTCCGGCATCACGCCCAGAACCTCGCCCCCGGCCGCCAGGGCGGCGTCAGCGATCGCGCCCATGAGACCCACCTTGCCGCCGCCGTACACCAGGGTGAGCCCCGCCCGCGCCAACACGGTCCCGCAGCGCACGGCCGCGTCGAGAAATCTCGGGTCGGCTCCGGGCGACGAACCGCAGAATATGCAGATGCTTTTCAAGGGTCTGTCCCCGGAGAGCCGCCGGCTGAGAGGGCCGGTCACTTATTCCGATTGAGGTGGCTTGTCACGACCGCTGGCCTAAGGCCAAATCCAGAGCTACAAATCGAACACGGCTCGTCAACGCGATTGGCCGGGCGCGCGCATATGCGCGGCGTGGGACTTCTATCTCGGTAGGTTGCGACGAATGGCGAGCGGTACGGTTAAGTGGTTCAACACGGCTAAGGGTTTCGGTTTCGTTCAGCCCGACGATGGCGGCGCGGACGTCTTCGTTCATATCTCTGCCCTGAACCAGGCGGGCCTCGACAGCCTCAATGAAGGCGACAAGGTCGACTATGAACTCGAACAGGACCGCCGGTCCGGCAAGCTGGCGGCCACGAGCATCGTGGTGACCGAGCAGGGCGCGCCGGCGCCCCGCCGCAGCAGCTTCGACCGCGGTGATCGCGGCGGTTATGGCGGCGGCGGCGGTGGCTACGGCGGCGGCGGCGGTTATGGCGGCGGCGGCGGTGGTTACGGCGGCGGTGGCGGCGGCGGTCGTTTCGGCGGCGGCGGCGGTGGCGATCGACCCCGCGGCGCGGTGATGGGCTCCGGCTCGGGCGAAGTGAAGTGGTTCAACCCCACCAAGGGGTTCGGCTTCATCAAGCCCGAGGGTGGCGGCCAGGACATCTTCGTCCACATCTCGGCGGTCGAGCAGGCGGGCCTCTCCGGCCTCAACGAGGGCCAGCGGGTCAACTTCGACCTCGAGCAGGACCGTCGCAGCGGCAAGACTTCGGCGACCAACCTCAAGGTCACCGGCTGAATCTCCAGGGCCCGCCGCGTGCGGGCCCTTTTCACAGGCCGCGGCCCCCGTTTGCCGGGTCGGCTTCCGAGCCGGTCATGGAATCGCGCCCTGCTGCGTGCGTTGCTTTCGTTTGATCGAGGGCGACTTCGTGGAACCCCACACAGGAAGCACCGCATAGGCGCGCGCACAGGCGTGACGCCCGCCTGCGCCAGGTCCGTGTCCGAAGGGGTGGGCCTGTCGCCGGCATGGGTCCTGACGCAGAACGGCGAATATCACCAGGGGATCGCCTCCGGCTCGGCTGGAAACTGCCCTGCGAGGACACCCGGAAGACGATCGGCAAGGCCTGGCGGAAAGATGCGCTCGCCCGTGAGCGCCAGTTCCCCGTGGCTCCACCATCGGATGTCGTCGATGAGGTCACGCTCCAGCGCCGTCCAACCGCCGCGATCCGGCTCGCGGCCATCGCAGCGGGCGACGATGTACCGCTCCTTCAACAGGGTGACCTCGGGCAGCCGCAGCATACCTTCCCGACGCCAGACCACAGGGCCCAGTTCGAAATCAGCGATGCCCGTCTCCTCGCGGATCTCGCGCGCCGCGGCCTCGGCATAGGTCTCGCCCGGCTCGACCCCGCCCCCGACCGTGAACCAGGCCCCGCCCGCCGCGCCAGGCAGGCGGCCGTTCATCAGCAGGATGCGGTCGAGGCGATCCAGCAACAGAACCCGCGCGGTGGGGCGGATGACGATGTGGTCCGGGGTTTCATCCGACATGTGATGCGCCGCTAGCGAAGGCTTAAGGGCTGCCGGCCGATCCTCCGGCCTAGTGTCCCGCGTACCGGGAGGAGCCTTCGAATGACCGACGAAGTCTCGACCAGCAAGCGCGATCTGATCGCGCGTGTCGCGACGCTGGAACTCCTTGTCTCCGACCTGGTGCACATCCTCTGGCGGCTCGACCCCGCCGGAATGGAAAAGCTCGCCGCCGATGCGGCCCACGACGTCGAGATCGGCCACACGCGGATCGCCCTACCGGTGGGCGACCATCAGCGCGAGCGGCTTCATACCGTGCTGGCCCGCCGTCGCCGGACGCTGGGGCGACGACCGGCGGACGGCTGAGCCTCACGCCTTCGTGACGTCACTCGCCCGCATTTCCGGGCGTAGGGTTTCCGCAGTGGGCGGCGTCGTCTGGCCCCTCGCCGGTCGCCGACCGCCTGAACCTGAGCGCTGGGCGCTTCGATCTCCCGATCGGGGGATCTCCCGCACGACGGGCGCCCTCGGCGCCATCGGTGATGGGAGAACGCGACCATGGCAATCCGAGACACGGGGTCGGTTCGGGCGCTCGCGCTCGTCGGCCCCACCAGTTCGGGCAAGACCGCCCTCATGGAGGCCCTGCTGCAGGCGGCCACCGGCCAGGCGGTCCGGCCCGGCGAAGTCGGCGACTCCAGCCCCGAAGCCAAGGCCCGCGGGCATTCCGTGGAGCTGAACCTCGCCGGCTTCGATTTCATGGGCGACCGCTACGTGGTGGTCGACTGCCCAGGCTCCCTGGAATTCTGCGCCGAGATCGATCCCGCCCTGCCCGCTGTGGACCTGGCCATCGTCGTCGCCGATCCCGACCCGGCCAAAGTCGCCCTCCTCCAGCCCACCCTCCGTGAACTCGAACACCTGGGCGTCCCCCACGCCCTCTTCATCAACAAGATGGACCAGGCCCGCGGCGCGCTCAGCGAACTCCTGGAGGCGTTGGCCCCCGTCTCGTCCGCGCCGCTGGTGGCGCGCCAGATCCCGACCTGGAGCGGCGACAAGGTCTCGGGCTACATCGACCTCGCCCTCGAGCGTTGCTTCGTCTATCGCCCCGGCAAGCCGTCCGAGCAGGTCGATATTCCGGGCGACCTCCGACAGGAAGAAGCCGACGCCCGCTTCCACATGCTGGAGCAGATGGCCGATTTCGACGACGAGCTGATGGAGCAGCTCCTGTCCGATGTCACGCCCAGCCGCGACGTCGTCTTCGCCGACCTGGTCCGCGAGATGAACGAAGGCGTGATCGTGCCGGTCTTCTTCGGCTCAGCCCAGAACGGTTTCGGCGTCCGCCGGCTGCTGAAGGCCCTGCGCCACGAGACGCCTCCGCCCACCAGGGCCGCAGACCGCATCGGGATCACCACCGGCGCCTACGTCATGAAGGCGGCCTACGCGGGCCAGTCCGGCAAACTGGCCTACGCGCGAATTTTCGGGGCCAGGCTGGCCGACGGCGCCGACTTCATCCTGCCCGATGGCGCGCGCAGCCGCGCCGGCGGCCTGTCGCAGATCCAGGGGTCGGCCCTGCGCAAGATCGGCGAGGCCGCGATCGGCGAGATCTGCGCCATCGGCAAGGTGGAACAGGCCGGCGCGGGACAGATCCTCTCCACCACGGGCCAGCCCCAGGCCGTGCGCGCCGCCGTCCGCGCGCGCCGCCCCCTGTTCGCGGTGGCCCTTGCGGCGAAGAACCGCAACGACGACGTCCGCCTCTCGGGCGCGCTCGCCAAGTTGATCGAGGAAGACCCCGGGCTGTCCCTCACCCACGACGCCGAGCAGCGGCAGGTGCTGCTGTCCGGCCAGGGCGAAGGTCACGTGCGGCTGGCGCTGGAGCGGCTGAAGCGGCGCTTCGGCGTCGACATCGACACCCTCCAGCCGCGGACACCCTACCGCGAGACCATCGCCCGCGGCGTGGAGCAGCGCTCGCGCCACAAGAAGCAGTCGGGCGGTCATGGCCAGTTCGCGGACATCACCATCGAGGTCAGGCCCCTGCCCCGCGGTTCGGGCTTCGTCTTCAACTCGAAGATCGTCGGCGGGGCGGTGCCGAAGCATTGGATTCCCGCGGTCGAGACCGGCGTGCGCGACGGCCTCGCGAAAGGCCCCAAGGGATTCCCCGTCACCGACCTGGAAGTCACCCTGCTGGATGGCCAGACCCACAGCGTGGACTCGTCCGAAATGGCGTTCCGGACCGTGGGCCGCCTCGCCATCGAGGAAGCGATGGCGGCGACGGGCTCGGTCCTGCTGGAACCGATCGAGAAGCTGACGGTCTACTCGCCGTCTCCGAGCGCCTCGAACGTCACGTCGGCGCTCACCGCCCGGCGCGGCCAGATCCTGGGCTTGGCGCCGCGTGAGGACTGGCGCGGCTGGGAGCGGATCGAAGCCTACCTGCCCCAGAGCGAACGCCAGGGCCTGATCGCCGAGCTCCGCGGCCTCACCCAGGGCCTGGGCGCCTTCGAAGCCGACTTCGACCATATGAGCGAACTGCACGGCCGGTTGGCGGACGAGGCGGCGGAGGGCGCCAGGCCCGGCGTTTAGGACCTCCCATGCACGGGCGGGAGGCGCTAGCTCGTGCGGATGCAGCGCCTCTTCCTCACCACCCTTCTCGTCCGCGACTACGACGAGGCCATCGCGTTCTATGTCGGCAGGGCGGGGTTCGACCTCGCGGAGGACACCGACATGGGCGGGGGCAAGCGCTGGGTCGTGGTTCGACCGCCCGGCTCCGACGCCGGCCTCCTGCTGGCCCGGGCGGTCGGCGAACAGGCGGACATGGTGGGACGCCAGGGCGGCGGGCGCGTGTTCCTCTTCCTGCAGACGGATGACTTCGGCCGCGACCAGGGGAGGATGGCCGCGGCCGGCGTCAGGTTCCTGGAGGCTCCACGCCAGGAGCCCTATGGGCGCGTGGCGGTCTTCGAGGACCTCTACGGGAACAAGTGGGATCTGATCCAGCCGGCCTCTGCTAAGCCGGCTGCGCCTGGGCTGCGGCGATGAGCCCGTCGTCGATCTCGCTCGCGCGCTTCTCCGCCGGACGGGCGAGCAGGCGGGCGACGTAGGCCTGGTAGACGGGACGCTTCTCGATCGTGCCGAAGTCCATGCCCCAGGAGAGGTGGGCGGCGATGTAGAGGTCGGCGGCGGTGAAGCTGTCGCCGACTAGGTACTCCCGGCCTTCCAGGGCGCCTTCCAGGGTGTCCAGCACGTCGGACATGCTGCCGAAACCGACCATGGCGCGCTGCTCTTCCGGCACGTCGATCTTCATCGCCCCGAACGCGACGGCCTGTTCGATCGGGCCGGCGCCGAAGAACAGCCATCGGTAATACGGCCCCCGGAGCTTGCTGCCGTGCGGCGGGGCCAGTTTCGCGTCGGGGAAGGCGTCGGCCAGATAGGCGCAGATGGCGGCGCATTCGGTGACGACGGTGTCGCCATGAACAACCGCCGGCACCTTGCCCATCGGATTGACGGCGAGATACTCGGGCGACTTGTTCGCATTGGTGGCCCAGTCCAGCACGACGGTGCGGTAGGGCTGGCCCACCTCCTCCAGCATCCAGCGGACGATGCGGCCGCGCGACATGGGGTTGGTGTAGAAGACGATCTCGTCGGACATGGGTGGCTCCTTCTCCTGCCGCCCAGTAAACGCGCAGCCTGCTGACAGGGGCATGTCAGCAGTGTGGCGCGCCGCGGCCCTTCACCGGCCCAGACCGGCCAGGAAGTCCAGGATCGCGGCGTTGAAGGCTTCGGGCCTGTCGATGTTGGCGGCATGGCCGGCGCCCTCGATGACAGCCTTCTTCGCGCCGGGAATCTTCGAGGCCATGTAATCGCTCGCGGCCAGGAACGGGGCGTCCTCCGCCCCGACCACCACCAGCGACGGCACGCGGATATGCGGCAGGGAGGTGATCACGCCCGCGTCGCGCTGGGTCAGCATGCCGCGAGCGGCCAGGGCGAGGCCCTTGGCGCTGCGGTGCTGGGCCTGGCGACGCTCGGCGCTGCCGCTTGCCAGCACCCCGAGCCCCTCGGCTTCGTAGCGCTCGGCGGTCTTGAGCGAGGTGCGGTTCCAGCCCTCGCGCGCCTCGTCGTTCTTGTAGCCGGGGCCGGTGTCGATGATCAGCAGCGCCTCGACCCGCTCGGGGTGGACGCGGTGGAAGGCCAGCGACATGTAGCCGCCTAGCGACAGGCCGCCGACGATCGCCCTCTCCGCGCCGAGGTGGTCCAGGAGCGCCGCCATGTCGGCGACGGTCGCCGGCTCGGAATAGAGCGCCGGGTCATCGGGGCTGTCGGACCGGCCGTGCCCGCGCATGTCCCAGATCACGAGACGATGGGCCTTCGAGAACGGCTCGACCTGGCCCCGCCACATCTGCGAGGTGGCCGAATACCCGTGGGTGAGGAGAATGGTCGGCGCGGTCCCGCTCTCGGGACCGTGGACCTCAAAGTAGAGCTCGACCCCATCGTCCCGCTTCAGCGTCGCCATGCCGTCCTCCCGTCGCTCGTTTCCGGCATGGGACGCTCTTTGGGCTGGGCTGTCGAGGCGGTTCAGGCCCTGTTGGCCTCGATGTAGAAGTCGACCACCGCCTCCAGCGCCGTGAGCGGCATCGAGCCCGACAGCAGGATCGCATCGTGGAACTTGCGCGCGTCGTATCGCGACCCCAGCGCCGCCTTCGCCTTCTCGCGCAGGCGCAGGATGACGACCTTGCCCACCATGTAGCTGCACGCCTGGGCCGGCCAGACGGAATAGCGTTCGATCTCCTGCGCGGCCAACGGCTCCGGGTCACCCTCGATGGCGCGCATCTCGGCGATGGCCTTCTCGCGGGTCCAGCGCAGGTGGTGAAGGCCGGAATCGGTGACCAGGCGCGCCGAACGCAGCAGGGCGTCGTGGATGTAGCCTACCTCGGCCAGCGGATCGCCCTTGTAGAGCCCCATCTCCTGGACCACCTGCTCGGCATAGAGCGCCCAGCCTTCGGCATAGGCCCCGAAGCCCATCACGCGGCGGATCATCGGCAGGTCGGCCTCGAGCTGGAGCGCGATCTGCATGTGATGGCCGGGACTGGCCTCGTGATAGGTGGTGGTGGGCAGGAACCACCACGGGCTTTCCGCCGTGTCCCGCAGGTTGAGCCAGTAGATGCCCGGCCGACTCCCATCCAGGCTGGGCGCCTCATAGTGGGTGGACGAGCCGCCCTCGGTGGCCGGTGGAATGCGGCGGATCTCCACGCCCGCCTTGGGCAGGGTCCCGAACTGTTCGGGCAGGCGCGCCTGCATCGCCTCCACCAGCTTGGTCAGGTCGGCCAGGATCTGCGCCCTGCCGGCGTCGGTGTTGGGGTAGACGCCGCGCTTGCTGTCGTAGAGGGCGATGTAGCGCTCGCCCACCGTCCCCTTGGTGAAGCCCAGTTCCTTGAACAACACGTCGGCCCGCGCCGAGAGCTCGCGCGTCACCTCCCAGCCCAGCTTGTGCACCTCGTCGGGCGTGATCCTCGTGGTCGTCTGGCGGTGCAGGGCGTGATCGTAGTAGGCGGCGCCGTCGGGCAACCACCAGCAGCCGGCATCGCGCGTGGATTTCGGCTTCAAGCCCTGCATCAGGGCGATCTGGCGGTCGAGCGCCGGGACGACCTCACCCTCGTAGATCTTCGTCGCCATCGCGGCCCAGTCGCCCTCGATCCCCTTCGCCCGGGCGCGGCGCGCGATCGAGGTGACCAGCGTCGCGTGCTCGGCGGACGTCCTCAGCACCTGCATGCCGCGGATGGCGCCCGCCAGGGCGAAGTCCGGCGGAACCACACCCAGGCCGGCGTCGCGGCGCACGCGAGCGCCCTCGGCGTCCATCATGGCGGCGAACGCCTGCATGCGGGCGAGATAGGCTTCGCAGTCGGCGCGGGTCTCGATCGTGTGCTGGGTGTCGAGGAAGTCCGGGACCTCCTGCCAGGCGCCGCCGATCTGGCTCAGCACATAAGGGCCCCCGGCGCCGGGGGCGCCGTACTCGAACCGCCGGCTGGCGGCGTCGGATGTCGCCAGCTCGAAGGCCAGGGTGTCGTAGTTGACCGCCGCCATACCCGTCAGGCCGGCCCGGTCGATGGCCTTCAGGCGGCGGAGCTGGTCGGCGGTGCGCGCCTTGGCCCTGGCGACGCCCTCCAGCGAGGCGTCGTGCAGCCGCGACTTCGCCCCGGCGCGGTCTCCCTTGTCGAGCCCCAGCGACGTGACCAGTTCGGGACGGTCCTCCAGCGTCTCCTCGAACATCCGGTCGAGGAAGGCGGCGAGCTGCGCCTCGGCAGGCGCGGGCGGGGTCGTCGCCCCCGCGCGGGACGCCGACAGGGCCGCGGCGGCGCTGGCGGCGAGCATGAGCTGGCGACGATTGTGCACCCGGCGTCTCCTGTGGCGTGCGCAGATCTGAAGTGCTTAGGTGTCGTTTCCAAGAAGGTTGTTCACCCTGGACCAGGGCGTGAGGCCGCCGATGCCTGAGTGGGGTCGGGTGAGGTTGTAAGCGTCGGTCCAGGGGCGCATGGCGGCGGTCCGCGCGTCGGAAGAGCTGTACGGCCTG
>NZ_JBBCIT010000051.1:0-26123 GCF_037189685.1 Phenylobacterium sp. | reverse complement strand
CCGCGCCGGGCGGCTCGACGTCCTGGCCGACGCCGTCCGCGACGCCGCCGCCGGACAGGGCTGCGATCCCGCCGAGCAGGACGACCTCGCCGAGCGCTTCCACGACGAGGCCTGGGACTGGATCGAAAGGCCCGACTTCCTCACCGAGGACCTCGACACCCAGATCCGCCGCGCCCGCACCCTCATGGACCTCCACGACGAGGACTCGGAAGGCGGCCCCGGGAACGACCCCCAGGACGACCCCGAAGGTGACGGCGACCTCATCGAAGGCGAAGCCCGCGAGGTCTCCCGCCCCGAACCCCAGCCGCCGCAGGCGCCCGAACATCCCCCTCAGTCGGTCCACGGATGCACACCGATCCCCACGGACGGCGCCGACGCCCCTATCCGTGTGTCTCCGTGTGCATCCGTGGACCGCGCGAAGCACGAGCCGGCCTCACCCCCCAGCCCCGACCCCTTCGCCCACTGGCCCAGGCGCATCGTCCCGGACCACCCGTTCAACTCGAGCTGAAGCCCCAGCCGCCTCGCCCAGGCCGCCCTCTCCTCCCCACCGGGCGAGGCGCGGCGCACATCGCCGGCTTACTAACATTTAATACAAGCTATCTTGCGTCACTCAGTACCTTGCCGTACCTCGTGGGTGAGCAAGGAGGCGCAAGAGCGTGCCTGAAGCCATCGAGATCCAGTTGAAGAAGGGGGCGCTGGAACTCTGCGTCCTGGCGCTTCTGTCCCATCAGGACAGCTACGCCTACGAGATCGCCAGCCGCCTCGCCGACGCCATCGGCATGGGCGAAGGCACCATCTATCCGCTGATGCGCCGCCTCCAGGGCGACGGCCTCGTCCAGACCTATCTGGTCGAGAGCTCCTCCGGGCCGCCGCGCAAATACTACCGGCTCTCCGAGAGCGGGCGGAAGACATTCGAGGGCCAGAAGGACGCCTGGACGTCCTTCTCCGGCGCCGTGGACCAGATCGTATTCGGAGGGGCCGAATGACACGTCAGGCGTTCATCGCCCGGTTGCGCGAAGGCCTTCGGGGCCAGACGCCGCAGGCCGTGGCCGACATCGTGGCCGACTACGAGGCCCATTTCACCGACGGCGAGGCCGCCGGGCGCACCGAGGCCGAGGTGGCCGCCGCGCTCGGCGACCCAGATCGTCTGGCCCGGGAGATCCGCGCCGAGAGCTCCCTCAACCGCTGGCGCGAGGAACGCACCGCCTCCTCGGCGGCGGCGGCGGTCTTTGCCGTCATCGGCCTGGGCGCCATCGACATCCTGGTGCTGCTACCCATCCTGATGGGCGTGGCCAGCGCCATGATCGCCGTGGCGGTCGCCGCCATCGTCGCCTTCTTCGCCGGCGCCGTGGTGTTCGCCGCCGGGCCCTTCTTCGCACCGCCCGGCGGGCCGGTGGCCGCCATCCTGGCGGGCATCGGAATCATGGCCGGTTCGACGTCGGTCGGCGCGGTGCTCACGATCCTGTCGGTCGGCCTGATCAACGCCCTGGTCTGGTACGGCCGCCTTCACTACCGGCTGCTGAAGCCGGCGCTCGAACCCCAGAATCTTGCAAGCCAGAATCCTGCAGGCCAGGGCTGAGGAGGACGCCATGATCCGCACCCTCGTCATGATCGCCGTCGCGGGCTTCGTGCTCTCGGTCGGCGCCCTCTCGGCCGCCGTCGCCATCGGTGGGCCCGACCTCGTCGCCCGCGGCGGCTGGAGCGCCTTTTCCGGGAAATGGGGGTCCTGGCGCGGCTGGGACGCCGACTGGAACGGGAACTGGGACGTCGAATGGAAGCGCGACCGCGACGGCTGGGACGACACCGCCGGCGCCGGCGGACCCGAGACCACGCGAACCCTCGACTGGAGCGGCGCCGACAGCCTCGACATCGACCTGCCCGCCGACGTCCGCTACATCCAGCAAGCCGGTCCCGGCCGGGTCGAAGTCACCGGGCCGCAGCGCGCGGTCGAACGCGTGATCGTCCGCGGCGACAGCATCCGCTACGACCAGGGGCGGCGCTGGACCCGGCCCAAGCTCACCATCGTGGTGCGCGCGCCCGACATCCGCAGCTTCGACGTCTCGGGCCGCAACACCCTGTCCATCGAAGGCTATCGCCAGGCGCGTCTTAGCCTGGAGGTCTCGGGCGACGCCTCGGTGAAGGCCGAGGGCGAGGCCGACGCGGTGAGCCTGGAGGTGTCGGACAGCGCCGGGGCGGACCTCGGGCGGCTCAAGGCCAAGGGCGTCGAGGCCGAGGTCTCGGGCGCGGGCGAAGCCGCGCTCGCCCCCACCGACTGGGCGCGGCTGGAAGTCTCCGGCGCCGCCGAGGTCCGGTTGCTCACCGACCCGCCGCGGCTGGAAAGCGACGTCACCGGCGCCGGCCGCGTCCGCCGCGGCGGCGCGCCCGCCCCGACGGGCGAGGCCCTCTGAGGCGGATCGTCAGGCCGGGACGAACTTCAGCGCCACGCCGTTGTTGCAGTAGCGCAGGCCCGTGGGCCGCGGCCCGTCCTCGAAGACGTGGCCGTGGTGCCCAAGGCACCGGGCGCAGTGGTACTCGGTGCGGGCCACGCCGATCCTGTGGTCGGTCTTGGTCCCGAACACGCCCGGCAGCGGCCGGTAGAAGCTGGGCCAGCCCGTGCCGCTCTCGAACTTGGTCGCCGAGCTGAACAGGGCTAGGTCGCAGCCCAGGCAGTGGTAGGTCCCCTTCCGCTTCTCACGATTGAGGGGGCTGGTTCCCGCCCGCTCGGTGTCCTCGTGGCGCAGGACCCGGTAGGCCGCGGCCGGCAGGCGCTTGCGCCACTCGGCATCGCTCACCCTGCGCCAGGGCGAGTCGGCGTAGGCGTCGGGCTTGGCGGCGAAGGCGGGCGACACCGCCGCGGCGGCGACGAACCCCGCGCCGCCCACGAGCAGCCGGCGCCGGTCGACAGGAGGACGGTCGGGATTAGGACGGATGGGATCCATGCCGGGATTACGCCTCCGCGACGGTCGGGGATGCAAGCCGACATCAGCCCATCCCTGCGGCGAAACTATGGGCCGGGACTCCAGAGCGTGTGTCGCCGCAGCCTCACAGGCCCGCGCCCTCGGGCAGGCCCAGCATCAGGTTGAGGTTCTGGACCGCCGCGCCCGACGCGCCCTTGCCCAGGTTGTCCAGCAGGGCCGTCAGCCGCGCCTGGCTTCCGTCGGCCGAGCCGAACACGAACAGCCGCATCCGGTTCGTGCCGTTCAGCGCCTCGGGATCGAGGTCGCGAACGTAGTTCGCGGCTCCAGCGCGGGCCTTCTGAAGCTCGGCGCATTCGTCACGGCTCGCGACCTCCACGAACACCTCGTCCGCATAGGCGGCGGCCAGGGCGGCGTGCAGGTCGTCCGGCGAGGGCTTCCCGGGCAGCGCCCGGAGCTGGAGCGGGACTTCGACCAGCATCCCCTGGGCGTACCGGCCCACGGACGGCGCGAAGACCGGCGGATGGTCGAGGCCCGCATGGAGCTGCATCTCGGGCAGGTGCTTGTGCGCCATCGGCAGGCCATAGGCGCGGAAGGCGTCGTTCGTGCCCTCGGGCGCCGGCCCCTCGAATTCGGCGATCAGCCCCTTGCCGCCGCCGGAGTAACCCGAGATCGCGTTGACCGTCACCGGGAAGTCGGCCGGCACGAGGCCCGCCGCCACCAGCGGCCGCATCAGGCCGATGAAGCCCGTCGGGTAGCAGCCGGGGTTCGCGACCCGGGTCGAACCCTGGATCGCCGCGCGCTGGTCCTTCGACATCTCGGCGAAGCCATAGGTCCAGCCGGGCGCCGTTCGGAACGCCGTCGAGGCGTCCACCACCTTCACGCGGTTGGAGGCGATCATCGAGACCGCCTCGCGCGACGCGTCGTCGGGCAGGCACAGCACCACGGCGTCGGCCGCGTTCAGCAGCTCGCGCCGCGCCTCGGCGTCCTTGCGCCGCTCGGGATCGATGGACAGGACCTCGAGGTCCGGGCGGGCCGCCAGCCGGTCGCGGATCTGGAGCCCCGTGGTGCCGGCTTCGCCGTCGATGAAGACTGTGTGGGCCATACGGGCCTCCGGAAAGAGAAAGGGCGCCTCGGTTGCCCGAAGCGCCCTCCTGCAAACGCGAATGCTCGCGCGCGGTCAGCGCTTCGAGAACTGGAAGCTGCGTCGGGCCTTGGCCTTGCCGTACTTCTTGCGCTCCACGACACGCGGGTCGCGGGTCAGCAGGCCATGCGGCTTCAGCACGGCGCGCAGGCCGGGCTCGTAGTAGGTCAGGGCCTTCGAGATGGCGTGACGCACGGCGCCCGCCTGCCCCGAGAGGCCCGAGCCTTCCACGGTGGCGACGACGTCGAACTGGCCGGCGCGGTCGGTCAGTTCCATCGGCTGGGCGATCATCATGCGCAGCACCGGGCGGGCGAAGTACACCGTCTGGTCGCGGCCGTTGATCGTGATCGTGCCCTTGCCGGGCTTGATCCAGACGCGGGCGACGGCGTTCTTGCGCTTGCCGGTCGCATAGGCGCGGCCCTGGGCGTCGATCTTGGGCTCGCGGACCACGGCCTCTTCGGCCGGCTGCGTGCCCAGGCCCTTGAGGGCGTCGAAGCCCGTGGCTTGGGGAGTGGCTTCGCTCATCAGACGCTCCGCACGTTCTTGGCGTTCAGCTCGGCGAACGCGATGGTCTCGGGATTCTGCGCCGCGTGCGGGTGCTCCGGCGAGTTGTAGATGCGCAGGTGCGTCATCTGCTTGCGGGCCAGCGGGCTCTCCTTGGGCAGCATCCGCTCGACGGCCTTCTGCAGGACGCGCTCGGGATACTTGCCGGCCAGGATCTGCGCCGGGGTCCGCTGCTTCACGCCGCCCGGATGGCCGGTGTGCCAGTAGTAGACCTCGTCGGTCGCCTTCTTGCCCGTGAACTTCACCTTGTGGGCGTTCACGACGACGACGAAATCGCCGCAGTCGACGTGGGGCGTGTAGTCGGGCCGGTGCTTGCCGCGAAGACGCATGGCGATGAACGACGCGAGACGGCCGACCACGGCGTTCTCGGCATCGACAACGATCCACTTCTTCTCGACCTCGGCGGGCTTCAGCGAAGCCGTGGTGCTCTTCAGCATGAGGGACGATCCAATGAACCTGACGCGGGACGCCGGAAGGCGACCCGATACGAGGCGCGGCATATGCCGCCCATCCACCCCGAAGTCAACGGGAAGATTCCGAACACCTCCAAAGGAAATATCATAAATTCAATTACTTATATATATAGGTATTATAATACCTCTAAAATCAGCCGATCAGACGCGCCGCACGCGCCACCCGAACGCCACGGCGAGGCCGAGGACGACCGCCGCCAGGAGTTGGTGGGCGATGCTCAGGCCCAGAGGCGAGACGGCCATCAGCGTCGCGATCCCGAGCGCGGCCTGGGCGAGGACGCCGCCGGCCGTGGCGAGGCCCAGGACCTTGGCCTCGCGCGAGAGATAGCTCGACCGCCAGGCGCCCACGCCCAGCGCCAGCGCCGCCAGCGCGAGCCCGTAGCCGACGATCCGGTGATGAAGCTGCACCGCCCCCTGGCTGTGCGCGATCGTCCCCCAGAGGGAGCCGGCCCAGTAGTCGTCGGGGACGAGGTCGCCGTTCATCAGCGGCCAGTCGTTGTAGACCAGCCCCGCATCGTTGCCCGCCACCAGGGCGCCCAGCAGCACCTGGAGGTAGATCAATCCGATGAGCCAGGCGGCCCGCCGCCCCCAGGGGCTGGGCAGGGTCTGCCGCGCCGCGCCGGCCCAGGCGTCGAAAGCGGTCCAGAGAAGAAGGCCCAGGAGGGCGAACGCCAGCCCCAGGTGGACCATCAGCCGCTCGGGGGCCACCGAGACGCGGTCCACAAGGCCGCTGGCCACCATCCACCAGCCGACAACGCCCTGAAGCGCGCCCAGGACGAAGATGCCGCCCAGCCGCGGCAGGAGCCGCCGGGGGATCTGGCGGCGAATGGCGAAGACGGCGAACGGCGCGGCGAAGACCAGGCCCAGCAGCCGCCCCAGGAAGCGGTGCCCCCACTCCCACCAGTAGATGAACTTGAACTGGTCCAGGCTCATGCCGGCGTTGATTTGCGCGTACTGCGGGATCTGGCGGTACCTGGCGAACTCGGCCTGCCAGTGCGCTTCGCTGAGCGGGGGGACGGCGCCGGTCACGGGCCGCCATTCGGTGATCGAGAGGCCGGAGTCGGTCAGCCGCGTGGCGCCGCCGACCACGATCATCGCCAGCACGAGGGCGGCCACCACGAACAGCCAGATCGCGACGGGCTTGGATCGATCGGAACGCAGGAACGAAGTCATGGGGGCGCGATTGGCGCAATTTCTCGGCTGAACTTTGGCCGCGTCCTTTAGCGGGCTTACGTGCGAACGCCCAGCGCTCTATGACGACGCCATGTCTCCCCGCCTGCTTTCTCCGCGCCTGCGCAAGTTCATCGGCATGATCGTCATCCTGGTGTTCCTGGTCGTCTACATCACCGTCGTCGCGTCGCTGGCGGACGAACTGCCCGACCACTGGGCCGTGAAGCTGGCCTACTACGGTTTCTTCGGGACACTCTGGGGGGTGCCGCTGTTCCCGCTCATCCGCTGGATGAACCGGGAGGGGTGAGCATCACCGCTCCTGTGAATCGAACTCCGCGGCCTCAGCGGCGGTTCTCCGCGTCGGCGGAGGAAGATGATCCAGGCCGCGCTTCCATTCGTTGAACCTTGCGGATTCTATTTCGGCAGCGGGCGCGAATGCATCCGCCAATCATACGGCGGGCGGGGAAAATCCACTCGGAACCGCCAATACCCGTCAGCAGGAGCTGGCGTCCCGACGGGCTCCGCATCGGCCATCATCCAGCCATCCCTGGCCATCCGCATTACAGCCTCATCGAAACCCCATCCTTCGGGCACCGATACCGCGAGCCGGCAATCGCGAAGTCGACCCACGTCATCAGCCACTTTGCAATCGACCAGCACCATCCCACTCTGCCGATAGCGAAAGGCCCGATCGGGGAAATAGGGGCCCGGGGGCCCAAGCTTGTAGCGCTTGTCGGTCTTAAACCTTGCGGCGCGAAGACGGGGAATAAGAATAGGATCGAGAGGTTTGAGGAATTCAAGGCGAATACGTACGCCTTCAGATTGTGCTCTGGCGAATTCAGGCGTCGATTTGAACTTTTCGGAAAGACCAAGAGCCGCCTCGCCGAAGCGCTGATCTATGGAAGATTCATCTGTCACCATACAGGCGTTCAGTTCTCCACTTGGAAGAATTCGACACTGGATACTCGCCCATCCGTCAACCGACGCCGTACGTGGGAAGGCCGCGGCCAGATCTTCGTCTGAAGGCTTGTTCACCCAAGGCGACGTCTGCGCCTGCGCGACCGTCCCCGCGAAGAGACATGCCGTAGCAATGGCCGCAAACTTTGTCGTTGCCCTCATCCCATGTTCCGCTAGAAGAGCGCCCTCGCCGCCGGGCCGTCGGAGCGTGGCGCAGCTTGGTAGCGCACTTGACTGGGGGTCAAGGGGTCGCAGGTTCAAATCCTGTCGCTCCGACCAGCGGCCGGCGGCGAGATTTTCCAAATCTTTCAGAATCTTGTCGCCGAATCCCGGCGAAGCACCCGAGCCTTGGCGAAGTTCGCGCGCACGATTATTCGTATATACGATAATACTGGCAATCGCGTGATATTCCGTATATACGATAATTCGTGACTCTCGAGTTCGACCCCGCCAAGGACGAAGCGAACCTCGCCAAGCACGGCGTGTCGCTGAAGGCGGCGGAGAGGTTCGATTGGAACACCGCCCTCGTGGTCGAGGATGACCGCTTCGACTACGGCGAGATGCGCTTCTACGCGATCGGCTACATCGGCGACCGGCTCCACACCCTGATCTATGCCGAGGGCTCGCATGAGGACGCCATCAGGGCGATCAGCCTTTGGCGGTCGACCCGCAACGAGGTGAGACGATATGAAGCCTAAGTATGACCCCGCGATCCACGGCGATCCGCCGCCGCTGACCGACGATATGCTGGGCAGGATGCGGCCCGCGCGCGAGGTTCATGGCGAAGCCTTCATGGCGAAGGTCCGGCGAGGCCGCCCCAAGGCCGAGGCGACCAAGGAGCCCATCAGCCTCCGGCTCGACGCCGCCGTCGTCGAGCACCTTCGGGCCAAGGGCAAGGGCTGGCAGACCCAGGTCAACGACGCTCTCGCCAGCCTGATCGCCGAGGGGCGGCTATAGGCGGCGGCCGCGATTCAGCGGGATTCCCCTAATCCTTTGAGCAGCCGGTCCAGGCGGGCTTTGGCGTTTTCGAGGTCGCGCAGGGCGTCGATCAGGCCCTGGGGCCCAGTGTCGGCCTGGGCGCGCGCACGGCGCGAGGGCGTCTCGGGCGCCGGCACGGCCACGCCCTCCCCGGCCGCGACCAGGCGCCTGATCCCCTGTTCGCGGTGCAGCTTCTGCACGCCCTTGATGGTGTAGCCCTCGTCGTGCAGCAGGCGCCGGACGCCGCGGAGCACCGCGATGTCGGAGGGGCGATAGAAGCGCCGGCCCCCGGCCCGCTTCATGGGTTTGATGAAGGTGAACTTGGTTTCCCAGAACCGCAGGACGTGCTGAGGCACGTGAAGCTCGTCCGCCGCTTCGGAGATCGTGCGGAAGGCGTCCGGGCCCTTCGCCACCGCGGTTACGACGTCCTCACCGCGAGAGCGCGCGGTCGACCCGCGCCTTCATCACCTGGCTGGCGCGGAATCCGATCACGCGCCGCGGGTCGATGGCCGCCGGCTCGCCGGTCTTGGGATTGCGGCCCATGCGCGCGCGCTTGGCGCGGACCTGGAAGACGCCGAAGCCCGAAAGCTTGACCTGTTCGCCCCGCTCCAGGGCCTGGCACATCAGCTCCAGCACGCGCTCGACCAACTCGGAGCAGTCCTGGCGCGTCAGGCCGACCTGTTCGTGGACGGCTTCGCAGAGATCGGCCCGTGTCACCGTCGGCCCTTTCATGATCGCCCTGGCCCCCGCCCCCACGTCGTTCATGATCCTGATTGTCCTATTGTCACAAAGACTTCAAGTCACGCCTTACCGCTCATGCGTAAGCGAATCTCAAAGACGCAGGACGCAGGCGCCCCACGTCAGTCCGCCGCCCATCGCTTCCAGCAGCAGGAGCTGACCGGGCCGGATGCGACCGTCCTTCAGCCCCTGGTCCAGCGCAAGCGGAATCGACGCCGCCGAGGTGTTCGCGTGCTCGGCCACCGTGGAGATGACCTTGCTCTCGTCGATGCCCAGACGGCGCGCCACCCCTTCCAGGATGCGCTGGTTGGCCTGGTGGGGAATGAACCAGTCCACCTCCGACACCGAAACGCCGGCATCGGCCGCCGCCGCGATCACGGCCTCCGAGATGTTCACGACCGCGTGACGAAACACCTGATTGCCCTGCATCCGGAGATAGCCGGTCTCACGGTTGGTCGATACGCCGCCATCGACGTAGAGGAGGTCCTGCTTGGTCCCGTCGGCGCGCAGGGCGAAGCCGAGCAGGCCGCGATCCGCCGTGGTCCCCGCCCCTTCACCCGGCTCCAGAACGACGGCGCCCGCGCCGTCGCCGAACAGGACGCAGGTGCCGCGGTCGCTCCAGTCCATGAGGCGGGTCATCACCTCGGCGCCGATCACGAGAGCGCAGGCGCTGCGACCGCGGGCGACGAAGCCGTCGGCCACCGAGAGCGCGTAGACGAACCCCGAGCACACCGCCTGGACGTCGAAGGCGACGCCGACAGGGCAGCCCAGCTTGCGCTGGACGATGGCGGCCGTGGCCGGGAAGGTCAGATCCGGAGTCGTCGTGGCGACGATGATCAGGTCCACGTCCGCCGGCGTGCGGCCGGCGGCCTCCAGCGCCCGGCGGGCGGCCTCGACAGCCAGGTCGGAGACCGGCGTCCCGTCGTCGGCCTGCCGGCGCTGGCGAATGCCCGTGCGCTCGCGGATCCATTCGTCCGAGGTGTCGACGACCTTGGACAGTTCGTCGTTCGTCACGATGCGGTCGGGCAGGAAGCCGCCGACACCGGTCACGACGCTACGCAGGACTTTGGACAATTCAGGCGGCTCCATCCGCGGCGGCCGGACCCGCCTCGGCGAGCGCGGCGGGAAGCCGCCTCATATTCCGTTCGATCTCTGAGGCAAACCCGCTTTGCGCCACATCGGCGGCCGCGCGTATGGCCTTGGCGAAGTCACGCTGGTCGGCGCCGCCGTGGCACTTGAGCACCAGGCCGTTCAGCCCGAGGAGCGGCGCGGCGGGCGGCGGGCTCAACTTGTCGCGGAACCTCAGCAGGGAGCCCCGGGCCAGCAGGGCGCCGAGGCTGGTCGCCGGGCCGGACTTCGTCAGCGCGGCGCGCAGCTCGTCGTACATGAAACGCGCGGCGCCCTCCATCGCCTTGAGGGCCACGTTGCCGGTGAAGCCGTCGGTGACCACGACGTCGACGGCGCCCTTGGTGATGTCGTCGCCCTCGACGAAGCCCTTGTAGGCCAGGTCGATCCCGCCTTCCCGCAGCACCCCGTGAGCCTGGCGGACCTCCTCGTGACCCTTCATCTCCTCGGACCCAACGTTGAGCAGGCCCACTGTGGGACGGGCCACGCCGTGGGCCGCGCGGTGGTACGCCTCGCCCATGATGGCGAACTCGACCAGGCGCTCGGCATCGCAGTCGACGTTGGCGCCCACGTCGAGGAAGGTGGTCACCCCGTTCGGATGCGGGATGCTGGCGACCAGCGCCGGGCGCTCCAGTTCGGCGCTCATCCTCAGGATCAGCTTCGAGATCGCCATCAGGGCGCCGGTGTTGCCCGCCGAGACCGCGGCGGCGGCCTGGCCCTCGCGGATGGCCTCGACGGCGTTCCACATCGACGAACCCTTGCCGCGGCGCATGGCCTGGGCCGGCTTCTCGTCCATGGACACGACCTTGTCCGAGTGCCGGACCTCGATCCGCCCTCGCACGGCCTCGTGCCGCGCCAGCGCCGCGCCGATCGCGGCCTCGTCGCCGTGGAGCAGGAGACGGATGTTCGGCCGGTCGGCCAGGGCCTCTGCGCACGCCGGCGCCACCACCGACGGGCCATGATCGCCGCCCATGGCGTCGACGGATATCACCAAGGGCTGTGTCAAGCGGTGTGTCGTCCCCCACGCGCCCGGCGCGGCGGCCGGTCGGATTCGTCCCCGCGACCATACTCCGGCGCGGTGGCGGCTGGAAACTAGGCCTTCGGCTCGGTCAGCTTCTTCAGCGCCGCGAACGGCGACGCGTCGGTTTCCGGAGCGGCATAGTCGAACACGGCGCCCGGCTTGCGGGGGAACGGATCGAGCTCCAGCCCCAGATGCTCGACCACATAGCCCGCCACATCGATCGCATCGCCGTCCAGCACGTCCGGAGCGTCGGGCGCATCGGGGTCCAGCTCGAGCTCTCCCCCCTCGCCCGCGGCGGCGTGCGGGCTGCCGGCCGGGACCGCCTGCACCACGAAGTCGCCGGCGACCGGCTGCTCGAAGGGATCGAGCGAGACGCCGCACACCTGCTCCACGACGGCGTCGAAGCGTCCGCTGACCTCGGCGCCGTCCATCCAGGCCCGCACGACCACCCGGGCCGTCAGGGCGGGCAGCGACCTCAGTCCGAGGCGGCGCGCGATGGCGGCCCGCTGCTCTGGGTCGGGAGCCAGGTCCACCGTCACCGGTCCCCGGGCCAGCTCGTGGAGGCGGACGACGCGCGGCCAGGTCACGGCTTCGCCCATGCGACCGCGCCGCTGCAGATGGCGTCGACGTCCTGGGTCGCCAGGGCCTGGCGCTGGGCCAGGACATAGTCGGCCAGGGCCGGCGCGTTCTCGGCCGCACCGCCTTCATAGACGGTGCGCGCCAGCACAGCCTCCAGGTCGGTGCGGTCGGGCAGAGAGGCCAGGGCCTCCTCCAGGGACTTCACCCGGCCGTAGAAGGCCTCGCCCAGCTTGCGCATCTTCTTGCCCACCGACAGGTCGCCGACCCCCAGTTCGCGCAGCGCGTGGTCCAGGGCGCTGACGTAGGTGTCGAACAGGGCCTGGGCGATCTCGGAGGCACGGTCGCCCTGCCCCTTCAGCCGCTCCAGCAGGAGGTAGACGTGCAGGCTGTAGAGTTCGAATCGGCCCTCGGGCGAGTCGGCCACGCGCAGGTCGGCGTAGAGACCGGGCGTGCGCGCCTGGGCGACGGTGACGGCGTAGAGTTCGCGCCCGGCGGCGACCGCCGGCCTCGGCTTGAACAGGCGCTTGAGCATGACGGCCTCGATTTCGCCCCTCTGGCTGCGTACAAAAAGGGCGCATTGAACTAAGGGGCGGCCGGCGATAGGTCAAAGCCTCTTGCCGTCCGGCAATGCGAACCGAGTCCGCCAGAAACGAGCCCGAATGTCCCGCAGCCCCGCCAAAGCCGTCTCTGCCGCCGTCCTGGCCGCCGCCGTCGTGGCCGCCGGCGGGCTTTCGGCGTGCTCGCCGATCACCAGCTATTCGGGTTTCCAGGCCATCGACAGCGATCCCAAGGACGTGGCGGTGGGCACGGACACCAAATCGACCGTCCGCGCCAAGCTGGGCTCGCCTTCGGTGCAGTCGACCTTCGATCCCAACGTCTGGTTCTATGTGAACCAGATCAAGGAGCGGGTCGCGTTCCGCAAGCCGCGGGTGACCGCGCGGAACGTCACCGCGATCGCCTTCAACAAGGAGTCGGAGGTCGTCGAGACGGTGAACGTCTACACGCTCAAGGACGGCAAGGTGATCGCGTTCAACGACCGCGAAACGCCCACCCGCGGCCGCGAGATGACGGTGCTGGAACAGCTCCTGGGCAGCGTCGGTCGCGGCGGCATGCTGCCGCCCGACGACGAGGGCGTGCCCGGATCGCGGCCCGGCGACCGGCGGTAGCGCCGCCCTCCGCTTCACGGCCAGGGATCGGAAAGCAGAAGGCCCCGGAGATCGCTCTCCGGGGCCTTCGCGTTTCAGACTGTCGACGCCGTCAGCCGACCGCCCCGTGGGCCAGGATCGCCAGCAGCAGCAGGGCCACGATGTTGGTGATCTTGATCATGGGGTTCACGGCGGGGCCCGCCGTGTCCTTGTAGGGGTCGCCGACGGTGTCGCCGGTCACCGCGGCCTTGTGGGCCTCGGAGCCCTTGCCGCCGTGGTGGCCTTCCTCGATCAGCTTCTTGGCGTTGTCCCACGCGCCGCCGCCCGAGGTCATCGAGATGGCCACGAACAGGCCCGTCACGATCACGCCCATCAGCATGGCGCCCAGCGCCGCGAAGCCGTTCACCGGCCCGGCGATCGCCTGGATGACGAAGAACAGCACCACGGGCGAGGCCACCGGCAGCAGCGAGGGGACGATCATCTCGCGGATCGCGGCGCCGGTCAGGATGCCGACCGCCTTGCCGTACTCGGGCTTCACCTCGCCGGTCATGATGCCCGGGTTCTCGCGGAACTGGCGACGCACCTCCTCGACCACGGCCTCGGCCGCGCGACCCACGGCGGTCATCGACATGCCGCCGAACAGGAACGGCAGCAGGCCGCCAAACAGCAGGCCCACGACCACATACGGGTTGGAGAGGTCGAAGGTCACCGCGCCCAGGCCGTCGAAGAACGAGCCCGGAACCGCCTCGGCCACGAAGTACTTCAGGTCTTCGGTGTAGGCGGCGAAGAGCACCAGGGCGCCCAGCCCGGCCGAGCCGATGGCATAGCCCTTGGTCACCGCCTTGGTGGTGTTGCCCACGGCGTCGAGGGCGTCGGTTGTGACGCGCACCTCCGGCGGCAGGCCCGCCATCTCGGCGATGCCGCCGGCGTTGTCGGTGACAGGACCGAAGGCGTCGAGCGCCACGATGAACCCCGCCAGCGACAGCATGGCCGTGGTGGCGATGGCGATGCCGAACAGGCCGGCCAGGCCGTAGGTGACGATGATGCCGGCGATGATGACGATGGCCGGAGCCGCCGTCGACTCGAGGCTCATGGCCAGGCCCTGGATCACGTTGGTGCCGTGGCCCGAGACCGAGGCCTTGGCCACCGACTTCACCGGCCGGAAGCCCGTGCCGGTATAGTATTCGGTGATGATCACGATGAGCGCCGTGACCACGAGGCCGGCGACGCCGCAGAAGAACAGTTCGTTCGCGCCGAAGGTCTTGTCTCCGACGGTGACCGGGCCGGTCACCAGGGCGTTGACGACCCACCAGACCGCGCCCACCGACAGAACGCCGGTGACGATCAGGCCCTGGTACAGCGCGCCCATGATGTTGTTCGACTTGCCCAGGCGGACGAAGAAGGTGCCGATGATCGAGGTGATGATGCAGACGCCGCAGATGGCCAGCGGCAGCAGCATCATGTTCCCCACCACCTCGGGCATGGCCCGGAAGAAGATGGCGCCCAGGACCATGGTGGCGACCGTGGTCACCGCGTAGGTCTCGAACAGGTCGGCGGCCATGCCGGCGCAGTCGCCCACGTTGTCGCCCACGTTGTCGGCGATGGTCGCGGCGTTGCGCGGGTCATCCTCGGGAATGCCGGCCTCGACCTTGCCCACCATGTCGCCGCCCACGTCGGCGCCCTTGGTGAAGATCCCGCCGCCCAGGCGGGCGAAGATCGAGATCAGCGAGGCGCCGAAGCCCAGGGCCACCAGGCTGTCGACCACGGTCCGGTCGGTGACGGCCAGGCCCATGGCGCCGGTCAGGACGTAGTAGTAGCCCGCCACGCCCAGCAGGGCGAAGCCGGCCACCAGCATGCCGGTGATGGCGCCCGAGCGGAACGCCAGCGACAGGCCCTTGGCCAGGCCCTCCGAGGCGGCCTGGGCCGTGCGCACGTTGGCGCGGACCGAGATCAGCATGCCCGCGAAGCCCGCGAGGCCCGAGAGCACGGCGCCGATCAGGAAGCCCACGGCCGGTAGGACGCCGAGCAGCACGCCCAGCGCGATCAGGATCACCACGCCGACGATGGCGATGGCGGTGTACTGCTTGTTCAGATAGGCCTGTGCGCCTTCCTGGATGGCGGCGGCGATCTCCTGCATCCGGGCGTTGCCCGGCGACGCCCGGAGCAGCGACATCGTCTGGGCGACGCCGTACAGCACCGCCAGCGCGCCTGCGCCGATCACCAACAATAGAACGGAACTCATCTCGATTATCGCCCCTCTGCGAGCATGTATGCGGAGAAGGGTCTTCGGCCGCCACCTGCGGGCGGACGTCGCGGACCCCTTGCTCCCTTGCGTTTCCCCAACTCGTTCCAGGACCGCACCGCGCGGCCCCGGAAAGACTTAGAAAACTACTCAGGTTTCGAGGAGCCACGCAACCTGCCCGCCGGGTGGCGGTTCACGCGGCGGCAGGGGATAGGCCGCACCCGCGGGCGGGGAACTCGGCGGCGTGTCAGGCGGCCGGCGTCAATCCTCGCCGGCGGGGGGCCTGGGACGTCACCTCGATCGACAGGATCTGGCCCGGCCCCGCGATCGTCGCGGCGTCCCGCTTCAGGGCGGCTGAGAGCTTCGCGACGTCGATCGCCGCGAGATCCGACGGGAGCGTGAACGGGGTGCGATGCGCCGTCCGCACCAGGGCGTCGCGGAAGAAGGGTTCCTTCTCGCGCAGGCGCGCGGCGTTGGCCGTATTGGTCAGGTTTATCCGGATGCGGACGAAGATGTAGTTCACCAGCTTCCGGTCCAGGACGACCGGCAAGCCCACCGGCTGCAGTTCCACGTACTGGCCGACGTCGCCCTTGCCGTCGCCCTCCTTCCCCTTGGGCGCGGCGGCCCAGGCGCCCTGCCCGGCGACGGGCGCGGCCGAAAGGCCGACGGCGGCGAACAGGAATGCGCGGCGCAGCATGCTGCGCTTCTGCCGGAAAACCCTTGCCGCAAGGTTGAGGCCGCCCGCCACGCGCGTGGCGGGTGTTCGCGAACAATGGTACTCTGATGAAAACAGGTCCAGGGAGGCTCGCCATGTCGCCCACGCGTCGCCAAGCCGCCGTCGGCCTGCTGGCGGCCGGCGCCACGGGACTGTCGGGCGGTGTGGGACTGTCGGCAGGCCGCGCCCTGGCCTCGGAACCCGACGACCCGGCGCCCGTGATCGAGCAGCCCGACGAGGCCGATACCGCCGAAACCGAACTGGCGACGCGGGAGTCCGCGCACGAGCACATGCTGGCGCCGGTCAGCATCAACGGCCGGGGACCGTTCAACTTCCTCCTGGACACCGGCGCGAACGTGAGCTGCGTCTCCAATAGACTCGCCGACCAGCTCGCCCTGCGGGCGGTGGACTCCGCGCCCGTGCACACCCTGGTGGGCGTTCGCCACCGCCCCATCGTCCATCTCGACAACCTTCAGGTGGGTCCGCGGGAGCGCCGGAACGTGAAGGCGCCGGCCTTGCCCATCAAGGGCGCCGAGGTGGACGGCGTCCTGGGGATCGACTGGCTGAAGGGCCAGCGCCTGGTCCTGGATTTCAAGGGCCGGCGCATGCTGATCGTCGAGTCCCGAAGCGATCGGAACGAGCCGGGACGGACGGTCGTGGTGCCGGCGCGGCGACGAAAGGGCCAGCTCACCATCGTCGACGCCGAGCTGTCGGGCCGGCGGATCAGCGCCATCATCGACTCCGGCGCCCAGGGCACCCTGTGCAACGGCAAGCTGCGCGATCTGGTCCGGGCCCAGGAGAAGCGCAATGGCCTGGCGCAGCCCCCGCAGACCGTGCGCATGGAGACCCTGGCGGGCGAGCCCTTCTATGGCGAGGCGGTGTTCCTGCCGTTCCTGCGCCTGGGCGGGCTGCATCTCGGCAACGTGCCGGTGACCTGCGCCGACATGCATGTGTTCAGGATCTGGAACCTGGAGAACAGCCCCGCCCTGGTGCTCGGGATCGACCTCCTGAGCCAGTTCGAGCAGGTCGCCCTGGACTTCGGCCGCTCCCGGGTTCGGTTCGACTTCAGGGACGTCTAGTGTGCTGGATTTGAAGTTCGCCTGCATCAGGGTGGAGCGCTGGAGCGAACTTCAAATCCAGAAAGCACACTAGAAGCCTACACTTGCTAGTGTCCTTCTCGATTCCGAAGTTCGTCCGAGCCCGCCACAAGCGCTTGCGAACTTCGGAATCGGGACACTAGTCGGGGTGGTCCGCCGCGCTCGCCGGCGCCACGTGGGACGGGAAGAGACCAGCCATCGGCTCGTACTTCGCCCGGGCGCGGGCCAGACGATCACGCATGTCCGCCAGGACTTCGGGGTGGCGGGCGGCGACGCTGTAGGTCTCGCCCGGGTCGGCCTGCATGTCGAACAGCAGCGGCAGGGCGTCGAGCGGGATGTCGAACCTGCGGTAGTAGGACCGCGCCACCAGCTTCCACCGGGCGGTCCGGAGTCCCCCCACCTGGTTGTTGTCGAACAGCAGGATCTCCTCGTGGCCGTCGCCCTCCCCCGTGGTCAGCAACGCCGAGAGGTCCACGCCGTCCAGTTCCAGGTCCGCGGGCGGCGTCCGACCGGCCAGGGCGAGCACGGTGGGCAGGATATCGAGATTGCTGGCGAGCGCCGGGCTCACCTGGCCCGCCGGGATGCGCCCCGGCAGCCGGGCGATGAACGGCACGCGGAAGCCGCCGTCCCAGGCCGATCCGCCCTTGCGCTCGCGGAAGGGGCCGGACGAGCCCTCGAACCAGGGGCCGTTGTCGGAGGTGAAGACGACGAGGGTGTCGTCGTCGAGGCCCAGGGCCTTCAGGCGAGCCAGGAGGCGGCCCACGCCCAGGTCGATCTCCTCCACGACGTCGCCATAGACGCCGCCCGGCGAGTCGGTCGGATCGTCGGGGTTCGGGACCAGGGGGATGTGCGGCGCGGTCAGGGCCAGCAGCACGAAGAACGGGCGATCCCGATTGGCCTCGGCGAACGCCCCGGCCTGCTCGAAGAAGTCCTGGGTGAGCCTGGCGAAGTCGACCTTGCCCTCGTGCTCGGTCAGGCCGCCTTCGTCCGCCTCGTAGAGTTTCAGGGGCCGCATGTCGTGACTGTAGGCCAGGCCGTGGAAACGATCGAAGCCCTGGACGGTCGGCGGCCAGTGCGGCGCCACATGGCCCAGGTGCCACTTGCCGATCAACGCGGTCGCATAGTCGGGCTTCAGGGCCTTGGGGATCGTCCAGGCGTCGGGCGGCAGGCCGGTGGTGTCCGCCGGCTGGATCACCTCGTGCGCCAACCCCGAACGGATCGCATAGCGCCCGGTCAGCAGCCCGGCCCGCGACGGCGTGCAGACGTTGGCCGAGGCGTAGAAGTCCGTGAACCGCGCGCCCTCGGCCGCCATCCGGTCGAGGTTGGGGGTCCGGACATGCGTCGAGCCGTAGCAGCCCAGGTCGCCATAGCCGAGGTCGTCGGCCAGGATCACGATGACGTTCGGCGGCCTCATGCGTCCCCTTCCCCTTTTTCGCGCCGTGGAGGTTTAGCGCGCTTCAGCCGTGCCGCCAGCCGCCGGCGCCGGGATCGACGGCGCGGCCGGCGGCGCGGACCTCGAGGCCGGGAGCCTCACGGATCTCGCCGATGACGGTGAAGCCGCGCGGCCGGGTCGAACCCGACGGCATCGTGCAGACGATCTCGTAGTCGTCACCGCCCGTGGCCAGGCGGACCAGGGCGGCGGCCGGGTCGGGCTGATCCTCGAGCCAGGTGGCCGCCGCGCCCGACAGGGGAAGCTGGTCCAGGTCGATGTAGAGGCCCACGCCGCTGGCCTCGGCGATATGCCGGGCGTCGGCGATCAGGCCGTCCGAGACGTCCGCCGCCGCCGTCGCGTGGCGGCGGAGGGCGTTGCGCACGTCCAGCCGCGGCTCGGGCATGCGGTAGCGGTGCGCCAGCCGGCCGTCGGCGTCCTCGATCTCGCCCATCACCGCGGCCAGGCCCAGAGTCGCGTCCCCGATGGCCCCGCTGACCAGCAGCCGGTCGCCCGGCCGCGCCCCGCCCCGGCGCACCATCCGGCCCGCCGGCGTCCAGCCCATCGCCGTCAGGCTGCAGGTGAACGGCCCCGGCGTGGCCGTGGTGTCCCCGCCGTAGAGGCTCATGCCGAAGACCTCGAGGTCGGCCGCCAGGCCCAGGGCGAACCGCGCCCGGTCGCGCTCCTCGTAGCCGCCCGGCCAGCTCACCGTCAGGAAGGCGGCGAAGGGCTCGGCGGCCTTGGCGGCCAGGTCCGAGACGTTCACCCGCACCAGCTTGCGCGCGATCATGTCGGGCGCTTCGCCCGCCGGGAAATGCACGCCCTCGACGATGGCGTCGGTGGTCACGACCAGATCGTGACCGGGCCTCTGCGGCAGGACCGCCGCATCGTCCATGAGGTCGAACGCGCCCGGCGCGCCCCGTGTCAGCGGGCGGAAGAGGCGGGCGATCTCTCCGAATTCATCCAGTGGGTTCGTTCCGTGCTGGGCGGACATCCTTGGCGACCCCGTCCAGAGCCCCGTTCACGAAGCCCGGCTCGGTTCCCTCGAAGAAGCTCTTGGCCACCTCGACGTATTCGTCGATGGCCACCTCGGTGGGAACGTCGGGCCGGCGGGCGAGTTCAAAGGCCCCGGCGCGCAGGATCGCCCGGACGGTAGCGTCGAGTCGCTCCAGCCGCCAACCTTCGGCCAGCCGCCTGGCGATGGCGGCGTCCACCCGGGCCTGTTCGGCCACCACGCCGCGGACGAGGTCGGCGAAGAATCCTTCGTCCGCGGAGGCCAGGGTGGCGCCCTCGCCGTCCCCGCCCTCGGCGCCCACGCCTTCGATGTCGCGGTCGAAGCGGTGGTCGGTGAACTCGCGGATCACGGCCTCGACCCCGATCGCGGAGACCTCCATCTGATAGAGCGCCTGAACGGCCGCGAGCCGCGCCACCGAGCGCGAGGCGTGGCCGCTCATCGCAGGCCGCCCGCCAACTGGCGCTTGAGCGCGATCATGGTCAGCGCGGCGCGCGCCGCGCCGCCGCCCGTGTCGCCCTCGCTGATCCGGGCGCGCGCCCAGGCCTGCTCGTCGTCCTCGGTGGTGAGGACGCCGTTGCCGATGCAGAGCCGCTTGCCGACCGTCAGGTCCATGAGGCCGCGCGCGCTCTCGTTCGAGACGATCTCGAAATGATAGGTCTCGCCGCGGATCACGCAGCCCAGCGCCACATAGCCGTCATAGTGCTTGCCCGCCGGCTTCTGGCCCGCGTCCTCGGCGATGGCGATGGCGCCCGGAATCTCGAGCGCGCCCGGCACCGTGACGACGTCGTATTCGGCCCCGAACGCCGTCAGCGCCTGGACGGCGCCGTCGAGCAGGGCGTCGGCCAGATCGTCGTAGAAGCGCGCCTCCACGATCAGGATGCAGATCGGCTCGTCGCTCATGGGAAGTCCTTGAAGTGCAGTCGAAGACCGCTCTTAGGCGGTTTCGCGCCAGCGGGCGAGATAGCGCGCCAGCATGTCGATCTCGAGGTTCACCCGGGCGCCGGGCTCGAGGCCGCCCAGCGTGGTCACATCCCAGGTGTGGGGGATCAGGTTCACGCCGAACACGTCGTCCTCGACCTCGTTCACGGTGAGGGACACGCCCTCGACGGTGATGGAGCCCTTGGGCGCGATGAAGCGATGGAGCGGCCGGGGCGCGCGGACGCGGACGCGGTGCGAGCCGCCTTCGGATTCGATCGACAGGACCTCGCCGACGCCGTCCACATGCCCCGAGACGATGTGGCCGCCCAGTTCGTCGCCCACGCGGGCGGCGCGCTCCAGGTTCACCGGGCGGCCCTCGCGCCAGTCGGACAGCGTGGTCAGCGAAAGCGTCTCGCCCGACACCTCGACGGCGAACCAGCCCTCGCCCTTCTCCACCACGGTGAGGCAGCAGCCGGCATGACTGATCGAGGCGCCGATGTCGACGGTGTCGAGGTCGAAGCGGGTCTCGATCTCGAATCGGCGGTCGCGGTTGGTGTCGCGTACGGCGCGCACCCGTCCCACGTCGGTGACGATGCCGGTGAACATTCTGCTTCCTCAGGCCTTGGCGTAGCGTTCCCAGAGATCGTCGCCCAGGACGCTGACCTCCACCCGCCGGAAATGGGGCGCCTCGCTCAGGGACGCAACGGCCAGCGCGCCGATGCCCGGCCGTCCCTCGCCACCCAGGACGATGGGCGCGCGGAACCACTCCAGGGCGTCAACCAGCCCGCAGCGCAGGAAGCTTCCCGCCACCTGCCCCCCGCCCTCCACGAAGAGATTCGCAAGGCCTTCGGCGGCCAGGAGCTGCGACACGGTCTTCAGGTCCGGCCGGTCTTCGCCGAGCGCAGGCGCGGTCAGGACGCGGACGCCCAGTCCGGCGAGGGCGGGCTCCGGGGCCGTCGTGGCGACGACGTAGGTGGGGACGTCGCGCGCCGTACGCGCCAGCCGGCTGTCGGGCGACAGCCTCTGGCGGCTGTCCAGCACCACGCGCGCGGGTTGGCGGCCGGCATAGCCCGGCAGGCGGACGGTCAGTTCGGGATCGTCGGCCAGGGCCGTCTCGACCCCGATCACCACGGCGTCGTGCGCCGCGCGCAGGCGATGCACCTGCTCCCGGCTCTGCGGACCGGTGATCCATCGGCTCTCACCCGTCGCGGTCGCGATCCGGCCGTCCAGCGACGTGGCGAGCTTGAGGGTGACGGTCATCGCCTATCCTTTAGGCGGCGGGACGGGCCGGCGCCAATCGCCTGTTCGCACTCCGAGGGGGCGAAGAGGCCCACCGGCATCCAATCCTGCAAGGCCGCGAAGGGGCGCCTTCCAGCTTCCAGGGGCGCTTCGCGCTGGAACCACGAAAAGCACGAAAAGGCCGGAGATGATCGGATGGCGGCCGCCCTATGCCTTTTCGTGTTCTTCGTGGTCCGACCGAGGGCGCTGGCGCGCGATGCGGCGACGGGCTACCGCCCCTCGCCGTCGCCCAGGCCTTCCTCGCCCAGGAAACGGGCGAAGTCCTCGGTCTCCTTGAAGTCGCGGTAGACCGAGGCGTAGCGGACATAGGCCACGTCATCGAGCTGCTTCAGGTGCTTCATGATCAGCTCGCCGATGGTCGAGGACGCGAGTTCGGTCTCGCCCATGCTCTCGAGCTGGCGGACGATCGTGGAGATCATGCGCTCGACCCGCTCCGGCTCCACCGGGCGCTTGCGCAACGCCACCGAGAGCGAGCGGGCGAGCTTGTCCCGGTCGAACGGCGCCCGCCGGCCCGAGCGTTTCAGGATGGTCAGCTCGCGAAGCTGAACCCGCTCGAACGTGGTGAAGCGGCCTTCGCACTTGGGGCACAGCCGCCGCCGACGGATGGCCGCGCCGTCTTCCGACGGGCGGCTGTCCTTCACCTGGGTCTCGTCGTGGCCACAGAATGGGCAGCGCATATCTAGCCCCCTTCCCGGCCACTCAACACCATTAGCTGTAGATCGGGAAGCGCCGTGTCAGTTCAACGACTTCCGCCCGCACCTTCTTTTCGACGGGTGTGGGATCCTCGCCGCTGGCCGCCGCGTCCAGCACCTCGCCGATCCATTGGCCCACCTGGCGGAACTCCGCCGCGCCGAAGCCACGCGTGGTGCCCGCCGGCGAGCCGACGCGCAGGCCCGAGGTCTGCATCGGCGGCAGGGGGTCACCCGGGATCGAGTTCTTGTTGGTGGTGATCCCGGCCCGCTCCAGGGCCACTTCGGCCACGGCCCCGCTCACGCCCTTGGGCGTCAGATCCACCAGCATCAGATGGCTGTCGGTGCCGTTGGAGACGATCTTGAAGCCCACGGACTGCAGGCTGTCGGCCAGGGCGCGGGCGTTCTCGATCACCCGCTTCGCATAGACCTTGAACTCGGGCTTCAGCGCCTCGCCGAAGGCCACGGCCTTGCCGGCGATCACATGCATCAGCGGCCCGCCCTGGAGGCCGGGGAAGACGGCGCTGTCGATCTTCTTCGCCAGCTTCTTGTCGTTGGTCAGGATCAGGCCGCCCCGCGGGCCGCGCAGCGTCTTGTGCGTGGTCGTGGTGACGATGTGGGCGTGCGGGAACGGGTTCGGATATTCGCCGGCCACGATCAGGCCGGCATAGTGCGCCACGTCGCACATCAGGATCGCGCCCACCTCGTCGGCGATCTGGCGGAACTTCGCGAAGTCGATCTGGCGCGAATAGGCCGAGCCGCCGGCGATGATCACCTTGGGCCTGTGGGCGCGCGCCACCTCGGCCGCCTCGTCATAGTCGATCAGGTGATCCTGGGCCCGCACGCCATAGGCCACGGGGCTGAACCACTTGCCCGACTGATTGACGCTCTTGCCATGCGTCAGGTGCCCGCCGTGGTCCAGGTTCATGCCCATGAAGGTGTCGCCCGGCGTCATGGTGACCATGAACACCGCCTGGTTCGCCTGGCTGCCCGAGTGGGGCTGGACGTTGGCGAACTCGCACCCGAAGAGCTGCTTCGCCCGCTCGATGGCCAGGCGCTCGGCCTCGTCCACCACCTCGCAGCCCCCGTAGTAGCGCTTGCCCGGATAGCCCTCGGCGTACTTGTTGGTCAGGACCGAGCCCTGGGCGTCCAGCACCGCCTTGGAGACGATGTTTTCGGACGCGATCAGTTCGATCTGGTCCTGCTGGCGCTTCAGCTCGCCGGCGAGGACCTTCGCGAGCTCGGGATCGGCGGCGTCGACTCCCGCCTGGAAGAAGGATTCGGTCGAGGGTTCGGCTTGCACGTGCAGGTTCAAGGGCGGCGCCTTTCGCTGTGGGGAAGACTCAAGTCCGGCGGGGCGGCCCCCTTTACTCCCGAACGCCGCCCACTCCAACCGCAGCCGGGAACCGCGGGGCGCGCTCGCGCGTTTCCCGGCAGACGCCGGGACGCGCCCCCGGGGATGATGATCTTCCCCGGAAACAGAGGGGGCCGCGCCTTCCGGCGTGCGTGTCGTATCGAAACGAGGTGGTGATGAGCGTTGGCCCCGAACCTTCCGGACCGTCGGGAGAGGACCTGTTGCGCCTCGGCGCGGGAATCGTCGCCGCCTATGTGAGCCGCAACGCCGTCACGCCCGACGCCGTGCCCGAGATCATCCGCTCGGTCCACCAGACCCTGAGCCAGCTCACCGGCGCGGCGCCGACGCCCGTCGTGGAGGAACGGCCGAAGCCGGCGGTGCCGATCGGACGCTCCGTCCAGCACGACTACATCGTCTGCCTCGAGGACGGGAAGAAGCTGAAGATGCTCAAGCGCTACCTGCGCTCGCGCTTCAACATGAGCCCCGAGGACTACCGCCGCCGCTGGGGCCTGCCCCCGGACTATCCGATGGTGGCGCCGGCCTATGCGGCGCGGCGTTCGGACTTCGCCAAGAAGATCGGGCTCGGCCGCGGCGTGCGGCGCCGGACCTAGCCGGGCTCCGCACCCCAGTCCGCCCCTGGCCAGTCCGCCCCTAGGGACGCTTCCGCGGGTACGGAAGCGTCCAGGGCCGGTCCGATGTCGGGCGGAAGGTGGGCCGTCCCCAGGCGCGAGTGAGCCACGAGTCCGCCAACCGTGCGTTGTGTCAAAGGCGCACAGCGGCAAACGCGCGCAGGTGACATCTACAGGAGATCGATTCGCGGACGGCCTACGCGGCGTAGCCCCCGATGCGCTTGACGTTGCAGCGGACCCAGAGCGCTTCCAGCGCCTCGGCGAGTTCGTCCATCATCCGGTCGTCGTGGGCCGGCGACGGCGTGAAGCGAAGCCGCTCGGTGCCGCGTGGCACGGTGGGATAGTTGATCGGCTGCACATAGACGCCGTGATCCTCGAGCAGGATGTCCGAGATCATCTTGCAGTGGATGGCGTCGCCCACCAGCACGGGCACGATATGGCTGACCGACGGCATGACGGGCAGGCCGGCCCGAATCAGGCGGGCCTTCAGCGCCGCAGCGCGCGCCTGGTGCGCGACGCGGACCGCGTTGTGATCCTTCAGGTAGCGGATCGAAGCCACCGCGCCCGCCGCCAGGGCCGGAGGCAGGGAGGTGGTGAAGATGAAGCCGTCCGCATAGCTGCGGATCGCGTCCACGATCACCGAATCGGCGGCGATGTAGCCGCCCATGACGCCGAACGCCTTGCCCAGCGTGCCCTCGATGATGTCGATCTCGGCCATCATGCCGTCGCGCTCGGCGACGCCCGCGCCGCGGGAGCCGTACATGCCGACCGCGTGGACCTCGTCGATGTAGGTGAGCGCGCCGTACTTCTTGGCCAGCGCCACGGTGCCGCGGATGTCGGCGATGTCGCCATCCATCGAGTAGACGCTCTCGAAGGCGACCAGCTTGGGCGCGGCCGGGTCGGCGGCGGCCAGCAGTTCCTCGAGGTGTTCGAGGTCGTTGTGACGGAAGACGATCCGCTGCTCGCGCCTGCCGGCGCGGATGCCGCTGATCATCGAATTGTGGTTCAGCTCGTCGCTGAAGATCAGCAGGCCGGGCAGGATCTTGTAGAGGGTCGAGAGCGACGCCTCGTTCGAGACGTAGCCTGAAGTGAACAGCAGCGCGGCTTCCTTGCCGTGCAGATCGGCCAGTTCGCGTTCGAGCTCGACGTGGTAGCGCGTGGTCCCCGAGATGTTGCGGGTGCCGCCCGAGCCGGCGCCGGCCTCCTCGATCGCCTTGTGCATGGCGTCGAGCACCACGGGGTTCTGGCCCTGGCCCAGGTAGTCGTTCGAGCACCAGACCGTGACCTCGGAGGTCGAACCGTCCGGCCGCGTCCACGTGGCGCGCGGAAATTCGCCGCGATGGCGCTTCAGGTCGGCGAAGACCCGGTAGCGGCCTTCGGACCGGACCCGCTCCAGCGCTGCGCGGAAGTTTTCCCTGTAATCCATAATCAGATCCCGGTTGGCGCAACGAAATTGCGCGCCGCGGCCCGGCCCCTCGAATACGTCAGCCTTTTGGCGCCGCGATTTCACAATGTCCATAAATTCAGCGCCCGCAGGGGTCTCGCGTCTCATCGTGCGGCAGATAGACGCCGCAATCCTCGCCGGCCTTGATACAGGTCAACCCCGACGTGTCAGGCGACCCCCCTGCCTCGGAGCATCTGGAGGATCGCCGAGAAGTCCTTCGGGCCGCCGCCCAGGCGATCGAACAGGGCGTAGAGGCCCTCGGCGGTCGCCCCCAGCGGCGTGGCCGCGCCGGATCGGGCCGCCGCCTCCTGCGCCAACTTGAGATCCTTCAGCATCATGGCTGTGGCGAAGCCGCCCTCGTAGTCGCGGTTCGACGGCGCGGCGGGGACCGGGCCGGGCCAGGGGCAGTAGCTGGTCAGGCTCCAGCATTGGCCCGACGACTGCGACGCGATCTCGTGGAACTTCACCGGGTCCAGCCCCAGC
>NZ_JBBCIT010000050.1:0-41381 GCF_037189685.1 Phenylobacterium sp. | reverse complement strand
CGAAGCCTGGTCCTCGAGCGACGTCACCCGGTCGAACCACGGAAGCCCATGGACCCGGACCATCTCCGCCACCTCTGCCGGCCCCTTGGGATCGTTCTTCCACCAGCGGTCGCGCCCGTCGATCAGATAGCCGATCCGCTGGCCGAACTGGATGATGCCGAGCTGTTCCTCGCAGGGAATCGCCTTCAGAATCCTGTCGGTTTCGAGGTCCTTGGCCCACAGGTTCACGGTCACGGCGCCGTCGATCCAGCTCTTCTGGAGGTCGAGCTGCTCCAGCATGTCGCCGCGGACGCGCGACCACATCCGTTTCTCGCGCTGGAAGCCGAGCGGGACCAGAAGGTTGTCGAGGGCCTTGGTGTAGGACAGACGGCTCATTTGATCGACTTCGGATCGTAGTAGATCGGACGGGTCTTGACTTCGGTGTCCTTGTATTTCTTGACGGCCCTCGCCGCCGCCCGCCGGCCGGAAACGGTATCCGGCTTGAGTTCCATCTGGAACGGCTTGGGCTCCTGCCCTGACGCTCGGACACGGGCGGGTGTCCGAACGTCAGGCTTCAGGACCCTGCCGTCTGGTAGCGTCACGTGGGGGTTGGGGTCCCATCCCGGTTTCTGAGCCACCCGCTCCCGCAACGCCGCATGCGCTTTCCGGCCCGTCCGCGTCGCCCAGTTGTCCCCCACGCGGAGATAGGGTTCCCGCTGAACGAACCGGAGCGGTGGCGCCCGGGCCACGGCCGGCGCCAGGCGCGCGGCGAGCATGGCGCCGGCTTCCACCCCCAGGACCGCTGCGGCCGGCGCGAGCGCAGGTACGGCCATCCAGGCGTTCTCCCGGCTGATGTCGCGCGTGACGCCCTTGAACGCCGCCTGCTGCCGGCGCAGTTCGGCGATGTCGTCGGCGTCGGGGCGATACATCCGCTCGGCCAGCGGCTGGACCGACGCCGGCTGCGTCGACGCCGAAGCAGCCCTCGCCGCCTCGCGCCGCCGCCGCTCCAGCTCGGCCTCCTGCCGGGCGTTGTAGGCGGCCTGCCACGCCACCGACCGGGCATAGGGCTCCGCAAGGGGATCGAGGACGCTGCGGGCGCGGTCGCCGCGAGCGTAGGAACCGGATTCGGCCAAGAGATTTCCCCCAGGGTTCGCGCTTAAGTGAGACGCCGGGATCGGCGGCGGCATTCTCCCGCCGGCAGCTCCGTCATCCGCACGCTCTCACAGCGAAGCCTGAAAGTAAAGAACAAATGGAGAACATCTAGCCCGTGTCGAGTAGGTCCCGCCTCGCCGTCCGCACGTCGTTGCAGCCTGTGAGGATCATCGCCACCGCGAGTTCAGCGCGCAGGGTATCCAGCATCTTCGCCACCGCCGCCTCGCCGCCGGCGCCGAGGGCCCAGGCCCAGGGGCGGCCGACGAAGCAGGCCTTGGCGCCCAGGGCCAACGCCTTGAGCACATCCAGGCCCGAGCGGACGCCGCCGTCCATATAGACCTCCAGGTCACCCCCCACCGCGTCGGCGATACGCGGCAGGGCGGCCACCGACGACTTCACGCCGTCGAGCTGGCGACCGCCGTGGTTCGAGACCACCAGGCCCTGGGCGCCGGCCCTGGCCGCCTCGCGCGCGTCGTCGACGTCCAGGACCCCCTTTATGACGATGGGCCCGTCCCAGTTCTCGCGCACCCAGTCGATGTCCTTCCAGGTGACCGAGCGGTCGAAATTTCGCGCGATCCAGGCCAGGAAATCGGTCACCCGCCGCCCCTCGGTCACCGCCGCCTGCACCGAACCCAGGGTATGGGGCCGCCCCTGGACGAAGACGTCCCAGGTCCAGCCCGGATGCGTCACGCCGTCCCAGGCCTGGGTCAGGGCCGCTTCCAGGCGGGACGCGCCGCTGAAGCCCGACCGGATATCGCGGTACCGTGAGCCCGGCAGCGGCAGATCGACGGTGAACATCAGCACGGGACAACCCGCCGCCTTGGCCCGCGCCAGCAGTTCGCGCATGTAGCCGCGGTCCTTCAGCATGTAGAGCTGGAACCAGGGCGGCGTCCCCGTGGCGGCCACCTCCTCGACCGAGCAGACGCCGACCGTCGAAAGGCAGAAGGGCACGCCGGCTTTCGTGGCTGCGCGGATCGCCTGGGCCTCCCCGCGGCGGGCGTACATCCCCGCCATGCCGACCGGGGCCAGGCCCACCGGCATCTTCAGGGCCTGGCCCAGGGTTTCGACGGTCATGTCCAGGCGGGTCATGTCGCGCATCACCCGCTGGCGCAGCGCGATCGCCTCCAGGTCGGCGACGTTGCGGCCCAGCGTGACCTCGGCGTACGAGCCGCCGTCGATATATTCGAAGAAGATGTTGGGCAGCCGGCGTCGCGCCAGCTCGCGATAGTCCGAAACCGAAGCCGCCCGCATCGCCGTCTCCCCCTGTCCGAGGGTTTTGGAGCCCGTTGCGGGCGGGCGCAAGCCTCAGCCGCCGGCGGCCACCGCCGCGGACTCGGGCCGCGGTCCGAAGCCGCCCGGCGCCAGGGTGATCCAGACCTGGTGGCCCCGGGCGACGCGACGACCTTCACCATCGAAGAGGGCGACGCCCGACATCTCCTTGCGGCCCTCGCGCGCGAGCGGCCAGGCCAGGACCACATACTCCCGCCCCGCCAGCACCGGCGCCTCGATCTCGCCGGTCATGGTGCCGAGCAGCGCGCCGTGACGCCCCTCGCCCTCGACCCAGGCGAAATAACCGGGACAGTCCAGCGCCGCCCAGACGATCTCGGGTCCGATCGCGCCGTCGGCCTCGGCGAAATCCGGATGCGGCGTCCATGTACACGCGACCACGCCCGTGGCGGCGCCTTCGACCTGGCCGGGGAATACACGCAGCCCGTCGCCCGCTTCGCGTTGCGGGCCGCAGGTGAAGCAGATGGGATGGATGCGCTGGGTATGGCCCAGATACCGCTCACCCGCCGCGCGCGCCTGGTCCAGCGTCGGCGCCAGCGGCGGCTCGGGCAGGTGCTGTCTCGCCGGGCCGCCCTGGGCGACCAGGCCGCCGTCCGCGCTCAGCAGCGCCGCGCCCCCCTCCACGCGCGCCAGGTTCAGGTCGGTGTCCAGCGGGATGGGCGCGCGCAGGACGGCCGTGGCCGGCCCCTCCACCTCACGCGAGAGAAGGCCGCACACATAGCCGCCGTTGCCGGAGTTGGGCGGGCCGCAGAACCGGCGGCCGATCTGGAGAAGGCTCAAAATGAAGGAACCCGCACGTCGAAAGAACAAAACAATTCTCGCGCTTTCCCATGCTGACGCCACGCAAGGGAAGCCAGATTCCGTCATCACGGCGTTGGACGCGGCGCCGGGGCGCGCTAAAGGCAGGAGATCAACCGCGCGCTTGCGGAATCGGACACCATCGACGGAGACACTTGGTGAGCGACCGGATCGAACGGCCCTGGGCCCTGATGCGTCACCACGCGGGCTGGGCTGACGTGTTCCACATCGACAGCGAGACCGCCGATTCCATCACCGGCTTCTACCCCGACCGCGAGACGGTCGGTCCCCCCGTGACCTACTCCACCCGCGCGATCCTGGCTCGCTATCCGACGCTGGAATCGGCGCGCGCGGCGCGGGAAGGCGCGGTCGCGGAGTGGCGCAAGCACGACGCCGGCGTCCGCGACGCCGAGACGAAACTGCGCGAAGCCGAAAAGCTGCGCGAGGAAGCCTGGCTCACCTCGCTGCGCGACGCGGCCGATCGCAGCTAGAGCCAGAAGCCTTTCGAGACGGCCCAGGCGGCGGTGGCGGCCAGCACGACGCCGACCGCCAGCCGCCAGAGCGGCGCCCGGGCCAGTCCCGGGTCGCCGGGCAGTTTCCGTCGGCCGGTGACCATGCCGCCCACCAGGTTCGTCCGCTTCCAGACCGCATAGAACGCGATGGCCGCGAGGTGCAGGGCGACCAGCGCCTGGAGCACACGGAAGCTCAGCTCGTGGATGTCGGCCATCCGCCGGCCGGTCTCGAAGCTGACCATGAACGAGAGCGGGCCGCCCTCGAAGCCGTCGATGTCCACCACGAACAGGCCCGTCCCGACCTGGACCAGCACGGACGCCAGGATCGCCAGCACGCTGAGCGCGCCCAGCGGATTGTGGCCCACGGTGGTCGACGGCTCGCGCCGGCCCAGGCTGCGGGCATAGGCCAGGACGGCGCGTGGCCCCTTCACGAAATGGGCGAAGCGCGAAGCCTCGCCTCCGGCGAAGCCCCAGTAGAGGCGGAACACCAGCAGACCGATGATCGCGTAGCCGCTCCAGCGATGCCAGGTCAGGTAATCGTCGGCCGACCACCACGAGAACACGAGCAGCGCCACGAGCAGCCAGTGGACGATGCGGGTCGGCCCGTCCCAGACGCGGACCGGCGCCCCGGAGTCCCTCAGGGACGGTGACGCGTCGGCCACGCCTAGCTCTTCTGCTGCCGATACTTGTCGTGGCAGCCCTTGCACGAGCCGCCGACCGGACGCACGGCCGCCTTCACGGCGTTGATGTCGCCCGAGGCGGCGGCGGCGTTCAGCTTGCCGATCTCGGTGCGGCTGGCGGTGGCCGCAGCGGTGAACCCCGCCGCATCGGTCCAGATGTTGGCCTTGGCCTCGCTCCTCGGCCGGGCCTCCACGCCGCTGCCGCGGGGGAACCATGTGGGCAGAGCGGTGACGAGCTGGTTCATGGTCGCAGCGCTCTTGGCCACCACCGCCTTGTCCGGCGAGCCTTTGCGCAACTCGTCGTTCAGGCTCTTGAAGGCCGCGCCCAGGCGCTCGAAGTTCTCATGGCGAACGTAAGCCGTCTTCGTCGCCGCGCTGGCGTTCGCCGGCATCTTATCGTCGTGGGCGAACGCGCCGCCAGCGGCCACGGCCGCCCCCACGCCGATGGCGATCGCAGCGGCCGTCAGCCTGTTGAACGTCGACGTCATGCTTGAACCTTCCAATCCCGTGGATCGAGGGGAGATTGAGCGGCGGAAGCTTCGCCCGTCAACGGGCGGCGGTCGTCGCGGTCTTCACAGGCGCGCCATCGCGCGAGGCTTCGGCGATCAACGCCCCGCAGTTGGCGTCCTTGGCCAGGCCCGGATCGACGAACGGCAGGATGGCCGCCAACGGCGACAGCATTGTCCCCAACGCCGCCGCCACTCCGCCCTGCGCCAGCGCGGGGCCGGGTTCGACGCCAACCCTGGGCGCCGTCAGCGGTCCCTTCGCGGTCACGGGAACCATCACGCGCACCAGCCGGAACGACTTGTCCTGGCCGCGGACGCGGAGGTCCATGCGTTCGGAGCGCAGGTCGATCTCGCCGCGGCCTGTCACGAGTACAGGCCCCGTATCGAGCACGATGCTGTCGGCGCGCATGACGCCGTTCCGGGCCTGGAAGTGGGCGACCCCGCAGCGGATCGGCGTGGTCGAGGAGTCCTTCGAGAGCAGGAGGCCGAGCCCCTTGACGACATTCACGCCCATCAGTTCGGCCACCGACCTGCGGATCTCGCCGCCTGGCGCCACCACCACCACCTCGCCGTCCGCCGTCGCGAAGGTCTTGCGGACACTGTCGCCCCGGCCGGCCAGGCGCGCGCGGCCCACCAACGCGCCTTCAAACGGGGGCGAACCCTGGAAGGTCACCGGGACCAGGCTCTCGATGCGGGCATTGCTCAGCCGCAGATCCAGGGCGGTCGCCGGCGTCCCGCCCCGGGCGTTCAGGGTGACATGGCCCTCGACGCGGCCGTGCGGCAGGTCCAGCCTCAACGGATCCGCCCGCAGCAGGCCGTCGTCCAGCCGCACCCGCACCGAGCCGGCCCTGAGCTCGATCGGGGTGTCCCGGATGGAAGCCGCGCGATAGGTGACATCGGCGTCCATGGCGCGAATCCTGCGGACATCGAGCGGCGTATCGGGGAAGAGTCGCTGCTGGGCGACCAGGCGGCGCGCCGCCGCCGCCTGTTCGGCTGAGGCGGTCTCGCCGGAGCCGGCCTTGGGCGCGGCGCCGAACACCGCGCCCAGATCGTCGAAATCCAGGCTGCGGGACTGCAACTCGGCCTTCAGCAGCGGCCGCTCGCGCCCGGTCTCCACCGAGAGGACCCCGGCAAGGTCGCTGTCGCCCACCCGGCCGCTCAGTCCGTCCACCTTCCACAGGAAGCCGGCGCGCGAAAGCCGCCCGCGCAGCGCGTAGGGTGGTGTGTTGGGAAGGGCCACGCCGGTGATCGGGAACAGGTCGGCCAGGTCCGGGCCGCGGATCGTGGCGTTCATCTGGAAGCGACCCAGGTCGAACGGACGGGGAATGGCTCCGTTCGCGGTCACGTGCGTGCGACCGGCGCGCAGGTCGACGTCGAAGGGATAGGGTTGGTCGCGCTCGACGTTCACCAGAGGCCCGCCCGTGACCTCGGCCCGGAAGGGTTGCCCGTTGATGGTCCCATCCCCGGTGAGCTGGAAGCCGGTATTCCCGGCGCCCAACCGCTCACGGGCTTCGATCAAGCCCAGGAAGCGGATATTTCGCTGGGCGTCCGAGTATTCGAGCCGTCCTTCGCGGATCACGAAATTCTGGATCGGCGGGAAGTCGGCGGGCGGATCCTGGCGGCCGGGGGAGAAGTCCCAGTTCTGGCGCCCCTGCCCGTCGGCCAGCAGGCGGAAATTCGGCCGATCCACCGCCAGCACGCGCAGGTCGGCCTTCCCCCACAGCAGCGGGACGAGGCGAATGCGTACGCGCAGGCGCTCGATCGTGCCCATCGGGGTCGTCCCTGCCCATTCGGGGTTGGCAATGGTGATGCCGTCGACGGTCGCCGTCGGCCGCCATGAGAACAGGTCGACGTGCAGGTCGCCCGAGATCGTCACCCTGCGATCGAGGCGCGTCGAGGCGGTTCGCTCCAGCGGGCCGCGGAACCAGTTCCAGTCCCAGACCGCGATCAGGACGGCGATGACGATGGCCAGGAGCGCGAGAAGCCCCCCGGCCCAGGCCAGGCGCCGGCGGCGCGGCCGTTCGGCGGCCTGAGGCGGCCGGCGGTCCGGCCGACGGGTGAAGCGTCGCCGGGCGCGACCCACCAGGTCGCGTGCGGCAGGGGCGCGCGAGTGAAGCGACGGGGGTCTGGCGGTCTCCTGGCTCATGATCACGTCTCCGGCGCAGGAAAACGCGCCGGCCGGGCGTGCGTTGCGGCGGAGCTTAGTGGCTCACGCCGCGCCCGCTGAGCGCGGCGCGGGCCGTGCGCGCGATGATCGCCAGGTCGAACAGCATGTTCGCGCGCTCCAGATACTCCCGGTCCAGCCTGACCTTCTCGGGGATCGGCAACTCGTCGCGCCCATTGACCTGGGCCCAGCCGGTCACGCCCGGCCGCAGGACGTGGACACCCGCCTCGGTGCGCGAGGCCACGAGGTCGTCCTGGTTGAACAGCGCCGGCCGGGGTCCCACCAGGCTCATGTCGCCCCGGAGCACGCTCCACAGCTGGGGCAACTCGTCCAGGCTGGATCGGCGCAGGACGCGGCCCAGCGGCGTCACCCAGCGGCCGGGGTCCTCCAACAGATGCGTCGCCACGTCGGGGGTGTCGATGCGCATGGTCCGGAACTTCGGCATGGCGAAGAGGCGGTTGTCCTGGCCCACGCGGCGCGACCAGTGGATGGCGGGGCCGGGGCTGTCCAACCGCACCGCCAGGGCGAGCGCCGCCAGCAGCGGCCACCCCAGGGCCAGGCCAACTGTCGAGACGACGATGTCGAATGCCCGCTTCAGCACCGCCCGTTGTTAGCGCCGGGCGTGCGAACGCGCCACGTCAGGCTTCGTCCGCTTCAGGTTCATCTGGCGCGACGGCCCTCTTCGCCTTGGCTTTGACGGGTTTGGGCGCAGGCTCCGCCGCGGCGTCCAGGGCCTCGGCGACCGGCACAGGCTCGGGCGCGACGGCCGGCACGGGTTCGGGCGACGGGACCGGATCTGCGGGAAGGACCCCGGTCGCGTCCAGCGCGGCCGCGGGTTCGGCTTCCGGCGGCGGCTCCACCACCGCAAGCGGGCTCATCGGCGCAGCTTCCCCGCCCACGGCCACTGCGGGAACCAGGGCCTCCGTCGCCGCCTCGCAGATCGTCTCGACGGCCTCTGCGGCAGCTTCGACCAGTTCGACGGCCGGCTCCAGGGCGGCCTCGACCGGCGCGACCAGCGTGTCGGCGGCCGCGAACAGCGCCTCCAGATTCACGGGACGCGCCAGGCGGGTCATCCACCAGTACGCCACGCCGCCGGCGGCCACCGCTCCAAAGTAGCTCCACAGCGGCGAGACTGCGCCGACGAGGAGGGCCGGAGACACACGAGGTTCGGGGAGGTCGGGAAGGTTGAAGGTCGCCATTTCGGATATCCTCTGCGGCGGATTGTGCGTCGCAGCATATCACGACCCCAGGACTTCGCATGTGCGAAATTATTGTGGCGACAGCCGATAGGTCCGCGCCGCCCCACCGGCGCCCAGAGCATGTGCGACCCAGCCACAGATGGCGGCGAACGCCGCCGAAAAGTCCGGGCCGCCCATCATCACCAGGGCGCAGCCATTCATCTTCATGGGGTCGTCCAGCGGCCGGACCCGCGCCTCGGCGACCAGCATCGGAGCCGGAACCTCGTCCTCGAGGTCGCGAAGGAACGAGTCCAGGGTCTCCAGGTCCTTGATCGGCAGCCAGACGAGGGCCTGGGCGGCCGAATTGCGCCCCTGAAGCGCCGCAAGGGTCTCGACGATCCGCCCGTAGTCGTCGGGACGCTCGAAGGGCGGGTCGATGAGAGCCAGGACGCGGCCCGACGCGGGACATTCCCGCACGGCCGCGTCATAGCCGTCGGCGTTCAGTGTCCGGACGCCGGGCCGCCCCTTCAGCGCCCGGGCGAGCGCCGCATGCTCGTCGGGCCGCAGTTCGCAGGCCAGGTAGCTGTCGCCGGGCCGCAGGGCCCCCGCGATCAGCCAGGGCGAGCCCGGATAGCGCCGGACCGCCCCGCCGCCGTTCAGCCTCGCCACCGCCCGGACCAGAGGCGCGAAATGGGCCGGCGCATCCGCCGCCGCCATCAGCCGCGCGATCCCCGCCTCGGCCTCACCGGACATCTTCGCCTCCTCGCCCGCCAGATCGTAAAGCCCCCGTCCGGCATGAGTGTCGATCACCGTGAGGGGCCCCTGGCCCACGGTCAGCCCGGCCAACACCTCGAGGAGGGCCGCATGCTTCACGAGGTCGGCGAAGTTGCCCGCGTGGAAGGCGTGGCGGTAATTCAAGCGGACCTCCTCGGGCGGAACCGGCGCGCCGCATACCACGTTGCCGAGCGGCGCGTGGAGGGGCCGATGGCCAGAGATATGCCGGTCGAGACGTCCGGGGCCGCCGGCGGGAAGCCGCCGCCCGGCCTGGTCTGGTGCAGCGACGGCGAACCCGGCCTGACCCGCCGCAGGACTCGCAGCGGCTTCGACTATGTCGACGTCGACGGCGTGCGGGTGCGCGACGCCGAGACCCTGGAGCGCATCCGCACGCTGGCCATCCCGCCCGCCTGGAGCGACGTGTGGATCTGCCCTCGGCCTCGAGGCCACATCCAGGCCGTCGGACGCGACGCCCGCGGCCGGAAGCAGTACCGCTACCACCCCCGCTGGCGGGAGGCGCGCGACGGTGAAAAATACGGCCGCCTCCTCGCCTTCGGGCGGGCCCTGCCCCGCCTGCGCCGGCAGGTCGAGGCCGACCTTTCGCGGCGCGGCCTGCCGCGCGAGAAGGTGCTGGCCGCCGTCGTGCGGACCCTGGAGCGCACGCTGATCCGCGTGGGCAACGAGACCTACGCCCGCCAGAATCGCAGTTTCGGCCTCACCACGCTGCGCGACCGGCATGCGCGGATCGGCGCCGAACGGGCGATCTTCGAATTCCGCGGCAAGAGCGGCAAGGTCCACGTCACCGGCTTCCGCGATCGCCGCCTCGCCCGGGTTCTAAAAGCCTGTCAGGATCTCCCCGGCCAGCGACTGTTCCAGTACGTCGACGAGGACGGCGGCCGGCACGCGGTGGAGAGCGGCGACGTCAACGCCTACATCCGCGACGCGATGGGCCAGGACTTCTCGGCCAAGGACTTCCGCACCTGGGCCGGCACGGTCGCGGCCGCCCGGGCGCTCGTCCTCTGTGGCCGCGGCACCAGCGACGCCGACGGGCGGCGCAATGTCCAGACCTGCATCAAGGCCGTGGCGCGCCTGCTGGGCAACACCGCCGCCGTCGCCCGAAGCGCCTACATCCATCCCGCCATTCTCGAGGCTTACGAGGCCGGCCGGCTGGACCTTTCCAACCTCGACGGCCGCCGCTTCGAACTCGCCGTTCTGCGGCAGCTCGAAAGAGGGCCCGGCTGACGCGGGGTCGGCCTCGCGGCGCGCACGCGGCGGCGCTATCGTGATCGCCGACAACGTGCGGACAAACCGCGCGGCCGGAGGATCTGATGCTCAACCCGCGCCTGCGCTTCGGCGCCTTCATCGCGCCCTTCCACCCGGTGGAGGAGAACCCCACGCTCGCGCTCGAACGCGACCTGGAGCTGGTCCAGCACCTGGACGCCCTCGGCTACGAGGAGGCCTGGATCGGCGAGCACCATTCGGCCGGCTACGAGCTGATCGCCTCGCCCGAACTGTTCATCGCCTTCGCGGCCGAGCGGACGAAGCACATCCGCCTGGGCACGGGCGTCTCGTCCCTGCCCTATCACCATCCGCTGATGCTGGCCGACCGGATCAACCAGCTCGACCACATGACCCGCGGCCGGGTGATGTTCGGCGTCGGGCCGGGCGCCCTGATCTCGGACGCCCGGATGATGGGCATCCCGCCCGAGGCGCAGCGCGACCGCATGGACGAGGCCCTCGAGGTGCTGGTGCGCCTGCTGCGGGGCGAGGAGGTCACCCACAAGTCGGACTGGTTCGAGCTCTGGCAGGCGCGGCTCCAGATGACGCCCTACTCCCGTCCCTCGGTCGAGATCGCCGTGGCCAACCAGGTGTCGCCCACCGGCGCGCGCGCGGCGGGCCGGCACGGCCTGAGCCTGCTCTCGCTGGGCGCCACGGGAACGGCGGCCTTCAACGCCCTGGCGTCCAACTGGAACATCGCCACGGAGCTGGCCGCCGACAACGGCAAGACCATGGACCGCCAGGGCTGGCGCCTGGTCGGCCCCATGCACATCGCCCCTACGCGCGAGCAGGCCATGGAGGACTGCCGCTTCGGCCTGGAGAAGTGGATCTACTACTTCCGCGAGATCGCCAACCTGCCGGTCGTCCCCGAGGGACCCGATCCGGTGAAGGCGCTGATCGAGAGCGGCACGGCGGTGATCGGCACGCCCGACGACGCGGTGCGGCGCATCCAGCAGCTCGTGGACGAGAGCGGCGGCTTCGGCGCCTTCCTGTTCATGGACCACAACTGGGCGCCGTGGGCGCAGAAGAAACTCAGCTACGAGCTCGTCGCCCGCTACGTAGCGCCGAAGTTCCAGCAGCTCAACGAGAACCGCGAGGCGTCCATCGCCTGGGTCGGCGGCAAGAAGGCCGAGTTCACCGGCCAGACGATGGCGGCCATGGGCGCGCGCATCGCCCAGCACATCGCCGAGAAGGGCGCCAAGGACATCCGCCCCGAGTTCGCCGCCATGCTGGGCGCGACGACCAAGCCCGAGTAGCCCGCGCCACAGGCGCGCTCCGGCCCACTGCGGAGACGGAATTCGACCGCGGAAGACGCGGAAAATCGGCTGGCGCGCGCCCTTCCGCGCCTTTCCGCGTTTTCCGCGGTTCCCTGATTGCGCCTGACGGCGCGGTCAGCGCCGCCAGGCGAAGCCGACGCGGACCGTGCGCGGCGCAGCGAAGCTTTCGGTCCCGTCGGCCGTCTCGCCGACCTCCAGCTTGGCGTCGAACAGGTTCTCGGCGGCGACGAACAGCTCGCCGTGGTCGGTGAGGCTCCAGCCGGCGCGCAGGTCGACCTGGAGGCCGGGCGACAGCCGCCGCGTGTTCAGGTCGTCCTCCCAGCGCGCGCTCTCGTAGCGGGCGTCGGCCATCAGGGTCAGGCGCGCGGCGGGGCGCACCGTGACGCCCCCGGTCACCGTCCACTTCGGCGTCTGGGCCGGACGCAGGCCCGTGAGCTGCGGCGCGCCGGCCCCGCCGTCCACCTCGGCGTCGGTATAGGCCGCCGCCGCGCGCCAGGAGAGCGCCGGCTCCGCCTCGCCGCCCGCCTCGGCCTCCAGGCCCAAGGCCTCGATCTCGCCGGCGTTCTGCCGCTGGCGCAGCACGCCGCCGGCGGGGATGAAGCCCGCCGTGGGGAAGGTCCCCGGCCCGATCCCGACGGTGACATTGGTGATCGGGTCCTTCAGCCGGTTCCAGAACACGCCCGCGCTCCAGCGGAACGGCGCCTCGCCCGCCACGCCCGCCTCCAGGCCCTGGAGGGTCTCGGGCTTCAGGGCGGGGTTGGCCTCGGTGATGTCGTTGCCCACCCGGAAGGGCCGGTGCAGCTCGTTCAGGGTCGGCGGCCGGAAGCCGGCATAGGCCGCCCCGCGCAGATAGACCCCCTCGGCCACGGCGTAGCGCACGCCCAGGCGGCCGGTCGGCGTGGTGTCGGCGCGGTTCGGCCCGCCCTGGTCCAGCACCACCGCGCCGTTGGTGGTGTCGATCTCGCGCCGCACCGCATCATAGGCCCGCGACCGGTCCAGGCGCACGCCGCCGGTCAGCAGCCACGGACCCTCGTCCACCACGCCTTCCACATAGGCCCCGGCCACCAGGGTCTTGCCGCCGGCCTCGCGGTCGCGGGTGAATTCCCCATTCATGAAGCGGAAGCGCTCGCGCACCTTGCCGTCGGTCAGGCGCACGTCGGCGCCGGCCTCCCAGGCCATCGCGCCGCTCACGCCCTGCAACGCCGCGTTCAGGCCATAGCCCGTGGCGGGCGTGCCGTACTGGTCGTTGGCCGGCGTGGTGGCCGCGCGTCCCGCGCCCACGGCCACCGAGCTGTTCTCCAGGTCGCTGCGCCGCACCCAGCCCTGCACGCGCCAGCCGCCCACCCCCTGGGCCGCTGGCTGTGCCAGGGTCACCGAGGCCGACTGGCCTGTGGCGTTCGAGCGCGCGCCGCGCAGGCCCGCTTCCTGGTTCACCTGGAAGGCGCTGATCCGCGCCGCCGCCTGCACCCCGCCCAGGTCGCCCTGGACCCTGAGCGCCGCCGAGGCGTCGTCCAGGCGCAGGCGCGTATCGGCCGCGCCGCGGCGGGGGCCGCGCACCGCGTGGTAGCCGTCCGTCCGCGACGCCGCGACCGTGGCCAGCACGCCGGGCGTCCCGGCGGCGACGGCGGCGCGATAGCTGTCGCGCTGGCCGCCGGAGACCTCGAAGGCCGCGATCCCGTCGGGCGTCGCCCGCTCCTGCAAGGCCACCACGCCCGTCAGCGCGCCCGCGCCGTAAGGACCCGCCCCGGCCCCGCGGACCACCGTGGCGCCATCCAGCCCTTCGGACGACAGCCCGCTCCAGATCACCCAGCCGCCGAACGGGTCGTTCTGTGGCGCCCCGTCCAGGGTGACCAAGGCCCGACCCGCACCGGAGGGCGCGATGGCGCGCAGCGACAGGCCCTGGGTGGTCGGATTGGCCGCGCCGCTCCCCGTGCGGCGGAATAGCGAGACGCCGGGCGCCGTCTTCAGCGCCTCGTCCAGGCGGGGTTCGGCCCTCAGCGCCTCGGGGCCGATCTGCACCGCGCTGAACGCCGCCTCGCCGCCCAGCGGCGCCAGCCGGGGCGCACGGACGATGACGATCTCGACTTCCGGGGGCGGGGGCGGCAAATCGCTCATGGCGCCTCGCAAAGCCTGGTGGGTGGACGGGGAGCCGGGGCTTAGCAGCGCAGGGAGAGAGCGCAATGCCAAAGGTCGCCGCCAGGGTTGCGATCGTCACGGGGGCCGGCAGCGGGATCGGCAGGGCCGTCTCGGCGGCGCTGATGGCCGACGGCTGGAGCGTCGCGCTCGCCGGCCGCCGCGAGGCCGAGCTGGCCGCCACCGCCGCCCTGGGCAAGGGCAAGGGCGGGGGCGAGGGCGCGCCCTGCCTGGTCCAGCCTACCGACATTTCGGACGAGGGCTCGGTGGACGCCCTCTTCGCCGCCGTGAAGGCCCGCTTCGGCCGCCTGGACCTGCTGTTCAACAACGCCGGGACCGGCGCGCCGCCGACAGCTCTGGAGGATCACAGCCTGGACCACTGGAAGCGCGTGGTGGACGTCAACCTGACGGGCGCCTTCCTCTGCACCCGCGCCGCATTCCGCCTGATGAAGGACCAGGACCCCCGCGGCGGCCGCATCATCAACAACGGCTCGATCTCGGCGCATGCGCCCCGGCCGCGGTCCATCGCCTACACCGCCACCAAGCACGCCATCACGGGCCTCACCCGCTCCACCGCGCTGGACGGCCGGGCCTACGACATCGCCTGCGGGCAGATCGACATCGGCAACGCCGCCACCGACATGACCCGGCAGATCGCCCGGGGCGTCCCCCAAGCCGACGGAACGCTCAAGCCCGAGCCCGTCATGGACGTGCAAGCCGTGGCCGACGCCGTGCTGTACATGGCCGGCCTGCCGCTGGGGGCCAACGTCCAGTTCATGACCGTCATGGCCACCCAGATGCCGTTCATCGGGCGCGGATAACCCACGCACCGGTGCGAGACATCCCGGCCGGCGGCATGGACCGCAGCGCCCGACGCGGACGCAGGCGCCGCGATGGCCCATGCGCCGGGGACTTCCGCCCCGCCTGACTGATCATCGATAACTGATCGTTCGTTTTGCATCGCAGCATCTTTGCTGCATCGCGACAAATTGGGGCTTGCGCGACGCGAAGGATCGCGGAATCTCTGAGCCTACAGGCAGCGAGCCCGGGCGTCAGTCACCGGCCGCAGCCTGAGAGGAACGCCGGAAAGGGGTTGTCGAAACCCCCTGCACCGGAAACCACACATGATCCGCTTCGTCACCATCGCCGCCGCCGCCGCTGCGCTGATCGCCGGCCCGGCCGCCGCCCAATCGATGAAGATCTCGACCCGGGACAAGACGCCCGAGCAACTCCACGCCGACATCGCCAAGGCCGCGAAGAAGGTCTGCACCCGGGCCGTCGTCGGCGCCTCGTTCCCCCGCGAGATGTATGCGTCTTGCTACAAGTACGCCGTGAAGACGGCTGTCGCCGATGTGAACGACCCGGCCCTGGCCCGCGTCGCCGGCTCGCAGATGGCCGCCAACTGAGCGGCTGATCCGGACGCCCTGGATGACCCGACCCGCATGTCGGGTGCGCCATCCGACGCCGGGCGGGCGCGCAGCGTACCGCGTCCCGCCCGATGCGTCCTTCCGGTCTGGCTTCCGGTCTGGTCCGGAGCTGTGCGGGCGCCGACCTGCCAGGCCTCAGCCTGTCAGAGACCGTCCGGCGGCGAACACGGCCCTAGAGTTCAACTTCGCTGAAGTTGGGCGCGCGCTTCTCCATGTTCGCCCGCACGGCCTCGACCTGATTGGGCGAGCCGATGAGGGCCGTCTGTTCCCGGCTTTCCTCCATCAGCATCTCGCGCTGGTCGGCCTCGGCGGCGAGGTTGAGCAGCCGTTTGGCGGCGCGCATCGCATGCGGATTGCGGCCGGCCGCCTCCCGGGCGAAGGCCAGGGCCTCGGCGCGCGGATCGGCCATCACGCGGGTGGCCATGCCGATGCGCATAGCCTCCTCTCCGTCGAAGATGCGGCCCGAGTAGGTGAGCTCCCGGGCGATGTCGTCGCGGACGAGCTGGCGCATGAGCACGAGGCCCGCCATGTCCGGCACCAGGCCCCAGCGGATTTCGAAGACCGACAGCTTCACGTCGGGGGTGACGAACCTCATGTCCGGCCCCAGGGCGAGTTGGAAGCCGCCGCCGTAGGCCACCCCGTGAACGGCCGCGATCACCGGTACGGGAATCTCGCGCCAGACCATCACCGCGTGCTGCGCCCGGTTCGAGCCGCCCGGGGTGCGGTTGTTGGTGACCAGGGCGCCGGCCGTTCCCTGCCCGGCTGATCGTTCCCCCGACGCCATCGCCCCGAAGTTCGAGGTGTCCAGCCCGGCGCAGAAGGCTCGGCCTTCGCCCGACAGCACCACGGCGCGCACCGACGCTTCGCCCTTGAGCCGCTCGCCCGCCTGGATCAGGGCGTCGAACATGGCGTTGTCCAGGGCGTTCATCTTGTCGGCGCGCACGAGACGGACGTCTGCCACCCCGTCGACAATGTCGATCTGAACCCGGTCATTCATAGTTGTCTTCCTCTAGCGGCGGGCCAGCACATAGCCGGCGCGCGGAAAATGCACATGGACAGCGCCCGATTCCGAGGTGTCGCGCGCGATCACGATGCGATCCCGTGTGAGGCCGGCGAGAACGCCCTCGATCGGGTCGCGTCCATAGTCGTCGGCCTGGACCACCACGGCGTCGCCCGCGGCGAAACCCGAAGGGTCATCGGCGTCGACGCCCGTAGCGCCCGCCGGCGCGCTGGCGCGGGCGACGCCCACGGCCTCGGCGGGATCGAGGTCGGAACGCCGGCCATGGCCCAGGCCCTGGATCCGGTCGCGCCAGGCGCGCAGGCGGGTCAGATCCGCGGTCAGATCATCGAAGCTCCGCGCCGAAGCGCCGGCCAGCCACCACACGTTCATCCAGGCGGCCACATCCGAGAGCCCCGGCCCGGCTCCGCCCAGGAAGTCATGGCCCTTCAGCCCCGCGTCAATCCAGGCGGCGTAGGCGCGCCACTGGCTGCGCATGATGGGCGCGGCGGCCTTCATGGCGTTCACGTCGAACGGCCGTCCCGACAGCTTCTCGCGGTCGGCGGCGAACTCACGGGGGATCGCATCCCCGATCTCGGCGAAGATCACCGCCACGCTGGCCTGGAACCAGAGGCGGTCGGCCCACAGGTTCACCGCCCAGTCGGCGCCGCGCACCACCGGCGGGTCGGGGAACCGGCGCTCGATCTCGGCCAGGATCGCCTGGCTGTCGCAATAGACGTCGGCCCCGATCTGCATCACGGGGATGCGCCTGTAGCCGCCGGTCAGCGGAATCAGGTGCGGCTTGGGCATGATCACCGGCTGGATCACCGAGCGCCACGCCAGCCCCTTGATCCCCAGCATCAGCCGCACCTTCTCCGAGAAGGGCGAGGTGTCGTAGTGGTGGAGGATCAGCTCGGCCATCGTCAGACCACGACCACGCCCGGCCCGGGCGGGTCGGCGTAGAGCCCGCCCACGAGAGCCTGACGCCGCTCCAGCACGGCGCGCTGGTTCACATAGCCCTTGTCGGTGATCTCGCCGGCGTCGATCGACGGTGGCTCGGCCATGATCGTGAAGCGCGCGATGCGCCGCGACGAGCCGCCGGCGGCGCGGTTGAACGCCACGATCCGTTCGCGCAGCACCTCGGCCAGCTTCGGCAGCGGATCGGCGCCCAGCCCGGCCAGGGCCGCCGGTGACGGCCAGATCAGGGCGGCGGCGAAGGGCTTGTCCTGTCCGGCGATCACCATGTCGAAGGCAAAGGGCGTGCAAGCGGCCACCAGGTCGGGGCGCAGGGTCCCCACCGAGACCCAGGTGCCGGAATCCAGCTTGAAGTCCTCGGTCACCCGGCCGTCGAACACCAGGCCCTGGGCCGGATCGTCCGGATCCAGGAATCGGCAGGCGTCGCCCAGCTTGTAGAAACCTTCCTCATCGAACGCCGCAGCGGTCTTCTCGGGGTCGTTGTGATAGCCGGTGGTGACGGTCGGACCCTTGACCCGCACCTCCAGCTTCGAGCCGTTCGGGACCAGCTTGAGCGTGATGCCCGGCAGAGGCAGGCCGATCAGCCCCACCTTCTCCGTGATCCAGTGGACCACCGTGATCCCTTGCGTCTCGGTGGCGCCGTACATGGTCACCAGCGGGATGCGAAAGCCGGTCTCGGCGATGGCCAGCGCCTGCAGCCGCTCGGACACGTCGGTCGAGAGTGTTGCGCCGCCGTAGCCCATGCTGCGCATGTTGCGGAAGAAGCTCTTCCGCAGGACCGGGTCCGTCTCCATCGCCTCGACGAGCATCCCGAACGCCACCGGCGCCGAGCCGAACGTCATGGGCGAGATCTCGTACAGGTTCTTGATGGTGGTCTCGAAGAGGCCAGGGATGGGCTTGCCTTCGTCGAGATGCAGCGTGGCGCCGGCCCACATGGCGCCGTTGAAGCCGATGTTGCCGGCCGAGATGTGGCTCCAGGGCATCCACTCCAGCACCTGGGGAACCAGGTCGGGATCGGCCGGCTCGGCGCGCAGACCCTCGGCGCCCGCGATCACCCCGGCGAACATGCCGTGCGTCTGCGGCACGCCCTTGGGCATCCCGGTCGAGCCCGAGGTGAAGAGGTACTTGGCCACGGTGGCGTGGGTCAGCGCCTCGCGCGCCGCCGCGACGGCCGGCGTCGGCGGGGTCGCGGTCAGCTCGGACAGCGGGATCGTGCCCGCCCCACCGTCCACGGTGACGAAGGTGAGGCCGAGGTCCAGCGCCCGCAGGGTCTCGAAGGCGCGGGCGAACATCGCGCTGTCGGCCGCGAACACCACCTTGGGCCTGACCGTGGCGAAGCAGTGCTTCAGCTTGGCATGGTCGGTCGAGATCAGGCTGTAGGCCGGGCTGATCGGCGCCACCGGGACGCCGGCCGCATAGCCGCCCAGCATGACCAGCGCATGCTCGACCGAATTGGCCGACAGCACCAGCACGCTGTCCGTCGCACCCAGGCCGCGGTCCAGCAGCCATTGGGCGATCCCCTCGGCCGCCCGCAGCGCTTCGCCATAGGTCACGCCTCGCCAGGGCCCGTGCCCTGGCGCCCGCTGCAGGATGAACGGACGGTCGGGATGGGCCGCGGCCTTTTCCGCCAGCAGATGCGCGATCGAGCGCGGACCGGCGCCCGGCGGGTGGTTGGAGCGGATGTAGTACGTACCGTCGGCCTTCCTCTCCACCGAGACGTCCGGCGCCTTCTGAGGCAGGTCCTTGAACGGCGGCAGCGTCGCGCCGGCCGCCGGAGCGGCCCGATCGTCGGCGGGGCTCATGCCCGTCCTCCCTTGGGGGTTTGCGAGCAACCCTATGCCAACCGCGTCCGGGTTCAACGGCGACGCCACGTCAACGGGCGTGGACGCCTGCCGCGGCGGCGCCCGTCTTGCACGTAGGGAGTGATGTTCCTTGAACTGGACTCCGGGGGGCGCTCCAATGGCCCCGACATGGCGCGGACAGCATCGGATCTCGAATCCGGCGACGCGGAGGCCGCGCGGTTCCTCCGCGCCGTTGACCGGTCCATTGAACCTGCGCAGCCGCGGATCGGCGGCGCGCCGGTCACCCTGCCTGCGCGCGCGCTCGCCGTCGGGGTGTTCGACCGCCGGGGCGGCATCGTGGCGCGCGATGCGCGTTTCGCCGACTGGTTCGACGCGGACGAGGCCGCCGAGGCCGCCTCGAACGCCCTGCGCGGCGGCGGCGGACCCGTCCTGGCCCCGCTGGCGACGTGCGACGGCGCGACGACGGTGATCCTCGCCGCCTCGATCCAAACCGCCGACGCCTGGCCGTTGCCGGACGAGGCGCGGACGATCCTGACGGCAGCGCCCGGCGCTTTCGCCGTCATCGGCTATCGCCCGTTCGAAGATCGCCACGTCGCGGGACGGGCGCTCGACAGCTGGCGCCTCACGCCGCTGGAGGCCCGCGTGATGCTGGGCCTGATCTCGGGCGGCGACCTCGTGGAGGCCGCCCGCCGCGCCGGCTGCGGCTACGAGACGGCGCGCAAGGCGCTCAAGCTCGCGCTGCGCAAGGCCGGGGCGGCGCGCCAGGCCGACCTCGTGCGCCTGCTGCACGCCGCCGTCGGCGGCGGCGACCTGCAGCTCGACCAGGCGCCGGCGCTGGCCGCCGCGCTGGGACTTTCGGAACGGGCCGCCTCGGCCTGCGTCCTCTTGGCCCTGGGCCTGACCCGCAGCGAGGCGGCGGCCACGCTGCGGATCAGCGAGCACACGATCAAGGACGAGCTGAAGCTCCTGTTCGACCGCTTCGACCTGCGCAGCGCCACCGACCTCAGCCGGCTGACCACCGAGGCCGTGGTGCTGATGGGCCTGGCCGCCAATCCCAACATGACGGTCGGCGCCTCATGGGGCGCGCTGCGGCCGCTCCGCTTCGTCAACCGGCCGGACGGCGCGGGCAAGATCGCCCTCTCCGACTTCGGGCCGACCAGCGGCGAACCCGTCCTCCTGTTCCATACCGCGACGACGGGCAGCCTGCTGGACCGGGGGCTGGTGCGGGCCCTCCACGCGCGCGGCCTGCGCCCCATCGCCATCGAACGCCCGGGCTTCGGCCTGACCGACCCGCCGCTGCGCGACGGCCCCGAGACAGCGGTCGACGACGTGCTGGCCGTCATGGACGCCTTCGACCTCAAGCGCGTCCGCATCCTCGCCCGCGGCGGGGAGTACCTGGTCATGATGCTCGGCCAGCGCTGCCCGGAGCGCCTGCAGCGCGTGGTGCTGGTGAACCCCTTCACACCCTACGCCTTCGACAGCCGCTGGGACGGGTTCCTGAACGGGGCCAAGCGCACCTTCATGCGCCACCCGCACCTGATCGAGCCCCTCGCACGCTTCCTGGCCCAGCGGGCCAGCCCGAAGGTCTACGAACGGCTGACCCGCGACGCCCTGAAGGGCAGCGCGCCCGACACAGCTCTGATGACCCGCGCCGAGGTCGTGGACGACTATGTGGAATCCGCGCGCCTGGCGCCGCTGAAGTCCACCTGGGGCTTCGTCTTCGAGCAGCGCAACTACCTGACCTGGGCGCCCCCGCCACTCGCCGACGGCGCGCGCTGGACCCGCCTGATCGGCGCGCACGACGTGCTCTACCGCCCCGGTGACGCCGATGCGCTTTGGGAGGCGGCCCTGCCCGGCCACCGCCGCGTGTGCGTGGAGGACGGCGGCCGCTTCCTCCACGCCTCACACCCCGACCTCGTGGCCGAGGAGCTGCTGCTCGAACCCTAGGCTAGGCCCACGCCGGACCGCTCCGGCGGCGCAGCATCGCACCGGCCGCACCGAAGCCCAGGATCATCATGGCCCAGGTCGAAGGCTCCGGCACCACGCCGCCGCCGTTGGTCGGAAGCGCCGTGTAGGTGATCGTCACCTGGGAGACGCCGCTGTTGTTGAACCAGCCCGACCCGTCGGTCGACCCGAGGTAGAGCCGCGTGGCCCCCTCCGGCGCGAAGAACTGCTGCACGTCGCCGATTCCCGTCCCCGTCAGCCCGTCGCCGATCCAGAAGATCTGGTTGAGCACCGGCGAGATGGTCGCGGCGCCCATCTGGCCGGTCGCGAACCGCGCCGGCGGGTCATTGGCGATAGGCCCGTCGTCGTTCAGGAAGACGCCGACCAGCGCGTTCCACCGCACCCCGTCCGCGCCGGCAATGCCGGTCACCGGATTGTTGGCCATGTTCACCGTTCCGCCGTTGCCGTCCGCCGACGCGACCGGCGTTCCGCCGCTGAAGTTGAAACCCCCGATCGCGGAGAAGGTGATGACCCCGCTCGTGTCGAAGTCGATCAGCGCCAGGATCGGGCTCGCGTTCGGCGCGGTGTCGCCGCAGCAGGCGTAGCCGTCCGGCTTGCCCGCCAGGAAGGGGTTCGCCTTGCCTGGCACGTCGACCACGACCGTGGCGGCCTGCGCCGCCGTGCCCGCCGCCAGCAGGATCACGCTCCCGAAGATCGCTCCAAGACGCTTCATCTCCACACCTCCACCCAAGGGATCGCGGCCCCCGAAGAAAGGCCGCTTCATGAGAGGAAGGCGCCCAAAACATCAGCCACGGGTCACCCGCCCGGCGGATCTGGTAAAAAATTCACGAACGCGCCGTTCGCAGAAGCCGCCGGGGCCGAGCCCGTCAGCCGAAATCGGGCGCGAAGCGGATGTTGTCGCGCTCCAGCCCCTTGGCCACCACCTCGAGGCCGCCGGACTTGACCATCCACTCCAGGCGGTGGTCGCGGTACTCGCGCTTGAAGAGGCCCTTCTCCACCATCTCGGCCACGTTCGGCAGGGTGGCGCCGCCGGCGTTCAGGCGGGCGATGTCGGCGGCGCAGGCCGCCACCGAAGGCCGCGCATTGGCCCGCGCCAGCCAGGCGGCCAGCCTCGAGCCCTCGGGCGGTGGATGGCCGTGGCCCACCGAGCCGTTCAGATAGGGCGCGACCGCAAGGTCGCCCCAGCCGAAGGCCTCGCCGTTGAACCATTCCCGCGCGCCCAACTGGCCCTCCAGCCAGGCGTGGAAGCCGGCGGTCTGGCGCCGCGCCGCCGCCGTCAGCGCCTCGGCCGCCGCGCCCTCGGCCCGCCGGAACCAGCGGATTTCGGAGAGGCCCCAGTTGATGGCCTCGTAGTGGGTGTCCATCACCTCTTCCAGCATCCGCACGCGGGCGCGGTCGGCCGCCGCGGCGGGGCGCATAGCCGGCTCGGGATAGGCGTCGTCCAGGTACTCCAGGATGATCGTGGAATCGAAGATCCGCACGTCGCCGTCGACCAGCGCCGGCACCTCGGCCCGCGGGCTGGCGGCCACGAACTCGCCGCCGGCTCCCCCGGCGCCCAGGCCGCCGGGCATCTCCGCCTCGAACGCCAGGCCCTTCTCGCGCAGCGCGATCTTGACCTTCTGGGCGTAGGGCGAGAGCGGATGGTCGTAGAGCCGGATCACGACCGCAGCGCCTCCGACAGGTCCATCTTCTGGGCGGCCTTGGCGGCCTTGAACGCGGCTCGCTCGGAGAGGCGCGTCCAATAGGCCTGGATCGCCGGCGAGAACTTCGCGTCCAGCTTCAGTTGCCGCGCGAGGAGAAGGGCGTAACCCACGGAAATATCTGCCGCCGTGAACCGCCCGGCACACAGCCAGTCGCCCCTGGCCAGCGCCCGGTCCACGTGCCGCAGCCGGCTGAGGAACCACTGGGCGTAGTCGTCGGCCGCCGCATCGGCCTTGCCCGGCTCGAACTGGCGGTAGCGCAGCACGAGCGTCTGCGGGAACGTGAGCGTCGCCTCGCCGAAATGCAGCCAGTTGAGCCACGCGCCATAGGCCGGGTCGTCCACGCCCACGGCCAGGTCGCTCGGGCCGTAGCGGGTCGCCAGGTACTGCACGATGGCCGAGCTCTCGGTCATGAAGGTCTCGCCGTCCCTCATGGCCGGGATGGTGCCCAGCGGATTGACCTCCAGATAGGCCGGCTCGCGCACCCGCGGCGGGAACGGCAGCAGGTGCAGCCGGTAGTTCAGCCCCAGCTCCTCCAGCGCCCACAGCGGCCGGAACGACCGCGCATCCGGACAGTGCCACAGCTCGATCATGGGTCAGTCTCCTGCCTTCCGGCCGGCAACGCGCGCCGCAGGCGCAGTCATTCACCACCAAGACGCCAAGGACGCCAAGAGGTTGGGTCGCTAACAGCATCTTGGCGAACTTGGCGTCTTGGCGGTTCGGTAGCGGCGCTGACGCGCCAAGGGCGTCCGAGCACGGGCTACCCCTCCCGCCGCGCGTACTGCGGCCTGCGCTTCTCCAGGAACGCCTGGACGCCCTCCTGGAAGTCGCCGTCGGAGCTGGCCAGGATCTGGTTGCGGTCCTCCATGGCGATGGCGGCTTCCAGCCCCTGGGCGTCGATGGCGTGGTTCAGCGCCTCCTTGGTCAGGCGCAGGCCCAGCGGCGTGGCGTGGAGCATGTCGTCCACGAACCCCTGCGCCTCGGCCGCCATCTGGCCGGGCTCGACCACCCGGCTGACCAGGCCCAGCTCGTAGGCCCGCGCGGCGTCGATGAAGCGGCCGGTCAGCATGTATTCCGCCGCCACCGACGAGCCCACCATCCGCGGCAGGAAGTAGCTCACCCCGATGTCGCAGGCCGACAGGCCGATGCGGATGAAGGCGGCGTTCATCCGCGTCTTCGGCGTGGCGATCCGCACGTCGGACGCCAGCGCCAGCGCGAAACCGCCGCCCGCCGCCGCGCCGTCCACGCAGGCTATGATCGGCTGCGGGCAGCGCCGCATGGCGATGACGATCTCGCTGATCTCGCGCTGGCGCGTCAGCCCCGCCCCGATCGAGCGTGAGCCCTGCGGGTCGCCGCGCTCCTTCAGGTCCAGCCCGGCGCAGAACGCCGGGCCCGCGCCCGACAGCACCACCACCCGCACGTCGCGCCGCCAGTAGAGGTCCACGAAGAACTCGCGCAGTTCCTTCACAAGGTTGCGGCTCAACGCATTCAGCCGGTCGGGCCGGTTCATGGTGGCCCAGACCACCTCGCCGTCCTGGCGCAGTTCGAGGTCGGCCATGGTCAAAGCCCTTTCAGCCAGTCGAGCAGGAGTGTGGTCACCGCGTCGGGCCGCTCCTGCTGGGTCCAGTGCCCGCAGCCCGGCAGCACGTGGACGCCGCGCAGGTCGGTCACGAAGGCGCGCATCAGGGCGCCGGGGTCGGGGATGCGGCCGAAGCCGTTGAACGCCGGGTCGCGGTCGCCGCCGATCAGCAGCGTCGGCATCTCCAGCTTGCGGCCCTTGAACTGCTGCAGCCAGGCGAAGTCGCGCTCGTGGTTGCGGTAGCGGTTGATCGGCCCGCGGAAGCCCGAGCCCTCGAACTCGGCGACGTAGTAATCCAGCTCCTCGCCGGTCAGCCAGGCCGGGAAGGGATCGGGATCGACCATGCCCTCCAGCAGGGAGGCACCGTGTTTCTTCATCGGCCACGTTCCGTCCGGCGCGTCGCCGCAGATGCCGTAGTAGAACTTGCGCAGGAAGCCGCGCACATCGGCCTCGGCTTCGGCTTCGGGCGGGCCGACGTTCTGGAACCAGGCCTGGTAGAAGAAGATCCCCTTGTCGGTGAACGCCTCCCTGAAGATCTCCGTGAACGGCCGCTGCGGCACGCCCGTGAATGGTACGGACAGCCCCGCCACCGCCCGGATCTTCTCGGGCCGCGAGAGCGCCGTGTTCCAGACGATGGGCGCGCCCCAGTCGTGGCCGATGATTATGCCCTTGCCGTCGCCCGACAGCGCGTCGATCACCCCTGCCACGTCGCCGGTCAGGGCCTCCATGTCGTAGGCCTCGATCGGATGCGGCTTGTCCGAGCCGCCGTAGCCGCGCACATCGATGGCGGCCACCTGGTAGCCCGCCTGCGCGATCGGCCCGATCTGGTCGCGCCAGGACCACCAGCTCTCGGGGAAGCCGTGGACCATGACCACCAGCGGCCCCTCGCCCTCGATCGCCGCGCGGATCTTCACCTGGCCCGCGTCGATCGTACGGAACTCCGGCATGAACGCCTCCCGAACGCCTGTTTGGCCGCCATGCTTCGTCCCGGGCGCCCGACGTGGCAAGCATGACCATGCGGCAGGGTCGCATCCGAGCCAGGCGCTTGCGCCGGGCCGCCAAGTCGCTAACCGGAGATCTGGGGCGATCCGGCCATTGGAGGGCGACATGCACGACTTTCCCGACGACATCTTCACCGAGCCGGAGGACATCGATCCCGACACCCTGGCCAACCTCGGGCCCCTGCGCCGGCTGGCGGGGATCTGGGAGGGGCTCAAGGGGGTCGACCTGAACCCCAAGGCCGACGGACCTGAACAGAGATCGTATCTCGAACGCATCGAGATGCAGCCGATCGACCCGCAGCCAAACGGCCCGCAACTCTTCTACGGCCTGCGCTACCACGTGCACATCGTCGCCAGCGACGAGGACACCACGTTCCACGATCAGGTCGGCCACTGGCTGTGGGAACCGGCCACCGGACTGGTGATGCAGACCCTTTCCATTCCGCGCGGACAGGTGGCGCTGGCCAGCGGTCATGCCGCACCCGACGCCGACCGCATCGTCGTGGAAGCCCGACGTGGCGGCCCTGGCTACGGAATCTGCTCGACGGATTTCCTTGAGGCGGCGTTCCGCACCGACGCCTACACACTGGACGTCACGCTGCATCCCGACGGCGACTGGAGCTACGTCTCGGACACCGTGCTCCAGGTGCGCGGCCGCGAGGAGCCGTTCCACCATCTGGACCGCAACCGGCTGCGCAAGGTGGCCGAGCCGACGCCGAACCCCCTACTGAAGATCCGCCGCGACCACGTCGCCCGCGCCAAGGCCCACGGCCTGAGCTGAGCCGGCGCGCGCCTGCCCCGAGGTCACCGTTGACCCGCCTGCGGCCGGCGCGAACACTGGCCGCGGGAGGATGCGCCGATGGTCTCGCTGACCGAGAAGAGCGCCCGCTTCGAGCACACCCGGGTGACGCTCGAGGACCATGTGGCGACGATCACGCTGAACCGGCCGCATCGCCGCAACGCGCTGAACTATCCCGCCTATGACGAGCTGGAGCAGGGCCTGCGCGCGGCCGCGGCCGATCCCGAGGTGCGCTGCCTGATCGTCACGGGCGCCGACCCCGCCTTCTGTTCCGGCGACGACGTGGGCGAGATCATGGCCGGGCCGAAGCCGGTGTCGCGCGCGCCCATGCCGGTCACCTTCACCGCCACCCCGGCCGCCCTCGCGGCCCTGGAGTGCGACAAGCCGATCATCGCCGCGGTCAACGGCGCGGCCGTGGGCTGGGGGATGGAGCTGGCCCTGTTCGCCGACATCCGCATCGCCTCTGAACAGGCCAGGTTCGGCGAGTTGTTCGTCAAGCGCGGCCTGGTCTGCGACGTCGGCGGATTCTATCGCCTGCCGGCCATCGTCGGCCCGGCGAAGGCCGCCGAACTCCTCTTCACCGGCGACGTGATCGACGCGGCCGAGGCCCTGCGGATCGGGCTGGTGACCCAGGTGACGCCGCACGAGGACCTCCTGCCCGCCGCCCGGGCGCTGGCCGGCCGGATCGCCGCCAACCCGCCGCTGGCGGTGCGCCACCTGAAGGCCGGGCTGTCGAAGTACGCCTACGGCGACCCGCGCGAGATCGGGGCCTGGGCCATCGAGAAGATCCGCCTGCTGATGCAGACCGAAGACCACAAGGAGGGCGTCGCCAGCTTCCTCGAGAAGCGGCCGCCCGTTTTCCAGGGACGCTAGACACATGACCACCCGATCCGTCGCCGACGCCGTCGTCCTCGTCACGGGCGCCGCCTCCGGCATGGGCAAGGCCACCGCCGAGGTCTTCGCCGCCGAGGGCGCCCACGTGGCCGTCACCGACCTGAAGCTGGAGACCGCCGCCCCCGTGGCCGAGGCCATCCGCCAGTCGGGCGGCAGCGCCGAGGCCTGGGCGCTCGACGTCTCGGACCCGCAGGCGATCCAGGACACCGTCGATTCCGTCGCGCTGAAGTTCGGACGGCTGGACATCGTCGTGAACAACGCCGGGATATCGGCCTTTTCACCCATAGATTCCGAAAATTACGACGATATCTGGAGTCGGGCGATGAACGTGCTGGTCACCTCGCACCAGCGCGTCGTCCGCGCCGCCCTGCCTTACCTGCGCCAATCCGAGGCGCCGCGGATCGTCAATATCGCCTCGACCGAGGCCCTGGGTGCCACCAGCCGCGACAGCCCCTATTCCGCCGCCAAGGCCGCCGTCACCGGCCTCACCCGGGCGCTCGCCGTCGAGCTGGGCCCCGAGGGGATCACCGTCAACTGCATCTGCCCCGGCCCTATCCTCACCGGGATGACCGAGGCCATCTCGGAGGCCGACAAACAGACCTTCGCCAGGCGCCGCACGGCCCTGCGCCGCTACGGCCGTCCCGAGGAGGTGGCGCACATGACGCTCAGCCTCTGCCTGCCGGCCGCCTCCTACATCACCGGCGTCACCATCCCCGTCGACGGGGGCCTGATGGCGCGCAACGCCTGAGCGTCGCCTGGCGGCGAAACCGGGACGGCGCCCTTGGGGTGACGGTCCGGCCCGCGCGTCAGTCCTTCTTGCCCAGGCCCGGCTTCCCCAGGCCCGGCAGGCGGGGCAGCCAGCGCTTCTTGGCCTCGGGCCTGGCGGCCGACGCCGGGGTCTGGATCACCGGATCGGCGGTCGGCGCCTCGGCCTCGGCGGTCGTGACGGGCTGCACGCCCAGGTCCCGGTCGCAGCGCGCGTCGCGTGTCTCCGCCTCGAACACGGTGGCGGTCAGCACGGGCTGGCGGCCCGGCTTGGCCGTACTGACGAAGACCGAGACGGCGCGGCGCCCCGGAAGGTTGCACCACGTCTCACGCGAGGCCCAGTCGCCAGGCTCCCAGGCGGTGCGTGCGGGCGCGAAGATCTCGCTGCGCCGCTTGATGGCCGACTGCACCACGTCCTTGATGACCACGGGCTCGCCGGCCGTCACCCGGACGGTGCAGCTCACCGGGTCCTGGCCGCGACGGATCGAGACGTCGCTGCCGTCGATATCCCCGACCGGCGCACCCTCCAGGATCGCCGACAGGCATGCGCCCGTGGCCGAGCGCGCCTCCTGCACGGGGTCGGCCGCCGCCACAGGGGGCGCGAGGAGGACGGCGACGAGGATCAGGCTGCTGCGCATGGCGCCCCGTTGGACCAGCTTCACGGCGGGCATATGGCGAAGTCGCGGCGGCGTCAGCCCGTGTTGCGCAGGCCGGACGCGATCCCCGCCACGGTGAGCTGGATGGCCAGCTTGATCTGGGGGTCCTCGTCGCCGGCGCGTCGCCGGGCGAGGAGTTCGAGTTGCAGGTGATTCAGCGGGTCCACCACCTCGGCCGCCAGCGCCACCGACTCGGCCATCTCCGGGTGGTTGTCGAGCAGCCGCGTTCCGCCCCGGATCGCCAGCACCAGTTCAACGGCCGCGCCATGCTCGGCCCGGATCGCCTCGAAGATCGCCCGGCCGGCCGGATGCAGGGCGGCATATTTCGCCGCGATGGCCATGTCGGACTGGGCCAGGGCTACCTCCATGTTGGAGACCAGGCTGGCGAACACCTGATCCTCGGTCAACTCGCGCAGGGCCGACGCGTCCAGGCCCGCCCGTCGCGCGCCGCCCGCGAAGCCGAACCAAGCCGGCAGCATGAAGCGCGCCTGGGACCATGAGAACACCCAGGGGATCGCCCGCAGATCCTCGATCCGCCGGCTGGGCGTGCGCGACGCCGGTCGGCTGCCGATGTTCAGGCCCACGATCTCGGCGATCGGCGTGGCGCCCCAGAAGAACGCCTCGAAGCCGGCGTCGTCGTAGATCAGCGCGCGATAGGCGCCGAACGACGCCTGGGCCAGGGTCTCCAGCGCCGGGGCGACGGGCCGGGCGTCGTCGGGCCGGGCGCTGGCCATCAGGACAGCCCCCGCCAGACTCTCCAGGTTCCGCCGGGCGGTGGGCTGGTCGCCGAACCGGCGCGAGATCATCTCGCCCTGCTCGGTCAGGCGCATGCGCCCCCTCACCGTGCCGGGCGGCTGGGCCATTACGGCCTCGGCCGCCGGCCCGCCGCCGCGGCCCACCGAGCCGCCGCGCCCGTGGAAGAACGACAGCTCCACGCCCCGCGCCCGCGCCGCCGCCGACAGCGCCTGGGCCGCCTTGGCGACGTTGTGGCGCGAGGCCACATAGCCGCCGTCCTTGTTGGAGTCCGAGTAACCCAGCATCACCTCGCGCCGGCCGGGTTCACCGAACATCGCCTCGGGGACCGCAGCGTCCAGCCACTGTTCCAGCAGGTCGGGCCCGTTCTCCAGGTCGGCGATGGTTTCCAGCAGCGGCGTGACGCGCACCGCGCTGCGGCCTTTCTCGCCGCCCTGCACCAAGCCCGCCTGCTTCATCAGGACCAGCGGCTCCAGGATGTCGGACAGGGTTGCGGTCTTCGAGACGACGTAGGCGCCCAGCGCCCGCTCGCCGTACAGCCGCACGGCCTCCGCCGCGGCGTCCAGCGTGGCCAGTTCGCGCATGGTCTCGTCGCTGTAGTCCAGGAACGGCGAGCGGAGCGGCCGGTCGTGGGAAAGCTCCTTGGTCAGCACCCGCACCCGTTCGGTCTCGTCCGAGCCCAGGTAGTCGATGTTGACGCTGGCCCGGACGTACAGCTCATGGATCATCCGCTCGTGGACGTCGGCGTTCTGGCGCAGATCCAGCGACAGCAGGTGGAACCCGCAGGCCCGCGCCAGCGCGATGAGGGTGCGCAGCCGTGCGCCCACAGCCCGCTCGCCCAGGTGCTTGCGGATCGACTGACGGAGAGTCTCCAGGTCGGCCACGAACTCGGCGGCGCTCGCATAGGCCGGCGACCGGCTGCCCCAGGCGGTTCCCGCCAGGCGATCGGTGGTGGCCGAGAGCCGGTCCGACACCTCCTGCAACGCCTGGCGATAGGGCTCGTCCTGGCGATGCACCGAGGGGTCTGCGGAGGCCTGGGCGAGGGCGATCACCCCGGGGCTCGCCGGCGCCAGTTCGGAGGTCACGGCGAGGTCGAACCACAGCCTCCGCACCTCGTCGAAATAGTGATTCAGGATCAGCCGCGCCTGCGACCGCAGCGCCAGCCTTAGGGTCTCGCCGTTGACCCCCGGATGGCCGTCACGGTCGCCGCCCAGCCAGGACCCCAGCCGCAGCGGCGTCGCGGTCTCGAACCGCTCGCTCCAGCCATCATAGATCTCGGTCAGGGCCGGAAGGATCGACCGGCGCACGATGGCCAGCGAGTTGCGGATCTCGTCGGCGGGGCTGATGCGCTCGGGCCGGTGCATCCGCGCCTTCCAGAGCAGGGCCACTTCGCGGAACAGGTCTTCGCGCAGACGCCGCTCGACGTGCGTCGGCAGCCGGTGGGTGCGCAGCGACATCAGCCGCGCGATCTCGGCCTCCCGCTCCACCACCGCGCGGCGACGCACCTCGGTGGGATGGGCGGTCAGAACCGGGGCCACGGCCATCTTCGTCACGAGGCGAGCGGCCGTCCGCTCGCCCAGCCGGTCCACCGCTTCGGCCAGGGTGCGCGGCAGCTCTCCGGGATTTTCCTCGGCCTCGATGGCGCGGCGGCGACCGGCCACGTCCTCACCCAGGTTCGACAGCATCGAGGCGCAAGTGAAGGCGCGCGCCAGATAGACCGCCTGATCCGGACGCAGGCCCGAGAACAGGGCCTCCAGCGCCTCTTCGTCATCCTGGCCGGCCGTCTCGCGGGCGCGGCGCACGAGAGCCGCCGCCTCCTCACCGTCGAGGTAGGCGATCACCTCGTCCAGCAGGTCCTCCAGATAGCGGACGGCGTCTCCCGCCCCCCGGGCGACGGCAGCCGCCGGCGTCATGTCCATCATGGGTTCCTCGGTGGACTGGCTTGGGCCGAGAGGGCCAGCATAGCGTACGGCCGTGGGCCGTCAGCCATGATCGTGCGAGAGACAGGAATCGCAATGCCGGACGCCCATCTTCCCGCCAGCGTCGCACCCTGATCCGGAGGAGGCCGACGCCATGTCCCCCGGAAGCGCCGGCGGATCGAGGCGTGGCCGGGAGCCTCAGCCGGTGTAGCGCGCTTCCAGCAGGTCGATATCGCGCACGAGTTTCCGGGCCGGTTCGTCTTCGATCTCTCGGGCCCGCGCGCGCCGGAAGATCTCGTCCCGCTCCGCCTGCAACCCGACGAGCCGAAGCTGGCGCTCGATCTGTTCGGTCCGGCGGGAGGCCGCCGCCGCCTCGGGCGTCCCCATCCGGCCGTCGATCTGGTCGCGATAGAGCTCCATGATCCGTGAGGCGGCGTCGATATAGAGGTCGGTGTCGTCGCGGCCCGCGCTCAGGTCGTGCTGGGCCGTTTCGATCGCCCGGATCGCGGCCTGCGCCGCCGCCACGCGCGTCTGATCGATCTCGACCTGGTGCGAGGGCTCGCGCGGCGGCTCCAGCCCTCGCAGCACACGGGGCAGGCCCAGGCTGGCGACGACCAGCGAGACGAGGATGACGCCGCCCGCCAGGAAGATCGCGAGATCGCGCGCCGGGAACGCCGAGCCGTCGGCCATCGCCAGGGGCAGCGTCAGGACACCGGCCAAGGTGATCGCGCCCCGTACGCCCGCCAGCGACATCGCCGCCACCAGCCGCAGGCTCACGCGCTGCGGTCGCTCTCCGCGGCGCCGGGCCCGGAACCAGGTCAGGCGCAACGAGGCCCACACCCATGCGAACCGCATGGCGCCCAGCGCCAGGCTGATCGCCAGCACGTAGACGGCGAGCCACCACACCTCGGCATGCCCCGTGGCGCGCACCGTCTCGCTGGCCTTGCCCAGCAGGCCCGGCATCTGCTCGCCGAGCAGCACGAAGATGACGCCGTTGGCGGCGAACTGGACCACGTCCCAGACAGCGGCCCGGCGCACGCGCGTGACCGCCAGCGCCCGGCCCGTCTGCTCGGTGAACCCCATGGTCACGCCCGCGGCCACCGCCGCCAGGATGCCCGAACACTGGAGGTGTTCGGCCGCGATGTACGCGCCGAAGGGGATCAGGAGGCTGATGAGGATCTGGGCGCTGGTGTCTTCGCCCAGCCTGCGCGTCAGCCATCCTTTCGCGACCGATACGGCCCAGGTGACGCCCACACCCACCGCTATGCCGCCTGCGGCAAGCCAGGCGAAGGTGAGGACGGCGTCCTGGATCACGAAGGCCCCCGTGAGCATCGCCGCCACCGCGAAGCGCATGCACACGAGGCCCGACGCGTCGTTGAGCAACGCCTCGCCCTCGAGGATGTGCATGACCCGACGGGGAATGGGCGTGCGGGACGCGATGGCCGACACGGCGATGGGGTCGGTGGGCGAGATGACGGCCGCCAGGGCGAACGCGACCGGCAGCGGCATGGCCGGGATCATCCAATGGATCATCAGGCCCACTCCCAGGACCGTCAGGACGACCAGGCCGATGGCCAGTTCCAGCACCATCGCCCGGTCACGGAGCAGGTCGGCCTTGGGGATCCGCCACCCGTCGAGGAACAGGAGCGGCGGCAGGAAGAGCAGGAAGAACAGCTCGGGCTGAAGCTCGACCGTGGGGACCGAAGACAGGGCGATCATCGCCCCAAGGCCCACCTGGACGAGTGGAAGCGGCAACCGGATCAGGCGCGCGAGCGAGCCGCTGATCACCACCGCCAGCAGCAGAAACAGGATCGTGTCGACAGAACTCAAGGCGCCGCCATCCGGGCGCTGTCACCCGAGACCGCCGCCGCGGGGCCACGCAGACGCGGGGCTCCTTCCGCCGGATCGCCGCCCGATCCGGCCTGGGTCGCCCGTCGCAGCCTCACCGGGCCCCGTTCAAACCTGTCATCGCCCGAACCGGTCATCGTCCGCGGATCGCCCGGACCCGCGCGACGGTCTCGGCCACCCGCGCTTCCAGGCCCGCATAGTCGCCGGCGTCCAGAAGAGCCTTGGTGATCAGGTTCGAACCCATGCCGCAGGCGACGATGCCGGCGTCGAACCACGGCTTCAGTGACTCCTCGGTCACGTCCACGCCGCCGGTCGGCATGATCCGGGTCCAGGGCATCGGCCCCAGCACCGCCTTGACGAAGTCGGGCCCGCCCACCGAGCCGCCGGGGAACATCTTCACGATCTCGCAGCCGAGTTCATGGGCCTGACCGATCTCGGAGGGCGTGGCGCAGCCGGGGCTGTAGGGGATCATGCGGCGATTGCAGAGCCGGGCCACCTCGGGGTTCAGCAGCGGACCCACCACGAAGTTCGCGCCGTTGGCCAGGTAGAGCGCCGCCGTCGGCGCGTCCACGATCGACCCCACGCCCATCACCACGGTCGGGTCGGCCTTCGCGAAGTGCTGCGTCACCTCAAGGAAGACCTCGGCGGCGAAATCACCCCGATGGGTGAACTCCACGCACTTGGCCCCACCGTTGGCGCAGGCCTGGATCACCCCCACGCAGACCGCCGGGTCGGCATGGTAGAAGACCGGGATGACCCCCTGGTCCATCATCGCATTGAGGGTGAACAGGCGGTCGCGGGCCATGCGGGCGTCTCCGGGGCGGACAGGATCGGCCGGCGCGGCGGCGCAACGGCGCCACGCATGTAATCCGCTGCGCGCCCCGCGCGGAAGACCGCGACCGCCTTAAAGTCTCTCGCCGCGTTCCTGCCGACCGCCCTGGCCCCCGCCCACGCCTGCGCTAAGGTCGTCTCTCGGCGGGCCGACGTCCCGCACGCGCGGGGAAAGACGCCATGCCGACACCGATCCTGAAGTCCGCAGCCACCGTCCTGGCCGCCATCCTGCTGGGGACCGCGGCGCACGCCGCACCCCTGCCGGTGCTCAAGAAGCAGGCTATCGCCGGCGTCGACGCCCGGGCGAAGCTCGCTCAGCAGATGAACGACAAGATCTTCTCGTTCGGCGAGCTGGCTTTCCACGAGGTCGAGACCTCGGCCTACATCACGAAGATTCTCGAAGACAACGGCTTCACCGTCCGGCGCGGCGTCGCAGGCCTGCCGACCGGCTGGATCGCCACCTGGACCAGCGGTCAGGGCGGACCGGTGATCGCCATCGGCACCGACATCGACGGCATCCCGAAAGCCTCCCAGACGCCGGGTATTCCCTGGCGCCAGCCCCAGGTCGAGGGGGCGCCGGGCCACGGCGAGGGCCACAACTCGGGCAACGCCGTCAACGTCGTGGCCGCCCTGGCCGTCAAGGAACTGATGGTCCGCGACGGCATCCCCGGCACGCTGATGCTCTGGCCCGGCGTCGCCGAGGAGTTGCTGGCGGGCAAGGCCTACATGGTGCGCGACGGCGTCTTCAAGGACGTGGACGCGGTGATCTTCACCCATGTCGGCGACAATCTGGCCACGGCCTGGGGCCCTACCAGCGGCACCGGCCTCGTTTCGGTCGAATATACGTTCCGCGGCGCCTCGGCCCATTCGGCGGGCCGGCCCTGGATGGGGCGTTCGGCCCTGGACGGCGTGTCGCTCATGAACATCGGCTGGGAGTTCCGTCGCGAACACATCCGGCCCGAACAGCGCTCGCACTACGTCGTCACGGACGGCGGCGACCAGCCCAACGTCGTCCCGCAGGTGGCGAAGGTCTGGTACTATTTCCGCGAGCAGGACTTCAAAGGCATCTCCGCCCTCTACGAGGTCGGCAACCGTATCGCCGACGGCGCGGCGATGATGACCGACACCACGGTCGAGCGCCGCATCCTGGGCACGGCCGCGCCGCGCCACTTCAACCGGCCGATGGCCGAAGCCGCCTACGCCAACATCCAGGCCGTGGGCCTTCCGAAGTGGACCGCCGACCAGCAGGCCTTCGCCAAGGCGGTGCAACAAGAGATCGGCGCCGAACGGCGGGACGGCCTCGCCACCGAACTGCGCAAGCTCCAGCCGCCGCCCGAAAAGCCCGAGAGCGGCGGCTCGGACGACATCGGCGACGTCTCCTGGGTCGCCCCCACCATCACCATCCTCTATCCGGCCAACATCCCCGGCCTGCCCGGCCACGCCTGGTCCAGCGCCATCGCAATGGCGACCCCGATCGCCCACGACGGCGTCGTCGCCGGCGCCAAGGTGGTGGCCGCGACCACCCTGGACCTGCTGCTTCGCCCCGACCTGCGAAAGGCGGCCAAGGCCTACTTCACCGATGTCCAGCAGAAGGACGAGGCGTACGTTCCGATGATCTCGGCCGCCGACAAGCCGCCGATCGAGATCAACGCCGACATCATGGCCCGCTACCGGCCCCAGATGCGGCCGCTCTATTACGACGAGACCCGCTATCCCACCTACCTGGACCAGCTCGGTGTGACCTGGCCCACGCTGGAGCGCCCGAAGTAGGCCTCGTGAGGTGACGTCACCGGGGGCGTCCACAAAGCCCCACCCCCGGGCTCAGAAGACCGGTGTCGCATCTTCCTCGGCCGGAACCCCGGTCTCGGGCTCCGCCTGGAAGGCGCCGGCATCCGGCGGCTCGGGCCGCTCGGGCGCGGGGGGGCCGGGCGGTATGGCCTGGCGCGGAACCTTCGGGAGGGCGGCGGTCATGAAGGCGCGCCACATCTCGGCCGGCGCCGTCGCTCCGCTGATCCGGGCCATCGGCCGCGCATCGTCGCGCCCCATCCAGGCGCAACTCGCGAAGCCGCCGGTGTAGCCGCAGAACCAGGCGTCCTTGTAGTCCGACGTCGTACCGGTCTTCCCCGCCAGGTCGTAGCCCGGCACGCGCGCCCGCCCGCCGGTGCCCGCGGTCATCACCGTGCGCAGCATGCGGTTCATTTCGCTCAGCGCCGGATTGGCGACCGCCTGGGCCGGGGCGCCCGTGCTTCTCTGGTAGATCGTCCGCCCGCCTGAGCGGATTCGCTCGATCCCATAGGCCTGAACGCGCACGCCACCGCTGGCGAAGGCGGCGTAGGCCTGGGTCATCTCCAGCGGCGAGACCAGGCTGGTCCCCAGCGCCATCGCCGGATCGATGTTCACCGGCGAGGCGATCCCGAGCCGTCGCGCCGTCGCGGCCACGGCCGGCCGGCCCGCCTCGTCCGCCAGCCGCGCGGCCACCGTGTTGACCGACCGGGCGAGCGCCGTTTCCAGCGTCACCGTCCCCAGGAAGGCGCCGGCCTCATAGTTGGCGGGCGTCCAACCCGCTATCGTCACCGGCTCGTCGACGACGGGCGTGTCGGGCGTCAGCCCCTGCTCCACAGCGGTCAGGTACACGAAGGGCTTCCAGGCCGATCCCGCCTGCCGCCGCGCCGTCACCGCGCGGTTGTAGGGCGCGCGCGCATGGTCCACGCCCCCCGTCAGCGCTCGAACGCGCCCGCCTCCATCCAGGGCCACGATCGCCGCCTGTTCCGCCGCCTGGGCCTTGTAGCGGGTCACCGTCGCCTGGGCCGCGGCGCCGGCCGCCGCCGACATCGCACTGTCGAGCGTGGTCTCGACCACCAGGTCGCGGGACGGCCTGGGGACCATCCGGCGAACCTCCGTATCCACCCAGTCCACGAAATACTGTGCGGACGCCGTGGGCGGCGCCTTCCAGACCCGCGGCTTCTGCGCAGCGCCCTTGTCGCGCTGGGCGGCGGTGATGGCGCCCGTCTCCACCATCGCCGCGAGCACGAGGCGGGCCCGCTCCTCGCAACGCTCGGGCTGATCCACGGGATTGTAACCCGTGGGCGACTTCAGCACGCCCGCCAGCATGGCCGCTTCCTTCAGCGTGAGTTTCGCCGCCGGCTTGTTGAAATAGCGCTGGGCCGCCGCCTCCAGCCCATAGGCGCCCGAGCCGAAGTAGACCCGGCTGAGGTAGAGGCCGAGGATCTGGGCCTTGGTGTAGGTCCGCTCCAGCTCCACGGCGTAGACCAGCTCGGTGGCCTTGCGCTCCAGCGTCCGCTCCTGGGTCAGGAACAGGTTGCGGGCGAGTTGCTGGGTGATCGTCGAGGCCCCCTGGGTGGGACGCCCCGCGCCGATCCCGTCGACCACGGCGCGGGCGATGCCGCGCGGGTCGAAACCGTTGTGCTGGTAGAAGCGGCGGTCCTCGATGGCCACGAACGCCGCCGGCACGTGCGCGGGCAGTTTCGAGACGTCCACCGGCGGCGCGTAGCGCCCGCCACGAACGCCGATCACGCCGCCCGAGCGATCCAGATAGGTGATCTGCGGCGCCCGCGTGATCGGCGGCATCCGGGGGAGCTCCGCCCCCTGGACGGCCAGGGCGGGGGCGACGGCCAGGGCGAGCGCGGCGGCGGATAGCAAGGCTTACGGCTCCCGGTACGCGTCCCCGCCCCTATCTGTCGCGCGCCGCCCGCCCGGCCAAGATAATTCGCCGTCATGCGGCCCCGTTACGCAGCTTGCGCGTCGGGCCTGCACCGCATCTGCACGAAGGGCAAGGCGTGTGCCGATGCGACCCTGACGCTCCAGGGTGCGTCAGCGCCCCATATCACCGCCAAGACGCCAAGAGCGCCAAGGCGTCCTGAGCCGGTCCGCGGGCCTCTTGGCAGCCTTGGCGACTTGGCGGTCTTCTTCCCGCGCCTTCGGCGCGTCTCTTCGCGTTCGTTCGCGGTTCCAAAGACGGCTTCGCCGCTCGCGCCCAACGCCTCAGAGATTCACGAAGCTCTGAAAGCCGCCGTAGATCATGCGCTTGCCGTCGAAGGGCGGCGCATCGCCCGACTTCAGGCGCTCGTCGGCCATCACCTTGGCGTTGATGACGTCGCGCGAGGCCCGGTCCGGATAGGTGATCCACGAGAAGACCACGATCTCGTCGTCCGCCGCCTGCACCGCGCGCGGGAACGAGGTCAGCTCGCCGTAGGGCGCGTCGTCGGCCCAGCATTCCACGTAGCTCAGCGCGCCGTGCTCCATCCAGATCGAGCCGGCCAGCTCGGCCAGGGCGCGGTAGGCGTCCACGTTGGCCTTCGGCACGGCCAGCACGAAACCGTCGACATAGGGCATGGAGCTCTCCTTTGATCGTCACCTGGTTCCCGAGGACGGGCCAGCCGCACGAAACCCGACATCCGGCAAACCGTTCCGGCGGCTCCGCCGTTGCTTGCCGCCCGCGCCGGGGACAGCCAAATTCGGCGCGGTGGATTCGACGTCGGACCCACGAAGACCTTGGGAGCGCCCGCGTGGCTGAAGCGATCCGGCGCCGCCGGCGGGTGAAGATCGTCGCCACCATCGGGCCGGCGTCGTCCAGCCCCGAGCGCCTCGAGGAGCTGTTCCGCACCGGCGCCGACGTGTTCCGCCTCAACTTCAGTCACGGCGCCCAGGACCAGCACGCCGAGGTGATCGACCGCATCCGCAGGATAGAGAAGAAGTGCGGCCGGCCCATCGGCATCCTGGCGGATCTCCAGGGCCCCAAGCTGCGCGTCGGCCGCTTCGCCGGCGGCGGCGTGGTCCTGCAATGGGGCCGCACCCTGCGTCTCGACCTTCAGGAACGCCCGGGCGACGGCCAGCGGGTCCAGCTACCTCATCCGGAGATCATGGCTGCGGCCGCTCCAGGCTCGATCCTGCTGCTGGACGACGGCAAGATCCGGCTGGAAGTCACGCGCCAGACGCCCGAGTTCCTGGACACACGCGTGATCGTCGGCGGCCGGCTTTCCGACCACAAGGGCGTCAACCTGCCGGGCCTCACCCTGCCGATCCCGGCGCTGACGAAGAAGGATCGCTCCGACCTCGCCTTCGCCCTCGAGCACGGCTGCGACTACATCGGCCTCTCGTTCGTCCAGCGGCCCGAGGACGTGGCCGAGGCCCGCGAACTGGTGGGCGATCGCGCCTTCATCCTCTCCAAGATCGAGAAGCCCGGCGCGCTCCAGTCGATCGACGAGGTGATCCAGCTCTCGGACGCCATCATGGTGGCGCGCGGCGACCTGGGCGTCGAACTGCCCGCCGAAGATGTACCGCTGATCCAGAAGCGCCTGATCCGGGCCGCCCACCGTCACGGGTGCCCGGTCGTGGTGGCGACCCAGATGATGGAGAGCATGATCGAGAACCCGACTCCGACGCGGGCCGAGGCCTCCGACGTGGCCACCGCGGTTTTCGACGGCGCCGATGCGGTCATGCTCTCGGCCGAGAGCGCCACGGGCAAGTATCCGGTCGAGACCGTGCGGATGATGGACCGGATCATCGCCCGCACCGAGGACGACGAGGACCTGAAGGCCGCCCGCGCAGCCCTTCGTCCCACGCCCGAGAAGTCGGCGGGTGACGCCATCTGCGCCGCCGCCCGCCAGGTGGCCGAGACCATCGACGCCAAAGCCATCGCCGCCTTCTCGCTTTCGGGCCGCACGGCCATCCGCATCGCCCGCGAGCGTCCCGACGTGCCCATCCTCGGCCTGACGCCCAGCATCGAGATCGCCCGTCGGATGGCGCTGGTGTGGGGCGTCCATGCGCTGGCGTCAGAGACCACCCACACCATGACCGAGACCGTATCCCAGGCCGCGGCCCTGGCCCTCAAGAGCGGCTTCGCGCGCCGGCGCGAGGAGATCGTGGTGGTGGCGGGCGTCCCCTTCGGCCGTTCGGGCGGAACCAACTCGCTGCGCGTGGCTCAGGTCGTCTGACCGCCGCCTTCCGGAAGGACACCACCGCTGGACCCGCCGCCCCACGACCCGCCGCCCCCGACCGCGACGGCCCCGACCGCGACGGCCCCGCGACGGGTGAAGGTCATCATCTACCGCACCGTCGGGTGGGCGGCGGTGGGCCTCGCCACCGCAGGCGTGGTCCTGCCCGTCCTGCCCACGACGCCGTTCCTCTTGGTCGCGGCCTGGGCCTTCGCCCGCAGTTCGCCCGAACTCGCCGAGCGGCTGCGCAACCATCCGCGCTTCGGCCCCGTCCTGCGCGACTGGCAGGACCGGGGCGCCATCCCGGCCAAGGCGAAGGCCACCGCCATCGTCCTGATGGCCGCGAGCTGGGGGCTGCTGGCCCTGACCCTGTCCAACCCGTGGATCCTCGGTGGCGTGGCGGCCACGCTCTGCTGCGTCGCCATCTTCCTGCTCACGCGCCCGAACGCCTGAACACGGGCCATGCGAGGTCAGCCGGCCACGGCGCGCGCCGTCCGGCCGCCGAACCCGCGCGCACCGCCAGCTAGCGCGAGGGCCAGCACCTGACGCGCCCCCAGCTCCCGGCACAGATCCGGGACACCAAGGCCTATTTCAGGACGAGCACAGGGACCGTGCTGCGCGTCACAACTTCCGAGGCCTGGCTGCCCAGCAGGAGGCGTCCGACACCGCGCCGACCGTGCGAGGCCATCGCGATCAGGTCGCAACCCTGAGCTTTTGCTGTCTCCAGGATGGCTTCGGCGGGCTGGCTGCGAGGCACATGGACGCCGTCGGCCGCAACGCCGGCGCCGGCGGCCGCGGCCTTGGCGGCGTTGAGGGCCCGGCTGGCGTTCTCGTCCTGCGCGCCGCTATATGCGGCCATATCGAAGGCGGGGGACGCCAGGACCCCCGGATCGGTGAACACAGGCAACGGCTCGGACGCGATGACGAATGTCACCTTGGCCCCGAGAGCCTTCGCCAGTTCCACGCCCGCCTGAACGCCCTTCTGCGCCACCTCCGAACCGTCCGTCGGAATCAGGATGTGCCGATACATGCCGCGATCTCCCTCGATGTGACCGGGCCACGGATACCGGAACGCCACCGGGCAGGCCCGAACGCCATCAAACGAACTCTCAGCCCGGATCGCAACCCGCTGGCGTGGCCATCCAGGCCGAGATTCAGGGCTGGAAACGCAAAACCCCCGTCACGGAGGTGACGGGGGTCAGCTGTTTTGGGTGCGGGAACAGGATTTGAACCTGTGACCTTCAGGTTATGAGCCTGACGAGCTACCGGGCTGCTCCATCCCGCGTCAAAATCGGTCGATCAAGGACCGGCCAAGCCGGCATCGTGAATTGAAGGGTTCTGGATCCTGATCCGCTTTGTAGACCTGGCGGCGACCTACTCTCCCGCGCCTTAAGACGAAGTACCATCGGCTCTGAGAAGCTTAACGACCGAGTTCGGGATGGGATCGGGTGGGGACTTCTCGACAAAGCCACCAGGTCAACGAAGCGGATCAGATGAGAAGACATCAGAGCCTGCAAAGCAGCTCATGAGTTCAACTAAGAACGATCAAGCCGATCGAGCGATTAGTACCAGTAAGCTCCATGCGTCGCCGCACTTCCACACCTGGCCTATCAACGTGGTGGTCTACCACGGCTCTCGGCGAAGCCTTGTTTTGAGGTTAGTTTCCCGCTTAGATGCTTTCAGCGGTTATCTATTCCACACTTAGCTACCCTGCTGCGCGGCTGGCGCCACGACAGGTCCACCAGAGGTGTGTCCATCCCGGTCCTCTCGTACTAGGGACAGATCCTCTCAAGCTTCG
>NZ_JBBCIT010000049.1:0-9095 GCF_037189685.1 Phenylobacterium sp. | reverse complement strand
CTGATGCAGCACGGCCTGGCCAACCCCGACAACGCCGGCGCCGCCTCCACCGACTACCTGCACCTCTTCGGCCTCACCGCCCTGGCCTACATGTGGGCGCTCCAGGCCCGGGCCGCCCTGGCCCGCATCGCCGCCGGCGGGGCCGACCCCTTCTACGAGACCAAGCTGGTCGTCGGACGCTACTACCTCGAGCGCGTCCTGCCCGAGACCGCCAACCGCCTCGCCAAGCTCAAGGCCGGCTCCGAACTCATGATGAAGCTGCCCGCCGAGGCGTTCTGATGGCCACCTATCGCGCCACGGTCGAGTGGGCGTTGCGGGAGACTCCCGAGGACTTCCTCAAGGGCCGCTACGGCCGCGGCCACACCGTCAGCTTCGCCGAGCACGTCGTGCCGGCCACCGCCTCGCGTCACGTGGTGGGCAAGTGGGCCGCGCCGGGGGCGGTGGACCCCGAGGAGATGCTCGTGGCCGCGCTCTCGAACTGCCACATGCTCACCTTCCTCCATCGGGCGCGGCTGGCGGGCTTCACCGTCCTGCGCTACCGCGACGCCGCCGAAGGCGTGATGGAGAAGATCGACGGCGACCGGATGGCCGTCACCCGCGTCACCCTGCGGCCGGAGATCGCCTACGACGGCCGCGGGCCCACGCGGGAGGAGTCCGCGCGTCTGCATCACGAGGCGCACGAGGAATGCTTCATCGCCAATTCGGTGAAGACCGAGGTGACGGTGGAGGACGCCCCCGCATCCTAGTTTCCCTTTTGTTCTTGCGATCCACCCGGCGCTCTGGGACAATGAGGATGACGAGTTGGGGGGTAACGGATGGGTTTCTCGCATTCCTGGATCGCGGTCTCGGGCCTCGCGCCGGACGACGCCGTCGCGACCCTCGGCGCTGAAGTGGTGGGCGAAGTCGACGCGCGGGAGCTTCCAGAAGCGCTCGGGATGGGGGTTCTGCCCGGTGGCTGGCTGCTGGTCTTGAGCAACGATTTCGACGATGCGTTCAAAGGCCGGCTGGCGCGGCTCGCGGCGCTGGGGCCGGCCGTCGCCTGCGCCGTCGAGGAACACGTCATGTACGCCGAGGCCCGCGGCTACGACGCGGGGGGCGAAACCTGGCGCGCGGTTCGTGATCCGGACGACGACCACCTTGAGGTGACGGGCGCCCCGCCCGCGGCCTTGACCGCCATAAGGGACGAAGCCATCCGGCGGCAGGACGCCGATGAGGCCACGGGAATCGACTTTCTGTTCTCGGCGCCCGCCGATATGGCCGCCGCCATCTGCGGCTACCAGTTGGGCGTCCAGGAGCCCGAAGGCTTCCGCTACACCGAGTTACGCTACTTGCGCGAGGCCGCGAGCGGCGGGGACGACGGCAAGCCAGGCTTCTTCGCGCGGCTCTTCGGACTCAAGGGCTGACGCGACAGAAGATCGACGAGCCGGGCCTCCAGCGCGGCCGCGTCCCTGAGGTCGCATTCCCAGACCACCTCGACGCGCCAGCCGGCGGCCGCCAGCGCCTCGGCGTTCCTCGCGTCGCGGGCCACGTTGCGGCCGACCTTGGCGACCCAGTAGTCGCGGTTCTGCTTCGGCACCCGGGCGCCGCGGGCGCAGTCGTGGCCGTGCCAGAAGCAGCCGTGGACGAAGATCGCCAGCCGGCGGCCGGGCAGCACGATGTCGGGATTGCCCGGCAGGTCCTTGCGATGCAGGCGGTAGCGCGCGCCCAGCCGCGTCAGCGCCTTGCGCACCGTCATCTCGGGGGTCGTGTTCCGCCCCTTCACCCGCCGCATGACCGCCGAGCGCTTCTCGGGGCCGTAGACGTCGGTCGTCCCGTTCATGCGTCATCGCCCGGCATGAGGGGGGATGACGGACGCCGGATCACAATCCGTCGAACAGCGCGGTGGAGATGTAGCGCTCGGCGAAGCTGGGGATGATGGCCACGATCAGCTTGCCGGCCATCTCGTCGCGGCTGGCCAGGTCGAAGGCGGCGGTCAAGGCGGCGCCCGACGAGATGCCGACCGGGATCCCCTCTTCCTTGGCCACCCGCCGCGCCATGGCGAAGGCGTCGTCGTTGCTGACCTGGATGATCTCGTCCATCACGCCGCGGTCCAGGATCGAGGGGACGAAGCCCGCGCCGATCCCCTGGATCTTGTGCGGCGAGGGAGAGCCCCCCGACAGCACGGGCGATGCCGTCGGTTCCACCGCCACCATCTTCACCGACGGCTTGCGCGCCTTCAGCACCTGGCCCACGCCGGTGATCGTCCCGCCGGTGCCGACGCCCGAGATGACCGCGTCCACGCGGCCGTCGGTGTCGTTCCAGATCTCCTCGGCGGTCGAGACCCGGTGGATCAGCGGGTTGGCCGCGTTGTCGAACTGCTGCGGCATCACCGCGCCGGGCGTGGCCTCGACGATCTCCTTCGCGCGGGCGACGGCGCCGGCCATGCCCTTCTCCGCCGGGGTCAGCTCCAGGTGCGCGCCCAGGATCAGCAGCATCTTGCGCCGCTCGATCGACATGCTCTCGGGCATGACCAGCGTGATCGGATAGCCCTTGGCCGCGGCCACGAAGGCCAGCGCGATCCCGGTGTTGCCCGAGGTGGGCTCCACGATCCGGCCGCCGGGCTTGAGCTTTCCGGTCGCTTCCAGCCATTCGATCATGGACACGCCGATACGGTCCTTCACCGAGGCCAGCGGGTTGAAGAATTCGAGCTTGGCCACGACCTCGCCCTTGGGCTTCAGTATCGCGGTCAGGTGGGGCAGGCGCACCAGCGGGGTGTCGCCGACCAGATCCAGCACGGAATCGTAGATCTTGCCCCGGCCCGAGCGGCTGTAGCGCGCGGCGTCGTAGGCCTTGTCAGGGGTGGAGTCCATCGGAGCGGCCTTCTGTCTGGGCTCGGAAACGTGGGCCGAACCCTAAGCCTTCCGGTGGGGATTGGAAGCCGCGACGCCGTGGCCTGGCTGATAGTTTTTCTGACGCCCTTACTCGGCGGCCAGCATCCGGGCGGGGCGCAGCAGCGGCTCCAGCAGCTCGCGGGCCAGCCAGCGGACCACGGGCGCGGCCACGCCGTCGCCCGCCACATGCAGGGCCGTGGTGGTCGTCGCCGGGAGGGCATAGGTGTCGGGCAGGCCCATGAGCCGGGCCGCTTCCCGGGCCGTCAGCAGGCGCGACCGGACCCGACCCTCCTCGACCACCAGGATCGTCTGGCGCGAGGACCCGCCCCGCGGCGTGCGCAGGCAGCCGGCCAGGCCGTCGAACCGGACCTCGGCCCGCTGGACGCGCCGGCCGTCCTCGACGCGGGTGCGGCGGAAGACGGCGCCCACGGTCCGGCCGCCGACCGCGTCGATCCGCGCCCGGTGCAGCGGCCCCATCAGCGAGACCAGCCGCCGCGTCTCGGCCTCCGACCGCCAGGCCACGGCGTCGTCGGGCTCGAGCAGGGCCGCAAGGTCGGTGTTGCGGGCGGGGGGCGCGGCCAGCCGCCACCATGCCCAGGCCTGCGCGGCCGCATCCGGCAACCTGGCGTGGGCGGCGCGCACGGCGCGGGTGTGGAAGGGGCTGTCCCCCGTCAGGGCGGCGGGCGCGTCGCGGGCGGCCACGACGAAGACGCGGGGGCGCGACTGGGGCAGGAAGGCGGCCGCGTCGATCTCCAGCGCGCCGAACCGGTAGCCGCGGCCCGCCAGCGCCGCGCCCAGGGCCGCGAAGTCGGCGCCGCCGTTCGAGGTGAGCAGGCCGCTGACGTTCTCGATCACGATGGCGCGCGGCGCGCGGCCCCGGTCGTCCAGCGCCTCCATCAGCCGCCAGAAGCCGAAGAAGGCCGACGAGCGGCCGCCCTCCAGGCCGGCCCGGCCGCCCGCGAGGCTGAAGTCCTGGCACGGGCTGGAGGCCCACGCGAGGTCGGCGCGGCCCGGCAGGTCGTCCGCGGTCAGGGCCCAGACGTCCCCCTCGCGCAGATGGTTCGCCGCGTCGGGGAAATTCGCGCGGTACGTCGCCGCCTTCCGGGCGTCGAAATCGTTGGCGAACGCACAGGTCCAGGCCTCGCCCAGGCCCAGCGCGGCCATGCCGCCGCCGGCGAAGAATTCGTAGAAGGTCAACGGCTGCGCCACGACGCACGACGCTAGTGCGCGTCGCCCCGGCGCGGAAGCCGGCTTCGTCCAGGCCGGGCCAGGGCAGACCCGCCGAGACGACGAGCAGCCTCGCCTTATCAAGGCCCGATAATACCCTCACCCTTCGATGGCCTCTATCCTGCCGACCTCCCGCGTCGCTTCCCGGCGCCGTCCCGAAGGACTCCCGATGCACCACTGGACCGACCCGTTGCGCTTCGGCCTTCTCCTCGCCGGCGCCACCCTGGCCCTGGTCGCCTGCCAGCCGCCGGGGGCCGACGGCGTCGCGTCCGAAGTCCACGCCTCGCCCGACGGTCAGGCGGCGCCCAAGGCGGCGGCGAGCGTCGGCATGGACATCAGCCAGCCGATCATGGCGCGGGGGACCGAGCCCTTCTGGGCGATCCGGGTGACCGACGGCCGGACGCTGACCTATTCCGCGCCGGGCGAGACCGACCGGGTCTACCGGGCCGAGGGCGCGACGGTGGCGCCGGGCCGCGCCACCTGGATCGCGCACGAGCCGGGGGGCGAACAGCTCACCCTCACCGTCTACGCCAGCGACTGTTCGGACGGCATGAGCGACCTGGACTATCCCTGGGTCGCGGAAGCGGCGCTGCCGAACCGGCGTCTCCACGGGTGCGCCGGCAAGGAAGCCGAGATGCCGCGCGAAGGCGGCTAGTGTCCTTTCTCGATTTGAAGTCCGCTCCGGCGCGCCACCCTGGTGCAGGCGAACTTCAAATCCAGCACATCAGGCCCGCGCTTGACCGACCCCGCGTCACCGGCGGCTAATGGCCGCAATCAACGACGCGAAGGGAGCGCGCGATGGAAAAGGCCTTCGACGTCGTCGTCCGCGGCGGCACGGTGGTGGACGGCGGAGGCGGCGCGCCCTTCGAAGCCGACGTGGGTGTGAAGGACGGCCGGATCGCCGCCGTGGGCCGCATCGCCGGCGCGGGCGCCGAGGAGATCGACGCCCGGGGCCAGATCGTCACGCCCGGCTTCGTCGACGTCCACACCCACTACGACGGCCAGGCCACCTGGGACGAGCGGATGCAGCCGTCCTCGTGGCACGGCGTCACCACGGTGATCATGGGCAACTGCGGCGTCGGCTTCGCGCCGTGCCGGCCCGACGACCACGACCGGCTGATCCGGCTGATGGAAGGCGTGGAGGACATTCCCTTCCCCGTCCTGTCCGATGGTCTGCCGTGGAACTGGGAGAGCTATCCCGAATATCTCGACGGCCTGGCGCGACGGCGGTTCGACGTGGACGTGGGCAGCCAGCTCCCGCACGCGGCGTTGCGCGTCTACGTCATGGGCCAGCGCGGCGTGGACCGCGAACCGGCCACGGAGGCCGACATCGCCGCGATGGCCGCGCTGGCCAGGCGGGCGATGGAGGCCGGCGCCATGGGCTTCGGCACCTCGCGCACCCTGAACCATCGCAGTTCCGACGGCTCGCCGATCGCCACCCTGACGGCCGGCGAGGACGAGTTGACCGGCATCGCCCTGGGCATGGCCGCGGCCGACAACGGCGCCGGCCGCGGCGTGCTCCAGTTCGTCTCCGACTTCTCAGACCCGGCGGAGGAGTTCGCCATGATGCGGCGCATCGTGGAGACGTCGGGACGGCCGCTGTCGTTCAGCCTGGTCCAGAGCCCCCGGGCGCCCGAAAGCTACAAGGCCCTCCTGGGATACCTGGCCGACGCCGGCGCCGCCGGGCTGTCCATGAAGGCCCAGGCCGCGACCCGGCCCGTGGGCGTGCTGTTCGGCCTGGAACTGACCATCAATCCGTTCACCCAGAATCCCTCGTACCAGGGCATCAGGTCGTTGCCCCTGGCCGAACGCGTCGCGCGCCTGCGCGACCCCGAGTTCCGCCGGACCCTGCTCGCCGAGGAGGCCGGCGACCGGCGCGGCTTCGCCGGCACGCAGCCGCGGAACTGGGACAAGATGTTCCTCATGGGCGAGATCCCCGACTACGAACCCACCGCCGACCAGACCGTGGCCGCCGTGGCCGCCCGCGCGGGGCTGGACCCGGCCGAGGTGGCGCTGGACCACATGCTGGCCGACGACGGGCGCGGGATGCTGTATCTCCCGTTCCTCAACTACGCGTCCGGCAGCCTCGACCCGGCCTACGAGATGCTGAACCACCCGCAGGTGGTCCCCGGCCTGTCGGACGGCGGCGCGCATGTCGGCATGATCTGCGACGGCAGTTTCCCCACCACCAACCTCGTCCACTGGACGCGCGACCGCACCCGCGGGCCGAAGCTTCCGCTGGAGCAGATGGTCAAGGCCCAATGCCGCGACACGGCCGAGCTGGTGGGCCTGTACGACCGGGGCCTGGTGGCGCCGGGCTACCGCGCCGACCTCAACGTGATCGATTACGGCCGGCTGAAGCTGCGCGCGCCGCAGGTGGCCTACGACCTGCCCGCGGGCGGCCGGCGGCTGATCCAGCGGGCCGACGGCTATACGGCGACCCTGGTGGCGGGGAACGTCACCTATCGCGACGGCGAGCCGACCGGCGCCCTGCCGGGGCGGCTGCTGCGCGGGGCGCAGCCGGCGCCTTTGGCCCTGGCGGCGGAGTAGTGACATGACGAACCTGGTCCTGCGCGAGGACCGCGGCGGCGCGGCGATCCTCACCCTCAACCGGCCCGACAAGCTGAACGCCCTGAACGTCGAACTCTTCCGGGAACTGGACGCCCATGTGCGCGCCATCGCCGGCCAGACCGAGGCGGTGGGCCTGGTGGTGGTGAAAGGCGCCGGCCGCTGCTTCTCGGCCGGCCACGACCTGTCGGACATCGCCGCGGGCGAGAAGCTGCCCGAGCCGTTCTTCCAGTCGAAGGTGATCGAGCGGCTGGCCGACCTGCCCCAGCCGGTGGTCAGCGCCGTCCACGGCCATTGCTACACCGGCGCGCTGGAACTGGCGCTGGCCGGCGACATCGTCTTCGCCGCCGAGGGCGCGCGCTTCGCCGACACCCACGCCAAGTGGGCGCTGACGCCGGTCTGGGGATTGTCGCAACGCCTGCCGCGCCGGGTCGGGACCTATCGGACGCGCGAGATGATGTTCACCTGCCGGACGGTCGCGGGACCCGAGGCGCTGAGCCTGGGCCTGGCCGATTTCTGCGTTCCCGACGCCGAGTTCGACGCCCGCCTCGACGCTCTGGTCGCCCAGATCCTCGCCAACTCCTGGTTCAGCCACCGCGCCAACAAGCGCCTGGTCCGCGAGACCGACGGCCTGCCCCTCGGCGCGGGCCTCGCCCACGAGATCTACCGCGGGGAAGGCCGCGGCCCCGACATGGCCGACCGTATCGCCGGTTTCCAGACCAAGGCGGTGAAACAGGGGTAGGGATCCTTCTCCGCACCGCGCGGCGGAGGGAGAAGGCGATCGGCCACGGACCCACACGAAAAACACGAACGGGTCGGCAAGCGCCGGCGCGTGGTCCTGCACGGCCGCGAAGGGGCGCCTCTCGAATTACAAGAAACCACGGAAAACACGGAAGGACACAGAAGGCAAAGCTGCGATTCCGTGTCCTTCTGTGTTTTCCGTGGTTTGCATACGGAGCCCCCGCTTGCGCGGAGGCTCGGAATGTCCGCCGGTCCGTGTTCTTCGTGTGGGTTCGTGGCCAACAGATCGCGCCCGCCGCGCACGGAGTTCGCGTTGTGAATGGCGCCTGGCGGCGATGCGCGGCATAGAGGCGCCATGAGTTCCGTCGCCGACACCGCCACCGCGCCGCTCGACGCCGCGCGGGACGTCCTGCGGCGCACCTTCGGGCATACGGACTTCCGCGGCCTGCAGGCCGGCGTGATCGCCGAGGTGCTGGCCGGGCGCAACGCGCTGGCGGTGCTGCCCACCGGCGGGGGCAAGAGCCTCTGCTACCAGATCCCGGCCCTGGTGCGGTCCGGGCTGGGGCTGGTGGTCTCGCCGCTGATCGCGCTGATGACCGACCAGGTGGCGGCGCTGACGCAGTCGGGCGTGGCCGCCGCCCGGCTCGACTCCGCCATCGATCCCGACGAGCGGATGGAGACCTGGCGGCGGATCGAGGCGGGCGCGCTCGACCTGCTCTACGTCTCGCCCGAGGGGCTGATGCAGCCGGCGATGCTGGAGCGGCTGTCGCGCCTGTCGCTCTCGCTGGTCGCCATCGACGAGGCGCACTGCGTCAGCCAGTGGGGCCACGACTTCCGGCCCGAGTACCGGATGCTGGGCCGGCTGGCGGACATCTTCCCGAACGTGCCGCGGCTGGCGGTCACGGCCACCGCCGACAACCGCACCCGCGAGGACATCCGCGCCGAGCTGCGGCTGGAGGACTCGGCCGAGTTCGTGGCGAGTTTCGCGCGGCCGGAGCTGGCGCTGTCGGCCGAACGCAAGCGCGGGGCTGGCCACAAGCGCGTGCTGGAGCTGGTCGCCGCGCGGCCGGGACGCTCGGGCGTGGTCTATGCCGGCTCGCGCGACGGGGTCGACAAGCTGGCCGAGGCCCTGCGCGGGGCCGGGGTTCCGGCCCTGGCCTATCACGCGGGTCTCGACAAGAACGTCCGCGCCGACCGGCTGGAGAAGTTCCTCGAGGCCGACGAGGCGGTGATGGTCGCGACCATCGCCTTCGGCATGGGCGTCGACAAACCCGACGTCCGCTATGTGATCCACGCCGATCCGCCGGCCTCGATCGAGGCCGACTGGCAGGAGATCGGCCGCGCCGGACGCGACGGCGACCCGGCCGAGGGCATCACGCTCTATGGCTCGGCCGACATGGCCTGGGCGTTCCGCCGGCTGGACGGCCGCGACGTCGACGAGAGCGTCAAGCAGGTGCAGGGCCGCAAGGTCCGCCAGCTCTACGCCATGCTGGACGGCACGACCTGCCGCGCCGCCGCCGTGCGCCGCTACTTCGGCGAGGAAGGCGTGAAGGCCTGCGGCCAGTGCGACCTCTGCCTGGGCGAGGTCGAGACGGTGGACGCCACCCGACCGGCGCAGATGGCGCTGTCGGCGGTGCACCGCATGGGCGGCCGGTTCGGGCGCGGGCGGCTTGTCGACCATCTGCTGGG
>NZ_JBBCIT010000048.1:0-34629 GCF_037189685.1 Phenylobacterium sp. | reverse complement strand
CACACGGATGACGCCGACGCTCCCATCCGTGTGTCTCCGTGTGCATCCGTGGACCCTGCGAAGCACGAGCCGGCCTCACCCCCCAGCCCCGACCCCTTCGCCCACTGGCCCAGGCGCATGGTCCCGGACCACCCCTTCAACTCGAGCTGACAGGGCTCTCCCGGCGACGCCGGAGTGGCGCGAACCGCCGCCTTCGGACCACGAAAAACACGAAAGGACACGAAAGGGCGTCCGGCCCCGACAGGCCGCGAAGCGGCGCCCCCTCGTGGAAATAATCGCGGAAGCCCGCGACTCCATGACCGACCCTCCGCTCACGCGGAGGCTCAGGATGCCCGGCCCCTTTCGTGTCCTTTCGTGTTTTTCGTGGTTCCAGACAGACGCAGAGACCGACAGGCCTCCGGCGTCGCCCGTCATGGACCGCAAGACGCGCGCCCGGGACACGCCGGTCCCGCGCCCGATCCGCTCAGTAGTCGCGGCGCCAGCGGATGGCGATGCGGTTGCCGGACTCGCCGGCCAGCCGCGACAGGATCGAGAGGTTCTTGCGGATGCGCCATTCCACCGTCGCCGTCGGCCCCTCGCGCCCGCCGCCCGTGAGTTCGAGATAGACGTCGTCGGTCAGGTACTTGCCGCCCGAGACCGTCACGCCCGCTTCGTCGCCGCCGCCGAACGCCAGGCGGTCCAGGCCGGCGAAGTTGCGCAGGTTGCCCACCACGTCGAACCCGCCGCCCCCCGCCAGCGACGACAGCGCCACGGCGAGCTGGGCCGCCTCCACCGCCGAGAGCTGCGAGGCCGAGCGGCCGAACAGCACCTGGGCCAGGATCTCGTCGTTGGGCAGGCTGGGCGACGACACCAGGGTGATCTCGGGCTTGGCCGCCGTGCCGCGGATCCGCACCGTCACCGTCAGGGTGTCGTCTTCCTCGGTGGCGTCCAGTTGCAGCCGGATGTTCTGGGGACGGGTCGACAGATAGACCACGCCGCGGTCGTCGAAGGTGAAACGCCGGCCGGCGAAGTCGTAGTCGCCGCGCACCACCCGCGCCACGCCCGACAGCTCGGGCTGGGCCGTCGTGCCGCCCACGCGCGCGTCCAGCGACATCTCCAGGTCCAGTCCCCGCCCGCGCAGATAGATCCGCCGCGGCGCGCGCAGGCGCACGTCCAGCGCCCAGGCGGGGCCGGCCCGTGCGCGTGCGGGAACCGTGGTCTGCAGGTCGTCGGGGCGGTTGATCTCCTTCACCTCCATCGGGACCACGCCCGAGGGCACCGGCGGGTCGGCGGCCACCTCGGCCTCGTTGATGGTGAAGTCGCCCGTGAGCGTCACCTTCCCGTCGGCCGCGCGGTTGATGGCGCCCTGGCCCGTCGCCGAGGCCGAGGCCTGGTCGGTCTCGATCAGGCGGAAGTCCTGAAGGTCGAGCCGGAAGCTGGACACCCCCGCCCGCTCCAGGCTGATCCGGCCCTGGCCGTTGAGCTTCCCGCCCTTCCCATCGACGCCCCGGGCTTCGGTGACGTCGACCGCGTGCTCGTCGAAGCTGGCCCTGACCGCCACCTCGCGCAGCGAAAGGCCCGTCGCGCCGTCGTCGAACCGGCCCCGCTCCACCACGACCGAGCCGCGGGCGCGCGGGTCCGCCAGCGCGCCCGACACCTGGCCCTGGGCCCGCACGAAGCCCGAGAGGGCCCGGTCGCCGCCGATCAGCAGGTCCCAGAGCGGGCCCACCTCGCCCTCGAAGTCGAAGCGGCCGCTCATCGGCCTCTGGCGGGCTATGGCCACGCGGAACGGCGCGGCCGAGGCCTCGGCAGGCAGGACGAAGGCCGCCTCGCCCTTCACGCCGCTGTCGTTGGTGGTGGTCAGGTCGATCGAGAGGCTGTCGTCCGTCAGCCGGGCGCGGACGGTCCCGTCCAGGCCCAGCTTGGCCGGGGCGCCCCGCCCGCGCAGGTTGATCATCCGCGCCTCGAGGTCGCCGGCCAGCCGCTCGCCCTGGCCCCGGAGCGCCAGCGTGGCGTTCAGGCGGCCCGTCAGGTCGGGATCGAACAGGCCCAGGCCCAGCCGGTCGATGCGCGCCCGAAGGTCGGCGCCGCTCCGGTTCAGCGCGCCGTCGACCGAGATCAGCCCCCCGTCCTCGGCGACCAGCCGGATACGCGCGGTGCGGTCGTCGCCGACGAGGCGCACGCTGGCGGCCTCGGTCGTCCGCAGGCCCCGGCCGGCCAGCCGCCCCTGGCCGGCGAAGGTGACGCCATAGCCCGGCGCGAGGTCCGAGAGCACGCCCTGCCCCTCGACGGCCCACGGTCCCCGGTCGGACGCGCCCCGGACATCCAGCGTGTAGGGCAGGCGCGACAGCGGGCCGTCCGCGGTGACCGTCGCCGTCCGGATCACCATGGGCGAGCCCGGAAGCTGCACGGCCTGGCCCCGCAGCGACAGGTTGGCCTGGGGGCCGCCCGCGGCGTCGCGCACCCTGAGCGCGCCCGAGAGCCGGCCGCCGTCCAGGAACGCGCCCTTCACCACCTCCAGCCTGAGGTCGGCCGCCGACGGGCTGGCGCGACGCAGCGACACCGAGCCTTCGGCCGTCAGCCCGCCGGCGTCCACCGACAGGTCGCTGAGGTCGACGCCGCCCCGCGGGAAGCGGAAGTCGGCGCGGCCGCGCGCCGGGCCGAAGGCGCTGTCGGCCGTCAGCGCCACGGCCCCGTTCGAGCCGTCGGCCTGTTGGACGAACGTCAGGGTCAGCTTCGCGTCGCGCAGCGGCAGGCGGGGGACGTCCACCTGCTCGATGGCGGCCGTCAGGTCGAGGCGCGGCGCGGCGACCGTCCCGGCCACCCGCCCGTCGCCGCTCAGGCGGCCGGTGATCTCGACCGGGCCGGCGCGCACCGGGCCCTGGGCGCTCCAGTCGGTCTTGAACGCCAGGGTTCCGTTCGCTGCCATCGTCCCGCTGGCCGAGGCGTCGAGCGCGGCGCCGTTCAGGGCGGCGCGGGCCACCTCCAGCCGTCCGGCCTGCCAGTTCGCGCGGACCTGGAGCCGCGGCGCGGCGCCCAGCAGACGGTCGAGTTCGGACACCCCCAGGGCCAGGCGCTCGCCCCGCGCGTCCAGTGTGAAGGACCACGGCGCGCCCGCGCGGGCCTGGGTCGCCTGCCAGTCGGCGCCTGCGCCGCCGCGGGCGCCGGCCTGGGCGGCTTCCAGGTTGGAGACCGAAGCCCGGCCCTTGAAGGTCAGCCCGCCCAGCAGGCTGCGGCCGCCCGAGGCCTCCACCCGCAGGCCCCGGCCGGCGACGTCCAGGTCGCGCAGCAGGATCTGCCCGTTGGCCAGGCGCTCGGCCGACAGCGCCGCCGTGGGCGCACCGCCCAGCAGCGCCGCCGCGAAGCCCTCGCCTCGCCCGCCGACCCCGGCCAGCCGCGTCTCGACGCGCACGCCGGCCTTCCCCGCCGCGACCTCGACAGGCCCCGCGATCCGGTTCAGTCCGTATCCGCCCAGGTCGATGGCCGAGACCGCCGCATCCCCGGCGAACCGCCAGCCGGTCCCATCGCCCCGCAGGACGCCCGTGAGGCCTGCGGCGCCCATGTTCGGGCCCTGGGTGATCCGCGACAGCGAGGGCGCCGACACCGCCACGCGCAGGCCGGCCGGCCCCGTTCGCCGCGCGCCCAGGTCGCCCAGGCCCCAGATTCGCGCCTGGACGGCCTCGGCCTGCGCGCGCGCGTCCAGCGCATAGGCGCCCTCGCCCGCCTTACGGCCCGAGAGGGCGAAGGTCACTTCGGGGCCCAGCCGCTCGGCCAGGGGCGCCGTCAGCGACGACGCCGACAGGGACAGGCGCCCGTCGGCCTGTCCGCCCGCCGGCGTCCACGCGCCCTTGGCCGTCAGGGGCATGGTGTCCCCCGAGACCGCGCGCGCCGAGAATCGGCCCGCCGACGTGGTCCCGTCGGCGCGGATCGACAGCTCGAACGCCTGCTGCGCCGGCAGCCCCAGGGCGCCGGCCAGCGCCCCGCCCCGCGCCTCGCGCGCGTCGGTGACGATCCGGAGCGGCCCGGCGCCGCCGACACGGAAGTCCACGGCCAGCCGGTCTCCGGGGTGCAGGACGCTGTCGGCCGACAGCCGTGCGCTGCGCGTCCCGACCCGGGCGATGTCGAGGCCCGCCTTCACGTCATAGACGCCGCGCTCGTAGCTGAAGGCCGGCTCCATCACGAGCCGGGTGCGGATCGCATCGATCCTGAACGAGACCGGCAGGCCGCGATCCTGGCCCTTCGGCCCCAGTTCGGGCCGGCGCAGCACCCGGACCTGCCGCACCTCGATCAGGTCCGCGTCGAAGCGGCGCCGCAGCAGCTCCAGATACCGCCATGTCAGCCGGACGTCCTGGGCCTCCAGCCAGACGCCCTTGTCGTCCCGGATCGTCAGGCGGCGCACCCGGGCGTCGCGCCAGATGTCGCCGCTGAGCCCCTCGATCTTCAGCCGGCCGATGCGCCCCAGTTCGAGGCCGTCCGTCCGCGCCTCGATCAGCAGCCGGACCTGCGGCAGCAGCACGCCATAGCGCAGGCCGGCGACGACGGCGGCCAGGAGCACGAACACCCCCAGCGTCGCGACGAGGGCGATGCGCATGGCCCCCGCGCCCCTGCGCCGGACGCCGCGGCCCGCCCCGGCGCCCGGCGCGCGCTCCGGCCCGGTTCCGGGCGACGTGTCTGGCCCCTCGCTCAAAAGCTCTGTCCGATGCTGACGTAGATCTGAAAGGCCGGCTCGCCGCGCTTGCGGGCGACGGGCGTGGCGATGTCGAAGCGGATCGGGGCGAAGCCCAGATTGTACCGCACGCCGACGCCCGCGCCCACGGCCAGGTCCTGGAAGTCCACCGGCCCGCTCGATCCCACGGCGCCCGTGTCGACGAAGGCCGCGAAGCCCCACCGCTCGGTCAGCCGGCGGCGAAGCTCCAGGGACGATTCGAAGAGGAAGACCCCGCCGCGCGGCGTGTTGTCGTCCAGCCGCGGCCCCACCGCCTGAAAGGGGAAGCCCCGGACCGAACCGCCGCCGCCCGCGTAGAAGCGCTGCGAAGCGGGAACCTCGTCCACCGTCCCGTTGATGATCCGCCCGGCGCGCACCCGCGCGGCGATCACCGTGTCCGACGCGCGGTCCAGCGACAGGTAGTAGGTCCCCTGCGCCACGGCGCGCAGATACGGCAGCGTGGTGTCGCCGACGATCAGGGTCGGCTCCAGCCGCGTGCTCAGCCGCCACCCGCGGGTCGGGTCGAGGGGATCGTTCGACCGGTCGAGGAGCAGGTCCGCCAGCGTCCCCACCGTCACCAGGTCGCGTCCCAGCGGCATGAGCGTGCCCGCGCGGAGCTCCTCGGTTCGGCTGAGGTCCAGGGAGACGCCGTACGTGAAGTACGAGGTGGGGCCGTAGCGGCGCGTGATGTCCGCCTGCACGCCGGCGCCGGTCTCGTCGTAGGCGTCGGTCCGCACGCGATAGACGGCGGCGCTGGTCTTCAGCGTCTGCTGGGCCTTGCGCCAGTGCGGCAGCGACAGTTCGGCGCCGGCGCGGCTGTCGCGCACCGAGACCTGCGCCAGCAGCGCGAGGGTGTCGGCGCGGCCCAGGCGGTTGTAGCGGGTCCAGCGCGCATTGACCCCGAAGCCGTCGGCGGTGTCGTAGCTGGCGCTGCCCTCGATCGTCCGGGGCGCGCGCTCGGCCAGGCTGACGACCACGGGGCGCAGGCCTTCCTCCGTGGTCTTCTCAGGTGGGGTCAGGGCGACGGTCACGGTGTCGTAGACGCCGGTGTCCAGCAGGCGGCGCTCCAGCTCGGCCACGTCGGTGGGATCGTAGATGTCGCCTTCGGTCCAGGGCGCCAGGCCGCGGATCCAGGCCGGTCGGGTGCGGCCGTCCGTCGTGATCTCCAGTCCGTCCAGGCGGACCAGCCCACCCGCCGCGATCCGGTAGGTGGGGCTCACGGAGAAGTCGGCGTGGTCGACGATCACCTCGCGGGGCTCGGCCGTCGCATCCGCGTAGCCGCGCGCCTGGATCGCCGCGATGACCCGCCCTTCGGCGGCGACGACCTCGGCCGCCCGTCCCGGGCCGCCCGGCTTGAGTCCCAAGGCCGCCGTGGCGGCGGTCTGGGCGTCGGCCGCGGGCGCCTCCCCCTGCCAGGCGATGGCGCTGGAGCCCAGAAGGAAGCGTCGGCCCGGCGAGATCCGGACGACGGGGCGCGGCGGCTCGCCGTCGCTCACATCGGGCTGAACGTCGTAGGCATAGTAGCCCTCGGACCGCAGGACGGCGATGGCGTCCTCGGCCGCCGCCCGCGCGCGGCGACGCGCCTCGAAGCGGTTCTCGACGGGCCGGTCGACCTCGCCGACCGCCCGCTGGATGTCGCCCCGCAGGCTCCCGTCCAATTCGCCCTGGATCGTGGCCTTGGGTTCCGCGGCGACAGCGAGCGCCGGCGCGCAGAATGCCGCCGAGGCGGCGACGACGGAAAGCAGTCGACCCAAGCCCGAATCCCCGTTCGCGCCCCCCGATTTCCGGGTGTAGCCGCCGCCCCGGTCCGTGTCATCCAAACCCGGCGCCCAAATGATAGGCGCCCGCCTGACCTGTGATCCGGAGAACACGAATTTGCAGGTCCCGCTATCGGACGCGCCGTAAGCGTCCTACAGAGTCGAGGCTGTAGCGGGCTTTAGAGGCGTGGATTCCACTGTGAGCGTCAGGCGCGATGAGCCGGCCCCGGACGATGTGGCGGCCCCGGTGGCGGGACCCTACGACGAAATGCTGACGCCGGACGGCCAGGTGCGGCCCCACTATGCGGCGCTGGACGCCCGGCTTGCGACCCTGACCCCCGACGAACTCGCCGAGCGGCAGCGCACGCAGGAACGGTTCTTCCTCCTCCAGGGCATCACCTTCACGGTCTACGGCGCCGAGAGCACGACCGAGCGGATCATCCCGTCCGACATCCTGCCGCGGATCATCGCCGGCGCGGAGTGGGCCCGGATCGAGTCGGGTCTGGCCCAGCGGCTGCGCGCCCTGAACATGTTCCTGGCCGACATTTATTCGGAACAGCAGATCCTGATGGACGGGGTCGTGCCGCGCGAGCTGGTGCTGAACGCGCCCAGCTACCGGCGCGAGATGCAGAACCTGTACGTGCCGCACAAGGCCTACGCCAACGTCTGCGGCTCGGACCTCATCCGACAGGAGAACGGCGAGTTCGCGGTGCTGGAGGACAACCTGCGGGTCCCGTCCGGCGTCTCGTACATGCTGGCCAACCGCGAGGCCTCGCGGCGCGTCTTCCCCGGCACCTTCCGCTCGGCCGGCGTCCGGTCGATCGACCGCTATCCCGACCTCCTGCTCGCGACGCTGAAGAGCATGGCGGCCGACTGGCGGCCAAATCCCCAGGTCGTGGTGCTGACGCCCGGCGTCTACAACTCGGCCTACTACGAGCACGCCTACCTCGCGCGGCTCATGGGCGTTCCGCTGGTCGAGGGCCGCGACCTCGTGGTCCACGACAACATGGTCTACATGCGGACCACCACGGGCCTGCGCCGGATCGACGTCATCTACCGCCGCGTGGACGACGACTTCATCGACCCCCTCACCTTCCGCCGCGACTCCTCCCTGGGCGCCGCGGGCCTGTTCAACGCCTACCGCGCCGGCAACGTGGTGATCTGCAACGCGCCGGGCACCGGGGTCGCCGACGACAAGGCGGTCTACGCCTATGTGCCCGAGATGATCCGCTACTACCTGGGCGAGGACGCCATCCTGCCCAACATCGAGACCTACCTCTGCCGCGAGAAGGCCCAGCTCAGCCACGTGCTGGCCAACCTCGACAAGCTGGTGGTCAAGGCGGTGGGGGCGTCGGGCGGTTACGGCATGCTGGTGGGGCCGCACTCCACCAAGGCCCAGCAGGCCGAGTTCGCCGAGGCGCTGAAGGCCGACCCGGACAACTACATCGCCCAGCCCACGATCCAGCTTTCCACCGCGCCTTGCCTCATCGACCACGCGGTCGAACCCCGGCACGTGGACCTGCGGCCCTTCATCCTCTCGGGCGAGAAGATCGTGGTGACGCCCGGGGCGCTCACCCGGGTGGCGCTCAAGAAGGGTTCGCTGGTGGTGAATTCCAGCCAGGGCGGCGGCTCGAAGGACACCTGGGTGCTCAGCGACACGAAGGGAGACCGCGCATGATGCTCGCGCGCGTCGCCGACAGCCTCTACTGGATCGGTCGCTATGTGGAGCGGGCCGAGCACATGTGCCGGCTCTCGGACGTGATGCTCTCGGCGACGCTGGACAGGTCCGAGGCGGCGACCCAGGTGGCGAGGATCGCCCTGGCCGCCGTCGGCGACCCGGACGTGGCCAAGGCCAAGAGCCCCTACGAGGCGGCGCTCGCGCTCACCCTCGACAAGGAGGACGACGGCTCGATCCTCTGCTCGATCTCGCGGGCGCGGGAGAACGCGCGGCAGGTGCGCGACCAGATCACCACCGAGACCTGGGAGCGGCTGAACCTCATCTACCTGCGCATGACCGACCCGAACGCCGGACGTTCGTTCGCCGACGGATCGCAGCTCTTCCTGCACGACACCATCGCAGACCTGCACCTGTTCAAGGGCGCCGGCGACGCCACCATGAGTCATGGCGAGGGCTGGAGCTTCCTGCTGCTCGGCGTCTACCTGGAACGCGCGCAACTCATCGGATCGCTGCTCGAGGTAGTGTTCGGCGAGACCCGCCGGCGGCGGCCGCTGGGAGACCATTTCGCGCTGACCAGCGTGCTGCGCATGGGCTGCGCGCTGGAGCCGTACCTGCGGGCCTACACGGCCGAGATGCGGCCGCGGCTGATCCTTCAGTTCCTGCTGCTGGACGAGGATTTCCCGCGCTCGATCCGGTTCTGCGCCCAGGAGATCGAAGGGCACCTGTCGGCCATCATCCGCCATGCCGGCCTGGCGGGCAGCGTCGGCCCCGACCGCCTGGCCGGCCGCCTCCGCGCGCGGATGCAGTACGCGGACCTGGACGAGATCGAGGCGGGCGGCGCCAGCGCCTTCCTCAAGACGGTGCTGGACGAATGCGCCGCCATCCACCGCAGCCTGTACGACACCTTCGTGGCCTACCCGCTCGAAGACCGGCTGCCGGCCTAGGAGTCCGCCCGTGCTGCTCGAAATCCGCCACGTCACCCAGTACCGCTACGCCTTCCCGGTGCGCGAGAGCGTCATGGAAGTCTGGATGCAGCCGCAGAAGAGCGCGCGCCAGCGGCTGGTGAGCTTCGACCTCGATCTGGATCCGCCGGCCCAGGTGTTCAGCTACGCCGACAGTTTCGGCAACGCGGTCTACCACTTCGACGTGCCCCAGCCGCACGACAGCCTGACCATCACCGCCCGCTCGGCCGTCGAAACCCAGGTTCCGCCGCCCCTGCCCGACAAGCTGGATCAGGGCGAATGGGATCGCCTGCGCTCGGAATTCCTGCGCGGCGAGAACTTCGACTTCCTGCATCCGCACGGCTTCGCCCGCGAGAGCGAGGCGCTGCATCACTACATGGCCGATCACGACATCGACGGCCTGCGAAACCGCGATCCCCTGTCAGCGCTCCGGGCGTTGAACGAGACGATCTACGCCTCGTTCGGCTACGAGGCGGGCGTCACCCGCGCCGACAGCCCGATCGACGACGTGCTGAAGGCGCGCAAGGGCGTCTGCCAGGACTTCGCCCACGTGATGATCGCCATTTGCCGCTCCTGGGGCGTTCCGGCGCGCTACGTGTCGGGCTATCTGTTCACCGACCGCAAGCACGGCGACCGCTCGGACCCCGACGCGACCCACGCCTGGGTCGAGGTGTTCCTGCCCAGCGTGCGGTGGATCGGCTTCGATCCCACCAACAACACGCCCGCGACCGAGCGCCATGTGGCCTGCGCCATAGGCCGCGACTACTCCGACGTTCCGCCGTCGCGTGGGGTCTACAAGGGCGAGGCCGAGAGCCAGCTTGCCGTGGGCGTGTCGGTGCGCAAGGCGCGCGCCGCGATCACCGAGCCGGAATTCCTGCGCGTGTCGCCCGCGACCCGTGGTGGTCAGGCTTCGCGCCGGATGCAGGGCTCGGCCTATCAGCACCAGCAGCGGCTGCACCAGATGCAGCAACAGCAGCAGTAGGGGGCGCTGCGGCGGGAGAGCGCTCTTGCGATGACGCTCTGGCCCGCCGTCCGGATCGGGGCCGGGAATCGGCGCGCCGGTGGGCCGTCGTAGCCCGCCGCAGCCTTCGCAATATAGGTCAGGTCGCAGCCGGGAACAGCCGCGCGATCATCGCCACCGCGGCGTCGGCCTCGGCGCGGTCGGGCGCTTCGTTGGCGTCGTCGTGGCCGTAGGACTCGTCCGGGCCGCTGTTCTGCACCACCAGGCCATCGCGACGCGAGATCGTGCCGACGCCCCGGTAGTGAACGCCGTAGGTGACCTCGGGCTGCGGGACGAGCCAAGCGATCTGGCCGCGAACCGGCATGAGGCTCTCGTCCTTCCAGAGCGCGCGGGCGCCATAGCCCGGACAGTTGATGATCACCGCCTGGGGCAACCGCGCCAGTTCGGAAGGGCTGTGGAACTCCACCGTCTCGAACCGCCCGCCACCGAGCAGGAAGTCGTCCACCAGCATCCTGGCGTAGGCGGTGATGTTGAACATCGGCAGCGCCGCCCGCCGCGCATAGGGGGTCGGGAACGGATGGTCGGCCGGCGACAGCGTGACCGTCTCCGGCGTCAGGTCACGGATGCGCCCGCCATAGTGGGCGAAACCCATCGGGTCGGGCGACGGCCCGGACGGCCGCAGGTCGGAGAGGATGTAGCGTTCGGTCCATTCCACGGGCGCATCGGCCAGCCCCAGGAACTGCTGATGCATCCGGAAGGAGGAGCGGGTGAACGCCTCCCAGCGGGCCGGGAAGCCGGCGTCGACAGACCCGGAAAGGGCGATGCGGCTGTCGGGCGACCAGACACCCGTGGCCCGTGCCGAACGCGTCTCCTGCGGCCGCTCGCGGGCGTAGATGGTGACGCGCGCGCCCGCGCGCTGGGCGACCGTGGCCGCCGTCAGCCCCAGCGCGCCCGCGCCCAGGACGGCGATGTCGCGCGCGCCGCCCGCCAGGGCCATGCGCACGGCTTCCAGCGCATAGCCCCAGCTCAGCGACCAGCCGCTGCCGCCATGCCCGTAGTTGTGGACCACCAGCTTGTCGCCCACCGTCTCGGCGTCCAGGCGCGGCCCCGCCGCCCGGAACGGGCGCAGGCAGACGGTGATCCCGGTGATGCGGTCGGGCCGGGCGCGGATCGGCGCCAGCGGCGGCGGCCCCCGGAAATCCGGCCGAACGGGCGATGGAGGAGCCGCCGTGGCGCATCCGCCCAGGAGGCCCGAGCCGGCCAGCGTCAGGGCGCCGCCCAGCAGCGCCCGGCGGTCGGGCCGGGCGGACACCGCGGACGGCGGGCGGATCAGGCGGCGCGAAGGGAGCGAGGACATGCCCCATGTAGGCCGCGGCTCCGGCGCCTGCGCAAGCCTACAGCTTGGGCCGGTCGGCCAGATCGGCGCCGGTGATCTGGTAGTGCACAAGCTCGGCGATGTTGGTGGCGTGATCGCCGATCCGCTCCAGATTCTTGGCGATGAACAGGAGGTGGGCGAAGTCGCCCGGCGCGCGCGATTCACGCGTCATGGCCTCGATCAGTCCCGCCAGGACCTTCTCGTGGAGTTGGTCGATCTCGGTGTCGCGGACCCAGACGTTGTAGGCGCCCTGGGCGTCAGAGGCCCGGTAGGCGTCCACCACCGACGACAGGCGCTCGGCGGCCAGGCGGCCCAGCTCGGCGACCGGCTCGGCCTGGGCGGCGTCGGCCGGCGCGTCCATGCGCCCGACCCGCTTGGCGATGTTCTTGGCCAGGTCGCCGCAGCGTTCGAGCTGCATCGCGATCTTCATGGCCGCGATCGGTCGGCGCAGGTCGTCGGCCATCGGCTGGTGGAGCGCGATGAAGCGCACGGCGCGGCGCTCGATGTCGGCGTCCTGCAGGTCGAGGGCGTCGTCGCCGCGCACCACCTTGGCGGCGGCCGTCAGGTCGTGGCGCAGGAAGACGTCGATCGCGGCCCGCACCTGGGCCACGGCGAGGTCGCCCATGGCCGCGAGGTCGCGCGTCATGGCGTTGAGCTGGTCGTCGACGGCTTTGACGGTGTGTTCCATGGCGGGTCCTACCCGTAGCGGCCGGTGACGTAGTCGCGGGTCTGCTCGGCCTGCGGGCTGGTGAAGATCTGCTCGGTCTCGCCGAACTCGACCAGCTTGCCCAGGTGCATGAAGGCGGTGTGGTCCGAGATCCGCGCCGCCTGCCCCATGTTGTGGGTGACGATCACGATCGTGACCTGTTCGGCCAGGTCGTCGATCAGGCTCTCGATCTTGGCGGTGGCGATGGGGTCCAGAGCCGACGTCGGCTCGTCCAGCAGCAGCAGCTTGGGCTCGGGGGCCAGCGCGCGGGCGATGCAGAGGCGCTGCTGCTGCCCGCCCGAGAGTTCGTAGGCCGGCTTCTTCAGGCGGTCGCTGACCTCGTCCCAGATCGCGGCCTGCTTCAGGGCGTGCTCGACACGGCCTTCCACCTCGCTCCTGTTGCGGATGCCCCGCACATAGAGGCCGGCGGCGACGTTCTCGAAGATGCTCTTGGGAAACGGGTTCGGCTTCTGGAACACCATGCCCACCATCAGGCGGACCAGGATGGGATCGACCGCCTTGCCGACCAGGTTCAGCCGGTCGGGCATCAGCTCGATCGCGCCCTCGTATCGGACGCCGAGGTAGAGGTCGTGGATGCGGTTGAAGCAGCGCAGCAGCGTGCTCTTGCCGCAGCCGGACGGGCCGATGATGGCCGTGACCTGCCTGTCGTGGATCGGCATGGAGACGCCGTGCAGCGCCTGGAACTTGCCGTACCAGAAGTTGAGGTCCGACACCTGGGCGCGGATCTGGGCGTCCGCCCCTGCGATGGCTCCCAAGGGCGAAGGCATGCTCACGGAGGGGCTCCTGGCTCGGGTGGTGACGTTCATCTTCAGGTCCGGACCGTTCGGCGCAGGCGGTAGCGCAGGTAGATGGCGAAGCCGTTCATCAGCAGCGTCATGCCGAGCAGGAGGACGCCGGTCGCCGCCGCGTTCTCGTGGAACGCCGCCTGCGGCCGCGAGACCCAGTTGAACATCTGGATCGGCATGACGGTGAAGGGCGAGTTCAGCCAGTCGAGGTTGACGAAGGGCGGGGTCGAGCTGACCGGCGACGGCGGCAGGAAGGCGATGTAGGTCAGGGCGCCGATGGTGATGATGGGCGCGGTCTCGCCGATGGCGCGCGACAGGCCCACGATGGCGCCGGTCAGGATGCCGGGCCGCGCGCTGGGCAGGATATAGTTCCACATCACCTGCCACTGGTTGGCCCCGATGCCGTAGGCGCTCTCGCGCAACCCGGCGGGCACGGCGCGCAGCGCCTCGCGGGTGGCCACGATCACGATCGGCAGGATCAGCAGCGCCAGCACCAGGCCGCCCACCAGGATCGTCTGGCCCATGCCGAGCGCGTAGACGAAGAAGCCCAGGGCCAGCAGGCCGTAGATGATCGAGGGCACGCCGGCCAGGTTGCTGACGTTGATCTCGATGGCGTCGGTCAGGATGTTCTTGGGGGCGTACTCCTCCAGATAAAGGCCGGCCCCCACCCCCAGCGGCACGGCCACCACCGCCGTGACGATCATCACCAGGCTGGTGCCGATCCAGGCCGAGAGCACGCCGGCCTGGGCGGCGCGACGGGACGGGAAGCTGGTGAGGAACTCGGGCGTGATCCGGCCCGCGCCGTCGATGATCAGGTCCGAGACCAGCGTCAGCAGGAGGCCCATGACCACGAACAGCACCAGGACGCCGATGGTCCCGAAGACGAGGTCCTGGGTCTTCTTCTGCGCGACGAGGCGCCGGGTTTCGGCGGGCGCGCCGAGGGCGGTGACCGACATCAGTAGGCCTCCCGGAACTTCCGCCGGAGGAAGAAGCCCAGCAGGTTGAACACCAGGGTGATGACGAACAGCGTCAGGCCCGCCGCGAAGATGGTCGAATAGGCCAGCGAACCGTGCGGGAGGTCGCCCAGGCTCATCTGGACGATATAGGCGGTGATGGTGGCCGCGCCCTCGCGCGGGTCGCCCGTCAGGTTGGGATTCTGGCCGGCGGCGATGGCGACCACCATCGTCTCGCCCACCGCCCGCGAGAAGCCGAGCAGATAGGCCGCCGTCACGCCCGAGAAGGCGCCCGGGATGATGACCGAGAACGCCATCTGCACCCGGCTCATCCCCACCGCGAAGGCGCCCTCGCGCAGCGACATGGGGACGGCCCGCATGGCGTCCTCGCTGATCGAGACCACGTAGGGCAGGATCATCACGCCCATGACGATCCCGGGGATCAGCAGGTTGAAGCCCGAGAGGCCCGGGATGAACTGCCGGGCCAGCGGCGTGAGGAACAGGAGCGCGAAGTAACCGAAGACCACCGTGGGCACCGCGGCCAGCATCTCCAGGATCGGCTTCAGCGCCTCGCGAACCCCGGGCCGCGCGAATTCGCTCAGGTAGATCGCCAGCACCAGGCCCAGCGGCGTGGCCACCGCCATCGCGATTCCCGCCGCCCAGAAGGTGGCCGAGAGCAGGGGCAGGATCCCGTAGCGGGCGTTGGTGAAGACCGGCGTCCATTCGGTGTCGGTCAGGAAGGTGGTCAGCGGGATTTCCCGGAAGAACGGGAGGGATTCCGAGACCAGGACCCAGACGATCGCCCCGGTGATCACCACCGACAGCGCCGCGCAGGCGAAAAGCACCAGCTTCATCGCCGCCGCCAGCAGCCGGCCACGGCGCAGGAACGCGCTGGCGCGCAGCGTCTCGTATTCCGAGAGCGGCTGGCCCGTCGTCATGGTCATGGGCGCCGCCCCTCTCGAACGGTCAACGGCGTCACTTCTGCGCGGCGTCGGCCACGAGATCCTCGGCGGTCACGCCCACCTTGGAGCCGCCGTCGAAGAAGCTGCCGGTCTTGCGCGCGTCGAACTTGGCCACCGCCAGCGGATAGGCCTGGGCCGGAAGCGGCACATAGCCCACCTCCGACACCAGCGGCTCGGCGTGGGTGGCGTCGAAGGCGAATTTCACGAACGCCGCCACGTGCGGCCGCTGGTCCGCCGACGTCTTGCTCACATAGTAGAACAGCGGCCGAGACAGCGGCTGGTAGCTGGCGTTGCGGGCGGTTTCGGCCGAGGGGCCCACGCACGAACCGTCCGCCTGACGGATCTTCACCGCCTTCACCTTGCCGGCGTTCTCGGTGAGATAGGCCAGGCCCAGGTAGCCCAGGGCGTCCGGGTCCCCGCTGACGCCGTTGATGGTGACGTTGTCGTCCTCGGTGGCGGTGTAGTCGCCGCGCGAGGCGCCCTCCTCGCCGTTGATCGCCTTGGTGAAGTAGTCGAACGTGCCCGAGTCAGTGCCGGCGCCGAACAGCTTGACGGCCCGCGAGGGGAAGCCGGGGCGGATCTGGTTCCAGTTCGAGACCTTCCCCTGGGCGCCGGGCTCCCAGAGGGTCTTCAGTTCGCCCACCGTCATGCAGTCGGCGAAGGCGTTCTGGGGGCTGATGACGACGGCGAGGGCGTCCAGCGCCACGGGCAGTTCGATGAACTCGATCCCGGCCTCGGCGCAGGCCTTGGCCTCCTCGCTCTTGATCGGGCGCGACGCCCCGGCGATGTCGACCTCGCCGCGACACAGCTTCTTGAAGCCGCCGCCCGTGCCGGACAGGCCGACCGTGACGCGGGTGCCCGAGGTCTTCTGGAACTCTTCGCCGAGGGCCTCGGAGATCGGATAGACGGTGCTCGAGCCGTCGATGAGCAGCACGGCGTCCGAGCCGGCAGCGCCCTTGCCCGGATTGTCGCCGCAGGCGGCCAAAGCCAGCGCTGCGCCCGCAACGCCGATGAACATGGTCACGCGCATCGTGATCGTATCTCCAAGGACCGCCGCCGGGCAGCGCCTGAACAGGCCGCCCAGAGAATCCGGCGACGCGGCCAGCCGCGTCGCCCGCACGGGGCGTCATGCCGTGGGTCTACGCGCCCCTCATGACAGTTCGGCGACACCTCTCGAAAGCTTTCGAGACACTTGCGTGACAGTTCGATGACGGCGGCCGCGGATCACGCTATGGAGCCGCCGCGCACGGGCGCGACGCAGCCGTATCGAGGTCTCACGTGAGATGGTTTCAGGCCCTTATGCCGAAGGAGGGCCAGTTCTTCGACCTCTTCGACAGTCATGCCGCCACGCTGAGCGCCGGCGCCCGATCGCTGCACAAGCTGCTGGAAGGCGGTCCCGAGACGCCCCGGCACGGCGCGGACGTCGCCGCCCATGAGGCGCAGGCCGACGATATCGCGCGGGCCGTGATGCTGCATGTGCGCCGCTCGTTCATCACCCCGTTCGACCGGGCCGACATCATCGACCTGATCACCTCGATGGACGACGCCATCGACCAGATGCACAAGACCGCCAAGGTCACCGCCCTGTTCGAGCAGACGACCTTCCAGCCCGACATGCTGAAGCTGGGCGGCGTGATCGTCCAAACCGCCGACCTGATCGGCCAGGCCGTGCCGATGCTGCGCTCGCTGAAGGCCAACGCCGCCAAGCTGGGCGAACTGACCGAGCAGGTCACCACGCTCGAAGAGGAGTCGGACCACCTCTACGACGCCGGGATCGCGGCGCTGTACCGCGACGTCGGCAAGACCGATCCCATGGCCTACATCATCGGCGCCGAGATCTACGACCACCTGGAGAAGGTGGTCGACCGGTTCGAGGATGTGGCCAACCGGGTCAGCAGCGTGCTGATCGAGCATCTGTAAGGCCCTGCCGTGGACCTCGCAGGCGTCAGCTGGCTGCTGATCTTCCTCATCTTCGTCGCGCTGGCGTTCGACTTCCTGAACGGCCTGCACGACGCAGCCAACTCCATCGCGACCGTGGTGGCCACCCGCGTGCTGTCGCCGGGCGTGGCGGTGGCCTGGGCCGCGTTCTTCAACTTCATCGCCTTCCTGTTCTTCGGCCTGCATGTGGCCAATACGGTGGGCAAGGGCATCGTCTCGGCGGACATCGTCTCGGACGCCGTGATCTTCGGGGCGCTGGGCGGCGCGATCAGCTGGAACGTCATCACCTGGCTGGCCGGCATCCCCTCCTCCTCCTCGCACGCGCTGATCGGAGGACTGCTGGGCGCCGGCATCACCAAGGCGGGTTTCGACGGCATCGTCTGGAGCGGCGTGATGAAGACCGTGGCGGGCATCTTCGTCTCGCCGGCCATCGGCTTCGCCCTGGCGCTGACCCTCGTGCTCATCGTCTCGTGGCTGTTCGTGCGGGCCACCCCGGCGCTGGGCGACTCGGTCTTCCGGAAGCTGCAACTCGTCTCGGCGGCCATGTTCTCGCTGGGCCACGGCGGCAACGACGCGCAGAAGACGATGGGCATCATCGCCGTCCTGCTGTTCGCCCACGGCCACCTGGGCGCGGAGTTCCACGTGCCGTTCTGGGTGGTCATCACCTGCCAGGCGGCGCTGGCGCTGGGCACCCTGTTCGGCGGCTGGCGGATCGTCCACACGATGGGGTCCAAGATCACCCGGCTGACGCCGCAGCAGGGCTTCTGCGCCGAGACCGGCGGGGCCATCACCATCTTCCTGGCCACGCATATCGGCGTGCCGATCTCCACCACCCACACCATCACCGGCTCGATCGTGGGTGTGGGGGCCTCCCGGCGCATGTCGGCGGTGCGCTGGAACGTGGCGGGCCGCATCGTCTGGGCCTGGGTCGTCACCCTGCCCGCCTCGGGCCTGATCGCCGCGGCGTTCTACGGCCTCGCCCGCATGGCCGACCGCGCGTTTGGATGAAGACGTCACAGACCTGACACGCCCGCGGGCTAGACTGACGCTCAGTAACCCCCCGCGTATTCTACCAACCGGCCGCCCCGATGGCCGTTCGGCCGCGACCGCCCCCCGGTCGCGGCCACCATTTTCCGCCGGATCGGGCCACGACCGGGTCAGGCACGACTGGATCAGGCCGCGAGCGGCGTCTCGGCCAGCGGCGGCGGCGCAAGGGCGCGGCGCTCCAGCAGCCAGTCGACGATGCGGAACTCGCCGTCGAACCCCTCCACGATCGCCGTGCAACTCTCGACCCAGTCGCCGTCGTTGAGGTACCGGATGTCGCCGAAGTCGCGGATCTCGGCCTTGTGGATGTGTCCGCAGATCACGCCGGACACGCCCCGTCGCCGCGCCTCGTCGGCCATCGCGGTCTCGAACTGGTCGATGAAGGCGACGGCGTCCTTCACCTTGTGCTTCAGGAAGGCCGACAGGCTCCAGTAGTTGAGGCCGAACAGCCGCCGCAGCCGGTTGAAATGGGTGTTGAGCGCGAGCAGCAGGCGGTAGCTCCAGTCCCCAAGGAAAGCCAGCCACTTCGCGTTCTGCACCACCCCGTCGAACTCGTCGCCGTGGGTCACCAGGTAGCGCCGGCCGTCGGCGGCTTCATGGATCGCGTCGCGGACCACCACCACCCCGCCGAAGTGGACGCCGCAGAAGTCGCGGATGCGGTCGTCGTGGTTGCCCGGGACGTAGACGACGCGCACGCCCTTGCGGGCCAGGCGCAGGATCTTCTGCACCACGTCGTTGTGCGCCTGGGGCCAGAACCACCCGGACTTCATCTTCCAGCCGTCGACGATGTCGCCCACGAGGTAGAGAGTCTCGCACTCCAGCTCGCGGATGAACTCCAGCAGCAGATCGGCCTGGCAGCCCTTGGTCCCCAGGTGGATGTCCGAGATGAAGGCCGTCCGGCAGCGGACGGTCGGCGCGTGCTCCGGCATCGCGGTCCCCCAAAACAGCGAAGTCACGCGTCGGCTAACGGGAGTCCGTGACGGACGCGTGACGTCCCTACCCGTCCTTGTCGAGCGAGTAGCCGGCCGAGCGGACGGTCCGGATCAGGTCGGGTTGACCGTCCTGCCGGAGGGCCTTGCGCAGGCGGCCGACGTGGACGTCGACGGTGCGCACCTCGACATAGGTGTTGGCCCCCCAGACGGCGTCCAGCAACCGCTCGCGGCTGAAGACGCGTCCCGGCCGCTGCATCAGGAAATCCAGCAGGCGGTACTCGGTCGGGCCCAGGTGGACGTCCTTGCCGTTGCGGGTCACGCGGTGGCGACCACGGTCCAGCAGCAGGTCGGCGTATTCCAGGCGCTCCTCCACAAGCTCGGGGCGCGTCCGGCGCAGCAGCGCCCGGATGCGGGCCACCAGCTCGCTCATCGAGAAAGGCTTGACCACATAGTCGTCGGCGCCGGTGTCGAGGCCGCGGATCTTGTCGGCCTCCTCTCCCCGCGCCGTGAGCATCAATACCGGCGTCCTGCGCGTCTCGGTCCCGGCGCGGAGCTGGCGGCAGACCTCGACGCCCGAGACCTTGGGCAGCATCCAGTCCAGCACCACGAGGTCCGGCGGCTCCTCGGCGACGCGCAGCAGGGCCTCCTCGCCGTCGGCGGCGCGCTCGACGCGGAAGCCTTCCTTCATCAGGTTGTAGTCGAGCAGGGTCGCCAGGGCGTCCTCGTCCTCGACCACCAGCACATAGGGGGTCACGCGCGGGCCTCCGCCTCGATCTCGGGCAGGCTGACCTTGGGCCGCTCGCCCGTCAGTTCCTCGCCGGTCATCTGGAAGTGCAGGATCTCGGCGATGTTGGTGGCGTGGTCGCCGATGCGTTCCAGGTTCTTGGCCACGAACAGCAGGTGGGCCCCGGCGGCGACCGAGTCGGACCGTGTGGCCATGTAGGCGAGCAGTTCGCGGAACAGGCTTTCGTAATGCTCGTCGACCTCGCCGTCGCGGCGCCAGACATCCAGCGCCGGCTCGACGTCGCCCACGGCGTAGGCGTCCAGGACCGCCCGCAGGCGGGCCGAGACCAGCCGCCCCATCCGCTCGATGGCGCCGGTGAGGGGCAGCAGAGGCTCGCCGGCCGACAGGACCAGGCTGCGCTTGGCGATGTTGCGCGCCAGGTCGCCGCAGCGCTCCAGGTTCATGGCCAGCTTCAATGTGGAGATCGCCCGGCGCAGGTCGGCCTCGCCCGGCTGGTGGGTGGCGATCAGGGCCAGGGCCCGCCGCTCCACTTCGCTCTGGAGCGTGTCGAGACGCAGGTCGCGCACGATGAGCGCCTGCGCCAGGGGGACGTCGCGGCGAACCACGGCGTCGACGGCGTCGACGACCTGCGCCTCGGCAAGCCCGCCCATACGGATGACTTCCGCGACGAGCTGCCGCAACTCGGCTTGATAGGAGCGTGTCACGCGGGCCCTCTTGTGATGCGCGCGCAAACTACTGCGGTCTTACGACACTTTTGCGACGGCCTCGGCGGCGGTCCGGCCGGCGGTCACGCGGCCTGGGGCGCGACCGGCAGGTAGACGCTGAAGGTGCTGCCCTCGCCTTCGGCGCTCTCGACCACCAGGCCGCCGCGGTGCCGGTTGACCACATGCTTGACGATGGCCAGGCCCAGCCCCGTGCCACCGCTGCGCTGGCCCTCGACGCGATAGAAGCGTTCCGACAGCCGCGGGAGATGCTGGCGCGCGATCCCGGGGCCGGCGTCGGTGATGCGCACCACCACATAGGCCTGTCCGTCCCCCCCGTCTGGCGACAGCAGCGACAGCCCCACCCCCGGCCGGCTGGGCGCGCGGGCGGCCTCGGAGCTGGTGACGTGCTGGAGTTCGATCCGGACCTGGCCGCCCTTGGGCGTGTACTTGATGGCGTTGTCGACCAGGTTCTGGATGACCTGGACGAGCTGGTCGCGATCACCCGTCACCGACGGCGGCGGCGGGCCGGCGCAGATCGTGATGCTGACGTCCCTCTCCTCGGTGAGCGGCCGCAAGGCGTCGGACACGTCCTGGACCGTGCGCGCGATGTCCACCTTGCCCGAGGGCGCGATGTGCTCGTTGAGCTCGATCCGGCTCAGCGACAGCAGGTCGTCCACGAGGCGGGCCATCCGCGTCGCCTGCTGGGCCATGATGCCGAGGAACTTGTCGCGCGCCTGGGCATCGTCCTTGGCGTGCGTGCGCAGCGTCTCGACGAAGCCGGCCAGCGAGGCGAGCGGGGTGCGAAGCTCGTGGCTGGCGTTGGCCAGGAAATCGGCGCGCATGCGCTCGGTGCGGCGCGCGTCGGTCTCGTCGCGCAGGACCACCACCAGGCGCTGGCGGCCGTCGGGCTCGCGGTCCAGCGGCTTGGCGAAGGCGCGCCAGAACCGGGGCTGGACCCCGATCGTCTCGAACGCCACCTCGGCCGCCTCGGCTGTGGCCAGCGCCTGTTCGATCGCCTCCAGGACCTCGGGCCGCCTCAGCGCCGCGCCCAGCGGCGCCCCGGTCAGGTCGATACGGAAGATCTCGCGCGCGGCCTGGTTGCCATAGGCGATCTCGGGCGGCTCGCCCTCGCCGCCCCGCACCAGGATGACCGGTTCGGGCAACAGCTCCAGGATGAGCTGCGCCGCATCGCCAGCGCCGGCCCGCGCGATCACCTCGGGTTTCATCCGCCCACCGGCACGCCGAGCTGCCGGGCGGCCGCGGTCAACGCTTCCTGATCGGCGGGAGAGCCGGCGAACGCCTGGCGCGCCGCCCGGTAGTCGGCGGCGGCCTGGTCCGCCTGCCCCAGCACCATGCGCGCGCGCAGGAGGCGCTCCCAGCCCGCCCGGTCGCGGGGGTTCTGCTTCAGGCGCTCGGCCAGGCCGGCGACCATGCCTTCGATCATGACGGCGCGGTCGCCGTCGCTCAGCGCCTGCGCCTCGGCGACCTGCTCCGCCGTGGGGCCCCGCGGCGCGGCGGCCATTCCCGACGGCGACATCGGCCCGCCCTCGGCCCCCGGCGCCGCCGGCATGCGGCCGGCGATGTCGAGGCCCCGGTCGGCGGCGACCTTCTCGATGAAGGCCCGCACCTCAGGCGCCCAGGGGGCGCCCGGCGGCGCCGAGCGCAGGAGCGCGATCCAGTCGTTCATGGCGCCAGCCTGATCGCCGCGCTGGTCCTTGCCGACGGCCAGGTAGTAGCGGGCCCGGGGATCGGCGGCGTCGATCGCCAGGGTCTTGCGGAAGATGGCTTCCGCGGCGGGTGTGACCTGCCCCTCGGCGGCCAGCACGGTGGCCTCGCCCTGGGCCGACAGATAGTCGGCGTTGGCAGGGTCCAGGGCGGCCGCGCGGCCATAGGCCTCGGCGGCCTCGGCGTTGCGGCCGGTCTGGAGGTACGACCAGCCCAGCATCCGCCACCCCTCGGCGTTGTCCGGGCGCTGTCGCATCTGGGTCTCGAGCTGGGCGATCATGGCCGACACGTCGCCCTGGGGATGGCCGTCCGCCGAGGTCGCGCTCACCACCTGCCCCATCGCGGGCGACGCGGGCACGTCGGGCCGCCCGATCGCCAGGTAGAGACCGGTTCCGGCCAGGGTCACCACCGCCACGATTCCCAGCGCCACGATGAGCAGCGTACGCTCGGGCAGCGGCCGGGCTTCGGCCTCCCGCTGGCGTCCCTCCGCCAGGATACGGCGCTTGAGGTCGGTCTTCAGCGCTTCGGCCTCGGGTCCGGCGATCGCGCCGGCCTGGGCCTGGGCCTCGATCTCCCCGAGCTGGTCCTTGAGCACGGTGACCGCATCGGCCCGCTTCCCGCGCGCGGCGTCGCGGCGGCGGAGCAACGGGACGGCGAGCCCCACGGCGGCCAGGACCGTCATCAGGGTCAGGATCATCCAAAGCATCAACGCGCCCTATCCGAGTTCAACACCTCGGCCACCTCGGCCTCCTCTTCGGCGGTCAGACCCGTCGCCGCGGCCGGTCGGCGGCTGCGGATATAGAGCGCCGCCCCGATGCCGCCCAGGATCAGGACGACCAGCGGTCCGAACCACAGCGCCAGCGTATCCGCGCGCAGCGGCGGGCGAAGCTGCACGAAGCTGCCGTAGCGGGCCACGATGAAGTCCATCGCCTGCTCGTCCGTGTCGCCGGCCGCGATGCGCTCGCGCAGGATGAGGCGCAGGTCGCGCGCGAGGGTCGCGTCGGAATCGTCGATCGACTGGTTCTGGCAGACCACGCAGCGCAGTTCCTTGCCGAGCGCCAGCGCACGGGCCTCCTGGGCGGGATCGGCGAGCTGCTCGTCGGGCTTGACGGCCAGGGCCGGCCCGGCGGCGAACATGAACGCCAGGGCCAGGCCGGCGGCCAGGCGCCTCACGGCTCCCTCCTGAGATCTTCCATCATCGGTCGCAGCTTGCGTTCCCAGACGTCGGGGGTGACGGCCCCCACATGGCGATAGCGCACGCGACCCCGCTTATCGATGACAAAGGTCTCGGGCACGCCGGCGACGCCCAGCTCGATTCCGACACGACCGGCCGGGTCGCTGCCCACGCGGATGTAGGGGTCGCCGTTCTCCTGAAGCCAGCGATGGCCGGCCTCGGCCTCCTCCTTCCAATCCAGGCCGTGGATCGGCACACCCTCGGCCCGCAGGCGCATGAAGACCGGATGCTCGACCCGGCACGGTCCGCACCACGAGGCGAAGACGTTCAGAAGGACGGGGTCACCCCCATTCAGGTCGGCCCGGGAGAGACCCACGTCGCCCGGCCGCACCGGGGCCGCCGCGAACTCGGGCAGCGTCTTGCCGATGAAGACCGACGGCAGCGACCGCGGGTCCCGTCCAAGGCCCAGGAAGAACACCACGAGCAGGACGCCGAAGACGGCGATCGGCGCCAGGAACAGGAGCCGCTTCATTCGGCAGGCAGGGGATGCGGGGCGGCGGGAAGCGGCGCGCGCACGGCGGCGCCGACGCGCAGGCGGCGGTCGCTGAGCGAAACCAGCCCCCCGATCGACATGGCGAATCCACCGATCCAGATCCAGACGATCAGCGGATGGCTCCACATCCGCACGACGATCCCACCCGGCGATTCTTCACCGATCGAGACGTAGAAGTTGCCGGTGAACCCGACGCGGATGGCGGCCTCGGTGGTCTGGGACTGCGCCGAGGGATAGAAGCGCCGCTCGCTGCGGAACCGGTAGGCGCCGAAGCGGTCCCCCACGGAGAAGCGGGCCTGACGCGCCTGATAGTTGGGGCCCTGCACGGTCTCCAGCGCCGTCATCGTCAGGCTGCGCCCGGCGAATTCGATCGTCTGGCCGGGCCGCATGTTGAGCACCTTCTCGCTGTCCCAGGCGGTCGTTCCCGTGACGCCGATCACCAGCAATCCGAGGCCGGCGTGAGCGATGACCAGCCCCACGACCGCACGCGGCGTGGTGAGGATCGAACGGGCCAGATAGCCGCGGCCCGCCCACCAGCGGCGGGCCAGGACGGCCAGCGAACCGAACAGCAGCCAGGCCCCCAGCGCGATGCCGCCCGCGGCCAGGAGATGGTCCAGACCGCCCAGCACGACGGCGAGGATCAGGGCCACGCCGGCGAGGATCGCGGGAACGCGGACCCGCTGAAGGACCCGCTTCGCCTCGTCGCGCTTCCAGTTCAGCATCGGACCGAACACCACCAGCATCATCAGCGGAACGGCCAGCGGCGCGAAGGTGCGGTTGTAGTAGGGCGGCCCCACCGAGATCTTGTCGCCGTTGAGCATCTCGATGAACACGGGGCTGAAGGTGCCCAGGAACACGGTGGCGGTGAGCGCGGTGAGGAAGAGGTTGTTGAGGGTGACGCCGCCTTCCCGCGAGACGGGCTGGAACAGCGCGCCCGCGCGCAGGGCCGGCGCGCGCCAGGCGTAGAGCGCGAGCGAGGCGCCCGTCGTCGCCGCCAGTATGCCCAGGATGTAGACGCCCCGCTGCGGGTCCACGGCAAAGGCGTGGACGCTGGTCAGGATGCCCGAACGGACCAGGAAGGTGCCCACGAGGCTGAGGGAGAAGGTGAGGATGGCCAGGAGGATGGTCCAGCTCGCCAGGGCCCCGCGGCGCTCGAGCACCAGGGCCGAGTGCAACAGCGCCGTGCCCAGCAGCCACGGCATCAGCGAGGCGTTCTCCACCGGGTCCCAGAACCACCAGCCCCCCCAGCCCAGCTCGTAGTACGCCCACCCGCTGCCCAGGGTGATGCCGGCGGTGAGCGGCGCCCAGGCGGCCAGCACCCAGGGGCGGATCCAGCGCGCCCAGGCGGCGTCCACGCGCCCCTCCAGCAGGGCGGCCACCGCGAAGCAGAAGGCCACCGAGAAACCGACGTAGCCCAGGTAGAGCAGCGGCGGATGCAGGACGAGCCCCGGGTCCTGGAGCAGCGGATTGAGCTCGGTCCCCTCGATCGGGGCCGGCGAGAGGCGCAGGAAGGGGTTGGAGGTGAAGATGAGGAAGCTGAGGAAGGCCAGGCCCAGGACACCTTGCACGCTGAGGACGCGCGCCTGGAGGGTTTCGCGCAACGTGCCGCCGAACCCCGCGACCCCGGCGCCGTAGACGGCCAGAATCAGCACCCAGAGCAGCATCGAGCCCTCGTGGCTGCCCCAACTGGCCGCGATGCGGTACGCCAGCGGCTGGGTCGTGTGGCTGTGCTGCGCCACCAGCGCCATCGAGAAGTCGCACGTGGCGTACCCGTAGACGAGGCAGGCGAAGGCGATCGCGACGAAGAGACCCTGCAGAATCGCCGCCTGGCGGCCCACCGCCATAAGCACGCCGTCCCCCCGGTGCGCGCCGTAGAGCGGGGCGACCGTCTGAACCGCCGACAGGAGCAGCGCGAGAATCAGGGCGAACTGACCGACTTCCGCCGACATGGACTTTGTGCTCCCCTCCGACCCGCGGTGCGTGGTAGCGCGTTCGGCATAGATCGGAAATGCTACAGTGCTAGAGCGGAAGGGGCCAAAGCTAGTCGGGGCTTGAGGGGGGCGGCCACAGGGCCGGAGTGCTGGGGGCGTTTGGGCGATGTCGGAAGTCTACAAGGTCGCGATCATAGGATCCGGTCCGGCGGGCATGAGCGCGGCCGCGCATGCGGCGCGGAAGGGCCTGTCCCACGTCCTGCTGGAAAAGACCGACCATCTCTCCGACACCATCTTCCGCTACCAGAAGGGCAAGCACGTGATGGCGACGCCCGCCGTCCTGGTGCTGCGCGCCGACTGCCAGTTCGACGCCGGGAAGCGGGAGAAGATCCTCGACCAGTGGAACGCCGACGTGAAGGCCGCCGGCGTGAACGTGAAGTTCAAGGCCGAGGTCAAGGCGATCACGGGTGAGAAGGGCGCGTTCACGATCGAGCTGACACGCGGCGAGGCCATCCGCGCCGAGAACATCGTCCTGGCCATCGGCACCCAGGGCAACCCGAATCGCATGCGGTGCGAGGGCGCCGCCCTGCCCCATGTGCAGTACCAGCTCGACGATCCGGGCGAATACACCGACGAGCACATCACGGTGATCGGCGGCGGCGACGCCGGCATCGAGAACGCCATGGGCCTGATCGCCGACGCGGGCCAGAACAACACCGTCACGCTCCTGAACCGCGGCGCCGACTTCCCCACCGCCAAGAAACCGAACGTCGACGGCCTGCTGGCCGCGCGCGACGCCGGCCGAATCAAGGTGATGACCGAGACCCAGGCGGCGCTGATCGAGGAAGGGTGGCTGACGGTCGACACGCCGCAGGGCCAGACGCGCCTGCGCTGCGACCGCATCATCGCCCGGATGGGCGCCGCCCCGCCGCGGGCCTTCATCGAAAGCTGCGGGATCACCTTCGCCAGCCCCGATCGCACGGCCTTCCCGATCCTCTCGCCGACGTTCGAGAGCACCAAGCCCGGCATCTATGTGATCGGCGCCCTCGCCGGCTATCCACTGATCAAGCACTGCATGAACCAGGGCTACGACGTGGTCGAGTTCATCAGCGGCAACACCAACCTGGAGCCGGCCGACGAACCCCTGCTGGTCGCCAAGCTGAAGGGGCTGCCCGGCTCGCGCAGCGTGTCCGACTGGCTGGAGTTCCTCCGCAGCCGGGTCGAGATCCTGAACGGCCTCTCGCCGCTCCAGATGCGGGAGTTCCTGCTCGACAGCGAGGTTCGCGCCTACCGGCCGGGCGACGCCGTCTTCATCCGCAACGAACAGGGATCATCGCTGTTCGGCATCGCCGACGGCTCGGTGAAGGTGGAGGTCGATCCCTCCAACCCGAACATCACGGTGCCGATCGGCGAAGGCTCCATCTTCGGCGAGGTGGGCCTGATCTCGGGCCGCAAGCGCGGGGCGACGATCCGCGCCGCCGAGCCGACCATCTGCGTCGAAATCCCCCGGATGGCCGCCCTGAAGCTGATGAGCCAGGTGCCGCAGGCCCGCGAGACGGTGAACCGGATCACCACCGAGCGGCAGGTGCTGCAGATCTTCAAGTCGGGGCTCACGCCGGCCGACATCCAGGAGGTCCTGGCCACGTCGGAAGTGATCGAGGTGCGCCCCGGCGAGCCGATCATCAAGGAAGGCGACATCTCGGACGACCTCTACATCATCCGCTCAGGCTCGATGATCGTGGAGAAGGACCTGGGCGGGAAGCCGGTCTTCATGTCGTACGTGCCCGCCGGCTCGTACTCGGGCGAGATGGCGATGATCGAGCGAGCGCCGCGCGTGGCGACCGTGAAGGCCGCGATCCGCTCGACGGTGGTGAAGCTGCCGGCCGACCCGTTCCGCCGCCTCCTGGCGCGCAAGCCCGAGCTGGCCAGGCGCATGTACGACGAGATGCGCGCCCGCAAGGAGGTCAACGAGTTCATCGAGAGCCAGAAGGAGCAGTTCGGCGGCGCCGTCGACATGTACTCCTCGGTCGCCAACTTCCTGATCAAGCAGGGCATCGGCGAGGCCACCGACGTGCTGCTGATCGACGAGAGCCTCTGCGTCGGCTGCGACAACTGCGAGCGGGCCTGCGCCGACAGCCACGACGGCCTGTCGCGGCTGAACCGCGAGGCCGGCACCACCTTCGCCAACATCCACGTGCCCACGTCGTGCCGGCACTGCGAGCATCCACACTGCATGAGCGACTGCCCGCCCAACGCCATCCGGCGCGGCCCCGACGGCGAAGTGTTCATCAACGAGACCTGCATCGGCTGCGGCAACTGCCAGCGCGCCTGTCCCTATGGCGTGATCCAGATGGACAAGCCGCCGCCGAAGAAGCCCCCGCTCTGGGAGTGGATGCTGTTCGGCAAGGGACCGGGGCCCGGCCAGCCGTCCTACGAATGGCGCAAGAAGGCCGCCAAGCTCGAGGGCGGCGAGAGCCCGAAGCTCGCCATCAAGTGCGACATGTGCTCGGGCAAGGCCGGCGGGCCGGCATGTGTCCGCGCCTGCCCCACAGGCGCGGCGATCCGGGTCTCACCCGACGCGTTCCTGTCGGTCGCCCGGATCGAGAAGGTGACCTAGGGCGTGACTCAGGTCGGGGGACATACAGAGCGCGTCAGACACCGGACCCACGAGGGGTTCCTGCGTCATCGCAGCTTCTTCTGGGCGCAGGTGGCGACGGTCCTCTGCGTGATCGTGGTCGGAGTCTATTTCTTCGTCGCGCGCGACCTGGCCGAGCCGCCCAACGGCGGGAGTTGGCTGGGGTATCTTCTGGGCACGATGAGCGCCGGCCTGATCGTCTGGCTGGCCTGCCTGGGCGTCCGCAAGCGGGTGATCACCGCGGGCCACTATTCGCTCAAGGCCTGGGTGTCGGCCCACGTCTACCTGGGCCTCTCGCTCACGATCCTGGCCACGCTGCACACCGGATTCCAGTTCGGGTGGAACATCCACACCCTGGCCTATGTGCTGATGATGGTGGTCATCATCTCGGGCGCGCTGGGCGTCTGGGCCTACGCCACCCTGCCCCAGCGCCTGCACGGCAATCGGGGCGAGACCACCCGCCGGCAGATGCTGGACACCATCGGCAGCCTGGACGCCCAGCTTCACGAGGCGGCCCAGCCGCTCGAACGGGCGGCGGCCGACGTCGTGCGCCTCTCGATCGAACAGACCGACCTGGGCGGCAGCTTCTGGAAGCGGCTGACGCAGAGCTACGGCGACTGCGCGAACCGGCGCGCGCTGGCGCGGCTGCGCGCCCTGCCCGCGCCCGGCAGCGCGGTCCAGGCCGAGGCCCTCACCAAGGTGGAAAGCCTGATGCAGCAGAAGGCGGACGCGCTGTCGCTCGCCCGCCGCCAGATGGGCATCACCGCGCTGCTCGAAGCCTGGCTGTTCGTGCACATCCCCGCCACCTTCGCCCTGCTGGCGGCGCTGATCGCGCACATCGTCAGCGTCTTTGCGTACTGGTGACATGGCTCAGGCGTTCCACCTCAAGCTGATCACCGAGCGCGCCGGCGGCGGCGATCCCATCATCCGCGAGCGGGACGTCGCCGGCCCCGAGGCCAGCATCGGCCGGGCCTCGGACAACGATGTGATTCTCGCCGACCTCGCCGTCGACCTGAAACACGCCCGGATGCGTTTCGCCGGCGACGGCCGCGTGGTGCTGGAGAGCGCCAGCGGCGCGCCGTTCGCGGTGGACGGCCGCTCCACCCAGCGCGCCGAACTGGACCTGGCGCGCCGGCCCGTCGCCGCCTTCGCCTCCTATCGCCTCGCCTTCGAAGCGGCGGAGGATGGGGCCACCGTCACGGTGACCCGCGAGGACGACGAGCATCATCCGGCGCCGAGCGTCTTCTCGCTCCAGGCCAGGGTCTTCAACCGGCGCAACATGGCCTGGGCGCTGGGCTCGACCATCGCCCTGGTCTGCCTGCTGGTCCCGCTGTTCCTGTCGGGGGTGCTCGCCCCCCGGATCCATCCCGATCAACAGTGGTCGTCCGGCCCGCTCAGCAAGGCCCACGCCTTCCTGGAGACGGACTGCAAGGCCTGTCACGTCAAGAACTTCCAGGCCGTGCGCGACGACGCCTGCCAGAGCTGCCACGGCGCCGGCGATGCGGCGCCCAAGTCGCTGGCCCGCGCCAGGGAGGCCGGGAGTCCGTTCGAACCCCTCCTGGCTTCGGACCACGCCCCGAGAGACAAGCTGGAGGCGGCGACGCCCCTGCCCGCCAGCCTGGGCGGCAAGGTCTCCACCCTGGTCCAGCGCGCGGTGGGCCATCCCACCGACCGCTGCGCGAGCTGCCACATCGAGCACACGAAAGCGGGTCCCGTTCCGGGCTCGACGCCTGACGCGCCGATGGACCACAAGCCGCGCCTCGTCGTGGTGCAGGACTGCGCGAGCTGCCACAGCCAGCTCAAGATGCGCCTGAAGACCACCGAGCTGGTCGACACCCCGAACTGGGACAAGCACGCCACCTTCAAGGCGATGGTGGTGACGTCCGCCGGACCGAAGCCCACGTTCCAGCGGATCGCGCTGAACACGGCGCCGCAGGAACGCAACGGCCTCACCTTCCCGCACGACCTGCACCTGCAACCGCTGGGCGGCGTGGCGCGCCAGGCCATCGTCCTCGGCAAGAACCAGGGCTATGGCGCCGCGCTCGAATGCGCGTCGTGCCACCGTCCCGACGCCGGCGGAACGGGCTTCCAGCCGATCGAGATGGAGCGCGACTGCGGCGCCTGTCACAGCCTGGCCTACGCCCGCGGGGCGGACGGCCGCCTGCTGGAGCTGCCGCACGGCGAACTCCAGAAGGTGGTCGACACCTTGGCCGGGCGGAGACTCACGGGCGGGTCCAACAGCAACCGCCAGCGCCCCGGAACCCTCCGCCCGGAAGCATTCTCGGCCACGGGCGCCAGCGCCTATCGCGCCACCTTCTCGCGCGGCGGCGCCTGCTACGACTGCCACACCGTCGCCTGGGAAGGCGACACGGTCCGGATGGCGCCGGTCAGCCTGACCCGGCGCTACCTGCCCCGCGGCGGCTTCGACCACAGCATCCCGGAACACGGTGGGCCAGGCCAGGCCAAGGCCGGCGGCTTCGAGTGCGCCGACTGCCACAAGGCCCAGACCTCTGCGAAGTCGGGCGACGTCCTGATCCCCGACCTCAAGTCGTGCGCCACCTGCCACGGCCAGACCACCGCCCAGATCGCGGCAGCCGATGACGCGGACTGCACCACCTGCCACAGCTTCCACGCGCCGGGGCAAGCCTCGCCCAAGCCGGGCCACCCGCCGCTGGAGACGTTGCGATGGACGCAGCAGGTGGCGCGGCTGGCCGCTGGCGGCTGAAATGGATCAGATGGCGCGCGCGGGCTGGCCGTACTGCAGGACGAGACGGTCGGCGGTGAGGAGCGTCATCCCCTCCGCGATCGCCTGGGCCAGCATCAGCCGGTCGAACGGATCGCGGTGCAGCAGCGGCAGGCGCTGGACGACCATGGCGTGCGCGCTCGTCACCGCGAATTCCTCGTAGCCGCTGTCCAGCAGCTCCCGATGGAGGATGCTCGGATCGACGTCGAAGTCGGCTCGATTCAGGCCGCGCTTGATCGCGATCTCCCAGATCGAGACGGCGCTGAACGCGGGGATGTTCGCCGGATCCTCGATCAACGCCCGTGTCACACGCGACAACCGCCGTGGAGAAACGAACGCCCAGACCAGCACATGCGTGTCGAGGAGAAGCCTCATTCCTCGCCGTAGAACATGCGCTCGATCTCGTCCTGGCCCATGGTGTCGAAGTCGTCCGGAATCCGGAACTGCCCCTCGAGGCCGCCGAGGCGGCGCTTCGGCTTCGGCGGCGCCTCTTCGACCGCCACCACCTTCACCATCGGCTTGCCGGCCTTGGCGATGACGAACGGCTCGCCGTTCGCAGCCTGCTCGATCAGGCGCGAGAGGTGGGTCTTGGCCTCGTGGACGTTGACGGTCTTCATGGGGTGAACCAAGTGGACTAAGTCCAGTTAGTTTACTCGCAATCCCCATCAAAGCCAAACGCCGCCCCGTGCGGGGCGGCGTTTGCAATCTCCACGTCGTCGTTGCGGCGCTACACCACCCCGTACGCCAGCATGGCGTCGGCCACCTTCTTGAAGCCGGCGATGTTGGCGCCCTTCACATAGTCGACGCCGCCGCCGGGCTTGGTCCCGTATTCGACGCAGCGGTCGTGGATACCCTTCATGATGTCGACCAGCAGGCGCTGAAGTTCGTCCTCCTTCCACGAGATCCGCGCGGAATTCTGGCTCATCTCCAGGCCCGACACCGCCACGCCGCCGGCGTTGGCCGCCTTGCCCGGCGCGAACAGGATGCCCGCCGCCTTGAACTTGTGAACGCCATCCAGGTTGGTCGGCATGTTGGCGCCTTCCGACACCGCGACGCAGCCGTTGGCCAGGAGGACGTCGGCGTCGGGACCGAGAAGCTCGTTCTGTGTCGCGCAGGGAAGCGCCAGGTCGCACTTCACGCCCCAGGGCGTCTTGCCGGCATGGAACTCCGCCCCCTTGAAGGCCACGGCGTATTCGCTGATCCGCCCCCGGCGCTTGTTCTTGAGCTCCTTGACCCAGTCGATCTTCTCCTGCGTCAGGCCTTCGGGGTCATAGATGAAGCCCTCGGAGTCGGAGAGCGTCAGCACCTTGCCGCCCAGGGCCGTACATTTCTCGGCGGCATGGGTGGCCACGTTGCCCGAGCCCGAGATCACGACGGTATGGCCGGCGATGTCCTTGCCCTGGGCCTGGAGCATGTTCTGCAGGAAGTAGGTGGCCCCGTAGCCGGTCGCCTCGGTGCGGATCAGGCTGCCGCCATACTCCAGCCCCTTGCCGGTCAGCACGCCGGTGAAGTGGTTGGTGATGCGCTTGTACTGGCCGAACATGTAGCCCAGCTCGCGCTGGCCGACGCCGATGTCGCCCGCCGGCACGTCCGTATGCTCGCCGATGTGGCGGTAAAGTTCTGTCATGAAGGACTGACAGAAGCGCATGATCTCGCCTTCGGAGCGACCCTTGGGATCGAAATCCGACCCGCCCTTGCCGCCACCGATCGGAAGGCCGGTCAGCGCGTTCTTGAACACTTGCTCGAAGCCGAGGAACTTGACCGTGCCGAGGCCGACGGTCGGGTGGAAGCGCAGACCGCCCTTGTACGGGCCGAGCGCCGAGTTGAACTGCACGCGGAAGCCGCGGTTGATGCGCACCCGGTTCGCGTCGTCGACCCACGGCACCCGGAAGATGATCTGCCGCTCGGGCTCGCAGATGCGCTCGAGGATCGACGCCTGCACGTACTGCGGGTTCCGCTCGAGCACCCGGTCGAGGGAGCCGAAGACCTCGCGGACGGCCTGGTGGAACTCGGGCTCGCCGGGGTTCCGGGACAGGATCTCGTCGTAGACGTCGTCGATCAGATTCGGGGTCGCGGGCACGCGGAACTCCTTCGGGACTTGGCGGACGGGAAGCGCAAGGGCCGGGGCCGGTGCGGGGTCGCCGAGCGACGCGCCGTTGCGTGCGGGCTGGGTCCACCATAGCCAGCCGGACCGGAGACTCTGCAACTGTGACGGCCGCCCGCCACCCGGACGCCCCGCTCTTCGGGCTCCCTCCCGAGTGGGTCGTATTCCGACCGCGGGACCGCAGTCCGACCGTCTCGGTGCCGGAAAACGACCCCCTCGAGGTGGGTGGGTGGGTGGGGTCGCCCGGCGGCTCAGTGGCCGTGGGCGAGCTGCTGCAGCAGCACGACGACCGCGCCGAGGGCGACGAGGATGCCGAGGGCGATGAGCTGCTTCCACCAGGCGATGCGGGTGCGCCGCACGGCGGCGTAGCCGATGACGCCGAGCGTCGCGAGGTACACGATGCTCGAGATGCGCAGCGCGGGCTCGAGCTCCAGCACGCCGGCCCAGGCGAGCGCGAGCAGCACGAGCGGCAGGGCCGCCGAGGCGAGCGCGGTGCCCGAAACCCGCACCATCCGGCCCGCCTCGGCGCGGTCGGGGAACGCCTCGTGCCCCGCGAGATGGGCGATCACGTCGGCCACGAAGCCGGCCGCGGTGATCGCGACGATGCCGACGAGGAGGGTGACCGTCGCGCGCGCCGCGTCGATGTGCGCGACATTGGAGTGCTGCACCAGCACGATGGCGAGCCCGGTGAAGGTCGCGTACACGCGCTCCTTCAGCGCATCCGCCCGTTCCTCGCTCGCCCGATCGGACCTGGCCATGCGCCCAAGCTAGCAGCGGGTGCTCGCGTCGCGCGCGTCCCGGCGGGTGCACGGCGGCTCTGGAAGGATGGCGGGATGAGCGACGCGCGACTCACGGTGACGGTGCCCGGCGAGACCCTGCTGCGGGCCCTCGAGGCCACGCCGGGCGGCGTGCCAGACGGAGCGGAGGTGCTCGTCTGGGGGTTCGACTCGCCGCCGCCCGCCCCGCAGCTCGACCTCGTCGTGCCGCCCTACATGGATGCGGCCGACAAGGTGGGCGCGCTCGCCGGCGTCGAGTGCCGCCTCGTGCAGTCGCAGTCGATCGGGTACGACGACCTCGTCGAGGTGCTGCCCGCCGGCCACGTGCTCGCGAACGCCGCGAGCGTGCACGAGCCCTCCACGGCCGAGCTCGCCGTCGGCCTGATGATCGCCGCGCAGCGCGGCATCCCCGAGTTCGTGCGCGCCGCCGACGCGGGCCGCTGGGCGCCCGTGCGCCGGGCCCGCCACGCCGACCGGCGGGTGCGGCTCCTCGGCGTCGGCGGCGTCGGCCGGGCGATCGAGGACCGGCTCGCCCCCTTCGAGGTCGAGCTCACCCGCGTCGCGAGCCGCGCCCGCGACGACGAGCGCGGGCACGTGCACGGCATCGACGAGCTGCCGGCGCTGCTGCCCTCGGCCGAGATCGTCGTCGTCGGCGTGCCGCTCACCGAGGCGACGACGGGCCTCGTGGACGCCGCGTTCCTCGCCGCCCTGCCCGACGGGGCGCTCGTCGTGAACGTCGCCCGCGGCAAGGTCGCCGACCCCGAGGCGGTGCTCGCCGAGG
>NZ_JBBCIT010000047.1:0-6202 GCF_037189685.1 Phenylobacterium sp. | reverse complement strand
CATCAGCATGCGGCGGACGTCGGGATGGACGATGATCGGGTCGGCCGGGCCGTCGGGGTTCTTCGGCCCCGTGAGCGATCGACCCTGGAGCCGCTCCTTGGCGAAGGCCGCGGCGGCCTGGTAGGCGGCCTCGGCCTGGGCCAGGCCCTGGATCCCGGTTCCGAGCCGGGCGTAGTTCATCATGACGAACATGACCGCCAGCCCGCGGTTCTCCTCGCCGATGAGCCAGCCGGTCGACTCCTCATGGCTGATGACGCAGGTGGCGTTGCCGTGGATGCCCATCTTCTCTTCCAGGCCCAGGCACTTCACGGCGTTGCGCTCGCCGGGGTTGCCGTCGGCGTCGGGGATGAACTTGGGCACGATGAAGAGGCTGATGCCGCGGGTCCCGGCCGGCGCGCCCTCGATGCGGGCGAGCACCAGATGGACGATGTTCTCGGTCAGGTCCTGCTCGCCGCCGCTGATCCAGATCTTCTGGCCGGAAATCCGATAGGTCCCGTCGGCCTGCGGGACCGCCTTGGTGCGCAGCAAGCCGAGGTCGGTGCCGCAGTGCGGCTCGGTCAGGTTCATGGTGCCGCCCCACGCGCCCGAGGCCAGCCTGGGCAGGTAGAGGCCCTTCTGGGCCTGCGTGCCGGCGGCGTGGATCGCCGCATAGGCCCCGTGCCCCAGGCCCTGGTACATCGTGAACGCCATGTTCGCCGAGGAGCTCATCTCGGTGACCGCCAGGCTCACGACGTCGGGCAGACCCTGGCCGCCGTAGGCCGGGTCCGCGCCCAGGCCCGGCCAGCCACCCTCGACCAGCTTTGCATAGGCGTCCTTGAAGCCGGTGGGCGTGCGGACGGTGAAGTCGGGGCTCCAGACGCAGCCTTCCTTGTCGCCCACGCCGTTCAGCGGGGCCAGCACCTCGGACGTGAACCTGCCGGCCTCCGCCAGGATCGCTTCGACCGTGTCGATGGAGGCGTCGGCGAAGGCGGGCAGGTTCGCGTAGCGCTCCAGCTCCAGCACGTCGCGCAGCAGGAAGGCGTAGTCCCGAACGGGGGCGGTATAGGGCATGTCGACTCCATCGGCGCGTCTGCGCCGCCGGGAGACTAGGGCGTCGGGAGCACGATCGGTCCGATGCAGATGTAATAGTGCCTCACGCCCTCAGCCCGCCGTCCGTGCGGCATAGTCGCCGATCCGCCGGCTGAGCTCGGCCTGGCGATCCCGGGCCGATACCCGAGGCGGCCCGTCCGCCAGCAAGACGTCCAGTTCGCCCAGCCTGACGACCCGATGATCCCGCACCAGGATGGCGGGATCGTGCTCGCCTGCGAACGCCGACCAGCGGAACATGGCCGTGCCCTGGCGCAGGTCCAGCGTGTCGAGCCAGTTCGGCGCGCCGACATCCACGGCCGAAAGCACATAGGTCACCGAGCCGTCGGGATTGGCGTGCGTCTGGCTGATGTTGCGGCTGACCGACCGGCCCGCCGGCTCGGGCGGGACCAGCCACGGCCCCAGCACCTGGGCCCCGGTGTACCGCGCCCCCGCCCGTGAGGTTGTGACGACCATCGCCTCGTCCTCGGCGAGCCGGAAGTGGCACAGGGTCAGGCGGCCCCAGCCGCCGTCCCGCGGCACGGGCGTGGGGAAGGTGTTGACGGGCGGCGCGCCCAGCAGCGTGTGCGGGATGTTGAACCAGTAGAGCGCCCATTCCCTAAGGTCATCGACCAGGTTGCCCACCAGGGCGTCCAGGCTCGGTGGGGGCGCTCCGGCCCCGGCGTCCGTCCGCCGGATCGCGAGCGGCGTCGGGCGTTGCCGCCAGTCCGACAACACGTTCCGGACGAGCACCGTCACCGGGCCGGGCTGGATCCGGAGGTGGTTGCGGCGGCCGTCCGCGGGCCGGCTGTCTATGGTGATGGCGAAATCGCCGCGGCCGTCGCACGCGAGCTCGCGCTCGGTGAGCAGGCCGACCTGGACGCCGCTGTCCGAACGGCCCGCGGGCGCCGGATGGCCCGGCGGCTTGCGGCCCGAAGCCTGACGGGCGTCCAGGCTGAAGTGGATGGGGCCGTCCGTCGGCATGCGCCCCGTCAGCACATAGCTGTAGTCGCCGTCGAGCGACAGGTAGCGATAGATGTTGTCCGGGCTCTCGCCCGATGTGCCGCGGGCCGGCACGCGCATGCCGAACCACTCCAGCACCGAGGGTTCGAGGTCGCGCAGCACGACAGGGCGGCGAGGGTCGGCGCCGATCTCGCGCATCGCCAGCGAGCCCGCATAGAGGCTGACGGCCCGGTCGAGCCAGGCGCGGCCGTCGGGGGTGTTCGCGGAAGGGTCGGCTGCAAGCTCGGCGCGAAGCCCGGCCTGGGCGGCCACGACCCTGGGGTCGGCCAGGATGTCGATCAGCAGGCGGTCGGCCGCCAGTTGCTCTTCGGTCGCCAGCGCGGGGCGGTCGGCCGCCGCCGTCACCGCGCTCATGCGGGAACGCCTTCGAAGGGGATGCCGAACACGGCGCGATAGGCCGAGAACCGCGCTTCGAGGTCGGCCCGGCCGAGGCCGAAATCGGCCAGGTCGTAGCGGAACCTGCCGTGTCGGTCGCCCTGGTTGGCGGAGTCCGTCATCCAGCCTTCGACAGCCGCCGCCGCCGTATCTCCGAACGGCAGGCCGAACCCCTTGTAGACCGAGCGGACGGCGGCCACGGGATCGGCCGCGAAATCGGCGTAGCGCAGATGGAACACGTCCGGATGCCGCGCGAAGGGGCTGGCCAGCGCGCGGTCGATCATCCCGGCGTAGCGGTCCAGCAACTCCCGGCCGAAGGCGCGGCGGTCGACGGGGCGGCCCGACATGCCCTCGGCGAGGTTGCAGTGGAGCGCGATGATGGACGGGATCACTTTCTGCGGATCGCGATGGATCCAGACCACGTGCGCATCGGGGTAGACGGTCTTCAGGGCCTCCAGGCGGATGTAGTGCTCGGTGCCCTTCAGGACCCAGCGTCGCCGGGGCGCGCGCCACTGCAGGTGCTGGAGGATGCGCCTGTGCGATTCGAAGAAGGCGACGTCGTCGTCGATCAGGTCGACGTTCAGGAAGCCGGGCGCTTCCGAGTAGTAGCCCATCGTCCGGCGGACGAAGTGGAAGTCCAGCACGCCCAGGTGCTCGCACTCGGCCGCCGAGGCGCCGCCCGCGTCGAAGTAGGGATGGGACTGCAGGAGGCTCGGGTCGCGCTGCAGCAGCTCGGCGATGTCCTGATCCGTCTTCCGCTGGCGAGCCTCGACGTCACGTCCGAGAGCGGGGGGCGGCGAGGGTCGGGCGACCTCCCAGAGACGCGGTGTCCGGTTCGCGGGATCGGCGCCGATCAGGACGTGCAGCAGCGTCGTTCCGGAGCGCGGGAGGCCGGTCACGAAGATCGGCCGCGAGATGGCTTCCCGGGCGATCTCGGGCATGTCGCGACGATCCTGCGCGATCCGTTCGCGCTGGGCCAGGATATCGTCGACCACGCGATAGGCGATGGCCAGGCCGTCGTCGCCCAGCCCGGCGTTCCGGATGTGGTCCAACAGCTTGGATAGACGTGCGCCCAGTTCGGGCGACGCGGCCTCGACGCGCGCGCTGGGAACCCCCTGGGCCATCCGTCGTCCTTCCCTGTGGTGCGGCCCTAGAGGCGCGCCCTTGGGGCCGATCGGTCCCGCGCCTGGCCGTCGGCACCGTCGCCCGGGCGGAGCGTAGGCCTGGCGCCGGCGCCAGGCCACGCGGCGAGCGCCGAGATTGCATCGGTAATCATTCGGACCGGAGCATTGACGGCGGACCTGTCCGATCCACCTTCGGCCCGCACCGGCCGCCGCGCGAGAGCGGCGGGACAGAGAGCCGGGCGGGAGGGAGCGATCATGCAGATCGACATCGCCACATACGATCCGCGGATACCGCTCGCCGATCCCTATCCGACATACCATGCCTTGCGCGCCCAGGCGCCGGTGCACTGGGCCGCGCCGGCGGGTGTCTGGGTGGTGTCGTCGCACCGGCTGATGCGCGAGATCATGTCGGACGACGAGACCTACGGGCAGGCCTATGTGCGCCGCGAGGTCAGCCGGCACGGCGAGGCGGTCCACGACCAGCCGTACTTCCAGATGTTCCGCCGGATGTTCTTCATGATGGACGGCGAGGACCACCGGCGGCTGAGGCCCCTCTTCGCGCGCTGGTTCATGGGGCCGACCCGGACCCGGGAACTGACCCCGATGGTCGAGCGAATGGTCGGCCAGGTGCTGGACGAACTGAGCGACCGCGAATCCTTCGACGTGATCCAGGACTACGCCCATCAGGTTCCGCTGCGCGTGATCAGCGAGATCCTGGGCGTTCCGCAGGCGGACTCGCGGCATATCGCGCACGACATCGAGGACATCGCGCCCGTCGTGGAGTCCGTCCCCAAGGACGCCGAGGTCAAGCGGCGGGCGGACAGGGCGATCGTGCAGTTGCAGGACTATTTCCGCGGCCTGGTGGAGAGCCGTCGGCGCAACATGGGCGACGACCTGCTCTCGGCGATGATCCAGGCCGGCGACGCCGGAGGCTTCGCCGACGAGGAGGAACTGCTGGCCAATGTGCTGCTGATGTATTTCGCCGGCCACGAGACCACCACGGCGGCGCTGGGGCTGGCGGTGCTGGCGCTGCACCGGAACCCCGATCAGTTGGCCCTCCTGAAGCGTTCGCCCGAGATCATGCCGACGGCCGTGGACGAACTGATGCGTTACGACGGGACGGCCCAGGGCTTCAGCCGCTCGTCGGACTGCGACGTCGTCGTGGGTGGCCACACGATCCCCGCCGGCGCGTTCATCCTGCTGCTGATCGGCGCGGGCAACCGCGATCCCGACGTGTTCGCCGACCCGGACCGGCTGGACCTGATGCGCGCGCCGCGCGACACGCTGTCGTTCGGTGGCGGCGCGCACGTCTGCATCGGCAACATGCTGGCGCGGCAGGAACTGCGGATCGGCCTGGCCGCGCTGCTCGAACGCCGGCCGGACCTTCGACTCGACACGGTCGACCCGCCGATCAGCGACTTCAAGCCGTCGCTGACCCGGGCGCTCACCACGCTCAAGGCCCGCGGCTGAGGGACCGGCTTCAGGGTCGCGGCCGCCGAGGTCCGGGTTGGCGCGATCCGCCCCCCGCGAGCCGAAGTGGAACGCAACTGCGGTCCGGTTCGCCCTGGAGCAGGAACTCCTGCTGGCTGGTGTTGGGGTTGAAGACCCGCCGCACGTCGACGATCCGGATCGGAGCCAGGTCCATGATGGCGGGAGCGCGAGCGGCGCGTCGAGCGCTGCCCTGGGGTCGTGGATCGCCCGTGTGATGTCCGCAGCGCCCTATGCCCCGACGGCCTCGAGCCGCCGCACGGCGTCCAGGGCCGGCCCTGCGAGCTCCGGCCGGCAGACGAGAAGGTCGGGCATGTAGGGGTCGGGGTTGTTGTACAGGCAGGGCGATCCGTCGATGCGGGAGACGTGGAGGCCGTGGGCGCGGGCGACGGCGGCGGGGGCGCAGGAGTCCCATTCGTACTGTCCGCCGGCGTGGAGGTAGATGTCGGCCTCGCCGCGCAGGACGGCCATGGCCTTGGCGCCGGCCGAGCCCATGGGGACAAGCTCGGCGCCGAGGGCCTCGGCGACCTGGACGGCCTGCGGCGCGGGCCGTGTGCGGCTGACCAGCATGCGGGGCGGTCCGTTGCGCGGCGGTGGCGGGGCCGTAGGCGCGTGGCTGGACAGCGTCAGGCCCAGGCCGGGGAGGGCGACGGCGCCCGCCGCGGGCGCCCCGTCGACGCAGAGCGCCACATGGACCGCCCAGTCGGTCCGCCGTTCGGAGTATTCGCGGGTGCCGTCGAGGGGATCGACGATCCAGACGCGGGACTTGCCCAGGCGGGCGGGGTCTTCGGCGCCCTCCTCGGACAGCAGCCCGTCGTCGGGGCGCTGGGCGGCCAGCGCGCGGACCAGGTACTCATGGGCCACCGCGTCCCCGGCGGCGCCCAGGGCCTTGTCGGCGATGAGGCCGTCGTCCTGGAGGGCGAGAAGCAGGCGCCCGGCCGTGGCGGCCAGGTGCGCGGCGAGGGCGGCATCATCCATCGGACGGGTCCAGCCACTGGAAGATCCGCTGGGCGGCGTCTTCTGGGGGAAGGGTGGTGGTGTCGATGTGGATCTCGGGGTGTTCGGGGGGTTCGTAGGGGGAGTCGATGCCGGTGAAGTTCTTGAGCTGTCCGGATCGGGCCTTGGCG
>NZ_JBBCIT010000046.1:0-31930 GCF_037189685.1 Phenylobacterium sp. | reverse complement strand
GCCGAGTTCAACGGCGGCAACATGCTGAAGCAAGCCGGCACCACGGTGCAGTCGCTGGCCAACTCGGACGCGTCCTCGCGCATCACGGTGGCGGCCCAGACGCTGACGATCTCGGCGCTGTCCATCGCGGCCTCGACGATCACGACCAAGACCCTGGCCTCGACGGCGATCGGCGCGATCAACGCGGCGATCACGGAAGTGTCCAGCAAGCTGTCGAAGCTGGGTACGGGCGCCAAGGCGCTCGGGTCCCACCTGAACTTCGTCAACAAGCTCCAGGACACGATCGACGCCGGGGTGGGCAACCTCGTCGACGCCGACCTGGCGAAGGAAAGCGCCCGACTCCAGGCCCTGCAGACCAAGCAGCAGCTCGGTGTCCAGGCGCTGTCGATCGCCAACCAGTCGTCTTCGATCCTGCTCGGCCTGTTCCGTTAAGACCGGCCTGCCCGGGAGCCGGTCCCGGCTCCCGGGGTATTCGCCTAGCGACGGCGGGTGGGGTCACCCGCCCGCCGTTCGCCCCAGCCAGGAGCGCTGCACCCCCGTACAGCGACAGGAGTCATGGACAGCAAGGTTGCGGCCGTCGCAGCCGTCCCCGATCCGGGTTCCGTCCAGGTCACGCCCACCGCCAAGGACCTTCAGCGCGCCCAGGCGCCGGCTGTGGTCAAAGAGGCGGCGTCGAAGGACCTGGGCGCCAGGGACCCCGATCAGGTTTCGATGCGACTGGTCATCGAGATGGACAAGGCCAGCGGCGCCTACGTCTACAAGACCATCAACCGTCTGACCGGCGAAGTCCTGAGCCAGTTGCCCAGGGCCGAAGTGCTGAAGCTCAAGGACGAGCGCCAGTACGCCGCCGGAACCCTCATCCGGACGAAGGTCTGACGTTCGAAAAGGGCGCGCCCGGTTCGCGCGGCCGCTGAGGCAGATTGTCTCAACCGCCCCGGAGATCTCCGGCGGCGGCCATAAGTGTTGAGCGCGTTAACCATCTGCTCACCACGATTTCCTAGCGTTCCAGCACGGTACGGTTGCGAGTCGCAGCCGGAAGGGCCCCTGCCAGGAGCGCGCGATGTCGATCAGCGTCCATACGAACAAGTCCGCGCTGACCGCGCTGCAGAACCTCAACAAGACCAATGCGGAACTGGCGCAGACCCAGAACCGGATCAACACGGGCCTGAAGATCGGCGACGCCAAGGAGAACGCGGCGATCTGGGCCATCGCCCAGGGGCAGCGGGCCGACATCGGCGCGCTGGGCGCCGTGAAGATGAGCCTGGAGCGGGCCAACTCGATCGCCCAGGTCTCGATGACGGCGGGCGAAACCATCTCGGACCTCCTCGTGGAGCTGAAGGCGAAGGTCGTCGCGTCGATGGACACGTCGCTCGACACCAGTTCCCGGACGGCCCTGAACTCGGACTTCCAGGCGATCCTCCGCCAGATCAGCCAGGTGGTGACGAACGGCGAGTTCGACGGCGCCAACCTGCTGAACGGCCTGGGCGGCAACATCCAGTTCCTCGCGAACGCCGAGGCGACGTCGCGCCTGACCCTGTCGACGCGTTCTCTGGCGCTGGGCGGCTCGAACATCACCATCCCGGCGGCGGCGTCGATCACCACCGTGACCATGGCGACCACCGTGCTGGCGCGCCTGGAGACCTCGATCAGCAACGTCAACCAGGCGCTGGGCAACATGGGTTCCCAGGCCAAGCAGATCGAAGCGCACCTGGCGTTCGTCTCGAAGCTGACCGACACGCTGGAAGCCGGGGTCGGGAACCTGGTCGACGCAGACCTGGCCCGAGAGAGCGCGCGCCTGCAGGCCCTTCAGGTGCAGCAGCAGCTCGGCGCGCAGGCGCTCTCCATCGCCAACGCCGCGCCGCAGATCATCCTTCAGCTCTTCCGCGGCGGCTGATCCCTTTCCATCGGGGTGTGACAGGGCCCGGGCGCACGGCGTCCGGGCCTTTTCCGTGCCCGGTTCCCGAGGGGATTTAACGCCTCGTTACGACTGCGCCGCCTAGGATCGGCGCGCGGAGGCCTGCGTCCGCGACGCGTGTGAACATGGTCACCTCGATCGATACGAGCATCCTGCTGGGATATTACCAGTCCCGCGCCGGCGTCGGTGCGGGGGCGAGCGTGCTCGGGTCGTCATCGGCGAGCAAGAAGACCGCGCCCACCGCGCCGTGGAACCAGACCACGTCGGCCGCCGACATCAGCGCGGCCACCAAGGCGGCGATGCAGGGCCGGCGATTCGTCGACGAATCGGGCGCGAAGCTCGACCTCCCGGGGGCGAGCGGGGACTACAGGAAACTCTTCGCCCTCTATCAGGGCCTGTCGGTCCTGATGTCGGTGACCGAGCAGTCGGGCGCGCGGGGGATGACCGCCGCCGACCGCAGCCGCATGGAGACGACGTTCAATCGCGGCCTGAAGGAGATACTCGGCTACGTCTCGGACATGGACCTCAACGACGCCCGCGTGATCCAGGGCGTGGCCAACACGCAGGCCAAGACCACCCTGGGCGTGCCGCGCAACAAGACCGAGTACGTCACGCCGCCCCTGGTCAGCGGCTCCAGCGACAATGTCGTCCCGGCGTTCACCGGGAACGTCCAGTTCAACATCGCGGTCAAGCGCTCCGGGGCCACGATCAACGTGCCGATCGATCTGTCGGGCATGGGCGCGCAGCCGCGGACGATGAACAACGTCGTCGTCTACATGAACCAGCAGCTCGAAGCCGCCGGCGTCGACACGCGGGTGGGCTCGCAGCGTATCTCGGGCGGCCCGCGGACCACGACCGTCGGCGGCAAGACCGTCACGATCGGGACGAATCCCGACCAGTGGGCGCTGAAGATCCGCGCGTCGGCCGGCGAGACCATCACCTTCTCGGCGCCGGCGACGGCGGGCGCGGTCTATGTGGCCCAGGACGTCGGCAATCCGGACCCCGACCGCGACCCGAAGACGAACGACGCGACCACGGCCGCCCAGTTCCTGAAATTCCAGACCGACACCACGGACGTTCCCTCTCCCTTGCAGCGGACGGGCGAGCAGAACTGGGTCGACGGCCGCATATTCTCGGAGACGCTGGGGCCCGAGGTGAAGACGGTGCGCGACACCAAGGTCGCGGCCGACGGTTCGGTCTACATGCTGGCCGATGTGACCTCGAAGATCGCCGGGCAGGAGATCCGCGGCGACCAGGACGTGGCGCTGCTGAAGTACGACGCCTCCGGCAAGCTGGTGTTCGCCCGCACCCTGGGGGCGTCCGACGAGGCCAGCGGGCTGGGCCTGGCGCTGTCGGCCGACGGCAAGATCGCGGTGGCGGGCTCGGTGAAGGGCGCGCTGGGCGGCGCGGTCGACGGGCCGCTGAACTCGACGGGGGCTTTCGACGGCCAGACCGACAGCTTCGTGACCGTCTACGACGCCGACGGCCAGGAGCTGTGGACCCAGCGGCGCGGCGCGCGGGCGGCGGACGAGGCGACCGACGTGGCCTTCGGCGACGACGGGACGGTCTATGTCATCGGCCGCACCAGTTCGGGCAAGCCGGGCGCGGCCCCGATCGGCGGCTCGGACAGCTATATCGAGGCGTTCAAGCCGGACGCCCAGGGCAAGGTCCAGCTGCTGTTCAGCAGCGTCTTCGGCACGGCGGGCACGGACCGGCCGGCGGGGATCGTCGTGGACGGGACCTCGATCATCACGGCCAGCAACGAGGACGGCCGCGGCGTGCTGCGCCGCTTCGACATCTCGGGCGGGACCCCCGTGCTGACCGCCACTCGGGACCTGGGCGAACTCCAGGGCGGCCAGATCACGGGGCTGGCGCTGGAGAGCGGCCAGCTCTTCGTCGCCGGTTCGACGAACAACCCCGGGCTGAACGCCGGGACGGTGACGCGGGCCCACGCCGGCGGCAGCGACGCCTTCGTCGCCCAGATGTCGGCCGACCTCAGCCCCGGCGGCACGCTGGCCTACTACGGCGGGGCGGGCGACGACCGGGCGACGTCGCTGGCGGTGGCGGGCGGCCAGGTGTGGATCGGCGGCGCCGCGGGGACCGACCTGCCGGGCCATCCCGACGCGGTGGGCGTGAAGGACGGCTTCCTGGCCCGCCTGGACATGGCGACCGGGACGATCGACTGGTCGCGGCGCTTCACGGGCAAGGACGGGCGCGCGGCGCCCACCAGCATCGCCGTGGACACCTCGGGCGCCAGCGTCCTCGACCGCATCGGCCTGCCGAAGGGCGAGCTGGACCTGACCGATTCGCCCTACCTGACCGCCGTATCCAGCCTGCGGCCCGGCGACCAGTTCACGCTGAAGGTCTCGGGCCGGACCCAGACGATCACCATCGACCCGAAAGAGACGCTGGACACCCTGGCAGCCAAGATCCGACGGGCCAGCGGCTTCCAGGCCAAGGTGTCGATCGCGACGGCGGACGGCCTGCGCAGCCTGCGGATCGAGCCCAACAACGACCGGGTGATCATGGAGTTCGGCGCCGGCAAGACCGACCGCGACGCGCTGGCCATGCTGGGCGTCCCCGAGGGCGTCGTCCGCAAGACGGTGACCAAGGACGGCGTCACCAAGCCCGCCGACGGCAAGGACATGCTGTACGGGCTGAGCCTGGAACGGGGCCTGAGCATCTCGAACGACGTGGAGAAGCGCCACGCCCTGGCCGTGCTCGGCAAGGCGATGGGCGTGGTGCGCCAGATCTACAAGGACCTTGTCCAGGCCTCGCTGACGCCGGCCCAGCGCGCCGCGCAGGAGGCGGCCAAGGCGGCGAGCGGGCCGGCGCCGGCCTATCTCACCAACCAGATCGCCAACTACCAGGCCGCCCTGGCGCGCCTCGGCGGCTAGGGCCCCGATTCCGAAGTTCGCTCCGGCGCTCCACCCTGATGCAGGTGAACTTCAGATCCACCACACCCGGGTCGCGGCGTCCGGTCGAAAGGCTGGCCGCTTGAAAGGTGGGCGTCGGGGCGATAGCCAGAGCGCATGGACTCCGCCCCCCAGGATCCGCAGCGCCCGCCTCGGCGCGGCCTTCCCCTCATCGCCGTCGGCGGTCTCGCGGCCTTGGCCGCCGGCCTGGGCGTCGCCTGGATGCTCACGTCCGGCGACAAGGCGGCGCCCGAAGCGCCCCCGCCCGCCTCGGAGGGCGGCCTGGTGATCGACGCCACGGGCGAGGACGCGGGCGCGATCGATCCGGGCAAGCCCCTGCGGTGCTTCGTGCAGGGCCAGTTCGTGGGCGAACTCTCTCTCACCGCCTGCGCCCAGCGCAACGGCGTGGCCACCGACGCCCTGGACGTGGGGCTGGACGAGATGGGCGCCCTGACCGCCGCCCAGGAGGCCGGGCAGATCCTGACGCCCCTGCCGCCGGTCGAGCCGGATCCGCCGGTGGCGGTGGAATCGGCGCTTCCGCCCGCCGAGGCCGCGGGGCCGGCTCCCGCTGTCGCGCCGCTGGGAAGCTGCTGGCGGCACGGCGGCGGCCGCTGGCGCCGGGTGGCGATGGACACCGACCTGGGATCGTGCGTGCAGCAGCTCTTCTCGGGGCGCTGTGAGCGGCCGGGCGGGGCGACCTATGGCCGGTTCGGCCAGCAGACCCTGCGGCTGGTGGCGGGGCGCGTGGAGGTGTCGGACGACAACCGCGCCTTCCGCACGCTGGCGCCCCAGGCGCCCGATTGCAGCATTCCGCCTCTCTGAGCGGACTGGTAGGCTGGCGCCATGACCCGTCGAACCGCCCGTTCCGTTCCGGCCCGTTTCGTTCCGGCCCGCGCCGCAACCACCCTGGCCCTGGCCCTGGCCCTGGCCCTGGCCGCGCTCGCGCTGGCCGGCTGCAGCCAGAAGACCAAGCCGCCGGGGGACGCGGGGATCTGCTACCACGTCGTGCCCCAGGCCGACGGGTCGATGAAGTACAACAAGCTGGTGGAGGCCGCGAGCCTCGAGGTCTGCGCGGCGAACCTCGAGGCCATGCGCATCAAGTTCCTGCGCATGGGCGGCAGCCAGCAGGAGATCTACGGGGCCTACCAGGCGAATTTCCTGTTCCTGCAGAAGGAGGGGGTGCTGACCTCGACCTCGCTGGAGGGACCGCGCTACGTGGCGCTGGTACGCACGGGCGACGGCCGGCTCGCCATACCGGGCGCGATGCCACAGGAATAGCTGTGGACGGCGAGTGGAACAAAATTAGAACATTTCTTGCCGGCGCGGTCCGTCCGCGCTAGCGTGGGTGCCTGGGCCCTTCGCCCGCAACCTACGGAAAGCAAGGACAAGATCGATGGCGGGCAGCGTCAACAAGGTGATCCTGATCGGCAATCTGGGCGCCGATCCCGAGATCCGCAGCCTCAACTCCGGCGACCGCGTGGCCAACCTGCGAATCGCCACCTCCGAGACCTGGCGTGACCGCATGAGCGGCGAGCGCAAGGAGAAGACCGAGTGGCACCGGGTCGTGGTGTTCAACGAGAACATCGTGAAGGTCTGCGAGAACTACCTGCGCAAGGGCGCGAAGGTGTACATCGAGGGCAGCCTCCAGACGCGGAAGTGGCAGGACCAGTCCGGCCAGGAGAAGTTCTCCACCGAGGTGGTGCTGCAGAAATTCCGCGGCGAACTCACCATGCTGGACGGCCGCGGCGGCGACGCCGAGCGCAGCGACGACGGCTATGGCGGCGGCTATGGCGGGGGCGGCGGCTTCTCCTCGGGGCCGCGGCAATCCAGCTCGGCGCCGCGCGAGGACTTCTCGGCCAACCTGGACGACGAAATCCCGTTCTAGGGGAATCGAGGCCCTCCTTTTCTCGTGAAGAGGGAATTTGGTTTCGATTCTGCAGACGGACGCAGGCGTCGGCTTCGCGCCAGTCCACTTCGCGCCAGTCCACTTTGTGCCGGCCGACCTCGTGGGGCAGCGGTTCGCCCGGTCGCCTGGACGCTTGATCTGCGGAGGCGGGGCTCAGCCCTCCGGCTTCGGCTCGGGCGGCGGGCAGACGTCGCCGATGCGGCGGGCCTCGGTGGTGGCGCGGCCGGCGACGTCCAGGCCCAGGAACTCGGTGGCGATGTCGGCGGTGAGGGTGAAGCTGGTGGGCGTGTAGGCGCCCGAGCCTTCGACGGCGACCTTGTGGCCCTTCTTGCTGACACAGGTTCCCTTGAGCCGGATCCGGCCGCTCGAGATCACGCGGGTGGGATAGGTGCAGGCGTAGTGGCGGTTGGAGGGGCCGGCCATGAACTTGTCCACGTCGGCCGGCGTGATGCAGCGCTTCTCGGTGGAGGTCTGGCGGATCGGCGACAGCAGCCTGTTCGTGGATTCCCAGTAGCCGGGCTGGATCGCCGGCGCGGCCGAGGCGGCCGGCGCGCCGAGCAACAGGAGGACGAGGGCGGTGCGGAGCATGGATCTGACCTAATCGGCGAATTCGGCGTCAGGGTGGCGGCCGCGACCTGGACCGGGCCTCACGGCGCGGGTGGGAGAGGCCCCGGCTTCGGGACGGCGGCGTCGCGGATCGCCTGGTCGCGGATCATCTGGCCCGCCTCGTCGTAGAGGAAGGGCAGGAAGGCGTAGCGGCGTCCCTGCGTGACGGGCGTGGCCTCGTGCAGCAGGCTGCAGGCGAAGACCACGGCGCCGCCTGTGGGCGGGCGGTAGGTGCGGGCGCCGAACTCCGGGAACCGAAGGTCGCCGCCCCGGAACGCCTCCGCGTTCAGGTTGATCGAGACGGCGAAGCGGCGGTGGGCGGTGGCGATCGTCAGATTGTCGCGGTGCGGGCGGAAGTAGCCGCCTTCGCCGGCATCGTAGCAGGCCACCAGGAAGCGCTCGAGCCGGGTGGCCTGGAACTGATAGGTCCGGGCGATCATCGGGATCAGGCTGGCCGAGAGCGCCTCGCGGATGCGGGCCTGGAGGTCCTCGTCCTCCACCATGACGTCGCGGCGGCTCTTCATGCCGTCGAGGACCCCGACGGTGCGGCCGTCGATGTCGCGCATGACGCCCGAGGGCTGGCCGCCCTGGGCCTCGTAGACGTCGATCAGGGTGCGGCAGAGGTCGGGCTCGAACACCCGCGGAACGATCAGGGCCGGGGCCACGGCCGGCGCGCCGCCCTCCCGCCCCGGGGCCGGCAGGCCCGGAAGGCGCGCGAAGAGCTCCGCCGGATCGCCCAGGGGGGCGCGGTCCAGGACGCGCAGGGCAGGGTCCAGCAGCAGCCAGCCCTCGTCGGGGCGGAACCTGGCGGCGATCGCGCCGTCGGGGTCGAGCAGCCAGTGCAGACCGGGCGGGGCATCCGGCGGGAGCTGGTCGAAGGATGTCGCGCGGCCGACGAAGACCGCCCCCAGGCGAACGCCGTCGAACTGCGTCCGGGCGGCGTCGAACGCGGCCATCGCGGCCGTCCGGGCGGGGGCGTCCGGCGCGAACGCCAGCAGGACATAGCGCCCGCCCAGGGCGCCCGAGTGGAACCGCGGGTTGGGCCGTGAGACCCCGTCGAACGGCGGTGCGAACTCGCCGACCGACAGGGGCGGGAGCCGCCAGGTCATCCCGGGGCGCCCTCGTGCGCCGTCTGGCGGGCCTCGTAGGCCGCGCGGACCGCGGCGCCGGCTTCGTCGAAGAGGAACGGCAGGAAGGCGTAGCGGCGCCCCTGCGTCACGGGCCGCGCCTCATGCATCAGGGCGCAGGAGAACACCACCGCCCCGCCCCGTGGGGCGCGGTAGGTCTGCGGGCCGTACTCCGCGAACCGCAGGTCGCCGCCTTCGAAGTCGTCGTTCAGGTTCAGCGAGCAGGCGAACCGGCGGTGCGCCGTGCCGTGGGTGGTGTTGTCGCGATGCGGATGGAAGACGCCGCCGTCGGCGGCGTCGTAGCAGCTCACCAGGTAGCGCTCGATGCGCGTGGCCCTGAAGCCCAACGCCAGTTCGATGAAGGGGAACAGGCGTCGCTCCAGGCGTTCGCGCAGGGCGGCCTGGAGGGCCGGGTCGGTGATCCAGATGTCGCGGCGGCGCTTGAGGCCGTCCATGACGGCCACGGTGCGGTCGCCGGCGTCGCGCATGACGCCGGTGAAGGCCCCGCCGTCCGCGGCGTGCATCGCCATGAGGGCGGCGCAGAGCTCGGGCTCGAAGATCCGGGGCGCGACGAGGACCGGCGCGTGCAGCGGCGTGTCGGCGTGGCCGGCCGGCGGGGGCAGGGCGGCCAGCCGGCGCATGAAGGCCGCCCCCTCGGCGGCGGGCTCGACGGCCATGACCCGCAGGGTGGGGTCGAGAAGGATCCATTGCGGCTCGGGGCCGTAGCGGGCAGTGATCCCGCCGCCCCGGTCGAAGACCCAGCGGAGGCCGCGCATGTCCTGCGCCCCCTGGACGGCCAGCCCCGGCGGAACGATCACGAAGGCCGAGGCGAAGGTGTCGTCGAAACGGGACCGGTTCGCCGCCAGGAGCTGGAGCGCGGCCGCATGGGCGCCGGCCTCGCGCGGGGGCAGCAGGAGCACGACATAACGGCCGGCGGCCGTGTCGAAGACGAACTCGGGACTGGAGGCCGTGGGCGCGATGAACCAGGGCGCCGGCTGGCCGTAGCGGAGCGACATGCCGGCATATCTAGAACCCGCGGCGCGCGCGGTCACGTCCTGACGGCAGTCCGCTTTTCCTCGCGTACGCGTGCGCGTGCGTGCGCGCGAAGTGGCCTTTCCGGGTCGCGGATGCTAGTTGAAGGTTTCACCAGACCTGTCCGATTCTCACGGCGATTTCCCACCCTTGACCGATCCATCCGACCAAACCCCTCCCGAGGACGGGCGCGGGGGCATCGCCCCTATCGCCATCGAGGACGAGCTGAAGCGCAGCTACCTCGACTATGCGATGAGCGTGATCGTCAGCCGCGCGCTGCCCGACGTGCGCGACGGCCTGAAGCCGGTTCACCGCCGCATCCTGTTCTCGATGGGCGAGAACAACCACACGCCCGACCGCAGCTATGTGAAGTCGGCCCGCGTGGTCGGTGACGTGATGGGTAAGTACCACCCGCACGGCGACGTCGCGATCTACGACACCCTGGTGCGGCTGGCGCAACCGTTCTCGATGAGCCTGCTGCTGATCGACGGCCAGGGGAACTTCGGTTCGGTCGACAACGACCCGCCCGCGGCGATGCGCTACACCGAGAGCCGCATGACGCGGGCCGCCATGGCCATCCTGGCGGATCTCGACAAGGACACGGTCGACTTCAAGGACAACTACGACGGTTCCGAGCAGGAGCCGGTCGTCCTGCCCTCGCGCATCCCCAACCTGCTGGTGAACGGCGCCGGCGGCATCGCCGTGGGCATGGCCACCAACATCCCGCCGCACAATCTGGGCGAGGTGGTCGACGCCTGCCTGGCCTATGTGGACAATCCCGACATCGGCCTGGACGAGCTGCTGGACATCGTGCCCGGCCCCGATTTCCCGACCGGCGGCCAGATCATCGGCCGCACGGGCGCGCGCCAGGCGCTGATGACCGGGCGCGGCTCGGTGATCATGCGCGGCGAGGCGACGATCGAGGAGATCCGCAAGGATCGCGAGGCGATCATCATCACCTCGATCCCCTATCAGCTCAACAAGTCGGCCCTGGTCGAGCGGATCGCCGAACTGGTCCGCGAGAAGCGCGTCGAGGGCGTCGCCGACCTGCGCGACGAGAGCGATCGCCAGGGCATGCGCATCGTCATCGAGATGAAGCGCGACGCCTCGCCGGACGTGATCCTGAACCAGCTCTACCGCTTCACGCCGCTCCAGACCTCGTTCGGGGTCAACATGCTGGCCCTGAACCGCGGCCGGCCCCAGCAGATGGGGCTGAGGGAGATGATCTCGGCCTTCGTGGATTTCCGCGAAGAGGTGGTCGTCCGGCGGGTGAAGTTCGAACTGGGCAAGGCGCGGGACCGGGGGCACGTGCTGGTCGGCCTGGCCATCGCCGTGGCCAACATCGACGAGTTCATCCACATCATCCGCTCGTCCAAGGACCCGACCGAGGCGCGCGAGCGGCTGGTCGCCCGCGACTGGCCGGCGGGCGACATGCTGCCGCTGGTGGAGCTGATCGCCGACCCGCGCACGATCGTGGTGGACGGAAGCCGGATCCGGCTGACCGACGAGCAGGCCCGCGCGATCCTGGCGCTGACGCTGTCGCGCCTCACCGGCCTGGGCCGCGACGAGATCTTCGCCGAGGCGGGCGAACTGTCGGGCACGATCCAGGGCCACCTGGAGATCCTGTCCTCGCGCGAGCGGGTGATGGCGATCGTCCGCGAGGAACTGGCGGAGGTGAAGGCCCAGTTCGCCGTGCCACGCCGCAGCCAGATCGTGGACGGCGACGCCGACGTCGAGGACGAGGACCTCATCGCCCGCGAGGACATGGTCATCACCGTGACCCACGGCGGCTATGTGAAGCGCACGCCGCTGGCGATCTACCGGACCCAGCACCGGGGCGGGAAGGGCCGCTCGGGCATGGCGACGAAGGACGAGGACGCCGTGACCCGCGTGTTCTCGGCCAGCACCCACACGCCGATGCTGTTCTTCTCGTCGGGCGGCAAGGCGTTCCAGCTCAAGGTGTGGCGCCTGCCCGTGGGCACGCCCACGTCCCGCGGCAAGGCGTGGGTGAACCTGCTGCCGATCGAGCCCGGCGAGAGCATCACCTCGATCCTGCCGCTGCCCGAGGACGAGGCGACCTGGGGCCAGTACGACGTGATGTTCGCGACCCGGTCGGGGAACGTCCGCCGCAACAAGCTCAGCGACTTCATCGGCATCAAGCGCAACGGCAAGATCGCCATGAAACTGGACGAGGGGGATTCGATCATCGGCGTCGGCGTGTGCAACGCCGAGCAGAACGACATCCTGCTGACCACGGCGCTGGGCCGCTGCATCCGTTTCGCGACCGAGGAGGTCCGCGTGTTCGCCGGACGGGATTCCACGGGCGTGCGCGGTATCCGCCTGGCCGCCGGCGACAGCGTCATCTCGATGGCGATCCTGCGTTCGGTCGACGCGACGCCGGCCGAACGCGCGGCCTATGTGAAGCAGTCCAACGCCAACCGGCGCGCCGCCAGCGGCGAGGTCGAAGAGGTCGAGGACGCCGCGGTCCCGGACGACGACGAAGAGGTGGGAGGCGAAGCCGCCCTCTCGGTCGAGCGCTTCGCCCAGCTCGGCGCCGCCGAGGAGGTGATCCTGACCGTCTCCACCGAAGGCTACGGCAAGCGCTCTTCGGCCTACGAGTTCCGCCGGACCGGCCGCGGCGGTCAGGGGCTCCTGGCCCAGGACCTCTCCAAGAAGGGCGGGCGGCTCGCGGCGTCGTTCCCGGTCGAGGACGGCGACCAGATCCTGCTCGTCACCGACCAGGGCCAACTCATCCGTACGCCGGTCGGCCAGGTGCGCATGGTGGGGCGCAACACCTCGGGCGTGATCATCTTCCGCACCAGCGCCGACGAGCATGTCGTGTCGGTGGAACGGCTGGCGGACACGGGCGAGGACGAAGACGACGAGGAGGGCGGCGACGCGCCGGCGGCCGAGCCCGGCGAGGCCTGAGCCGACATGCGCGTGGTGCGCGTGTCATGAAATCATACGACCCTGGATGTCTCCCGATGTCCGGGGGTCACCTAGGGGAGGGGCGTTTTTCCCTTGCCAGAACCCGCCCTGGACGCGAAAGGGCGAGGAGGTTGTGTTGGGGGACCTCTAGCGCATGACTCGCGTCGGCCTGTATCCGGGCACCTTCGATCCTATCCACAACGGCCACACCGACATCATGGGCCGTGCGGCGAAGCTGGTGGACCGGCTGGTCATCGGGGTCGCGATCAACGCCGGCAAGGGGCCGCTGTTCTCGCTGGAGGAACGGGTGGCCATCGTGGAGGAGGCGGTCGCGCCGCTCCGCAACATGGCCGAGATCGTGGTGCAGCCCTTCGAAGGCCTGACGATGCATTTCGCCCGCGAAATGGGCGCCAGCGTCATCGTCCGCGGCCTGCGCGCCGTGGCGGACTTCGAGTTCGAGTTCCAGATGACGGCCATGAACCAGCAGCTCGACCGCGAGATCGAGACCGTGTTCTTCATGGCGGATCCGCGCCACCAGGCCATCGCCTCGAAGCTGGTCAAGGAGATCGCCATGCTGGGCGGCGAGGTGGGCAAGTTCATCAGTCCCTCGGTCAAGGACCGTCTCCTGGCCAAGGTCGGGCGCGGCTGACGACCGAGCCTTCGCGCAAGCGGAGGCCCCGTCATGGAACCCACGGAAAACGCGGAAGGGCGCGGAATCGCGGCTTCGCCTTCCGCGTGTTTCAGCGTCTTCCACGGTTCTTCAAGTTCGAGAGGCGCCGCGGCGCGGCTCCAGGACTGACGCGCTCTGGCGCTTCTGGCGTCGGGCGGCTACGAGAGGCGCCATGCTTATCCGAACCGTCCTGGCCGCCGCGGGGTTCGCAGCCCTGGCCGCCGCGTCCGCCCAGGCTCAGGGCCAGGCCCAGACTCCGGCGGCCCAGGCCTCCGCCATGCCGGCGCCCACCGCCGCCGACTGGCGCACGCCGAGCCCCGACGACCTCCTGGTGATCGACACCAACAAGGGGCGGATCATCGTCGAACTGGTTCCCGAGACGGCGCCGCTCTACGCCGCGCGCATGCGCGAACTGGCCCGGGCGAAGTTCTTCGACGGCCTGACCTTCTTCCGGGTGATCGACGACTTCATGGCCCAGACCGGCGATCCCGAGAATCGCGGGACGGGCAGCTCGGACAAGCCCGACCTGCCGGCCGAGTTCCAGTTCCGGCGAGGACCGGAGACCCCGTTCGTCCTGGCCGCCGACCAGAGCGTGGCCGAGGTGGGCTTCATCAAGTCGGTTCCCGTGACCACCCAGTCGATGATGCTGGCCCCCATGACCCGCGACGGGAAGGTCTCGGGCCATGCCCTCTACTGTCCAGGCGTCGCGGGCGCCGCGCGCGGGGAGGCCGAGAATTCCGCCAACAGCCAGTTCTTCCTGATGCGGGCGCACTTTCCCCGCCTGGAGCGTCGCTACAGCGCGTGGGGCCGTGTGATCTCGGGCCAGGCGGCGGTCAACGCCATCAAGACCGGCGAGCCGGTGGCCGACCCGCAGGACCGCATGGAGCGGGTGCGGGTTCTGTCCGACATTCCCGAAGCCGAGCGGCCGAAGGTCCGGGTGATCGATCCGGCCGGGCCCTGGTTCAAGGCCGAGATCGCCCGGGCGCGCGCCGCCGGCGGGGCGAACTTCTCGGCCTGCGATATCAACATTCCTGTCGAGGTGAAGTGATGGACGCTGAAAACACCCTGCTGATGGAACTCGAGACCGGGGCCGTCACGATCAAGCTGCGGCCCGACCTGGCGCCCCAGCACGTGGCCCGGATCAAGGAACTGGCGCGCGAAGGTTTCTACGACGGCGTGGTCTTCCACCGCGTCATCTCGGGCTTCATGGCCCAGGGCGGCGATCCGACCGGCTCGGGCATGGGCGGGTCGGACAAGCCGAACCTGCCGGCCGAATTCAGCCGCGAACCGCACGTGCGCGGCGTGTGCTCGATGGCGCGGACGGCGAACCCGAACTCGGCCAACAGCCAGTTCTTCATCTGCTTCGACGACGCCACCTTCCTCGACGGCCAGTACACGGTCTGGGGCGAGGTGACCGAGGGCATGGAGGCCATCGACGCCCTGCCCAAGGGCGAGCCGCCCCGCGCGCCCGGCAAGATCGTGTCGATGAAGGTGGCGGCCGACGCGTAGGCGGCGCCGTCAGCGTCGTTCCGCGCCATCCTGATGCGGCCTCCGCGCAAGCAGGGGTTGCGGGGTCGTGGGCGCCAGCTCCACCACCAGGGGCCGATGGTCGGACCCGAGGCTGGGGCCGCGCCGCAGGCCGACCAGCCGCCAGCCGGGGCCGGCGTAGACATGGTCGATGGGCAGGACCTGCACGGGCCAGGGCAGGGAGCCTAGCCGGGCCGGGAACGACCACGCGGCGCGGTCCAGCCGCCGCAGGCCAAGCGTGCGGTCGGCCCGGCGCAGCGCGAAGGACCAGGGCGTCGTGTTGAAGTCGCCGGCCAGGATCATGCGGTCGCGCGGGCGGGCGGCCACCACCTCGGCGAGATCGGCATGCTGGCCGGGGTAGGTGCGCGCGCTGGGCCAGTCGAAATGGACGGTCACCACCTCGTAGGGGCCGCCAGGGCCGGGGTAGGTGGCGTTGATGAAGGTCAGGTCGCGGGCGGTGGGTTTCGGCCGCGTCATGCCCAGCCGCTTCTCGCGGCTGAAGATCATCACATGCTCCTTGCGCCCGGCCACCTGCCACGTCGTGCGGGCCAGCAGCAGGTCGCGAAGGTCGTGGCGGGCCTCCTGGATCGTGACGATGTCGGGGTCTTCGGCGATCAGCCAGTCGGCCACCGCCCGGATGTCGGCGTTCTTCTTGAAGGCGTTGAACTGGATGATCTTCAGCCGGCCGGCGGAGTCGACGGGCGCGGACGGCGCGAGGGACGGCGGCGCAGGCCGCAGGTACTCGGGGGCCATGAGGGCGGCTGCGCCCGCCAGCGCCACGAGGCCGCCGGCCAGCCCCGCCTTGCGCAGCCGGCCCGCCTTGCGCAGTCGACCCGGCCACAGCCCTCCCAGCACGCCTCCAAGCCCGGCCAGCGCGTAGAGCGGCGCCGCATGCGCCAGGACGTCCAGCGCCCAGCTCGCCCGACCGCCCTGGGCCAGGGCGGCGGCCACGCCGGCGGCGAGACCGAGCCCGGCGAGCATCCCACCCACGACCTGCGCCAGCTTCGCCCTCGGCGTCAATCCGTCCCCCCGCGCTTGACGCGGACCGTCCCGCATGCGCTTCACCTCGCCCTTCATGAAGCTGGCCGACTTCGATTTCCACCTTCCCGACGACCGGATCGCGCTGCGCCCCGCCGATCCGCGGGATTCGGCGCGCCTGCTGGTGGTCGAGCCCGCCCGGCCACTGCGCGACGCGGCGGTCCGCGACCTGCCGGGCGAACTGCGCCCCGGCGACGTGCTGGTGGTCAACGACACCCGCGTCATCCCGGCGCGGCTGAAGGGCGTGCGCCTGCGGGGCGAAAGCCGGGTGGCTGTGGAGGCGACCCTGCACCGCCAGACCGGAACGGCCGCGTGGACGGCCTTCATGCGGCCCGGCAAGCGGCTGGCCGAGGGCGACCGCGTGGTGTTCGGCGAGCCGGGCGATCGCGCGTGCCTGTTGGGATCCCTGGAGGCCACGGTGAGGGGCAAGGGCGACGGCGGCGAGGTCTTCCTGGCCTTCGATCTCGCCGGCCCCGACCTGATGGCCGCGATCGCCGAGCGGGGCGTCATGCCCCTGCCGCCGTACATCGCCGCGAAACGGCCCGAAGACGAGCGCGACCGGGCCGACTACCAGACCGTCTACGCCGAGGCCGACGGGTCGGTGGCCGCGCCGACCGCGGGGCTGCACTTCACGCCCGAACTGCTGGCGCGCCTGAAGGACAGGGGTGTCGGCCTGGAGCGCGTGACGCTGCATGTGGGGGCGGGCACGTTCCTGCCGGTGAAGACCGAGGACCTGGCCGATCACAGGATGCACGCCGAATGGGGCGAGACGCCCGCCGCCGTCGCCGAGCGCCTGAACGCGGCCCGCGACGCGGGGGGGCGGATCGTCTGCGTCGGCACCACCTCGCTGCGCCTCCTGGAGAGCGCGGCGGATGAATCGGGACGCATCCGGCCTTTCTCGGGCGAGACGGCCATCTTCATCACGCCCGGCTACCGGTTCCGCGCAGCCGACGGCCTGATGACCAACTTCCACCTCCCGAAATCGACGTTGTTCATGCTGGTGAGCGCCTTCGCCGGGCTGGAGACGATGCGGGCCGCCTACGCCCACGCCATCGAGACCGGCTATCGCTTCTATTCGTATGGGGACTCCAGCCTGCTCTGGAGGGCCGGCTGATGGCGGGGTTCCCGTTCACGATCCAGGCGACCGACGGCCGGGCGCGCACGGGCGTGCTCTCGACGCCCCGGGGCCAGATCCGCACTCCCGCCTTCATGCCGGTGGGGACCGCGGCGACCGTGAAGGCGCTGACGGTCGACCAGGTGGCGGCCACGGGCGCGGACATCCTGCTGGGCAACACCTACCACCTGATGCTGAGGCCGACGGCCGAGCGGGTGAAGCGGCTGGGCGGGCTGCACCGGTTCATGCGCTGGGACCGGCCGATCCTGACCGATTCCGGCGGCTTCCAGGTGATGTCGCTTTCGAAGATCGCCAAGGTCACCGAGGAGGCCGTCACCTTCCAGAGCCACCTGGACGGCAGCCGGCACGTCCTGTCGCCCGAGCGGTCGATGCAGATCCAGGCCGACCTCCTGGGCTCGGACATCGTCATGCAACTCGACGAACTGGTCGCCCTGCCGGCCACGCCCGAGCGCGCGGCGGAGGCGATGCGGCTCTCGGCGCGATGGGGCCAACGTTCGAAAAATGCGTTCGGCGAACGCGATGCGCAGAACCTGTTCGCCATCCAGCAGGGCGGGCTGGACCCCGCGCTGCGCGGCGAGTCGGCCGAGCGCCTGATCGAGATCGGCTTCGACGGCTCTGCGATCGGCGGGCTGGCGGTGGGCGAGGGGCACCAGGCGATGTGCGAGGCCCTGGACTTCGCCCCCGGCATGCTGCCGGCCGAGCGGCCGCGCTACCTGATGGGAGTGGGCAAGCCCATCGACATCGTGGAGGCGGTCTATCGCGGCGTGGACATGTTCGACTGTGTCCTGCCCACGCGGTCGGGGCGGCACGGTCAGGCGTGGACGTGGGACGGGCCGCTCAACCTGAAGAACGCCCGGTTCGCCGAGGACGAGACGCCGCTGGACCCGGACAGCGACGTGCCGGCCAGCCGCGACTACTCGAAGGCCTACCTGCATCATCTTGTGAAATCGGACGAAATCCTCGGCCAGGTGCTGCTGTCCTGGCACAATCTGGCGTTCTTCCAGGCCTTGATGGCGGCGCTCAGGTCGGCGGTGTCCGAAGGCCGGATCAGCGCCTTCCGGCGTTCGTTTGCGGCGCGGCAGCCGGTTCGGCCCGGGTCGGATAGCGAGGCGTGAGCCCGCCGCTCTTCGAGGACGGCGGCGGCTGAGGGCCGGCGGCGCGGGCCTTGGCCGCGGCCTGGACGTGAGCGGTCCGCACATGGGTCGGCGTGGCGGGCGGGCCGCAGCCGCGAGCCTCGCCCAGCCCTTTCAGATAGGCCCGGCGCGTATGGCCGGCGATGATCGCGGCGGCCACCAGGCGGTCGTGGCTCTCGGCGCCCGTGAGCTTGCGGACCACGCCCCGGAAGGGGATCGCACCGCCCGCGAGGTCGCCGGCCACGCCCAGGGCCGTGGATTTCCCCCGGGAGCCCAGGCCGTCTTCGTCTTCGGGAAGGGTGTCGATGTCCGGCCCCAGGACGTCGTTCAGCGGACGGACGAGGGCGATCAGGGTGGCGCACCGCGTGTTGCGCGGCCGCTCGTATGGATCGTCCAGCGCCTGGAGCAGGATGGGTGGGATATCCACCTTCATGACGTTGAGGTCGCGCAGGGGCGTGGTGACGGCGCCCTCGACGCTGCCCTTCTTCACCTGGTCGGAGGTCTTCATCCGGTCGGCCTCGGACGACGGCGGATCGGGCGGGGCCATCGTGCTTCCGCGTGCGGGTTGCGCCTGAGCGGCCGCCGGCAGGGCCACAGCGGCCATCAGCGCCGCGACGAGGAGCTTGTGAGCGAGGACGCGTGCCATGCGATCACCATACCCCTTGCCGGCGATCTGTTAAGGGCGGACGCGCGAAACCGGCTTCCCCTTTGCGTCATCCGCCTCTAGGTTCCGCGCCGCTTCGCCCGGGCGTCCTGTATTCGGACCCTTGCGTCGCGGGCCGGTAGCTCAGCGGTAGAGCATTCGACTTTTAATCGAATGGTCGTGAGTTCGATCCTCACCCGGCCTACCAACCTGACCCTTTGTGGTTGTGTTGAAATCCGCGATTTCACCCTCGCGGCGGACGTGAACGTCGGACGGCTGGCCGTCTGCGTCCCGGCGAGAACCGCGACCTGTCAACCCATGGTGGAGGCGTCGAGGCTCGGCCTTCCGCTGGGGAACCGTCGGCGCGCGCCGGCGTCGAGAGAATGGACAACGCGGCAAAAGCGGGACAAGGAGGGTCCGTGACGAGGCTCGCCCTGGCGGGCCCCGTGACTTAGCGCGCCGGAGCCTTCGGGCTTAATCGGGAATGCAGTAGGGGGCTTCCTCCGATCTGCAGCTGTCCCTGCAACTGTGAGCGGCGAGCGCGGACGACGCGGCGGGGCCAGACCCCGCCAGCCACTGGGCCGGAACGGCCTGGGAAGGTGTCGGACGACGCTGTGACCCGCGAGCCAGGAAACCGGCCGGTGCGTGTCGCTCGATGTCTCGGGGCAGTGGACTGCCGAGGCGCGGATCTCCGTCTGAGCGACGACGAAGAAGCGGCGGAGGCCGCCTCGACCTGCCGGCGGCGTCTGCAAGGCGTCCATGCCCGCCGGCCGGTCGACTCGTGACGCGTGCGTCCCGGGAGTCCTCCGCGTGTCGTTCTGGACGCCGCACAGAGGGGGCCCGAAAGAGATGGCCAACAAACTATTCCTGAGCGTCAGCGCCGTGGCGCTGCTGGCCGCTGCGCCGGCCTGGACGGCGGAGACGCCGGTCACCGAGCTGATCGTGACCGGAACGCGGGCGACCGGCGGACTCGACGCCGACAAGATCGGTTCGTCCGTGACCGTCATCTCGATGGAGCAGATGATGGACCGGCAGGTCCGTATCGTGTCGGACGTCCTGCGCGACGTGCCCGGCTTCGCGGTCAGTCGGACGGGAGCCGTGGGCGGCCTGACCCAGGTCCGGGTGCGCGGCACGGAAGGCAACCACGTGTTGACCCTGATCGACGGGATCGAGGCGTCGGACCCGTTCTTCGGCGAATTCGACTTCGCGACCCTGCTCGGCGACGACGTGGCGAAGATCGAGATCCTGCGCGGGCCGCAGAGCGCGCTCTACGGGTCGGATGCGATCGCCGGGGTCGTGAACTACATCACCCCCTCGGCCGCCGAGGCCCCCGGCGGGCGGATGCGTGTGGAGTTCGGGTCGCAGGACACCCTGAGCGGATCGGCGCGCTACGCCGCGGTGATCGGGCCGCTGGACCTGGTGGTGAACGCCGGCGTCCATCGCACGGACGGCTACGTCGGCCAGACCCTGCCGGGCGGGACGCGGAAGCTGGGGTCGGAGTTGCAGAGCTTCTCGGCCAAGGCCGCCTATGAGGCCGCCGAGAACCTGAAGCTGCGCGGTGTCGTCCGCTACACCGACACCCACGCCGAGACCAATGCGTCGAGCTTCGGAGTGGGCCAGGTGGACAGCCCCGGGAGCTATTTCGACGCCCGGAGCCTCTACTGGGCCGGCGGCGCCGACCTCGACCTGCTGGACGGGGCCTGGGGCCACAGCCTGACGATCCAGGGCGTCGACGCCGTGCGCAAGGGCTACGCCCGCAACGCGCGGTCGAGCGGGGACGAGGGCGTACGGACCAAGGCCTCCTATGCCACGACCTATCGGATCGAGGCCGGCGGACTGGTCCATCGCCTGACGGGCGCCTTCGACTGGGAGAAGGAGACCTATCAGAACACCTCTCCGCCTGCGTCGGGCGCCGACACGACCCGTCGCTCCATCAAGAACAAGGGCCTCGTCGGGCAGTACGACCTGGAGATCGGCGAGCGTGCGGGCCTGGGCGGGGCCGTCCGCCGCGACGACAACGACTTCTTCGAGAACGCGACGACGTGGAGAGTCCAGGGCTTCCTGCGCCTCAACGACGCGATCCGGCTGCGCGCCGCCGGCGGGACGGGCATCAAGAACCCGTCCCAGACCGAGCTGTTCGGCTACAACGCCACCGGGCCGTTCCCGTTCGTGGGCAACCCGAACCTTAAGCCGGAAAAGGCCAAGGGCTGGGAGGCCGGCGTCGACCTGCGGTTCCGGGACGGACGGGTGAGCCTGGGGGCCACCTATTTCGACCAGACGCTGGAGGACGAGATCTTCTCGGCCTCGCGCGCCACGGCCACGGCGCTGGCGCGGGCGAACTGCCCGATCCCTGCGGTCGGGTTCTCCACGACCTGCAACCGGGCGTTCGACTCGACCCAGAAGGGCGTGGAGCTGTTCGGGACCCTCGCACTCACCGACGCGCTCTCGGTGAGCGGCAGCTACACCCACCTCGACGCCGAGGAGAACGGTCTGGAGGAGATCCGGCGCGCGCCCGACATCGGCAGCGCGAGCGTGACGTGGAAGCCCCTCGACGGCCGCGCGACGCTCAACCTGACGGTCCGCTACAACGGCAAGCAGCTCGACTCGAACTTCTCGGGGATCAACCCGCCGTTCCCGGACTCCCTGCCGAACGTGAGGCCGGGAACCGGCGCGAACGCGGGCCGGGTGGTGCTGCCGTCGTTCACGCTGGTGAACCTGAACGCCAGCTACGACCTCTCCGAGAGCTTCGAGGTGTTCGGCCGCGTCGAGAACCTGACCGACAAGCACTACTACGAGGTCTTCGGCTACCCGACCCAGCCGCGCGCCGTCTACGCCGGCGCCCGTGTGAAGTTCTGAGCATGGGACATGGCCTTCGCCTCGCAGCGATGGCCGCCGCCGCGGCCTTCTTTCCCCACCTGGCCGCGGCGGCCTCTCCTGCGGCCTTCCCTGGGGCCTCTCCTGAGACTAGGCCGCAGCGCATCATGTCGATGAACATGTGCACGGACCTGCTGCTCCTGCAGCTCGTCCCGAAGGCGCGCATCGCGGCCGTGACCTACCTGGCCCACGGCGCGGTCGAGGCGGTCCTCCCCGGCGCCGACGCGGGCGTGCCGATCAACTACGGCACGTCGGAGGACATCCTGCGCTACCGGCCCGACCTGATCCTGGCCGGCGACTTCTCGACGCCGGTGACCCGGAGGCTCGCCAAGCGGGTCGGCGCGCACATCTTCGAGGTGGAAAGCGTCAACGACTTCGAGGGGATCCGCCGCATCGTCCGGCAGGTCGGCGCGGCGGTGGGCGAGCCCGCCCGCGCCGAGGCGATGGTCCGCGACATGGACGCCAAGCTCGCGGGCCTGGCGGCGCGGCCGCCCGCGCGGCGCCTGCGCGTCGTGGCCTGGAGCGGAGGAACCTCGGTGCCGGGGAAGGGCACCCTCTCCAACGCCATCATCGAGGCGGCGGGCGGGGTGAACATCGCCGCCCAGCCGGGCGTGAACTACACCACCTTCGACGTCGAGCAGCTCCTGGCCGCCGATCCCGACGCCCTGCTGTTCGGCGGTGTGCGGTCGGGCAAGCCGTCGCTGCGCAGCGACGAGGGCAAGCACCGTGTGGTGCGCCGCTACTACGGCGACCGGCGGATCTCCTACAACGAGGTCGGCTACACCTGCGGCCTGCCGCAGTCGGCCGAGGCGGCGGTCGAGCTGCGCCGCGCCCTGGACGGGCTGCCGCCGCGCGCATGGAGGCTGAAGTGACGCCGCCCGCCCGCCGCCTGCCGATGGTGGTCGTGAGCCTCGTGGCGCTGCTGCTGGCCGTGGCCGCCTCGCTCTTCCTGGGCCGGGTCAACGTCGCGCCCGAGGTGCTGGTGCAGGGCGTGCTGTCCCCCGACCTCAACCTGGCGAAGCTGGTCGTGCTGGAGCTGCGCCTGCCCCGCGCGGTCCTCGCCATCCTGGTCGGCGCGTCGCTGGGGCTGTCGGGCGCGGTCCTGCAGGGCCTGCTGCGCAATCCGCTGGCCGAGCCCGGCCTGCTCGGCGTCTCCAGCGGCGCGGCGCTGGGGGCGGTGGTCTCGATCTACTTCGGCCTGGCGAAGGTCGCGCCGCTCGCGACGCCGGTGCTCGGCCTCATCGGGGCGGTGGGCGCCGGGGCGATCACCTTCGCCTTCGGCCGCGGCGGCACGCTGGCGCTGATCCTGGCCGGCGCGGCGGTCTCGGGCCTGATGGGCGCCTTCCTGGCCCTGGCGCTCAACTTCGCGCCCAGCCCCTATGCGGCCTACGAGATGAGCATCTGGATGCTGGGGTCGCTGTCCGAGCGAAGCTGGGACCACATCCTGCTGTCGGCGCCCTTCATCGGGGCCGGGGTGATCCTGCTGGCCACCCTGGGCCGGGCCATCGACGCGCTGGCCCTGGGCGAAGCCCAGGCGCAGAGCCTCGGCGTCGACCTGGGCCGGACCCGCATCCTGGCCCTGCTCGGCGTGGGCCTGGCCGCGGGCGCCGCCACCTCGGCCGTCGGCTCCATCGGCTTCATCGGCCTGGTCGCACCGCACCTGGTGCGCCCCTTCGTGGGCTACCATCCCAGCCGCACGCTGCTGCCCTCGGCCCTGTTCGGCGCGGCGCTGCTGCTGGTCGCCGACATCGGGACGCGGGTGATCCCGACCAGTTCCGAGGTGCGGCTCGGGGTGATCACCAGCCTGATCGGGGCGCCGTTCTTCTTCTGGCTGGTCCTGCGCCTGAAGCGGGTGTCGCCGTGAGCCGTCTTACCGCCGCCGGCCTCGTGGTCCGCCGCGGCGGGCGGGACATCGTGCGCGACGTCTCGGCCACGCTGGCCTCGGGCATGTTCGTCGCCCTGGTGGGCGCCAACGGCGCGGGCAAGTCCACGCTGCTGTCGTGCCTGGCCGGCCTGCTGAAGCCCGACGGCGGCGAGGTCACGTTGGACGGCGTCCCCCTCGCGGGCCTCGACCGCCGCGACCTTGCCCGGCGGCGCGCCTACCTGCCGCAGGCGCTGCGGGCGGAATGGCCGATCTCGGTGGAGCGGCTGGTGGCGCTGGGCCTGATCCCGCAACTGCCGGCCTTCGGCGGGCTGCCGGGCGGCTTCGAGCCCCGCCTGACCCGGGCGATCGAGGCGTTCGACCTCGCCGAGCACCGCTTCCAGCCGGCGACCACGCTCTCCGGCGGCGAGCTGGCCCGCGCGATGCTGGCGCGGGCGCTGGTCGGGGACCCCGAGATGGTGCTGGTGGACGAGCCGACCTCGGGCCTCGACCCCCGCCACGCCCTGGACACCGCAGGCCGCCTGCGCCGCCTGGCGACGGAAGGCGGCAAGCTGGTCGTGGCGACCCTGCACGACATGACCCTCGCCGCGCGCCACGCCACCCACCTGATGGCCCTGCGGGACGGCGCCCTGGTGTCGTTCGGCCCGACCGCCGAGACCCTGACGCCCAGCCTGCTCCGCGCCGTCTTCGACGTGGAGGCCTGCGTCTCGGGCGAGGGGCGGGAGGTCTATGTGGACTACACCGGCCCAGCGGCCGCCGGCGGCTAGTGATAGGTCAGGCTCCAGCCCGGGGCCTTCACCCAGCAGTCCTCGTCGCGCACGGCGTCGGTGCGGCGCAGGCGCCTCACGCGCTCGAAGCCGCCTCGCCCGAAGGCCGCGGCGAGGGCGCGCTCCGAGGCCTCGTCCCTCGCCCCTTCGCAGGGGAACACGGCGATGGGGCCGATGACATCCGCCTGGAAGTCGTCCCCGCGACGGGTGATCCGGAACACGGCTCCCGTCGGGCCGCCCGCCGGGACGGCGAAGTTCGCCTCCGTCGTCAGCGGCAGGATCAGACGCCCGCCGTCCCGCAGCCCGTCGAGCCAGGCCGGCGCGGGCCGCGAGGCGCCGGCGTTGACGTAGATCACGTCGGCCGGGGCGAACGCGATGGCCGCGCCGTCGCCGTGCAGGACGCGGGCGCTTGGCAGGCAGCAGAGGTTGGCGGCGGCGCGGGCGGCGAGGCCGGGGTCGAACTCGATCGCCGTGAGCGACCCGCGAGGGCCGGCCATGTGCGCCAGGATCGCCGAATAGTACCCGACGCCCGCCCCCACATGGACCACATGCTCGCCCGGCTTCGGCGCGGCGGCGCCGATCCAGGTCGCGTGCGCGGAGGGCTGGCCATTGTTGAGCTGCCGCGCGGCGACGATCCCCACCAGGACGTCCGCGTAAAGCCACGCCGGATCGGCGTCGGGCGTCGTCCTGTATCCGCCCGGCCAGCGCAGGATCTCCCATGGGCCGGGGCCGAGGTAGTCCTCCCGGCGCACCTCGGCATAGGCGGTCTCCAGGGCCGGGTTCACGCTTCCGCCGAGGAACATCACCTGCCGCGCATAGGCCCGGCGCAGGACAGCGAGCTCGGTCGGGTCGAACATGGCGGCGTGTCCCCTAGCCCTGGCCAAAGGCCTTGCGGATGTGCAGGGCGATCTCGACGAGCTGGCGCGGGCTCGGCAGCGGCCGGTCGTTCGCCACGAGCAGCTCCACGCCGTCGGCCATCGGGATGCGGAAGCAATCGGCCACGTCGAGGTCGCCGTCGTCGGGATCGCCCTCGTCCGGATCGCGAGGGGCCGACGGTTCGCGCCAGTGCCGGCGCATCGCGTCGTACCGCTCCATCGCCCTCAGGCCGATCGTCAGGTCGCCGCGGCGTTCGCGGATGTCCCCCAGCGAGAAGCCCGCATTCTGCAGGGTGCGGGCCTGCTGGAGCTGCGCCAGATGGTGGTCGGTGAAATGCGCGCCCCGGCCTCGCCCCAGCGGCGGGTCGATGAGCTTCTCCTGGACATAGAACCGCACGGTGCGCAGAGGCACGCCCGCGCGGAAGGCGAGCGTCTCAGCCGTGTAGGTTCCCGAGCCGGCCATGGCTCAATATGACAGTTACTGTCAGATTCTCAACTGTTATTTTCCAGGCCGCGCGCCTCTCAGGCGTGGAGGGCCGTCTCCTCGTCGGGTTCGGCGTCGGCGGTCTCGTGGTCGTAGAGCGTCCGCCAGGCCGACACGCTCCTGCGGCCGTGGTTCCGGGCCAGGCGGCGCAGGGTGATCCGCGCCTGGATGCGGCCCCGGCGCGTGTCGGGCCAGGCGAAGGCCTCGGGCGGTTCGCCGGCCGCGACCGCCGCCTCGACGGCGGCGCGGACCCGCCGGTCCTCGGCCAGGGCGTGGTCGCGCAGGATCGTCTCGAACGCCTGGTCGAGGCCGGGGTCGAAGCTGGTGCGCAGCCCCATGGCGTCGCGCCAGGGCGAGCGGGGATGGAGCATCAGCACCGGCTGCAGGCCGGCCGGGATCGGCGCGTTGGCGGCGTGGGTGCGTTCCGCGGCGATGAGCTTGGGCAGGAGGTGGGTGTGCGGCCCGTCCGGGCTCTTGCCGCCCGGCTGCGGAATGGGCGCATAGACCTCGACGCGGGCGAGCGGCGAGGTCACCACCCGATGCGGCTGGGCGGCCAGGACGGTGGTCATGGCGGCGGCGCCGGCGGCGCTGAACAGGGACTGTCCCTCGAGGTCCGTGAGCGCGGCGATCAGCGCCGCATCCCGGGTCCGCGCGCAGAACCGCACATGGCCCCGGCCGACGCCCAGGTCGAAGAGGGTGGCGCTGCGGTCCTCGGGGCGGATGGCGTCGTGGTCGGGCCCCAGCGCGCGCACCGCGCCCTGGTCCATGCACGGCGGAACGGGCAGGCAGAAGGCCACCGCCTGACCCCAGGTCTCGCCGTCGCTGGCGAGGGTGTCGTAGGCCACGACCCGGACGTCGTCCCGCGGCGTCACCCGGAGGGCGGCGCGGGACGTGACCAGCGTACGGGCCCCGCCGACGCGGCGATCTTCGACGGCCTCGTCGGCGTCGCGCATGAATTCGCCGATGGCGCCGAAGGTCCCGACGCTCCAGCCGTGGCGCACGTCGTCCAGCGCCTGGTTGATCAGCGCCTGGTCGATCAGCGAGGTCCCCATCGTTTCCGTCTCCCCAGATGTGTGCGCGACGGACCCCGTCGCGGATCTCGAACCTACGCGCCGGGCGTCGTCGACCGGCGGCTGGCCGCTGCAGCGCGCCCTATCCGCCGGGCGGCGAGCGGGTGATGAAGTGGCCCCTCACGCCCTGTGGCCACCGGCGGTAGGGGACGGCGCCGTCCGCGCTCTCGGCGTAGGCGAGGGCGAACTCCAGGATGTCGGCGGCCTCGCGGCCGTCGGGCGAGAAGCGTCCGGCGACATAGCTGCACTTGCCCGGCGCACGGAGATGGATGTTGCAGTGCTGGGCGCAGGACCAGAGGCATTCGACCTGGGAAACCCGCAGCTCGGCGAAGCGGGAATCGCGCGCCGCGGCCTCGAGCGCCTCGAACAGCCGCTGGCCGCCGCTGACGCCGGCGGGATCGTCCCGCTGGTCCTCGGCGAACCTGCATGTGGAGCAGACGACGATCTCGGCGGCCATCAGAATTCCACCCCGGCCTGGGCCTTGACGCCGCTGCGGAAGGGGTGCTTCACCTGGGTCATCTCGGTGACGAGGTCGGCGATCTCGATCAGTTCGGGCCTGGCGTTGCGGCCGGTGACGACGACGTGGGTGTCCGCGGGCTTTGCGCGCAGGGTCTCCAGCACCTCGTCCAGCGGCAGGTACTCGTAGCGCAGGACGATGTTGAGCTCGTCCAGGATCACCATCTTCCATTCGGGATCGAGGATGCGCGCCTTGGCGGCCTCCCAGGCGGCTCTGGCCTTTTCGATGTCGCGGGCGCGATCCTGGGTGTCCCAGGTGAAGCCTTCGCCCATGGGCCGCAGTTCCACGAGGTCGGGGAAGGCGGCGAAGACGGCGGCTTCGCCGGTCTCCATCGCGCCCTTGATGAACTGGATGATCGAGACCTTCATGCCGTGACCGATCATGCGGCAGGCCATGCCGAGGGCGGCGGTGGTCTTTCCCTTGCCGGGGCCGGTGTGGACGATCACGAGGCCGCGCTCGACGGTCTTGGTCTCCATCATCCGCGAGCGCGCGGCCTGGAGGGTCTTCATCTTCGCGTTGTGCCGGGCGTTGCGTTCGGCCTCGGTCTCGCGGTCTCGGGACTTGGTCATGCGGCCTCGGGAGGGATGAGGGAGTCGAGCGCCGGGGCGGCGCTGTTGGAGCGGGGTGTCCAGAACCCGCGGTGGATGGCTTCGCGCAAACGCCGAGCGATGTCACGCAGCGCGCCGGGATTGGCGTCGGCCAGGAAGGCGCGCACGGCGTCGTCCTCGACGAAGGCGCGGTGAACCAGATCGAAATGGTGCGACCGCACGGCGCCGGTCGTCGCGGCGAAGGCGAAGAGGTAGTCCACGCCGGCGGCGATCTCGGCCGCGCCGCGGTAGTCGTGCCGCATGACGCCGGCGATCCACTTCGGATTGACCAGGCGGCCGCGCAGCACGCGGGCGATCTCCTCGTCGAGGGTGCGGGCGACCGGCCTTTCCGGCCGCGAATGATCGACGTGATAACTGACCGGCGCCGCGCCCCGGAGCGTGGTGATCGCGACCGCCAGCCCGCCCTCGAACTGGGCGTAGTCGTTGCTGTCCAGCAGGTCGTGTTCGCGGTTGTCCTGGTTCTGGACCACGGCGTCCGTGGCCGCCAGGCGCGCGCGCAGGGCGGGTCCTGCCGGGGCGCCCGCCTGACCCGCGCCATAGGCGTAGCCCGACCAGGCGACGTAGGCTTCGGCCAGGTCGTCGCGCGTCCGCCAGAGGCTTTCGTCGATGAGGGTCTGGAGGCCCGTCCCGAAGCCGCCGGGCGCGGCGCCGAACACCCGCGCGCGGGCCGCGTCGCCCAGGCTGACGGCTTCGGCGCGCCAGCGGGCGGCGGCGGGATTGTCGGCGGCGTCCTCGTCGAGGTCCTGGATCGCCCGCGCCGCCGAGGCCAGCAGGTCCACCTGGTCGACGAAGGCGTCCCGGAAGAGGCCCGAGATGCGCACGGTGACATCGATGCGCGGCCGGCCGAGCGCGGCGAGGGGAAGGACCTCGAACCCGGTCACGCGGCCCGTGGCGTTCTCCCAGACGGGCCGGACGCCCATGAGGGCCAGCGCCTGGGCGATGTCGTCGCCCCCCGTCCGCATGTTGGCGGTGCCCCAGGCCGAGAGCGCGATCGCCCGCGGATATTCGCCCGCCCGCTGGAGATGGTCTTCCATCAGCATCTGGGCCGAGGCCCAGCCCAGCCGCCAGGCGGTCGGCGTGGGGACGGCCCGGGTGTCCACCGAGAAGAAATTCCGGCCGGTGGGCAGGACGTCGGGGCGCCCGCGGGTGGGCGCGCCCGACGGGCCGGGCCCGATGAAGCGGCCTGCGAGCCCGGCGAGCAGGCCGGCGCGCTCGTGCGCGCCGCAGGCGTCCACCGCCGGGGCCAGGTCCCGGCCGAGGCCCGCGAGCACGGCGTGGGTCCGGAACCAGCCGTCGCTGGCCCCCCGGCGCCCGGACACCAGCCGCCAGGCCAGCATTTCCAGGCGTTCCACGGTGTCGCCCGTCGTGCGCCAGGGAGCGCCGGACAGGCGGGCGAGGTCCGGCGGGCGCGGGCCGGTCCAGGGGTCCGCGAGGGCGGCGGCGAGGGGATCGAATCCCAGGGCGAGGTCGTCGGCCAGCGCGCGCAGCAGCGAGGCGTCCCCGCCCTCGCCGTGGCGACGCGGCGCGCGGAGAAGGGCGAGAAGCAGGCCGGTCCGCTGACCGCCTTCGGGCGAGCGGCCGAAGACGTGCAGGCCGTCCCTGATCTGGAGTTCCTTCAGCTCGCAGAGGTGGTTGTCCAGCGTCGAGAGCGCGGCGTCCGGGTCGGACGGGTCGAGGCCGCAGTCGACGTCCAGGCCTTCGCGGGCCGCCAGCGCCAGAATCTCCCGGCGCAGCGGCGCCAGCCGTCGCGGGTCGAGCCCCGAGGCGGCGTAGTATTCATCCACCAGCTCCTCGAGTTGTTTCAGGGGGCCGTAGCTTCCGGCGCGCGTCAGGGGCGGGGTCAGGTGGCCCACGATCGCCGCGGCGGTGCGCCGCTTGGCCTGGGAGCCTTCGCCCGGATCGTTGACGATGAACGGATAGAGCTGGGGCGTCGCGCCCAGGATCGCCCGGGGAAAGCAGGCGCCCGACAGGGCCAGCGCCTTGCCCGGAAGCCATTCCAGGGTGCCGTGCTTGCCGGCATGGACCACGGCGTGCGCGCCGAAGCTCCGGCGGAGCCAGGCGTAGAAGGCGAGATAGCCGTGCGGCGGGACCAGCGTCGCGTCATGGTAGGTCGCCTTGGGATCGAGGCCATAGCCCCTGCCGGGCTGGACCCCGACGACCACGCCGCCGAAGCGGTGCGCGGCGATCCGGAAGGCCCCGAGGTCGGGATCGAAGGCGGCGTCGGCCTCCGGCGGGCCCCAGCGCTCGGTCACCGCCCGGACGGTCCCGGCGGGCAGGCGGGCAAGAAACGCCTCGTATTCGGCCAGGGGCAACTGCTCAGAGGGTCGTCGGGACGCGGGCTCGGCGAGCAGGCGCCGCATCAGCGCGCGGCCCGAGGTTGGCGCGCCCCGGACGTCGTACCCTTCGTCCCGCAGGGTCGCGAGCAGGCCGGCGACGCTGGCCGGGGCGTCCAGGCCTACGCCGTTGCCGATCCGGCTGTCGCGGGTGGGGTAGTTGGCGAGCACGAATGCGATCCGCCGTTCCGCGGGCGGCGCACGGCGCAGGCGTGTCCAGGCGGCGGCGAGGTCGCAGGCGAACGCGAGCTGATCGGGATCGGCCACATGCCGGACGATGGCGCACTGGGTGTCCGCATCGAACGCGGCCTCGGCCTTGAAGGCGACGGCGCCGGCGAAGAGGCGGCCGTCGACCTCGGGCAGGGCGACGTTCATGGCGAGGTCGCGGGCGCCCAGGCCCCGGGGGTCGGCGTCCCAGGCCTCCCGGCTGACGCCGGCGAAGGCCAGTTGCAGGACGGGCGCGTCGGACGCGGCGAGCACGCCGCCCCCGGCGTCGCCGGGCGATCCCGTGGCGAAGGCGGTGGTGTTCAGCACCACGTCCGGGGGCGCCTCGGCGAAGGCGCGCGCCAGGACATCGGCGGCGAAGGCGTCCTTCAGGCTGGCCACGAAGACGGGCAGGGGATTGAGCCCGCGATCCTGCAACGCCGCGACCGCTGCGTCGATCGCCTCGGTCGCGCCCGCGGCGAGGTAGGCCCGGTAGAAGACCAATGCCGCCACCGCCGCGCCCGGCGTCCAGGCGGCCCGCAGGTCGTCGAGGCCCGGCGTCTCCCGGCCAGGCCAGTAGAGTCCCGCGCGCAGCAAGGGACGCGGTTCGGACCACGCGGCCGGGCCGCCGATGAGGGCATGGGCGTAGCGCAGGAAGTCGTCGGCGTTGTCGGGACCGCCTTCGCGCAGATAGGCCGTCAACCGCCGCCGGGCCGCCGGGGGCAGGGTGGAAAGCAGGCGCGAGTCGGCGTCGTCGCCGTCGTCCAGGAGAGCGGCGAACGCCACGCCCGCGGATCGGCAGGCGGCGGCGACCTCGTCGAGACCGTAGGGCCAGTAGCCGCGGCCACCCAGCAGCCGCACGACCACCAGCCGGGCCTCGCGGATCACCCGGTCGACATAGAGGTCCACCGACAGCGGATGGCGCAGGACCAGCGGGCTGGCGAGCCGGAGCGTCGGCGCGCCGGCCGGCCGCCGGGCGGCGGCCGCGGCGAGCGCCGCGAGGTCGGTGTCGTTGGCCGAGAGGACGACGATGTCGCCGGGCATCTGGCCCAGGTTCACCGCCTCCGTCCCGTCGAGCACCGCACCCGGCTGGATCGCCAGAAGGTGCATCAGCCCAGGGAAGCCCGCAGGCCCGGAGTCAGGGCGGCCTGGTCCAGGCCCTTCTCGCCGATGACGACGAGCCTGGATTCGCGGGCTTCGCCCTCGCGCCAGGGACGGTCGAAGTAGGTCTGGATGCGGGGTCCGACGGCCTGGACGACGAGGCGCGCGGGCTTGCCGGCCACCGCCACCACGCCCTTCAGCCGCAGGATGTCGTGCGCCTCGATCAGGGGCAGGAGAGCTGCGGCGAGCGCCTCCGGCGAGCTGGCTTCCGCGCCGGCGACGACGAAGCTGTCGAAGTCGTCGTGGTCGTGGCCCTCGGCCATGCCGTCGTGATGCGAAGGGCGGCTGTCGAGGTCGTCCTCGGCCGCCACGCCCAGGCCCAGCAGGGCGGCCGGCGGCACGTCGCCGCGGGTGGCGTGGATCACCTTGGCGCCGGGCCGCAGGTGCTCGCGCACGGCCGCCTCGACGGCGGCGCGACCGGTCTCGGGCACGAGGTCCATCTTGTTGAGGATCACGAGGTCCGCGCAGGCGATCTGTTCCTCGAAAAGCTCCTCCAGCGGGGTTTCATGGTCGAGCGTCGGGTCCTCGGCGCGGGCGGCGGCGACGGCGGCCTCGTCGGCGGCGAAGCGGCCGCGGGGGG
>NZ_JBBCIT010000045.1:0-19014 GCF_037189685.1 Phenylobacterium sp. | reverse complement strand
CGCGCCCCCCCACCCCCACCCGGACGACCTCCCCACAACATCACGAAGGCAGCACGCGCCATGAACGCGCATTCTCACCCCGACACCCTCACCCCCGAAGCGCTGGCCATCGCCGCCACCAACGGGGCCGTGCTTCGCGCGCTGCTGCGCGACGGCCCGATCGCCGGCGACGCCGCGGTCGCCAAGGCCGCCGGCGTCGCGCAGAAGAACGTCGGCCGCACGCTCAAGACCCTGCTGGACAAGGGCCTGGTCGAACGGCTCAACGGCCAGCCCGCCGGATGGGAGATCACCCGCGCAGGCCGCACCGCGATCCTGGCTATAGACGTCGCCCAGGGCCGCGCGGACCCGGCGCTCGCGTCGTCTGCGCCCGACCCGGACGCCGACCCCGACGCCCTGCTGCTCACCCACGCCCAACTGCGGCCCAACCCGCTCCAGCCGCGACGGCTGAACCTGGGCGATCCGGACGCCACGGGCGCCGACGCCGACGAGGACGGCGATGACGATCGCCGCACGCCCGACCGCAAGGCCCTGGACGAGCTGAAGGCCTCGATCGTCGCGGCCGGCGGCCTGCTGCAGAACCTGGTCGTCTTCCCCGCCGACGCCGACGGCGTCCATATGATCAGCGCCGGCGAGCGCCGCTGGCGCGCCATCGGCGAGCTGATCGCGGAGGGCATGTGGCCGGCCGACCGCCGCCTGCGCGCCCTCCAGCGCGACGCCACGCCCGGTCAGGTCAGCTTCCTGGCCCTGGTGGAGAACGGCCAGCACGAGCCGCTGAAGGAGCTGGAACAGGCCCGCGCCTACGCCGAGCTGACGCGCGAGACCGGCTGGTCCGCCCGCCACGCCGCGCACCAGACCGGCAAGTCGCCGCGCCTCGTCCAGGAACGACTCCAGGTCCTCGACCAGGCCGCGCCGGAAGACGTCGCCCGCCACGAGGCCGACCCCCGCGCGTTCACCTGGGAAGACCTCCGCAAGACTGTCCGCAAGCCCGGCGCGGCGCCCACGCCGGAGGTCCGCCAGATCGACGTCGAGGACGTGGGGCGGCCGTTCGAGCTGGATGCCCGCGATCGGGAGCTGCTGGCCTACAAGGCGGACTACTGTCGCAAGCTCAAGCCGGCCGGCCGACTCATGCTGGTGGAGCTGGCGGATCGCTTCCTGCACGCTGCAGACGAAGATCGTCGCGGGCGCGACGTGCGCGTCGCCCATGAACACCCCGGCACGGACAGCGGGTTCATCCTGGCGGGCGCGGGATTCTCCTGGTCGCCGGAGAATAGAGGCGGCTGGGCCTGCATCGCCGCCGCCTCCCTCGAATGGCTCCGCCTTCAGGGTCTCTTGCCTTACGGCGAAAACCGCGCCCCCGCCCTGCGGCGGGCCCGGCAGGAGGCCGGCGCCGCAGCCGACCGCATCGCGCGGGCCGAGGCCTCGGGAACCTACCTCACCCCGTGGCTCGATCCCGAATGGACGCCGCCCGCCAGACCGTCCAACTTCGGCGAGGCCCTGGAGCAGTTCACCGAGCACCGCGCCGCCGGCCAGCCGCTCGACCCGGACAGCCTTGGTCCCGCGGAGGACGTGGCGGAAAAGGAGGGCGCGACAGAAGGCGGCACATCAGCCACCAGCCTCATCGCGCTCCAGCGCCTGGCCCTGGCCGAACTGGCCCGCAAGCTGACCGTCGCCGGCGAGCATGGCGGGTGGGCGCGCGTCCGTCTCTACTGGCTCGACGCGACCTTCCTGGCGCTGAAGGACCTTGGCCTGATCGAGGTCACGCACAAACTTGAGAACGGCCCTCACGCCAAGTTGACCGACGCAGCGATCAGGGGCGCCGCCGCCAATCTCCTTGATCTTGGCCATTCCGGCCTCGCCATCTTGAGGCACGAGGCAAGGGCCCGGCTGAACGGGGCGGATTATTGCACCCCCTGGCTCAACGAGACCCCCGCCGACGCGGCGACCGACGCCGGCCTGCCGCAGGTCTCCCCCAGCAATATCGTCAACGCCCTCGGCGACGATGAGGATGACGAGGCCGAGGACGGTGCGCCTACGCACGACGATCTGGACGTTCAGGAGGACCTGACCGCCCGGCTGCTGCTGGAGGATGTCCGGGCGACCCTGGCCCGCACCCACACCGCCGCCGAGATCCGCGAGCTGCTGGGCCGCGCCTTCCTGCGCCGTCCATTCGCTGCAGGCGTCCAGGCGGACACCGCAGGAGTCATCTTCGACGGCGACAATGACGAAGTCGCTGTGGTGGACCACGATCGCCAGTCTCCTGACGATTTCGCCCGGGCCATCGCCGAGCTGGTGGCCTACGGGCTCAACCTTGCCAGCGGTTCCCGCGACGACACCCAGCCCCGCACCCCGATCGACGGCCTTGCGGTCGATCGGCTGGCCCAGGCCGCCGACGCGATCCAGCAGCTCCTGCTGCGAGAGATCGATCCGACGACCCCGCTCTTTGCCAAGGTCGAGGACCTCTACGCGTCGTTCTCCAGCGCCCTGAACGCCACCCGCACCGAGATCGAGGCCAGCAAGGCCGCGCCTCTGGCGGCCGAACCCCTCTTCGCCCTTCACGCCGGCGACCTGGTCAGCATTGGCGGCGAGGCCTCCGCCTATCGCTTGATCGAGACCGTGCGAGAGGGCGGCTACGGCGGCACGACCTTCCGCGCCCAGCAGGTGCGGCTGCCCACCTACAAGGACCACGGCCAGCCCCGCACCGTCACCCTGCACGCGATCCAGCGCGTCGTGCGCCAGGCGGAGGGCTGACAAATGCCCGACCGCCTCTACTACCCCCACGACTACACCGACGAGGTCGTGCCCTGCGACTGCACCCTGGGGGGCTGGGCCGAGTGGTTCTCGCGCCCCGATCCGGACTGGAACCGGCACGAGGCCGCCAAACCAGGTGACGTCTTCCTCTCCAGCGTCGCCGAGATCGAAGAGCTGAAGTGTGTCCGGGACCACGACGGCTGGCGCTGGGACCGGGCGGCCGAGTCCCGCCTGGTGCAGGCGCGGGCCGCCTTCTACCTGCGCCATGGCCAGGGCGCCGGCTGGTGGGCCGACAACAGCGGCGACACGGTGCGCGAGGTCCTGGAGACCTACGCCACCGACGCCACCCCCAACGCGCGGGCCTGGATCGCCGCCCTGACCGGGGCAGGCGAAGCCGAGCTGCGCTTCGAGATCGGCGACGACGGCCCGCGCCTGGTCGTCACGCCGGTCGGGAGGGCGTGACGTGAGCTACGTTCGCCCATATCCAGCACCGCTCCCGCTGGCGCCGCGGGAGACGGCGCCCTTCTTCGTGCTGATCCGCGCGTTCCAGCACCCCTTCGAAGAGAAGAAGGCCACAGTGTACGTGAAGGGCGGCGACTTCTTCCGTTCCCAGGGTGGCCTCACCGACGCTTGGGGGGCCAACTGGATCGGCATTGAGGCCGCCTCTGTCGACGACGCGCGCCTGAAGGCGCATGCATCCGAAGGAACCGCATGCCCGCGTTGGCATCTGGGACCATGACCCGCCGCGCGCCCGTCCAGATCCCGCCGCGCCTGCTCACCGCCGAACAGGCGGCGTCGTACCTCGGCTACGCCACCACGGGTGTGCTGGCGAACATCCCCGTCCGCCCCCGTCGCATGGCGCTGAGCGGCCCGGGATCGCAGCCGAAGTACGACCGCGCCGAGCTGGACGCTTGGCTGGACGGCCTCGCCGGGCTTAGCGTGCCCGCCGCCTCGAACGACGGGGCAGGCCAGGGGGCGGGCCGAGGTCCGAGCGGGGGAGCCGACGATGCCGACGCAGCCTTCGCGGCGTGGAAGGCGGGGAAAGCCGGTGGCGCCGGTTAAGCTGCCCGGCGCGCACCGCGTCACCTGGCCGCTCGCCGGCGGCGGGCTGGCCATCTACTGGTATCGGCGGCGCGGGCAGGGGCCGGCCATGATCGCCTTCCGCGGCGCGACGCCGGGCGAGGCGCTGCGGGCCGAGGCCGAGGCCGTCCAGGACATCATCGCCGCCTACCAGGCGGCGCCCGCGCCGCCGCCCGCCCAGGTGCTGCGCGACCTCGTCACCCGCTACAAGGCCGCGCCCGACGGCTGGCTGCGCACTGCCGAGTCCACCCGCGCTACCTGGGCGCCGTGGCTGGACGCCATCGTGGCCGAGTGGGGCGACCTGCCGCTCAAGGCCCTGGCCGCCCGCGGCATGCGCGCCGAGATCCTGGCCTGGCGCGACCGGTTCGCGGCCACGCCCCGGGCGGCCGACACCGGCGTCCAGGTGCTGAACCGCGTGCTGAACTGGGGGGTCGGGCGCGAGCTGGCCGACAAGAACCCCGCCGCGGGGATCGAGGCGCTGTGGACGTCGAACCGCGCCGACGTCATCGTCACCCCGGCCGAGCTGGACGCGATCTGCGCCGCCGCCACGCCGGCCGGCGCCCGCGCCTTCCGCCTCGCCGCCCAGAGCGGCATGCGCCGCGGCGACCTGATCACCCTGACCTGGGCCGAGGTGTCCGACTTCTACATCGACCGCCCGGCCAACAAGTCGCTGTCGGGCCGCCGGCTGCTGGTTCCGCTGACGGCCGCCGCCCGGACGCTGCTGGCCGATCTCCGCGCCCGCAACAAGGCCAGCAAGACCCCGTCCACCTACGTACTCACGCACAGCCGCGGCGGGCCGTGGCAGAAGGACGGCCTGGGCGTCACCTGGAACCGGGCCGTGAAGAAGGCCCTGGGCGAAGACGCCGACAAGCACTTCCACGATCTGCGCGGCACGGCCGTCACCGGCTTCTGCCAGGTGCCCCTGACCGACGAGGAGATCGCCGATATCATGGCCTGGGAGCCCGAGCGCGTCCGCGCCATCCGCAAGCGCTACGTCGATCGCAACCGGATCGTGGAAGGCATCATCGCCCGGATCGAGAAGGCGGAGGGGAAATGAGCGATCCAGCCGAAGGCATGATTGCATGGGTCCGTGAGCTGCATCGGATGGCCGCTACGTCGGCGATAGACGCGGGCAGCCGGCTCGCGACCTGGTTGGTGATCGGGAACGCCGGCGCCCTGGCCCTCGCGTACAACGGGGTGCTTCAAGGCACGGCATGCGACCTGAGGGTGATGTCCTCCGCCGTGACTTGGTTCGGGGCGGGTTTGGCCCTGGCCTTTCTGGGGGTCGTGGCGGGTGTGGTTAGCACGCTCGTGACGATCGCGTTTCTGAGCCGATCGATCGGCTCCATCGACACCTACCGCCTCAACGAGCACGCGATCGAAGAACTGGAGACTGAGGGCATAGAGGTCCCGGACGAGAATCCGCTGAAAGCAGGGCAGAAGGACGCCGCGGAGGGCTTCCAGCGACTCTTGGCGGAGGAGGCGAGAATCCGGTGGGTCGGCCCGACCATAAGCATCGCGTTGTTCGCGGCGTCAGGCGCTGCGTTCATCGGAGGCGTTGTGGCGCCGGTCGGAAAGCCGCAGGTGTTCGAGTCCTGCGCAGGCAGGGACGTCGGACCCAGCAAGGCCCTTGCGGACGGGGCGCGCCACCGCTAACGGAGAACGCGGCCGGAACGCTGGGTGTAAAGGTCCCTGTAAAGCGTCTCGATCCGACCAAGCTAAGCGCTTGAAATGCGGGTGTAGTTCAGAGGTAGAACGTCAGCTTCCCAAGCTGAATGTCAGGGGTTCGATTCCCCTCACCCGCTCCATTCTTCAGGTCCCGTTCCCGAAGCCGGGCGCTCTGCCCGGCCAGCCTCGCAGGCGTCTGCGGGGGAGGGCTCTGGCTGTCGAAGGTCGGCAATGGCCGGACGGGGACGTCCGACGGTGCGCCAAACCAATTTGCCGAACGGCCAAGTATTTCTGCTTTGCCGATTGCGGGGCCGGCTTCCTAGCGTGGGGGTCGGAGAGGGCGGGCGCTCGGGGCGCCCCGCGGGGAGGTCCGGCCATGCCCAGGGTTGAGCTCGTATCGCGTGCGGACGTCAGTGCGGACATCGTCCATCTCTACGATCAGGTGTTCGGCCCCGAGCGTGATCCGGTCTCCGAGCCCGGCACCGTCAGCGGCACGCCGGGGAACTGGTGGACGGCCTGGGCCAACGTCCCGGGCATCCTCAAGGCCTTCAGCGCCTTCCCGATGGCGGAGGCCAGCCTGGACCCGAAGCTGCGCGAACTGGCGATCCTGCGGACCGGCTACGCCCGCGGCAGCCGCTTCGTCTTCTCCCAGCATTGCAAGGCCGCCCGGCGCGTGGGGCTGGACGAGGCGAAGATCGAGGCCGTGCCCTACTGGACCCTGGCCGATTGCTTCAGCCGACTTGAGCGCGCCGCCCTGGCGTTCGTGGACGGCATGATCCTGGAAGGCGGGCGGGTCCACGACAGGGTGGTGGAGACGCTTCGCGCGGACCTCAGCGACGAGCATCTCCTGATGCTGACCTACTTCGTCAACATGTACGCCCTGCACGCCACCTCCACCAAGGCGCTGCGGCTGGAGTACGACGACGTGGCGGAGCGGGTCGTCGAGATCCCGGCCCCGGAGACGCCCGGCGTGCAGGACGGGCGAGGGCCGGGCTGAGGGCGGCGGCCGCCGTCTTCCGCCCCGCGATCGTCCTCGCCCCTTGGGGGTCAGGCGGTCGCGGCTTCCCGGCGGTCCACGTCGACAGCCGGGGCGGCGGCGTCCTCCGGCGTGAAGGGGCGCGCCCAGGCGGCGAGCTCCAGACGGATGCCGTCGGGATCGTGGAAGTAGATCGAGCGTACGAAGGTCGTCGCGTTGACCTCGGGGCTGATCGTCCGCGGCGAGTCGTCGTGGTTCACGACCGGCGTCACCTCGATCCCGGCGTCGACCAGGCGCTGGCGGTAGAGTTCGAGGTGCTCGGGCGCCACATCGATGGCCAGGTGGTTCATGGAGCCGTGGGCCGAGACGCCGCCGCCGCGGCTGGCCTGGACGACCCCCGGCTGCGCCTCGGGCGCCTCGGGGAACCAGAAGAAGGCGATGGAGGTGTCGTTCCCCGCATCGAAGAAGAAGTGCTGGCCCTTGCCGTCGGGCAGGTTCAGCGTCTTGATCAGCGGCATCCCCAGGATGTCCCGGTAGAACTCGACCGTCCTGGCCATGTTGCGGCAGACGAGCGCCAGGTGGTTGATACCCCGGAACTCGAAGCCGGCTCGGTTGCTCTCGGACATTTTCGCCTCCCTAGGGCGACGCGGCCGCCGGGGCGGCGGAGCCGCTCCATTTCGGGTCGCGCCAGTCTTGAACGCCCCCGTCTTCCGGGGCGGGGATCTCCACGATGCGCTCCGGGACGTTGTCGTACTCCATGCGCAGCGCCTTCGACGAGATGGCGTGCATCCCGTACAGGTTCACGAGATAGGTGAGGACGAGGATCTCCTCGTCGCTCAGGTGGGCTCTCAGCGCCGCGAACACGCGATCGTGCACGCGGCCGGCCTCCAGCATCATGCCGTCCACATAGGCCAGCACCGCCCGCTCGACCGGCGAGAAGACGCCCTCGGCCAGCGTCCAGCAGGGCACGGCGGCGATCTTCGCCTCGTCCACGCCCTCGCGTCGGGCGGCCTTGCAGTGCTGGGAGAAGACGAACTGGCTGGCCCGCACATAGCCGGTGCGCATCAGCGCCACCTCGCGCAGGCGTGGATCGACCGGCGCCTCGCGGTAGGCGTAGGCCCGCATCGCCCGCAGCACGTCCGGCACGCGCGCCCAGGTGGTCCACCAGTCGCCGGGCGTGCCCGTGGAGGTGCCGGGCTCGGCGACGGGATCGCGCCCCGGTCCGAACCAGGCGTCGTAGATATCCGCGATCTCCGGCGGCGCCTCGTCGCGCGATACAGGCTTTGTACGAGGCATTCCGAACTCTCCGATCCCAATGCTCCGACCCCGAACTCTCCCACCCGGGGCCGGCGGCGTCCGAAGCGGCTTGCCCTGGAGGTCGGCGCGCTCGGATTCGAGTAGCACGCGGGTTCCGGCCCCCTGTAGCGAGAAGAATTCGTCCGACCGACAAGCCTGATTTGTCAGACCCTTGCGGCTTTCCGGGCCTGTCAGGCGAAGGCGGCCAGCGCCGCCTCGGCCACCTGCATGTCCTGGTGATAGTGGCCCCCGCTGACCCCGATCCCGCCGACCACCGTCTCCTCGTGCCGGATCGGGTAGCCGCCGCCGAAGACGACCAGCCGCGGCGTGTGGACGATGCCGTGGAGCAGGGGCGGGTCGTCCTTGATGAAGTCGTGCCAGCCGTGCGTCGGGATGCCGAAGGAGACGGCGGTGTAGGCCTTGTCCTGGGCGATGCCGACGCTCAGCAGGGCGGCCCCGTCCATGCGGGAGAAGGCCTTCAGGACGCCCGACTCGTCGACCACGGCGATGCACATCGGCACGCCGATCTCCCGCGCCTTGGCCTCGGCCGCCGCCACCAGGCCCTGGGCCGCCCCGGCCGTGATCGAGGCCTTGGTCACCACCTTCACCGCCATCGCCGGCGCCTCCTCCATCATCGTGTTGTCCGGCCGCTCTAGCGGATTTGTGCGGGGGGTCCCGGTCAAAAAGATTCGCCGTTGGGCTGAATAATTTTGGGGGCGGACGTCGCGGCGCCCGTGCCATCGTCGCCGCAAAACAGGGGACGAGCCTGGGGGAAACATGAGCTGCCGCATCCTGATCGCGTTCTACTCGCGCAACGGCTCGGTCGAGGCGCTGGCCCGTGCGATCGCCCAGGGCGCCGAGGCCGAGGGCGCCGAGGTGCGGCTTCGGCGCGCGCGGGAGTTGATCGGCCCCGAGATCATGGCCCGAGTTCCGGGCTGGGCCGAGACGGCGGGGCGGATGAACGCGCTCTATCCCGAGCCGACGATCGAGGACGCCCAGTGGGCCGACGGCCTGGTCCTGGGCGCGCCTACCCGCTTCGGCGCGCCGGCTTCGGAACTGCGCGCCTGGGTCGACACCCTGGGGCCCCTGTGGCTGTCGGGCGCGCTGAAGGACCGGGCGGGGGCGGCCTTCACCTCGACCTCCACGCCGCATGGCGGCACCGAAGCCACGCTCCTGTCGATGTATCCCACCCTGGCCCACCTGGGCCTGATCATCGTGCCGAACGGCTACGGCGACCCGACGAACCTCGTAGCCGGCACGCCCTACGGCGCCTCGTCCGTCTCCCACGGGGCGAAGAAGGAGCCGCCGACCGCCGACGACCTCAAGGTCGCCGAGCTGCAGGGCCGGCGCGTGGCGCGGATCGCCGCGGCGCTGGCGGCGGCTAGGCCTGCGGCAGGCTGAGTTCCGCCCGCAGCCAGTCGCGGAAGGCGCGCAGGCGTTCGGTCTGGGCCATGCGCGGAGGATAGACCAGCCAGTAGGCGATCTTGCTGGTGATCTCGAGGTCGAACGGCGAGACCAGCAGGCCCGAGTCCAGGTAGGCGTCCACCAGCGGGCGGCGGCCGATCACCACGCCCAGCCCCTCGATGGCCGCGGTCATGGCCAGCTGGATCGTGTCGAACCGCAGGCCGTGATTGGGGTCCACGCCTGTCGTGTCCAGTCCCTGACTCCGGGCCGCGTCCAGCCAGTCGGGCCAGCCCTCGGGCGTGCGTGACACGATCAGCAGGGTCTGGCTCGCCAGGTCGGCCGGCGAGACCAGGGGGCCGCCCGCCTGAAGCAGCCCCGGCGCGCAGACGGGGAACATGACCTCGGGCACCAGGCGTTCGGCCATCATCCCGGGCCAGGCGCCTTCGTGCAGGCCGGCGCGGATGGCGACGTCGGCGCCGACGTTCCTGAGCTCGCCCGGATCGCCGAAACGGACGCTGGTGTTGATCTCCATCTCGAGGTCGGGATGGGCGATGTGGAACTGGAGCAGGCGGGGCACCAGGAAGTTGCTGGCGAAGGTCGGCAGGCTGTTGACCACCAGCCGCTGGCGTCCGGTCTCGCGCGAGAGGCGGTCGGCGCCTTCCTTGAGCATCTCGAAGGCCCCGCTGACCGCGGACAGGAAGTCGGAGCCGCAGCGCGTGAGCTGAAGGTTCCGGGTCGAGCGCGAGAACAGCTCGACTTCGAGATGTTCCTCCAGCGCCCGGATCTGGTGGCTGACCGCCGCAGGAGTCACGTTGAGCTCGTCGGCCGCCTCCTTGACATGGCCCAGGCGCCCGACGGCCTCGAACGCTCGGAGCGCGGTGAGCGGAGGAAGTCGCTTCATGCGCGCCATCCTGATGATGAGGCGCCGCCCGTCAATCGGGTCGTGCGTCCGGCAAATTCCGTTTGGCTCGCGTCCAAACATTTCTGGTTGGGCGGTTCGTCGGCCTGTCCCTTAGGATTCTACCCGTCGCACAGAGCCCGGCGCGAACCGGGCCAAACAAGGGGGAAGCGGGAATATGAACCTCTCGAGAGCGCTGTCGTCGGCTTCATTCGCCGTGCTTGCGGCCGCCATCGCCATGCCGGCCCATGCCCAGGGGCAGGCGTCCGAGGGCCATGCGATCGAAGAACTCGTGGTGACCGCCCGGATGCGCGCCGAGTCACTGCAGGAGACGCCGGTGGCCGTGACCGCCGTCACCTCGGCGCAGCTCGAGAAGATGTTCGTTCAGGACCTCTCGGACCTGACGCGCGCCGCGCCCAACTTCACCATCGAGGGCGTGGGCGCCATCCACCGCAACGCCTCGGTCGCCTACTCGCGGGGCATCGGCTACCAGGGCGTGGATCAGGCCATCGACCCCAGCGTCGGCATCGCTGTGGACGGTGTGTTCTACACCCGCAATATCGGCGCGCTGCAGAGCACCTTCGACATCCAGCAGGTCGAACTTCTGCGGGGGCCGCAGGGGACGCTGTTCGGCAAGAACACGACCGGCGGCGTGGTGAACATCACCACCAAGAAGCCCGGAAACGCCTATTCGTTCGACGGCATGCTTCGCGTGGGCAACTTCGGGCGGGCGGACGCCGCCTTCGCCGCGGACATGCCGGTCAGCGAGACGCTGTCGTTCCGCCTTTCGGGCACGCGCCAGAAGTCATCCGGCTACATGCGCAACGACTACCTCAATCCGCAGGGGCTGCGGACGGTGGAGAAGTGGCTGGCGGGCGACGATATCCAGGCCATCCGCGCGGCGGTCCGCTGGAACGCCACCGACCGGCTCGAGATCAACGCCAGCTACGCCTACGTGAAGGATCGCAGCGACTCGGTGGGCGGCGTGAACGCCTCGTTCCCCACCGACGCCTTGTCCCGCGCGGGCCGACCCGGCTTCGGTTTCCCCGGCGGTCCGACGGACCCCTTCGTGACCATGCGGAACTTCCCCAGCGGCGACTTCCAGGACACCTGGGCCGGCACGGTCAACGCGGCCTATGACGGCGACGGCTTCCGGATCGTCTCGGTCAGCGGGATCGTGCGCAGTTCGAACTTCTCGTACAGCGACTTCGACGTCAGCGACCTGTCGTTCTTCGAGACCACCGCCAGCAAGCGGCACAAGCTCATGTCGCAGGAGGTCCGGGTCGAGTCCGACACCGAAGGCCCGTTGCAGTGGGTGGCCGGCGCCTATGTGGGACGGACCAAGTGGGACTCGGACCAGATCTTCTTCCTGGCCACCCAGACCTATGAGGCCTCGGCGCAGAAGGAGAAGACGGCCGGCGGCTTCGCCCAGTTCGACTTCGCCGTGACCGACCAGCTCACCTTGACCGCCGGCGGGCGTTACTCCTGGCAGGAGAAGGACTTCACGCGGCGTCTCCAGCGGCCGATCCCCCTGTTCGCCGCAACCCCCGCCCTCGAGGCGTCCGAGGACTGGTCGCGCTTCACCTATCACCTGAGCGCGAACTACAAGATCAACGCCGACGCGATGGTCTATGCGAGCTATTCGACCGGCTTCAAGTCGGGCGGGTTCAACTCGCGCGCGGCGTCACAGGCCACCATCGGCCCGTTCGAGCCCGAAAAGGCCAAGGCGTTCGAGGTGGGGCTGAAGTCGGACTGGTGGGACAATCGCCTGCGGGTGAACGTCGCCGCGTTCTGGAACAACTACAGCGACCTGCAGATCTCCACCTTCCGGCCCGCCGCCAGCGGCTCGGGCGAGGAGCAGGTGGTGGCCAACAACGCCAACCAGCGCGCCCGAGGCGTCGAGTTCGAGGTCACGGTCCTGCCGATCGAGAACCTGACGGTCAGCGCCTCTGTGGGTTACCTGGACTCCAAGTACACCAGCTTCGTGGCCAATCTGTCGGGCGGCGCCGCGACGCCGGCCAACCCCTGCGGCGGCCTGCAGGACCGGTCGCAGAAGGGACCGTGCTACCTGGAGCCCACCCGGGTCCCCGACATCACCAGCCGGATCGACGTGTCGTACGACTTCGACCTGGCGAACGGCGCGACCCTCACGCCCAACGTGGCCTGGTCGCACGAGGGGGCCCACTTCACCGACACCCTCAACGCGCCCCAGGGCTACCAGAAGGCCTACAACATCTGGGACGCCAGCATCACCTATGTCGAACCCAAGGGCCGGTGGCGGGCGTCGCTATGGGGCAAGAACCTCGGTGACGTGGCGCACCGCCTGTCGGTGGTGCCGACGGCGGGCGTGCTGACCCAGCTGTACTTCGCCGAACCCCGGACCTACGGCCTCGAACTGCGGGTGAACCTCGACTAGGGACGGGGGGACGGGAAGCCGGAAGGAGGCGAGCGATGTCCGACGAGCCGATGCAATACTGCGGCGTGAACCATGTGGCCCTGGTCTGCCGCGACATGGCCGAGACGGTGGACTTCTACCAGAACGTCCTGGAGATGCCGCTGGTGAAGACGCTGGATCTGCCGGGCGGTCGCGGCCAACACTTCTTCTTCGACTGCGGGGAGGGCGCCACCGTCGCCTTCTTCTGGTTCCCCAACGCGCCGCCGGCCGCGCCGGGCGTGGCCTCGATGCACCCGGACTACCGGACGGTGGGATCACAGACCGCCCACGCCTCGATGAACCACCTGGCCATCAGCGTTCCGCTCGAGAAGTTCGACGAGTACGCCCGGCGGCTGCGCGACAAGGGAGTCGAGTTGCGGGTGCTGAACCACGAGGACACCGAGGCCCACGGCAACGACAAGGTCACCGAGCAGACCTGGATCCGCTCGATGTATTTCCGCGACCCGAACGGCATCCACATGGAGCTGGCGGCGCTCACCCGCGCCTGGCGGCCGGACGACGTGAAGCACGATCCGGTCGACGCCCAGGGCCGCAAGACGCCGCTGGCCCGCCACGCCACGGCCTAGGCGGGCGCATGACCGCAACGTCTCCTCCGGGGATCGGAGGCCTGGGCGATCCGTTCCCGCCGCGCGCCTACGCCTGGTTCGTGGTGGGCGCGCTGTCGCTCCTCAACATGGTCTCGTATGTCGAGCGGCAGATCCTCACGCTGCTGTTCGGGCCGATCAAGCAGGACTTCCGGCTCAGCGACACGGAAGTCAGCCTGCTGGCCGGCGCGGCGTTCGTGATCTTCTACGTGCTGTTCGGCCTCCTGTTCGGCCGCCTGGCGGACCGTTCGAACCGCAAGCGGATCATCATGATCGGCGCGGTCTTCTGGGGCCTGGCGACGACGGCCTGCGGACTGGCGCAGAACTTCATCCAGCTCTTCGTCGCGCGCATCTCGGTGGGCGTGGGCGAGGCCTCGCTGGGGCCGGCGGCGCTCTCGACCATCAGCGACTACTTCCCGCGAGAGCGGCTCGCCCGCGCCATCAGCCTGTACACCGGGGCCCAGTATGCGGGCGCCGGCCTGGCGCTGGTGATCGGGGGGCTGGCCATCCACATCGTCGCCGGGCTGCCGCCGCTGGACCTTCCGGGGTTGCCGCCCTTGCGGCCCTGGCAGATGACGTTCGTGATCGTGGGACTGGGCGGGCTCCTGGCGCTGGTCCCCATGCTGTTCGTCCGCGAGCCGGTCCGGCGGGGCGTGACCCGGGTCGCGGCGGGCGGGGACGCCGCCGCCCGATCCGAACTGCTCGCCTTCCTCGGCGCCAACCGGCGGATGTTCGTCGCCCACTTCTCGGCCTTCGCGATCACCTCGATGCTGGGGTTCGGTACGGTGGCCTGGGTTCCATCCTTCTTCATCCGGGTCCACGAATGGGCGCCGCAGGACGTGGGCTATGTTTACGGCGGCGTCCTGGCGGTGATGGGTGCGGCCGGAGTCGTCGCCGGAGGGCGCATCGCCGAATGGATGGAATCCAGAGGCGTCGCCGACACCTACTTCGTCCTGCCGATGATCTCGCTCAGCGCCACGGCGGTCTTCCTGATCTCGGCGCTGCTGCTGGCGCCGAACGCCGGGATCGCCCTGGGCCTGCTGGCGGTCTCGACCTTCCTGTCCAGCGTCCCGGTCTCGCTGATCATCACCGCGCTCCAGGCCGTCAAGCCCAACCAGCTCCGGGGCCAGGTCACCGCCGTCTATTTCTTCGTCGCCAACATCCTGGGGGTGGCGTCCGGGCCCACCATCGTGGCGCTGCTCACGGACTATGTCTTCCGCGACGAGATGGCGGTGGGGCTTTCGCTGGCGACGGCCAGCGCGGTCATCACGCCCATCGTCGTGTTCATCCTGGCGCTTGGCCGCCCCGGACTGCGCGAAAGCCTTGCGCGCGCGGCCGAACTGTACGCTGAGCCGTCAAAACCCTGATTGTCCGCGTCCTGAAAGGAGCTCCCATGGCCCTCGGCCTCATCGCCCGCGTCTCCATCACTCCCGGCAAGGAGTCCGAGTTCGAGGACCTGTTCGCCTGGCAGGCCGAACAGGTCCGGGCGAACGAACCGGGCAACAAGCTCTACCGGCTGTTCCGCGACCGCGAGAAGGCGGGCGGCTACATCGTGATGGAGATCTATGACGACGAGGCCGCGCTGGCCGCGCACCGCGAAGCCGAACACATGAAGGCCAACCGGCCGAAGGTCGCGCCCCTGATCGCCGCGCCGACCGTCCTGGAGCTCTACGACGCGGTCTGATCCGCGATCCGGCCAACCCGAAACCGGCCTGTCCCGGGACCCGACCTCCCCGAAGTCGGCCGGCAGCCGGTCGCCGCCCCTGGAGCGGGCCGGGCCTGGTGTCGCGGCGCCCCGACACGCGACGTCGACGTCCGGCCGATACGCCCTGGCGGCGGGCGTCCCGGCGCTCGACCCCCGCGGCTCGTCCCGGCGGCGAGCGCCGGGACGTTTCCTCTCCCGCCGCCTGGCGGGGTCAACCGTCGCCGGCCATGAAGGCGTCGAAGCGGGCCTTCCAGTCGGGATGCCAGCGCGAGAGCGCCGGCCGGTTCTCGATCAGGTCGCCCATCGCCCAGGCCATCCGCTTCTCGTCGGTGGCGCGGTCCACGTCGTTGTCGGGGCAGAGGATGTAAAAGTCGCCGCGGGCGAGGCTGGCCAGCATGAACTCGACCACCTCCTCGGGCGTCCAGGCGGCCGGCGGCTTCTGCGGCAGTCGGGCGGCGGTCATGCCGGTATAGGTGAAGCCCGGGACCAGCAGGTGGGCGCTGACCGGGCAGCCGTCCAGGCTGCGCAACTCGTGCTGCATCGCCTCGGCGAACGCCTTCACCGCGGCCTTCGAGACGTTGTAGGCGGCGTTGCCGGGCGGGCTGGTGATCCCCTGCTTCGAGCCGGTGACGACGACATAGGCCGGCTTCGCCTGCTCCACCATCCCTGGCAGGAAGGCCTGGGCGCCATCGACCACCCCCCACAGGTTCACCGCCATCAGGCGACGCCAGGCGTCGGGGTTCTTCCAGGTCCCGCCGGGATTGAGGCCCATCGCCGCGTTCAGCATCAGCACGCCGACATGCCCGTACTGATCGAAGACCGCCTCGCTCAGGCCCGCGAGGGCGGAGGGGTCGGAGACGTCGGTGGGGAAGGCCGCGGCCCGCCCGCCCGCGGCGCGGATGTCGGCCAGCGCCGTGTCGAGCGCCTCCCCCGGCAGGTCGGCGAGGGCCACGGGAAGGCCCAGGGCGGCGAAGCGCTTCGCGGCGGCCAGGCCGATGCCGCTGGCCGCGCCGGTGATCACGCAGGCCCCGCCGCCGGCCAGCGGCGGCAGGGCGCGATAGTCGGTCTCGCTCATGTCCCCACCCTAGAGGACGACCCGGCCGGCTTGAAGCGCGCCGGCCGGGCGGATGGCGGGATCAGCGCGGGGCCATGCGGATGGCGCCGTCCAGACGCACGGTCTCGCCGTTCAGGTAGCCGTTGCGGAGCATGGTGACGGCCAGGTCGGCATATTCCTCGGCGTGGCCCAGGCGCTTGGGGAAGGTCACCGAGGCGGCGAGGCCGGCGTAGACCTGCGGCGCGCGGGTCTTCAGGCCGCCCAGCATCGGGGTGTCCATGATGCCCGGCAGGATGGTGTTGATGCGGATGCCGTCGCCCGACAGGTCGCGGGCGATGACCAGGGTCATGCCCTTGATCGCCGCCTTGGCCGCCGAATAGGCCACCTGCCCGATCTGGCCTTCCTCGGCGGCCACCGAGCCGGTGTTGACGATGGCGCCGCGGTCGCCCGTCTCGTCGGGCTCCAGGTTGGCGATCATCCCGGCCGCGCTCTTCACGATGCAGCGGAAGGTGCCGACCGTATTCAGCTCCAGCACGTAGGAGAAGTCCGAGACCTTGAACGGGACGACCTCGCCGGTCTCCTTGTTCTTGCCGACGGTCTTGCCGCCGCGGCCGCCGCCGGCGCAGTTGACCAGGATGCGCTCCTGGCCGTGGGCGGCGCGGGCCTTCTCGAAGCCGGCGTCCACCGAGGCCTCGTCCATCACGTTCACCTGGCAGAACAGCGCCCCCGTTTCCTTCGCCGCGGCTTCGCCGGTCTCGGCGTTGAAGTCGAAGATGGCGACCTTGACGCCCAGGCCGCGCAGGGCCTGCACGGTGGCCTTGCCCAGGCCGGACGCGCCACCGGTGACGATCGCGGCGACGGAGCTGTCGAGTTTCATGGTCTGCTTCCTCCAGGATTCGTCACGGCCTTAGCATGGCCGGCCGATGACGTAGGGCCAGCCTTCGGGGACCAGCCTTCCGGCGCCGGGTCCGCCCACATCCGTCTTGCTCCCGGCGGGCGAGGCCTCTACCGTCCGTTCAAACATCTGTTGGGAGGACCCGCATGACCATCGGCGTGATCGCGACGCTCAAAGTGCAAGAGGGCAAGGGCCCCGAGTTCGAGGCCATCTTCACCGAGCTCGCCAAGCAGGTGCGCGCCAATGAGCCGGGCAACCTCGCCTACCAGCTCACCAAGAGCCGCACCGAGCCCAACACCTACAAGGTGCTGGAGCTGTACAAGGACCAGGAGTCCCTGACGCTCCACGGCGGCACCGACTACTTCAAGGCGGCCGGCCCCAAGCTGGGCGGCGTGCTGGGCGGCCGCCCGGAGATCGAATACCTCGACGGCATCGGGTGATCCCATGAACCTCGACTTCTCGCCCGAGGACCTGGCCTTCCGCGACGAGGTCCGCGCGTTCATCGCCGAGGCCTTCGACGATGAGATGCGGGCCAAGCTGGCCCAGTCCAAGAACCACCACCTCGACAAGGTCTCGCAGGTCCGCTGGCTGAAGCGGCTGGGCGAGAAGGGCTGGATCGCCCCCGACTGGCCCGAGGCGTACGGCGGCACGGGCTGGAGCCTGGGCAAGAAGTACGTCTTCGACATGGAGATGGCGCTGGCCGGCGCGCCCTCCACCAGCAACATGGGGCTGAAGATGTGCGCCCCGGTGGTGATGGCCTTCGGCACCGACGAGCAGAAGAAGCAGCACCTGCCCAAGATCCTCACCACCGACGTCTGGTGGTGCCAGGGCTATTCCGAGCCGGGCTCGGGCTCGGACCTCGCCTCGCTGGCGCTGAAGGCCGAGCGGGACGGGGACCACTACGTCCTGAACGGCTCCAAGACGTGGACCACGCTGGCCCAGTGGGCCGACTGGATGTTCTGCCTGGTGCGCACGTCGAACGAGGACATCCGGCAGAAGGGCATCAGCTTCCTGCTCATCGACATGCGGACGCCGGGCATCACCATCCGGCCGATCCCCACGCTCGACGGCCCGGCCGAGGGCGAGCAGGAGGTCAACGAGACCTTCTTCGACAACGTCCGCGTGCCGGTCTCCAACCGCATCGGCAAGGAAGGCGAGGGCTGGACCTACGCCAAGTACCTGCTGCAGTTCGAGCGCGGCAACGCCTATGCGCCGGGCCTCCAGGCCCAGCTCAAGAAGGTGCGCAAGATCGCCGGCCTGGAGCGGTCGGACGGCGGCGGGGCGATGATGAGCGACCCCGACTTCCGCAAGAAGCTCAGCGAGGTCGAGATCAAGGTCGAGGCGCTGAACGCCACCGAGCTGCGCATCTTCGCCGGCCGCGCCAACGGCGACGCCATGGGCGCCGTCTCGTCCATGCTGAAGCTGGAAGGCAGCCAGATGCAGCAGGCGATCACCGAGCTCGCGCTGGAGGCCGCCGGCGTCTACGCCCAGCCCTTCGTGCAGGACACCTGGGACATGCTCCGTCCCGGCGGCAACACCTTCCGCGCCGGCCCCGACTACGCCGCCACGGTGGCGCCGCACTACTTCAACTACCGCAAGACCTCGATCTACGCTGGCTCGAACGAAATCCAGCACAACATCATGGCGAAGATGGTCCTTGGGCTGTAGCAAGCGGTTTCAGAGAACTTCGGTCGGTTTCAACGCGTTGCCGCCGAGAAGCGGAAGCCCGTTGTGATTCCGTCAGCGGGCCGAAGGCCGCCAGGTCGCCTATCCCGACCGGGACGTCCGCGGCCTTGAGCTGCGGAGGCGAGCCGTTGCGGCCCTCCGCCGCTCGTTCATTTCATATATCCGATCCGCTCATAGGCGGCTGACGCCTCACGGCGGGCGCATCGCTCATGAGCCAATGAAGACGGCGCATGTGCCGCGTGGTCAGCTCCGTCCGCTACCTCGGCGCCAGAAAGAACGAGGCTCGCAGACGCCGAAGGCGGACCCGTGCGTTCCCGGACGGACGACGCGCTCACGCACCGCTCATCGTTGCGGAAATGCACTTCAAGCTGTGCAAATCTGCAATGTGCCGGACATGGGACGGCTGTTACGCCTCGGCCATGACGCGAGAGATCGATCATTACATAGGCGGCGCGGCGTTTGCGGGGGCTTCGGGGCGGTGCGGCGATGTCTTCGACCCGAACACGGGTGAGGTTCAGGCCCGGGTGCGACTGGCGACGGCGGGGGAGGTGGACCGTGCGGTGGC
>NZ_JBBCIT010000044.1:0-6559 GCF_037189685.1 Phenylobacterium sp. | reverse complement strand
GGGGTAGATGGAGCGGAAGGCGACGAAGCCGGTGTAGATGGGGGGTTCGACGCCGAGGAGGATCTCGCGGACCTTGGAGTTGACGCCGTCGGCGCCGATGACGATGTCGGCCTCGACCTCGTGCTGGTCGGCGAAGAGGAGTTGTGTGCCGCCGAGGCGGTGGCCGATGTCGATGAGCTGCTTGTTGAAGACGATGGTTCCGGGCTGCAGCCGGCTGGCCAGCACCGACAGCATGTCGCCACGGTGCATCCTGAGCGCCGGCAGGCCGAAGCGGCTGGCCAGGTCATATTCCGCGCGGTTCAGCAGGATCTCGCCGGTGTCCCAGACCCGGCTGTAGCTGGTCTCGATGACGATGCCGATGTCGAACATCCGGTCGAAGACGCCGATGTGCTTCATGACGCGGCCGACGTTGGGGCCCAGGCCGATGCCGGCGCCGATGCGGGCCAGGCGCGGAGCCTGCTCGTAGATCACCACGTCGTGGCCGGCCTGCTGCAGCAGGATCGCCGCGGTCACACCGCCCAGCCCCGCGCCCACCACCGCAATTCTGGGCTTCGCACTCATGTCGTTCGATCTCCTGAGAGTAAGGAAGAGGTCACCGCGGCAGCCATTGCGGCGGCGAGGATCCGAGCGGCGAGACGGCGCGGGACCAGTAGGCCGGCGTCTCCGAATAGAGGGCGACAGGAGCGAGGTGCTCGATCTCGCCATAGGCGCTTTCGGCGCGCAGGACCCGGGCCGTGGCGGCGAGATCCTCCAGCGGCGAGCCGCCCAGCTCGCCGGGGATCACCCCGAGGGACAGCACCCACTGGATGGTCCGGGCCAGCGAGACGTTGACTCGCCAGCTTCCCCCTTCGACGGCCCGGCGTCGGAGCGCCGCCAGAATCCCCGCCGCCGCCAGGTAGGCGGTCAGATAATCGGCCATGAGCGTGGTCGGCACGCCGCGGGGCCGTTCGGCGTCGCCTTCGATCAGGAAGACGCCCGCCGCGGCCTGGGCGTTGGTGTCGAAGCCGATCCGCCGCGCCCAGGGCCCCGGCTCCTGGCCGAAGCAACTGACCTGGGCGTAGATCACGCCGGGCCGGAGGGCCGCCAGGTCTTCGGCGCCAAAGCCCTTCCGGGCGAGGCCTCCGGGACTGTAGGACTGGACGAAGACATCGGCTTCCGCGGCCAGCCGCCTGAGACCGTCGCCGCCCTCCGGGGTGTTGAGATCGAAGTACGTCGAGCGCTTGCCGATGCAGGTGTCGAGGATCGTCGAGAAGTGATCCTGCCTGTACGGCGAGGAAATCCGCATGACATCGGCCCCGTGCTCGGCCAGGCAGCGGCTGGAGATCGGACCCGCCAGGACGTGCGCCGCGTCGATCGCCCTCACGCCGGACAGCGGGCGCGGCCCTGGACCCAGCGGCTCGGGCGGACTGTCGCCGATCTTCTCGATCTCGATCAGCGGCCGGCTCGCCAGAAAGGCGGACTGCGGATGGGCGGCCCACTCCTCCGGCGTGCGGATCATGGTGGCCGCCAGGTCCCGCGCAACACAGGCCTCCTCCAACTCCAGCGCGCTGCGCCGGGCGACCGCGGCCTCGACCTTGGAGCGGGTGTTGGGACAGTCCAGGAGTTCGAGCAGTCCGTTGCGCAGGCGGGGCGCGGAAGCCGGCCCCGACAGCAGGATCCATCGCCCGTCGCCCGCGCGGAACACACCGCTCACGGGTTCGGACATGGCCTGCCGGCTCATGGCCGGATAACCGCCCTGCCGCACGAATGCGCCCGCGTTCAGGGCGTTGGCCGCCTCCCGGACGCTGAGGCCGACGGTCTGCCGGCGACCGGTCCGCATACGCCAGATCGACGCGACGCCGGCGGCATGGGCGCCCATGGCCACGGTGGCCGCGCGCCCCAGGCGCAGGCGCGACTGCAATACGGGATCCTCGCCAGCGATCTGGATCGACGCCCCAGCATGTTCACCCGAGAAGCCAAGGACGTTCAGGATATCCTGAAGATCGTCCTGGATTTCTCTTTGAACAAGACTCACGACCTAGACCCCCTGACTTGAGGATTCCGGATCGGATTCGGATCAGATATTCCCAGAATACCCGAACTTCAATCTCCGAAACCTTCAGTACAACTTCAGACAGCCTTGCGCCGTCGGGGTCTACGCTGGTCGAGCCGGCCTCTTTCGGTCAACCAAGAGTATGATATGTGAAATCATGCTCGTGTAGAGAAACTCGTATCCGCTGCACAGCGCCCGGTCAGCGCGTTGATACGACGCCACGCTTGAAACGAAGCGGAAGCAGCTTCCGGAATACCGGATCCTTAATTCTATATCTCGCTGAAATCCCTCCCCTCACCCAAGACGCGGGAGTGAGACTTCATGGATATGATATCCCGTTCCGACACCCGGAAAGCGCATTGATCTAAATCAATTCAGACCCTTTGATGACGATCAGAAGAACGCCAACGACTCGGCGCACATCTGTCCTGAATTTATTCGGGATGGAAAATGATGTTCTGTCTCTTCATGCTAAATAGAAAATCGGCGATAATTCTTACAAGTACATCTAGAGTTATTGCGCTGATAAAAAACTGATCAGGGAGGCTCCTTTCCTTTCATCCGCGGGGAGCCCATGCCTATCTCTCAAAGTTCTCTTCCAAAGATCGCGGCGCGCCGTCGCACGCGCCGGCCACTCGTCGCCGGCCTTCTGCTGAGCGCCGCCCTGCCCGCATCGGCTCTTGCCGACGAAACCTCGGGACTGGTCGAGGAACTGATCGTCACGGCCGAACGGCGCTCCGCCAACGTCACCGAAACCCCGGTGACCGTTCAGGTCTTGTCCGCCGACAAGCTGGACAAGGCGGGGATCACCAACATCTACGACATCGCCCAGGTCACGCCTGGGATCCGCATGGACCTGCTGGGCACCAACCTCCAGCCGACGGTTCGCGGGGTGACGAGCTCCACGTCGGGGACGGGCAACAGCGCCAACGTCGTGATCTACGTCGACGGCTACTATCAGCCCTCGAACCTCTCCAACAATCTCGAGCTGGCCGACGTCACGTCGATCGAGGTGGTGAAGGGGCCTCAGGGTACGCTCTTCGGACGCAACGCGACCGGCGGCGCCATCCTCGTCAACACGATGATGCCCAGCTTCGACACCCAGGGGAAGGTCCAGGTCGGCTACGGGACCGACAACGACATCCGCGGGTCGGGCTTCGTGACGGGCGCCCTCACCGAGAACCTGGCGGCCAGCGCATCACTGGTCTACCGGTCCTATGACGGCTTCACGAAGAACATCCTGACCGGCAAGAAGGACGGCCTCTACGACGGCATCACCCTGCGGGGGAAGCTGCTCTACAAGCCCACCGACCGCCTGTCCCTGCTGATGGTCGGCCGCTACAGCAACACCAAGGACGGCGCGGGGCGCGTCTACCGGGTGGTCGGCCCGAACACCACCGCCTTCTTCATCCCGGGCTCCGTGGTCGCCACCGAGAAGTATACCAACTCCCAGGATCTGCGGCCGCGATCGGACACCGAGGTCACCACCTTCACCCTGACCACGACCTATGATTTCGATTTCGCCCGGCTGACCTCCTACACGGGCTACCAGAACGAGATCACCAACCAGCAGACCGACCTGGACGGCTCGTCCGCCGTCATCACCAACAACCGCACCAAGACCAACACCGGCACGCTCTCGCAGGAGTTCGTCCTGAACTCGTCGGGCGAAGGCCCCCTGCGCTGGACGGTGGGCGCCAACTACTGGGCCAATCTGGACGCGGTGCCCTACTACACGGGCGCCACTCTCGCGAACCCGCGGCCCAACAACCAGCGGAACGCGAAAATCTACACCGAAGCCTATGCGGTCTTCGCCGACGGCACGTGGGAATTCCGGCCCAACTGGTTCCTCTCGGCCGGCGCACGGTTCAGCTACGAGGAGAAATCCTTCCGCTCGTTCCTCACGAACCCGCAGATCGACGCCAAGGCGGACTTCGACAGCATCACGCCTCGGATCAACCTGCGCTATCAGTTCGATTCGCGCAGCAGCGCCTACATCGCCTATCAGAAGGGCTTCAAGTCGGGGACGTTCAACGCCACGGCGACCGTGGCCGCGCCAATCAATCCCGAGAAGATCGACGCCTTCGAGGCGGGCTACAAGATCGCCCGCGGCCGGTTCATCTGGAACAACGCGGCCTTCTTCTACACCTACAAGGATCTTCAGGTGGCGAGCTACGACTTCACCGTCGCGCCAGCCGTCACCAAGCTCCAGAACGCCGGCAAGGCCGAGATGTACGGCATCGACACCGACCTCAACTACGCGCTGACCGCGAACCTCGACCTGGTGCTCAGCGCCTCGTACATCCACGCACGATACAAGGACTTCCCCGGCGCCATCGCCTATGTCCCGAACGCCAGCGGCATCGGGTACCGCACGGTCACCATCGATGCGTCGGGCAAGCCGATGATGCGGCAGCCGGACTTCACGGCCAACGCGGGCCTGACCTACACCTGGCCGACCGAGGTCGGTGAGTTCCGGCTTTCGGGGAACGTGTTCTACACCTCGCGCGTCCCATCGGATCCGGGCAACCAGTACACGATCGATCCCTACGCCCTGGTCGACCTGACCGGGGGATGGACCTCTCCGGACGACCGCTGGACCTTCACGGTCATCGTGAAGAACGCGCTCGACAAGTACTACATCAGCTACTGGGACCCGGTGGGCACGGCCCTCATGGTCGCCGACGCGGCCCCCCGTTACGTGCGCGCGACCCTCGGCCTCAAGTTCTGATGTACCGCCCCGCCGGCCCGACGGCCGGCGGGGCTCCCTTTCCCATCCATATCGCAGGGCGAGACATGATTCCGCGCGTTCCCTTCGGCCGCACAGGCGCCGAGATTTCCGCTGTCGGCCTCGGGCTGGCCGGGCTTCCGGGCGGAGCGACCCCGGACGAGGACGCCACCGGGTTCACCGCCATGAACACCGCCCTGGACCTGGGCGTGAACTTCTTCGACACCGCCGACCGATACGGGAACGGCCGCAACGAGGAGCTGCTGGGCCGGTTCCTGAAGACCGTCGACCGTGACCGGGTGGTCGTCTGCACAAAATACGGATCGATCGCGGCGGGCCCCGACGGCCTGCCCGCGGTGGACAATTCACCCGCCCACATCTTCGCCGCCTGCGAAGCGTCGCTGAAGCGGTTGGGCGTCGATGTGATCGACGTCTACTACATGCACCGCCGCGACCCGGAGGTTCCGGTGGCCGACAGCGTGGGCGCCATGTCGCGCCTCGTGGAGCAGGGCAAGGTGCGCTGGCTCGGCCTGTCGGAAGTCGCCGCCAAGACCCTGCGTGATGCGCACGCCGTGCATCCGATCTCCGCAGTCGAGAGCGAGTACTCCCTCTGGCACCGGGATGTGGAGACCGAGGTGCTGCCCGCCTGCCGCGAACTGGGCGTGACGTTCGTGCCGTTCAGCCCGCTGGGCCGGGCCTTCCTGACGGGAAAGCTCACCACCACCGAGTTCGCGCCCACCGATCTGCGCGCCACCCTGCCCCGCTTCCAGGCGGACGCCATGGCCAAGAACAGGGCCGTGGTCGAGAAGCTGGCCGCCTTCGCCGCCGAGCGAGGCGTCACCGCGGGACAGATCGCGCTCGCCTGGCTCCTAAGCCGGGGCACGCAAGACGCCGCCGTCGTCCCCATCCCCGGCTCCAAGCGGCCGGCCAACATCACCGAGAACTGCGGCGCCACGGCTGTGAATCTTGGCCCCGAGGACATCCTCGAACTGGATGGAATCTTCGCGCCGGGAACCATCGTCGGGCACCGCTACTCCGAAATCGAAGCGGCCCGCGCCGGGCTGTGATCTGAAACCTTCCCTACAGCGAATGGATTACAGATTACCGGGCGAAGTAATTGGATTTACATCAATTTTCATAGATATGATTTCTTCAAAACGCCTCGTTCTCGACTTGGATGAAACGCCCGTCGGACTAACCTCAAGGGACAATGAGGCCCTGTTCGACGGAGACATCTGATGAAAGACACCCCTAGGATTGCGGTGGTGGGCGCGGGGCTGGGCGGTGTGACCGCGGCGATCCTGCTGCAGCAGGCCGGCCACGACGTGGTGATCTACGAGCAGGCCCCGCGCTTGGCCCGCATCGGCGCCGGCATCGGCCTGGGCCCCAACGTCGGCCGCGTCATGAAGCACATCGGCGTCTTCGATCAGATGTTCGACATCGGCATCGTGCAGCAGTCCAGCTACAGCCGGGTCTGGGACACCGGCGAGATCCTCTGGGACCGCCGCGAGCAGAAATGGGAGGAGATGTTCGGCCTTCCCGCCCTGACGATGCACCGCGGGGACATGCTGTCGGTGCTGGCCAGCCGGCTGCAGCCGGGCGCCATCGTCTTCAACAAGCAGCTCATCGACATCGGCCACCGCCTCGGCGGCACACAGCTCCTCTTCGCCGACCAGCACGAGGTCGAGGCCGACATCGTCATCGGCGCCGACGGCGTCAACTCCAAGGTCCGCGAGATCCTCCTCGGCGTCGAACCCCCCATCTACACCGGCTTCGTCGCCTTCCGCTCCATCTACCCC
>NZ_JBBCIT010000043.1:0-5880 GCF_037189685.1 Phenylobacterium sp. | reverse complement strand
GCAAAAGGGCCGCCGGGTGTTTCCGGCGGCCCTTCGCTTGGGATGTCGGACGTTGGATGTCCGACGTTGGATGTCAGGCTGGCGCAGGGCCTACTTGATGATCTTCGTCACCACGCCCGAACCCACCGTCCGGCCGCCTTCCCGGATCGCGAACCGCAGACCCTGGTCCATCGCGATCGGCGTGATCAGCTCCACCGTCAGCTCCGCGTTGTCCCCCGGCATGATCATCTCCACGCCTTCCTTCAGCTTGATGATCCCCGTCACGTCCGTCGTCCGGAAGTAGAACTGCGGACGATAGTTCGTGAAGAACGGCGTGTGACGTCCACCCTCTTCCTTCGTCAGGATGTACGCCTCCGCCAGGAACTCCGTGTGCGGCGTGATCGAGCCCGGCTTGCACAGCACCTGGCCACGCTCCACGTCCTCACGCTTCGTGCCCCGCAGCAGCACGCCCACGTTGTCCCCCGCCTGGCCCTGGTCCAGCAGCTTCCGGAACATCTCCACGCCCGTGCAGGTCGTCTTCTGCACCTCGCGGATGCCCACGATCTCCACTTCCTCCCCGACCTTCACGATCCCCTTCTCGATCCGGCCCGTCACCACCGTGCCACGGCCCGAGATCGAGAACACGTCCTCCACCGGCATCAGGAACGGAAGGTCCACCGGACGCTCCGGCTGCGGAATGTACGCATCCACCTGCGTCATCAGCTCCAGGATCCGATCCTCCCCGATCGCCGCGTCACGGCCTTCCACCGCCGCCAGCGCCGAACCCTTCACGATCGGAATGTCGTCGCCCGGGAACTCGTAGCTCGACAGCAGCTCACGGACCTCCATCTCCACCAGGTCCAGCAGCTCCTCGTCGTCCACCATGTCCACCTTGTTCATGAACACCACCAGCGCCGGCACCCCCACCTGGCGCGCCAGCAGGATGTGCTCCCGCGTCTGCGGCATCGGACCGTCCGCCGCCGACACCACCAGGATCGCGCCGTCCATCTGCGCCGCGCCCGTGATCATGTTCTTCACGTAGTCCGCGTGCCCGGGACAATCCACGTGCGCATAGTGACGGTTCTGCGTCTCGTACTCCACGTGCGCCGTGTTGATCGTGATCCCACGCGCCTTCTCCTCCGGCGCCGCGTCAATGTCCTCGTACTTCTTCGCCGTCGCGCCGCCACTCTTCGCCAGCACCATCGTGATCGCCGCCGTCAGCGTCGTCTTCCCATGGTCAACGTGACCAATCGTTCCAATGTTGCAGTGCGGCTTGTTACGTTCGAATTTCTCTTTGGCCATTTCAAGCTCCAGCCCTGTCCGGGCTTGTCCTCTAACTAGGGTTGGAAGGGTCTCAGGCGTACTTCTTGATGACTTCCTCGGCCACCGCCTGCGGCACCGGGTCGTAGTGGTCGTACTGCATGGTGAACTGCGCACGGCCCTGCGACATGCCGCGCAGGTTGTTCACGTAGCCGAACATGTTCGCCAGCGGCACGAAGGCGTTGATGACGATGGCGTTGCCGCGCACGTCCTGGCCCTGGATCTGGCCGCGGCGGCCGTTCAGGTCGCCGATCACCGAACCCAGGTACTCCTCGGGCGTCACGACCTCGACGGCCATGATCGGCTCGAGCAGCTTCGGCGCGCCCTTGTCGCGCAGTTCCTTGAAGGCCGCGCGGCTGGCGATTTCGAAGGCCAGCACCGAGGAGTCCACGTCGTGGAACGCGCCGTCGATCAGGGTCGCCTTGAAGTCGATCAGCGGGAAGCCGGCCAGCAGACCGTTGTCCTTCGCCGACTCCAGGCCCTTCTGGACGCCGGGGATGTATTCCTTCGGCACCGCGCCGCCGACGATCGCGCTTTCGAACACGAAGCCCGAGCCCGGCTCGCCCGGCTCGAACACCAGCTTCACGCGGGCGAACTGCCCCGTGCCGCCGGTCTGCTTCTTGTGCGTGTAGTCGATCTCGGCCCGCTTCCCGAGGCTCTCGCGATAGGCCACCTGCGGCGCGCCGATGTTGGCTTCCACCTTGTAGGTGCGCTTCAGGATGTCGATCTTGATGTCCAGGTGCAGCTCGCCCATGCCCTTCAGGATCGTCTGGCCCGACTCGTGGTCGGTCGAGACGGTGAAGGACGGGTCCTCGGCGGCCAGCTTGGCCAGGGCCACGCCCAGCTTCTCCTGGTCGGCCTTGGACTTCGGCTCCACCGCGATCTCGATGACCGGCGCCGGGAACTCCATGCGCTCCAGGATCACCGGCGAGCGGTTCGGATCGCACAGGGTGTCGCCCGTGCGGGTCTCCTTCAGGCCGGCCAGGGCGACGATGTCGCCCGCGTAGGCTTCCTTGATGTCCTCGCGGTTGTTCGAGTGCATCAGCAGCATGCGGCCGACGCGCTCCTTCTTGTCGCGCGTCGAGTTCATCAGGCCCATGCCGGTCTCGAGCTTGCCCGAGTAGATGCGGCAGAAGGTGAGCGAGCCCACGAAGGGGTCGTCCATGATCTTGAACGCCAGGACCGACAGCGGCTCGTCGTCGGACGCCTTGCGCTCGACCTCGGCCTCGGTCTTGAAGTCGATGCCCTTGGTGGGGGGGATGTCCACCGGCGAGGGCAGATAGTCGACCACGGCGTCGAGCAGCGGCTGCACGCCCTTGTTCTTGAACGCCGAGCCGCACAGGATCGGATAGAAGGCGCCGGTCAGCACCGCCTTGCGGAGGCACTTCTTGATGACCTCTTCCGACGGCTCCTCGCCCGAGAGGTAGGCCTCCATGGCGTCGTCGTCGAGCTCGACGGCGTTCTCGATCATGTAGTTGCGGGCGGCCTCGGCCTTTTCCTTGAGGTCGGCCGGGATCTCATCGTCGTGGAAGCTCGCGCCCAGGCCGTCGTTGTCCCAGACGACCGCCTTCATGCGGACGAGGTCGACGATGCCCTTCAGCGCCGACTCGGCGCCGATCGGGAGCTGGATCGGAACCGCCTTCGCGCCCAGGCGATCGCGGATCGACTCCACCGACTTGTCGAAGTCGGCGCCCAGCTTGTCCATCTTGTTCACGAACACGATGCGCGGGACGTTGTACTTGTCGGCCTGGCGCCAGACGGTCTCGGTCTGCGGCTCGACGCCGGCGTTGCCGTCCAGCACGGTCACGGCGCCGTCCAGCACGCGCAGGCTGCGTTCCACCTCGATGGTGAAGTCCACGTGCCCGGGCGTGTCGATGATGTTCAGGCGCTTGCCGGCCCAGAACGCGGTCGTCGCGGCCGACGTGATGGTGATGCCGCGTTCCTGCTCCTGCTCCATCCAGTCCATGGTGGCCGCGCCGTCATGGACTTCGCCGATCTTGTGGCTCTTGCCGGTGTAGAAGAGGATCCGCTCGGTCGTCGTCGTCTTGCCGGCGTCGATGTGCGCCATGATGCCGAAGTTGCGGTAATCTTCGATTTTATGCGTACGGGGCATAGCGGATCGCCTTGGAAAAGGGCTTATCGGGGTAGCTGAACGAACGGCGCGGGCGGTTTATCCCAAACCGCCCGCGCCGGAAAGCGTGACTGAAGTCGGGCTTACCAGCGGTAGTGCGAGAAGGCCCGGTTGGCTTCGGCCATCTTGTGCGTGTCCTCACGCTTCTTGACGGCCGAACCGCGGTTCGAGGAGGCGTCCAGCAGCTCGCCGGCCAGCTTCTCGGTCATGGTGTTCTCGCCGCGGTTGCGCGCGGCGTTGACCAGCCAGCGGATGGCCAGGGCGCGGCGACGCTCGGGGCGCACTTCCACCGGCACCTGGTAGGTGGCGCCGCCGACCCGGCGCGAGCGCACCTCGATGGCGGGCGCCACGTTGTCCAGAGCGGCGTGGAAGGTTTCCAGGGGGCCCTGGTCCTTGCGGCGGTTCTCGAGAATGTCGAAGGCGCCGTAGACGATGTTCTCGGCCACGGCCTTCTTACCTTCGTACATCACGTAGTTCATGAACTTGGTGACGACCAGGTCCCCGAACTTCGGATCGGGAAGGACGACTCGTTTGTCTGCGCGACGGCGACGGGACATCTATCGAATTCCTTATTTCGGACGCTTGGCGCCGTAGAGCGAGCGGCGCTGCCTGCGGTCCTTGACCCCTTGCGTGTCCAGCACGCCGCGCAGGATGTGGTAGCGGACACCCGGAAGGTCCTTCACCCGGCCGCCGCGGATCATCACCACGGAGTGTTCCTGCAGGTTGTGGCCTTCGCCGGGGATGTAGCACACCGCTTCGATGCCGGTGGTCAGACGAACCTTGGCCACCTTCCGCAGCGCCGAGTTCGGCTTCTTCGGCGTGGTGGTGTAGACCCGGGTGCAGACGCCGCGGCGTTGCGGGCAGCCCTTCAGGGCCGGGACCTTGTTCCGCGCCGGCTTGTTCTGCCGGGGCTTGCGGATGAGCTGGTTGACTGTCGGCATCTATTCTCGCTTCGTGGAGGCGTGTGCCGTTTGGCCGTGGCGCCTCGGTTTAGGGTCGTTTTGGTCCTGGTCCGACGCCGACCGATGAAACACGAAAACACACCGGGCGCCTCTGCGGGGCGTTCCGGCGGGAGCGGCTCATCGGAGCTGGGAAGAATCCCCGGCCTCGAAAGAGCGCGCTACATAGTCGGGAAGGGCCGTCCCGTCAATCGCGCGCGCCGTGTCGCCACGGTCGACGCGATCGGCCATGAATTCGCCGCGCAAGCGCCCCCTCCGTAGGGTGGAGCTTCACGAAAGGAGAGCGCATGCCGCCGGCGGGACGGCGCCGAAGAAGGTATGTGGTCGTGGGGGCGTCGCTCGCCGCCCACGCCGTCGTGCTGACGCTGGTCGCCGTGCATGCGCCCCGCCTTCGCGTTCCAACCCACGACCCCGGCCTGCCCGAGCCGATCATTCCGGTCCTGATCATGCCTCGCGCGCCTGCGCCCGCCGCCGAACCGGGCGCACGCCCCTCCCCCATCCGCCTGCACCGGCGGCCTCAGCGGTTCAACCTGGACGACCTTCCCCTGGCCCCCCTGGTCACCCCCCAGGCCAATGAGGGCTCGCGCGCGCCGGCCGCACCCGCGCCGCGCGCGACCGCGCCACAGCCCCAGGCCGACGCCCTGGCCGAGAACGCACGGCGGGCGCTGCGCAGCCGCCTGGATTGCGACAGCCCCACGCTCACCCGCGCCGAACGCGAGGCCTGCCGCGCGCGGCTCGCCGACGGCGCGCGGGATGCGCCGTTCCTGGGCCTGGGCCTGGACCGCGACAAGTCGGGCGAGTTGGGGCGGGCCGCCGCCCGGCGCGAGGCCGACTTCCGCTACAAGCGCGGTATTCCGGGGCCGGCCACGCCGGTCCCGTACGGCGCCAACTGGGACAACACCCGCAGCCCTCCGAAGGGCGCGGCCAATATCGGTATCGGGGCATCGTCCGAAGACCTCGGCGCGACCCCGGGCAAGGTCCCCTTCTGACACCTCAGTCGAAGATGTCGAAGATGTCGAACCTCTTCTTTTTCTTCCGATAGTCGTAATCGTCGTAGCGGTGATGACCGCCCTTGGCGTCGTAGGGATGGCGACGTTTCCAATCGTCAGGGTCGCGGTGGAAGTCCCGGATCTCGCGATCGAAGCGTTCGCGGTCCTGCTCGCGCCCCTTCTGCTCCTCACGCTGCTCGCCCAGCAGCTTCTCCAGTTCGCCGCGGTCCAGCCAGACGCCGCGGCAAGTGGGACACATGTCGATCTCGACGCCGGAACGCTTCACGTTCTGCATGGACGCGTTGCAGTTGGGGCAGAGCAGCAGCGGCAAATCAGGCTCCTTCGGGCTGAAGCCCTGATCTAGGTGTCGTTTCCAAGAAGGTTGTTCACCCTGGACCAGGGCGTGAGGCCGCCGATGCCTGAGTGGGGTCGGGTGAGGTTGTAAGCGTCGGTCCAGGGGCGCATGGCGGCGGTCCGCGCGTCGGAAGAGCTGTACGGCCTG
>NZ_JBBCIT010000042.1:0-49047 GCF_037189685.1 Phenylobacterium sp. | reverse complement strand
AGGGCATGTTGGCGCCCTCGCCCACCGCTTTGACGCCATTCTTGATCAGTTCGCGGGCGTCTTTTCCCGTCAGCTCATTTTGCGTCGCGGACGGCATCGCGATGTCGCAAGGCACGCTCCACACCGAGCCTTCCGGGATGTGGCGCGCGCCCTGGCCTTTCAAACGCGCATATTCGGAAATGCGCTCACGACCCACTTCCTTGATCTCTTTCACGAGGTCGATGTCGATGCCCTTCTCGTCCACGATGTAGCCGTTCGAATCGGAGCACGCGACGATTGTCGCCCCCAACTGACGCAGCTTATCCATCGTGTAGATCGCGACATTGCCGGAACCGGAAACGACCGCTTTCTGGCCGCTCAGCGAAAGCACATTTGTCGCCAGCATGCATTCCACGAAATACACCGCGCCGTAGCCGGTGGCTTCCTTGCGCGCGCGCGAGCCTCCGTACACGAGACCCTTCCCCGTCAGCACGCCCGCTTCGTATCTGTTCGTCAGGCGCTTGTATTGACCGAACATGAAGCCGATCTCGCGGCCGCCCACGCCGATGTCGCCCGCCGGGACGTCCACGTCGGCGCCCACGTGCCGGTAGAGTTCGACCATCAGGCTCTGGCAGAAGCGCATGACCTCGTTGTCGGACTTGCCCTTGGGGTTGAAGTTCGAGCCGCCCTTGCCGCCGCCCATCGGCAGGCCGGTCAAGGCGTTCTTGAACGTCTGCTCGAACGCCAAGAACTTCAGCACGCTTTCCGTCACCGAGGGATGGAACCGGATCCCGCCCTTGTAGGGCCCGATGGCGTTGTTGTTCTGCACCCGCCAGGCCCGCTGGACCCGGATGTTGCCCTTGTCGTCTTCCCAGCACACGCGGAAGCTGATCACCCGGTCGGGTTCGGCGATCCGGCGCAGGATCTGGGCCTTGTGGTACTGCTCCTTGTCCTGGATGAAATCGAAGATGTCCTCGGCCACTTCCTGGACCGCCTGGACGAACTCGGGCTGACCCGGGTTTCGCCGCTTCACCCCTTCGATGAAGCCGCCCAGATCGACGTGATCGCTTACCGCCATTTCCTGTCCCCCATTGCCTGCAGATCAGGCCCCGCACTCGCCTGCCGGGCGAAACCTTAGCTGCGAATCCGGTACGGGCCAGGGGCAATTGCGGACGCAACTGAGGTTGCGCGCTTTCGCCCTTCACAACGCGCTGGAATTTGCGACAACTCGCGGGTGGGATGGGGGATTGTGATATGTCGACCAAGGCTTCTGATCTGTTTGTCCAGTGCCTCGAGGAAGAAGGCGTCGAATACGTCTTCGGTGTTCCGGGCGAGGAGAATCTGGACTTCCTGGACAGCCTGTCCCGTTCCACGAAGATCAAGCTGATCCTGACGCGCCACGAACAGGGCGCGGGTTTCATGGCCGCCACCTTCGGACGCCACACCGGCAAGGCGGGCGTCTGCGTCGCCACCCTGGGCCCGGGGGCCACGAACTTCGTCACCGCCTCGGCCTACGCCCAGCTCGGCGGCATGCCGATGATGATGATCACCGGCCAGAAGCCCATCAAGAAGTCCAAGCAGGGCCGGTTCCAGATCCTCGACGTGGTCGACATGATGAAGCCGATCACGAAGTACACGCATCAGCTCGCCAGCGCCGACAACATCCCCAGCCGCATCCGCGAGGCCTTCCGCCTCGCGCAGGAGGAGAAACCGGGCGCCGTCCACCTCGAGTTCCCCGAGGACATCGCCGACGAGCACACCGACTCCACCCCCCTGCCCAAGAGCAACGCCCGCCGCCCCGTGGCCGACGAAAAGGCCGTTCGCGCGGCCGCCAAGCGGATCGAACAGGCCAAGTCGCCCATCCTGGTCATCGGCGCGGGCGCCAACCGCACCATGACCAGCCGGATGCTGACCCAGTTCATCGCGAAGACCGGCATCCCCTTCGTCTCCACCCAGCTCGGCAAGGGCGTGGTGGACGAGACCAACCCGAAGTTCGTGGGCTGCGCCGCCCTGTCGGCCGGTGACTTCGTCCACCGCGCGATCGGCGCGGCCGACCTGATCATCAACATCGGCCACGACGTGATCGAGAAGCCGCCGTTCTTCATGCAGCGCGGCGGCGCCGAGGTGATCCACATCAACTTCCGCTCGGCCGAGGTCGATCCGGTCTACTTCCCGCAGTACGAGGTGATCGGCGACATCGGCAACGCCATCTGGCAGCTCAAGGAAGACATCCTGCCGTCGTCGAACTGGGACTTTTCGGCCATGCTGTCGGCCCACGCCGCCGAAGCCGAGCATGCCGCCAAGTACGAAAACGACATGCGCTTCCCGATCTATCCGCAGTATCTGGTGAAGCAGATCCGCGACGCGATGCCGTCCGACGGCATCATCTGTCTCGACAACGGGGTCTACAAGATCTGGTTCGCCCGGAACTATCCGGCGCGGGCGCCCAACACCGTGCTGCTCGACAACGCCCTGGCCACGATGGGCGCGGGCCTGCCCTCGGCCATGGCCTCCAACATGGTCTATCCGGACCGCAAGGTCATGGCGATCTGCGGCGACGGCGGCTTCATGATGAACAGCCAGGAGATGGAGACGGCGGTCCGGCTGAAACTCAACATCACCGTCCTGATCCTGAACGACAACAGCTACGGCATGATCCGCTGGAAGCAGGCCAACATGGGCTTCAAGGACTGGGGCCTGACCTATGGCAACCCGGACTTCGTGGAGTACGCCAAGAGCTACGGCGCCAACGGCTACCGGGTCGAGAGCGCCTCGCATCTGCCCGAGCTGCTGAAGCAGTGCCTGAACACGCCGGGGGTGAACCTCATCGACTGCCCCGTCGACTACTCGGACAACGACCTCATCCTGAACCGTCAGATCAAGGAACTGAGCGCGGCGCTCTGAACGCGGCCGAGGAAGGACGAAGCACATGGCGGCCGCCCTCAGGGACTCGTATCCGCTCTATCTCGCCAACGAGGCCCAGACCCCGAACCTCGACCTCGAGGTGACGGACAAATACACCGGCAAGGTGGCCACCCGGGTGGCCCTGGCCGACGCGCGGACCATCGACGCCGGCATCGCCGCGACGGTGGAGGCGGCCGAGCCGATGGCCCGGATGCCAGCCTATGCGCGCCAGGAGGTGCTGGCCCACTGCGTCAAACGCTTCCAGGAACGGTTCGACGAACTGGCCCATGCGCTCTGCATCGAGGCGGGCAAACCGATCCGGGACGCCCGCGGCGAGGTCTCGCGGCTGATCGACACCTTCCGCATCGCCGCCGAAGAGAGCGTGCGGATGACGGGCGAGGTCCAGCCGCTGGACATCAGCCCGCGCGCCAAGGGCTACCAGGGCATGTGGAAGCGCGTGCCGATCGGCCCCTGCTCGTTCATCAGCCCGTTCAACTTCCCGCTCAACCTGGCGGCGCACAAGATCGCCCCGGCGCTGGCCGTCGGCTGCCCGTTCGTGATGAAGCCGGCCTCGCGCACGCCGCTGGGCGCCATCATCATCGGCGAGGTCCTGGCCGAGACCGACCTGCCGAAGGGCGCCTTCTCGATCCTGCCGGCCCAGCGCGACGGCGCCGACCTGTTCACCACCGACGAACGGCTCAAGCTGCTGTCGTTCACCGGCTCACCGGGCGTCGGCTGGGACCTGAAGGCCAAGGCCGGCAAGAAGAAGGTGGTGCTGGAACTGGGCGGCAACGCCGCGGTCATCGTCGACGCCGACGCCGACCTGGACGACGCCGTCGAGCGGATCATCTTCGGCGCCTTCTACCAGTCGGGCCAGTCGTGCATCGGCGTGCAGCGGATCATCATCCACGCCGACATCTACGATGAGCTCAAGGACCGCCTGGTGGCCAGGACCCGGACCCTGATCGCCGGAGACCCGCGCGAGGAGGCCACGTTCGTCGGTCCGATGATCGACGAGAAGGAGGCGCGCCGCCTCGACGGCTGGATCCAGGAGGCCGTGGGCGGCGGCGCTGCGCTGCTCTGCGGCGGCAAGCGCGACGGCGCGATGCTGGAGGCCACGCTGCTGGAGGGGGTCGACCGCACGGCGGCGCTCTATGCCGAGGAAGCCTTCGGACCGGTGGCGATCCTGTCCAGGTTCACCGACTTCAAGGACGCGATCGCCGAGGTCAACGATTCCAAGTTCGGCCTCCAGACGGGCGTCTTCACGCGCGATCTCTACAAGATGCTCGAAGCATGGGACCATCTCGACGTGGGAGGAGTCGTGATCGGCGACGTGCCCAGCTATCGGGTCGACAACATGCCGTATGGCGGGGTGAAGGATTCCGGCCTGGGCCGCGAGGGCGTACGCTTCGCGATGGAGGACATGACGGAAATTCGCAATCTCGTCATCCGTCGCCGCTGAGCTTGCGTACTTACCACGGGACGATGCGTGCGCTGCTTGGGGAGGCGGCTTGGTGTTGACGATCGCACAGATCACCGACCTCCACGTCACGACGGGGAAGGATCCGCTGAATCAACAGCGGAACGAGGAGCGCCTTCGTCAGGTGATGCGGACGATCCACGAACTGCGGCCGCGACCCGTGGCCATTGTCGCGAGCGGCGACCTGGTCGATCGCGGCGAGCCCGAAGAATATCTCGAACTGCAGCGCCTGATGTCCGACTGCGAGATTCCGATCTACTACGCCGTCGGAAACCACGACAATCGCGAAGCCTTCCTGTCGGTCTTCGGCGGACCGGGCGCCCAGACAGACCCGAACGGCTTCGTCCAGTACGCCGTCGATTTCGGCCCCATGCGGCTGGTGGTCTGCGACACCCTGGACGGCCCCAACGACGGGGAATACTGCGCAGATCGCGCGGCGTGGCTGGCCGCCACCCTGGACGCCGAACCCGACAAGCCGACCGCCGTCATCCTCCATCACCCGCCGATCCCCAGCGGAATCCAGTGGATGGATCCCGATCCGGATTCGCCCTGGATCGGTCGGCTCGCCAGCGTGCTCAAGGGCCGCGACCAGGTGCAGACGATCATGTGCGGCCACATCCACCGGGCGTTCAACGGCGTGTTCGCCGGCCATGTGCTGTCGGCGGCGCCGGCCACCTCGATCCAGCTCACGCTCGACCTCACCGAGGTCGACGTGCATGTGCCGGACGGCCGCGAAATCCTGGTCGAGGAGCCGCCGGCCTTCGCGCTGCTGATGTGCCAGCACGGCAGCCTGACCACTCACATCTGCCAGGCGGGTGACTATACGCCGGCCGTGACCTACAACTTCCCCTTCCGGAAGCTGGCCTGACCGATGGCGGTCTCGGGCAAGCGCCGGGGCCTGATCGGCGGCCTGCTCGGGGCCGTCCAGGCGCTGCGCGAGCGCAGCGGCAAGGGGCTCGCGGACGTCGCCGTCGTCCTGATCGTCTCGGTCCTCGCCGCCGCCGCGGCGCTCGGCCTGAACCGCACCACGCCGATCCGGTTCGTCGAGAACCTGACCTACGACCTGCGGCTGGCGATGGGCGCGCCACCGGCCCAGCCCGATTTCGTGATCATCAAGGTGGACGACGAGGCGCTGAACGCCATGCGCGAAGCCTCGCCCTGCCACTGCCTGTCGCCGATCGACAAGGTCTGGCTGGGGGAACTCCTGGCCGCCCTCGATTCCAAGGGCGTGAAGGCGATCGCCGTCGACTACCTCCTCGACACCTGGGATTCCCCCGAGGAGTTCGCGGCCTTCCAGGAGACGATCGCCGGCACGACAGCGCCGATCGTGGCGGCGGTGGACCCGCAGCTCAAGCCGGGCGTCGACTTCCCGGTGGCGCCAAAGCTCCATTACGCCGACGCGCGCGCGCTGATGCGCGTGGACTACGACGACGTCGTTCGCCGATACGATCCACATCCGGGCCACAACCTGGCCCTCGCCACCCAGACCGGCGTGGTCGGCGCGGGTCTAAAGCCGCCGAAGGGTGATTTCGCCATCCGCTACCGGCGCCCCGATCCCAAGGTGTCGGCCGAGAACACCGGCGCCATCGCCCCGGCCTATTCCGCCGCCTTCGTCTCCTTCCTTCCCGAGGCCTTCTTCAAGGACAAGATCGCCTTCATCGGCCGCGTGACGCGGTCGGCGTCGGCCGATTCCGACACCCTCAAGGAAGACATGCACACCACGCCCCTGCGCTTCCTGCGCGGCCACTATGACGGCACGCCGGGTGTCGAGGTGCATGTCCACGCCCTGTCGCAGATGCTGGCGGGCGACCGGGTGCGTACGCCGGGACATGTCCTGGACGCGCTGATCGTCCTCGCGGCCGCTCTCGGGGGCGCCCTCCTCGGCCGCTCCACCCAGAGGTGGTGGATCTCGGTCGGCATCGTGCTGCTGGCCATCGTGGGCGGCGCGGCCCTGGCGTTCGGGCTCTACAACTACGCCGCGATGATGATCCCGATGACGGCGCCGTCGCTCAGCTTCGCCTTCGGCTTCTTCGTGCTCAGCCGGCTGGCGGCCGCCGAGCTTCAGACCCAGCGGGCCTTCTACTCCTCCACCCTCGAACGCTATCTCGCGCCTCAGGTGATCGACCGGATGGTTGACGGCCAGGAGCAGGTGAAGATCGGCGCCGAGGAGCGCGAGATCACCGTCATGATCTCGGACCTGGAGAACTTCTCGAACCTGGTGGCCAGCCTGCCGCTCGAGACCTTCTCCGAGGTCATCAACGAGTACTTCGACGGGGTGATCGACATCCTGTGGAAGCATGAGGCCATGATCGACAAGATGACCGGCGACGGCATCATCGCGATCTTCGGCGCCCCCGTGCCGTCCGACGACCACGCCGACCGCGCCATCGCCTGCGCCCGCGAGATCGACGTCTACGCCCTGGAGATCCGCGAGCGGATGATCGCGCGGGGCATCCGGTTCGGCTACACCCGCATGGGGCTGTCCTCGGGCGTGGGCCTGGTGGGCAATTTCGGCGGCGAACGCCGGTTCAACTACACGGCCTATGGCGAGGTGGTGGTGATCGCCGCACGTCTGGAGGCCGCCAACAAGACCTTCGGCACCCGCATCCTCTTCAGTTCCGACACCCTCAAGCTGGCGAAGAACGACATCCCCATCGAGACCGTCGGCGAGATCGACCTGAAGGGCGTGCCCGTGCCGATCCCGGCCTACACCACCCCGACCGGCGAGGGGTGACCGGCGCCCACCTGGAGGCTTGCGACGGCGCAAGCGGACATCCTTGCAGACCCGCCGGCCAGGACGACGTGGCGGGAATCCGGCCGGACCGGGGCCGCACAAGGCGTGCGGGAGCGGCAAAGCGTTCTCGGCCTCTCATGCCTCGTCCGGACCTTGCCCGATCTTCCGGCTCATCCACCGCGCGTCGGCCCCATAGGAGGCGACCTTCCCGGCGAGAGCCTGCGAGACGGGCTCCTCGCGGAACCCGAGTGAGCGCCAGTAGCGCCCCGCACCCTCGACGGCGATCAGTTCCGCCGTCGGGAGGCCGTCGCGCGCCGCACGCTCGAAGGCGTGCGACACCAGCTTTTCCCCGATCTTCAAGCCACGCCCCGCAGACGAGACGGCCAGATCCTGGATGTACAGGACCTCGCTGGCGGCGTCGGCCAGGACCGAGCCCAGAGCCGGCGGCGCCTGGGCGAGCCATCCGTGGGCGACCAGATAGGCGACGAGCTGGCCGCCGCGTGTCGCCGCCAGGCAATACGAGCCCGAGAGCTTGAGACGACTGGCGAACATCGCCTCGCCCTCGCGGAGAGACGGCGGATAGGCTTCGGCCTCGATCCGGAGCATGTCCGCCATGTCTGCGAGCGCCAACGGGCGGATCGAGAGGCCTGTGGACGGGTGAGTCATCTCCAGGCGGACCTCAAGCCATCGAAGATGGGCGCGTCAACCGTCTCCACGACGCCACCAGCCGAGCCCGATGGTCAGCTACCGCGTCGCCTGTTGCAACGGGCGCGGCCCCAGCCAGGCCGTCATGTCGACGGTGTCGTTCACCCGATAGGGCCGGCCCCAGCGGTCGGTGAAGAAGCGCTCCATCTCGGCCCGGTTGAAGGGCCGCGAGCCCAGGCGGCCGAAGATCGCCATCTGGTAGCCGCTCTCGTCCACAGCCCGGTCGCGGTCCAGGCCCTTGGAGAGGGCCAGCGCCGGCGACGGCGTCCTGCGCCAGGCGATCAGCTCGGGCTTCGGCGCCGGCGAGAAGCCGTAGAAGTTGGGCTGGCTGGACGGACTGGTGAGCTGGAGCACCTTCATGCCGTTCCGGCCGTCGGCGACGTAGGCGAACAGCGAGGCGTTGGTCGAGGCGACCACCACGTCCTGCGCGTCGTTCAACGCGCCCTGCGCGTCGTACTTCTGATAGAGGCGCGGCCGCTCGGGGTTCTTCACGTCCACGATCACCAGGCCGTCACGTCCCGCCGCGACATAGGCGTAGGTCCGCGCCACATAGACCCGGCGCGCATCGACCAGCGGCGTCGTGGCGCCCTCCACCAGCCGGGGTTGATCCAAGCGGGTGACGTCGAGCGCTTCCAGGCCGCGGGCCGTGGTGACCCAGAGGTAGCGGAACTGGAGCGCCGAAGCGCGCACGTCAGGCAAGGTCACCGTCGTGACGTGACGCGGCTTGAGCGGATCGTTCAGGTCCACCACCACCAGGCCGGCCTCGGCGGCGATATAGGCATAGTGGCCGCCCAGCGTGACGTGCCGGGCGCCCTTCAGCACATTGCCGGGGTTCCAGGTGACGTCGCGCTTCAGCCGGTTGTTGCGCGGCTCCCCGTCGGCCAGCGTGTCGACGTTCACGAGGATCAGGCCCTCCTCGGAATCCGTGACCACGGCGTAGGAGTACAGCGGGTGGAACTTCTGCTCCTGGTTGGCGTCCAGGAGGCTGATGTCGGCGCCCGTCGCCAGGTCCTTCACCATCATCGCCTGCATCGCCTGGTTCCGCAGCGGAGCGATCGGCTGGTTGGTGGCCAGCGCCATGCAGGTGGCGTTCTTCGACGGCACCTGGGTGTCGTGGCCCAGGGGCGAGAACGGCGCCGAAATCACCCGCTGGGAGACGCCCTTGTTGGAGATGCTGGCCACGTCGAGAACGCGGAAGCCGCCCTTCCCTTCGGCCAGGAACATGTACTCGCCGCGAAGCTGGAGGCAGCTGGCCGCGCCCGACGTCCGGTGGTGGACGTTGGCGATCTCCTCGATGCTCTCCTCCTCGCCGCCCGACAGGCCCTTGGCGAACGCCTTCCCGCGCACCCAGTCCTTGAGCTCGCGTTTGTTCCCGTCGACGTGGGCCTTGTAGAAGTCGGGGTAGGCGTAGCGGTGCAGGTAGCTGCCGAACACCGCCTGCGGCTCGCTCCATTCCGAGACCCGCACCGCCTCGATCCCGCCCTCCAGGCCGACCCAGGCGTTCTGGCCGATGAAGTTCACGAAGTTGGTCCCCAACAGCAGGAGTTGGGCCATGATCGCGTTGTTGTCGTTCGCCGCCGAGACGTGGCAGTCGCTGCAGGTCTTGGTCTCGGCGGTGCGGACCGTGTGGGGGAAGTGCGGCGCGAACGCCTGGCTGGAGAAGCCCGACGCGGCGATCGGCGGCTGCTGGACGTAGATCCGCTCGCGGTTGACGTTGGTCGAAGACAGCACCAGGGCCGAGGACGAACGGATCGGCGCGATGGTCGAGCCCTTCGTCGTCTGGTGCTTGCCGAGCTGGTACATGTCGTCGCGCGCGACCTGGGGATTGTACGTCGCGTAGTTGCGGGTCTGCTCGCCTTCGTACTTGTGGCTGGTCGTCTTCCAGTTCGCCTCGATCGGCAGGTGGCAGCCCGCGCACGCCGTGGTCCACGAGGTGTGGCAGGCGAAGCACTCCATCTCCTCGTCGTTGTGGGCCAGGTCGCCCTTGGCCACGCCCGGCCCCCACGAGAACGGGCGCCCGTCCTGGCCGATCCTCGACATCAGCTTGGCGCGGGCCGACTTGGCGTTGAAGTCGGGCGAGGTGCTGTCGACCGTGTCCTTGGTCAGCTTGACCTGCCACTCCAGCTTGGGGTCCAGCAGCGAGCGCTGGATCAGAACCTGACGGCCGTCGCGCTCGAGCCATTCGAACCGGCGCTGGCCGTCGGGGTTCCGCAGGAGGCTGAGGTCGTTGCCGTTGGGATCGGCGGCCGGACCCGAAGTTCGCAGCGTCGGATAGGCCTGCGACGTGCCGTGGCAGTCCTTGCAGCGGATCTCCACCGCATTGGCCACCTCGCCATAGATCAGGCCGGTGCCGTGGCTGTCGTTCGAGAAGTGGCAGTCGGCGCACTGCATCCCCTTCTCGGCGTGGATGTCCATCATGTGGACCGCCTTGCCGGGGGCGTTCTGGCCCACGGGCGTGAAGTCGGGCGCGCCTTCCCGGTGGAACTTCTCGGGATCGTCGTTCGCGATGATCGCGCCGTCCTTGTCCAGCAGATTGCCGTCGCGATCGCGCTTGAAGATGGCGCGGAAATTCCAGCCGTGGCCGTGATAGTCGGCGAACTGGGTGTCCTTCAGCTTACGATTCAGGCCGAAGACGTTGCGCAGGAAGTCGAGGTCGGCCCACTTGCCCCGCGGCGCGGCGCCCTCGGGGTTGCGGTCCAGCACCTTCCGCATCTCGGCGCTGGTCGGATACGCCTGCTTCTCGGGCCACATGTGCGGCGCGTCGGCCTCGTAGTCCCACATGGTGTAGCCAAGGTAGGTGTTCACGAACATGTTCGGCTGGTGCATGTGGCAGTTCATGCACTGGGCCGTGGGGATCGCCCGGGTGAACACGTGCTTGATCGGGTGGCCCGGCTCGCCCTTCGGGATCGTCGGGTCGGCCTGGTGGCTCTCGCCGTCGCGGCCGTACTGGGCCCAGGTCAGGCTGGCGTGCGGCTGGCGGTTGTTGGCGTAGACCACATGGCACGAGGCGCAACCCGACGAGCGGTAGTCGCCCGGCTGGTCGTTGGTGCCCAGGAACCAGGTGAAGGGGTCGTTCAGGCGCGTCTTGTGGATGTTGAGCAGCGGGATCGCCGCGCGCAGGCCGGTGCCGGGGCCGCGGTTCGACTGGCGGATGTCGGGCCGGCCCGGCTCCTCCAGGCGCTGGATCTGCCCCAGCGAATTGGGCAGGCCGACCTCGGCGAACTGGCTGTTGATGTTGCGGCCGCCGCGCTCGAACACGCGGAACACGTCGCCCGGCGGCGTCACCTGCCAGGTCGGCGCGGGATAGAGGGTCGGCAGGGCGCCGCGCTGGGCCTGCTCGCGCGTCACCGTGCCGGGCGGATTCCCGGGCGAGAGCAGGCGGGCCGGCTCGCCGTGATGGGTGTAGGCCTCGCCCAGGAGGTAGTTCTTGAAGGGCAGGATGCCGTTGTTGTAGGACGCGCCGCCGAAGAACATGGCCCCGGTGGCCATCAGCGACCGCTCGGCCCGCTCGATCACTTCCATGTGGCAGGCGCCGCAGGCCTGGCGCGCCACGCGGTAGTCCGAGGGGTTCACGAAACGCACGAACTCGGGCGCTTCCTTGTTGAGCAGGGTGTAGCTGGCCTTCGGATTGGCCGAGCTGGGGAAATGCCAGCTCTGCGGATACTTCGGCAGGACGTGCGCCTTGTCGCGCAGGGCGACGTACTGGGGCGCGGTCTTCTCCAGACCCGCGGGCGCGATGACCTTGGCGTCGCCGCCATGGCACGACACGCAGCCCAGCTTCACGGCCGGCGACAGGTGCATGGTCTTGGCGTCGCTGTCGGTGTGGCACGAGACGCAGCCCTGGCTGTCGGCGTCCACTTCCGAATCGGTCATCGAGAACTTGGCCGCTGGCGCGGTCACGTATGTGCGCTTGACCGGCTTTTCGCCTTCCGCGGCCTTGAGGGACAGGGGCGCGAGCATGGTCAGCGCGACGAACGCTCCCACCCTCAACCATTTCGCCCCATTTTTCAGCATCTTGGCCCTAGTAATTCAGAATCACGTTCAGAAGGACGGAATAGTATCGCTTGTTCCGCTCGCTGTTGGCGAACAGGTCTTCGAAGCCCTTGCCCGGATCGAAGACGGCCGCCGAGGCCCGCACCACGATGTTCTGGGTCATCTTCGGCCGCCAGATGGTGGAGACGGAAGCATCCCAGCCCAGGGACTTCGGGATCGAGCCTTCCTGGCGCAGGGCCTGGACGATGGCGGTGTCGGCCATCGCCAGATGGTTCACGTTGGTGGTCAGCCGGAACTCCGGGGTCAGGTCGAAGTCTGCGCCGCCGCCCAGCAGGACGGTGCCCGGATTGCTGAAGTTCGACTGTCCCTCTTCCTTCGAGGATCGCAGGCTGTTCAGCACGCCGTTGCGGCCGTTGACGCCGATCACCCGGCCGCCGCCCGCAAAGGGTATGGTCTGCCGGATCCAGTAGCTCGTGTCGGACCCCGCGAACTGCGGATTCTCGAAGATGGCGTCGAAGCCCTTCTCGCGGTCGTCATACGGGTCGCCGTCGCCGGAGGCGTAGAGGCCCTGCAGCCGGAAGCGCGCCCACGAGAAATCGATCGAAGGTTCCGCGGCCACGAAGTAGCTGCGGATCTTGGCCTTGCGCCCGGTGAAGATGTTGTTCCGGCTCTCGCCGAACGCGTAGTAGGCCGAGGCCGTCAGGTTGATCCGGCCGATCCGGCCGTCGGCGTTGTAGCCCAGATAGGTGACGTCGTACTCGCGGCCGCGCAGGTCGCCGATCAGCGCCGGCCGGACCGGAAAGCCGTTCTCGTCGATCTGGATGTCGTTGGCCTCGCGGTTGCGGTTGTGGATCACCGTCACCTGCGAGGTCAGGCCGGGAAACGGCAGGTCCTGCCGGTACAGGTTGGCGATGGCGACATAGTCGTCACGCGGCGTCTGGGTGAGGTCGTTCAGGCCCGAGTTCGTGTCCTTCTCGACCCGTTGGAACAGGGCCAGGTTGTACTGGAACCGGTTGTTGTCGCGGTTGCCGAACAGGCGGACGCCGAGCTGGTTGTCCTGGAACAGGAAGCCGCGGAAGTCGCTGGAGAACGGCTGGATGCCGATCCGGATCGAGTCGAAGTCGTAGCGGTCCGAGACGTTCGTCAGGTGCTTGTCGACGAACAGCTCCTGCACGCCGATGAAGGCGTCGCTGCGGTGCGACTTCTTGCTGGGCTCGACGTGCAGCACCCGGCGCTCGGGCACGTCGACGTAGTTGTACTGCCCGGCCAGGGCGATGCGGAACTCCAAGTCCGGCGGCTTGTAGGCGGTCGATCCCTGGATCAGCGCGGCGCCGACGATGAAGGTCTGGGCCAGGACGAGGCTGGTGTCCTTGCCGAACACGTCGATGCTGCCCGGCCGCTCGGTCGTCTGCACCCCCACGGGAATGGGGAAGCTGCGCGGCTCCACGACCGTGTCGGAGATGCCGGTCAGGGCGAAGAACCAGTCGTGGGTCCCCTTGATGGGGATGTCGCCCTTCAGGAAGTTCTGGTTGTAGGGATCCCACCAGCGCGGCTTGGTCACCCCCAGGGCGCCGGCCAGCCGCCAGCGATCGGGGATGGGCAGTTCGTCGCGCGGAAACGCCTCGGGCGGCGGCGCCCGGACACCGCCCGGATTGTCCTGCGTGATCGGAGCGGGATAGGTCTGGATCCGGCCGGGCCGACGGCGGCCGTCCAGCGGCGCGGCGTCGGGCGGAGCTGCTTCGACGGGATTTGCTCCGGCCAGGGCCTCGGATTGCGCCGGCGCGGCGGCGGACGGCGCCTGGGCCGCGGCGTCCCGCGCGTTGAGATCGACCGACGCCGCCGCAAGCTCGACGACCGGCGCCTGCGCCAGGATGTCGTCGATGGTCAGAGGCGCCGCGGCCTCCGCGTCCCCGATCGAGACCGACGCGAGGATGTCGTCGATGGTCTGCGGCCCCGCCGGCGCGGCCTGGGCCTGGCCCGCGAGGGTCGCGACGGCGGTCAGGGCGAGGAACGGGACCGAGCGCATGCCTATTTCCCCTGGCACACGTTCTGTTCGGAGGTGTCGAGGAAGGGCGCGAACGGACAGCTCACATAGCGAAGGCGCGCCGCCGCCGGCTGGCCGACCACCAGATTGTCGGCGCGGACGGCCGTGGGCGCATTGCCCAGCCCGCCCCCCGCCCGGGCCGAGCCGTTGTGCGCGCCCAGGAAGGCGATCATGTCGTCCTGATCGATGCCGTCGCCCGATACGCCGATGGCGCCGACCAGCCGGTCGCCACGGTAGATCGGGACGCCGCCCGGAAAGATCTGGATGCCGTTCTGCAGCCGGTTCTGGCCGGGCGCCACGTCCGGCAGGAACGTGCAGCGCTGAGGCGTGTCGGTCGCGCTGGCGCCGCCCAGGAAGCCCAGGTGCTGGACCACGTTGCCGATGATCAACGCCGATTGCAGGCCCGTCGACAGAGGGCTCCATTGGCTGATGGGACGTGAGAACGGGCCGTTCGGACGCCCCACCTCGCCATCGGGATAGTAGGGCCGCGCCAGATTGCCGATCGTGCGCGCCGCGATCGCCGTGCGGCCCGTGAGTGCGGCGGGATCGTTCAGGAAGTCGCGGGTGCGCTGGACATAGCCCTGCACGTCTGCGCTGGGGTCCGCGCCGAGTTGCGCCGCAGCGAAGGTCCCCGAGAAGAAGTTCGCCGAGCGGGCCTTCTGAGCCGAGACGTCGATGCCGAACACGGGCGCGTCGGGGGAACGGACGACGCCGAGGATCTGGCCCCGGCTGTCCACCAGGGTGATCGAGACCTGGGCGCGGCTGTCCAGCGGGCGCCGGATCTGGGCCCGCGCCCGGCTCATGATCGTGAACGCTTCTTCCAGGATGGCCCGAGCCTCGGTGGCCGAGATCGACGTCACGCCGTCGGCCGAGTCGGTGCCCCCCCGGATCGGGAACCGCCCCTGCCCCGCGCCGTCGGTCATGACCATGGCGCCGGCGATGGAGAATTCCGCGGTCGTCGCCAGCCGCAGGCCGGAAGCTTCGGTCCCGTAGGTCTGGCCGGCCAGAGCGCCGCCGCCGGCGTAGTAGCCGGTCACCGGCGTGAACACGCCTGTCCCGGCCGGCAGGCTGGCGAAGGCCGGCGCGCTGGACGGCGTCGTCCGCAGCGTGCCGGCGCTGGCGTCACTGAACCGCAGCGACGTGCCGTCCACCGTCACCCGCTCGGCCCGGATGTCTTCGGCCGCGGCGAAGCCCGTGGCGGCAGCGAAGGCGATGGCCTCCTCCGCGTCGTCGTCTATGTCCAGGATATTGCGGTCGAAGCCGTAGTCGCCGTCGGCCATGACGCCCACCCCGCCGACCAGCACCCCGCCCTTGTAGAGGGGGAAGCCGCCGGGGTCTGCGGACAGCCCCAGAGGCGACCGCCGCGGCCCGGTCACCGCCGTGGCGGTGCGCGTCGTGACGTCGGAACAGGGCAGCGACGAGAACTGCACGCCGAACAGCGGCCCGCTCTCCAGGCCCACCGTGGTCGGCGCAGGCGGGAAGTGCTCCTGCACGATCTGGCTGGCGGTGCGGGTGGAGAAGGCGTTGCCGCCCGACGAGAGATAGGCCCCGGTGATCGCCTTGGCGATGGCCGCCCCGGCGGCGGGCACGACCGCACCTTGCGCGTCGAGATTGGTTCCGGACGGTCCCGGCCGCAGCGTGGCCGTATCCCGCGCCCCGGTCATGGAATAGACCGCCAGGACGTTGCCGACGCGGTCGGTGACCGCGATGACGGCCGGAAGGTTGCGCGCCCGCGCCTCCGCGATGGCCTGGGCCAGAACCTGCTGGACGTCGGCCGCCGTCAGGGCCTGAGCGGCCGGCAGATTGTAGAGCGGCGCGCTCGGCGGCGGATTGCTGGGCGGCGGGGTCGTCCCGCCGTCGCTGCTTCCTCCGCCGCCGCCTCCGCAGGCGGTCAGCGCCAACGCGGCCGAGAACACGGCCCAACGACGTACGCTCATCTGAGCGACCTCGCACCCTGGGCGACCTGGGTCAGCGCGGCGCGGAAGGCCTCAGGTCGATAGCTGTTGGGATCGCGGACCTGGGCATAGGCCCGGTCCAGGCTGGGTCGGATGCGGGCCACGGCGGCGCGGTCGGCCTGTCCCGAGGCCACCAGGGCGTTCAGCAGCGTGTCCGCCGCCATCACCGCCTGGGCGCTGCCGGCGTAGTCGGTGTACCTGCGCGCCAGTTCGCCCGCGAGAACCGTGTCGACGATGGCCAGCGTCTCCGACCGCGAGAACGCCCGCGCGGCGAAGGCGTCGGAGAGCGCACGCGACGTGGCCGCGAGCTTCGCCGCCGCCCGCAGGGATTCGGCCCGATCGCGGGTGATCGCCGTATGGAACGCCCGGGAATCCGCCTCCAGCCGCGCTGCGAGGCTCGGCGCCACGACCTTCGCCGCGGCGGCCAGCATGATCATGTTCTCGTCGTTGAACGGCGGCGCGCCCGACGGGATCGGCCGGCCGGGATTGGCCTGCCACTGGGGCCGCGCCTTGGGATCGTCCGAAATCTGGCGATGGCAGCTGTGGCAGTCGAAGAAGAGGAGCTCGGGGAACGCGCCGCGGTTACGGCCCGGCTCGCTGTAGAGCGTCAGCGCGCGCTCCAGCGCCATGGCCTGGCCAACGGCCCAGGTCTTCACGCCGCCAGCGTATCCCTTGCGCGCCACATAGTCGGCGTCGACGTCCCAATGCTGCTGGAGGGTCGAGAACAGGTCGAGTTCGAACGCCACCCGCGGGTGGCCGGCGGCCATGATCTCGTGGCTGACGAACTGTCCCGGCTTCGAACCGCTGAAGTGGCAGTCGAGGCAGACGCCGGCGCGGACCTTGGGATTCTCCAGGGCCTTCATCCCGCGCGCGACATTGTCCGCATGCGTTCCGCCCACCGCGCGGTGGCTGGCCAGCCAGTTGCGCGAGCCGCCGTGGCAGGCCTCGCACCCGACGCCGTCGGAAAGCTGGAAGCGTGCGCCCCGCAGACCGGGGGGCGCCGGGTCGGCGTGGCAGCCCAGGCACTGATTCGCCACGCCCTCGGGCCCCAGGCCCATCTTGCGGATGATCGCCTGCCCGCGGGCTTCGTAGAGCACGCGGTAGGCGCGGCTGTGGGCGCCGGCGACGCTGGAGGGGTCCTGCCAGGTGATGAGCTCGTTCTGGCGGACGTTCACGCCCGAATCGACCTGGCGGCTGTGGCAGGTCGAGCCGGCGCAGGACGCCACGCCTTCATGCACCGCAGCCGCCGCCGAACCGGGCGCCGCCGTGGCGTTACGCGTCATTCCTACGCCGAGAACACACGCAGCCAGGGCTGCGGCGACGCAAAGCGCGCCGATAACTCGCGACGCTCGTGCTCCCCCCATAGGCTCTCCCCCGGCGCACTCGGTGCAGTCTTAGCCGTCTCGCTTCTGCTTCGGTAGCCTGAATAAGGCGCATTCCGGCCAAAAGACTCGGCCGGCGCCCGCTTCTGCAGCGTCGTCGCTTGTCGGGAGTCGGCGCTTAACAACATGTTACGCGGGGGGTAAGACAACCCGACACTGTACTGTGGGGGGAGTGGGGTATGGCTGAGGCTCGCGGAGCTTTGCGGCGCGCCGGCCTTGCGCCGCGAATCGGTCTTCTCGCCCTCGCCACCACGGCGCTCACGCCGCCCGCGTTCGCTCAGGCGCAACCCCCGCAGGATGTCACCGCCCCGGGCGTGACGGCCGCCGAACTCGATCCTTCCACCCGCATCTCCCGGCCACCGCCGCCGCGCGCGGGCAGCGCCTTCGCGCCCGAGCCGCCCGGGCCCTGCCCGCTCGAATCCTCGGACGTCCAGGTGACCCTCAACGCGGTGACCTTCCGGGGCGCCACGGCCCTCGGTGACGACGAACTGCGCGGCGCCTACGCCGAGTATCTCGGCCGGAGCCAGCCGGTCTCGGTCGTCTGCGCCATCCGCGACCGCGCCGCGCGGATCATCTTCGATCGCGGCGTCCTGGCGCGGGTCGAGATCCCGGAACAGCGGATCAGCGGCGGCGCGCTGGTGCTGGAGGTGATCGAGGCCCACGTGGTCAACGTCCGCGTCCGCGGCGACGTCGGCCCCGTACAGGAAACCATCGAGCGCTACGCCGAGAAGCTCCGCGGGATGAAGCCGTTCGACATGGCCCGGGCCCAGCGCTACCTGCTCCTCGCCTCCGACACGCCGGGGGTGCGGGTTCGCGCCGCGATACGGCCCTCCTCCAGTCCGGAACGGGGCGCGGTGGACATCGATCTCACCGTTGCGCGCGAACAGCCCACCGTGTTCGGCAATGTCCAGAACACGGGGTCGAAGGCGGTCGGGCGCTGGGGCGGCCTGCTCCGCGCGGAGTTCGCCGGCTTTACCCCATACGGCGAGAGCACGGCGCTGACCGTCTTCCATACGCTCGACTCGAAGGAGCAGTGGCTGGTCCAGCTCGCCGAGACCGCGCGGTTCGGCTCCGAGGGCCTGGTGGGCCGCGCGTCCGTCACCTACGGCCAGAGCGAACCCGGCGGCGCGCTCGCGCCCGTCGATCTCCAGAGCAAGTCCCTCGTGGGCAATATCGAGACGGCCTATCCGCTGCTGCGCTCGCGCAACCGGAACCTGTACCTGACCGGCGGCCTGGACGTCGTCGATCAGAAGACGGACTTCGGCGGCGTGGCGCGACTGAGCCACGACCAGCTCAGGGTGGTCTACACGCGCGCCGACGGCGACTATCGGACCGAACTTTCAGGGCGCCCGCTGCTGCTGCGCGGAGGCGTGGCGCTTCGCAAGGGCCTCTCGATCCTCGGCGGCAGCGACAGCGGCGATCCTCTGCTCAGCCGCTTCGCGGGCAAGCCCGACGCCTGGGTGCTGAAAGTCCAGGGCGGCGCCGACATCGTCCTGGGCGAGCGGCTCACGGGCATGTTCCGGGGCCAGGCCCAGTATTCCGACGACGTGCTCGTGCCATACGAGCAGATCTCGGTGGGCGGGCTGACGGTCGGTCGCGGCTACGATCCGGCGGCTGCGCTGGGCGACAAGGGCCTCTCCGGGGCGTTCGAGCTGCGCTACGGCCCCCACCAGTTTCACCCGAAGGTGCAGGCGGCGCCCTATGCCTTCTTCGACGTGGGCCATGTGGTCAACAACAAGACCTCGCTCACCTTGGCCGAAAAGGATCGCACGCTGACGTCCGTGGGCGTCGGGGCGATCTTCCGACTGTTCAACCGCGCCAACCTCGAAGTGACGTACGCCCACCCGCTGGACGCCACCCGGCCGGGTGGCCCGCGCCGCGGCGATCGTGTCCTGATCCAGCTCACGGCGAGCCTGCTATGACGCGCAGGGGAGTAACGATGCCGACGACGTCCCGATCCGCCGCATCGTCGGCCCGACGCCGTTTTCTCCTGGCGCGCACGGCGCTGTGCGGCGTCCTCGCCAGCGCCCACTCCCTCATGCCGACGCCGTCGGCGGCGCTGCCGGTCGGCGGCCTGCCCCAGGTCAATCCGGGCGGCGGCCTGCCGACGATCGTCACGGGGGACACGCGGATCGACGTCACGCTGAACGCGCCGCGCACCGTGTTGAGCTGGAGCAGTTTCGACGTCTTCCCGAACGAGACCGTCAGCTTCAACTTCGCGTCGCGTGACGGCATCGTCCTCAACCGGATCACCGGGTTGGCGGCCTCGAAGATCGAAGGCGTGGTCGAGGGCCGCGTCGGCGGCGCCTATGGCGGCAACATCTGGTTCGCCTCCCAGAGCAGCATCATCTTCGGCCGCGGCGCCCAGATCGACGCCGGCAGCATCCTGGTCTCGCTCGGCACGCCCGACACCTCGGCGTTCCTCGACCCGTCCAACACCCTGTTCTCGTTCAAGGGCAGCGATGTCCTGCCCGGGGCGAGGTTGTGGGTCCTCTCGGACGCCAGGGTCACGGCGCACGGGGGCGTGGCGGCCTTCACAGGCCCGACCATCGTCACGCGCGCCAACGCTCTGGTGTCGGCTCCGGACGGCAGCGTGCTCTATGGCGCGGCCGACAGCTACCAGCTCCGACTCGCGCCGGGCGCGGGCGGCGATTTCGACCTGGTCGACTTCATCGTGCCGAGCGCCGGCGACGGCTCGAACGACCGCCTTCTGATCGACCTGGCCGGCGCCACACGCGCCAACGCCGTCTTCGTCGCCGCGGTCAATCCCACGACGGCGACCAAGGCCGTGGTGAACCTCGAAGGCATGATCACCGCGACGGCCGCGAAGGCCGAGGGCGGCGATATCGTGCTTTCCGGCGGCGGCGGCATCGCCAACCGCCTGCCGGGAGAGAGCCTCGCCGGCGTCGGCGAGACCGAGATCTTCCTGAACCAGGCCAGCGCGTCGCGCGACCTGAACATCCGCAATGTGGGCCCGGTCAGCCCGCGGCCCTGGCTGCGTCCCCTGGAAGAGCTCAAGGACCCCACGACCCTGAGGGAGGACACCGATCCCGACTTCTGCGAGTTGCGCGGAGACTGCCCGGGCAACGGGTTCGGCAACGGCAACGGCTTCGGCAACGGGTTTGACAGCGGAGCGCCGCTCGACGCGGTCGTCCTCGACAGCGCCCTGGTCGCCGCCCTGTTCGACCCCACGGCGATCTCCGCCATCTCGACCGGCCGTGACGCGCGGATCGCCGCCACCGCCAGCATCGAGCTCGGCCGGATCACCGCCAATCGGGATGTCTCGATCACCGGCGCCTCGGTGGACGCCAACGGGCTCGTCGCCGCCGGCGCGCTCAACGTCGTCTCGACCGAAGGCGACGTGCTCCTGGCCGGTGTCGGCGTCACGCGCGAGGGCGCCATATCGGCCAAGACCGATGTCCAGATCGGCGCCGTGACGGCGCCGCAGAGCCTGAACGTGACGGCGGGGCGCGACATCGTCCTCGGCGAAGGCGACTCGACCGTCTCGGGCCTCATCTCGCTCAACGCGCCGCAGAACGTCACCGTGAACCTGGCTTCGGCGCGGATCGACAGCATCACGGCAGGCGCCAACGTCAACCTGCGGGGCGGCGCCCTCGAGGTGAACACCATCACGGCGCCGAGGGTGAACGGCCAGGCCGAGAGCCTGAAGCTGGGGACGGTGACGACGTCGGGCGACCTCTACATCGTGTCCGCCAACGGCGACGCCGCGGTGGGGTCCGCCACCGCCGGCGACGACATCTACATCCTCGCCACCAACGGTACGGCCTCGCTGGGCGAAGCCACCCTGACCGGCGCCGCGCCCGACGAAGTGGGCGTCGGGTTCGTGGGCAATCCCGATACGGCCGGGAACGGTCGGGTGGTCCACGTCGAATCGTCGAACCTGGACGCCCGGCTGGGGCTGGGGACCGGCGGCGTCACCGGAGCCACGGCGGTCACGGTCAGGGCCGGCCAGGACGCGATCGTGGAGGTGGTGCGCGAAACCCCCGGCCTCGTCTCGGTCGTCGCGGCCCGCGACGCCACCCTGCGGGCGCCGACCGTCCGGCTCGACTCGGTGACGGCGGGGCGCGACCTCTCGCTCGGCAGCACCACGGGCGACTTCGAGCTGACGACGGCGCTTTCGGCGGTCCGCAACATCTCGGTGAGCGCCGCGGGCGCGCTGCGCCTGGGCGACGTGCGCGCCGACTCGGGCTCGGTCACGCTCACGGGCGCCAGCGTGACGGCGGGCGCCGTCTCGGCCAGCGAGGACCTGACGCTGCGCGCGCTCAGCGGGGGCGTGACGACGACCAGCTACCGCACCGGCCGCGACCTGATCCTGCAGGGTGCGACACTGTCGCTCGGCTCGGCTATTGCGCCGGTAGCACGAGATCTTTCAATTACTTCCCTCGGTAATTTCACCTCGACAACACCCCTCTCCGCAGGACGCGACGTCACGATCGACGTGGCCGGCAAGGCGACCCTGGCGCAGACGACCGCCGCCGGGGTAGTCCGCATCGCCGTGGGCGACCTCGACCTGACGGGCCTCGTCACCGCCCCGCGAATCCAGATCGAATCCCGAAGCGGCGCGATCACGGTGGGCGGAGCCGCGGGCGGCGCCGGCGGCTTCGTGCTGGACAACAACGACTTCGGCCAGTTGCGCGCCTCCGACGAGGTGAGGGTCTATGCCGGCCTGACGACCGGCGGCTCGCGGGGCGACCTCACCCTGCTGGACCTGACGGTCAGTCCTTCGGCGACGCCCAGGGTGACCTTCCTGGTCGGCTCGTCGAACGTCGCCCGCGTGAACGGACTGGCCGCACCCTCGTCCAACGGCGGCGTGCTGCGGATCGGCGATGCGGTAGACCTCAACTGGCGCCCGGATTCCATCCTGATCACAGGAGGGCTGGGCGCCGCGACCTATCAGGGCGGGAACTACACCAACATCCGCGCCTTCGACGAGGTGCGGCTGGCGGCCCGCGAAGACATCCTGATGGGGTCGCCGCGCTTCATCTCCCTCATCCAGAGGACGCCGGTCGAGGGGATCGATCTCGCCGCGGGCATGCCCGCCGGGGTGGCGCCGCAAGGCGCCGAGCTGCTCAAGGTGTACGTCTCCGCCGGCCGCCTCGAAGTCTCGGCCGAGAACAAGGTCGTCCAGCAGAACGCCGCCCCCTCGGGCACGGCCCAGTCCGTCGGCCTCTTCTTCACGGGCCAGTTCCGCCCGGCCCTGATCATCGATCCGCCCAAGGTGGTGGAGCTGTGGGGGGCGTTCGCCGGCCCCGACGGCAGGACGCTCACCGGGCCGGATGCGAACGACGCCCTGACCTTCGTGGTCCTGGACGCATCCGGCGTCGAGATCTCGAAGCCCGATGGCGCAGCCTACCGCTTCAACAGCTGCGATGTGGGCACATCGATGTGCCCCCTGCTCGCTTCGGGCGGATCGGGCGACGGCGGCTCGGGCGTCAGCGACGGTATCCTGAGGATTCGGGACGCCCTGTCCGGAGACAACGATCTCTCGGCCGAGGGCCTGCTGGACGCCCTCTCCTCCGAGAACCTGATCAACCCGCCAGTCATCCTGGGCGTGGCGTCGCCCAGCCCGGACGAGATCGTGACCGACCCCGTGACGACGGGCGCGGGCAGCGAAGAAATCTGGCGCAAGCGTAGGCAGAAGAAATGACCGGCAAGAGCTTCGCCCCAACTCCGACGGCTCTGGCCGCGTCGACCCTCGTGGGAGCTGTCCTGGGCGCCGTCGCCATAGTCGCGATCCTGCCGGCGCCGGCCAAGGCGCAGACGCGGGCCGACCTGATCCCGTTGGGCCAGAGCGCCGCCAGCGGCGCCGTCTGCCAGGCGGTCCGCGACTATGACGATCCGTCCGTCCAGGCGGCCGGGCGGCGCACCTGGAACATCCGGTGCCGCGGGTGGGAAGGCAGCCTGGGTCGCCTTTACGTCATGCCTCGCGCCGACGACGTCCAGGTGGTGGAATCGGCGCTGGCCACGCGGGCGTCCTGCGAAGCCGGGAAGAGCGAGGAACTGGCCGGCCTGGGCGCCGTCACGCGCCGGGCCTGTCGCAGCGTCGCCGGCCAGGCGCCGTATCTCGCCTATGCGTCCGAGCGGCGCGGTGGCTACTACGCCGCGGAAGGCCCCGCCCAGATCGCCGACATCCTGGAGACCGGCCTGAAGGTCGTCGCCGGCGCCATCAGGCCCCCCGCCGCCTCCGACGTGCAGACCTCGGCCGCCAGCGCCGAGATCGCGGCCGACTTCGGCGGCGCCACCGGCGGCCTCGCCCGCTCGCAGGCCGCGGCCGCCGCCGATCCCTCACGCCTCAGGGCGCGCGCGTACGTCCAGAACAACGAATGGCGGTTCGAGCAGGCCGAGACGGACTTCCAGGCCCTCGTCGCCGACGCCCAGGCCCGCCGGGCGCCCCCGGCCGAACAGGCCGAGGCGCTGCTCAACCTGGCGCTGAACGTGTCCAACAATGGCCGCTTCGCCGAGGCCGACCGTCACTTCCGCGAAGCCGAGCCGCTGGTCGCCGCCGCCAACGATCCCTTCCTGTCCTCCCAGGCCAGGACCTACCGCGCCCTGCACCTGCGCAACGCGGGCCGATTCGCGCAGGCCGTGGAGGCCGGCCAGGCCGCCCTGAACGCAAACCAGGCTGTGCGCGCGGCCCAGGGGCTGGGTCCCACGGGCCCGACGGCGACGCGCGAGGCCGGCGGCGATGTGGCCATCGGCGCCGAACTGTCCCAGGCTCTGAACCGTCGCCCGGCAGGCCGCGATATCCTGGGGGGCAGCCGCGTCTCCCTGTCCGACCGTCTCGCCGTACAGGACGCCCAGGCGCTGGAAGTGGTGGGATCTTCCCTGGCCGCCCAGGGCGATGGCGCCGGCGCCCGCGCCGCGCTCAATCGCGCCTCCGCCCTCCTCACGGGCGCCGAGGCCAGCGGCGCGCTCAACATCTGGCTTCGCGCGCGGATCGAGGCCGATCTCGCCGAGCTCGACCTGGACGACGGCCAGCCCGGCCGCGCCGTGGCCCGCTATCAGGGCGCCATCCGGACGGTCAGGCTCCGGCACGCCGCAACCGCCGCCGAGGGCGGCCTGCTCCTGGACCTGGGTCGCGCCCAGATCGCCGCTGGCCAGGAAGACGCCGCCCTCGCCTCATACGCCCGCGCATTCGAGCTGTTCCAGCAGCAGCGCGGCGCCCTGGGCGCTTCGGCCGATGACGCGGCACCCTATTTCGACCTGCTGCTGCGCCGCATCAGATCCGACCCCGCCCGGTCGGACGACTACAAGGCCCGTTTCTTCAACGCCGCGTCCAGCGTGGTTTCGAACGCCACGGCCCAGACCGTCTCCAAGCTCGCGGCCCGCGTCGCCTCGGGCGACAGCGCCGTCACGGGCCTGGTCCGGGCCCTGGAGGACACACGACGCGAGCTCCGCGTCGTCGAGGCCCAGATCGCCGGCCTCCAGCCGGGGGATGCGACCGGCCGCGACCGAGCCGACCTGGAAAGCCGCCTCTCGTCGCTCCAGCAGCAGGCCGACGCCCTGGAAGCTCAGCTCCTGGCCGCCAACCCGCGCTACGCCCAGCTCGTGTCGTCCCAGGCCGCCCTGCCCGACCTCCAGAAGGCGCTGGGGGATCAGGAGGTGTACGTCAAGATCCTGCTGCTCGACGATCGCGGCTATGGGCTGCTCGTTTCTCCTACAAAAGCAGAACCTTACGCGATCGACTTCAATCGGGGGACGGCCGGCGCCTCGGTGCGCCGCCTGCGCGCCCCGTTCGAGGCCGAGGACACCCTGCCGCCATTCGATGTCGCCGAGGCCTACAGGTTGTTCCAGGGACTGTTCGGCCCCGTGGCGACTGATGTCATGGCGGCGCGCCACCTGATCTACGAGCCCGACGGCGCGCTGATCGCGTTGCCGGTGGCGGCTCTCGTGACGTCCGACCCGGCCGCCGTGGCGGCCACGCCCGGACGGAACGGCGAACCCGACTATCGCAAGGTGGCGTGGCTCGGCGCGAAGGTGGACTCCGCCCTGGTCCTCTCGGCGGCCAGCTTCATGCAGTCGCGCGCGTTCGCGCCCTCGCAGGCCAAGCAGAGCTTCCTGGGCTTCGCGGATCCGTTGACGCCGGGCCGCGCCGACACCCGCGCCTACTCCTCCGTCGTGCGCCGGGGCGTCAGCCTGCGCACCGAGCGCGACATCTCCGACATCTGCGAAAACACGCGTCTGGCGCTGTTGCAGATGCCGCCGCTGCCCGACACGGCCGACGAGGTTCGCGCGGTGAGCGCCAGCATCGGCGGAGCCAGCGACGCGCACGTCGTCGTCGGCGGCGCCTTCACCGACGATTCCCTGAGGGCGCGGAACGACCTCTCCGACTACAAGGTGCTGTACTTCGCCACCCACGGCCTGCTTCCTCAGCCCTCAGCCTGCCTGCCGGAACCTGCGCTCATGACCTCGGTCGGATCGGGCGATTCGGACGGGCTGCTCGACACCAGCGAAATCCTGGATCTGAAGCTGGACGCCGACCTCGTGGTGCTGTCGGCCTGCGACACCGGCGGCGCGGGCGCCGACCCGTCCGCCACGGGCCTGCAGGGCGGCGGCGAGGCGCTGGGCGGGCTCACCCGCGCCGTGATCTACGCCGGCGGCCGCTCGCTGATCGTCTCGCACTGGTCGGTGGACTCGGTGGCCACCGTGAAGCTGATGACGGGCATGTTCTCGGCCGAGGCGACATCACAGGCCCAGGCGCTCACCCGTTCCCAGCTCACGCTGCAGCAGGACCCGGAATTCTCGCACCCCTACTATTGGGCCCCCTTCACGATCGTGGGCGACGGCTCCCGTCCGCTACCCGCGGCCGGCGGGTCTGCGGACTGAGTCCCTGGCGCCGGCAGGCGCCGGGGCCGTGAGCGCGGCATGACGAACGCAGCGATCCTGTTCAGCACCGAGCCGTACGACGCCGCGATTCCCCATCCGATGGGCCGCAACTCGGCCGGCGAAGGCTTCCTGCGCGGCCTTCTTGCCCATGCCGACGTGGACACCTTCCATTTCTGGAACGCCCGGGGACAGGAACAGTCCGAACTCGACGCCCTGGTCGCGCGCCTGGGCGGGACAAGCCGCCCCATCCGGTGGTTCGGCAGGGCCGACCGGCGTCAGGTCGCCGAGGCGGGCGCCCTCTACATCCCCACGCCCGAACTGCGCGGGGAGGCCTGGGCGCGTCGGGCTTTCGGAGGGGCGGCCTATTCCCTGACCGGAGTCACCCATTCGATCGCCGAAGCCTATATCCTCGACGAGATGGCGGGGCTCCTGCTCGCGCCGCTCGAACCCTGGGACGCCCTGATCTGCACATCAGATGCCGGGCGCAAGGCCGTGGAATCCTTGCTGGAAGGCGTCGCGGACTATTTCCAGGAAAGGTTCGGCGCCACGCGCATTCCGCCGGTCCAGCTCGTCACCATTCCCCTGGGCGTCCATACCTCGGACTTCCGCCTCGATCCCGAAGCGCGCCGTGGCTGGCGTGAGGCGCTGGACATCCCCCAGGACGCGCCGACGGCCCTCCACATGGGCCGCTTCAGCCTCACCACCAAGATGCATGCGACGCCGATGGGGCTTGCGCTCCAGCAGGCCTCGCAGCGCCTCGGGCGGCCGGTCTACTGGGTGCTGTTCGGAGGCGCCCGAAAGGTCGAAGAGGAGCAGGCCTTCCGGGCCGCGGCGGCCGCCTTCGGCCCCGACGTCCAGATCCGCCTGGCCGGCGACACCGGCGCCGAGACCCGCGACAGCATCCTGTCGGTCGCCGACGTCTTCCTGTCGCTGTCCGACAACCTTCAGGAGACCTTCGGGCTGACGCCGGTCGAGGCGATGGCCGCAGGCCTGCCCTGCGTCGTCAGCGACTGGGACGGCTACAAGGACACGGTCCGCGACGGCGTCGACGGCTTTCGGATTCCCACGATGCAGCCCCGGCCGGGCCTGGGGGCCGATCTCGTCTACGCCTATGCCCAGCGGATGACATCCTACGAGGACTACGCCGGCGCCACCGCGCTGCTGACCGCGGTCGACGTCGGCCGGACGGCGGACGCGTTGACCGCCCTCTTCGGAGACGCCGACCTTCGCGCGCGGATGGGGGCCGCCGGACGGGCGCGAGCCCGCGAGGTCTTCGACTGGCGCGCGGTCATCCCCCAATACCAGGCGCTCTGGGCCGAACTTTCCCGCCGCCGGCGCGCCGCCCCGCCCATGCCCGGCCTGGAGAATCCCTACCGTCCCGATCCCTTCCGGATGTTCGCGGGCTATCCGACCCGCGCGCTGGGGCCATCCGACATCCTGTCGCTGGCGCGGCCATTCGCGCCCGGAGAGGCCGCCTTCCTCATGGAGACGCCCGGCCTGCGGAACCCGGCGGCCCGCCTGCCGTCGAACGCCGAGTTCGAGGTCCTGATGGCGGCGCTCGAGCACGGCCCCCGTCCCGTGGGCGAACTGCTCCGCGACACCCCGCCCGACCGCCGCCCGTTCCTGGAGCGCGGTGTCCTCTGGCTGGCGAAGTTCGGCTTCGTGCGTCTGGACATCGCGCAGTTGCGTAACTGAGGGCGTCAGGTCGCGTCGTTCAGGTACCGTTCAAGAGCACGATGTGCTAGTGGCCGGACTGGGGCGTCCACGATCTACCAAGTCGTACGGGAATGAGCTGATGCGTAGACTTCTCTTGGGTGCGGTCCTGTCCGCAGCGTGCGGAACCGCGGCCGTCGCGGCCGACTACATCGTGGTGAACTCCACGGATCCCGCGATCAAGCGCGGCCAGGCGTTCGACGCCGGGGCGCGGGTGCCGCTGGGCGTGGGAAAGACCATCACCGTGATGCGGCCCTCGGGCGAAGTGACCACCCTGAGAGGGGCGTCCAGCGGCGCCACCCTGCCCGCCGCCCGCGTGGCGGCGGCCGACGCCGCCCGGTTCGAGACGCTGCGCGCCCTGGTCGAGCCGCCTCCGGTGGGCCGGACGTTCGGGGCTCGGCGCGGCGGCATCTGCCCCGCCATCGAAAGCCTCACGACGTTGGACGATATCGTCCGCACCGCAGAATCGAGCGGCTGCAAGACCGTGGCCCGGCAGGCCCTCGACGCCTATCTGGAGAAGTCCGACACGCCTTGACGTCGGAAATTCCATATTTTCCAGTATATACAGCGAAATAAGAGAACTTCATGACGTGAAGTTCGGCGGCGGACCTTGGGAGTTCCGCCGCCTCTCTCTACCCGATGACTCCGTTCGACCGTCCTGAACGGTCCGGTGTTCATCCCCCGGAAACCACGTCCGTTAGGCTTGCCGGAACACCGGCTGTGACGTCTTGCGCGGATGCGCAGCAGATTCGCCGCTCGCTCTCTGGAGGCCGCCGCCACGGCGGTCCGGGCCCTGCTCCATCTGGCGGGGATCGCGGCGGCCTGCGCGCTCTGGCCCCTCGTCGCGCAGGCCAACGACCTCCCCGACGACGACATCCTGGCGCCCGAAGCGCCTGCGCAGGCCGTGATCGAGGCATCCCTCGACAAGACCCTGGCCCTGCGCGCCGACGGCCCGGTCGGACGCATCGTCGTCAGCCAGCCCGAGTTGCTGGAAGCCGGCCAGGCGGGAGCCCGCGAGATCTACCTGATCGGCCGTGAGCTCGGCACGACCAACCTCCTCGTCTACGACACCGGCGGCCGCCTGACCCAGACGCTGGACGTTCGCGTCGGCTATGACGCCCAGGCCGTACGCGACACCTTGGCGCTCGCCCTCCCCGACGAGGAGATCGCCGTGACCGCCCTGGCGTCAGGCCTTCTCCTGGAAGGCCAGGTCTCCTCCCCCGCCGCAGCCGAGGCGGCGCTCAAACTAGCCCAGGCGACCGCGCCGGACGCGGTCGTCTCCCGGCTTGCGGTGCGCAATGCGACCGTCAGGATCGATGTCCGGATCGTCGAGGTCAGCCAGACGCGGCTGCGCGAGGTCGGCGCCGGGATCTCCCTGGACGACGGTCATACCGCCATCGCCGCGCGAACCGGGAGAATCAGCCCGACACCCGCCGTCCTGAACGCCGCCCTGGACACCCATCTCGGACAGCATCGCCTTCAGGCGGCGCTGCGCGCCCTTGAAGCCTCGGGCGAGGCCCGCCTGCTGGCGGAACCGACCCTCGTCGCACACTCGAAGGAAGAGGCCCAGTTCCACGCCGGCGGCGAACTCGCCATTCCCGTCCCCGACGACGGCGAGAAGGTCATCATCGAGTTCCGCCCCTATGGCGTGGCGTTGAAGATGAGGCCCGAAGTCCGTTCCAACGGCTCCATCCGCCTCGAGATCCTGGCCGAGGCCAGCGAACCCGACCCGCAGAACGGCGTCTCGATCTTCGGCGTCGAGGTTCCGGCGCTGATGGTGCGCCGCGTCGCGACCACGGCGGACCTGCGGGACGGCGAGACCTTCATGCTGGCCGGCCTGTTCCAGGAGGATCGGCGTGAGCAATCGCTGTCTTCACCTGGGTTGGCGCGGGCGCCTCCGCTGGGCGGTTTCCTGCGCACGGTTCAGACCCGCGACGCACGCCGGGAACTGGCGATCCTCGTGACTCCCCACCTCGACGACCCGGGGTCGTCCGCACAGGCGGTTCGCGTCGCCGCCGCCACGCCTGTCGGGACCCCGCCTGTCGAGACGCCGCCCGCCGTGGCGTCGACGCTCCTGGCGGAGCCCGATCCCGCGCCCCGCCGGCAGGCCCGGGGCCTGTTCGCCGAGGTGAAGGCGATCCTCGCGCCGCCCGCCCGCTGGATCGGCGGCAAGGTGCGGAGCTTGTTCCGCCGCACCTGACCTGTCGCGCCTGCGCGGGACTCGTGGGAAGCTCCAGGCCTTCATCGCATGACGAGGCCGCCATGATCCGAGGTTCCGCCGCCGCGTTGCTGGTCTCCGTCTTGGCCGTCGGGCCTTCGATGGCGGCTGGGACGCCGATCCGCCTGATCTCGGGTGGCGCGCGCCCGGCGGACGCGCCCGCGATGCGCTGCGCCGTGGGACAGGACGCCGCCGGCCGGCCGGAGGCCGAGTGCCTCCTGGCCGGTGGCGGTGAGACCAGCCGGGCGCCGGCAGGTTTCCGGATTCTGATTCAGGCGCAGCCCCAGGCGCGCGCCTGCGCCACCTCCACGGCGCCCCAGGACGTTCTGATGACGGGCGCCGCCGCGCCGGATTCCGCGCGGCAGCCCACCGTGGTCCACGCCTGGACCCGCGAGCCCTGCACGCCCTGAGAGGAAGACCTCGGGCCGCAGCACAGCAGACGAAGCCGACGGGGGAAACCGGCCACCCGGACTCGCCGTCCCCGCGAACCCCATTGCCGATCCGCGCGGAGCAGGATGAACTCCGCACATGGGACGCCTTAACCTTACCGGATTGTTGACGTGGCTCGCGCTGGCCGTCCTGGTGCTCGTCCTGATGAGCTTCGAAGACCCGTTCCGGATGGCGTTGGCCGCCGCGCTTGTCGCCTCCATGGATCCCGTTCGCCGGCTCGTCCTTGCCTTCGCCCCGACGGACGCTCCCAGCGCCGGTCACGAGGCGGCGGTCGGGGATGGATGGCCCGCCGCCCGGCGGACCGCCACGTTCCCCGGCCGGTGACGGGCGCGCGCCCGGCGTGAAGGTCCGGCGGCCTTGACCGCCGGCCCTCGTCAGGCAGGGCCTCAGAAATCGACCGACGCGGAGAGCTTGTAGGTGCGCGGCGCGCCTTGGAGCAGCTGCGGCACGAACTGGTCGAAGGCCGACGCCCAGTATTTTTCGTTGGTCACATTGTCGATATTGAAGCGAAGGGTGACGGGCCGGTCCGCCAGCACGGCCACGTAGCGTACGCCCAGGTCCAGTCGGGTCCAGTCGGGAATCTGCAGCGTGTTGGCGGCGTTCACCTGCTGCTCGCCGGTGTGGACGATCCGACCCGTGAGGGTCAGCGCCGGTATGGCCGGCAGGTCCCATTCGACATTCGCGTTGAGCAGGTAGTCGGGCACGCCGGGCGCCTTGTTCCCGTCCTGGGCCGGGACGCCCGTGTCCCGCAGCTCGGCGTCGAGGATCGAGGCGCCGGCGATGACCCGCAGGCCGCGGGCGACTTCGCCATCGACGGACAGCTCGATCCCCCGATTGCGCTGCTCGCCGAAGCTGTCGAAACGCAGGAAGCCGGGCGTCGACGGGTCGGGGGCCGTGTAGCTGCGCGGCTGTCGGGTCTGGAAGACCGCGACGCTGGCGTTCATCCGGCCGATCCGCCACTTGGCGCCCAGTTCGTACTGGGTCGACTTGAAGGGCGACAGCGTCTCGTTGGCGTTGCTGACCGGCAGCGTTCCGCCGGTGACCGGATCGGTCCCGCTGACAGGCGCGACGCCGCCCTGGACGAGACCCTCCACGCGGTTGGCGAACAGGGAGACCCCTTCGGCTGGCTTGAAGACCACGCCCACCACCGGGGTCAACGCGTCCGACCTGTAGCGGCTGGTCCGCAGGGTCGTGAAATAGTCGTAGCTCCTGAGTTCGATCTCCTGCCAGCGCAGACCCGCGGTCACCAGCAGCCGGTCGTCCAGGAAGCCCAGGGTGTCGGAGACGAAGAGGCTGCGCAGCCGGGTGCGGCTCACGGGGTCGGGATCGTCCAGATCCCCGCCCACGAATCCCGTTCCCGGCCGGGGAATCTGCGGCGTGGCGTACAGATTGGTGGGGAATCCCGCAAAACCGCCCAGGAAATCGTAGGCGTTGCGGTTCACCTGCCAGAGGACCGAGCCTCCGGCGTTGACCTCGTGGGTGACCGCCCCCGTCGTCCCGCGGAGCCTGACACCGGCCTGTGCGGCCTCGTTGTTGTCGGTGCGGGGCACGAAGAGCGCGCCGCCGGTCGCGGCGCCGGTCGTGGCGTTGGTGACGGTGATGCTGTCGTAGACGCCGTCCTCCGAACCGTCGCGTGCGCCGGCCGAGACGTACAGCATGGTGTTCTCGGACACGTCCCACTCGGCCTTCACCACGCCGAACACATCGCGCAGCGTCGTATAGGTGAAATCCTGGGCGTAGTTGGCGTCGGATGAGGGGACCTTCGGGATCACCGTCAGCCCGCCGAGTTGCACCTTGGGCCGCAGCCGGCGCACCTTCACGCGCTGATAGGCCAGATCGGCCGACAGGCGGACCGTCTCCCCCCGATAGTCGAAGGCGCCGCCCAGAACGTAGGTGCTGCGGAACTCGTCGTCGATCGAGACGTCACCGCCTCGCGCCGCGCCGTTGACGCGCACCCCGAACTCGCCCCCCTCCCCGAACCGGCGGGCCACGTCGAAGCTGGCGCCGACGTGCGCGTCGGAGGTGTAGCCGGCCGTGAACCGCGCCAGGTCGCCCGCGCCGGCCCGCTTGGGCAGGAGGTTGACGCTGCCGCCGATCGCGCTGCCGCCGGGAGCCGCCCCGTTCAGGAAGGCGCTGGCGCCGTTCAGAACCTGGACCGACTCGTAGAGTTCCGGCGCCACGAGCTGACGGGGCGCAAGGCCATAGAGGCCGTCCAGGCCCACGTCGTCGCCATTCAGCACGAAGCCGCGGATGACGAACTGTTCGGCGGCGTTGCCGAAGCCGTAGGTGGTGCGGATCGACGGGTCGTTCTCCAGCACCTGGCCCAGCGTCTGGGGCTGCTGGTTCAGGATCAGGGCGGCGTTGTAGCTGCGGATCGAGAACGGCGTGTCCTCGGCCGCCTTGTCGCCCAGGACGCCGAGGCGCCCGCCGCGCGTGACCTCGGTCTGGTTCGCCTTCTGGGCGGTGACGATCAGTTCCTCGACGCTGGTGTCCTGCGCCAGGGCAGGATGGGCGGCGGCGAGTCCCAGGACGGAGGCGGCGATCAGCAGCCGGGTGCGTGAGATGTGGGGCACGAAGGTCTTCCTCAGGTGAAACGGGTCAGCGACGGCGGGCGCGCAACGCCCAGGCGGTCGCGGCGACGGGAACGGCGAGAGCCAGCCAGGACGCCACGTCGCGCAGGCCGTCGCCGGTCAGGGCGACGACGAGGCCGACCACGCTGGCGACACCGATGGCGATGGGGGCGGCGAAGATCGCCCAGAGGCTGCGCGGGCCGGGCTTCATCCGACGGCCTCTTCCGCTGCCGCGCCGGCCTGGATCTCGCGCACACGCCCGGCGGTGGACGGTCCCTTGCCCAGCCAGAGATAGAGACCGGACCCCAGCACCACGATGGTGAAGACGTCGAGCACCGCCCAGAGGATCTTCAGCGGCAAGCCGCCGTAGTCGCCGAAATGCAGCGGCTGCGAGATGAGCAGCGCCTGGGCGTACCACGGCATCGGCCGCACGTCGGTGAGCGCTCCGGTCTCCCCGTCGATGAGCGCCGGCGTCAGCAGCCGTTCGGTCAGCGGCGTGCCGCCCTGGAAGAACACCGCGTAGTGATGCTTGCTCGAGAACGCCCCGCCCGGAAAGCCGATGAACTGCGGGTTCGCGTCGGGCATCGCCACCCTGGCGGCCGCCATAGCCCTGTCCAGCGAGCCGTATCGGGACGGCGGGAGCGCCGGGCGCCCGTCGTAGGCGCGGGTCATCTCCGCCAGTTCCGAGAGCTGCCAGACCTGGACGATGGGCGTGGCCAGGGTGTTGATCACCCCCGTGAAGCCGACGACGCTCGCCCAGGCCAGGGTCACCGCGCCCAGGAGGTTGTGGTAGTCGAGCCAGCGGACCCGGGCGCTCTTGCTGGCGCGCACCGTTCCGAACGGAAGCTTGCGCATGAACGGCGCGTAGAGGACCACGCCCGAGACGATGGCGGCGACGAACAGCAGCCCCATCACCCCCAGGAAGAGCATTCCCGGCAGGCCGAGGAACATGTCGGTATGCAGCTTGAGCAGCACGTACATGACACCCTTGGGCTCTTCCTCGCCCACCGCCTCGCCCGTCGCACGGTCGAAGAGCTGGATGGTCATCCGGCTTTCCGGCGCATCGGGGGACGGCCCGGTCGTCACGGTCATCAGCGGCCGGTCGTTGTCGAAGGCCATGAAGAGCGGGACCTCACCCGGTCGCGCCGCCAGCGCCTTGGCCAGCATCTCGTCCAGGGACTTCAGGGCGGGATCGTCGCCCGACGAGGCCACGCCGCCTCGCGCGAACGCCGGGTGATGCTCGCTGAAGGAGTCGATCTCGTCGTGGAAGATCAGCGGCAGGCCCGTGACGCAGAGCATCAGCAGGAAGGCCGTGCAGACGATGCTGGTCCATTTGTGGATCAGGAACCAGCCGCGGAGGGCGCCGGTCGTCATGAGCGGCCTTTATCGCAATTGCGAAGCACTCGCACTGATAGGCGCGGGACGCCTCCGTCACAAGACCGTCAAACCGCTCCGGCGGAGGTGGCCGTCTCGTGTGCCCGCGATGCCACAGGTCCAGATCGCAGGGCCGGGCGTCGCCAGCTCCGCTCGACCACGGCCTTCCCCTGCGACAGATTTCAATTTGAACATATGGTATGGGCCTGCGGCGGATACACTCCCCCCGACGACAGGGCGCTCCAGCCCTTGCGAACCAGGACATCCCGATGGACGGAAACACCGCCAGCCCGCCCCGCAGCATCGACAAGCAGGCCCTGCTCGCCAGGTACCGGGCTGAACGCGACAAGCGCCTGCGCGCCGATGGAAACGCCCAGTACCTGGAACTGAAGGGCAGCCATCTCGCCCACTATCTGGACGATCCCTACACCCCGTTCGCAGAGCGCGAACCGAAGACCGACCACGTCACCTTCGCCTTCGTGGGCGGCGGATTCGCCGGCCTCGTCACCGGCGCGCGCCTGGCCGAAGCCGGCGTCACCGACGTCCGGATCGTCGAGAAGGGCGGCGACTTCGGCGGCACCTGGTACTGGAACCGCTATCCCGGCGCGCAATGCGACACGGCCTCGATGGTCTACATGCCGCTGCTCGAAGAGACCGGCCACATGCCCAGCGAGAAGTATGCGCACGCGCCCGAGATCCTGGCCCAGTGCCAGCGGATCGGCCGCCAGTTCGGCCTGTACGACAACGCCCTCTTCCACACCGAGGTCACCGACCTCGCCTGGGACGACGCGGCCAGGCGCTGGGTGATCTCCACCAATCGCGGCGACCGCTTCACCGCCAGCTTCGTCGGCCTGGGCACCGGGCCCCTGCACGTTCCGAAACTGCCGGGCATCCCCGGTATCGAGGACTTCCAGGGCCACAGCTTCCACACCAGCCGGTGGGACTACGACTACACCGGCGGCGACCCGCTGGGCGCGCCGATGGACAGGCTGGCCGACAAGCGCATCGCCATCATCGGCACGGGCGCCACCTCGGTTCAGGCCGTCCCCCACCTGGCCAAGACCGCCGGCCGGCTCTACGTGTTCCAGCGCACCCCCTCGTCGATCGACGTCCGCGCCAACGCGCCGATCGATCCGGACTGGTTCTCAGAGATCGCCACGCCGGGCTGGCAACAGCGCTGGCTGGAGAACTTCACCGACAACCAGGCTATGGGGAACGCCGCCGAGGACCTGGTGCAGGACGGCTGGACCGACCTGTCGCGCCGGATCCGGGCGAAGATCGCCGACCTTCCGGCCGAGCAACGCAACCCGATGGGCATGCTGGCCGCGTTCGAGGATTCCGACTTCGAGAAGATGGAGGAGATCCGGGCCCGCGTGGACACCATCGTCGAGGATCGCGAGACCGGCGACCGGCTGAAAGCCTGGTACCGGCAGCTCTGCAAGCGTCCGTGCTTCCACGACGCCTACCTCCAGGCTTTCAACAACCCGAACGTCACCCTCGTCGACACCGATGGCAAGGGCGTGGAGCGGATCACCGCCAAGGGCCTCGTCGCGGGCGGCGTCGAATACGAGGTCGACTGCATCATCTACGCCTCGGGTTTCGAGGTCGGCACGGAATACCGGCGTCGCGCCGGATTCGATGTGTCGGGCCGCGACGGGCTGAAGCTCAGCGAGGCGTGGGCCGAGGGCATGAAGACCAGGCACGGCATCCACGTGCATGGTTTCCCCAACCTGTTCTTCGTCCAGCCGACCCAGGGCGCCAACCTGATCTCCAACATTCCGCACAACCTGACCGAGGGCGGGCGGACGATCGCCACGGTGGTGAAACACGCCCTGGACGCCGGGGCGCGTGAGGTGGAGGTCTCGAAGGCCGCCCAGGACGCGTGGGTCGAACTCCTGCTCCAGGGGCCGGGGCGCATGATGATGGGCGCCGCCGACTGCACGCCGGGCTACTACAACAACGAGGGCCAGGACCCGGGCCCTGCCGCCCGGCTCAACGTCGGCTACCCCGCCGGACCCTCGGCCTACTTCCGCTACATCGACGCATGGCGGAACTCGGGCGACTTCGAGGGCCTCGAATTCCGCTGACCGGGCTCCGGCCGCGCGGCCCGCGCGACCGGACGAAGGCCTGCGCCCTCTGGGGGTCGGCCTGCGCCTGCGGCCTGGCGGCGGCGGATGGCGAAGGCTGCTGGCGCGAAGATCTCACACCGCCTCCCCTCCTCGACCCCGCAAGCGACTGCCGCCATCCGCTTTGCCTGCCCGACTTGCCTGCCCGCTTTGCCTGGGTGAGGCGCCCGCGGCGTCGCCGGCCTAGAACCTCGCTCGCACGCCGGCGAACGCCCCGCGTCCGGCCGTCCCGTAGTTGAGGATGGTCTCGTAGTCCTCGTCCAGGAGGTTCTCGACGCGCCCGAAGATCTCGACCCGCTCGCTCACCGGCCAGGACGCGCGGACATCCACCACGGTGTAGGCCTTGAGCGCCACTGTGTTCGCGTCGTTGTTGAAGGTCTTGCCCACGTGGCGGACGGCCGCAGAGGTGGAGACGCCGATCGGCCATTCGTAGGCCGCCGAGAGGTTCCACATGTGCTCGGGCCGCCGGACCAGCCGCTTACCGGCGTTGGCGCCCGAGGCGTTCTCCGCGTCGGTCCAGGTGTAGTTGCCCGAAACCGTCAGCCCTTCGACCGGCGTCACCTCGCCCGCCAGTTCGACGCCGCGCGCCCGGGTCTTCAGGATGTTGCGATAGTAGCCGAACCGCACCGTCCCGTTCACGCGGCACAGGGGATCGGTCGAGGCCGCCGTACAGGAATTGAAGCGGATCTCGTTGTCGGCGTCGCGGTCGAACCAGGTGGCCGACACCCGCGCCCGATCGAACAGCCGCTGCTCGACGCCGGCGTCCCAGCTCTTCACGCGCTCGGGCGACAGGCCGGTGTTGCCGAAGTCGCTGTACAGCTCGAAGACGCCCGGCGCGCGGAACCCCTCGCCCCAGCTCGCGCGAAGCACCGTCGCGCCGTCGTTCAGCGACCAGGCCGCGGCGACCTGGCCCACGACGTGGCCGCCGAAGGTGTCGTGGTCGTCATACCGCAGGCCCCCGGTGAGCGTCAGGCCGGGGGCGACGCCGGCCTGCATCTGGCCGTAGAGGCTGTCGACGCCCACCTTTCCACGCACATAGGCCGGGTCGGGGATTGCGGGCGTCGGCGAGCGCGTCCGCATCCGCGCCGTCTCGCTCTCGGCGCCAAAGGTCACCGTCCAGTCCTCGCGGATCGCGAACACGCCCTGATATTCGAATCGCCGGTTCTTGCCGGCTGCATCGAATGTGAGCGGCTGAGTGGTCGTGCGCAGGGGATTCAGATTCTCCCGATCGGTATCCGTATAGGCAAAGGCCACCCGGTTCTTCAGCCGCCCGTCCAGGAAGGCGGCGTTGAGGCCGGCGTAGGCCACCAGTTCCGCCGTGCGTCCGAACTCCGGGGTGTCGGCGCCGACCGCGTCGAAATCGTTGCGGCCCCGCGAATACACGGCCCGCACCTCCGCCGAGACCGCCTCCGCCAGGGTCACCCGAAGCCGGCCGGACGCCCCGGCGTTGATGTAGCCGTCCCGCTCCCGCCCCAGCCGATAGGCCGAGAACCCGTCGGTGGTGTAGTACCCGCCGGCCAGCCGCCACGCGATACGCTCGGTGAGCCCGCCCACACCGGCCCGCAGGTAGGCGGTGTCGCGCGCGCCGGCCTCGACGTTGACCGAAGCCTCGAAGGCCTCCTCCGGCTCGCGGGTGACGATGTTCACCACGCCGCCGATGGCCTGGCTGCCCCACAGGGTCGACTGGGCGCCGCGGAGCACCTCGATGCGAGAGATGTCGCCGATGAGCAGGTTGCCGGCGTTGAAGCCGCCCTGGGTCGAGGACGGATCGTTGAGCTTCACGCCGTCGATCAGCACCACGGTATGCTGGCTCTCGGCGCCGCGGATGTTCAGGCTCGTGGACGCGCCCGGCCCGCCGTTGCGGGTGAAGCTGACGCCCGGCGTCCGGGCCAGGAGGTCCGCCGCCGTCGTCGCCTGACTGCTCCGGATGACCGCATCGGTCAGCACCGTCACCGACTGCCCCACCCGGTCGCGCGCCTGCGCCGTACGGTTGGCGGTCACCACCACTTCCGCCACACCCGTGGCGCCCGCCCGCGCCGCGACATCAGGGTCGGGCGCATCCTGCAATTCGGCCGCCCATGCGCCCCACCCTGCTCCCGCCGCCGCCAAGGCGAACGCCGATCCGATGAAAAGGGCCTTGCCCATATCCTGTCCCCTCGTCTCATGGCGCGCGGGGACGGCGTCCTGGCGTACGCCGGCTTCGGCCGCGCGCGCGACCGCACCACGTCGCCTCTCGGGGAAACCCGCTCGCCCGGCGCACCTCGGCCGGTCGAAGGACGACTGCGTCGGGCAGGTCTCCTGGCTTGCGGGTCAAGGCCGGTGCGCGTCGCCTTCCCAGGCCCCTGAGGGGCCCAGTGGCGTCTGACGCGCGGGCTCGCCGCCTACAGTTGCGAGGGCAGCCGGGGCGTTGGACCCCGTTCCCTATTCTCCCCTTGCGGGGAACCTGACGCAGCCGTCGAGCTACCGCCGGCGCCGGCCGCGGTCAATCTCCCGTTGGGTCACCTCGGAGTCGTCACCCGGGCGCCATTCGAACAAAGGCCCCTCGAACGCCTCGGTCCCGCGGCCGATGGCGGCGATGGCGGCCACCATCCGTCCGCCCCGGCCGAGCGCGGCGTCCGCCAGGGCCACCATCAGCGGATTGGGCGTGGCGGCGGGCGACAGCGCCCGCAGGGCCTGGGCCAGTTCCGCTTCCCGTCCGGGCTGCGTGGCCTGGCAGGCGACGGCGTAGGCGGCCGCGGTCGATCGGCTGACGCCCGCGTAGCAGAAGACGGCGAGCGTCGCGGTGTCGCGGCCGAAGGCCAGGATCTGCCGGACGATGGCCGCATCCGGCGGCGTGAACCCGGCCCGGGCATCGGCGATGTCGTTGAACCGGAGTTCCAGGCGCCGACGGCCGCCCTGGGGACCCGGGCCTTCCGCGGTCGGGGACCGCAGCACCAGCAGGTCGGCCCCTACGGTGAACGTCGGATCCGCATGGCGTTCCGGCCCGACGATCAGGCGCATGTCACGACCGCCACGACGCCCAGCAGGCCGCAAACCTCCGCCGCCTGCTCCACGGCGCCCAGGACATCCCCGGTATGGCCGCCGAGCCGGCGCCGGGCGGTCGCGATCACGACCGCCGCGCCGAGCGCCGCGCCGAATAACGCCGCGAACGCCACGGCGGGACCGAGCATCGCCAGCGGCCAGGCCGCCAGGACCAGGGAAAAGGCCAATTCCCAGGTTCGCACCCCCGCCTGCGCCGGTGTCCAGCGGGTGGGTCGTCCCTCGGGCGCATAGGGTGTGACCCGCATGGCCGTCACCGCCGCCGCGCGACCCAGGCCGTGGACGGCGACCAGCGCCCAGAAGCCCGTCACCGGCGTCAGCGCCGCCAGGCCCGCGGCCTTCAACCCCAGCACCACGACCAGGGCCAGGACGCCGTAGGTCCCGATCCGGCTGTCCTTCATGATCTCGATCCGGCGGGCGGGCGTGGCGCCCCCGAACAGGCCGTCGGCCGTGTCGGCCAGGCCGTCTTCGTGCAGCGCGCCCGTGGCCAGCAGGCCCGCCGCCAGCGCGAGGACGGCGGCCACCGCGGGCGGCCAGAGCTGAGCCGCGCCCAGGAAGACGACGCCGGCCATCGCCCCCACCAGCTGGCCCACCAGCGGAAACCAGCGGGCGCTGCGCGTCACCCAGTCGGGCTCGAAGGCCGACAGGCGCGGCGACGGCAGGCGGGTCAGGAACTGCGCCGCAACAACGAGAAGCACGACTTCCCGACGCAGATTCAAAGCTCTCCCCCCAGGACCTCATCTAGACTGGCCACGTCGGTCAGCAGGCGTGCGGCGGCGCGCACCAGCGGCAGCGCCAGCAGGGCCCCGGTGCCTTCGCCCAGCCGCAGCGACAGGTCCAGCAGCGGTCGCGCCTCCAACGCCTCCAGCATCCGGGCATGTCCCTTCTCGGCCGAACGGTGGGAGAAGATCAGGTAGTCCGCCGAAGCGGGCTCCAGCCGCACCGCGGCCAGGGCGGCGGCCGAACCGATGAAGCCATCGACGATCACGGGCCGCCGCACGGCGGCCGCGCCCAGGACCGCGCCCGCCATCATGGCGATCTCGAACCCTCCGAACTCGGCCAGCACCTCCCGCGGCGCGGTGGCGGGCGTCCGCCGCGCGGCGGCCTCCAGGGCGGCGGCCTTGCGCCTCATCCCCTTCGCGTCGTGGCCGGCTCCGGCGCCGATACAGTCGGCCAAGGGGGCCGGCGCCAGGCGATGCATGAGCAGCGCGGCCGACGCGCTGTTGCCGATGCCAATCTCGCCCAGCAGCAGCACCTCGAATCCGCCCTCGGCGAGGCGGTCGCGGGCGATGGCCGCCCCGCGCGCCAGGGCGGACTCCACCTCCCGAAGGGTCATGGCCGGCGCGACGGCGGCGTTCGCCGTGCCGCGTCCCACCTTGGCGTCCAGCAGGCCGGGATACGCCGGAAGGTCGGCCGCCACGCCGGCGTCGACCACCAGCACCTCGGCCCCTACGGCGCGGGCGAAGGCGTTCGCGCTGGCCTTGCCCGCCAGCAGGGTGGCCACCATCGCCCGGGTCACCTCGGCCGGATAGGCGGACACGCCGGCCTCGGTGAGGCCGTGGTCCCCCGCGCAGAGCAGCAGCAGGGCCTTGTCGGCGCAGACCTCGGCCGAGCCGCGGATCAGCGCCAGTTGCAGGGCGAGCGCCTCGATGCGGCCCAGCGAGCCCGGGGGCTTGGCCTTGCCGTCCAGCCGCGCCTGCACGGCGGCGGCCAGGATCGTGTCGGCCGTCGGGACCACGTTCATCCGCCCGTCCCCACGGCGGCGGTCAGGCCAGCCAGACGGGCCAGCCCCGGGATGTCGAGCGCGCCGGCCAGCACCTCGGCGATCTCGTCCAGGGCCGCGTCCACCACACCGCCATAGTCGCCGACCCGGCTCTCCGCGCCGAACATCGCCAGGAACGCGGCCCGAGCCGCGCCGGCGGCGAACAATCCGTGGACATAGGCGCCCATGATCCGCCCATCGGGCGACACGCAGCCCCAGTCCGCGTCCGCCGGTCCGTCATCGATCTCCAGCCAGGGCGCGGCTGCGCCCGTGGTGCGGCCGACGTGCATCTCGTAGCCTTCGAATCGCGCGCCGAGCATCGCCCCGCGCACCGGGCGCAGGACCTTGTCGCCGGTCAGCACCGTCTCCACCGGCAGAAGGCCCAGGCCATCCGCCGCGCCGGGCGGTCCTTCCACGCCCGCGGGGTCGCTCACGCGCCGACCCAGCATCTGGTAGCCGCCGCAAACCCCCAGCACCCGACCGCCGCGCCGCACGTGGGCGGCGAGATCCACGTCCCAGCCCTGTTCGCGCAGGAATCCGAGATCGGCCAGCGTCGCCTTGGTGCCCGGCAGGACTACCAGGTCCGCGTCTCCGGGCAGCGCGCGGCCCGGCGGCACGAACCTGAGGTCCACGTCCGGCTCGGCCCGCAGAGGGTCGAAGTCGTCGAAATTGGCGATCCGCGACAGCATCGGGACCGCGATCGTCACCCGTCGGCGTTCCCCGCCCCGGGCGTGTTCGAGCGCCACGGCGTCCTCGGCCGGCAGGCGCGCGGCGGCCCCGAGCCACGGAACCATGCCGAAATCGGCCCAGCCCGTGCGCGCCGCGATGTCGGCCCGCCCGGCGTCGAACAGTCGAGGATCGCCCCGGAACTTGTTGATCAGGAAGCCTTTCACGCGGTCCCGGTCCGCGCCGTCCAGAACCACCTGCGCGCCCACCAGGCTGGCGATCACATGGCCACGGTCGATGTCGCCCACCAGCACGACGGGGACGTCCGCGGCATGGGCGAATCCCATGTTGGCGATGTCGTTGGCCCTCAGGTTCGTTTCCGCCGGACTGCCGGCGCCCTCCACGATCACCAGATCCGCCTCGCCCTCGAGCCGGCGGAAGCTCTCGACCACGGTGGGCAGGAGCGCGGCCTTGCGGTCCTGATAGCCGGCCGCCTTCCAGGTTCCGGCCATCCGCCCCCGCACCACGAGCTGGGCGCCCACGTCGGACTGCGGCTTGAGGAGGACGGGGTTCATGTCGACGGTGGGGACCGCACGGCAGGCCAGCGCCTGGAGCGCCTGGGCGCGGCCGATCTCGCCGCCGTCGGCGGTGACCGCGGCGTTGTTGGACATGTTCTGCGGCTTGAAGGGGCGCACCCTGAGCCCACGGTTCGCGAACAGCCGGCAGAGCCCGGCCACCAGCACCGACTTGCCCACGTCCGACCCGCAGCCCTGGAGCATCAGCGCGGCCATGCGAACGCTCCGATCGCCAGCGCGGCCCACAGCAGGCCGCAGGCCCGCACATAGACCGAAAGTCCGCGGCGCAGGTCAGCGGATGTGGGCTCCGGCCCGTCGCCGAACGCCGGCCGGTCTTGGACCTCGCCGTCGTACGACGCCGGGCCGCCCAGGCGGACCCCCAGCGCGCCGGCCATCGCCGCCTCGGGCCAGCCGGCATTGGGCGAGGCGTGCTTGGGCGCGTCCCGCCACATCATGCGCCAGCCGCCAGGGCCCGCCAGGGCCACCGCGACGCCGGCGAGCCGCGCCGGGATCAGGTTCATCAGGTCATCCGTGCGGGCGGCCGCCCAGCCGAAGTCGCGCCAGCGGGGTTCCCGGTGCCCGATCAGGCTATCGGCGGTGTTCACCGCCTTGTAGGCGAAGAGGCCCGGCAGGCCGGCCAGGGCGAACCAGAAGAGGGGCGCGGCCACCCCGTCGTTGAAACTCTCGGCCAGGCTCTCCAGCGCGGCGGCGGCGACGCCGGCCTCGTCCAGGCTCCCCGTATCCCGCCCCACGATCATGCCGACGGCCCGACGCGCGCCCGACAGGTCGCCGGCCTCCAGCGGTCGCAGGACGGCGAGGACGTGGTCGTACAGGCTGCGCTGCGCCAGGCCGATCGAGCCCGCCACGGCGGTCAGCACCATCCCGACAGGCCAGGATACGAAGCCGAACCCCCATTCCAGGGCCCAGCCCAGCGCCGCCGCGCCGCCGCCCGTCAACAGCACCGTGGCGACTCCCAGGGCCCGCCGCGTCGCGTCGGTCCGATCCGGCCGGTTCCAGGCCCGCTCCAGGGCCGAGATCGCCGAGCCCACCCAGACCACAGGGTGCGGCAGACGCCGGTGCAGTCGGTCGGGATAGCCGACGGCGGCGTCCAGCCCGGCGGCCGCCAGGACCAGGAGCGGGTCAGCCGGCACGCCGCAACACCTCGATCAGCGGCCCCTCCGCCCCCTCGACGATCACCGCCTCCACCCCATAGGCCGCACGCAGGACCTCGGGCGCCAGGCAGGCGGCCGGCGGCCCGTCGGCGACGATGCGGCCCTGCGCGAGCACGACGACGCGGTCGGCGACACGCGCGGCCAGGGACAGGTCGTGCAGGGTGACGACCACGCCGGCCCCCTGCTCCGCAAGCCCGCGGAACAGGGCCAGCGCATCGAGCGCGTGGCCGGGATCCAGCCCCGTGAGCGGCTCGTCGGCGAGGAGCCATGCGGGCCGCCCGGCCAGCGCGCGGGCGACGAACACCCGGGCGCGCTCGCCGCCGGACAGCGTCGTCACCACCCGTTCGGCGAAGTCGCTCACGCCCGCCGCGCGCATCGCCGCCTCCACCGCCGCCTGGTCCTCACGCCCCAGGCCCCAAGGCCCGGTGAAGGCGGTGCGGCCCAGGCCGACGAAGGTCCGCACCGTGACCGCCCAGGCCACTTCGGGCGTCTGGGGCAGGAAGCCGATCCGGCGGGCCCTTTCGCGCGGCTTCATCGCCAGCAGCGGCGCGCCGTCCAGGTCGACGGCGCCGGCGTCGGGACGCCGCAGGCCCGCCAGCGTCTCGAGCAAGGTCGACTTCCCGGCGCCGTTGGGGCCGACGATGGCGGTGACCGCTCCGGCCGCCAATGCGAGGCTGACGTCGCGCAGGATCGGCGCGCCGCCCAGCGCGACGTCCAGGCTCCGGGCGCCGAGCCCGCTCATGCCAGCCTCCGCCGCATGCCGATGAGGATGGCCAGGAAGAAGGGGCCGCCCAGGGCGGTCATGGCGACGCTGAGTTTCACCTCGGTCGCCGCCGGCGTCAGCCGCACCAGGATGTCCGCCGCCAGGACCAGGATCGCCCCGCCCAGGAAGGAGGGCAGCAACAGCGCGCCCGGCCGGGCGCCCACGAACGGCCGCAGCAGGTGCGGGGTCACCAGCCCCACGAACCCGATCACCCCGGTGACCGCCACGCTGGAGCCCACCGCCAGCGCCACCCCCGCCGCCAGCAGAAGGCGGGCCCGGCCGAGGTCGACCCCCAGCGAACGCGCGCCCGTCTCGCCCAGGGTCAGCGCATCCAGCGACCGCCCGAGCGTCAGCAGCAGCGCGCATCCCGCCACCACGCCCGGCGCGGCCAGGCGGACCTCCTCGACGCTGCGGTCGGCCAGCGAACCCATGAGCCAGTTGACGATCTCGTTCACCGACCAGGGATCGGGGGCGAGATTGAGCGCCAGCGCCACGCCGGCGCCGGCGATCGTCTGCACGATCACGCCCGCCAGGATGAAGGTCACGAGGCTGGAGGTCGCGCCGGCCAGGACCAGCAGCACCACGACCCCCGCCCCCGCCCCGATCATGGCCGCCGCCGGCAGCACCCAGGGCGCGCCGCCCGCCAGTCCGAAATACAGGGTCATCACCGCCCCGAACGCAGCCATGGCGGACACGCCCAGCACGCCGGGATCGGCCAGCGCGTTGCGCGTGTAGCCCTGCAAGGCGGCCCCCGAGAGGCCCAGCGCGCCGCCGACCAGGATGGCCAGCAGCGTGCGCGGCGCCCGCAGCCCGAAGACGATCGCCCAGCGCGGATCGTCGGCCGCCGCCGCCCAGGCCGACCACGGCACCCACACCCGGCCCGCGCTCAGGCTGGCGAAGGCCAGGACCGCGAGCAGGCCCGCCGCCGCGGCGTAGACGCCCCATCTCGGCCAGGCGGTCATGTGGCGCGCGCGTCCAGATTTCGTCGCGCCGCGGCCAGCGCGCGGGCGGCGTCGATCAGCACCGGTCCTCCGCAATAGAGCAACTGGTCCGGAAGCCGCGCCTGCCGCATCCGCCCCTCGAGCGAGGCCAGGGCCGGATGTGTCATCACCCGGTCCGCCCAACTCCGCAGGCCGGGCGACGGCTCGCCCACCAGGAGCACCTGCGGCGGGTCGGCAAGCAGGCGTTCCAGCGGCACGTTGCCCCACGACCTCAGGCCATAGCGGCGGGCGACGTTCTCGAAGCCGGCCAGGGTCATCAGTTCGTCGGCGAGCGTGCCCGGCCCGGGGCTGAAGCCGTTCGGCTGATAGACCAGGGCGGTCAGCGGCGGCGTTCCCGAGGCGGGCCTCGCGGCCCTGAGCGCCGCCTCGATGCGGGCGGCGAGCGCCGCGCCGCGCTCCGGGCGGCCGACGAGGCGGGCCACCCGCGCCACCTGTTCCAGGCTCTCGGCGACGGTCTTCGGCGTCGCGAACCGCTCGGTCCGTACGCCCAGCCGCTGGAGCGCGTTGCGGGTCGCCGGCGCGGAATGGCGGCTGGCCAGCACGAGGTCCGGCCGCAGCGCGATCACCTCCTCGGCGCTCTCCCAGGTGAAGGGCAAGGTCCGGGCCAGCGGCGCGATGGTCGAGCTGCCGGGATCGCGGGCGTAGTGGCTGAGGGCGGCGATCTGCTCCCGGTCCGCCAGGTGCACCAGGATCACGTCCAGGCAGGCGTTCAGCGACACGACGCGCCGGGGCGCGACCGGCCCTGGGACCGCGCCCGCGGCGATCCCGGGCGCGAGCCCCCCCGCCACGGCAGCGGCCAGCACGTCGCGGCGCCCCCAGCTCATCGCATCACCTGCCGCAGCGCCTCGTCCAGCCGCCCGAGGTCCTCCCGTCGCGGCAGGCCGAACCGCAGCCAGTCGGCCCGATAGGTGAACGGCCGCGTCAGGACGCCGGCCCGGCAGAGACCGTCGAAGACGGCCCCGGCATGGCCCACCGACGCCAGCCGGAACAGGCTGGTCCCGCCCAGCACGGTGAGGCCCCGCCGGACGAGCAGATCGTCCAACGCCTCCGCCTGGAGCCGCAGCCGCGCCTCGGCGTGCGACCGCCACGCCCGATCGGCGTAGCCCTGGGCTCCCATGACGATCGCCTCCGCGCTCACCGGCCAATCCCCCTGCAGGCCCCGCAGCCGTCCCGCGATCTCCGGCGGCGCGATCACGAAGCCCAGCCGCAGCCCCGGCAAGCCATAGAACTTGCCGAACGACCGCAGGACGACAAGCCGGTCCGAGGTGAGGTCAGCCACGCTCAGGCCGGGCTCGGTCTCCACGAAGGACTCGTCGACGATCGTCCAGAGCCGACGCGCCGTCCGCCGGGCGATCAGGTCCGAGAGGGGGTCGCGGCCGAGCGCGCGCCCGTCCGGATTGTTGGGATTGACCAGCGCCAGCACGAAGGCGGCCGAGGCGCGCACGCGTTCGGCCGCGATCCGGTAGACGCGCGTCGCGCCGGTCCGCCAGGCTGACTCGTGGCCGGAATAGGTGGGCGAGACGATGTCGACGTCCTCGGCGTGCAGCGCCCGCGGCAGGAGACGCAGCCCCGCCTCGGCGCCGCCGGTCGCCACCACCCGCGCCGGATCGGCGACCCCGAAAGCGCGCGCGGCGGTCGCCTCCAGTCCGGCGAGCTGCGCCGGGTCCGGCAGCCGGGCCAGGACATCCCCGGGCGCCCGCGATCCCGGCCAGGGCTCCGGATTGATCCCGGTAGAGAGGTCGAGCCACGGCGCAGGCGCCTGCGGATAGGCCCTCATGGCGGCCGACAGGCGCCCTCCGTGCGCGGCGGCATGGGCCGCAAAGGCCCCTTCCTCGCCGACCCTCCCGTCCCCGATCCGGGCCTGCGCGGCGGCGACCGCCCGGCCCGCGCCGGCGGGGGCGTCCGTCATTCGATCCGGCGCGTGCGGCCGCATGGCCATCGCCCGTCCCTCCGAGGCCGCCCGCACGGCCTGCCGGGCCGCGGGGCGTGGTTGCCTGCCGTTGCGCGGGACCTCCCCGTCCACTCGGCACGCCCCGGCCGGGTGAAGAACGACGGCGCCGGGCAGGTCTCCTGGCTCGCGGATCGTCGCCGGTGCGCGTCGTCTTCCCGGATCTGGCCAAACGAGGCCCGAGGTCCAGTGACCTTTGACGCGCGGGCTCACCGCCTACAGTTGCGGGGACAGCCGGGGCCTGAGATACCCCGTTCCCTTTTCATCCTCTTTCGAGGAACCTGACGCGGGATCGGGGTTAGAGCGTGCGCTCCGGACAGTCAATTGCGCCCCAGAAGCTGACGTTCGTGCTGGGCGGGGCGCGCTCGGGCAAGAGCGCCTACGCCCAGGCCGGCGCGGAGGCGGCCGCCGCTCCGGCGATGGCGACGCCCGTGATGATCGTGACCGCCCAGGCGTTCGACACCGAGATGTCCGACCGTATCGCGCGCCACCGGGCGGATCGCGGCGATCGCTGGCGCACCGTGGAAGCGCCCCTCGACCTGGCCGCCGCGGTGGATGCGCTCGGCCCGGGCGACGTCGCGGTGATCGACTGTCTCACCCTCTGGCTCACCAACCTGATCCTGGGCGGGAACGACGTCGAGGCGGCGCGCGACGGCCTGCTCGCCGCGCTGGCGCGCACGCCGGCCCGGCTGTGGGTGGTGAGCAACGAGGTCGGCCTGGGCATCGTGCCCGACAACGCCCTCAGTCGGAGATTCCGCGACGAGGCCGGGCGACTGCACCAGGCGCTCGCCGCCCAGGCGGACGAGGTGGTGATGCTGGTCGCGGGCCTTCCCCTTGCCGTGAAGCCCCGTTCCTAGCCCCCTTCGATCCGGCCCGCGATCGTCGGGGCCGACAGCGCGCCTTGACCCCCTGGGGTCATGGGCTTAGGCCTTGAGCCGTCGAGGTATGGGAACCGAGAGGTTCCCGGGAATGCGGTGCGGCTCTCCGGAGCCAAGGCCGCGGCTGCCCCCGCAACTGTGATTGCTCGTCAATCGCGCGGCGAACGCCACTGGGTCCGTCCCGGGAAGGCGCCGCGTCGAGAGCAAGAGCCAGGAGACCGACCTCGACGGATACGAAACCCGGGTGCGGAGGGCGCCTGACGGATCGTCGCGGCGCCGGCTCCCGGCGCGCCGCACGCCGTCATGCATCGTCCGCCCCTCGCTGGAGATGCGCATGGCCAAGATCCCCACCACCGTCGTCACCGGCTTCCTGGGCTCGGGCAAGACCACCCTCGTCCGCAGCCTGCTGGAGAAGGCCAACGGCCGCCGCCTCGCCGTCATCGTCAACGAGTTCGGCGACGTGGGCATCGACGGCGACATCCTGAAGGGCTGCGGGATCGAGGGCTGCGCCGAGGAGGACATCGTCGAGCTCGCCAACGGCTGCATCTGCTGCACGGTGGCCGACGATTTCCTGCCGACCATGACGAAGCTCATCGACCGGCCCGATCCGCCCGAGCACATCATCGTGGAGACCTCGGGCCTGGCCCTGCCCAAACCCCTGGTGAAGGCCTTCACCTGGCCCGAGGTGCGCACGCGCGCCACCGTGGATGGCGTGGTGGCGATGATCGACGCCGACGCGGTGGCGCGCGGCCGCGTCGCCGCCCGCGCG
>NZ_JBBCIT010000041.1:0-64629 GCF_037189685.1 Phenylobacterium sp. | reverse complement strand
CCTTTGTCCACGGATGCACACGGAGACACACGGATGGCGCGGCGGCCATCATCCGTGTCGATCCGTGTGCATCCGTGGACCTTCAGATCGGAAGACCGCCGCTTCGCGGCCTCGCCGGACCAGCGCCGGCGCGCTCCGCCGTTCGTTCGTGGTTTTCCGTGTGGGGCGTGGCCAAAACCTGTAGCGCCCGCGGCGCACAGAGCCGCCGCTCATCCCCGCGTGAGCCGGCGGCAGAGTTCGTCGAGCTGTTCCAGGGTCGCGTAGCGGATGCGGATCTCGCCCGCGCCGCCGCGGTCGGCGACGTCCACGCTCATGCCGAGGGCCTCTTCCAGGTCGGTCTCCAGCGCGACCGTGTCGGCGTCCTTCGCCTTGCGCGGGCCACTGGCCTTTTTCGGCGCCGCCGCGCTCCCGCCCCGGGCGAGGCGCTCGGCCTCGCGCACCGAGATCTGCTGGTCCACCATCAGGTCGGCCAGCTTCTCCTGGTCGCCCACCGACAGCAGCGCCCGCGCGTGGCCCGCCGTCAGCCGGCCATGGACGAGATGGTCCTGCACCCGCTCGGGCAGTTGCAGCAGGCGCAGCGTGTTGGCGACGTGGCTGCGGCTCTTGCCGACGGCGGCCGCCATCTGATCCTGGGTATGGCCGAAGCGGTCCTTCAGCGCCTGATAGGCGCGCGCCTCCTCCATCGGGTTGAGGTCCGCGCGCTGGACGTTCTCGACGATGGCGACTTCCAGCACCTTCTCGTCGGCCAGGTTGCGCACCAGCGCCGGGAGAACGCCCACGCCGGCCCGCTGGGCGGCGCGCCAGCGGCGCTCGCCGGCGACGATCTCGTACTCGCCGGGCGTGATCGGCGACGGCCGCACCAGGATGGGCTGGAGCACGCCCTTCTCGCGGATCGAGGTCGACAGTTCCTCCAGGTCCTCCTCGCGGAAGGACTGGCGCGGTTGATCGGGGTTGCGGTGGATCAGCTCGATCGGGATCTCGCGCACGCCTTCGTCCGGCGGCACGGCATGGGCGATCTCCTCGGCTTCGCCCAGGAGGGCCGACAGGCCCCGGCCCAGGCCCCTGCGGTTCTCGGCCATCAGCTCACTTCCATCGGTTGCGCGGCGCGCCGGCGCCGCTCGCGCAGCACCACCTCGCGCGCCAGCTTCAGGTACGCCTGGCTGCCGGCGCACTTCAGGTCGTAGACCAGCGCGGGCTTGCCGAAGGACGGCGCCTCCGAGACCCGCACGTTCCGTGGAATCACCGTCTCGTAGACCGTCTCTCCGAAGTGGCCGCGCACGTCGCTCGCCACCTGGCCCGAAAGCGCATTGCGGCGGTCGTACATGGTCAGCACCACGCCCTGCAGCTCCAGCGCCGGGTTCAGGCTGCCCCGCACCAGGTCGATGGTGCGCATGAGCTGGGTCAGGCCCTCCAGGGCGAAGAACTCGCACTGCAGCGGCACCAGCACCGCGTCGGCGGCCGCCATGGCGTTGACGGTGAGCAGGTTCAGCGAGGGCGGGCAGTCGATCAGGACATAGGTGTAGGCCCGGTTTGCCCGCAGGGGCGCCATCGCGTCGCGCAGCTTGAAGGAACGGCGGGCCTGCTGTCCCAGCTCGAGCTCCACGCCCGACAGGTCGGGATCGGACGGCACGAGGTCCAGGCCCGGCACCGAGGTCTTCACCACCGCGTCGCGCACCGCGCGCTCGCCCATCAGGACATCGTAGAGGGTGGTCCGGCGTTGCGCCCGGCCCACGCCCAGGCCCGTGGAGGCGTTGCCCTGGGGGTCGGAGTCGATCAGCAGCACGCGCTCGCCCACGGCGGCCAGCGCCGTGCCCAGGTTGATGGCGGTCGTCGTCTTGCCGACCCCACCCTTCTGGTTGGCCACGACGAGGACACGCAGGGTCCTGTCACCAGGCGAACCCCCGTCACCAGGCAAGCCCCGGTCGGACGGCGGGTCCGATGCGGCGCCGGATCGGGGGTCCGACTCAGGACTTCCGGGCACGACCCAGTCTCCTCACTCGCACGATACGTCCCCTGGCGTCAGACAGAGACGGTACTATGTCCGCCAATAAATCCCAAGATTTAGTTGCCTCTTCCAGTTCGGACGCAACATCTTGTCCCTTCAGGAACAGGCCGACGGCGCCTTTGCGGACGTAGGGCCAAGCATACCCGAGCAGGCGCGACAGCGGCGCGCAAGCCCGTGCGGTGACGATGTCCACAGCGAGATCCAGGTTTTCCGCCCTGGCGTTGTGGACCGTGGCCGGAAGATCGAGCGCGCCCACCACCTCGGACAGGAAGCGGCAGCGCTTGGCCATGCTCTCCACGAGATGGACGTGGAAGCCCGGCCGCCCCTTCCCCAGGATCGCCAGCACCAGGCCCGGAAAGCCCGCCCCGGCGCCCAGGTCGGCCCAGGTCTTCGCCTCGGGCGCGAGGGCCAGGAGCTGAGCGGAATCCCACGCGTGGCGATTCCAGAAGTCGGGAATCGTGGCCGGCCCGACCAGGTTCATGACCGCGTTGCCGGCGGTGAGCGTCTCCAGGAATTGGGAGAGGTCGGCCATCTGCTCGGGCGTCGCGCCGCTGGTGGCCTGGAACGAGGCGGCGTCGGTGACGGCCGCCCCCTCCGTCGGCTTCGCCGCCACCTCCCCCGCATGCGAGGGAGGAGCGAAGGCATCCAGCTCCTCCCCCGTGCCAACGGGGGAGGGGGACCGCGAAGCGGTGGAGGGGGCGCGGCCGCCCATCACGCCGCCCGGCGGCGCACGTGAGCCAGCAGCGCCGTCAGCGCGCCCGGCGTCACGCCTTCGATCCGGGCGGCCTGGCCCAGGGTGAGCGGGCGGACATGGGCCAGCTTCTCGCGCACCTCGTTGGAAAGGCCGCCGATGGCGGCATAGTCCAGATCGGCCGGCAGGCGCAGGTTCTCGTCGCGGCGGAAAGCCTCGGCATCGGCCGCCTGGCGGTCGAGATAACCGGCATAGCCCGCGTCGATCTCCACCTGCTCCCGCACCGGGGCCGGCCAGTCGGCGATCTCGGGCCAGATCCGCGCCAGATCCTCGAAGCCGATCGTCGGATAAGCCAGCAGCTCCATCAGGTTCCGGCGTTGGCCGTCGGCCTTCACGGGCAGGCCTGCGCGCGCCGCCTCGGCCGGCGTGAGCCGCAGGTCGCGCGCCCGCGACCGCGCCCCGTCGAGGGCCGCCTGTTTCACGTGAAACGCCTCGGCTCGCCGGGACCCCACGACCCCCAGGGCGATCCCCCTGCCCGTCAGCCGCTGGTCGGCGTTGTCCGCGCGCAGGGTCAGGCGAAACTCGGCCCGGCTGGTGAACATCCGATAGGGCTCGGTCACGCCCCGGGTCACCAGGTCGTCGATCAGCACGCCGATATAGGCCTCGTCCCGGGCGAACTGCGCGGGCTCCGCGCCCGACGCCGACCGGGCCGCGTTCAGGCCGGCCACCAGCCCCTGCGCCCCCGCCTCTTCATAGCCCGTCGTGCCGTTGATTTGTCCGGCCAGGTACAGGCCCGGCAGGCGCTTCGCCTCCAGGGTGGGATACAGCTCGCGCGGGTCCACGTAGTCGTACTCGATGGCGTAGCCGTACCGCCTCACCCGCACGGCCTCGAGGCCGGGGATGGTGCGCAGGAACAGGTCCTGGGTCTCGGTCGACACCGAGGTCGAGATTCCGTTCGGATAGACGGTGTCGTCGTCCAGCCCTTCGGGCTCCAGGAAGATCTGGTGGCTGGTCTTGTCGCGGAACCGCACCACCTTGTCCTCGATCGAGGGGCAATAACGCGGCCCCCGCCCCGAGATGCGCCCACCGTAGACCGCCGATTCCTCGAGCCGCGCCGCGATGATCCGGTGGGTCTCCTCGGTGGTCCAGGTGATCCCGCACTCGATCTGCGGCGTGGTGATGCGGTCGGTCAGGAACGAGAACGGCTGCGGCTCGGCGTCCGCCGCCTGCATCTCCAGGCGATCCCAGGCGATTGTCGACCCGTCCAGGCGCGCGGGCGTCCCTGTCTTGAGCCGCCCCATCGCCAGCCCCAGGCCGTAGAGCCGGTCGGCGAGACCGATGGCGGGAGCGTCGCCGATTCGGCCTGCGGGGATTCGGCTCTCGCCCTGATGGATGATCCCCTTGAGGAACGTGCCCGTGGTCAGCACCACGCGCCCGGCCCGGTATCCCTCGCCCGACGCGCCCGCGACGCCGGCGACCCGCCCGGCCGTCACGATCAGGTCCTCGACCGCCTCGGCCCGGATGGTCAGGTTCGGCGTCGCGGCCAGCTCGGCCTGCATCGCCTCCCGGTAAAGCCGGCGATCGATCTGGCTCCGGGGGCCGCGGACCGCCGCGCCCTTGGAGCGGTTCAGCAACCGGAACTGGATGCCGGCCACGTCGGCCAGGCGGCCCATCACGCCGTCCAGGGCGTCGATCTCGCGGACCAGATGACCCTTGCCCAGCCCGCCAATGGCCGGGTTGCAGCTCATTTCACCGATGGTCTCGACCTTGTGCGTGAGCAGCAGGGTGCGCGCGCCGAACCGCGCCGCGGCAGCCGCCGCTTCGCAGCCGGCGTGTCCGCCGCCGATGACGATCACGTCCCAGGTCAGTTCGGGCCAGGTCAGTTCCGGCGAGGTCATGCCGCGGGCATATAGGCGAAAAGCCCCAATGTTTCACGTGAAACCCATCCCCGGGGTTCCGGAAGGACGGGCTATTTCCCGATGCAGAAGGTCGCGAAGATACGGCCCAGGACCTGCTCGGGGTCGATCCGCCCGGTGATCCGGTCCAGCGCGCGCGCCGCCAGCCGCACGTCTTCGGCCGCCAGCTCCAGGTGCTGGGTCTGCGCCAGCGCATGACGGAGCCGATCCGCCGCCTCGGTGAGCAACTCCTGGTGCCGCAGCCGCGTCGCAGCCGGGGGCGCCGCGGCGGCCAGGGCGTCGATGACCCGTTCCTCGAGGGTGGATTCCAGCCAGGTCAGATCGCCGGGGCCACGGGCGGTGAATTCCGTCACGCCGAGCCCCAGCCGCCTCGCCTGCGCCGCAGCCCAAGCCCCGGCGGGACCCGCCGCCAGGTCACGCTTGGTGATCAGGCAGAGATCGTCCTCGCGCAACTCCAGGGGCGCGTTCCCCAGCGCTTCTCCCGACCCGTCCACCAGCCACAGCCTCAGGTCGGCGCCCGCCGCCCAGGTGCGGGCCCGCCGCACCCCTTCGGCCTCGATCTCGTCGGCCGTTTCCCGCAGGCCGGCGGTGTCGGCCATCAGCACCTTGTAGCCGGCCAGCACCAGCGGGACCTCGATGATGTCGCGCGTGGTTCCCGGCGTCGCGGTCACGATGGCCGCATCGCGGCCGGCCAGGGCGTTCAGCAGCGTGCTCTTGCCGGCGTTCGGCGCGCCGATCAGGGCGATGCGATAGCCCTCGCGCACGCGCTCACCCCGATCCGCGTCCGCCGCCGCGGCCTCGAGCTCGGCGACCAGTCCCGCCAGGATCGGCCGCGCGCGATCCGCCACCTCGGCGGGGACCTCTTCGTCGGGAAAATCCACCGCCGCCTCCAGCATCGCCAGGGCTTCGATCAGGGCGGCGGACCACCGCCCCTGGACCTCGGACAGCCGGCCGCCGAGCTGGTCCAGCGCCTGGCGCCTCTGCCCTTCCGTCTCGGCGTCGACGAGATCGGCGACCCCCTCGGCCTGGGCCAGGTCGAGCTTGCCGTTCTCGAAGGCGCGACGGGTGAATTCCCCAGGCTCGGCCAGCCTCAGGCCCAGGCCGGACAACTCGACGGTCAGCGCGTCCATCACCGCGGTCCCGCCGTGCACGTGAAACTCGGCCGCGTCCTCGCCCGTGTAGCTGGCAGGGGCTTCGAAGAAGAGGATCAGGGCCTCGTCGATCGTCCGCCCCTCGCGGTCCTCCAGCCGCTTCAGCACAGCCCGCCGCGCGGGCGGGACGCCGCCGATCAGGGCGTCCAGCACGGGCCGCGTCCGTGGTCCCGAAACCCGCACCACCGCCACCGCGGCCCGGCCCGCCGCCGTCGCGGGCGCGAAGATGGTGTCGGTCATCGCCGCGTCGTCGTCGCGGCCTCCATGAACTTGCGGAACTGCTCCTGCGCCCCGGTGCCGAAGCTCATCCAGTTCTTCATGAACTCCTCGGGATTGAGCAACGACATGTTGGCGTCGATGCGCTTGCTCATCTCGGACACCAGATGGTCGTTCAGCGTGCTCACGTCGGGCAGGCCCAGGAAGCGGCGCGCCTCCTCCGGGGTGCAGTCCACCTCGATGGTCATCTTCATGACGTCTCGCCCCTTCTATGATCCGGCTCCATATGGCCGTGAGCCGCGCCGATGCGCTAGTACCGGTCGGACGCAATTCAGAATGAGGAAGAGATCATGGGCGAACGGATCAGCATCAAGACTCCTGACGGCGATTTTTCGGCCTATGTCGCACGCCCGGCCGCCGCCAAGGCCCCGGCCGTCGTGGTGATCCAGGAGATCTTCGGCGTGAACCAGGTGATGCGCGACATCACCGATGGCCTGGCCGCCCAGGGCTACCTCGCCATCTGCCCCGATCTCTTCTGGCGGATCGAGCCCGACATCGACATCACCGATCAGTCCGAGGCCGAGTGGAAGAAGGCGTTCGAACTGTTCAACGCCTTCGACGCCGATCTGGGGGTGAAGGATCTCCAGGCCACCATCACCGCCATCCGCGCCGACGCCGGCTCGACCGGCAAGGTCGGATCGGTCGGCTTCTGCCTGGGCGGCAAGCTGGCCTTCCTCACCGCCACCCGCACCGACGTCGACGCGGCCGTGTCGTACTACGGCGTCGGCCTCGAGAACCTGGTGGGCGAGGCCGAAAAACTCACCCGCCCCCTGCTCATGCACATCGCCGAGGAAGACGCCTTCGTGCCGAAGGAGGCCCAGGCCATCATCGTCGGAGCCCTGAAGGACCATCCCCAGGTGGAGATCCACACCTATCCCGGTCGCGACCACGCCTTCGCGCGGGTGGGCGGCGAGCACTACCATGCCGGGGACGCGGCGACGGCCGGCGAACGCACCCTGGCCTTCTTCAAGCGGACGATCGGCTGATGAAGGCGATCCGTTTCGAACGCACCGGCGGCCCCGAGGTGCTGGAGGTCGTGGACCTTCCCACGCCTCAGCCCGGCCCCGGTCAGGTCCTCGTCCGCCACGAGGCCGTGGGAATCAACTTCATCGACACCTACCATCGCACGGGCCTCTATCCCGTGAAGCTGCCGTGCATCCCGGGGGGCGAGGCCGCCGGCGTGATCGAGGCCGTCGGCGAAGGCGTCACCCGTCACAAGGTCGGCGACCGCGTCGCCTACATGGGCGGCTTCGGAGCCTATGCCAGGGCCAATGTGGTCGCCGCGGATCGCGCGGTCCGCATCCCCGACGGATTCGACTCGCGCACCGCCGCCGCGATTCTCTTGAAAGGCATGACCACCGAGGCCTTCATCCGCCGCACCTATCCGGTCAAGGCGGGCGAGACGGTGCTGGTCCATGCCGCCGTGGGCGGCGTGGGGCAGATCATGACCCAGTGGCTCAAGGCCCTGGGCGCCGAGGTGATCGCCACCGTGGGGTCCGAGGCCAAGGCGGCCAAGGCCCGCGAACTGGGCGCCGACCACGTGATCCTCTATCGCGAACAGGACGTCGCCGCCGAGGTCCGGCGGATCACGGGCGGAAAGGGCGTGCCGGTCGCCTACGACTCGGTGGGCAAGGACACCTTCGAAGGCACGCTCGCCAGCCTGGCGCGCCGGGGCCTGTTCGTCAGTTTCGGCAACGCCTCGGGCGCGGTTCCGCCCTTTGCGCCCGGACGCCTCGCCCAGGGCGGGTCGCTCTACCTCACCCGGCCGACCCTCTTCGACTATGTGGTCACCACCGAGGAGCTGGATGCGTCGGCCGCCGCCGTGTTCGACATCGTGGCCTCGGGAAAGGTGAAGATCGAGATCGGCCAGACCTTCGCCCTGTCCGACGCCCGCAAGGCGCATGAGGCGCTGGAAAGCCGGTCGACCGTCGGGGCCAGCCTTCTGATCCCGTGATCCCCGACGCCTCCCGCAGGTTTCACGTGAAACCCGGCGGGAGGCGTTCGGCATGTCCCGGAGATGTCTTCTGGAGAACCCCTGAGGCTGAGGTCACCTTCCGGCGGAGCCGCGACGGACGTTCAGCTCCGGTGATGCTGCATCAGGTCCGCGAACCCGCTGCCACACCGACCCCTGAAGTGTTTCACGTGAAACAGCAGAGCTCGTAATACCGGTATGACCGGACGGTCCTGCCGGGCAATCCTTCCAGACGACTATGTCAGGCGGGGCTGTGCGGCATGTCGGAAGCCGCACCTGGAAGTCTTTTCAGCAACGCGCTTGAAAAGACAGGGAACGCACCCTCGCTGGCGCGATGGCCCCAAAATCTCGACAGAGCGAGTTTCTTCAGCCGATCTTTGAAAAGGCTGTGGTTTTTCGAACCTAGATGAACGTTGTTATCCTGCGTTCGCCTGTAGGCGCTCCCCATCACGACCCTGACCCAGCGGCAAGTCCATTTACGCTGTATATCCTCCCCGATGGCCGTTCCCGGTCGCGGAGGAAAACCCATGAGCCCGTTCCGTGAAAACCTGTTCGCCGGCAAGTCGGCCTTCGTGGCCGGCGGCACCAGCGGCATCAACCTGGGGATCGCCAAGCGCTTCGCCCAACTCGGCGCCCGCGTCGCGGTCGTCGGCCGCAATCCCGAGAAGGCCGCCAACGCCGCGCGAGAGATCGGCCATGACGCCATCGGCCTCTCCGCCGATGTCCGCGACTACGCCGCGATCCGCACGGCGATGGAGCAGGTGGTCGCCCACCAGGGCCGGATGGACATCGTCGTCTCGGGCGCCGCCGGCAACTTCCTCGCCCCGGCCCTGGGCATGTCGGCCAACGCCTTCCGCACCGTGGTGGATATCGACCTCAACGGCACCTTCAACGTGTTCCGCGGCTGCCACGACCTGCTGAACCTGCCCGGCGCATCGTTGATCGCGATCACCGCGGGCCAGGCGGTGAATCCGTCGCCGCTCCAGATCCACGCCTGCGCCGCCAAGGCCGGGATCAACCAGCTCATCCGCGTGCTGGCGATGGAGTGGGGACCGGACGTGCGGGTGACGGGGATCTCGCCCGGCCCGATCGCCAACACCGAGGGCATGGCGCGCCTGGCGCCCGACGACGCCGCCCGCGAGGGGCACTACGCCCGCATCCCCCTGAAGCGCTGGGGCGAGGTCGAGGAGATCGCCGAGGCGGCCGTCTTCCTGTGCAGCGACGCCGCCCGCTATATCACCGGCACGATCCTGGACGTCGACGGCGGCTCCCAGCTCGGCGACGCCAGCCCCCGGAACCTGGCCCGCGGCATGGCGCCGGCGGGCTAAGGATCGGTCTGGCGCAGGTCGCGGGCCGACCCCGGCTTCCGGGGCGCGTCAGCGCCGTTCTGAACCACCAAGACGCCAAGAACGCCAAGATGTGCGGGCCGGTTCTGAAGTCTCTTGGCGCTCTTGGCGTCTTGGTGGTTGTCTGACTGCGCCTGCGGCGCGCTCCCCCGCTGGGGGAGCCGCTACGTGTTCATCGACTGGAAGAAGTCGTCGTTGTTCTTCGACTGCCGCAGCTTGTCGAGCAGGAACTCGATCGCGTCCTGGGCGCCCATCGGGTTGAGGATGCGCCGCAGGATGTAGGTCTTCTGCAGGTTCGCCTTGTCGGTGATCAGCTCTTCCTTGCGGGTGCCGGACTTGAGCACGTCGATCGCCGGATAGATGCGCTTGTCGGCCACCTTGCGGTCGAGGACGATCTCCGAGTTCCCGGTGCCCTTGAACTCTTCGAAGATGACTTCGTCCATCCGCGAGCCGGTGTCGATCAGGGCGGTGGCGATGATGGTCAGCGAGCCGCCTTCCTCGATGTTCCGCGCGGCGCCGAAAAAGCGCTTCGGACGTTGCAGGGCGTTGGCGTCGACGCCGCCGGTCAGCACCTTGCCCGAGGACGGGACCACGGTGTTGTAGGCGCGGCCCAGGCGGGTGACCGAGTCGAGCAGGATCACCACGTCGCGCTTGTGCTCGACCAGGCGCTTGGCCTTCTCGATCACCATCTCCGCCACCTGAACGTGGCGCGTCGCCGGCTCGTCGAAGGTCGAGGAGATGACCTCGCCCTTCACCGTGCGCTGCATGTCGGTGACTTCCTCGGGGCGCTCGTCGATCAGGAGCACGATCAGGTAGCACTCGGGGTGATTGGTCTCGATCGACTTGGCGATGTTCTGAAGCATCACCGTCTTGCCCACCCGCGGCGGGGCGGTGATCAGGCAGCGCTGGCCCTTGCCCAGGGGCGCCACGATGTCGATGACGCGGCCCGAGCGATCCTTCAGCGTGGGATCCTGGATCTCCATGGTCAGCCGCTGGTCGGGATAGAGCGGCGTCAGGTTGTCGAACATCACCTTGTGGCGGACGTTCTCGGGCGCCTCGAAGTTGATCTGGCGCACGTTGACCAGGGCGAAATAGCGCTCGCCTTCGCGCGGGGCGCGGACCGCGCCCACCACCGTGTCGCCAGTGCGAAGGCCGAACTTCCGGATCTGCGAGGGGCTGACGTAGACGTCGTCGGGGCCGGGCAGGTAGTTGGCTTCGGGGCTGCGCAGGAAGCCGAAGCCGTCCTGCACCACTTCCAGCGTGCCCGAACCTTCGATCTCGACGCCCTCTTCCGCGAGCGTCTTGAGGATCGCGAACATCATGTCCTGCTTGCGCATGGAGTTCGCGGATTCGACTTCGAGCTGCTCGGCGAAGGCCAGCAGGTCGGCGGGCGACTTGTCCTTCAGCTCCTGCAGGCTCATCCGGGTCAGGCCCATGGCGGCGATCGCCTTGGCGGCCTGGGAGGGTTCCTCGGGCTCATCGTCGGCGCCGTCGGCTTCCGCCTCGGCCTCGGCGGCCACGATGTCCTGGGTGTCGGTCTCGGGCCCGGCGGCGTCGGCGTCGGCGGCCGGAACCTGGTCCTCGGTGTCTTCGGTCTGATCGGTCATGGGATTTCACTTCGGGAAAGCGCACCCGTCGGACGGCGTCCGAGGGTGGGCGGAGAAGGGTGTGGGCGCATCGCTGCGCCGTTGTGATCTTCGTCTGGAGGTCCGGCGGTCGGCGCGGATGTCGCGCGGCGCCGGAAAAAGGCGGGGCGCGCCGGAGCCCGACGCGTGCGCCAGGGGAACCACAGTTGGGGGGCCGTGGTCAAGCGATCAACCCGTCACCCGCCACGGCGCCCCCTATCGCGCCCAGAACTGGAGTGTCACCGCCAGGACCGCCACGACCGCGGCCAGGAAGGGAAGTTCATTGGTGGCGCGCCAGAATTTCGCGGACCTGGGCCGCTGACCGGCGGTGAACTTGCGATACGAGCCCGCCAGGAAACCGTGCCAGCCCGAGAGGAACAGCACCGCCGCCAGCTTCACCAGCATCCAGGGCTGGGCCAGGAAGCTCCACCCCTCGCGGGCGGCGTAGACGTGCCACAGGATCAGGCCGGTCCCCAGAACCCAGGCGAGACTCATCGAAGGATTTATGATGATCTTCAGGAGCTTGCGCTCCCACACGAGGAAGTGCGCGTCGAACTCGCTGCCGGGCGGCGCGGTCTCGGTGTGATAGGCGTAGAGCCTGGGCAGGTACATCATGCCGGCCATCCAGGCGATCACGGCGATGATGTGGAGGCCGCGCAGAAGATCGAAGCTCAGGAATCCCGGCCAGCTCATCAGGCGTCCCCTTCCCTGCACCCGCACTTGCCATGTGTCGCCGGGCACCGCCAAGCGCCGTGGGGCGCCACGGCCGTCGGCCCGCCCGCCTCGGGCCTTCCCAAGGCTTCGTCCGCCACATCCGCCAGCTCGGCGATGAACTCAGGCCTCACGCCCGGCGTCCGCGCCCGCAGGTAAGGCCTCACGCCCAGGCGTCCGGCCAGTCCGGCGTACTCGTGATCCAGCTCGACCAGCGTCTCCACATGCTCCGAGACGAAGGCGATGGGACAGATCAACACACCCTTCCCGTCGTGGGCGGCGGTCTCGATCGCCTGCTCGGTGGACGGCTCCAGCCACTTCAACCGGCCCACCCGGCTCTGGAACGAGATCCGCCAGTCGGACAGCTCTGGAACCTGCACCGCAACCGCCTCGGCCGTCGCCCGGACCTGGGCCTCATAGGGATCACCTTCGTCCACCACACGCTGCGGCAGGCCGTGGGCCGAGAACAGCAGGCGCACGCCGGACGGTCGCCCCGCGGCGTCCCAGACCTTGCGGATTTCGGCGGCGTGGGCTTCGGCGAGGCCTTTCGCCGTCGGATAGCAGCCCACCGCCCGCGTTCGGCCCGGTCCCCGATAGGCGGTGTCCCACGCCTTGAACGACGATCCGGTCGTGGTGGTCGAGTACTGCGGATAGAGCGGCAGCAGCACGATCTCGTCCGGCGCATAGGCCGCCACGGCCTTGGCGGTCTCCGCCGCCTCCGGGCGCCAGTAGCGCATGGCGATGAAGACCCGCGCCTCGTAGCCGCGTCGCGCCAGCTCCGCCTCGAGCGCGGCGGCCTGGGCCTCGGTCTCGGGCAGCAGGGGCGAACGCCCGCCCATGAGGGCGTAGTTGGCCTGTGCGGTCTTCGTTCGCGTCGTGGCGATCAGCGCCGCCAGCGGATAGCGCGCGACCGCCGGCAACCGGATGATCGCGGGGTCGCGGAACAGGTTGAACAGGAACGGCCTGACCGCCTTCGGGCTGTCGGGGCCACCCAGGTTGAAGAGGACGACGGCGAGCTTCATGCCGTCCTTTCCCGCGATGGGGAAAAGGACTCCTCCGGCGTCCTCATTCCGCCGCCAGCCGGTTGGCAGGCTTTCCCGTCACCCGCTCCACCACCCGGGCGATATGTTCGATGGGGGTGTCGGGCATCACGCCGTGACCCAGGTTGAAGATGTAGGGTCCCGACGCCCACTGGGCCAGGAGCTGCTCGACCCGCGCGTCCATCGCCGGCCCGCCGGCCCGCAGGAGCAGGTTGTCGAGCGCGCCCTGGATCGCCTTGCCGCCCGACTGGATGGAACGTCCCAACACAGCGCTGGCCTGGGTGTCGAGGGCGACGGCCTGGACCGGAACCCGCTCGGCATAGCCCGACACGAGCGCGCCGGCGCTGCGCGGGAAGCCGATGATCGGGGTGTCCACGCCGGCGGCCCGGACCTGTTCCACGATCCGTCGATGGGGACCCACGACGATCCGCTCGAAGACGTCCTCGGCCAGGTTGTCGGCCCAGCTCTCGAACAGCTTCAGGACCTGCGCCCCGGCCCTCGCCTGCATGACCAGGTATCGGGCGGTCGCGTCGACCAGCACATCGAGCAGGGCATCCAGGGCTTCGGGATGGGCGTAGGCGTAGGTGCGGGCGGATTCGCGCTGCGACCCTCGCCCCTCCAGCATGTAGGTGGCCACCGTCCAGGGCGCGCCGGCAAACCCGATCAGCGCCCGTTCGGGCTCTAGCTCGGACCGGACCCGCGCCAGGGTTTCGCCCACGTTGGCCAGGCGCGCGGTCGAACCCTCCACCGCATCGCGGAGGGCTTCGAGGGGCGGCAACGCCCCCAGGCGCGGACCCTCGCCCGCCTCGAACCAGACGTCCTGGCCCAGCGCCAGGGGGATCAGCAGGATGTCGGCGAACACGATGGCGGCGTCCATCGGGAAGCGGCGCATGGGCTGAAGCGTCGCCTCGGCGGCCATCTCGGGATGCAGGCAGAAGGCGATGAAGTCCGGCGCCTTCTCGCGCAGGGCCCGGTACTCGGGCAAGGACCGGCCGGCCTGACGCATGAACCATACCGGCGGCCGGTCCAGGGTTTCACCGGCGAGGACGCGGAGGAGGCGGGGCGTCTGGCTCATGACCGCCTTAAAGCCCGACGGCCTTCCAGGCTCAAGGGCGCCGACGGATCGGCCTTCGTTCTTCAAACAAGGAAAGATTCGAAATGGATGATGGAAGAAGTCGTTAGGCCTGTCGGCGGCGTGGAAAACCTTAACGATCCGTTGACCGCCCTCGCCCGATCCACAGCCGGCGCCCAGGCGGCCGCGGCGCCCGGGGTGGCCTGTGAATTGCGGGGAAGCCAGCCAGGGCCCACGGAGAGCCTTAAGGAATCGGTAGGACTTCCGGGGATGAGAGCCGGCGCCGGCCGGGGTCCACATCGTTGGCGGAGGTCCGCCGAACGGAAATCCACGGCGCCCCGTGCCTGGGGGTTAACGGATGGTTAACGCCGCCGCCTGTCCCCGCCCGTCCACCGGCTGTCGGTTTCGTCCTCGCGACGCGGCGTCTATCCCCATCGGCGTTCAGCTTCGCTAAGAGAAGAATCCACCGGCCCATCCCCAGGGATTTCTGTCCTTGCCCAATTCCCAGCCGCCCCGGCTCGCCACCTACTTCCACGTCCATCTCGTCTCGGACTCCACCGGCGAGACGCTGAACGCGATGGCGCGCGCCGTTTGCGCCCGGTTCGAGAACGTCATCCCCATCGAACACATCTACGCCCTGGTTCGTTCCCAACGGCAGCTCGACCGGGCCCTGGCCGACATCGAGGAGGCGCCCGGCATCGTCCTGCACACCATCGTGGACGCGACTCTGCGCGAGACCCTTGAGGAAGGGTGCCGGCGGCTGGACATGCCGTGCCTGCCGGCGCTGGACCCTCTGGTCGGCGCCATGCAGCGCTACCTGGGCGCCACGACCACCAGCCGGGTCGGCGCCCACCTGCGCCTGGACAACGACTACTTCAACCGGATGGACGCCCTGAACTATGCCATCGGCCACGACGACGGCCAGGGCGGCCAGGACCTCGACCAGGCCGACGTGGTCCTGCTGGGCGTCTCGCGGACGTCGAAGACGCCGACCTGCATCTACCTGGCCCATCGGGGCATCCGGGCGGCCAATGTGCCGCTGGTGCCCGGCCGGCCGCTGCCGGAAAAGCTGTTCCAGCTCCGGAACGCCCTCATCGTCGGCCTGCTGATCTCGCCCGACCGGCTGATCCAGATCCGCCGCAACCGCCTGCTCAGCCTGAAGGAGACGCGCGACACCAGCTACACCGACCAGGAAGCCGTGCGCGAGGAGATCATCGCCGCCCGGCGGCTGCTGGAGCGCCACGGCTGGCCCACCATCGACGTCACCCGCCGCTCGGTGGAAGAGACGGCGGCGGCGGTCATGAACCTGCTGCACAAGGGCCACGGCCAGGTCGAGGTCCTGGGGTGACCTTGATCCTGGCCTCGAAGAGCGCGGCCCGGCGCGCCGTCCTGGACGGCGCGGGCGTGGCCTATGAAGCCGCTTCGCCCGGCGTGGACGAGGATGTGGTGAAGGCGGAGATGCTGGCGGCCGGCGCAGGGCCCGCGGCCATCGCCGAGGCCCTGGCCGAACGCAAGGCCCTGGCCATCTCGGCGCTCAGGCCGGGCCTGGTGATCGGGGCCGACCAGACCCTGGACCTGGAAGGTCGGCTCTACGACAAGGCCGAGGATCTGGCGGCGGCTCGGGAAAGGCTGACCCTGCTGCGCGGTCGGACCCATCGCCTGCATTCGGCCGTAGTGGTGGCGCGGGACGGGGTGCCTGTCTGGCGGACGCTGGAGACTGCCGTCCTGACCATGCGGGACGTCTCGGACGACTTCCTGGACGGCTACCTGGCGACCGAGGGGCCGCATGCCCTGGGATCGGTGGGCTGCTACCGCCTGGAGGGTCCGGGCGCCCAGCTCTTCGCGCGGATCGAGGGCGACTATTTCTCCATCCTGGGCCTGCCGCTCCTGGGCCTTCTGGAATTCCTGCGCGGCGAAGGGGTGCTGGCGGCATGATCACGGGCCATACGGTTGTGGCGGGTGTCGTGGGACGGCCCGTCGCCCATTCCCTGTCGCCGCTCCTGCACAACGCCTGGCTGGCGGCGGCCGGAATCGATGGGGTCTATGTGCCGTTCGCCCCCGACGCCCACGGCTTCGAGCGCCTGGTCCAGGGTTTCCGGGGCGGCGCCATCCGGGGCGTGAACGTCACCCTGCCCTTCAAGGAGCAGGCCCTTCGCCTCGCCGATCGGGCCAGTGACGCCGCCCGCGACGCCGCAGCCGCCAATGTCCTCGTATTCGAGCCCGACGGGCGGGTCGTCGCCGACAACACCGACGGATTCGGCCTGCTCAAGGCCCTGGACGTCCAGGCCCCGCAATGGTCGGCGGACCGTGGGCCGGTGACCGTTCTGGGCGCCGGCGGTGCGGCGCGGGGCGCGGCGGCCGCTCTGATCCGGGCCGGCGCGCCGAAGGTGTTCCTCGTCAACCGAACCCTGGCCAGGGCCGAGGCCATCGCCCGCCAGCTGGGGGCGAAGGTGCGCCCCCTGCCCCTGCCGCATGCGGCCGGCGCGTTCCGCGACTCGACCGCGGTGATCAACGCCACCTCCGCCGGCCTTGCCGCCGAAGGCGCGCTGGACGTCCCGCTGGAGCTGACGCCGGACGGCTGTGTGGTCATGGACATGGTCTACAAGCCCCTCGAAACGCCGTTCCTGGCCCAGGCCCGTGCGTTGGGCCGTCCTGTCGTGGACGGCCTGGAGATGCTGATCCGCCAGGCCGAACCCTCGTTCGAGGCCTTCTTCGGCTGCTATCCGCCGACGGAAGTGGACGTCCGCGCGCTGGCTCTGGAGGCCCTGGGACTATGACCGTACGCAAGCTCATCGGCCTGACCGGCTCGATCGGCATGGGCAAGTCGACCACGGCGGCGATGTTCCGGGACGCCGGGATTCCGGTCTACGACGCCGACGCCGCCGTCCACGACCTCTATGACCAGGGCGGGGCGGCGGTGGGGCCGGTCGGCGAGGCCTTCCCCGGCGTGGTGAAGGACGGCCGCGTCGATCGCGAGGCGCTGCGCCAGCGTGTCCTGGGCCAGCCCGAGGAACTGAAACGCCTCAACGCTATCGTCCACCCGCTCGTGGGCCAGGATCGCGGAAAGTTCTTCAAGCATGTGGACGAGATCGGCGCCGATCTGGTGGTGCTGGATATTCCCTTGCTGTTCGAGACGGGCGGTCACGCCAATGTGGACGTCGTGGTGGTGGTCTCGGCCCCGCCCGGGATGCAGCGCGAGCGGGTCCTGGCGCGTCCCGGCATGACCCCCGACCGCTTCGACGCCATCCTGGCCCAGCAGCTGGCCGACGTCGAGAAGCGCGCCCGCGCCCACTATGTGGTGGATACGGGACAGGGCCTGGACCATGCGCGCAGCCAGGTCGAGGCCATCATCGCCGATCTGCGCGGGACCGGCGCCTGAACGCGGGGTCCTGGCCTGAAGGTTTCCGGGCCTGAAGCGTTCCGGAAGCGCAGGGGGCGGTTGAGCCCCCACCCGAACCGCGGCATGGATAGGCCATGGCCCGCGAGATCGTGCTCGACACCGAAACGACCGGATTCGACCCTCGGACGGGTGACCGCCTGGTGGAGCTGGCGGCGCTCGAGATCGAGCACTTCGTGCCCACCGGGCGCAGCTTCCATATCTACATCGATCCCTGCCGCGACATGCCGGCCGAGGCCGAGAAGGTGCACGGCCTTTCGGCCGCCTTCCTGCGGGGCAAGCCGCGGTTCGAACACCCGGAGGTGGTGGACGCCTTCCTCGAGTTCATCGGCGATGCGCCGATCATCGCCCACAACGCCGCCTTCGACCGGGGCTTCGTGAACTGGGAACTGGCCAACATCCGCCGCGAGGAGATCCCAGAGCACCGCTGGATCGACACCCTGGCGCTGGCCAAGCAGCGGTTCCCCGGCATGCACAATTCGCTGGATGCGCTGTGCAAGCGATTCAAGATCTCGCTCAGCGAACGCGAGAAGCATGGCGCGCTCATCGACGCCAAGCTGCTGGCCGCGGTCTATCTCGAACTCAAGGGCGGCCGCGAGCGGCGCCTGGAGCTGACCAGCGCGGTGATGGTCAATGCGGTTTCGGTGGCGTCCAGGGTCGAGTACGGCGTCCGGCCACGCCCGCTCGCGCCCCGTTCCACCGACGAGGAACGCGCCCGGCACGCCGCGTTCATCCGCGACAAGGTGAAGGGCGAGGATCTCTGGAGCCGGTTCGGGCTGTAGCGGCCGCCGTCAGCCCAGGTTCCGTTCCCGGGCCAGGATCGCCAGCTCGGTCCGAGAGGTCACCGACAGCTTTTCGTACAGGTTGTGCAGGTGCATCTTCACGGTGCCTTCCGAGATGCCGAGGTGACGGGCGATCTCCTTGTTGCGCCGGCCCTGGGCGACCAGCCGGACGACCTCGGTCTCCCGCGGCGTCAGGCCTGGCGTGACCTCGGCGCCGCCCGCAAGCAGCGGCAGCACCTTGTCCATGACGTCGCGGTCCACCCACTGCACCCCATCGGCGGCCGAACGCGCCGCGCGCACCAGGACGTCGCCGGCCGCCCCTTTCAGCACGAGTCCGTCCACGCGCAGCCTCAGCGCCTCCAGGATCGGCGCGGATTCCAGCCCGGCGGTCAACAGCAGCACCCGCGTCGGCCAGCTCCGGGCCCGCACCTCCCGCAGCAGCTCCAGGCCGCTGAGCCGGGGCATGTGGACGTCCAGGATCGCGAGCTGCGGCGACAGGCGCTCCAGAGAGGCCAGCGCCTGGGCTCCGTCCTGGCAGCGGGCCACCACCTCGAACTCGCTGTCGGCGAACAGGCCGGCCACGGCGTCCAGCATCAGCGGATGATCGTCGGCGATCAGGACGGAGGTCATGAGGCGAGGTCCAGGGGCGCATGGACGACGAGGCGGCAGCCGCCCGGATCGTTCTGCACGACCAGGCGCCCCCCCAGCGCCCGGGCCCGCTCATGGAGGGAACGGGGCGGCTCGGCCGGATTGCGGGCGAAACCGCGGCCGTTGTCCTGGATGGTCAGGTCGAGCGTCCGTCCGTCCGCCCGGGCTTCGATCCGCACGTGGTCGGCCTGGCCGTGGCGCACCGCATTGGCCACCGCCTCGCGCACGATCCAGCGCAGGTCGTACAGCAGCGGCTCGGGCGCCATTGCGTCCGGCGGCTCGGCGCCGGCCGAGACCTCGATGCTCCAGTACCGCGACAGCCGCTCGGCCAGGGCGTCCAGTTCGGCCTTCAGCGGGCCCGTGGCGGGGTGGCCGCCGCGGCTGGTCGGCCGCATGGCCGAGATGAAGCCCCGCAGCTCGCGCTGCTCGTCGACGATCGCCTGGCGCAGGGTGGCCAGTCGGGCGCGCACCGCGTCGGGCAGGTCGGGCATGCGGTCCAGGGCGTCGAGTTGCAGTCCGGCGCCGGCCAGGAACTGGAGCACCCCGTCGTGCAGGTCGCGCGCGAGGCGGATGCGATCCTCCACGGCGGCCGCGGCCTGCTGTTCCCGCTGGGCCTCCCAGCGCTCCAGGGCCATCGAGGCCTGGGCGCCCACCATCTCGCCGATCGCCAGGTCCTCGTTCGCCGGTTCGTGATGGTCGAGCACGAAGAGCCAGGCCGAAAGCCCCCGGGACCGGGCCGGGATCGCCAGCACGCGCTGGAACGGCGCGACCTCGGAAAGGGCTTCCGCCAGGGGCTGGGCGGCGCCGGCGTAGGTCCAGCGCCCGCTGCGCACCAGGGTCACGCCCGCGCCCGCTTCGTAGAGGAATACGCCGTCGGCCGCCTCGCCCAGAACCCAGCCGTCGGGGGTGGGCGGCAGCCGGCGGCTGTCGAGCTCGCCGTCGCCCAGCAGGAGGAGCTGGGCATAGGGCTCCTCACTCTCCAGGAGCGCCATGCCGCGCCGGGCGCCGAACACCCGCAACGCATGGCGCAGGGCGTCGGCCAGGGGGGACTCGCTGTCCTCGGCGTCCGGGCCGATCGGGTCCGACAGGCGGGACAGCTCCTGCACCACCCGCTCCAGATGGCCGCCGAACGCCGCCATCATGATGGTGATGACCGTGGTGTAGCCGATCCTCAGGACGAAGATCTGTGTCTGGCTCTGCAGGCTGCCCAGGCTGGTCGCCACGAAGGCCGCCAGGGTGAGGCCGCCCATGACCACCGCGCCCCGCGAGCCCCACTGGAGGGTGGCGCTGAGGATCATGAAGATGAACGGGCTGAAGAACGGGCTCTCGGCCCCGTTGGTCAGGAAGAGCAGGATCGTGAAGATCGCGAAGTCGAGGCCCGAGGTCAGCCAGGGCCGTCGCAGGACCCCATAGACGAACAGGCGGCTGCGCGTTCCGGCCAGCATCAGCAGGCTGTAGGCCAGATAGCCGACGATCAGGCCCCGCACGATGGCGTCGTCCGCGACGTGACCGACCACCAGCGACAGGCACAGGAAGGCGGCGAGGATCGCCCGCCCGAAGGCGATGATGCGCTCGCCCCGGACCGAGAAGAGCCGTCCGCCGTCCAAAGCCCGCATCCTCCGGGCGGCTTGCTGCGCGCCCCGCCATCACTGTCCGCCATCACTGTCCGCCACCACTATCCGCGATCGTCCGGCGCCGCGACACCTGATCGAAAGTTAGGGGTCGGGCCTGTCCGTCACGCCAGATTGTTACGCTGGCTCAGCGCCCGATAATCCCCGGCAAGGTCGCCCACCCCGCGCCCGCTCGCCCTGCCGCCTTTGGTCGGGCGCCGGCCGGAGGGGTCGGCGAAGGCGGTCCACGACCGCGGACAGAGGGGTTTGTGATGGTGCGTTTCTCGACTCTGGCCTTTACGGCCGCCCTGGCGGCCGGATGTGTCGCCGCCGCCTCGGGCGCCGAGGCCGCCACGCTGGTCCAGGTGGCCAGCTTCAATCAGGTGGGCAGCGGCAAGACCTTCGCCTGGGACGGCTCGGGCGCCAACGCCGGCCGGCTGATCTCCAACAGCAGCCTGGCGGTGAACCCCGGCGCTTCGGCCTACGCGGCCGCCACCGCCCAGTGGATCGACGTCCTCTTCAACCTGAACGACGCCGGCCTGTACGGCCTGAGCGCCCAGCTCCTGTTCGACGCCAGCGCGCCCAGCGGCGCCGTGAGCCAGCTCACCGCCGGCGCGCCGATCCGCCAGAGCGACCTCAACGGCGCGTTCCAGTTCAAGTACACCGGACTGACGCCGATCACCGCCTACGGGAACACGATCACGACCGGCGGGATCCTGCTCAGCGGCGCGTTCACGCACGGGTGGCTGTCGGTGGGCGGCACCTCGGGCGGTTTCGCCGACTCCTTCGCCCTCACCGGCGGCACGGTGACCCTGGCCTCCGACATCATCCCCGCCAACCGCCTGTTCGACGGCGACCTGGCTCTGGCCTTCACGGGCCTGAACCAGGCCGCGGCCATCACCGGCTCGGGCGCCACGCGCCAGCTCCGCGACTTCCGCGCCTCGGCCGGCGGCGTGATCAGCGCGGGGGCGGTGCCCGAACCGGCGACCTGGGGCCTGATGATCGGCGGCTTCTTCGGGACCGGCTCGATCCTGCGGCTCCGGCGTCGCAGGCTGTCCGTCGCCTGAGCGCGACGGCGTCCGTCCGGCCCGGCGCCGCCAAGGAGTCTTCTCAACCCGGCCGCCAGCCCATAGATCAGGCTGAACAAGGCGTTCTGGGGAAGGGAACACACCGCATGGCGGATGCCGTAGCCGGGCAGGCGGGCGAAAAGCCGGCTTCGCTCAAGACCGTCGTCGCGGCTTCGTCCGCCGGCACGACCTTCGAGTGGTACGACTTCTTCGTCTTCGGAAGCCTGACGGGCGTCATCTCGCGGACGTTCTTCACCGGCCTGCCCGAGACCGCCGCCCTGGCGGCGGCGCTGGCCCTGTTCGGCGCGGGCTTCCTGTTCCGGCCCCTGGGCGCCCTGGTGTTCGGCCGCATCGGCGACCGGGCGGGGCGCAAGGGCGCGTTCCTGGCCACGGTGCTGCTGATGGGCGGGGCGACGCTCGCGATCGGCCTGTTGCCGTCCTACACCCAGGCGGGCCTGATCGGGCCGATCCTCCTGATCCTCATGCGCATCCTCCAGGGCTTCGCCCTGGGCGGCGAGTACGGCGGGGCGGCGATCTACGTGGCCGAGCACGCGCCGCCCAACCGCCGCGGCTTCGCCACGAGCTGGATTCAGAGCTCGGCGGCCTTCGGCCTCTTCGGCGCCCTCATCGTGATCCTGCTCTCGCGCCTGGCCGTCGGGCCCGAGGCGTTCGAGGCCTGGGGCTGGCGCATCCCGTTCCTGTTCTCGGGCGTGCTGCTGGCGGTTTCGATCTGGATGCGCCTCAAGCTCACCGAGAGCCCCGAGTTCGCACGCCTCAAGGCCGAGGGCAGGCAGAGCCAGGCGCCCTTCAAGGAAGCCTTCGGCGAATGGCCCAACCTGAAGCTGGTGCTGATCGCCCTGGTGGCGATCATGTTCGCCCAGGGGGCCGTCTGGTACACCGCCTTCTTCTACGTCCAGACCTTCATGGAGCGGTTCCTTCGCGCACCGCCCGAGACGATCAACCTGCTGATGCTGGCGGCCGTGGCGGCCAGTGCGCCGCTGTACGTCTTCTTCGGCTGGATGTCCGACCGCCTGGGCCGCAAGACGGTGATGCTGTTCGGCATGACGCTGATGCTCGTGGCCTATTTCCCGGGGTTCCACCTGCTGTCCCAGACCCTGAACCCCGCCCTCGCCGAAGCCGAGGCGCGGACGCCGGTGGTCGTGATCGCCGACCCGGCCGACTGTTCGCTCCAGTTCGATCCTGTCGGTCGCGCCAGCTTCCTGTCCTCGTGCGACATCGCCAAGTCCACCCTGGCCAACGCCGGGATCTCGTACAGCAACGAGGCCGGCGCCCCCGGTCAGGCGACCCTGGTCCGGATCGGGACGCAGACGGTGCCTTCGGCCAGCGCCACGGGCCTGGCGCCCGACGTCGCCAAAGCGGTCAAGACCCGTGTCGAGGGCCGCATCAAGGGCGCGCTGGCCGCCGCCGGCTATCCGGACAAGGCCGATCCCGAGCGGATGAACCTGCTCGGCGCGTTCGGGGTGCTGCTGATCTTCGTCGTCGCCGCCACCGCGCTCTACGGTCCCATCGCGGCCTGCCTGGTGGAGCTGTTCCCGACCAAGGTGCGCTACACGGCGCTGTCGCTGCCCTACCACATCGGCACGGGCTGGGTCGGCGGCTTCGTGCCGTTCACCGCCTTCGCCATCGTGACCGCCACGGGCCAGCTCTATTCGGGCCTGTGGTACCCCTTCGCCTTCACCGCGATCTCGGTCGTCGTCTGCCTGTTGCTGCTGCCCGAGACGCGGGGCAAGCGGCTGGACACCTAGCTCCAGGCTCCGAACGGGTCGCGGAACGGTTTGCCGAGGGCCTCGGCGACGGCCGGATGGGTGATCTCGCCGGCGAGCACGTTCAGCCCCTTGGCCAGGTGGACGTTGGCCTCGAGCGCCTCCAGGCCCCTGTCCGCCAGTTGCAGGCCGAACGGCAGGGTGGCGTGCACCAGGGCCTCGGACGAGGTGCGCGGCGCCGCGCCCGGCATGTTGGCGACGCAGTAGTGGACGACGCCGTCGACCACATAGGTCGGGTCCTTGTGCGTGGTCGGCCGGCTGGTCTCGAAACAGCCGCCCTGGTCGATGGACACGTCCACCAGCACTGAGCCGGGCTTCATCCTGGGAAGGTGCGCCGCGGTCACCATCGTGGGCGCCGAGGCGCCGGCCGTCAGTACGGCGCCGATCACCACGTCGGCCTTCAGGACTTCCTCGTCCACGGCGTCGCGGGTGGAATACCGGGTGACCACCCGGCCCCGGAACATGTCGTCCAGCTCGCGCATCCGTGGGATCGAGCGCTCGACCACCACCACCTCGGCGCCCAGGCCGGCGGCCATCCGGGCCGCGTTCATGCCCACCACGCCGCCCCCGAGCACGAGCACCCGGGCCGGCGGCGATCCGGGAACACCGCAGATCAGCAGGCCCATGCCGCCGTTGTGCTTCAGCAGGGTCGCGCCGGCCGAGAGCACCGCGAGCCGCCCGGCCACCTCGGACATGGGCGCGAGAAGTGGCAGGCCGCCGTCGGCGTCAGTCACGGTCTCGTAGGCGATCGCGGCGCAGCCGCTCGCGAGCAACCCCTCGGCCTGGGTCGGATCGGGCGCCAGGTGCAGGTAAGTGAAGAGGATGTGGTCCTTCGTCAGCCGCGCCCATTCCGGCGCCTGCGGCTCCTTGACCTTCACGATCAGCCGCGCCGCGTCGAACACCGCCGCAGCGTCGGGCAGAAGGCTCGCCCCGGCGCGCGCATAGAGGTCGTCGCCGTAGCCCGCTCCGACGCCGGCCCCCGTCTCCACGAACACCTCGTGCCCACGGCCCACATACTCGCGCACAGCCGTGGGCGTCAGCCCGACACGATATTCGTCCGGCTTGATCTCTCTCGGCACGCCGACGCGCATCAGGTGGCCTTTCGAGGCAGATTATTCCTTGAAGAAGAAACTTGAGGGGCGCTCATTCCGAGATCAAGGAGCGAAGGGTCGAATGGCGACGCTGTCGGAATGGGCCCAAGGTCTCCAGTCGATGAAGAAGATGGGTCCAAGTCTTCGCGACATCCAGATCGCGCGGGAATTTCGACGGGCCGTTCTGCCGGATTCTGAGGAGCATGGCGGCAGGCTCGTGCTCGCCATCCTCCTTCTCGCTGCGATACTGATGGGCTTTCTGTGGGCGATGACACCAGTCGGCCCGACGACCGAGGTCTACGGTTCGGTTCTGCGGCTGGGGACGCTTCCGTCCGAGCACAGGATCAGGGCGTACGCCATCGCGCATGTCGGCGACCGGGAGGTCCGTATAGACCTCCATCCAGGAACCTTCTGTCGCGTGGGTGATCGGATCCTTATCCAGCGTCAGAAGATGGCATGGGGCTTTCGCCATCGCACAGGCCCCCAGGCCTGTTCCGCCGTCGCTACTGCGCCGCCGGCGTACTCTCGCTGATCTCCTCCAGGGTGCGGCCCACCTGCTTGGCGCCGTACTCCTGGGCGACGTCGCCCAGCGACAGGATCCCGGCCAGCCGGCCGCTGTCGTTGAGGACCACCAGCCGGCGGATCTGCTTGCCGCCCATCTTGCCCGTGGCGTCGGCGACGCTGTCGTCTTCGCGGCAGGTTTCCACCCCCTCGGTCATCACCTCGGAGATCGGCGTGCTGAGGGGAAGGCCTTCCGCCACCGCCCGCAGGACGATGTCGCGGTCGGTGACGAGACCCACGACCTGGCCGTCGTCGGTGACCGGCACGGCGCCCGTCTCGATCTGCGCCATGGTGCGCGCCACCTCGGCGATGGTGGAACGGGGCGTGGCGGTGACCACCTGGGCGGTCATGACGTCGGCGACTTTCATGGAATGGCCTCCTGCAACCTGTTCGGTGCAGGACAACGCCATCCCCGGGTTCCGCGTTCCTGGTTTTCCGCGTTCCGCCTTCGACGCGCCGCCCTCCCTCGAGGCGGCGCCGGCTATCGGACCGGCGACTTGGAGGCCGGCTACTGGGCGCTTTCGAACGCGGGCGGCGCGGGGACGTCGGCCCCGCCCGTCCGTGGGGCGAGGACCACGGCGGCGAGGGCGGCGAGGGCGACGAGGCCGAGCTTCGGCCCGGGTTTCAGCCCGGATCTCGACATGGGGGCGTTTCCGGTTCCAGTCCCAGCATCCTGCACGCCCAGGGCTAAGGATCGATTACTTCAGAACAAAATATTCGTGGCGCCCGTGACTTCGGCGCCCGTCACGTCAGCACGCAGGCGGTCAGGCCCTCGCTCCGGACCACGCGGGCGTTGCGGTTGATGGCGCCTGCGCGCCGCTGGACATAGGGGCCCGGCGTGGCCGCCCGCCACCCCAGCGGCTTCGGCAGGATGGCCGCCAGCCGCGCCGCCTGGGTGGGGGTGAGCTTGCTGGCCGGCACGCCGAAGGTCTTCCGGGCGGCGGCTTCCGCGCCGTACACGCCGGGGCCGAACTCGATCGTGTTGAGGTACACCTCCATGATCCGCCGCTTGCCCCAGCCGACCTCGATCAGGCCGGTGAACCAGGCCTCCAGGCCCTTGCGCACCCAGTCCCGCTGCGGCCAGAGGAACACGTTCTTGGCGGTCTGCTGGCTGATGGTGGAGCCGCCGCGCAGCCGCTTGCCGGAGGCGTTGGCGGTCATGGCCTTCTCGATGGCCTCGACGTCGAAGCCCATGTGCTCGCAGAACCGCGCGTCCTCGGCGGCGATCACCGCGCGGACGAGGTTGGGTGAGATGTCGTCGAGCGCAACCCAGCGGCGGTCCAGCCCGTGGCCCTCGAACACCCGCTGGATCATCAGGATGGTGACGGGCGGCGGGACGAACCGATAGACCGCGACGGCGATCACCGGGCCGATGAAGAAGACGACCAGGCCGGCGACGACCACGATCTTCAGCGCGGCGCCCAATGCGCCCGCGATCCCGCCCGACTTACCGCGTTTGCCCACGTCGCTTGCCTTCACCTAGCGTTGAGATGCTAGCCGAGATTCGCAAGGCCAAGGTCAACAGGTTCCCCATGAACGTCTCCGACGCCGTCGAACATCGCATCTCGGTGCGCGCCTACAAGCCCGACCCCGTGCCCCGGGCCGTGGTCGCCGACATCCTGGAGCGCGCGGCCCGGGCCCCGTCCGGCGGCAATCTCCAGCCGTGGCGTGTCTACGCCCTGACGGGCGCCCCGCTGGAGGCGTTCAAGGCCGAGGTCGCCGGGAACCCCGCCGGCGAGCCGATGGAATACGCCGTCTACCCGCCCGACCTGTGGGACCCCTTCCGCACCCGCCGGTTCGAGAACGGAGAGCAGCTCTACGCGTCCATCGGCGTCCCGCGCGAGGACAAGGCCGCCCGCCTGCGCTGGTTCGCGCGCAACGCTCAGTTCTTCGGCGCGCCCGTGGGGATCTTCTTCTGCCTGGACCGCAAGCTGGGCCCGCCCCAGTGGTCGGACCTGGGCATGTACATGCAGACCGTCATGCTCCTGGCCGTCGAACGCGGGCTGGACACCTGCGCCCAGGAGTTCTGGGCCCGCTACCCCCTCTCGGTGGCCCGGGCTACCGGCCTGCCCGAGGATCACATGGTGTTCTCCGGCCTCGCGCTCGGCTACCGCGACCCGGACCATCCGATCAACGGCTGGCGCTCCACACGCGACCCGCTGGACGTGTGGTGCGACCTGAAGGGCTGGGAATGAACCGCATCGTCCTCTTCGCCGCCCTCGCGGCCGGGATCACCTATGGCCTGGCGCCCGCGGCGATCGCGGCCGGCCTGTGGTCGCCCGACCTGCCCGACGCGGTCGGCGTGGCGTGGAAGGGGGCCGGCGTGTCCCTGCTGGCGGTCTGGGCGGGCCTCGAGGCCCGCAACCGCGACGGCTGGATGCTGGCGGCCGTCCTGGCGTTCGGCGCGCTGGGCGACGTGCTGCTGGCGACCCACGGCCTGGTCGTCGGCGCCTTCGCCTTCCTGGCGGGGCATCTCGTCGCCATCGCCCTCTACGCGCGCAACCGGCGGCCGGCCCTCGCCCGCCTGGACTGGATCGTCGCCGGAGCCATCGTGGCGGTGACGACGGGGGTCTCGTTCCTGCTGCCGCCCGACCGGGGCCTGGCGCCGGGCGTGGCGCTCTACGCCTTCGGGCTCGCCGCGATGGCTGCCGCCGCATGGCTCAGCCGCCTGCCGCGCGCCCTGGTCGCCGCCGGCGCCCTGATGTTCGTGGCCTCGGACCTGCTGATCTTCCTGCGCACAGGCCGTCCGGCGCTCGACATCCTGCCCATGGGCCTGGCGGTCTGGGGACTCTATTTCGGCGGTCAGAGCCTGATCGCCGTCGGCGGGGTCCAGGGCCTGTCCCGTCGGATGGTCACCTCGCGCTAACCACGCCTCTTCAACGGGCTTTCACGACGTTCGGGCAGGGTGGGGCCGTTCCTCCCCGCCGCCCCGGACCCCATGCGCCTCACGCCCCACCGACTGATGCAAGGCCTGCGCGCGGGCGGTGCGCTGGGCGGCGTGGCGGCGGTGATCGCGCTCACGGGCCCGTTCCGCTACGGCGATCTCGGCCTGCCGTTTCCCGACCATGTGGCGCATGCGCTGCTGTTCTACGGCGTCACCCTGGCGATGCTGACCGCGCTGCCCCGCTCGCGGGCCGGCGAGGTGGCGATCGTCGCCGTGCTGCTGGGCGCCATGAGCGAGCTGGCCCAGGCCGCCCTCGGCCGTCAGGCCTCGTGGAGCGACTTCGCCGGCGACGCGGTGGGCGTGGCCGTGGCCTATGCGCCGATCTGGGTCACCCGCCTTCGGGAGCTGGCGCGCACCCACCCGCACCTGACCTTCGCCGAGATCCACGCCCAGGATCGCCGCACCCCCCGCCCCATCGGCGGCCGCCCCCTCACCGAAACCGCCCCTGTCGCGCCGCAGCCGGATACCCTCGCCTAGGCCCGCAGGCGCACGCTTCGTCAGCCACGAAGCCAGACGAAAAATCCGGTCGGGAGTCCCGGGCCTCCGCGCGAGCGGAGGCTCCGCCATGTCACCGCGGAATCGCAGCTTCGCCTTCCGCGCTTTTCCGCATCTTCCGCGGTTCCTTGAATTTCGAGAGGCGCCGCTTCGCGGCCTCGCAGGACTGGAGCATGAGCTTGTCGCCGGCCGGGCTATCGTGACACGCTGGCCCTACAACAAGCAGGGCGAGGGAGGTGTTCATGGGCCGGACGGGATGGATCGCGGCGGGAGCCGCGCTGGCGGCCACGCTGATGGCGGGCGCGGCGACGGCGCACGAGGCCTGGTATCCGTCGGCCTACGGCGCGGCCGACACCCTGGGCGCCGTCAACAACCTCTCGCCCGAGGGCGTGAAACGCGCCGCCGCTCTGGTCACGACGGGCAAGGTCTATGCCCTGGGCGTCCCCACCGGCGTCTCGACCCCGGCCTACGGCGAGCGCAGATATTCCGTCGAACGGATACCCGGCCCTGCCGCCCCCCTGGCCCCGCCGGTCGGCGCGAACAAGGTCACCGCCTATGACGAGCGGGTCGTCACCAGCATGGGCATCGGCACCCAGATGGACGGCCTGGGCCACCTGGGCATCGACCACCGCTATTACAACGGCCTCCACGCCTCGCAGGTGAACACCGACAAGGGTTTCGCCCTCGACCTCGCCCGCGTGCCGCCCATCGTCACGCGCGGCGTCCTGATCGACATGGTCAGGCATTTCGGAAAGCCGCTCGCCGCCGGCCAGGCGTTCAACCGCGCCGACATCGAAGCGGCCATGCGCGCCCAGAAGGTCACCGTGGGCAAGGGCGACGTCGTCCTCTTCCACACCGGCTGGATGGCGGCCAAGGCCCAGAGCGACCGCGACGTCTTCCGCTCGACCGAGCCGGGCCTGGGCGAGGAGGGCGCGATCTGGCTGGCCGACCAGGGGGTGGTGGCCATCGGCGCCGACACCGTCGCCCTGGAGCCGATCCCGTTCGAGAACCCGGACCGGCCCTTCATCGTCCACCAGACCCTGCTGGCCAAGAAGGGCGTCCACGTCCTGGAGACCATCGACACCAACGCCCTGGCGGCCGACGGCGTGACCGAGTTCCTGTTCGTCCTGGGTCAGCCGCGGTTCGAGGGGACGGTCCAGATCGTGATCAATCCGGTCGCGATCCGCTGAGGTGGGCCTCGAAGCTCTCGATCGGCGCCTCGACGGACAGGACGCGTAGGGGAAACGCCCGCCAGGGCGCGTCGGGGTCCAGCCTGGACAGGTTCGCGACGAAGGCGTCCCGCAGCTCGGGCCGGATCGCCTCGCGGCTGTCGATGAGCTGGCCCCAGCTCGATGTGCCGGTCAGATGCAGCGGCCCTTTGGCCGGCGTCCGCGAAGCGACATAGTCCGCCGGGAACAGCCGCCGGTAGGCTTCGAGGTTGTAGAGCCAGGACTTCCCGCGGATCGTCCGCGCCTGAGGGTGCTCGCGCCGGACGTGGGCGGTCATCCGCGCCAGCTCCGCCCGCCGGCGGGGCGCCTTGCCGGCCGCCAGCGGCCCGCCCGCGCCGTCCGTGTCGGCGTTGAAGAAATGGATGCGCACCGCCCCGTCCGGCCGCGGCGCCTCGCAGGCAAAGCAGCCGAAGCCGTCCTGTCCGGGCAGGGGAAGCCGTTCGTCCTGCCCGTTCATGAACGCGTCCTGCGTCGCACGCACCTGGGCGGCCAGGCCGTCCGCCGCTTCCAGGGCCGTCGCGTAGGCGCGCCACGGGTTCCCGGCTGGCCCCGCCCGCGTCGCCTCGTCCGGCGAGCCGTAGCCGAACCGGCGGTGGAAGTTCGTGTATCGCCAGGCAGCCTCCCCCAGGGAGACGCCGGTCAGCCCGGCCATGTGCCCGGCCAGACGGAGCTGGGCCTCGAAATAGGGCCCCAGCGTCCGGGCCCGGATCTCACGCAGCGTCGCCATGCCCCTGACTATCATGTCGCGACGATCGCGAACCGCCGGTCGTCGCGAAGAGGTGGCGGATTCTCCAAAGACGACGCAACATCGCCGGCGACGGAAACCGAGGCGCCCCGCCATGTGCGACGACATCCACGAAGGCCTGATCCACGACCCCACGGTCTCGCGGCGGACATTCGGCCTGCTCTCGGCCGCCGCCGCCGGCGGGCTCGCCAGCCCCGCCCTGGCGGCCCCCGCGCTCGTCGACGGCGTGGTCGAGAAGGACGTCGAGGTGAAGACGCCCGACGGCCTGGCCGATGCGGCCCTCTTCCATCCGGCCGGCAAGGGCCGGTGGCCGGGGGTGGTGATCTGGTGCGATTTCCTGTCCCTGCGCCCAGTGTTCCGCGAGATGGGGCGGCGGCTGGCCGCGTCGGGCTACGTGGTCCTGGTCCCCAACTTCTATTACCGCTCGAGGAAGGCCCCGGTGTTCGAGGGCGCCTTCAACTTCGCCAGCCAGGACGACAGGGCGAAGATCGCGCCGCTGCGCGCCGCCCTCACCAACGACAAGGTCGACATCGACGCCGCCGCCTACGTCGATTTCCTGGACGCCCAGCCCCAGACCGACACGGCGAAGAAGATCGGCGTCCAGGGCTATTGCATGGGCGGGCCGTTCACCCTGCGGACCGCCGCCGTGCGGCCGGATCGGGTGGGCGCCGCGGCGACTTTCCACGCGAGCGTCCTGGTGTCGGACACGCCCGACAGCCCGCATCTCCTGATCCCGAAGACCAAGGCGGCCTATCTCGTCGCCACGGCCGACAACGACGACAAGCAGCGCCCGCAGGAGAAGGATCGGCTCCGCGCCGCCTTCGCCGCCGCCGGCCGCCCCGCCGCCGTCGAGGTCTATGAAGGCGCGAACCACGGCTGGTGCGTGAAGGGGAGCCCCGTCTACGACGAGGCCGCCGCGGAGAAGGCCTGGGCCGAGCTGCTCGCGCTCTACAGGGCTCATCTGGGATAGCACCCGGTTCGCCGCCGGCGGGATGACGGCTATATCGGACCCATGAAACTGCTTTCCGTCGATGACGCCCGGGCGCGGATGCTGGCCGAGGCCCTTGTTCCCGAGGCCGAGGCCGTGTCCCTGGAGGCGGCCGTGGGCCGCGTGCTGGCCGAGGACGTCGCCGCGGTCCGCGATCAGCCCCCTTTCCCGGCTTCGGCGATGGACGGCTGGGCGGTGCGCGCCGCCGACACGCCCGGCCGCCTGGCGATCGTCGGCGAGAGCGCGGCCGGCCACGCCTACGGCGGCGCCGTGGCGGCGGGCCAGGCCGTCCGCATCTTCACCGGCGCGGCGGTTCCCGCCGGCTGCGACGCGGTGGTCATCCAGGAAGACGCCACGGCCGCCGACGGTGTCGTCGCCGTGCCGCGGGCCTCGGCTGGCCATCATCTCCGTCCCGCGGGGGGCGACTTCCGGGCTGGCGAGACGCTGCTGCGTCGGGGCGCGGGGATCGACCCCTGGCGGCTGTCCCTGGCCGCCGCGGCGGGGCGGGCGACGCTTTCGGTGGCGCGCCGGCCGCGCATCGCCCTGTTCTCCACGGGCGAGGAGATCGTCGAGGCGCCGGCCGTCCCGGGACCGTTCCAGATCTACGATTCCGGCTCCCGCGCCCTGGCGGCCCTGGCCGAGGGCTGGGGGGCCGTGGTCCGCCGCGCGCGGCCGGTGCGCGACGACTTCGACGCCACCGTGGCCGCCCTGCGCGACGCCGAGGGCGATCTCGTGGTGACGGTGGGGGGCGCCTCGGTGGGCGACCACGATCTCGTGCGCGGCGCGGCCGAGGCGCTGGGCCTTCAGCTCCGCGTCGCCAGCGTGGCGATTCGGCCCGGCAAGCCCACCTTCTTCGGCCTCCTCGGCGACGGGCGTCGGCTGCTGGGCCTGCCGGGCAACCCCGCCTCGGCGATGGTCTGCGCCGAACTGTTCCTTCGCCCGCTGATCGCGGCCTGCCAGGGCGCGGATCCCGCGCTGCCCATGCGTCGCGCCCGGCTGGACGCGCCCCTGCCGGCCAACGGCCCGCGCGAACACTGGATGCGCGCCCGGCTCGGCCATGCCGACGCCGGCCTCACCGCCCGCCCCTACCGGGACCAGGACTCCTCGCTGGTCGGCGTCTTCGCCGCCGCCGACGCCCTGCTCGTCCGCCCCGCCGGCGCTCCGGCGGCCGGGGCCGGCGACCTCGTCGACGTCCTCCCGCTCGCCCGGGCTTAGCCGCCGCCGGCGATCGGCCAGGAGCTCACGCACGAGGTACGAGCGGGCGAAAGGGGAATGCTGGCCTCCGCTCGCGCGGAGGCTGGAGGGCCGCGGCCGGGCGCGCTACGACGCCAGGGCCTGCGCCGTCGAAGCCGTGAGCGCGGCGGCGTGGCGCAGGGCGGTGATCTCGCCGATCACCGAGACCGCCACCTCGAACGGCGCCTTGCCGCCGATGTCGAGGCCGATGGGCGCGCGCAGGCGTGCGATCGCCGCCGCCGGCAAACCCTCATGCTCCAGCTCCGCCAGCCGGCCCGCCAGCCGCCGCCGGGCGCCGAGCAGGCCCACATAGCCGGCCTCGGAGGGCAGGGCGGCCTTCAGCGCCGCGCGGTCCGTGTCGAGGTCGTGGGTGGCCACCGCCACATAGGTCCAGGGGTCCAGGCCGACGGCGGCCAGCGCCTCGGCCGGTTCGTCCCGGCGATAGGCGATCCCGGCCACCGGCGGGGGCGTCGAGGGGCCCTTGGGTCGAACCAGGGTGGTCTCGAAGCCCGAGCGCGCCCCCAGCTCGGCGATGGCCAGCGCCGTGGGGTCGCCGCCCACGATCACCAGCCGCGGCGTCGGATCGTAGGCGCGGACCACGCTGGAGCCCGCGAACACTGCCGCCCCGGCGGCGCAGGCCCGCCGCGTTCCGTCGCTGACGTAGGCGACCGCCCGACGCGCGGTCCAGGCGTCCAGCAGCTCGGCCAGGGCGGGATCGTCGGGCGCGATCCGCTCCAGCACGATCTCGATGCGCGCGCCGCACAGCAAGCGGATATCGGGCCAGGGGCTGCCCTCGCCATAGACCAGGGTCCGGGGCCGTCCGTCGGCTAGGCACGCGCGGGCGTGACCGGCGACGTCGCCCTCGACGCAGCCGCCCGAGAAGTACCCGGCGACGAGCCCGGGCGCGAAGACCATCTGGGTGCCCTCGGGCCGCGGCCCGCCGCCGCCCACGGCGACCAGGGTTCCCAGGACGAACGCGTGGCCCGCCGCCCGCGCGGCGGCCATCGCCGGGCGCACGTCCTCGGCCAGGCCGAACATCGGCCATTCCGGAAGATCGGGGACAGAGTCAATCACGCGTTAATCATCGGTGGGATACGGGTTCTTAGTCATCCCTGCGTCAAAATGGCCGCTCGAACGGATTTCACCAAGCACCCGGGCCTGAATGACTTCACCGCTCCAGAAACTCGGCCTCGGGACCAGCCAGTTCGGTCTCGACCAACCGCCCGGCCCAACGCCCGGCCCCAGGGGCCGGCCGCGTGAAGCCGAAGCGCGTGACATCCTCTCGATCGCCGGGCGGTCGGGCCTCTCGGTTCTGGAAGTGGCGCGCCAGACGACCACCACCGACACCCTGCTGCGCGCAGCCCTGCCCCAGCCGATCCCGTTCCGAATCACCCTGACCGCCATCCGGCCCGAACGCGGCCCCGACGCCGTCGAGGCCGAGCTGCGCGCGCAGATGACGCGGCTGGGGGTCGAGCGGGTGGACGCCGTCGTCGCGCCGTCGGCCACCGACCTGTTCTCGCCGCTGGGCCCGGCCCTGTGGGACCGCCTCAAGGCGCTCAAGGACCAGGGCCTGTGCCGGCGCATCGGCGTGCCGGTCTACGCTTCGGACGATCCGGTGGGCGTGACCCGCCGCTTCAAGCCCGACCTCGTCCAGGCGCCCGCCTCGCTGCTGGACCAGCGCCTGCTGCTCGACGGCTCGTTGGAGACGATCGCGGGAATGGGCGTCGAGGTCCACCTGCGCTCGATCTTCCTGAACGGCGTCCTCTTCCTGCCGCCCGACCGCGCGCCCAGCCACCTGAAGGCCGCCGCCGGCCGCATCTCGCGCGCGCGGCGCCTGATCGCCGAAGGCCGCTCCGATCCGCTCCAGGCCGCCCTGGGCTTTGCGCTGACCCGGCCCGAGGCCAGCCACGTCCTCGTGGGCGTCACCTCGGCCGCCGAGATGAGCGCCGTCGTGGCCGCGGCCATGAGCCCGCCGCCCGACCTCGACTGGGACGAGATGGCCATCGACGACCCCGAGGCCCTGAACTGGGCCGCCGCCTGACGCCACCAGCGTCATGCAACGAGCCCGCCGCGGGTTGCGGCGGGCTCGATGGTCTTCCAGGTCCTTCGGGAGGCGTCCGCCGCGGCCGGCCGCGGCGGGGCGTCAGCCCAGCATGTCCTTCACCGTGTCGCGCTCGCCGACGAGCTCGTCGTTGGTGATCTTGATCTTCGACGTGGCGAAGTCGTCCATCTCGTAGCTGGTGATGACCTCGTAGGCGCCCGGCGCGGTGGTCTTGACGGGCATCCCGGCCCAGACGCCATCGTCGAAGCCGTAGCGGCCCTCGCTGGCCACGGCCACCGAATGGATCGCGCCCGGCGTGACGAGGTCGCGGACATGGTCGATCAGGGCGTTGGCGGCCGAGGCGGCCGAGGACTGGCCGCGGGCGTCGATGATCGCCGCGCCGCGCTTGCCGACCGTCGGCAGGTACTCGGTCTCCAGCCAGGCGCGGTCGGTGATCACGTCGGTCACCGCCTTGCCGCCGATCCTGGCGTGGGTGAAGTCGGCGAACATCGTCGGGCTGTGGTTGCCGTAGATGAACAGCTCGGAGACGTCGGTCACCGGGACGCCGGCCTTCTTGGCCAGCTGGTTGCGGCCGCGGTTCTCGTCCAGGCGCACCATCGCGGTGAAGCGGTCGGGCGTCAGGCGCCTGGCCTGGCTGGCGGCGATCATCACGTTGGTGTTGCAGGGGTTGCCCACCACCGCGACGCGGGCGTCGTCGGCGGCGTTGGCGTCGATCGACTTGCCCTGGGCAATGAAGATCTTGCCGTTGTCCTTGAGCAGGTCGGCCCGCTCCATGCCGGGGCCGCGGGGCTTGGAGCCCACCAGCAGGCACCAGTTGGCGTCCTTGAAGGCCACGTCCGGGTCGCCGGTCAGCACCATGTCCTGGAGAAGCGGGAAGGCGCAGTCCTCCAGCTCCATGGCCACGCCCTTCAGCGCCTTCTGCGGGCCCTCGACCGGGATCTCCAGCAGTTGCAGGATCACCGGCTGGTCCTTGCCCAGCATCTCGCCCGAGGCGATCCGGAACAGCAGGGCGTAGCCGATGTTTCCGGCCGCGCCGGTGACCGCCACGCGGATGGGCTTCTTCGCCATGGGTGACCACTCCTCATTGTGATGTCGGCGCGGGCTCTAGCTCGTTGACGCCCGTGCGGCAATGCCGCACCCGCTTGCGGCCATGTTCGATCTGCATCCGGCCTTCCCCGCCACCTCCGAAAGCGTGGGCGACCTGGCCCTCTGCCACGTCCGGCTGCACGGCGACGCCCGCTGGCCGTGGCTGGTGCTGCTCCCGCGGGTGGCGGGCGCGACCGAGCTCGAGCACCTGTCGGGCGCCGAGCGCGGGCGGCTGGTGGAGGAGGTGGTCCAGGCCGGGACGGCGGTGCGCGCCGTGGGCGAGGCCCTGGGCCTTCCGGTCGCCAAGCTGAACGTGGGCCAGCTCGGCAACATCACGCCGCAGCTCCACGTCCATGTGATCGGCCGATGGGCCGGCGATCCCGCCTGGCCCGGCCCGGTGTGGGGCCACGGGACCGCCGCCGCCTTCGACGCCGACGGCCTGGAACGCGCGCTGGCGGCGGCCCGCGCCAGCCTGGCGCTGTAGCGGGCCGGGTCCCGGCCCAACCCGCCGGCTAACCTGCCGGCGCCAGCCGATGCACGTTCTCGGCCACGTCGAAGAAGACCTTCGAGGCGTTCTCGGCCACCTCCTGGGCGGTGTAGGGCCGGCCGGGCGTGAAGCCCTCGGTCTCCAGCATCTTGATCTCGCGAACGCCACGCGCCGAGACGCCCAGGATCTTGCCCGAGTGCTCGGCGGCCAGGTCCGAGACCATGTAGAGCACCCCCGGCGCCACGTTCTCGGGCAGGCTCAGCGGGTCGGGTTCGCGCCCCTGGCGGCCGGGCAGGTCCGAGGTCATCCGGGTGTAGGCGCCGGGCGCCAGGCCCATGACGCGGATGTTGTACTTGCGGCCTTCGATCGCCATCACCCGGACCATGCCGTAGATGCCGGCCTTGGCCGCGCCGTAGTTCGTCTGGCCGAAGTTGCCGTAGAGGCCCGAAGTGGACGAGGTCAGCACCATCGAGCCGCCGCCGTTCTCCTTCATCCACTTCCACACCGGCAGGGCGCAGCAGTAGGTCCCCTTCAGGTGCACCTTGATGACCGCGTCCCAGTCGGCCTCGGACGTGTTGGCGAACGACTTGTCGCGCAGGATGCCGGCGTTGCAGACCAGGATGTCCACCCGGCCGAACGCGTCCAGCGCCGCCTTCAGGATGTTCTCGCCGCCCTGCACGGTCGAGACGTCGTCGCCGTTGGCCACGGCCCGGCCGCCGGCCGCGACGATGGCGTCCACCACCTTCTGAGCCGCCGAGACGTCGGCGCCCGATCCGTCCCGCGCGCCGCCCAGGTCGTTGACCACGACCGCGGCGCCTTCCTTCGCGAACAGCTTGGCGTAGGCCTCGCCCAGCCCGTTGCCCGCGCCTGTGATGATGGCGACCTTTCCGTCGAGCAGTCCCGCCATGACGTCCTCCCATACCGTTCTTTTGGAGGATCATCGGGCCGGCGGGGGCCGGTTGGCAAGGCGCCCCGCACCCTTCGCGCCATGAGGGCTCGTCACGCCGCTCGCCGGATCTCAGGCCTCCGGCCCGGAAGTCCCCGGCCGCGGCTTGCGCCGGGCGCGGAAGAAGCCGCGCAGCAGGTCGGCCGACTCCTCGGCCAGCACGCCCCCCGCCACCGCCGGCCGCCAGTGGCAGGTGGGCTGGTCGAAGACGCGCGGGCCGTGGACCACCGCCCCACCCTTCGGGTCGTCGGCGCCGTAGACCAGCCGCCCGATCCGCGCGTGGCTGATGGCGCCGGCGCACATGGCGCAGGGCTCCAGGGTGACGAACAGCTCCAGGCCCGTGAGGCGATAGTTCCCCAGCTTCTCCGCCGCCGCGCGGATGGCGACGATCTCGGCGTGGGCGGTGGGGTCTTGGGCGCCGATGGGCCGGTTCGCGCCGACGGCCACCACCTCGCCGGTCGCCGGATCCACGATCACCGCGCCCACGGGCGTCTCGCCGGCCGCGGCGGCGGCTTGCGCGGCTTCGAGCGCGATGCGCATTGTCCGGCGGTCATGGTCCACGATCCCCTACGAACCCAGCCGCACGCGTCCGGTCAAGCCGGGACCGACGCCGATGACCCCGACAGCGAAGCGGCCGGCGAGCGCGTCGCCAAGCTTCTGGCCCGCGCCGGCGTCGGTTCCCGCCGCGACGTCGAGCGCCTGATCGCCGAGGGCCGGGTGGCCGTCAACGGCCGCGCGCTGGAGACCCCCGCGGTCAAGGTCGAGGCCGGCGACATCGTCACCGTCGACGGCGAGGTGGTGGGCGAGCCCGAGCCCGCCCGCCTGTTCCGCTATCACAAGCCCGTGGGCCTGGTGACGACCCACAAGGACCCGGCGGGCCGCCCCACCGTGTTCGCCGCCCTGCCCGAGGGCCTGCCGCGGCTGATCTCGGTGGGCCGCCTCGACCTGAGTTCCGAAGGCCTGCTACTGCTCACCAACGACGGCGAGCTGGCGCGCGCGCTGGAGTCGCCCGCCACCGGGATCGTGCGCCGCTACCGCGCCCGCGCCTACGGCCGCACGACCCAGGCCGCGCTGGACCGGCTGAAGGACGGCGTCACCGTCGACGGCGTGCGTTACGGCGCCATCGAGGCCCGGCTCGACAAGGCGAAGGAGGGTCGCGAGGGCGCGAACCTCTGGATCACCGTCACCCTGCACGAAGGCAAGAACCGCGAGGTGCGCCGGGTGCTGGAATCCCTCGGGCTGAAGGTGAACCGCCTGATCCGCCTGGCCTACGGCCCCCTGGCGCTCGGCACGCTGGACGTCGGCGAGGTGGAGGAGGTGGGTCCCCGCGTGATCCGCGAGCAGTTCGCCGCCCACATCGACCCGGCCAACCTGCCCACGGGCGAACGGCCCCAGTACCGTTCGCCCGCGAAGAAGGCCCGCCGCGCCGCCCAGGCGCCGGCGGCCGCGGAGTCCGCGCCGGAGTCCAGGTCCGAGGCGAAGCCGGCGAAGAAGACCTACAAGGCCGGCTGGGCCAAGGCGAAGCCCAAGGCCCGTCCGCATCCCCCGCCCAAGCGCAAGTCCTCCGCCGCGCCCCAGGCGCCGCTTCGCGATTCCACCCGCCCACGGGAAGCCGTCGCAGAACGCCCCTCCCCGCAAGGGGGAGGGGCGAACCAAGGCCGCCAGCGCTTTTCGCAACGACCCCCCTCAGCGAAAGAAGGGGGCGTCCGAAGCTTTCCCCGAACCTGGCCCCGAACCTGGTGAGGAGAGGGCGCGAGGCCGCGGCGTCGGCAAGGGGCCTAAATCCGCTGGATCTCCGCGGGCGGCCGGCCCTGGCCCAGCCCCGCGCGGGCCGAAGCCGTCGACATCACCTCGAGGAAAGCCCGGCGCTCGTCGGCCAGCCCCTCCCAAACCGGGCGGTCGAGGGCCGCGCGGGTGAGCCGCTTGGCGTAGGCCAGCCCCTCGGCGCCGCGCCCCGCCCACTCGGCGGCGATCTCCAGCGCGCGCGCCAGCGGGTCGTCGGCCAGCTCGTGGACCAGGCCGATGGCGTGGGCCTGCTCGCCCCGGAACGTCAGGCCGCGCAGGATGATCTCCAGCGCCTTCGCCTCGCCCACCACGCGCGGCAGCCGCTGCGTGCCGCCGCCGCCGGGAAAGATGCCGACCCGCGTCTCGGGCAGGCCGATGGCCTCCACGTCCGGCGCCGCGATCCGCAGGTCGCAGGCCAGGGTCAGCTCGAACCCGCCGCCCATGCAGAGGCCGTTGATCGCGGCGACCACGGGCTTGGGCGCCTCGAAGATGGCGTCCACCAGCGCCAGGTATCCTTCCGTCGGCCGCGCCCCCGGGTCGGTCGGCGGGGGCGGCGGTGGGCCGTCCTTCAGTCGCTCGCCCATCGCACCCAGCTCGTCCACGTCGTAGTGGCGGATGAAGACGCCGGGCAGGCCGCCGGTGATCACCACCGACCGCACCGCCGGGTCGGCCGCCAGGGGCCGGAACGCCTCCAGCATCTCCTGCGCGCCCGGCGCGGTCATCGTGCCGAACGGGGGGTTGGCGTAGGTGACGACGGCCGTCCCGCCGCGCCGTTCGACCGTGACCAGGCTCATGCGTCCTCCTCCTTGTCTCCGCGCTCTTGCGTCTTGGCCGAAACCTTGGAACGGGAGACCCCAGTCATCAAGAAGGCCAGGGTCGCAGGAGTCCCCGGCCATAGGGAGTCACGGGCTTGCGCATCGTCTCGGGAGAATTCCGCGGCCGGCCGATCGTCGCGCCCGAGGGCGAGGCCACCCGCCCCACCTCGGACCGCGCGCGCCAGGCGATCTTCAACATCCTGGAGCATGCGCCCTGGTCGCCGGGCCTCCGGGACCGGCGCGTGATCGACCTCTTCGCCGGCTCGGGCGCCCTGGGCTTCGAGGCCCTGTCGCGCGGCGCCGCCTTCTGCCTGTTCGTCGAGACGGGCGAGGCGGCCCGCGGCGCCATCCGCGAGACCGTCGACGCCTTCGGCCTCTTCGGCCGCATCCGTGTCCACCGCCGCTCCGCCGTCGACCTGGGCGTGCGCCCCGGCGCGGATGGCCCGGCCTTCGACCTGGCCTTCCTCGACCCGCCCTACGCCCAGGGCCTGGGCGAACAGGCCCTGGCGCGCCTCGCTGAAGGCGGCTGGCTGGCGCCGGGCGCGGTCGTGGTCTTCGAACGCGGCGTGTCCGAGCCGACGCCCGAGACGCCCGGCTACGAAGTCCTCGACGCCCGCGACTACGGCGCCGCGCGGGTGCATTTCCTGAGGTTTGCGGCCTGACGCGCTCGCGCGCCTCCGCTGTCCGCGGTTCGTTGAATCCGGAAGACGCCGCGGCGCGGCCTTGCAGGACCGGGCGTCGGCGCCTGTCGCCCGACGCGTTAGCCCTTCAGTTCCGCGACGATGTCGGCCAGCGCCGCCTGCCACGGCCGGGGCGTGACGCCGTACACGCGCTCGAGCCGCCCCAGGTCCATCGTCGCGCGCAGGGGGCGGCGGGCCGGGGTCACGTAGTCGGCGGTGCGTTGCCCGCCCACCTCGGGCGCCGCTTCGCCCAGCGCCTGGGCGAAGATCTCCACCGCGAAGTCGCGCCAGGTCACCTCGCCCGTGTTGGCGAAATGGACGGTCCCGAACAGCGGGTCGCCGGCGGGCGCCGCCGCCAGTCGCGGCGCGAGGCCCAGGATGAAGCCCGCCAGGTCTCCCGCCGAGGTGGGCCGGCCGGCCTGGTCGTCCACCACCTTCAGGGGGTTCCCGGCCGCCGCCACGCGTAGCATCGTCTTCACGAAGTTCTTGCCGTGGGGCGAGACCACCCACGAGGTGCGGATGTTGAGCGCGCGGGGATTGGCCGCCGCCACCGTCCGCTCGCCCTCCAGCTTGGTGCGGCCATAGGCGTTGAGCGGGTTCGTCGGCGCGTCCTCGGCATAGGGGGCGCCCCCGTCGCCGTCGAAGACGTAGTCGGTCGAGACGTTGATCAACGCGGCGCCCGCCTCGCGCGCCGCAGCCGCGATCGCGCCGGGCGTGAGCGCGTTCACCGTCCGGGCCAGGTCGCCCTCGGTCTCGGCCAGGTCCACGGCGGTATAGGCGGCGGCGATGACCACCACGTCCGGGCGGTGCGCCCGCACCTGGGCGGCCGCCGCGTCCGGATCGGCCAGGTCCGCTTCGGCGCGGCCCAGGGCGGTGACGGCGACGTCGTGTCCGGGCGCCTGGCGCAGCAGCTCGACGCCGAGCTGACCGGTGGTTCCGAACTGTAGGATCTTCAGGGTCATGCGGCTTCCTTAGCGCGAAAGCCGGCCGCCTCAAGCTGTCGTGAAGTCGTCATGCGACCGCCCGCCGTGCTTGAACCTGCCCGGCGCGCGCCCTTAGAAGCCTCGGTGCGGGCCGGTCGGGCCGAGCGAGCGGGGGCGAAGGTGGACAGTCCGGGGGAAGCGGCGCGAGGACCCGGCCGCATGGCCGGCGGCCGCAAGGTCCCGGACCTGACCACCGGCCCGATCGGCAGGACGCTGGTCCTGTTCGCCCTCCCGGTGATGGCGACCAACATCCTCCACTCGGTGAACGGTTCGGCCAACGCCGTTTGGGTCAGCCATATCCTGGGCGAGGCGGCGCTGACCGCCACGGTCAACGCCAACCAGATCATGTTCCTCATGCTGGGCGCGGTGTTCGGCCTGTCGATGGCGTCCAACATCATGATCGGCCAGGCGGTGGGCGCCCGCGACGAGGCCCAGGCCAAGAAGGTGATCGGCACCTCCACCGCCTTCTTCGTCGCCGTGTCCCTCAGCGTCGGCCTGCTGGGCGTCTGGCTGACCCCGCACATCCTCGACGCGATGGGCACCCCGGCCGCGGCGCGCCGCGACGCCATCGCCTACCTGCGGGTGATCTTCTCGGCCATGCCGTTCATGTACTTCTTCTCGTACGTGATGATGGCCCAGCGCGGCGTGGGCGACAGCCGCACGCCGTTCTACTTCTCGATCCTGATGGTGGCGCTGGACATCGTCCTGAACCCCCTGCTGATCACCGGCTATGGGCCGTTCCCCGAACTGGGGATCGCCGGCTCGGCCACCGCCACCCTGATCGCGCAGACGATCACCCTCGCGGCCATGATCGTCCATCTGTATCGCCGCAAGTCCATCCTGGTGCTGCGCCCGGGCGAGTTCCGGCTGCTGGTCCCCGACCTGCCCATCATCCGCGGCCTGGTGTTCAAGGGCGTGCCGATGAGCTTCCAGATGATGGTCACCTCGCTGGCGGCGGTGACCATGATGAGCCTGGTCAACCGCCACGGCGTCGAGACCTCGGCGGCCTACGGCGCGGCGGCCCAGCTCTGGACCTATGTGCAGATGCCGGCCATGGCCCTGGGCGCCGCCGTCTCGTCGATGGCGGCCCAGAACGTCGGCGCCGGCCGCATGGACCGGGTGGAGCAGATCGCGCGGACCGGTTCGCTCTGGGCGCTTCTGTTCACGGCGGTCCCCGTGGTGCTGATCTACCTGGCCGACCCCTGGGTGCTGCGCGCCTTCCTGCCGGGCGACAGCCCCTCGCTGCCCATCGCCATCCACATCAATTCGATCGTGCTCTGGGGCTTCATCCCCTTCGGCATCGCCTTCATCTTCTCGGGCGTGGTGCGGGCGACGGGGGCGGTGTGGCCGCCCCTGCTGGCGATGGTCATCTCGCTCTGGGTGGTGCGGGTGCCGCTGGCCACGGCGCTGGAGCCGCACATGGGCGCCGAGGCGATCTGGATCAGCTTCCCGATCGGCTCGGCCGTGACCCTGATCCTGGCGGCGGGCTACTACGTCTGGGGCGGCTGGCGGACGTCGCGGATGCTGCCCACCACGCCGCCCGTCACCGACGAGCCCGACACCGGCTTCGGCCAGCCGATGATCGAGGAGGCCGAGGCCCTGGCCGACGCCGCCGAGGCTAGCCGTAGGTCTCCATCAGCGCCGAATACACCAGGGTCCTGAGCTCGCGCCGGACCGGATAGGTGGACGACGGCAGGAGCTGGGTCATGAACACCGCCGTCACCTGCTCGACGGGATCGACCCAGAACGCGGTCGAGGCGGCGCCGCCCCAGTAGAATTCGCCCAGGCTGCACGGCACCAGGGTCTGGGGCGGGTCGAACACCACCGCGAAGCCCAGGCCGAAGCCCACGCCGGCGTTGGTGCTCTCCGAGAACAGCGAGCGTGACACCTGGGTCAGGTCGGCCCCGCCGGGCAGGTGGTTGGACGCCATCAGCTCGATGGTCTTGGGCGCCAGGATGCGCGCGCCGTCCAGTTCGCCGCCGTTCAGCAGCATGGTGGCGAAGCGCATGTAGTCGGCCGCCGTGCCCACCAGCCCGCCGCCGCCCGACAGCAACGCCGGCGGCGCCAGGTAGGGGCTCTTCTGCGGGTCGTCCTGAAGCTTCATCTTGCCGCCTGGCGCGGCGTTGTAGCAGGCGGCGAAGCGGGCGCGCTGGTCGTCCCGCACGTGGAAGCCGGTGTCGGCCATCTTCAGGGGCTCGAAGATGCGCTCGCGGTAGACCTCGTCCAGGGGCTTGCCGGCCAGCGTCTGCACCAGCCAGCCGCAGACGTCCGTGGAGACCGAGTAGTTCCAGGCCTCGCCCGGCGAGAACTCCAGCGGCTGCTTCGCCAGCATCCGGATCATGGCCTCCAGGTCGTGGCCGGCGTGCATCTCCTCCAGCTTCAGCTTGCGATAGGCCGCGTCCACGTTCGTCCGGTTCTGGAAGCCGTAGGTGAGTCCCGAGGTGTGGCGCAGCAGGTCGACCACCTGCATCGGCCGCGCCGGCGGCGTGGTCAGGTAGGGGTCCGCGCCGGCCGAGAACACGCCCATCCCCTTCCATTCCGGGATGTGTCGCTCCACGGGGTCGTCCAGGGCGATGCGGCCCTCTTCCACGAACTGCATCAGCGCCACCGAGGTGACCGGCTTGGTCATCGAATAGATGCGGAAGACCGTGTCCTCGGCGATGGGCGTCCCGCGCTCGACGTCCCGGTGGCCCAGCAGGGTCTGGTGGACCACCTCGCCGTCGCGGGCGAGCAGGAACTGGGCGCAGGGCATCCGGCCGGGGCCGACGTATCGTTCCTCCAGGAACCGGTCGATCCGCTGAAGCCGCTCCTTCGAGAACCCGTGCTGCTTGGCCTTGCCCATGCGCCTCTCCCTGATTTGCCCGTCCCTGTTTGTCCGCATTTGGTCTTGCCTTCCCGGCGGTCGCAAGCGCCAGCATCGCCGCCTCTTCAGGGAGGCGCACCATGCCCAACGTCAGCTACGAGACCGACGGCCGGACGGCCATCGTCACGATCGAACGGCCCGAGCGCCGCAACGCCGTGGACGGCCCCACCGCGCGCGAGCTCTACGACGCCTTCAAGACCTTCGACGCCGACGACGGCCTGGACGTGGCGGTGCTGACCGGCCGCGGCGGCGCCGTCTGCGCCGGGGCCGACCTCAAAGGTGTCAGCGAGGGCCGCGGCAATCCCGTGAAGCCGGACGGCGACTTCGGACCGATGGGCTGCACGCGTCTGCGGCTCGGCAAGCCTGTGATCGCCGCGATCGAGGGCCATGCCGTGGCCGGGGGCCTGGAGGTCGCCTGCTGGGCCGACCTGAGAGTGGCGGCCGAGGATGCCGTCTTCGGCGTCTTCTGCCGCCGGTTCGGCGTGCCGCTGATCGACCTGGGCACCGTGCGCCTGCCCCGGCTGATCGGCCAGTCGCGGGCGATGGACATGATCCTCACCGGCCGCCCCGTCGATGCTCGGGAGGCGCTGGCGATGGGATTGGCCAACCGGGTGGTCCCCAAAGGCGAGGCCCTGGCCGCCGCGCTGGACCTGGCTAGTCAGCTTTCGGGCTTCCCCCAGCTCTGCATGCGCAACGACCGGCTCTCGGCGCTGGCGCAATGGTCGCTCGACTGGGACCAGGCCACCGCCTTCGAGATCAAGGTGGGCATGGAGACCCTGCGCACTGGCTCGGCGATGGACGGCGCCACGCGATTCGTCTCGGGCGAGGGCCGTGGCGGCGCGTTCTGAGCCAGCGTTTGATATTGCTCGGACGCGCGCCTAACATACCCAGAATACGAAAACTCCGCCTGATCGGCGGTCCGCTGGGAGGCGATCCATGGCCTGGGATTTCGAGACCGATCCCGAGTTCCAGAAGAAGCTCGACTGGATCGAGGACTTCATGCGCGACGAGGTCGAGCCCGTGTCGCACCTCGGCATGGCGGCCTATTCGTCGGTCGGGCGCGAGACGTTCATCAAGCCGCTACAACAGAAGGTCAGGGATCAGGGCCTGTGGGCCTGCCACCTGGGCCCCGAGCTGGGCGGCCAGGGCTACGGCCAGCTCAAGCTGGCGCTGATGAACGAGAAGCTGGGCCGCAACAGCCTGGCGCCATCGGTCTTCGGCTGCCAGGCGCCCGACAGCGGCAACGCCGAGATCATCGCGCACTACGGCACCGAGGCGCAGAAGGAACGCTACCTCTGGCCGCTGCTGAACGGCGAGATCCGCTCGGCCTTCTCGATGAGCGAGCCCACCGGCGGCTCGGACCCGCTCACCTTCCAGACCCGCGCGGTGCTGGACGGGAACGAGTGGGTCATCAACGGCGAGAAGTGGTTCTCGACCAACGCCCAGTATTCCAAGGTGCTGGTGCTCTACGCCATCACCGACCCCGACGCGAAGGACCCCTACCGGCGAACCTCGATCTTCCTGGTGCCCACCGACACGCCCGGCGTGGAGATCATCCGCAACGTCGCCGTGGGCGCGGGGGGCCAGATCGGCGGCGGGAACGAGGGCTATGTCCGCTACAACGACGTGCGGCTGCCCTATGACGCCCTGCTGGGCGACCGCGGCGCGGCGTTCATGATCGCCCAGGTGCGCCTGGGCGGCGGGCGCGTCCACCACGCCATGCGTACCGTCGGCGCCTGCCGCCACGCGCTGGACCTGATGTGCCGCCGCGCGGTCTCCCGCACCACGCGCGACGGTCGCCTCGCCGACCTGCAGATGGTGCAGGAGCAGATCGCCGAGAGCTGGATCGCGGTGGAGAGCTTCCGCCTGCTGGTCCTGCGCACCGCGTGGCTGATCGACCGGCACAAGGACTACAACAAAGTCCGCAAGGACATCGCGGCCATCAAGGTGGCCATGCCTAAAGTCTATCACGACGTGGCGACCAAGGCGGCGCACCTGCACGGCGCCCTGGGCGTCTCGAACGAGATGCCCTTCATGCACATGGTCAATTCCAGCCTGGTGATGGGCATCGCCGACGGCCCGACCGAGGTCCACAAGGTGACGCTCGCGAAGCAGATCCTGAAGGACTACACGCCCGACAACGACCTCTTCCCCAGCTACCACATCCCGAAGCTGCGGGAGGAAGCCGAGAAGCGCTTCGCCAAGGAGCTCGGCGTGATCCGCGAACACTATGCCGGGCGCAGGGCCGCGGAGGCGGGCTGAGGTTGTACGAAGCGCACGAAGCTATATGTTTGGACTACATAATGGTCCAAAAGGTTCGTCGTGCGGATTTCTCTCAGTGAGGCCAAGGCTCAGTTGACCGAACTCGTGCGGCGGGCCGAGGCGGGTGAGGATGTCGTGCTCACCCGTCACGGCCATGAAATCGTACGGTTGCAGCCCATTTCCAGGCCCGTCGACATGGCGCGGCGCAGGCGGGCGCTGGAGGACGTCATGCGAACCGGCCCCGGGAGGATCACGCCCGGTCCTGGCGCGGCCCGCAGCCAGGACTTCCTCTATGACGACGATGGGCTGCCAGGTTGATCGCCATCGACACGTCGGCGCTCATCGCGATCGTCAGCCGCGAGCTTGCGGCCGAGGCGTGCTTCAACAGGTTGATGGAAGAGCAGAAGCTGCTGATCTCGGCAGGCACGCTCGCGGAAACGTTGATCGTGGCGGGGCGGCGCAATCTGCTCGATGAGATCAACCGACTGGCGCGAGATCTTCAGTGGGACGTCGTCCCGGTGACGCTCGCGACGATCAACGGGATCGCAGACGCCTATGCCACATGGGGCAAGGGGGCTCATCCTGCGAAGCTGAACCTCGGCGATTGTTTCGCCTACGAAGTCGCCCGGAGATACGATTGCCCGCTCCTGTTCGTAGGAGACGACTTTTCCAAGACCGACGTGCGCAGCGCCCTTCAGGGTGACGCGGGGTCGGCGCGTTAGGGACCGCTCATGACCGACTCTTCGAAAACCTGGCCCGCGATGTCGATCGCCGAGGCGCACGCGCGCCTCACCGCCCCCGGCGCGCCCTTCGAGATCGAGGAGAAGGTGATCCGGGGCGTGCCCACGAAGACATGGAAGAACGCCCCGCCCACGCTGCGCGACGTCTTCCTGAACGGCCAGCGGTTCAAGGATCGCGAGTTCCTGGTCTACGAGGACGACCGGGCCACCTTCGACAGCTTCGGGCGGGCCACCCTCAAACTCGCGCACCAGCTCCTGGCCGACGGGGTGAGGAAGGGCGACCGGGTCGCCGTCATCATGCGCAACCTGCCGGAATGGGCGGTGGCCTTCTGGGCCGGGCAGCTCGTGGGGGCCATCGTCACGCCCCTGAACGCCTGGTGGACCGGCCCCGAGCTGGAATACGGCCTGGCCGATTCCGGGACCAAGGTCGCCCTGGTGGACGAGGAGCGCCTGGACCGTATCGCCGAGTTCCTGGACAAGCTGCCCGACCTGGAAGCGGTCTACGTCACCCGGCATGCCGGGGCCGACCTGCCGGCCAAGACGCGCCGGCTGGAGGACGTGATCGGGCGGGTCAACGACTGGGGCGCCCTGCCCGAACTGGCCCTGCCCGACGTGCCGCTGGAGCCCGAGGACGACGCCACCATCCTCTACACCTCGGGGACGACCGGGCGTCCCAAGGGCGCCCTCGGCACCCACCGCAACATGACCTCGAACATCGGGGCCGGCGGGATCTCGGCGGCCCGCAACTTCCTGCGCGCCGGTCAGCCGCTGCCCGAGATGGACGCCACGAAGCTGCCGCAGCGGGTCACACTGCTGGTGGTGCCGATGTTCCACGCCACCGGCCTGTCGGCGACGGTCGGGCCGTCGATGAGCGCCGGGGGCAAGCTCGTGCTCATGCGCCGATGGGACGCCGAGCCGGCGATGCGCCTGATCGAGCGCGAGAAGGTCAGCTCCACGGGCGGGGTGCCGACCATCGCCTGGCAGCTCATCGAGCATCCCGCGCGGGCGAAGTACGACCTGTCGTCGCTGGTGACCGTCAGCTATGGCGGCGCGCCCTCGGCGCCCGAGCTGGTGCGGCGGATCGCCGAGACGTTCCCCGGCTCCCAGCCCGGCAACGGCTGGGGCATGACCGAGACCACGGCCACCTTCACCAGCCATCTCGGCAAGGACTACGAGAACCGCCCCGACAGCGCCGGCCCCGCGGCGCCGGTCGGAGAGATGCACGTGCGCGATCCGGCCGATGGCGAGACGATCCTGCCCGCCGGCGCCGTCGGCGAGCTGTGGGTGAAAGGCCCGCAGGTGGTGAAGCTCTACTGGAACAAGCCCGAGGCCACGGCCGAGACCTTCCGGGACGGCTGGCTCCGCACCGGCGACCTGGCGCGGATCGACGAGGAAGGCTTCCTCTTCATCATCGACCGGGCCAAGGACATGCTGATCCGCGGCGGCGAGAACATCTACTGCGTCGAGGTCGAGAACGTCCTCTACGACCATCCCGACGTCATGGACGCCGCCCTCGTGGGCATCCCGCACAAGACCCTGGGCGAGGAGCCGGCGGCCGTCGTCCACCTCAAGCCCGGCGGGACGGCGACCGAGGCTGAGCTGCGCCAGTGGGTGCGCGAGCGGCTGGCGGCGTTCAAGGTCCCGGTCAAGGTCGCCTTCTGGCCCGAGACCCTGCCGCGCAACGCGAACGGCAAGATCCTCAAGACCGAGCTGAAGAAGGTGTTCACCGAAGAGGCCGAAGACGCGTGACTCCCCCAGGGTCGGCGCGCTAGCGCTAGGTCATGATCAGGAAGCCTCTCATCGTCGGCCTCGGCGGAACCGTCCGGGCCGGCTCGTCCACCGAGAAGGCGCTGGCCTGCGCGCTGAAGATGGCCGAGGCGCGCGGCGCGGAGACGCGGCTCCTCGGCGGGGCCTTCCTGTCGGGCCTGCCGATCTTCGATCCGCGGCCGGGCGAGACCAACACGGCCCAGCAGGAACTGGCCGAGGCGATCCGCGCCGCCGACGGCGTCATCGTGGCCAGCCCCGGCTATCACGGCTCGATATCGGGGGTGATCAAGAACGCGCTCGACACCCTGGAGCTGACGCGGGGCGACGCCGAGCCCTACCTGTCGCACAAGCCCGTCGGGACGATCATCACCGCCGACGGCTGGCAGGCGGCCGGCACCACCTTGATGGCGCTGCGGGCGATCATACATGCCTTGCGGGGCTGGCCGACGCCGTTCGGCGCAGCCCTGAACGCGGGAGCCGGTCTCTTCGACGAGGCCGGGAACTGCAACGACCAGAAAGACGCCTGGCAGCTCGCCACCGTCGCCGAGCAGGTGATGGAGTTCGCCCGGATGAGAGCCAGCACCCATTGAAGGCCGCAGCACGATGAAGCGTCCCTATCTCGTTCCCCCGACCGGCTCCGAGGACGATCCCGTGACAGGCGCGATCAGCCCGATCGAGGACATCATCGAGGACGCCCGTAACGGGCGGCCCTACATCCTGGTCGACGCCGAAGATCGCGAGAACGAGGGCGACGTCATCATCCCCGCCCAGTTCGCGACGCCCGAGCAGATCAACTTCATGGCCAAGCACGCGCGCGGCCTGATCTGCCTGTCGATCACCGGCGAGCGCGCCCGCCAGCTTCGCCTGCCCCCCATGGCGCACGAGAACGGCTCGGGCCACGGCACGGCCTTCACCGTCTCGATCGAGGCCCGCGACGGCGTGACGACGGGCATCTCGGCGCACGACCGGGCCCACACGATCGCAGTGGCCGTCGATCCGACGAAGGGCGTCGAGGACGTGGTTTCGCCGGGCCACGTCTTCCCGCTGGTGGCCAAGGACGGCGGCGTCCTGGTCCGCGCCGGCCACACCGAGGCGGCGGTCGACATCAGCCGCATGGCCGGCCTGAACCCCGCCGGCGTGATCTGCGAGATCATGAAGGACGACGGGTCGATGGCCCGACTTCCCGATCTGGTGGCCTTCGCCCAGCTCCACGGCCTGAAGATCGGCACCATCGCCGATCTGATCGCCTACCGCCGCCGCACCGAGCGCCAGGTCGAGCGTGTGCTGGAGACCCCGTTCGAAAGCGCCTTCGGCGGGCGCTTCCGGATGGTGATCTACCGCAATTCCATCGACCAGACCGAGCACGTCGTCCTCTCGCGGGGCAAGATCGAGCCCGAGAAACCCACCCTGGTCCGGATGCACCGCGTCGATCTCGCCACCGACATGCTGGGTGCGGTCGAGGCGCGCCGGGAGTACGTGCCGCGCGCGCTCAAGGCCCTGGCCGACTACGACGGGGCGGGCGTGGCGGTCTTCATCCGCGACTCCAATCCCCACTGGCTGTCCGAGCGCTATGGCCAGCCGCAGGCCGATCACACCGCCAACGTCCTGCGCGACTACGGGATCGGCGCCCAGATCCTGCTCGACCTCGGCGTCCGTGACATGCTGCTGCTGAGCTCGTCCCAGACCGTGCTTCCGGCCTCCGCCGGCTATGGGCTGAAGATCGTGGGGCGCGTGCCGCTACCCTGACGCCGCGATCCTTGGCGCCGCAATCCGCAGGTCGGCGGCGGCCGTATCTTCATGGCGCGCCGCGCGGCGTGGCTTCCGCATTGTGCGGATTCACCTGTTCCCTTAAGAATTCGAGGGACGGGTCACGGTAGAGTGCGGCAGAGACCATGGGCCCGAATCCACCCTTCACACCCGATGCGGCGGCGTTGAACGCCCGCCCCTTTCCGGACGCCGCCCCGGCGCCCTGCGGGTGCCCGCTCTGCCTCGGGATCGCCACTGTCGTCGACACGGGGGAACCGTTCGGCCAGTCCTACCTCAACGCCGACGAACGCGGGCAGGGCGCGATCGGTGGCAAGGTCAGCTTCTCCACCGACCGCGCCGGCCTCCAGATGGTGGGCTTCAATCCCGTCACCATGGCCCCCCACCCCGGCTGGGGGGGTGTCGCCGGGCAGGCCTACACGGTCACCTACGCCTTCCGGTCGACCGCGCCGACCACCATGCCCAGCGACACCGAGGGCTTCCAGCGCTTCAACGCCATGCAGATCCAATGGGCCGAGCAGGCGCTTCAGGCCTGGGCCGACGTGGCGAACATCCGCTTCCAGCGCGTGGGCAGCGGGACCGAGGGCGAGGAGGCCTATTCCAACAACGCCTCGATCCTCTTCGCCAACTTCACGTCCGGCCAGGGCGGCTCCGCGGGCTTCGCGAACTTTCCCGGCAACCCGTCGTCCGCCAGCGGGGCGGGCGACGTCTGGATCGCGATCGCGCGGAGCACCAACGCCACCCCCGTAATGGGCAACTACGGCGCGCACGTCCTGGTCCATGAAATCGGCCACGCGATCGGCCTCATGCATCCTGGCGACTATAACGCCGGTGAAGACGCCACCATCACCTACGCCCAGCACGCCGAGTACTACGAGGACACCCGACAGTATTCGGTGATGAGCTATTTCTCCGAGGCCAACACGGGCGCGGCCTACGGCGGCCGCTATGCCGCGGCGCCTCAGCTCGACGACATCCGGGCGGCGCAGTACGAGTACGGCCCCAACATGAGCACGCGGACGGGGGATACCGTCTATGGGTTCAACTCCAACGCCGGCCGCGACTGGTTCGTGGCCACGAACAGTTCCACGCGCCTGATCTTCGCGGTCTGGGACGCCGGCGGGAACGACACCTTCGACTTCTCCGGCTACGGCCAGAACCAGCTCATCGACCTGCGGGAGGGCCACTTCTCGAACGTCGGCGCGCTGACCGGCAACGTGGCCATCGCCCAGGGCGCCAAGATCGAGAACGCCATCGGCGGCCTGGGCGCCGACACCATCATCGGCAACGCCCTGAACAACCTCATCCAGGGCGGCGCCGGGGCCGACCGCGTCTTCGCCGGGGCGGGCCACGACACGATCCAGGGCGGCGCGGGCAGCGGCTATCTTCGCGGCGAGGACGGCAACGACTCCATCGTCGGGGGCTCCGCCTTCGACGACATCCACGGCAACATGGGCGATGACACCGCCTCGGGCGGCGACGGCGACGACTGGGTCGTGGGGGGCAAGGACAACGACGTCCTCTATGGCGACGCCGGGAACGACATCGTCTACGGCAACCTGGGCGACGACACCTGTTTCGGCGGCGCTGGCGACGACATCGTCCGCGGCGGGCAGGGGAACGACAGCCTGTCGGGCGGGGCCGGGAACGACTTCCTCTCCGGCGACCGGGGCGACGACACCATCGTGGGCGGCGCCGGCGCCGACATCTTCCACTTCTTCGCCGAGGCGGGGATGGACCGGGTGCTGGATTTCAACGCCGCCGAGGGGGACCGGGTGAACCTCCTTCCGGGAACGGCCTACACGGTGACCCAGGTGGGCGCCGACACCGTGATCGCCATCGCCGGGACGATCGACCGGATGGTGCTGGTGAACGTCCAGCTCGACACCCTGCCCGCGGGCTGGATCTTCGGGGCCTGATATCTGGCCTGATATCTGACCCGGCACGCGGCCTGAGTATGCGAGCTCGGGTGAATCCGGGGTCTGGGGCGTGGAGCGCCCTGCCGCGCGAACAATCCCGTTTCCAGGCGGCCGTAACCGGCCTATATGGGATTTCCCAACCGCCCGGCCGAAAGGCCGGGCGCCTTCGTTTCCGGGGCTCCGGAATCCGGTCCGCCTTCCAGGCTTCCGGTCCTTCCGGCCCAGTCCAAGGTTGCAGACCATGACCCAGATCCTGATGCCCAAGGCGACCGCCGTCTGGCTGGTGGACAACACCTCGCTCACCTTCGACCAGATCGCCGACTTCTGCGGCCTCCACCCCCTGGAAGTGAAGGGCATCGCCGACGGCGAGGTCGCGCGCGATATCCGCGGCGCCGACCCGATCGCGAACGGCCAGCTCAACCGCGACGAGCTGGATGCGGCCGAGAAGAACCCGGCCTATCGGATGAAGGTCCAGAAGAGCCGCCACGCCGAGCTCCTGAAGCCGGTGAAGAAGGCGCCCCGCTATACCCCGGTGTCGCGCCGCCAGGACCGTCCCGACGCCATCGCCTGGTTCGTCCGCAACCACCCGGAAGTGCCCGACAGCCAGGTCGCGCGCCTGCTGGGCACCACCAAGGCCACCATCGACCAGGTGCGCGACCGCACGCACTGGAATTCGCCCAACATCAAGCCGGTGGACCCGGTGACCCTGGGCCTCGCCAGCCAGCTCGAACTGGATGCGGTGGTCCGGAAGGCGGCCGACAAGAAAGCCAAGGACGACGCGCGCCGCGGGATCGTCGAGCCGGAAGGCGACACCCTGCGTCCGGCGTCCGAAACCGGCTCGGCCCAGGACGATCCCGAGCCCGAGGCGACCCATGCCGACGACTCGGGCCACGACGACGAGGACGAAGCCTGAGTTGGGACGAAGCCTGAGCCTGGACAGGGCCTGAGCTTCCCTCTCCGTCTCCCGAAGGGGGACGAGCCGCATCCGCGGTCAGGATGATATGCAGGCCAGCCGGCGAAGCGCGGGATGACTCCCACGCCTCGCCCGGTCGCTGCTTCCCTCGGCCTTCCGGGAAAGGGTTCCTCCCAGGGGGCCGGGACCGGTCAGTGCACCCGGCCGCGAAGAGTTTCGATCTCTTCCTTCAGCCTGAGTTTCTGTCGCTTGAGTTCCTTGAGCTTGAGGTCGTCGGCGTAGGGCCTGCGCATCTCGTCCTGGATCGCCTGTTCCAGGGACTGGTGACGGGATCCGAGTTCGCGGATCCGGGCATCTAGCGCCATATCGAGAGCCTCCTCTCAGTTGAACGGCGTTCGAGTGAACACCCGCTTCCCGCGGCTGTCAGATCACATATGTTTGCACGCGGTCCCGCTGGAACCGGGGATCCTGTCGGAGACGCTTGGAAGCATGGACGCAACGCGCAGGCCGCGGCTGATCGTGGGCGTCTCGGGGGCCTCGGGCGCGGTCTATGGCCTCAGGGCCCTGGACGCCTGCCGGGATCTCGGGGTCGAGAGCCACCTCGTCCTGAGCCGTTCGGCGGCCCTGACCCTGGCCCAGGAGACCGACGAGAGCCTGGCGGACGCCCAGGCCCGCGCCGATGTGGTCCACAAGGCCGGCGACGTCGGCGCCGCCATCGCTTCGGGTTCGTTCCACGCCCTGGGCATGATCGTGGCCCCCTGTTCCATCCGCACCATGAGCGAGATCGCCACGGGCGTGACCGCATCGCTCCTGACCCGCGCCGCCGACGTGACGCTGAAGGAGCGTCGGCCCCTGGTGCTGATGGTGCGCGAGACGCCGCTGCACCTGGGCCACCTGCGCACCCTGGTCCGGCTGGCCGAGATGGGGGCGGTGATCGCGCCGCCCGTCCCGGCCTTCTATGCCAAGCCCCGGACCCTGGAGGAGATGGTCGACCAGTCGGTGGGACGGGCGCTGGACCTGTTCGGCCTGGCCTGGACGCCCGTGCGCCGCTGGGGCCACGACATCGGCCCCACGGCCCCCATTGGCCCGGACAGCGCCGCGGAGACCTGACGATGCCGATCTGGACCCCCTCGATCTGGGACTGGGCGCTGGCCGCCTACGCGCTCCCGGGCGTGCCCGAGGCCTGCCTCGCCCTCCAGGACGAGCACGGCCAGAACACCTCCCTGCTGCTCTGGGCCGTCTATGCCGAGGCGCGCGATCCGGCCCTGCTGGCGCGCGGCGTCGAGGCGGCGCGGGCGTGGGACGCGACGGCGTTGAGGCCGTTGCGCGAGGTGCGGCGCGCGTTGAAGCCCGCCCTGCCGCCGTTTCCCGACGGCGCCCGCCAGGCTCTCCGCGATGAGGTGAAGGGGCTGGAGCTGGCCGCCGAACGCCTGTTGCTGGAGACCCTCGCCGGGCTTTGCGGCGCGCCCAGACACGCTTCGGGCGGCGCGCCTGCGCTGGAGGCCCTGGAAGCGGCGTCCCGGGCGTGGGAAAAGCCCGCGCCGCCGGCCGCCCTGGCCGCGCTGGCCGCCGCGCTGGCGCAGGATCCGCGTTCCGCATGATCGACTACACGACCTTCACAGAAGAGGCGCTGGAAGCCCGGCTCGCCGAGCTTCGCCAGGATCACGCCGACCTGGACGCCGCCATCCAGGCCCTCGCGGCCAGTCCGGTGCCCGACCTGATCGTGATCGGCCGCCTGAAACGCAAGAAACTGGCGCTGAAGGACGAGATCGCCCGGGTCGAGGACATGCTCAACCCGGACATCATCGCCTGACGCCGTCCGACCCCCGCGCGTCGTTCAGAGGAGACGGGTGCGGATCGCCTGGCTCAGCATGTCGATCAGGCTCACGGCGACGATGATCACCACGACGATCGCGGCGGTGTTGGAGTAGGCGAAGGCGTTCAGGCTGTCGAACAGCACCTGGCCGATGCCGCCGGCGCCGATCAGGCCCAGCACGGTGGCGCTGCGGCTGTTCGATTCGAAGCGATAGAGCGCATAGCTGGTCCAGAGCGGCGCCACCTGCGGGATCACGCCCCATACCACCTCGTGCAGCTTTGCGCCGCCCGTGGCGCGGACGCCTTCCACGGGGCCCTTGTCGATGGATTCCACGGCCTCGGAGAACAGCTTCGCCAGCACGCCGGTGGTGCCGATGGCCAGCGCCATGACGCCCGCCAGGGGGCCGGGGCCGACGGCCACCAGGAAGATCATCCCGATGACGAGGTCCGGCACCGAGCGCACGACGTCGAGGAAGCGGCGGACGGGGAGCTGGATGAAGGCCGGCGTGATGTTGCGCGAGGCGAGCAGGCCCAGCGGCGTGGCGGCGACGATCGCCAGCGTCGTGCCCCAGAGCGCCATCTGGATCGTCAGCCACATCTTCGAGACGTAGAGCCGCCATTCCGTGAAGTCGGGCGAGAGGAAGCCGCGCCCCAGCTCCTGCATGTTGGCCGAGTTCTGGAAGAGCAACGGCAGCTTGCTGAGTTCGGCCGGGCCGAAGGCGATGGCCAGCAGGACGACCAGCCCGCCCCACAGGGCTAGGTCGGGCGCGCGCTGCGACAGCGAGCGCCTGGGCGGCGGCGGAACGGCGGCGGACGGGTCGATCACGGGGTCGTCACGGGCGCGACGGCGCGCGAGCGGGCGGCTTCGGCGCTGATCTTGTCGAACTCGGCCTGGGCCTTGTCGATGCGCGCCTTGTCGCCGGAACGCTTGGCCGCCGCCAGGGCCTCGCTGGCCTCCATCTCGCGGACGGGATCGAGGTACGAGTTGTCGGCGGGCCGGAAGCCGCCGTACGCCAGCCCCTTCAGGACTTCGCGCTGCTTCTCGGCCTTGGCGTCGGCTCCGGTGCCGTAGGTCAGGAAGAACTGGCGGATCTTCTCCTTCAGCGCCGGATCGAGGTCCCGGCGCACGACGATGGAGCTTTCCGGCAGCGGCGGCGATTCCCAGATCGTCTCGACCTTGGCCGCGAGCTCGGGGCTCTGCCGCGCGAAGAACAGCATGCCGACGGAGTTGTTCGTCGCCACGTCGACGACGCCGTTGGCCACCGAGAAGGCGTTGGCCTGGTGGCTGGCCGACCGCACGGACTTGAAGCACCGGTTGGGGTCGATCCCGCGGGGCGTGAACAGGTAGGTCATCGGGGCCAGCGTGCCCGACGTCGACTGGGTGTCGCCCAGGCCGAACGACAGGCTGCGGTCGCACGTCAGGATCTTGTCGACCGTCAGGCCGGACCCTTTGCGCACGATGATGACGGACTTATACGTCGCCTCGCCGCCGGCATCGACCACGCGGCCCAGGACCTCGCCGTCCGAGCGGCGGATCGCCTGGAGCGCCGGCGACGCCGAGAACCAGCCGACCTGCACCTGCTTGAAGCGCATCGCCTCGACCAGCGAGGTGTAGTTGGTGGCGAAATAGGGCTTCACCTTCACGCCGATCGCTTCGGACATGTCGGTGAGCAGCGGCGTCCAGAGCGGCTCCATCGAGGTCTGGTTCTCGGCCGACAGGATCGAGAAGGTCAGCTCCTTCAGGGGCGCGTCGGGATCGGCTTTCTCGGCCGGCTGGCCGCAGCCGGCGAGGGCCAGGGTCGCGGCCAGGGCGGCGGCGGCGGACATGAGGGTGCGGCGGATCATGTGGGCGCTCCTTCCCAGAAGACGTCCTCGAATTCGGGGCCGTAGATGTCGATGAGCTGGTCGCGCTTCAGGCCGTCGGAGGGGCCGTCGTAGACGACCTGTCCGGCCTTGAGCGCCACGACGCGGTCGCAGTAGCGCAGGGCGTAGTCCACCTGGTGCAGGGTGACGACGACGGTGAGCCCGTCGTTGCGGTTCAGCTCGCGCAGGATCTCCATCACCCGCCGCGCCGAGACCGGGTCGAGCGAGGCCACCGGCTCGTCGGCCAGGATGATCTTGGCCTTCTGGACCAGCGCGCGGGCGATGGCGCCCCGCTGCTGCTGGCCGCCCGAAAGGGTGTTCGCACGCTGGGCGGCGTAGTCGGCGACGCCGAAGCGGTGCAGCGCGGCCATCACCGCGTGCCGGGTCTCGGCCGGCCACAGGCCCAGCGCACCGCGCCAGGCGGGGATGCGCCCCAGCGAACCCAGGGCGACGTTCGAGAAAAGCGACAGCCGGCCCACCAGGTTGAACTGCTGGAAGATCATGCCGATGCGGGTGCGCGTCCTGCGCACGCCCGAGTCGATCTTCCCGTCCTTCTGGATGGGGCCGCCGAAGGCGACGATCTCGCCCGCGCCGCCGTCGATGGTCTGCAACCCGCTGATCGAGCGCAGGAGGGTGGATTTCCCGGAACCTGACGGGCCGATGAGGGCGATCATCTCGCCTTTGCAGGCGTCCAGCGAGACCCCGTCGAGGGCCCGGCGCTGGCCGAAGGTCTTGGAGACGTTCCGTATCGACAGAACGGCGGCGTCGGACATGAGAGAGGTCGGAGCTTTCCCGTGATACGCCGGCTACATGGCACGGCGACGCGCGTCCGGTCTAGCGCGCTCGCCGACGAAGTGGCGCTCCGCCTGCGGAACGCGCGCCGGATGGGCGCCTGCCGTCCCGCCTTCTGCCGTCCCATCCCTGCCGTCCCATCCCTGCCGCCCCATCCCTGCCGCGCCGTCGCTGCCGGCCCGTCCGCCCGCCGCGCGCCGGGGCATGTTGCGGAACGGACGACAGGCCGGCTCTTTACATCCCCCGTCAAAGACCCTATTTGCGCGCCTTCCGGCGGACCCGATGTCCTCAAAAAGCGCTGCTAACGCCGGTCTGGGTTCAACAATCCGTTGGGGGTTGCGTGAGGTGCACACGTACCATACGCCCCTGGACCTGGTCCGCGAGCGGTCCCCGGAGCGTCCTGTCGCCTTTGCGCGGCCGGGCGTGGTGGCCGTAGCGGCGCGCTGGTTCCAGGACAATTTTCGAGGCGACGTCTTCTACGCCGTAAAGGCGAACCCTTCGCCGTGGGTCATCGAGACCCTGGTGAAGGCCGGCGTCCAATCCTTCGATGTGGCCTCGATCCGCGAGATCGAACTGGTCGCCGCGTACGCCCCGGGCGCGCGCATGGCCTTCATGCATCCCGTGAAGAGCCGCAAGGCGATCTCCGAGGCGTACCATCGCTTCGGGGTGAAGACCTTCGCCCTGGATACGCATGAGGAGCTGGCCAAGATCCTCGAGGCGACCGATGGCGCGCGGGACCTGACCCTGATCGTCCGCTTGGCGGTCAGCGCCGAGGGCGCGTCCTACTCGCTCGCCGGCAAGTTCGGCGTCGAGCCGCACGAGGCGCCGTCGCTGCTGCTGGCCGCCCGCCGCGCGACCCAGGGCAAGATGGGCGTCAGCTTCCACGTCGGCAGCCAGTGCATGCGGCCGACCGCCTACCAGGCGGCGATGGCCCAGGCCCAGCGCGCCATCGTGCGCGCCGGCGTCATGGTCGACATCGTGGACGTGGGCGGCGGCTTCCCGTCGATCTACCCGGGCATGATCCCGCCGGACATGATCGACTATGTCGACTCCATCCAGCGCGGCTTCGCCGAGATGAGCGTGCATGAGGAGACCGAGCTGTGGTGCGAGCCGGGGCGCGCCCTGGTGGCCGAGGCCTCCTCGATCCTCACCAAGGTCGAGCTGAAGAAGGGCGACGCCGTGTACCTCAACGACGGCAGCTACGGCTCGCTGTTCGACGCGGCGCACATGAAGTGGCCGTTTCCGGTGAAGCTGTACCGTGGCGAGGGCGCAGAGGCGCATGAGGTGGGCGGGCCGCTGAAGCCCTTCCGCTTCTACGGGCCGACCTGCGACTCCATCGACCACATGCCGGGCCCGTTCTGGCTGCCGGAGGACATCCGCGAAGGCGACTATGTCGAGATCGGCATGCTGGGCGCCTACGGGGTGGCCATGACCACCAACTTCAACGGTTTCGGCGACGCCGAGATCGTCGAGGTCGGGGACGCGCCGATGGCCTCGATGTTCGGCCTGGCCGGCCGCGTGATCCGCACGCCCCGCGAGGAGCGTGAGGACGAACGCAAGGTCGTCCGGCTCTCCCGCCCCAAGGGCGCCGCCGGCAAGAAGCGCCGTCGACGCTAAGAACGGTCACAATGGTGCTGTAGGCGCGGCCGGTCGCTCCGTCCCGGTCGCGCCTTTTCTATTCGCGACGGGCTTTCACCCTCAGAAGGGAACTTCGGAAGATGAACGCTCCGGCGAACTCCAACCGCAAGGCCGAACTGCTGGCCAACACCGTCGAGCACGTGGCGATCGACCAGTACGACGCCCGTCCCGTCATCGACGCCATGCGCAAGATGAGCTTCACCAGCCGCGACACCGCGCGCGCCGCCGACATCTGGCGGATGAGCCTGGAGGACGCCGACTGCTCCACCTGGCTGACCCTGGCCGGGTCCACCTCGGCGGGCGGCTGCATGCACATCTACCGCGACATGGTGAAGTACGGGATGATCGACGCGATCGTCGCGACCGGCGCCTCGATCGTCGACATGGATTTCTTCGAGGCCCTGGGCTTCAAGCACTACCAGGCGGACTCCACGGTCGACGACCGCGAGCTGCGCGAGATGTACATCGACCGCATCTACGACACCTACATCGACGAGGAGGAGCTCCAGAACTGCGACGGCACGATCTACCAGATCTGCGAGCTGCTGGAGCCCCGCCCCTATTCCAGCCGCGAGTTCATCCACGAGATGGGCAAGTGGCTGGCCGCCGGCAACGCCAAGAAGCCCGACAGCCTGATCGAGGTGGCGTACCGCGAGGGCGTGCCGATCTTCTGCCCGGCGTTCGTCGATTCGTCGGCCGGCTTCGGGCTCGTGAAGCACCAGGTCGAGCGGATGAAGGCGGGCAAGCCCTACCTGACCATCGACGCCGTGGCCGATTTCCGCGAACTGACCGAGATCAAGCTGAAGGCCGGCGCCACGGGCCTGTTCATGGTGGGCGGCGGCGTGCCGAAGAACTTCGCCCAGGACACCGTCGTCTGCGCCGAGATCCTCGGCCACGAGGTGGACATGCACAAGTACGCCGTCCAGATCACGGTGGCCGACGTGCGGGACGGCGCCTGCTCGTCCTCGACGCTCAAGGAGGCCTGCTCCTGGGGCAAGGTGGACGTGACGTGGGAGCAGATGGTGTTCGCCGAGGCCACCACGGTGGTGCCGCTGATCGCCTCGGACGCCTGGCACCGCGGCGCCCACAAGAACCGGAAGAAGCGCCGCTGGGCCGACCTCTTCCAGACGTAGTCCGAGCGGCCGGGGATCTCCCCGGCCGTTTCGTTTCGCGGCGACGGGCGCCATGATCGCCGGCAAATCACGAATCTGGAGGGAGCGCGGAATGCGGGGATGGATGATGGGCGCGGCCTTCGCGGCCGCCGCGGCGACGGCGGGAATCGCGATCGCCCAGCCGCCGGCCGCGCCGCCGGCGATCCCGCCGGGCTACCTTTCGGCCGTGCCCGATCCGGCGGCCATCCTGCGGCCTTCGCCCAGGGACGGCGACGCCCGCGACCTGGAGGACAAGCGCGTCTACGAGGCGGCCCGCAAGCTGGAGGGCGGGCCGCGCTGGGCGATGGCCCAGGCCGACGTGCCCTATGGGATCGCCGACCAGATGGGCGGCTTCTCCTGCGCCGTGGGCGCGACGCTCACGCCCCAGACCGCGCCGAAGCTGGCGGCCCTGATCGGCAAGACCTCGATGGACGTGGGCCGGCTGAACGGCGCCGCCAAGGCGCTCTACAACCGCGTGCGGCCCTACCAGCGCTGGGGCGGGACGATCTGCACGCCGCCCAGCCCAAGCCTGGACAAGAGCTACGACTATCCGTCCGGCCACGCCCAGCTCGGCTGGACCAACGCCCTGGTGCTGGCCGAGGCCGCGCCCGACAGGGCCAGCCAGATCCTGGCCCGCGGCCGCGCCTTCGCCGAGAGCCGGGCGGTCTGCGGCGTCCACACCCTGAGCGCCGTCGAGGCCGGGATGCTGCTGGCCTCGGCCCAGGTCGCCGCCGCCCACGGCGAGCCCGCGTTCAAGGCCGACCTGGAGGCCGTCCGCGCCGAGATCGCGGCGCTGCGCGCCAACGGGCCGAAGCCGGAGGCCGCCGCCTGCGCGGCGCAGGCGCCGCTGAACAGCTCGGCGTTCTGACGGCGCGGGCCATGGGCCCCTATATCCCCGCGTACCACTCGTAGCCGCGGTCGGGCCAGAAGCCCCCCTGGCCGCGGCCGATGCGGTCGAGGGATGCGACGGCTTCGATGCGCATCACGTACTTGGCGTGCTTGTAGCCGAGCTGGCGTTCCACCCGCAGCCGCAGGGGCGCGCCGTGGCGCACCGGAAGGGTGGCGTCGTTCATCCGGTAGGCCAGGATCGTCTGTGGGTGGTAGGCGTCGATCAGATCGATGCTTTCATAGTAGCCGCCCGCGCCGTCGGTGGCGAAGGGGTCCAGGGTGTCGGCGCAGTGGAAGACGATGTAGCGCGCCTCGGGCTTCAGGCCGGCCCGGTCGAGCAGCGCCGAGAGCCGGGCGCCCGTCCACTTGCCGATGGACGACCAGCCCTCCACGCAGTCGTGGCGGGTGATCTGGGTTCGCGACGGCAGCGCGCGCACCTCGGCCAGACTCAGCGACAGGGGCTGCTCGACCAGCCCGTCCACCACCAGCCGGTAGCCGGCGAAGTTCTCCGCCAGCAGGGCCAGGTAGCCGGGATTCTGCGGCCGCACGGTGCCGTTGGCGCGGAAGTCGGTCGAGATGTGCTCCGGCCCGAACTCCTTCGCGAGCGCGTTGCGGTCGGTGACCAGGCGGTGGGCGCCCTGCGTCCATTTCTCCGCGACGCGCAGGACACCGGTGAAGCCGGGGCTGCGGCTCAGCCGGTCGCAGCCCGCCAGCCACAGCGCGCCCAGGCCGGCGCCGGCCGCCTTCAGCCATCCGCGGCGATGGAGGCTCATCGGGGCGGCTCCCCGGCCTGGATGGCGTAGCGCCCGGTGATCATCGAGCGGAGGTTGTTCCACAGGCCCGAGGCGACGACCATCGCGACGTGGACGGCCACGAACAGGGCGATGAGCCCGGCCGACAGGAAGTGGAACGTCCGCGCCGACTGCCGTCCGCCGAACAGGTCGGTGAGCCAGGGCGCCGCCGCATTGAAGCCGGGCGACATGCAGAGCCCGGTCAGCAGCATGGCGGGCAGCAGGACCAGGATCACCGACAGATAGGCCAGCTTCTGGATCGCATTGTAGCGGCGCGCGTCCTCGCCCCTGGGGAACCGCAGGCGGGCGTGGTCCAGGGCCTCGCGCGCCAGGTGAGAGGGCCGGAGCTGGTCGCGGCTCGGCAGCAGATCGCGTTTCAGTCGCCCGCTCAGCAACGTCCACGAGAGGTAGACGAGGCCGTTGGCCACGAAAAGCCAGGCGAAGAAGAGGTGCCAGCGGCGTCCGGCGGCGAGGTCGCGCCAGCTCGGGATGGTGGCCCAGGCGGGGAAGCCGCGCGGCTCGCGCGCGCCCTCGCGGCCCGACCAGCCGAACAGGCCCGTGGTATCGAAGCGCAGCGATCCGATCGTGGTGATCCCCCGCGCCTCGTCGCCGATCTCGGCCTTGGTCATGGCGATCCAGGGCGAATCGAAGGTCGAGACCTCGCCCCAGTAGAGGGCCGGGTGCGCGTTGAAGATCTGCAGGCCGCTCATCAGCAGCACGATCACGAACACCACGTTCAGCCCATGCGTGACGCGGGTCACGATCCCGTGCCGCTTCACCAGAACCGTTCTGGGCCGCGCGGGCCGGGCCATCGGGATCGAACGCGCCTCCGTGCCTCTGTCGTCCATGTCCGTCCGTCCCACCCGCCAATCCCACCCGCCAATCCCACTCAGGGACCTCGATCCGGCTGTCGAGGGAGGGGGCGGGGCAGGCCACGGAACGATACCCGGTCTCGGGGCGCTTTGTCCGGAAGGACGAACACAGGCCACAACCCGAAGCGGGAGTTCGATCATGGGCGCGGAACGCCGACCGGAAGACAAGATCCAGAGCCAGGGCCGCAAGGACAACGCGGCGCAGCACCTCAACAATGCGCCGGACAATCCCGGCGCCGAGCGCTATCCGTCGGTGAACCGCGACGATTCCGTGGACCCCGGCCGGGTGCGCCGCACCTCACCAGGCCCCGACAATCCCCAGCCCCGCCAAGGCGCCGGCGACGGGCGCTAGACGCGACGTCAGAAGGGCGGTGGATCGGCCGGCGTCAACTCCCTAAGCTTCCTGCGGGTTTGCAACGGGGGGCGGCGTGGCGGAGGTCGAGGTGTGGCGGGGCGGTGTCGCCACCTGGGAATGCGACGCCATGGGCCACCTCAACGTGGGACACTACGTCGCCAAGTCGATGGAGGCGCTGGCGGGCATGGCCGCCGAGCTGGGCATGGCCGGAGCCTTTGCGCCCGCCGCCGCGGCCACGCTGGTCGTCCGCGAGCAGCACATCCGCTTCCTGCGCGAAGCCCGGCCCGGCGCGCCGCTGGCCATGACGGGCGGCGTCCTGGAGATGGGTGAGGCGGACGCGCGCCTGCTCTTCCTGCTGCGCCACCCCGACGGGGCGCTCGCCGCGGCCTTCCAGACCCGGGTGGCGCATGTGACCGCGCGCGAGGCGCAGGCCTTTCCCTGGTCCGACCGCATCCGCCGGCGGGCGGCGGAGCTTTCGGTCGAGGTCCCGGAGGGGGCGGGGCCGCGCTCCATCGGACTCGCCGACGTCGAGACGGGCGCGAGCCTGGACCGCGCACAGGCGCTGGGCCTTAAGCGGACCGGCCTGGGCGCCGTGCTGGCGGCCGACTGCGACGCCTTCGGGCGGATGCGGACGGAGGGGTTCATGGCGCGGCTCTCGGACGCGGTTCCGCATGTCTTCGCCGGCCGCCGGCCCGGAACCGGCGAGGGGCGGCCGAACGTGGGCGGCGCGGCGGTGGAATACCGACTGATCCATCATGCCTGGCCGCGGGCGGGCGACCGGGTGGAGATCCGGTCGGGCTCGGCGGGCGGTGACGCCCGTATCCGGCGGCTGGTCCACTGGATGCTGGACCCGGACACCGGTCGTCCCTGGGGCAGCGCCGAGGCGATCGCGGTGTCTTTCGACCTTTCGACCCGCAAGCTGATCGTCCTGTCGGACGAGGACCTCGCCCGCGTGGAGGCCGATACGATTCCGGGCCTGGGCCTGTAGCTGTTAGGGACGGGTGTCCCGATAC
>NZ_JBBCIT010000040.1:0-19715 GCF_037189685.1 Phenylobacterium sp. | reverse complement strand
GAAGGCGGCCGGACGGTGGGTTCGGGCGTGGTGACGAAGATCATCAAGTAGGCCCTGCGCCAGCCTGACATCCAACGTCGGACATCCAACGTCCGACATCCCAAGCGAAGGGCCGCCGGAAACACCCGGCGGCCCTTTTGCCGCCTAACCCGACCTTCCGGGCATGCGTGGGGCTAGCTCGACGGCTTTCGAGCCGCCCCGTCGTTCTGATCGGCTTTGGCGCGGTTCGGAGCCGCGCCTTTCGTTCCCGGGCTCCGGACCGGCGCGCCGCTGGCTGGATCGGTCGCGGTCTTGGTCGATCGGGCCGAGCCTTCGCCGCCGCGAGGCTCCTGCGCCATGCGGGCCTCGCCGCCACGCTTGAGCTGGTCGTCGCGGTTGTAGGCTTGGTCGTGCGAGCCCGACTTCGATGGAGATTCGGCGGGCGAGGGGCGGCGCGTGCTCATCCCGCTCCAACGCGCGCGACGACGCTTCGATCCGCGGCAAGAGACTTGAAAACCCCCGCGGGTTCGGCCATACGCCTGCGTCCTACCCGACATCGTTGGAGTCTTCAGTTTTCCAGCCGCCGGTGCGCGGTCGACGGGCGCTCAGCCCGGCGCCGGAAACCGGGACGCCACAGTCGGATTAGGGGTGCTGAAGGAGTGTAGCTCAGCTGGTAGAGCATCGGTCTCCAAAACCGAGGGCCGGGGGTTCGAGTCCCTCCACTCCTGCCACCACCTATATGTAGTCGATCGTTGAACCGGAGCCTGGGCGTCGCCCGTCGCTCCAGATGAGAGTTTGAAGCGCCGAATGGCCAGGAAACCGGGACAGACCCCGCAGGCGATGCGGGATCGCGCCACCAAGACCGCGGCCGTCATGGCCACGCCCGCCGGCGCCGTCCAGCCGCCGAAGAAGAAGACCAGCGTCGCGCAGTTCGCGCGCGAAGTCCGCGCCGAGGCCCGCAAGATCACCTGGACCAGCCGCAAGGAAACCTGGATCACCTCGATCATGGTCGCCATCATGGTGGCCTTCGCGGCGGTCTTCTTCTGGGTCGTCGATTTCGTCCTGCGTGTGGGCGTGGCCCAACTGCTCAAACTGGCGAGCTGAACATGTCCGAAGCCGCAGTCGCCCCGCCCAAGGGCAACCCCCGCCACAAGTGGTACATCGTCCACGCCTACTCGAACTTCGAGAAGAAGGTGAAGGACTCCATCCTCGAGCAGGCCAAGCAGCAGGGCCTGGAGGAGAATTTCTCCGAGGTGCTGGTCCCCACCGAGGACGTGGTGGAGATCCGCCGCGGCCGGAAGGTGAACTCCGAGCGCAAGTTCTTCCCCGGCTACGTGCTGGTGAAGATGGAGCTGACGGACGAGGCGTATCACCTCATCAAGAACACGCCGAAGGTGACCGGCTTCCTGGGCTCGGGCTCCAAGCCGATCCCGGTTTCCGAGAAGGAAGTCGAGCGGATCGTCGGCGCCATCGAGGAAGGCGTCGAGCGGCCCAAGCCGACCATCTCGTTCGAGATCGGCGAGCAGGTCCGCGTCACGGACGGCCCGTTCGCGAGCTTCAACGGCTCGGTGGAGCAGGTCGACGAGGAGCGCGCCCGCCTGCGCGTCACCGTCTCCATCTTCGGCCGCGCCACCCCGGTGGAACTGGAATACGGCCAGGTCGAGAAGATCGCGTAGGGCGTCGATTTGGCGGTCTCGGCATTGAAACACGAAGACCACCAAGACCACGAAGACCACCAAGGGGCCACGGCCGGGATCGAGGCTGTGGGGCGACAGGTCGTCGATGCGGCCATCAAGGTCCATCGCGTCCTCGGGCCCGGCCTGCTGGAATCCGCATATGAGCAATGCCTCGCCCACGAACTCACCCGTCTCGGCTGTCGTATTCGGCGGCAGGTCGCTCTGCCTGTGATCTTCGAAGGTCTTCGCGTCGATGCAGGCTACAGGCTGGACATGGTCGTCGACGATGTCGTCGTTCTTGAAGTCAAGGCGGTCGAGGCGTTGTCGCGCCTCCATGAGGCGCAAATCCTGACCTATCTCCGACTGTCGGGAATGAAGCTCGGGTACCTCCTGAACTTCAACGCCGTTCAACTGCGGCATGGCCTGCGCCGTTTCGTCCGCTGACTCTTCGTGGTCTTTGCGCCCTTCGTGGTCTTCGTGTCGAAGAACGGAGCTGTAGGTTGCCCCTTCCTTCGGTTGCTGCTACACGCGCCCGCTTCGCGGTTCGCCGCGATGTCAAATCCGTGGGAGGGGCAGGGCCACCGAACCCCGCACCACGGCTCATAACCGGCCGGGCTTCCGGCCATTGAGGAGCAAAGATGGCCAAGAAGATCTTGGGCTATATCAAGCTGCAGGTGCCTGCGGGCTCCGCCACCCCGTCGCCACCGATCGGGCCGGCGCTGGGTCAGCGGGGCGTCAACATCATGGGCTTCTGCAAGGAGTTCAACGCCCGGACCGAGAAGGAAGCGAAGGGCACGCCCCTTCCCACCGTCATCACGGTCTACCAGGACAAGTCGTTCACCTTCATCACGAAGACTCCGCCGGCCAGCTACTACATCAAGCAGGCGCTGGGCCTGAAGTCGGGCTCCAAGGCGCCCGGCCGCGATTCCGCCGGCAAGATCACCCGCACGCAACTGCGCGAGATCGCCGAGAAGAAAATGAAGGACCTCAACGCGAACGACGTCGAGGCCGCCGCCCGCATCATCGAGGGCTCCGCCCGCTCGATGGGCCTTCAGATCGTGGAGGCCTGATCACATGGCCAAGCAACCCAAGCGCACCAAGGCCTGGACGGGCGACACCGCGGTCGCCCACCCGCTGGCCGACGCCGTCAAGCTGGTGAAGGCCAACGCCAACGCCAAGTTCGACGAGACGGTCGAGATCGCCGTCAACCTGGGCGTCGATCCCCGCCACGCCGACCAGCAGGTCCGGGGTGTCGTCTCCCTGCCGTCGGGCACCGGCCGTGATGTGCGCGTCGCCGTCATCGCCAAGGACGCCAAGGCCGACGAGGCCAAGGCCGCCGGAGCGGAGGTCGTGGGCGCCGAGGACCTGGTGGAGCGTATCCAGGGCGGCTTCATGGACTTCGACCGCGTGATCGCCACCCCCGACATGATGGCCCTCGTGGGCCGCCTGGGTAAGGTGCTGGGCCCGCGCGGCCTGATGCCCAACCCGCGGGTCGGCACCGTGACGCCGAACGTCGGCCAGGCCGTGAAGGACGCCAAGGGCGGCTCGATCGAGTTCCGCACCGAGAAGACCGGCATCATCCACGCCGGCATCGGCAAGGCCTCGTTCACCGACGAAGCCCTGGAAGTGAACGTGAAGGCGCTGGTGGACGCCCTCAACAGGGCCAAGCCCTCGGGCGCCAAGGGCACCTACATCAAGCGGGTCAGCCTCTCGTCCACGATGGGCCCCGGCTTCAAGGTCGAGATCGGCTCGATCGGCGCGTAGGCCGCGCCGAGACAGACGACGTCAAGGCGCGGGGGGCGACCTCCGCGCCTTTTCTGTTGGCTGTATTCACGTTGAGTGTGGTCCGTTGAGGTGGTGCGACCGCTTCTGACGCAAGCTTCTGATAGAGTCTGGTCACTCAGCACCCGGCGTTCGGCGACGAACTGCTCGGGGAACTGCTGGCGAGTCAAGTTCCTCATCGCCGAAGGTCGCACGATACCAGAACATGCCGGGCTTTCGGAACCAGTCTCGATTTTCCGGTGTCTCGAACTTGACGAGTTGGCGCATATCGACGCCGTAGCGGTGGCAGAGCGCGAGAAGCGACCAGAGATCGTCTTTGCCGGGGCGACGCTTGAGCCTCACGACGAGACCATCAGCACCTTCGCCTCGGACGCTCGATACGCAGGGTATCCGTTCCAACCACTCGAAGAACGCTCTTTCATCGCTCTGATGATAAAAGCGCACTCCTGTGTCCATCTGAGTGAGCTTGAAGGAAATTCGAGCCATCAGGCGCGATACTTGCCAGCGCAACCCGACGCTCACAAGCCTCGCCAATCGAGCGACGCCCCACACTTAGTGTGAATGCCGCGCTTCTTTTGGCTTGGGCGGCTACACGCGTTCTGATAGGGGCTCAGCCATGCTCACGCGCCACATCGCCCCGCTCTCATCTACCTCGCACATCTGACGCGGGCGCCAACCCGCGTTCGGCGGGTGGCGAGCATGGTGCTCAAACGGTCCCGAAAACCGCGCCAACCGAGAGGTTGAAGGTTCGATTCCTTCACCCGCCGCCAGCGTCTCGGTAGGCCACTGCGGAGATGCCGATGGACGTGACCCTCGAGCCCGCCGCAGACAGGCGCGCTACGATCGAGAACCTCTTCCAGTTCTACGTCCACGACTTCTCGGACTTCTGGATCGAGCCGCAGGTCGACCTGGGCGAGGACGGCCGCTTTCCGCCGTACCCGCCGCTGGAGAGCTACTGGGCGGGCGACCCGCGGCGCGCGGCGTACCTGATCCGTGCCGACCAGGCGCTCGCGGGCTTCGTGCTGCTCAACGACCACAGCCATTCCGGGCGGCCGGCGGATTTCAACGTCGCCGAGTTCTTCGTCGCCCGGCCCTATCGCCGTGGGGGCGTCGGGCGCGCGGCGGCGCTGGCGGCGATAACGCCGCGCCGGGGGCAATGGGAGATCGCGGTCGCGCGAAGGAACCTGGCCGCCCAGGCGTTCTGGCGACAGATCGCGGCCGCAGCGGCCGCAGGCGACATCGAGGAGACCGACCAGGACGACGATCGCTGGAACGGGATGATCCTGCGCTTCGTCGTGGCATAGTCGCGTCATGGACCTGAAAGCCACCCGCTACGAGATCACCGACGGGATCGCCGTGGTGACCCTCTCCCGCCCGAAGCGCCGCAACGCCTGGACCGGGCGGATGCACACCGAGTACCGCTGGATCCTGCGCGAGGCCGACCACGATCCCACCGTACGCGTGATCGTCGTGACCGGCGATCCCGAGGGAAACGCCTTCTGCGCCGGCGCCGACCTCCAGGCGCTGGAGGGGCATTCGGCCCGAGGCGGCTACGATCCCGGCACGCCGGAGGATATCGCCGAGCCCGGACACGGTGTCGACCCGGCGTTCGACGCCGCCTTCGCCTATCACTTCGGGGTGGGCAAGCCGGTCATCGCGGCCATCAACGGCGCGGCGGCGGGTGTGGGCCTGGTGCTGGCGGCGTTTGCCGACCTGCGGTTCTGCGCGCCGGGGGTGAAGTTCACGGCGGCGCACGGCCGGTTCAATTTCCCCACCGAGTTCGGCCTGTCGTGGGTGCTGCCGCGGATTGTCGGCCTCACCCACGCCAACGACATCCTGCTGTCCAGCCGGGTGTTCACGGCGGAAGAGGCGGATCGCATGGGCTTCCTGAACCGCATCGTGCCGGCGGACCAGCTCATGGACGAGGTGATGGCCTACGCCCGCGCCCTGGCGGCCAGCGTCGCGCCGGGTTCGGCCCGCGAGTCCAAACGCCAGATCTATCGAGACCTGCACCGTGACGCGGCGACGTCGGTTCGGGCCGCCGAAGCCCTGCTGGTCCAGATGTCGAAGACGCCCGACTACAAGGAAGGCGTGAAGGCCTGGATGGAGAAGCGTCCCGCCGCCTGGACGGGCTGACGTTGCGCGGGCTTGACGTGAGGGCCTTGGACCCTTCAGGGACCATCCGAAGATTCCCGGAGGAAGCCCAAGCCATGCGTCGCGCCGCCATCGTCAGCCCCATCCGCACCGCCGTCGGCAAGTTCCAGGGCAGCCTGTCCAGCATGACCGCCGGAGACCTCGGCGCGGTCGTCCTGCGGGCGCTGGTCGAGCGCACGAAGCTGGATCCGGCGAAGGTGGACGATGTGATCTTCGCCCAGGGTTACGCCAACGGCGAGGCGCCCTGCATCGCCCGCTGGTCGGCCCTGGCCGCCGACTTCCCGATCGAGATCCCGGGCTATCAGCTCGACCGCCGCTGCGGCTCGGGGCTCCAGGCCGTGGTCGACGCCGCGATGATGGTCCAGACCGGCGTGGCCGACGTGGTCATCGCCGGCGGCGTCGAGAGCATGAGCAACACCGAGTACTACTCGCTCGACATGCGCAACGGCGCGCGCGCCGGCTCGGTGACGATGCATGACCGCCTGGCTCGCGGCCGGGTGATGAGCCAGCCGATCAGCCGCTTCGGCGTGATCTCCGGCATGATCGAGACCGCCGACAACCTGGCGCGGGACTACCAGATCAGCCGCGAAGAGGCCGACGAGTACGCCGTCATGAGCCACCAGCGCGCCACGAAGGCCTGGGCCGAGGGCAAGTTCGACGACGAACTGGTGCCGGTGTCGGTGCCGCAGAAGAAGGGCGACCCGATCGTATTCGCCAAGGACGAGGGGGTTCGCGCCGACGCCAGCATGGAGACCCTGGGCAAGCTGCGCGCCATCGAGAAGGACGGCGTGGTGACGGCGGGCAACGCCAGCCAGCAGAACGACGCGGCGGCCGCCTGCCTGGTGGTGGCCGAGGACAAGCTGGCCGAACTGAACCTGGAGCCGATGGGCTGGTTCGTGAGCTGGGCCGCGGCGGGCTGCGATCCCTCGCGCATGGGTATCGGCCCGGTGCCGGCCGTGAAGCGGCTGTTCGAGCGCACCGGCATGGGGTGGGACGACATCGACCTCGTCGAACTGAACGAGGCGTTCGCGCCGCAGGTGCTGGCCGTGCTGAAGGGCTGGGGCTGGGACGAACGCGACCGCCTGAACGTCAACGGCTCGGGCATCAGCCTGGGCCATCCGATCGGCGCGACGGGCGGCCGCATCCTCGCCAACCTGCTGCGCGAACTGAAACGCCGCGACGGCAAGTACGGCCTGGAGACCATGTGCATCGGCGGCGGCCAGGGCATCGCGGCGATCTTCGAGGCGGCGTAAGGCCCTGAGGCCTGTCCTTTCAGGCTTGTCCCGCTGAGGGCGAGGGGTCCTGGCTCGTGTGGCGGATGCGGATGACGAAGACCGTCTCTTCCGCCACGCGATAGACGATCACATAGGGCACGCCGTGGACGACCAGTTCGCGGGTTCCGTCGATGGCGCCGGACCGTCCCCGATCGGGCAGAGTTTCCAGGCTGTCGAGAGCGCGCTCGATCGCCAGATGCAGGGCGCCCGCAGCGCGGGGGTTGGCTTCGCGGATGAACGCGACCGCCGAGTCGAGTTCGGCCGCGGCGCGGTCGGCGAGGGTGACGATCAATCTTCAGGATCACCGTACTTGGCGCGAAGTTCGGCCCTGACTTCCGCCCACGGCCGCGTGCGGCCGGCCGCGATGTCGTCCAGCCCCTCCTGCACGTAGCGGCGGTATTCCTCGTCCTTGTGCAGGAACTGGGTGACGGCTTCCTCGACGGCGGCCACCAGCGTTCCTTCCCTGGCCTCGGCGATCCGTTCGAGCCGGGCCTTCTGCTCGTCGGTCAAGGTGATGGCGACGCGATGGGTCATGGCGGCTCCTCGTACGTCCACCATGCCGAATTCCCGTTTCGTTCTCAAGGACCTTTGACCCCTGGCCTGCGGGCGTCTACGGCAGGCCATGACGCCCGGCGACCTGTGCATCCTCTTCGAGGCGGTGGCCCCGGAACTCGACGCCTTCGCCGCGCCCTGGAGCCTGATCGGCAGCGGGGCGCTGATCCTGCTGGGCGTCCCGCTGGACGAGGCCGCCGACCTGGACGTGGTCACGGGCGTCGACGGGGCGGCGCGTCTGCGCGTGGCCTGGGGGGATTGGCTCGAACCTCAGGAGCCGAAGGCGCCCGACGGGCCGTTCCGCTCGCAGGACTTCGCCCGCTACGTCACGCCCTGGGGTCCCGTGGAGATTATGGGCGGGCTGCACGTGCGTGGCCGCTCGCTCGCGCCGGCGGGGCCGATCCCCTCGGCGGAGGAACAGCTCCGCATCCTGCGCCTCTTCGGCCGGCCCAAGGACCTCGCCAAGGCGGCCCGGCTGGAGGCCTGGATGGCGACGGGTTGAGTTTCGCCGGCATCTCGTCTATAGGCCCGCGCTTCGTCGATCCCCTCCGGGGAGAGGCGTGGACGGAAGGGCTCCGGCCTTTCCATCCTGTCCAAGAACTGTGCAGCCGCCGGGGTCGCCGGAGGCCGTAACGCGAGGAGGGGCCCCTCCTCAGGCGCAGGGAGACGGGAAGATGACGGCCCGACCGCCACCCGCACGGGCGGCGCGCGGCCTGCGGCTTTCCTCATCGGACAGGTGCTTGCGGCGTGCGCAATCCCGTGCGCGCCGAACCTGAGTATGGAGACCGCAATGGACCGCGCTCAAAAGCAGGAAGCCATCGAGGCGCTCAAGGGCGTCTTCGCTGACTCCGGCGCCGTGGTCGTGACCCACTACCTGGGTCTGACCGTTGCGGAAATGACCGATCTCCGCGGCCGCCTCCGCAAGGAAGGCGCGCAGCTCCAGGTGGTGAAGAACACCCTGGCTCAGAAGGCGCTGGACGGCTCGGTCGGCGAAGCGGGCGACGCCCTCTTCACGGGCCCGGTCGCGATCGCCTTCGGCCCGGACCCCGTCTCCGCCGCCAAGGTCGCGACCCAGTACGCCAAGGACAACGACAAGTTCAGCGTCGTCGGCGGCCTGATGGGACAGCAGGTCCTGGACCAGAAGGGCGTCAACGCCCTGGCCACCCTGCCGTCGCTCGACCAGCTCCGCGGCAAGATCATCGGCCTCCTGCAAGCTCCGGCGACCAAGGTCGCGGGCGTCCTGCAGGCTCCGGCCGGCCAACTGGCGCGCGTCTTCAACGCGTACGCGACCAAAGACGCCGCCTGATCGGATCATCTTCCCCGACAACCTCTACCTCCAAGGAATCGAACACATGGCCAATCTCGAAAAGCTGGTGGACGAACTGTCCGCCCTGACCGTCCTGGAAGCCGCTGAGCTGTCCAAGCTGCTGGAAGAAAAGTGGGGCGTCAGCGCCGCTGCTCCGGTCGCCGTGGCCGCCGCTCCGGCCGCCGGTGGCGCCGCTCCGGCCGAAGCCGCCGAAGAGCAGACCGAATTCACCGTCGTGCTGACTGCCGGCGGCGACAAGAAGATCAACGTGATCAAGGAAGTCCGCGGCGTCCGTCCGGACCTCGGCCTGAAGGAAGCCAAGGACCTCGTCGAAGGCGCGCCTCAGAACGTGAAGGAAAACGTCTCCAAGCAGGAAGCCGAAGAGATCAAGAAGAAGCTGGAAGAAGCCGGCGCCACCGTCCAGGTCAAGTAGTCTGGCTCAGCCGGACTGTCCCGGGCGCGTCGCGATCCGGGATCCAGACGACAGGCCGAAGGGCCGGGAGCGATCCCGGCCCTTTTCTCATGGTCCCGCTCAGACCCCCAAACGGGGGAGGGCGCCGATGTGCGTCCGGTCCATGCTGGATGGGAGAACGGATCGGAGGGGCCGAACCATGCGTGGAATCCTGGGGATTGTCCTCGTCTCGGCCCTGGCCGGGCTGGCGGCGCCGGCCGCCGCCCAGACGGCGGCCGAGATCAACCGGCTGAATCGGGCGGTGCAGATCTGCAATTCGCCCGGTGGCGCGGCCATCCCCGAATGCGCGCAGCTCAACGCCCGGATGGGCCTGCCCGGGCCGCGCGGCTACGGCGCGCCCGCCGCGCCCCTGGGGGGCGTTGGGGGCGTCGGGGGCGGGACGACCGCCGGCATCCTGGGCGCCCTCAACGCCGCCATGGCTACGCGCCAGCCCGCGCCGGCCGCTGCGCCGGCCGCGCCGGCGGTCAGTTCCCAGGGCGTGGCGGACTGCGTCCGTCAGGCGGCCGGTGACACCGCCGCCATCCAGGCCTGCCTGAATTCCGCCAGTGCGCCGCGCCCGGCGGCCCCCACGCTGGGCGCCCCGACCTTGGGCGTCCCGGCATTGGGCCAGCCACTGCTGCCCTCGGCGCAGCGCAACTACGACACCGCGACGGCGATCCACCAGGGCGGGCAGAACTACCATGCCTGTGTCGCGGCCAACCCCGGCAACTGGCAGGCCTGCCTGCCGCTGCTGAACGGCGGCGCCGGGCCGCGCTGAGCGGCGCGACGTGTTCCCGCAGGGCGATCGCTTGCGGCAATCTCCAACGTGTCATCCCGGCCGCTAGCCCGCGTAGCGGGCTGGAGAGCCGGGACCCAGCGGGGCCGTGCGCGCTGAGGCTGGGTCCCGGATAGCCGCTGCGCGGCTTCCGGGATGACAGCGAAGGGGGCGTGGAATCTTTTCGCTGACCTGAGCGATCGCCCAATTTTCCCGCTTGAGAGGGCTTCACAAGCGCGCGGAAAAGGCCTATCTGCCGCCGTTCGCGAAACATCTCCGATTCACATCGTTCGATGCGGCCTTCGCGCGTGCAGGCCCCAAGGCATGGTCCGTCGCCCTCCGACCATGCGAAGGGGCGCTCCCGACGACACGGGGAGCCTTCCAGGGTCCGGCCTCCGTCCGCGGAGGTCCGACAGGGCGGACCCGGAATGACAGCACTCGGCGCCCGGACTCCCGTCCCGGCGTCTTCAAGGGATCAAAATGGCGCAGTCCTTCACCGGTAAGAAGCGGATCCGGAAGTCTTTCGGCCGCATCCCTGAAGCCGTGCAGATGCCGAACCTCATCGAGGTCCAGCGCTCGTCGTACGAACAGTTCCTGCAGCGCGAGGTCCGCGCCGGCGAACGCCGCGACGAGGGCATCGAGGCGGTCTTCAAGTCCGTCTTCCCGATCAAGGACTTCAACGAGCGCGCCGTCCTCGAGTACGTCTCCTACGAGTTCGAGGAGCCGAAGTACGACGTCGAGGAGTGCGTCCAGCGCGACATGACCTATGCCGCGCCGCTGAAGGTGAAGCTGCGCCTCATCGTCTTCGAGACCGACGAGGAGACCGGCGCCCGCTCGGTGAAGGACATCAAGGAGCAGGACGTCTACATGGGCGACATCCCGCTCATGACGGAGAAGGGCACCTTCATCGTCAACGGGACCCAGCGCGTCATCGTCTCGCAGATGCACCGCTCGCCGGGCGTCTTCTTCGACCACGACAAAGGCAAGACCCACGCCTCGGGCAAGCTGCTGTTCGCCGCCCGCGTGATCCCCTACCGCGGCTCGTGGCTCGACTTCGAGTTCGACGCCAAGGACATCGTCTACGTCCGCATCGACCGCCGCCGGAAGCTGCCGGCGACCACCTTCCTGATGGCGCTCGGCATGGACGGCGAGGAGATTCTCTCGACGTTCTACGAGACCGTCCCTTACGAGAAGAAGACGGGCGGCTGGGCCACGCCGTACAAGGCCGAACGCTGGCGCGGCGTGAAACCCGAGTTCCCGCTGATCGACGCCGACAGTGGCGAGGAGATCGCCCCGGCCGGCCAGAAGATCTCGGCCCGCAACGCCAAGAAATTCGCCGACAACGGCCTGAAGACGCTGCTGCTCGCGCCCGAGGCCCTGAACGGCCGCTACCTGGCGCGTGATCTGGTGAACTTCGAGACCGGCGAGATCTACGCCGAGGCCGGTGACGAACTGGACGCGGGCCTTCTGGCCAGCCTGGAGGAACAGGGCTTCAACACCCTGGACGTCCTGGACATCGACCACGTCACCGTGGGCGCCTACGTCCGCAACACCCTGCGCATCGACAAGAACACGGTCCGCGAGGATGCGCTGTTCGACGTCTATCGCGTCATGCGTCCGGGCGAGCCGCCGACGGTGGAAGCCGCCGAGGCGATGTTCAAGTCCCTGTTCTTCGATTCCGAGCGCTACGACCTGTCGTCGGTCGGCCGCGTGAAGATGAACATGCGCCTGGAGCTCGATTGCCCCGACGACGTCCGCATCCTGCGCAAGGAAGACGTCCTGGCGGTGCTGGAGACCCTGGTCGGCCTGCGCGACGGGCGCGGCGAGATCGACGACATCGACAACCTGGGCAACCGCCGGGTGCGCTCGGTGGGCGAGCTTCTCGAGAACCAGTACCGCGTCGGCCTGCTGCGCATGGAGCGGGCGATCAAGGAGCGCATGAGCTCGGTCGACATCGACACGGTCATGCCGCACGACCTGATCAATGCGAAGCCGGCGGCCGCGGCCGTGCGGGAGTTCTTCGGCTCCTCGCAGCTCTCGCAGTTCATGGACCAGACGAACCCGCTCAGCGAGATCACCCACAAGCGCCGCCTGTCGGCCCTTGGCCCGGGCGGTCTGACGCGTGAACGCGCCGGCTTCGAGGTCCGGGACGTTCACCCGACGCACTACGGCCGGATCTGCCCGATCGAGACGCCCGAAGGCCCGAACATCGGCCTGATCAACTCGCTCGCCACCCACGCAGTGGTGAACAAGTACGGCTTCATCGAGAGCCCGTACCGCCGCATCCGTGACGGCAAGACGACCGAGGAGGTCGTCTACATGTCGGCGATGGAAGAGGCGAAGCACGTCATCGCCCAGGCCAACATCAAGCTCGAGGACGGCGCCATCGTCGAGGACCTGGTCCCCGGGCGGATCAACGGCGAGCCGTCGCTGCTTCCCAAGGAGCAGGTCGACCTGATGGACGTGTCGCCGAAGCAGGTCGTCTCGGTGGCCGCCTCGCTGATCCCGTTCCTGGAGAACGACGACGCCAACCGCGCCCTCATGGGCTCGAACATGCAGAAGCAGGCCGTGCCGCTCATCCAGTCGGATGCGCCCCTGGTCGGCACCGGCATGGAAAGCATCGTGGCCGTGGACTCGGGCGCCGTGGTGACGGCGCGCCGCCCGGGCGTCGTGGAGCAGATCGACGGCACGCGTATCGTCGTGCGCGCCACGGAAGAGACCGACCCCTCCAAGCCGGGCGTCGACATCTACCGTCTGCAGAAGTTCCAGCGTTCGAACACCTCGACCTGCATCAACCAGCGTCCGCTGGTGCAGGTGGGCGACAAGATCCTTGCGGGCGACGTCATCGCCGACGGTCCTTCCACGGAGCTGGGTGAACTGGCGCTGGGCCGCAACACGCTCGTCGCGTTCATGCCCTGGAACGGCTACAACTTCGAAGACTCGATCCTGATCTCCGAGCGCATCGTGCGCGACGACATCTTCACCTCGATCCACCTCGAGGAATTCGAAGTCATGGCCCGCGACACCAAGCTGGGCCCGGAAGAGATCACCCGCGACATCCCCAACGTCGGCGAGGAAGCCCTGCGCAACCTCGACGAAGCGGGCATCGTGGCGATCGGCGCCGAGGTGATGCCGGGCGACATCTTGGTCGGCAAGGTCACGCCGAAGGGCGAAAGCCCGATGACGCCGGAAGAGAAGCTGCTGCGCGCGATCTTCGGTGAAAAGGCCTCGGACGTCCGCGACACCTCCCTGCGCCTGCCCCCGGGCGTCGCCGGCACCATCGTGGAAGTGCGGGTCTTCAACCGTCACGGCGTCGACAAGGACGAGCGCGCGCTGGCCATCGAGCGTCACGAGATCGACCGGCTGGGCAAGGACCGCGACGACGAGTTCGCGATCCTGAATCGCAACATGCAGGGCCGTCTGCGCCAGTTGCTGGTGGGCAAGACCGCCGTCTCGGGCCCGAAGGGCCTGGGCCGCGGCGAGATCACCGCCGAAAAGCTGGAAGAGATCGCGCCCGGCCTGTGGTGGCAGATCGCCCTGGACGACGAGAAGGCGATGGGTGAGCTCGAAGCGCTGCGCAAGCAGTTCGACGAGGGCCGCAAGCGCCTGGATCGCCGCTTCGAGGACAAGGTCGACAAGCTGCAGCGCGGCGACGAACTGCCGCCGGGCGTGATGAAGATGGTCAAGGTGTTCGTGGCGGTGAAGCGCAAGCTGCAGCCGGGCGACAAGATGGCCGGCCGTCACGGCAACAAGGGCGTCATCTCCAAGATCCTTCCGATCGAGGACATGCCGTACCTGGAGAACGGCCAGCACGTGGACATCGTGCTGAACCCGCTGGGCGTGCCCTCGCGCATGAACGTCGGCCAGATCTTCGAAACCCACCTGGGCTGGGCTTCGGCCGGGCTCGGGAAGCAGGTCGCCGACCTGCTGGAGGACTGGCAGAACGGCGGCCAGCGCCAGGCGCTGCTGGACTACCTGGGCGACGCCTATGGACCGCAGGAAGAACTGCCGGACACCGACGAGGAACTCATCGAGCTGGCCAGGAACCTCTCGAAGGGCATCCCGTTCGCGACCCCGGTCTTCGACGGCGCGCACATCGACGACATCGAGAACCTGCTGGAGAAGGCCGGTCTCGACCGCTCGGGCCAGTCGTACCTGTACGACGGCCAGACGGGCGAGCGGTTCAAGCGTCCGGTCACGGTCGGCTACATCTACATGCTGAAGCTGCACCACTTGGTGGACGACAAGATCCACGCCCGTTCGATCGGCCCCTACAGCCTGGTCACCCAGCAGCCGCTGGGCGGCAAGGCCCAGTTCGGCGGCCAGCGCTTCGGGGAGATGGAGGTCTGGGCGCTCGAAGCCTACGGCGCCGCCTACACCCTGCAGGAGATGCTGACGGTGAAGTCGGACGACGTGGCCGGCCGGACCAAGGTCTACGAGAGCATCGTCCGCGGCGACGACACCTTCGAGGCCGGCATCCCGGAGAGCTTCAACGTGCTGGTCAAGGAGATGCGCTCCCTGGGCCTGAACGTGGAGCTGGAGAACTCCTAAGCCCCCGCGCGCCCTCCACCGTCATCCCGGACGCGCCGCAGGCGCGATCCGGGACCCAGGAGGGGCCGTGCGACGGCCCTGGGTCCCGGCTCTCCGCGTCGCTCCGGCCGGGATGACGAACTTAAGATTTCAGGCGGGTCTCCCCCGCAGAAGGAACCAAGATGAACCAGGAAGTCCTGAACATCTTCAATCCGGTCCAGGCCGCTCCGACCTTCGACCGCATCCGTATCGCGCTGGCCTCGCCGGAGAAGATCCGGTCGTGGTCGTTCGGCGAGATCAAGAAGCCCGAGACCATCAACTACCGCACGTTCAAGCCCGAGCGTGACGGCCTGTTCTGCGCCCGCATCTTCGGCCCGACGAAGGACTACGAGTGCCTTTGCGGCAAGTACAAGCGGATGAAGTACAAGGGCATCATCTGCGAGAAGTGCGGGGTCGAAGTCACCCTGGCGCGCGTGCGCCGCGAGCGGATGGGCCACATCGAGCTGGCCTCGCCCGTCGCCCACATCTGGTTCCTGAAGTCGCTGCCCAGCCGCATCGCCCTGATGCTGGACATGGCGCTGAAGGACATCGAGCGCGTCCTCTACTTCGAGCACTACATCGTCACCGAGCCGGGCCTGACCCCGCTGAAGCAGCACCAGCTGTTGAGCGAGGACGACTACCTGCGCTTCCAGGAGGAGTTCGGCGACGACAGCTTCACCGCCGAGATCGGCGCCGAGGCGGTCCAGGGCCTCTTGAAGGGCATCGAGCTCGAGAAGGAGGCCGAGAAGCTCCGCGAGGAGCTGCAGACCACCACCTCGGAAATGAAGCTCAAGAAGGCGTCCAAGCGCCTGAAGCTGATCGAGAGCTTCATCGAGAGCGGCAACAAGCCCGAGTGGATGGTGCTGACGGTGATCCCGGTGATCCCGCCCGAGCTGCGCCCGCTGGTCCCGCTGGACGGCGGCCGCTTCGCCACCTCGGACCTGAACGACCTCTACCGCCGGGTCCTCAACCGGAACAACCGCCTGAAGCGCCTCATCGAGCTGCGCGCGCCCGACATCATCATCCGCAACGAGAAGCGGATGCTGCAGGAGGCCGTCGACGCCCTGTTCGACAACGGCCGCCGCGGCCGCGTCATCACCGGCGCCAACAAGCGCCCGCTGAAGTCGCTGGCCGACATGCTGAAGGGCAAGCAGGGCCGGTTCCGCCAGAACCTGCTGGGCAAGCGCGTGGACTACTCGGGCCGTTCGGTCATCGTGGTGGGCCCCGAGCTGAAGCTGCACGAGTGCGGCCTGCCCAAGAAGATGGCGCTGGAGCTGTTCAAGCCGTTCATCTACGCGCGCCTGGACGCCAAGGGCCTGTCGGGCACCGTCAAGCAGTCCAAGCGCATGGTCGAGCGCGAGCAGCCGGCGGTCTGGGACATCCTGGACGAGGTGATCCGCGAGCACCCGGTGCTGCTGAACCGCGCGCCGACCCTCCACCGCCTGGGCATCCAGGCGTTCGAGCCCAAGCTGATCGAGGGCAAGGCGATCCAGCTCCACCCGCTGGTCTGCGCCGCGTTCAACGCCGACTTCGACGGCGACCAGATGGCGGTCCACGTGCCACTCTCGCTGGAAGCCCAGCTCGAAGCGCGCGTGCTGATGATGAGCACGAACAACATCCTGTCGCCCGCCAACGGCCGGCCGATCATCGTGCCGTCGCAGGACATCGTGCTGGGGCTCTACTACCTGTCGCTGGCCAAGGACAACGAGCCGGGCGAGGGCAAGGTGTTCACCGACCTGGGCGAGATCGACCAGGCGCTGGACGCCAAGGTCGTCACCCTGCACTCCAGGATCAAGGCGCGCCACACCGAGATGGACGCCGACGGCAATGTGGTGCGCAAGGTGATCGACACCACGCCGGGCCGGATGAAGATCGCGGCGCTGCTGCCGCGGAACCCGGCGATCGGCCACCGCCTCCTCGAGAAGAACCTCACCAAGAAGGAGATCGGCAACCTGATCGACGCCGTCTACCGGCACTGCGGCCAGAAGGCGACGGTGATCTTCGCCGACCAGGTGATGGGGCTGGGCTTCCGCGAGGCGGCCAAGGCCGGCATCTCGTTCGGCAAGGACGACATCGTCATCCCGGCCCGCAAGGCGCCGATCGTGGAAGAGACCCGCAAGCTAGTCGAGGAGTACGAGCAGCAGTACGCGGACGGCCTGATCACCAAGGGCGAGAAGTACAACAAGGTGGTCGACGCCTGGGCCAAGGCCACGGACCGCGTCGCCGACGAGATGATGGCCGAGATCTCCTCCGCGCCGGTGGGCGAGGATGGCCGTCAGCTCGAGATCAACTCGATCTACATGATGGCCAACTCGGGCGCCCGCGGCTCGCAGGCCCAGATGAAGCAGCTCGGTGGGATGCGTGGCCTGATGGCCAAGCCGTCCGGCGAGATCATCGAGACGCCGATCATCTCGAACTTCAAGGAAGGCCTGACCGTGCAGGAGTACTTCAACTCCACGCACGGCGCCCGTAAGGGCCTGGCCGACACCGCGCTGAAGACGGCGAACTCGGGCTATCTGACCCGCCGCCTCGTGGACGTCGCCCAGGACTGCATCATCACCGAGGAGGATTGCGGCACCACGCGGGGCATCACGCTGCGCGCCGTCGTCGAGGGCGGCGACGTGCTCGTCAGCCTGGGCCAGCGCATCCTGGGCCGTTTCGCGGCCGAGGACGTGAAGGATCCGGGGACGAGCGACGTGATCGTGCCCGCCGACACCTATCTCGACGAGAACATGTGCGAGCTGGTCGAGGCGGCCGGCGTGCAGTCGGTGAAGGTCCGTTCGGTGCTGACCTGCGAGACCAAGACCGGCGTCTGCGGCGCCTGCTACGGCCGCGACCTGGCCCGGGGCACGCCGGTGAACATCGGCGAGGCCGTCGGCGTCATCGCCGCCCAGTCGATCGGCGAGCCCGGCACCCAGCTCACGATGCGGACCTTCCACATCGGCGGCACCGCCCAGGTGGCCGAGCAGTCGTTCTACGAGAGCGCCAACGACGGCGTCGTGAAGATCGACGGCGGCAACACCGTCACGGCGCCGGACGGCGGGCTCATCTCGATGAGCCGGAACCTGATGCTGACGGTGCAGGTCGACGGCAAGGACCGTGAATCCTACAAGGTGCCGTACGGCGCGCGCCTGCAGGCGAAGTCGGGCGACAAGGTCAAGCGCGGCCAGCGCCTGGCCTCCTGGGACCCCTACACCACGCCGATCATCACCGAAGTCGGCGGCAAGGTCCGTTTCGAGGACCTCGTGGAGAATTTCTCGTTCCGCGAGGAAGCCGACGAAGCCACGGGCATCTCGAACCGGGTGGTCATCGACTGGCGCGCCAGCTCGAAGGGCTCGGACCTGCGCCCGGCCATGGCGGTGCTGGGCGAGGACGGCGCCTACAAGCGCCTCTCGAACGGCGGTGAAGCCCGCTATCTGCTGCCCGTGGGCGCCATCCTCTCGGTCGGCGACGGCGACGAGGTGAAGCCCGGCGAGGTGCTGGCCCGGATGCCGACCGAAAGCGCCAAGACCCGCGACATCACCGGCGGTCTGCCGCGGGTGGCCGAGCTGTTCGAGGCCCGCCGGCCGAAGGACTGCGCGGTCATCGCCGAGATGGACGGCCGGGTCGAGTTCGGCCGCGACTACAAGAACAAGCGCCGCATCAAGATCACCCCCGAGGATGGTGGCGAGGCGGTCGAGTTCCTGATCCCCAAGGGCAAGCACATCGCGGTCCACGACGGCGACGTCATCCGCAAGGGCGAGTACATCATCGACGGCAACCCGGACCCGCACGACATCCTGCGGATCCAGGGCATCGAGGCGCTGGCCGACTTCCTGGTCAACGAGATCCAGGAGGTCTACCGGCTGCAGGGCGTGCCGATCAACGACAAGCACATCGAGACGATCGTGCGCCAGATGCTGCAGAAGGTGGAGATCCTCGAGCCGGGCGACACCGGCCTGCTCAAGGCCGACCACATGGACAAGCTGGAAGTGGACGAGGAGAGCGCCAAGGCCGAGGCCCGCGGCGGTCGCCCGGCCCTGACCCAGCCGGTCCTGCTCGGCATCACCAAGGCCTCTCTGCAGACGCGCAGCTTCATCTCCGCGGCCTCGTTCCAGGAGACGACGCGCGTGCTGACCGAGGCGGCGGTCCAGGGCAAGAACGACACCCTGGAAGGCCTGAAGGAGAACGTGATCGTGGGCCGCCTCATCCCCGCGGGCACGGGCTCGTACCTGCGCAACCTGCAGCGCATCGCCGCCAAGCGTGACGAAGCCCTGACGGCCAGCCGCGAGGAGGCCATGGAGCCGTTGCCGATGGAGATCGCTGACGCCGCCGAGGCCGAGACGGTCGAAGGCTGATCATCTCCTCGAGATGCGAAGACAAGAGCGGCCCGGGAGCGATCCCGGGCCGTTTCGCGTGGAGAAGACGCCTCCTGGGCGACTGGCCTTGGCGTGAGCCCGCCCGCGGGCGAAAGAGGTTTCGCCTCCCGTGCGACGCGATCGATTCGCACCGTTGCACGGAGGGAGCCCAGGAGGAGATGCATGAAGACCTTGATCTGCGGGCTGCTGGCCGCGGCCATCTTTCCGTCCGCGGCGCTGGCGCGGCCGCTTCCCGACGGTGGCGTGACCGCCCAGGAGGTGGCGCAGGAACTGCAGTCCAAGGGCTACAAGGCCGAAGTCGGGAAGGACGGCGGGGGTGACCCCAAGATCACCAGTGGAGTCGACGGCTCGCGGTTCACGGTCTGGTTCTACGGCTGTGAGAGCGGGCGCTGCGCTTCGGTCCAGTTCGAGACGGCGTTCGACCTGAAGAACGGCGCCGCCTTCGAGAAGGTCAACCAGTGGAACAAGGAGCGCCGCTTCGGCAGCGCCCATCTCGACGACGAGATGGATCCGTACGTCCAGTACGATGTGGACTTCGAGCACGGAGCCACCACGGAAGCGGTGGCCAATGCGATCGACGTCTGGGTGACGGTCGTCCCGAGGTTCAAGTCGTTCATCGGTTTCTGATCCGGGACGAACGGGACGGCGGGTGATTTCGGCGCCGGTCCACCCTTGGCGTTCGGTGCGGAACGCCTAGATGTCGAAGCTACGAAGGTTGTTCACCCGGGATCGGGTTGAGAGAGTGGGGTTGCGAAGCTCCAACCTCTGACCGGGAGACCCCGGATGAACGTGCATAAGAATGCCCGGCTGACGCCTTCGGGTCGAGCGCTGCTGGCTGG
>NZ_JBBCIT010000039.1:0-67949 GCF_037189685.1 Phenylobacterium sp. | reverse complement strand
GGTCGAGGCCGACATCGTCATCGGCGCCGACGGCGTCAACTCCAAGGTCCGCGAGATCCTCCTCGGCGTCGAACCCCCCATCTACACCGGCTTCGTCGCCTTCCGCTCCATCTACCCCGTCAGCCTCCTCGGCGACTGGCGGCCCGCGTCCGATGGCGCGAAATGGTGGTCCGACGAGCGCCACCCCGCCAACGAGGATCGGCACTTCATCCACTACTACCTCACCCGCAAACGTGACGAGATGTACTTCGTCACCGGCTCCCCCTTCCCCGACTGGCCCGGCGGCGTCTCCTCCGTCCCCGCCACCAAGGACGAGATCAAGACCTGCTACGAGGGCTTCCACCCCGACGTCCAACGCATCATCGACGCCGCCCCAGCCCTCTCCAAGTGGCCCCTCCTCGAACGCAACCCCCTGCCGCTCTGGAGCCGCGACAACGTCGTCGTCCTCGGCGACGCCTGCCACCCCATGAAACCCCACATGGGACAGGGCGCCGGCATGGCCATCGAGGACGCCGCCGTCCTCTTCCGATGCATCCAGCAGGCCGACGGCGCCTTCGACCGCGCCTTCCAGATGTACCGCGCCACACGCATCGAACGAACCTCCGAGGTCCAGCGACAATCCCACGAGAACGTCTGGATGAAATATCCGACGGACCCGGCGTGGGTGTACGCCTACGACGCCATGACCACGCCGTTGGTCAGCGAGCCCGAACCGGCGGCGGCGTAACCGCTTGGCCAGCCCTCCAAACGAGCCGCACGTCGCGGTCGACGAGGCATCGCCGCCCGCGACGTCACCGCCCACGGGATCGAAGCCCGCCCCCAGCGGGCTGAACCGCCTGGGGCCGCTCCAGTGGGGCCTTCTTCTCGGACTCACCGCGGTCATCGCCTACCTGTTCCACGCTTGGCAGGTGACCTCGGCGCTGTTCCTGGGCCCCCTGCTCGCCGGCCTCATCTTCGCGTTCAGCGGCTCCAGCCTGAAGGTGTCCCGGAAGGTCACGATCGTCTCCCAGGCGGTCATCGGCTGCTCGGTCGCACGCGCGATCGACATGACCATCCTGAGCTTCGTCGCGACCCACTGGCTGGCCATCGCGGGGGTGATCATCGCCACGGCGGCGGCGGCCTGCGTGGTGGCCTACGGGCTGGTGCGCTACACCACCCTCACCCCCCAGACCGCGGCCTGGGGCTCGATGCCCGGCGCGGCGAACATCATGGTGACCCTGGCCGCCGCGAGCGACGGCGACCCGCGCCTGGTCGCCTTCATGCAGTACGTCCGCCTGATCACGGTGCTCTCGACCGCCTCGCTGGTGGCCAGCCTGTTGATCGGCACGGGGGTCCACGTGGCGCATGGCGCAGCCGCGCCGCGCCCCCCGCAACCGGCCGACGTCGACATCCTGACCGCGGCCCCGGCCATCGTCATCGGCCTCATCGGCCTGACCATCGGGCGCCTCGCCCGCATTCCCGCCGGGCCGTTGCTGGTCACCGCAGCGCTGGGTGCGATCGTCAACCTCAACGGCTGGTTCCCCATCGCGCTGCCCCACTGGATGATGGTGCTCTCCTACGGGGCGGTCGGCTGGTACGTGGGGCTGCAGTTCGACCGGGCGGTCCTGGCGGCGGCCATGCGCAATCTGCCGGCCATGATCCTGGCGATGCTCGTCCTGATCCTGCTGTGCGGCGTCACGGGGATGATCCTGTCGATCGCCCTGCATGTGGACTTCGTCACCGGCTACCTGGCGACCAGCCCCGGCGCCATCGATTCCATCGCCATCCTCGCCCTGGGGGGCGAAGCGGACATGTCGGTGGTGATGGCGGTGCAGACTCTCCGATTCTTCGCCGTGATCATGATGGCCCCCTATCTCGTCCGCCTGATCTGCAGGTTCCTTCCCAGCACGGTCCCCGCCTGAGGCCCCGATGGACGGAAGCCAGACCCCCGACGCCCATGTGGCTTCGCCCCCGCGGCCGACCACGGGACGGCGCCCGCCGCTCCGCTGGCCCTGGATCGCCCTGGCGGCGGCGACCCTCGTCCTCGTGGCGGCCCTCTCCCACGCGATCGCGCCGCCTCCGCCCGCGCATCCCGCCAGGACCCTGCGGATCGCCATGACCGCCGGCGACCTGCCCACCACCACCGGCGCACCGAGCCAGGGGCTGGAGGGCGTGCGCTTCGCCGGCTATCCCGCGTTCGAGCCGCTGGTGATGTGGGACCTGCGCGTCACCGACCGGCCGCCCGGCGTCATCCCCTGGCTCGCGCACGCCTACGAAAGCGACCCCAACGACCGCAACCGCTGGATCTTCCATCTGCGGACCGACGTGAAGTTCCAGGACGGAACCCCGTTCGACGCCGATGCGGTGGTCTGGAACTTCGCCCGCCTCTTCGACCAATCGGCGCCCCAGTTCGAAGCCGCCAACGGCGCGGCGGCGCGGTCGAAGGCGCCCATGATCGACCGCTGGGAGAAGATCGACGACCACACGGTGGCGATCTACACCAACACCGTCACCTCGTTCTTTCCCGAGATCGTGGCCGGCGTGCTGATGGTCAGCCCGACCCGGTGGCGAGACCTGAAGGGCGACTGGCAGGCTTTCGGGCAGCAGCCCATCGGCACCGGCCCCTTCCAAATCACCAAGGTGACGCGGACGTCCATCACCATGGACCGCAACCCCGGCTACTGGAACCCGGCGCGGGCCGCGAAGCTGGACCGGATCGTCCTTTACGCCATGGCCGAAGCGACCACGCGGATCGCCGCCCTGCGCTCGGGCGAGGTCGACTGGATCGAGAACCCGCCGCCGGACGCGATCCCCTATCTCAAGGCCTCGGGCTACAACGTGTCGCTGACGCCGATGGCGCATGCATGGCCCTACTGGCTGCGGCAGAACGACGGCAGCCCGTTCCGCGACATCCGCGTGCGGCAGGCCATCAACTACGCGATGGACCGCGAGGGCCTGGTGACCCTGCTGAACGGCGCCGCAGAGCCTGCCCGTGGCTACTGGAAGCCGTCCGATCCGCGCTTCGGCGCGCCGCGCAACCACTACCGCTACGATCCGGATCGCGCCCGCGCGCTCCTCGCCGAGGCAGGCTACCCGCCCGACAAGCTGCTGAAGATCCGCGTCCTGGTCGCCCCGACCGGATCGGGCCAGATGCTCGCCCTGCCGATGAACGAACTGCTCCAGCAGAGCGCCCGGAAGGCGGGCTTCGACCTCTCGTTCGAGGTGGTGGAGTACTCCCAGATCGCCGCCGCCTACAGCAACCCGAACTCGCGGGAGATGCGCGGCGTGACCGCCATCAACAAGGGCTTCAGCACGGCCGACCTGTCGTGGACCTTCTACAATTTCTATCCGCCGAACGTCATCGACTACGACGATCCCGAGACCACGCGTCTGCTGCACGAATACCGGACGAACTTCGATCCGAGCCGCAACGAGGAATTGCTGCGGCGCTTCCACGAGCACGTCGTCGACGCCGCGCCCTGGGCCTTCATCGTCCACGACGTCAACCCCCGCGCCTTCTCGCCGAAGGTCAAGGGCTACACCCCGGCGCAGACGTGGTTCACCGACCTCACGACGGTCCATGTGGAGCCCTGAGGTGGGGCGGCAGGCTCTCCCGGCGACGGCCGCGGCGCCGGTTCCCGACAACGGCGACGTTCGGCCAGGCCATCATGTTCCTGATATTTTTTCAGTGACTTAGCGGGGTCAACAGCATGCCGCCGCGCCTTCGTTTTGGTCGATCCGCGAAAGAGTTCGTCCGCGCGTCGGGGGAACACCGCCGCACCTCGAGGGGGACGTTATCCTGCGCCCCGGAACCCCATGAAAGCTCGCCCTTGGCTCCTTCTGATCCTTTGCGCCGTCGTGGCCAGCGCGATCGCCGGCGCCATTGGGCGCCTCGACGCGACCCCGGCCACGCCGAAGCCGCGCGTCCTGCGGATCGCGATGAACACCTCCGACCTGCCCACCACAACCGGCGCGCCGAGCCAGGGCCTGGAGGGACTCCGGTTCGCGGGCTACCCGGTGTTCGAGCCGCTGGTGATGTGGGACCTGCGCGTCACCGACCGGATTCCCGGCGTGATCCCGTGGCTGGCCGAGAGCTGGACGGTGGACGCCGCGGACCGCAACCGCTGGACGTTCCGGCTTCGCCGGGGCGTGACCTTCCACGACGGCAGCCCGTTCGATGCGGACGCGGTGATCTGGAACCTGCACCGCTACTTCGACACCTCGGCGCCGCAGTGGGACGCCGCGGGAGGCGCCTGGGCCCGGTCGCGGGCGCCGATCCTGAAGTCGTGGGAGAAGATCGACGACCACACCGTGGTCATCTCGACCAGCACCCCGACATCCTACTTTCCCGAAGTGCTCACCACCGTGCTCTTCGTCAGCCCGGCGCGCTGGCGCGAATTGAAGGGCGACTGGCAGGCCTTTGCGCAGCGGCCCGCCGGCACCGGAGCCTTCCGCATCGACGAGGTGAACCGCACCGCCATCACGATGAGCCGCAATCCGGCGTACTGGAACCGGGCGCGGGCGGCGAAGGTCGACGGCGTCAAGCTCTACGCCATGGGCGAGCCCACCACCCGCGTCGCGGCGCTGCGGTCGGGCGAGGTGGACTGGGTCGAGAACCCGCCGGCCGACGCCCTGCCGTTCCTCAGGAAGGCGGGCTACCAGATCGCGACCAGCCCCATGCCGCACGTCTGGGCCTACTTCCTGCGCTCGCGGCCCGGCGGCCCGTTCCACGACCTGCGCGTGCGCCAGGCGATGAACTACGCGATCGATCGCGAGGGGATCGTGACCCTCCTGAACGGCGCGGCCCGGCCGGCCCAGGGGTTCTGGGAGCCGGAGGACCGCCGCTTCGGCCAACCGACGAACCGCTACGCCTACGATCCGGCCCGGTCCCGGGCCCTCCTGAAGGCTGCGGGCTATCCCGCCGACAAGCTGGTGCCCGTCCGCGTCCTGACCACGCCCGTCGCCTCGGGCCAGATGCTGTCGCTGCCGATGAACGAGCTGCTCCAGCAGAGCGCGGCGAAGGCCGGATTCAAGCTGGAATTCATGGTCGTTGAGGGAAATCAGATGAACGCCATGTCCCGCAACGACTCCCCGAAAATGGGCGATATCGACATCTACAACAAGGGATACAACACAGGCGAGAGTACCTATCTCTATTACTGGATGTACCCTCCCAACATCGCGAATTACTTCGACAAGGCGTCAAAGGAACTTCTGGACGAATATCGAGTGACCTTCGACCCCGTGGAGCGCGATGCAATCCTGCTCCGACTGCATGAGCGCTTCGTGGACGACGCGCCCATGGCCTGGGTGGTCCACGATGTGAACCCACGCGCCTTCGCGCCCAACGTGCGCGGCTACACCCCGGCCCGTAGCTGGTACACCGATCTGACGACGATCTACCTGACCGACTGAATCCTGGCCAGAAAGAGCTCGCCGTAATGCTTCAATTCCTGATCCGACGATCAATACAGGGCATCCCGATACTGTTCGGCGTGTCGATCATCACCTTCGCGTTGGTCCACCTGATGCCTGGCGGCATCGTCGACAGCCTCGTCCCCCCTGGCGCGCCGCCGGGCCTGCGGGAAGAGATCGAGCGGATCTACGGCCTCGACCGGCCGCTTTGGGAACAGTACCTGCTGTGGCTCCGCCAGGTCCTGCAGGGCAACTTCGGCATCTCGCTCGTCACGGGCCGACCGATCGCCGAGGAACTGGTCGCCGCCCTGCTCAACAGCTTCAAGATCACCCTGGCGGCGGCGGTCGTGGGTTTCTCGCTGGGCATAGCCTTCGGCGTTCTGGCCGCCCTCCACAGCGGCCGGTGGCCCGACAAGCTGTTCTCGCTCTTCTCGATCGCGGGGGTGAGCGTCCCGCCGTTCTGGTTCGCCATCCTCCTGGTCACGGTGTTCGCGTTCCAGCTCAACTGGCTGCCCGCCCAGGGCATGGGCCCGGAGGGGATCCCGACGTCGTGGACGCAGTGGCGGCACATGATCCTGCCGATCGCCACGCTGTCGATGATCCCGATGGGCGTGGTGGGTCGCGTGGTGCGGGCAGCCACCCTCGAGGTGCTGTCCCAGGAATTCGTGACCGCGCTTTCCGCCAAGGGGCTGCAGATGGACGCCATCCGGCGTCACGTGGCGCGCAACGCGGCCCCGACCATCCTTGCGGTCATGGGCCTCCAGTTCGGACACCTGATCGGCGGCTCGATCCTGGTGGAGACGGTGTTCAACTGGCCGGGAACCGGCAAGCTGCTCAACCTCGCGATCTTTTCGGGCGACATCCCGGTGATCCAGGCGACGGTGCTGCTGCTGTCGGTGATCTTCGTGATCCTGAACCTCGGGGTCGACACCGCCCAGGCGCTCATCGATCCGAGGATGCGGCGATGAACAAGTCCATGATCCTGCCGGCGGACGCCGCCGCCCGCGCGCCTGCGCCGCCTGGACGGCGGCGCGCCAACCGGGTCCTCAGCCGCCTGCGCCGCGACAAGACGACGGTGGCCGCCATGGCCGTGTTCCTGCTCATCGTGGCCCTGGCGATCTTCGCCCCGCTGGTCACCGGCGGCGAGCCCTATGCCGGGTCGGCGCTCGAGCGCCTGAAGCCGATCGGCACGCCGGGACATCCCCTCGGGACGGACGAGCTCGGGCGCGACATGTGGACCCGCCTGGTCTACGGCGCGCGCCTGTCCCTGATCTCGGGCGCCGCGCCGGTCCTCATCGCCCTGCTCCTGGGCGGAGGCCTGGGCGTGGTCGCGGGCTATGCCGGCGGCCGGGTCAACACGCTGATCATGCGCACCATGGACATCTTCTACGCCTTTCCCGCGGTGCTGCTCGCCATCGCCGTGTGCGCAGTGATGGGTCCCGGCCTGGCCAGCACCATCATCGCCCTGGGGATCGTGTTCATCCCGTCCCTGGTGCGCGTGACCGAAACGGCGACCACCCGCATCCGCAGCATGGACTACATCGAGGCGGCCCGCTGCAGCGGGGTCAACGACCTGCAGATCATCGTCCACCAGGTGGCGCCCAACATCCTCGGACCGGTGCTGGTCTATGCGGCGAGCCTGGCCAGCCTCTCGATCATCCTCGCCGCGGGCCTCAGCTTCCTGGGCCTGGGGATGCCGCCGCCGAACGCCGACTGGGGCCAGATGCTCAACAGCCTGCGCCAGGCGATCTATGTCCAGCCGTGGCTGGCCGCCCTGCCCGGGATGATGATCTTCATCACCTCGGCCTGCTTCAACCTCATGAGCGACGGCCTGCGCGCCGCGATGGACGTGCAAGATGGCTGACGGAGCCCTGGCCTCACCCGCCGCCGCCGACCCGCGCGACCGCGGGGGCCCGCAGCAGCCGCTCCTGATCGTCAACGGGCTGAAGAAGCACTTCCCCATCCGGTCCGGCGTGATGGGCCAGCGGACGGGTACGGTTCACGCCGTCGACGGGGTCTCGTTCCAGGTCCGCAAGGGCGAGGTCCTGGGCGTGGTGGGCGAAAGCGGCTGCGGCAAGTCGACGATGGCCCGGCTGCTTATGCAGATCCTCAAGGCCGACGAGCAGGAGCTGATCTTCGACGGCGACCCGCTCGGCCCCCGCGGCATCTCGGTCGCCGAGCTGCGGCGGCAGATGCAGATGGTCTTCCAGGACAGCCACGCCTCGCTCAACCCGCGCATGACCATCGCCGACTGCATCGGCTTCGCCCCGCGCATGCGCGGCGAGCCCCGGCGCAAGGTCGCCGCGAGGGTCGACAGCCTGCTGGAGCGCGTCGGCCTGGCGCCGGCCCAGTACGCTCACCGCTATCCGCACGAGATGTCGGGCGGACAGCGCCAGCGGATCAACATCGCGCGCGCGCTGGCCCTGGAGCCCCGGCTGGTGATCCTGGACGAGGCCGTCTCGGCGCTGGACAAGTCGGTCGAGGCCCAGATCCTCAACCTTCTCAACAGTCTGAAGGCCGAACTGAACCTGACCTACGTGTTCATCAGCCATGACCTCAACGTGGTGGAGTACATCTCGGACCGCATCCTGGTGATGTATCTCGGCCGCGTGGTCGAGATCGGGCCGGTCGAGAGGGTCTACAGCTCGCCCAGTCACCCGTATACGCGCGCGCTGCTGGCCTCCAAGCCCAGCCACGACCCCCGCCGGCGGACGCTGGCGCCGCCGATCACGGGCGACCCGCCCAATCCCATCAACCCGCCGCCCGGTTGCCGCTTCCGCGCCCGCTGCCAGTTCGCCGAGGCCGTCTGCGAGCACGTTCTGCCCGAACTGGCGAGCGTGGACGGCGCCGGCCACGCAGCGGCCTGCCTGATGCAGCAGTCCGGTTCCGGTCACTCGAAGGCGCCGGCATGAACGACACCGTTTCCCATCGCCCTCCCGCCGTCAGCGTCAAGGACCTCACGGTCGCCTTCGAGCGGGACGAAAGCCGCGTCAGCGCCGTGAACGGCGTGTCATACGATCTGGCCCGCGGCGAGGTGCTCACCGTCATCGGCGAGAGCGGCTCGGGCAAATCGGTCATGCTGCGCACGCTGCTGGGCCTGGTTCCCGGCCACGCACGCCTCGGCGGCTCGGTCCACATCAACGGCGTCGACATGAACCGGCTGGACCCCGCGACCCTGTCGGCCATGCGGGGGCGCGAGATCTCGATGATCTTCCAGGAACCGTCCACCGCCTTCGACCCCGTCTACACCATCGGCGAACAGATCATCGAGACGGTGCTGCGCCATGAGGACGTGTCCCACGCAGAGGCCGCCGCCCGCGCCAAGGACATGCTGGATCTCGTCGCCATCCCTTCGGCCGAGCGGCGCCTGCGCAACTTCCCGCACGAGATGTCGGGCGGCATGCGCCAGCGGGCGATGATCGCCCTCGCGCTCGCCTGCCGGCCCAGCGTCCTGCTCGCCGACGAGCCGACCACGGCGCTGGACGCCACGGTGCAGATCCAGATCCTGCTGCTGCTGCGGAAGCTCCAGCGCGAGCTCGACATGGCGCTGATCTTCGTGACCCACGACATGGGCGTGGCGGCGGAGATTTCGGACCGCGTCGCGGTCATGTACGCCGGGCGCTTCGTCGAGACCGGCTCGGCGGAGGACGTGCTCCTGAACGCCAGCCATCCCTACACCCGCTCCATGCTGGACTCGACGGTGCACGCAGGCATGCGCGGGCAGGTGCTGCAGACGATCCGCGGCGCGCCGCCCGACCTGAGAGCCCTGCCCCCCGGCTGCGCGTTCGCCCCCCGCTGCCCCGCGGCGGTGGGCGGATGCCGGTCGGGACAGCCGCCGGCCGTCGGCCTCTCGCGCACCCACACCGCCGCCTGCCTCCAGCTGGCGGCCGCCGCAGCCTGACCGGGTCGCGGCAGGCAGGCCGCGGACGATGTGGACGGGAACATAGCTCCGGCGCCCCGCCGCCGGAGCGGCGCGGATACCGGAGCTCTCGCCTGGCCCGCGACCGGGGAAATCAGAAGCCGGGCGCGCGCATCTCGTCGACGACGATGCGGCCGGCCTCGACGACAGTCTCCCCGTCCAGCCAGAGGCTGCAGTTCCGCATCGGCAGGTCGATGTGGCACGCCGTATCGTTGTTGCCGCCCACCTCGGTGTTGGGGCCGAGCGAGAACAGCACGTTGCCGTAGAAGCTGAGGCTGTTGACGCCCCGTTCCGGGTGGCCGTGCATGGCCGGCGAGCGGGCGTTCTTCGTCGTGGCCAGGTTGTGCCACTTGGCCTTCTCGTTGAGGCCCCAGCCGATATGGCTGACGGCATAGGCGCGCGGATCGTTGAAGCTCTCCATGTAGCCGCGCATCAGGTTCGCATCGACGCCGTCGCCGGCGATGTCCACGACGTACCCCTTCTCGATGGTCAGCGTGACCGGCGAGGTGAAGTAGGTCTGGAAGACCTGGGTGATGTCCCCCGGCGCCAGGACGACCTTGCCGTCGACCCCGTCGTCGTCGCCGCTGGTGAGCACGAAGCCGCAGCCCCAGTGGTCCCACCGCCCGGGCGTGTCGGTGTAGCCGTACTCGGTCAGCACCGGGTACTGGTTGAGCTTGTAGGTGACGTCGGTGCCGTACGGCGAGGTGAACCGCAGCGTCCTGGCCTTGGTGAGCAGTTCGCCCGCATACTCGACGCGACGGCGCAGATCCTTCGACGACGACAGGGCCTTCAGGACGTGCAGCGGCTCGGTCACCATCAGGATGCGGACGCCGGAATCCAGCATCTCGTTCTGCTCGCGGCTGAACAGCAGGCCCACGAAGTCCATGACCAGATCGACGCCCTTCAGGGTGTCGACGATCGGGCGGTTGTTCTCCAGCGGCGTCTTGCCCGTGGTGAACTTGCCCGCGCCCGCCGTCCGCGGCGGGAGGTTGACGTGGAAGGCCTCTCCGCCCAGCTCCCGCGTGGCGATCAGGGTCGCCTGGGCGTAGTCCTGCCGCGTCTGCCCTTCCGTGAGCGCGGCGACCAGGACGCCCGGCTTGACCCCGCACATGGCGAGCTGGGCCTTGAAGGTGACGACGAGGTCGTGGTCGACCATTTGAACTCTCCGGCTTGCAGGATGGGGCGGCGCGTCAGCGCCCCGGTACGCGCATCTCGTCCATGACGATCCGGCCGGCCTCGACGACGGGCTGGCCGTCCAGCCAGAGGCTGCAGTTCCGCATCGGCAGGTCGATGTGGCACGGCGTATCGTTGGCGCCGCCCACCTCGGTGTTGGGGCCCAGCGAGAACAGGACGTTGCCGTAGAAGCCCAGCGCGTTGACGCCGAGTTCCGGGTGGCCGTTCATCGCGGGGGAGCGGGCGTTCCTCGTGGTGGCCAGATTGTGCCAGGTCGCCTTTTCGTTGAGGCCCCAGCCGATATGGCTGACGGCATAGGCGCGCTCGTCGTTGAAGCTCTCGATGTAGCCGCGCATCAGGTTCGCATCGACGCCGTCACCGGCGATATCGGTGACGTAGCCCTTCTCAACCGTCAGGGTGACCGGCGCGGTGAAGTAGGTCTGGAACACCATCGAGATGTCCCCGGGAGCCAGGACGACCTTGCCATCGACCCCGTCGTCGTCGCCGCTGGTGAGCACGAAGCCGCAGCCCCAATGGTCCCACCGCCCGGGCGTGTCGGTGTAGCCGTACTCGGTCAGCACCGGGTACTGGCTGAGCGTGTAGGTGATGTCGGTGCCGTGCGGCGAGGTGAACCGCAGCGTCCTGGCCTTGGTGAGCAGTTCGCCCGCATACTCGACGCGACGGCGCAGGTCCTTCGACGGCGCAAGCGCCTTCAGGACGTGCGGCGGCTCCAGGACCATCAGCATCCGCGTGCCGGACGCGAGGATCTCGTTCTGCTCGTGGCTGAACAGCAGTCCCATGAAGTCCATCACGAGGTCGGATTTCTTCAGCATCTCGACCACCGGCCGGTTCCCGGCCATCCCCCCGAACTTGCCGTCGCGACCGGGCAGATTGACGTGGAAGACCTCCGCGCCGAGCTCGCGGGCCGCGATCATGGTGGCCTGCGCATAGTCCTGTCGGACCTGGCCTTCCGAGAGCGCCGCGACCAGGACGCCGGGCCTTACGCCGCACAGTTCGAGCTCGGCCTTGAACGTGGCCACCAGATCCGCATCGACCATGACATTCACCTCGCGCCTCGGCGCGGCCCTCTCGGCTTGATCCTGAAAGCGACCGCGGAACGGCCTGATCGAGCCTAGGCGGCACGGCGCGGCGAACTCAATCACAAGCCTGATTTCGCCCAAGGCGCCCGAAAGTAATTTCGCGCCCATATTCAGTCATTGCCGGAACGATATTTCGATATTCCAGAATTTCACAAACCTGATTTGCGTCTTCCGAAGCAGGCGATCCGTTGACACCTCAATCGTGAGGCCGCTGGATTTAACCGCCGCGGCCTTCTTGCGGACACGCCGTGCGACCCGGACTTCCGAATCCCTCTCGGTTCGGTGTCGCGCGGCGTCGCACCTTCGGGGGATCATTGTGCCGGAACTGTACGAACTGACTGCCTGTGAAACCGTGCGCCGGGTCGCCGATGGCGACCTCACCGTCGAAGCCCTGACCCGGGCCTACCTCGAGCGGATCGCCGACGTGGATCCCGCGATCGAGGCCTGGCAGCATCTCGATCCCGAACAGGCCATCGCCTCGGCCCAGGCGCTGGACCGGGCGGGCGGCGGGCCCCTGAAGGGCATGCTGGTGGGCGTGAAGGACGTGATCGACACGGTCGACATGCCCACGACCTACGGCTCGAAGGCCTACCTCGGCCACCGCCCCCCCTACGACGCGGTGGTCGTCGCCCAGTTCCGCCATGCCGGGGGCCTGCTTCTGGGCAAGACGGTCTCGACCGAGTTCGCCGCCGCCGCGCCCGGCAAGACGAAGAACCCGTTCAACGCGGCGCACACGCCCGGCGGCTCGTCCAGCGGCTCGGCCGCGGCGGTGGGCGCGAGCATGGTGCAGGTGGCGCTCGGCACCCAGACCGCCGGCTCGACCATCCGGCCCGCGGCCTTCTGCGGCGCGGTGGCCTACAAGCCGACCTACGACCTCATCGAGCGGACAGGGACGAAGACCCTCGCCGGGAGCTTCGACACCATCGGCGTCATGGCCAAGGACGTCCGCGACGTGGCGTTCTTCACCTCGGTGGTGGGCGGCCGCCCGAACCTGGCGGTGACCGACGAACCGGCCGCGCCGCGCATCAGCCTCTATCGCTCCGAAGCCTGGCCCCTCGCCCAGCCCGAGGCCGAGACGGCCCTCCAGAGAGCCATCGCGGCGCTGGGGAAGAAGGGCGTCGACGTTCCCGAGATCCCGCTCATGGACGGCTTCGACACCATGCTCGAAACCCACACCATGATGATGGACTGGGAGGTGCTGCGCGCCCTGTTCTACGAGCATCGCTATCTGCCCGAGGCGATCCACCCCCGCTCGCTGGAGATGTTCGAGGGGCGCGTCCCGGTGGCGACGCCCGAACGCTACGACGAGGGCGTGCGACGCGCCGCCCTGGCGCGCGCCAACGTCGACAAGCTGTTCGGCGACGCCGACGTCCTGCTCACGCCGCCCTCGCCCGGCGAGGCGCCCCCCGGCCTGGAGAAGACCGGCGACGCCAGCTTCAACCGGATGTGGACCATGCTGCGCGCGCCCTGCGTCACTGTTCCGGCCGGCGTCGGCCCGACCGGCCTGCCGATCGGCGTGCAGATCGTCGGGCGACCCGGCGACGACGCCCGGACGCTGGCCGCGGCGGCCTTCGTCGAAGCCGCCCTGAAGGCCGCCTGACGTGGCGCCCGAGATCTTCGAGCTGGGCCCGACCGCCGTCGAGGGCGGCGCGACGATCCCGAACCTGAAGCTGGCCTACGTGACCCACGGCGAGCTCAACGCGGAGAAGTCGAACGCCATCCTGTTCCCGACCTGGTTCGGCGGAAACCACCCTTCGAACGCCTGGATCATCGGGCCGGACAAGGCGCTGGACCCGAGCCGCTACTTCATCGTCGTGGTCAACATCATCGGGAACGGCCAGTCGTCCTCGCCCAGCAACACGCCGGCTCCGTTCGACGGCCCCCGCTTTCCATACGTGTCGGTGCTGGACAACGTGAAGGCCCAGCGGCGGCTCATGTCGGAGGTGTTCGGGGTCGACGTCCTGAAGCTGGTCGTCGGCCGCTCGATGGGCGCCCAGGTCGCCTTCCAGTGGGGCGCCTACTATCCCGACAAGGTGGAGCGCATCCTTCCCTTCGTGGGATCGGCGCGCACGTCGGTCCACAACTACATCTTCCTGGAGAACGTGAAGACCGCCATGACCTCGGACCCGGCGTTCGAGGACGGCGAGTACAAGGAGCCCCTGACCCTGGCGTTCCGCCGCATGCGGCTGGTGTTCGACAGTTGGGGCCTGTCTCAGGCGTTCTATCGCCAGAACCTCCACCTCAAGATGGGGTTCGCCACCACGCGGGAATACCTCGACCGGGTCCAGCCGGGCGCCGTCACCGACGCGAACAACGTGCTGGCCCAGGTGGCGACCTGGCAAGGCGCCGACCTCAGCCGCAACGAACTCTACGGCGGCGACTACGCGAAAGCCCTCGCAGGGATCACCGCCAAGGCGATCGTCATGCCCTCCCGGACCGACATGTATTTCCCGCCCGAGGACAGCGAGATCGAGGTCAGCCACATGCCGAATGCTGAATTACGCGTCATTCCGTCCGTCTGGGGGCATCGCGCAGGGGCTCCCGGGACCGATCCGGTCGACATCGCTTTCGTGGACCAGGCCGTTCGAGACATCCTCGCCAGATGACGACGGCGACGCGCCCGACGCTCATCCGGCTGACGGTCAACGGCCAGACCCGTGACGTGACCGCCGCGCCGCGGACGCCCCTGCTCCAGGTCCTGCGGAACGACCTGGGGCTGAACGGCCCGAAGTACGGCTGCGGCCTGGCCCAGTGCGGCGCCTGCTCGGTCCTCATCGGCGACAAGGTGGCCCGCGCCTGCGTCCTGCCCGCGGGCGGCCTGGAGGGCCTGGAGATCACCACGCTCGAAGGCCTGGGGACACCCGAGGCCCCGCACCCCGTCCAGGCCGCCTTCATCGCCGAGAACGCCACGCAGTGCGGCTACTGCGTCAACGGCATGATCATCGCCACGGTGGCGCTGCTGCGGCGTTCGCCCGCGCCGTCCGAGACCGAGATCCGCACGGCCCTGAAGCACCACCTCTGCCGCTGCGGCTCGCACATGGAGGTCCTGAAGGCGGTGCGGACAGCCGCTGCGGGCCTGGCTTCGGGGGCGGAATGAGCCATCGCCTCCCCGCCGCCTCGCCGGCCGAACTCCTGCGCCGGCCGGGCGTCCTGGCCGTGGTCCGGCCGAAGGCGGGCGCCGCCTCCGAACTGTTCGTGGTCCTGCTGGACGACGGGACGGCCGTCGGGCTGAACGGCCACGTCGACCTGGGCACCGGCATCCGCACCTCGCTGGCCCAGATCATCGCCGAGGAACTGGACCTGCCCCTCGACAAGGTCTCGATGATCCTCGGCGACACGCTGTGGACGCCGGACCAGGGCCATACCACCGCGAGCGAAACGATCCAGTTCACCGCCGTTCCGCTGCGCCGCGCGGCCGCCCAGGCCCGGCAATGGCTGATGGCCAAAGCCGCGCGCCTGCTCGACGTCCCCGTCGACGATCTCGACGTCGTCGACGGCGTGATCTCGCCCCGTGACGGCGGCAATCGATCCCTGGGCTTCGGCGAGCTGATCGAAGGCGAGACGATCGTGCTCGACCTCGACGACGCTGCGCCGCTCAAGGACCCGGCGCGCTATCGCATCGTGGGCCGCTCGACGCCGCGGGTCGACATCCCCGGCAAGGCCACGGGCCAGTGGACCTATGTCCATGATATGCGGCTGCCCGGCATGATGCACGGCCGGGTCATCCGGCCACCCTACGCCGGGCGGGACGGCGGCGCGTTCGTGGGGCGCAGCCTCCGAGGCGTGGACGAGACGTCGATCGCGCACATTCCCGGCGTCACGCTGGTGGTCATCCACGATTTCGTCGGCGTCGTGGCCGCGCGCGAAGAGGACGCCGAGGCCGCCGCCCGCGCCCTCCGGGTCACCTGGGCGCAGGTCGAGCCCCTGCCCGACCTGGAGTCCCCCCTCCAGGCGGTGCGGGCCAACCCCAGCAAGCCGCGGACCCTGAAGGACACGGGCGACGTCGACGACGCGCTGGCGGCGGCCGCCACCCGCCGGTCCTACACCTATGTCTGGCCCTACCAGATGCACGGCTCGATCGGTCCTTGCTGTTCCGTGGCGGCGTTCGACGAGGCCGGTCGCCTCACAGTGTGGTCGGGCACCCAGACCCAACGGCTCCTCCGCTCGGACCTTGCCACCCTCCTCGACATGGGCGTCGAGGACATCGAGATCGTCCGCCTGGAGACCGCCGGCTCGTATGGCCGCAGCGGCATGGACGACGTGGGCGCCGACGCCGCCCTGCTGGCGCGCGCCGTGGGCGCGCCGGTCCGCGTGCAGCTCTCCCGCGACCAGGAACACGCCTGGGAACCCAAGGGCGCCGCGCAGCTCATGGAGGTGGACGGAGGCCTGGACGCCGCCGGCGAACTCGCCGCCTACGACTTCGCCTCGCGCTACCCGTCGAACCTGTCGCCCATGCTGGCGCTGCTGCTCACCCGCAAGGTGGAGCCGATCCCCGAGGTCTCGCCCGGCGGCGACCGCACGGCCATACCGCCCTACCGCTATCCGGCGATGCGCGTGGTGGCGCACGACCAGGCCGCCATCGTGCGCGCGGCCTTCTTCCGCGGCGTCTCGGCCATGCCCAACGTCTTCGCCCACGAGTCCTTCATGGACGAGATGGCCGAGGCGGCCGGCGCGGACCCGGTGGATTTCCGCCTGCGCCACATGGACGACCCGCGCGCCAAGGACCTCGTCAGCTACGTCGCCGAGCGCGCCGGCTGGACGTCGCGGATCGGGGCCCAGAAGGAAACCCTCGGCCCTGACGTCGCCCGGGGGCGCGGCTTCGCCTACGCGGTCTATGTCCACGGCCCCTTCCCCGGCAAGGCGGCGGCCGCGGCGGCCTGGGTCGTGGACGTCGAGGTCAACAAGGCCACCGGGGACGTGGCGGTGACGAAGGTCACCGTGGCCCAGGATTCCGGCATGGTCATCAATCCGGACGGCGTGCGCCACCAGATCGAGGGCAACGTCATCCAGTCGACGAGCCGCGCGCTGAAGGAGCGGGTGACGTTCGACGAGACGGCGGTGACCAGCCGCGACTGGTCCACCTATCCGATCCTGCGGTTCACCGAAGTTCCCGTGGTGGAGACCCACCTCGTTCCCCGGCCCGACGACCCGCCCCTGGGTGTCGGGGAAAGCGCGTCGGTGCCCAGCGCGGCGGCGATCGCCAACGCCGTCTACGACGCCACCGGCGTGCGCTTCCGCGAACTGCCGCTGACGCCCGAGCGCGTCCGCGCAGGCCTGGCGGCCGCCGGGCAGGCTGCCACGGCGCCCTCGGGGACGCCGGCCCGCAACACGCCGGCCAAGGCCGCGCCCTGGTTGGTCGCCGCAGGCGCCCTGAGCGCCGCAGCCGTCGCTCTCCTGACCCCCTTCAAGCCCGCCATCCCGGCGGTGACTCCGCCCGGCGCCGGCGTCTTCTCGCCCGAGACGATCGAGCGCGGCCGCCTGGTCGCGGCGGCGGGGAACTGCATCGGCTGCCACACCGCACCCGACGGCGAAGCGAACGCCGGCGGGCACGCGCTCGAAACCCCGTTCGGCGTGGTGTATTCGACGAACATCACACCCGACATCCCCACCGGTATCGGCGCCTGGTCCTATCCCGCGTTCGAGCGCGCCATGCGCCACGGCGTCTCCCGCGACGGGCGCCACCTCTACCCGGCCTTCCCCTACACATCGTTCGCGAAGATGACCGACGCCGACCTCCAGGCGCTCTACGCCTACCTCATGGCGCAGCCGGCGGTCAGCGCTCCGGCGCCTCAGACCCGGCTGGCCTTCCCCATGAACGCAAGGCCCCTGATGGCGGCCTGGAACGCCATGTTCCACAAGGCCGAGGCGTTCACGCCCGACCCCGCGCGCTCGGAACTCTGGAATCGCGGCGCCTATCTCGTGGAAGGCCCCGGCCACTGTTCGGCCTGCCACAGCCCACGCAACGCCCTGGGCGCCGAAGCGGCCGGCGAGCGGCATCTGGCGGGCGGCGTGGTAGACGGCTGGGACGCGCCCGCCCTCGGCCCCCTCTCGCCGGCGCCGGTCCCGTGGACCGAGGAAGACCTTTTCCGCTATCTGCGCACCGGAGCGTCGCATCACCACGGTGCGACCGCCGGCCCCATGCTGGCGGTCGTGGCCGAACTGGGCGCGCTTCCCGACAGCGACATCCGCGCGATGGCGCACTACCTCGCCTCGCGCGCACCGACCGCGATCGGGGATGCGGGGGCCGCCGCCCGCGCTCAGGCGCTGACCAGCCTCGCCCGCACCCATCTCCAGCCGGTGGACAGCCTGGGCGCCCGCATCTTCGACGGCGCCTGCACCGTCTGTCACGCCAACGACGATCCCGCCATGTTCGGCGGCCAGGTCTCGCTGGCCCTTTCGAGCACCGTCCATGCGGATCGCCCCGACAACCTGATCCGCACGATCCTGCAGGGGGTCGACGACCCGGCGAAGGGCGTACGCGGCGCCATGCCGGCCTTCGAGCGGCAGTTGAACGACGCCCAGCTCACCGAGCTGGTGACCTACATCCGCCGGACCCAGGCTTCGGGCAAACCCGCCTGGCCCGACGTGCCCGAGGCGGTGAGGCGAATCCGTCAGAACTGAACCCGCGCTCCCCAAGGCCCAACGCACGCCTGGGCTGTGGCGTGAGGGGCATCGTCTCAGGCAACGCCGGTCTTTGATCCGGACATCGCTTTACCTGACAGGTCATGGACCCGCATCGCGCCGCCGCTAAGGTCGAGCGCATGACCCCAGCCCTCAAGCACGTCGGCGAACACCTGCGCGCCTGGCGGACCCGCCGGCGGATGAGCCAGATGGACCTGGCCCTCGAGGCCGACATCTCGACCCGCCATCTCAGTTTCGTGGAGACCGGCCGCGCCCAGCCCAGCCGGGAGATGCTGCTCCACCTCGCCGAACAGCTCGACATCCCGCTGCGCGAGCGGAACGTCGTCCTCGTCGCCGCGGGTTTTGCGCCCATGTTCCCCGAGCGTCGCCTCGACGATCCGCACCTGGCGGCCGCCCGCCGCGCGGTGGACGTCATCCTGAAGGCGCACGAGCCCTACCCGGCCCTGGTGGTGGACCTGCGCTGGAATCTGGTGGCGGCGAACGCGGCGATCGAACCGCTGCTGGCGGGCGTGGCGCCCGAACTCCTGGCCGGCCAGCCCAACGTCATGCGCCTGTCGCTGCACCCCGACGGTCTGGCGCCGCGCATCGCCAACCTCGGCGAATGGCGCGCCCACGCCCTGGAGCGGCTCCGGCGGCAGGTGGAGCTGACCGCCGATCCCGGCCTCGCGGACCTGATCGAGGAAATCCGGGGCTATCCCCAGCCGCCGGCCCCCGACCGCCGGCCCGAGGACTACGGGAACGTGGCGATCCCGTTCCAGCTCCTGGCCGGCGACACCCTGCTGTCGTTCCTCGGAACCACGACGGTGTTCGGCACGCCCGTGGACATCACCCTGTCGGAACTGACGCTGGAGACCTTCTTCCCCGCCGACGCCGCGACGGCGGACGCCCTGCGCGCGGCGCACGACGCGCGGCTCTCGGCCGCATAGCCCCTACAGCGTGACGCAAGTCGGGGGCGGCAGCACGACGGCGGCTTCCTGCCGGAACCGGGCCTTGTAGGCCGTCCGGACGGCCTCGACCTCGGCCGTCGGATCGCCGCGCGACGGCAGGGCGATCAGCACGACCTTGCGCGCCTCGCGCATCAGGCGGTCCTCGGTCCCGGTCCACTGGCCACCGCCCTTGACGACCGTCACCCCGTCCGGAAAGCGCGGCCGGACCTCATCGTCCACGAAGCGTTGCAGATCGGCCTCGCCCACCCGGGCCGGCGGCTTCACGGCCAGGAAGACCTGGGCCGTGCGGAGCTGGGACTGTCCGTCGGGGCACGCGGACAGCGGCGCCACGGCGCGGGGACTGGCGCACCCCACCACCGCCGCGATCGCCAGCATGGCCAGCACGATCCTCATCCGCCCACGAGCTCCCGGCCGATGAGGAAGCGGCGAATCTCGTTGGTGCCGGCCCCGATGTCGTAGAGCTGGGCGTCGCGCAGCAGCCGCTCGGCCGGATACTCGCGGGTGTAGCCGGCCCCGCCCAGCGCCTGGATCGCCTCCAGCGCCACCTTCACCGCGTTCTCGGAGGCCATCAGGATCGCCCCGGCCGCATCGAACCGCGTCGTGCGGCCGGCGTCGCAGGCCCGCGCGACGGCGTAGACGTAGGCCCGCGCCGAGTTCAGGGCCACATACATGTCGGCCACCTTGCCCTGCATGAGCTGGAAACTGCCGATCGGCTTTCCGAACTGCTTCCGCTCGCGCACGTAGGGCAGGACCACGTCCAGGCACGCCTGCATGATGCCCAGCGGGCCCGCCGCCAGCACCGTGCGCTCGTAGTCCAGGCCGCTCATCAGCACCCCGGCCCCGCCGCCGACCGGCCCCATCACGTTCTCTTCCGGCACCTCGCAGTCCTCGAACACGAGCTCGGCGGTGTCGGACCCGCGCATGCCCATCTTGTCCAGCTTGTTCGAGACGCTGAACCCCTTCATGCCCTTCTCGACGAGGAAGGTCGTGATCCCGCGAGAGGCGCCTTCCGGATCGGTCTTGGCGTAGACCACCAGGGTGTCGGCGTGCGGTGCGTTGGTGATCCAGAATTTGGTCCCGTTCAGGACGTAGCGGTCGCCCTTCCTGTCCGCCCGCAGGCGCATGGAGACCACGTCCGAGCCCGCGCCCGCCTCGCTCATGGCCAGGGAGCCGACATGTTCGCCCGAGATCAGCTTGGGCAGGTAGCGCGCCTTCTGCCCGGGCGTGCCCCAGCGGCGGATCTGGTTCACGCACAGGTTGGAATGGGCGCCGTAGCTCAGGCCCACCGAGGCCGAGGCGCGGGACACCTCCTCCATCGCCACCACATGCTCGAGATAGCCCAGGCCCAGGCCGCCAAACGCTTCCTCCACCGTGATCCCGTGCAGGCCAAGTTCGCCCATCTGCGGCCACAGGGCGCGGGGAAAGGTGTTGGTGGCGTCGATCTCGGCCGCCAGCGGCGCGATGCGATCCGCCGAAAAACGCGCCGTGGTGTCGCGGATGGCGTCAGCGGCCTCGCCCAGGCCGAAATCCATCGCAGGTCCGTGGTTCGGGATCATGCGGGCTGGTTAGCACGCCGCGCGTCGCGCCGCGACGTCAGTCCCGTTCGGCCTCGCGCCCCAGCCGCTGCAACAGGCGGAAGACCGCCACCGCCACGAAGCCGACCCCCGCCAGGCCCGCGGACCAGGCGACCATCCGCGGCGTGACGATCCCGCCCACATCGCCCCGCCAGTTCAGGCCCCAGAACAGGCCGAAGCCGAAGAAGGCCAGCCCCAGAAGGGCCAGAAGCAGGTCCGGGACCAGGGAGGGCTCCTTCGGGCGCGCCGCAGGCCGCGTCCGCGCGGGGATGAACTCGGACGGCCCGACCTCCAGATTGACCAGGGGCGCATCCAGGACGTCCGGGAACGCCGAACCCTGCGGAGCCCGGGGGATGTCCAGCTCGGCGTCGGCGGCCGTCTCGAACCTGGGCGGGCCGCGATCAAGCTCGAGATCAGGTCGAGGTTCTGGCCCAGGGTCGGGCCCACGATCGGGCAACGTGATGAACGGCGGCGCGAAGTCGGCCTGAGGGCGCGGGCCGGGTTCCGGAGGCTCAGCCGGCGCGGGATCGCTCGCGGAATCCGATGCGACCGCACCCGCGACGGCTTCGGGCTCACGCCCGGGATCGGCGAAAATGCTCTCCAGGCGCGATGTCACCGCCTCGGCGGCGGCCGTGACGGCCGCCACAGGTTCGGAGACCAGGTCCGGCGGCGGCTCGGCCGGGATCCCGGGCTCGTCCGTCACGGCGCCCTCACGGCGCAGCGAGACCGTATCGCCCTGGAAACTGGCCTCGACGGTCACCGGTCGGCGCACGGGCACGAGATCAAGGGCGTCCAGGTCGATGGCCGGGCGCAGCACCGACGAGGGCGCGGCGGCCCATGCGCCGTCGTCCGGCGTCAGGAACAGCGCCTTCTCCTGGGCGCGCCGGCGGACCAGGGCGTCCAGCACGATCCGCTCGCCCTCGAAATCGGTCTTGCGCCACAGCTCCATGGCGCAGCCGGCCTGGACCATGGCGCCGGCGTTCAGGCGCTTCAGCACCTGGCTGCGCCGGAAATTGTCCAGGCCGATGTTGAAGGCGAAGCTGCAGAGCGCGTCGAACTGGTTCTGGCCGATGGGTGCGTAGAGGCTTTCGTTCACCGCGTGCTGCACGGCGATCAGGTCGTAGACCAGCAGCGCCTCGGCGTCCGGCTCCGAGACCTCGGCCCCCGCGCGCGCGGTCAGCGTATGCCCATAACCGATCGTCCAGCGGCCGTCGGGCAGCTGGGCGGCGTGTCGGCGGTAGCCTTCGAACCGCTTGATCAGTTCGATGGCCGCCCGGGAAACGCGGTGGCGCGAGAGCATGGCTCCCTAATAGCTCCCCAGTCGTCTCAATTCGGCACAGGCGGCGGGCGCCCTGGGACCTCCAGCGCAAACCTGACGCCAGATGGTCCCGCGAGAATTACAGCAGGATTATCGCGGCAAGGCCCAGGAAGGCGAAGAACCCTGTGAAGTCGGTCACGAACGTCACGAAGACAGATGAGGAAACGGCCGGATCCCGACCCATGCGGTCCAGCGCGAGCGGGATCAGCGCGCCCGCCAGGCCCGCGACGAACAATGTGATGACCATCGACAGGGCGAAAGCCGCCGACAGCCGGACGTCGTGGAAGAGGCCGAGGATCACCACGCCGGTGAGAACCGCCAGGACCGCCCCGTTGGCCACGCCCACCACCATCTCGCGCGCCACGGTCCGCGCAGCGTTGAACGCCGACAACTCGCGGCTGGCCAGGGCCCGGACGGCGACGGTCAGTGTCTGGGTGCCGGCGTTGCCGCCCAGCGAGGCCACGACGGGCATCAGTACGGCGAGGGTGGCGAGTTTCTCGATCTCGCCCTCGAACACGCCGATCACGCTGACGGCCAAGGCGGCGGTGAGCGTATTGATCAGCAGCCACGGCAGGCGGGACTTCACGATGCCCAGCACGTCGGCGTCGCGACCCGCATCCGACACCCCGGCGAGGGCCAGGATATCCTCCTCGCCCTCTTCCTGGACGATGCTGACGATGTCGTCGACGGTGATCTGGCCCACCAGCCGCCCGGCCGTGTCCACCACCGGCGCCGAGATCAGGTGGTACTTGTCGAAGATGTAGGCGACCTCCTCCTGGTCCAGGTCGACGGTGATCTCGGTCACCGCCTCCATGATCTGGGCCAGCGGCGTCTGGCGGCTGTGGCGCAGCAGCAGCGAGACGGGCACCGCCCCGACCGGCTTGTAGGCCGGGTCCACCACATAGATGTCGAAGAACAGCTCGGGCAGCTCGTCGGCGTCCCGGCGGAAGTGGTCGATGGCCTGGCCGACGGTCCAGAACTGCGGCGCGGCCACCACCTCGCGCTGCATCAGGCGGCCGGCGGTCTCGTCCTCGTAGGCCAGGCTGGTCTCGATGGCGGCCCGTTCCGATTCGGGGATCGCCGCCATGACCTCGGCGCGCTTGTCGGCCTCCAGGTCGTCGACGACGTCGGCCGCGTCGTCCGACTCCATCTCGCCGATGGCCTTGGCCAGGGTGGCGGACGGCACGTGCTCCAGCACCGCCTCGCGGATCTCGCTGTCCAGCTCGGACAGGATCTCGGCCAGGGTTTCCGGATCGAGGTGGGGAATCAGTTCCGCGCGCGCATCGGCCGCCAGGAAGCCCATGAGATCGGCCACGTCGGCCGGATGCAGCGCGGCCAGGAGTTCGCGCAGCCGCTCGGCGTCCCCGCGGTCCAGCGCGTCGGCCACGTCGGACACGAACTCGGGATTGAGGGCGTAGTCGTCTTCGAGGGCCAGGTCTTCGAGGTCTTCCTCGGCGTCGGCCACGTCGGCGAGGTCGTCCGTTTCGCGGCTCATGCGGACCTCCCGATCTGTATATGAGCGGCTCTGCTTGTTCCCCGAAGGCGCGCCGCCCGCTCGCGCCGCTTCGTGTGAGTCTAGACCATTCGTCGTGCAGAGACGGGTTTCAACCCCGGCCGTCGGAGGGTCCGGGATGATGGCCCTAAATTCACTGGTGCGGTCGAGAAGACTCGAACTTCCACGGGTTGCCCCACAGCGACCTCAACGCTGCGCGTCTACCAATTCCGCCACGACCGCTCGTGGTGAGGCGCGGCAGGTAGCAAACCCCGCCCGCTTTGTGAAGCGCCCCTTTCGTCGGCTTGGAGCCTGCTCAGACGCCGCCGGCCATGTAGTCATAGACGTTGGCCTCGCGGGTCACCGCAATGGCGATGCGCTCGTCATTGATCTGGATCTCGCCACGCGCCACCGGGTGGTTGTTGGCCAGGATCCAGACTTCCTCGTTCACCGTCGTGTCCAGCGGGATGACCGCGCCACGGCCCATGCGCAGGAGTTGCGCCATCGGCAGGGTGGCGCGGCCCAGCACCACCTGGATCTCGACATTGACCGCCTTGACCTGGCTCACGCCCGAACACCTCAAATCCTTTGCGCAAGGCGCGCACCGCCCCACATTGGGTGAACATGCTTGATCGCGCGTTAAATCCGGAGACTTCGGACACGGTCCCGCCAGCGCCCTTCGGTCGCACCGATGGGGCCGCCTGCGAGTGGGCCGTCTCGACGGCCCAGATCCCCTACCCCGAGGCCGTCGCCTTCATGGAGGCCCGCGCCGCCGCCATCGCCGAGGGACGGGCCGGCGAGCTGGTCTGGCTCCTGGAGCATCCGCCGCTCTACACCGCGGGCGTCTCGGCCAAGGCCGCCGACCTGATCGATCCGGACCGCTTCCCGGTCTTCCAGAGCGGGCGCGGCGGCCAGTTCACCTATCACGGGCCTGGGCAGCGCGTGGCCTATGTCATGCTCGACCTCTCGAAGCGCCGGCGCGACGTGCGCGCGTTCGTCGCGGCGCTGGAGGCCTGGGTGATCGGCGCGCTCGACGCCTTCAACGTCCGTGGCGAGGTGCGCGAGGGTCGGGTGGGCGTCTGGGTCGAGCGGCGCACGCCCGGCGTTCTCCCACGCGAAGACAAGATCGCCGCCATCGGCGTGAAGCTGCGCCGGTGGGTCTCGTTCCACGGCGTGTCGTTGAACGTCGAGCCCGATCTTTCCCACTTCGACGGCATCATCCCCTGCGGGGTCACCGACCACGGGGTCACCAGCCTCGTCGACCGCGGCCTGCCCGTGACGATGGCCGAAGCCGACGCGGCGCTGAAAGCGAGCTTCCGGCGGACGTTCGGCCCTGTGGAGGACGCGGAAGCACCGATCCAACGGCCCGCAACGGCGCCTCTCGAAGCTCCGAGGACCGGAGCTTCGAAGCGTCCCTAAGCGAACTCGACCAGAACCTCGTCGGCGGCCACGCTGTCGCCGCCCTTGACGTTCACGGCCTTGATCGTCCCGTCCCGCTCGGCCCGCAGGATGTTCTGCATCTTCATGGCCTCGAGAACGGCCACGACCTCGCCGGTCTTGACCTCCTGCCCCGCCGCCACGTCGATCGAGACGACCAGGCCCGGCATCGGCGACAGGACCATCTTGGAGGTGTCGGCCGCCTTCTTGGGCGGCAGCTTGTCATGCAGTTCGGCCGAACGCGGGGTCAGCACGAGGACATGCAGGGTGGTCGCCCGATGGCGGATGACGAAGCCTTCGGCCGCCGGCTTCACCGAGACCGTGAAGTCGCGGCCATCCAGATTGCCCCGGAACAGCGGCTCGCCAGGCCGCCAGGCGATGTCCTCCAGCCGCAGCTTGCGCCCATCGGCCTCGAGGGTCAGGCCGCCGTCCACGGCCCGCGCCAAGACGGACATCTTCTTCGGCCCGGCCACGACGATCCATTCGTCGCGCACCGAGCCCGGCGCGGCGCGCGCCTGCAAACGCCGATGCATAGCCACGGCCACGGCGCTCATGAGGTCGCGCTGCGCGTCCGTCGGCGGCAGGCCGTGGAAGCCGTCGGGGAACTCGTCCTTGATGTAGTTGGTCGACAGCTTGCCCGAGCGGAATCGCGCCTGGTCCATGACACCGGCCAGGAACGGAATGTTCTGACCCAGGCCCTCGATGTGGAAGTCCTCCAGCGCCCGGCCCATCACGTCGATGGCCGCCTCACGGGTCTTTCCCCAGGTCGACAGCTTGGAGATCATCGGGTCGTAGAACATCGAGATCTCGTCGCCCTCTCGCACGCCCGCATCGTTGCGGACGAAGCCGTAGGGCGTCTCGCCCTCCTGAGGCGGCGAGTAGCGGACGAGCCGGCCGATCGAGGGCAGGAAGCCGCGGTACGGGTCCTCGGCGTAGATCCGGCTCTCCATCGCCCAGCCGTTGATCTTCAGGTCCTTCTGGGCGAACGGCAGCTTCTCGCCGGCGGCCGAACGGATCATCTGCTCGACCAGGTCCACGCCGGTGATCATCTCGGTGACAGGATGCTCGACCTGCAGGCGGGTGTTCATCTCCAGGAAGAAGAAGCTGCGATCCTGCCCGGCCACGAACTCCACCGTACCGGCGCTGTCGTAGCCGACGGCCTTGGACAGCGCGACGGCCTGTTCCCCCATCGCCCGGCGCGTCTTCTCGTCCAGCAGCGGGCTGGGCGCCTCTTCGATGACCTTCTGGTTGCGACGCTGGATCGAGCACTCGCGCTCGAACAGGTGGACGACATTGCCGTGCTTGTCCCCCAGCACCTGGATCTCGACGTGGCGCGGGCTCTCGATGAACTTCTCGATGAAGATGCGGTCGTCGCCGAAACTGGCCTTGGCCTCGGCGCGCACAGCGGGAAAGCCCTCCTCCACGTCCTTGCGGTTCCAGGCCACCCGGATGCCCTTCCCGCCGCCGCCGGCCGAAGCCTTGATCATCACCGGATAGCCGATCTCCTCGGCGATCTTGATGGCGTGATCGGTGTCGTCGATCTCGCCCACGTGACCGGGCACGGTGGAGACCCCCGCCTTGGCGGCGAACTTCTTGGATTCGATCTTGTCGCCCATGGCCTCGATGGCCTTGGGATTGGGCCCGATGAAGACGATCCCCTCCTTGGCCAGCCGACGCGCGAACCCGGCGTTCTCGGACAGGAAACCGAAACCCGGATGGACCGCCTCGGCGCCGGTCTGGCGCACCGCGTCCACGATCTTGTCGGCCACCAGATAGCTCTCCGCCGCCGGAGCGCCACCGATGAAGACCGCCTCGTCGGCCATCTCCACCGCCATCGAATCGGCGTCGGCTTCGGAGTAGACGACCACCGTCTTGATCCCCAGCCGGCGGCAGGTCTTGATGATCCGGACGGCGATCTCGCCGCGGTTCGCGATCAGGATTTTCGAGAACATTCCAGTCCTTATGCACTCAGCTTCACGGCCGTGCCCGAGACGGCGACCATGAGCATTCCGTTCTGGACGCCGAGATTCTCGTAATCCAGGTCGACGCCCACGATGGCGTCGGCGCCCAGCGAACGGGCCTCGAGTTCCATCTCCTGAAGGGCGATGTCGCGGGCCTCTCTCAGCGCCTTCTCATAGCCTCCGGCGCGGCCGCCGATGATGTTGGTCACCCCGGCGAAGAAGTCGCGGAAGATATGCGCGCCGATAATGGCCTCGCCCGTCACGACGCCCAGCGTCCTGACGACCCGCCCTTCGGCGACCTCGGGCGTGGTCGAGATGATCATGGCGCATCAACTCCGGTCTTCCGCAGCGGAAAACGCGACCCTAAATTGACGCCCATGAGCACGCCAGCGGTCTCCCCCTCCGGTTTCTCCCTCTCGCCGCCTGACGCTGAGGAACGCAAGCGCCTGGAAGCGGGCCTCACGCGCGAGGAGGCCGACGTCCTCCTCCACCACGGCACCGAGGCGCCCTTCTGCGGCGGCCTGCTCGATCAGAAGGACGACGGCGTCTATGGCTGCCGCCTCTGCGGCCTGCCGCTGTTCCGCCATCGGACCAAGTTCGAGAGCGGCACCGGCTGGCCCTCGTTCTGGGCGCCCATCGACGAGGCCCATGTGAAGGGCGTTCGCGACACATCGTGGGGCATGGTCCGGATCGAGACCCGTTGCGCCCGCTGCGACAGCCACCAGGGCCACGTCTTCCCCGACGGCCCGCCGCCGACCGGGCTGCGGTACTGCATCAACTCGGTCTCGCTGGAGTTCACGCCCACAGGCGCCCCTCTGCGCGACCCGCTGAAGCGCGGCGACAACGCCCACCTCATTCCCGCCGGCTGATGTCCGACGGGGGTCGGCCGACGCTTAGGGCCAGCAGCCTCTGGACCAATGGCCTGTGGGCGGCCCTGGCCGCGGCTGGGATGGTGGGCTGGATCGCCTGGGGCAACCGTATGGAGGACACCGCGCCGGGGCGCGCACCCTACGACAGTCTCCACACCGCGAACGACGCCGAGACAGCCGCCCTCACACGCCTCCTGGAGCAGGCCCACGCGGTGCTGGTCTCCGACGACTTCCGCCGCAACCTGCTGGCTCTCGAAGGCCGCTACCCGGGAGTCTACGCCCGCCCGTCCGAACAGGGCGCCACCATCGCCCGCATCGCCGATATCGTCGGCCTGAAGCCCTTCGGAGCCCGTTTCGCGCCGACCCAGGTGGCGGTGGTCGACGGCGGCGGTCCCATCCTCGCCGCGGCGGGCGAAGGCGCGGTCGCCGGCCGCTATGCCGACATGCTGATCGGCCGCCCGGTCCTCGCCGCCTTCGCGCATCCGGACGTCGTCGCCCGGTCCTGCGCCGTCAACGTGGCCGCGCACGAGTACGCGCACACCATCGTTCTCACGCCGATGGGGTACGGCATGGCCTTCACCGACACCCGCGCCGGCGACCGCGGCATCGCGAACCGGCGCGACCCAGACTCCCCTGTGGCCAGCTACCTGATCGGAGCGGTGGCCCAATGCACATGGCTGCAACGGCAAGGCCGAATCGGGCGCAGCGGGGTCCCGGCCTGTGTCGAGGTCTTCGGCGTGCGCGCCTTCAACTGGGACCGCTGCCCCCAGTTTCCGGGCGATACGCCCGTCGCGCCCAGGGCCGGCCTGGCCCCAGCCGCGCCCGCGCTCTAGATGTGAAGCCTCGCTTCCGCCAACTCCATCACCGCCCAGGAGCGGGCCGGATCGTGCCCGTCCGCCAGTTCCCAGGCGGCGGCCAGCCCGGCGTGCGCATAGGTCCAGCGCAACAGCCGCACCGGGTCCAGGCTCGCTAAGCTCGCGATCTCCGAGAGTCCGCGGTCGAACCGCCCTGGCCGCCGGACGCGCTCCAGGTCGGGATTGCGCAGGATGTTCGCGTAGTCATAGGCGCGTTCGCCCGTATAGCCCCACGGGTCGATCGCCAACCAGCCGCGCGCCGCGAAGTCCAGGACGTTGCCGTGGTGGACGTCGCCGTGCAGCAGAACCTCATCGCGCGGATCGTCGAGCAAGGCCTTCGCCACCGCGCATGGCGCCGCCAATCGTGGCTCTGCGGAGTCCAGCAGCGCTCGGAACAGGCGCGATAGCGGCGGCATGTCCGGCGGATCGGGCCGGGGACGATGAAGGGCCGCCACCGCCGCGCACAGTCGAGGAAACGCCGCCTCGTCGGGCGACTGGACCAGATCGCCGTCGCCATCGGCCCGAAGCATCAGAAGCGCGTCATCGTCATGGGCCAGCACGGGCGCCGCGCCCTGCCCCGCCCACCAGGCCATCAGACGCGCGCCACGACGCTCATCCGGCGACGACGCCAGCTTGAGCATGGCCGCGACGCTACCCTGTACGCCCACCTGGCGGACCGGAAGCAGGCGGCTGCCCGCATAGGGGGTGACGAACGGTTCGCCGTCGGGCTCCAGGCCCCAACGGGCCAGCCAGGGCTGAAAGGCGGACAGCATCACGCCGCCCAGCCTAGCGAGGCCGGGCGGCGCGTGTCTCGGCTAGTTCTTCTTCTGCGCCGGCGGGCCGTTGTGGCCGTCGGTCACGTCCTTCAGCGTCTCGGACGAGGCCATGCCGGCTTCGTCGGCGCTGTAATCGAACCCGCGGCCCGAGCGCGTGAAGTACGAGCCGGGGTCGATGCGCAGATTGTTCTGCACGTGCTTCACGCCCGAGACGTCCTCGACCAGGCGTTCGGCGCGGTGCTTGGCCTCGCGGCTGCGCACCGTGCCCGACAGTGTCACCTCGCCGCCCGAGACCGAGCAACTCACCTCGCTGGCGTCCAGCCAGGCGTCGTCGGTGAGCCGCTGGTTCACCTCGTCCCCGATCCGGTCGTCCGAACGCTGATAGCCCTTGGGCCCGACGCCGCGATGGCCGCGATAGGCTTCATAGCGCTCGCGGTCGTCGTCGAAGTCCGTGGCGTCGCTGAACCAGTTGGAGATCCGCCGGCCCGCCCGTCGGAAGAAGTCTCCCGCCTCACGCGCCCGATCCTCGAAGTCCCGGCCATCGTCCGAGTCGCGGTAGCTGCGCGCGGAGTCGAAGCTGTCGGGCGCGCCATAGGCGGTGCGCGCGTCGCCGTACACGGGCCGCCGCATCTCGCGCGACCACCGGCGGTCGGCGTCGGCCGTCCCGAACCGGCGGCCTTCCGGAGCATAGCCGTAGGGACCCGGCTGTTCGTTGCGCCAGTCGTTGGCGCCGTAGGCATTGGTATGGGTGTCGTAGCGCCGGGCGTCCTGTCCCGAGCGGGCGCGATAGCCGGTTTCGTAGTCGCCCCGGCGCATCGCGGGGGAGACGCCGCGATAGTCGGCGCGCTGCCAGTCGGGCCGTTCGTCGCGACCGCGATTGTAGCCGACGCCGCTGTCGCGTTCGCCGAACACCCGGTCGCCTTCGAAGGAACGGCCTTCCGACCGCGGCCAGCGCGCCCGGCCGCCGCTCTCGGCCTCATAGGTCTCGTAGCGCTCGTCGTCGCGCCAGTCGCGCTCGGCGCGCCAGTCCCATTCGTCGTTCCAGCGTCCCGCCATGGCGTTCTCCTCTGTTCCGGGTTTCAGGCGCGGGCCATGCCCGCCTGGCTGTCAGAACAAGTCCGCCGCGAAGGGGTTCCCCGAAAGTTCGTCGCGATCAGAGCGGGATATTGTCGTGCTTCTTCCACGGGTTGGTGAGCTGCTTCCCCTTGAGGTTCTTCAGCGCGTTGACGATCCGCTTGCGCGTGGAGTGCGGCATGATCACGTCGTCGATGTAGCCGCGCGAGGCGGCGACGAACGGATTGGCGAACCTGGCCTTGTATTCCGCCTCGCGCGCGGCGATCGCCTCGGGGTCGCCGATCTCGGAGCGGAAGATGATCTCCACCGCCCCCTTCGAGCCCATCACCGCGATCTCGGCCGTGGGCCAGGCGTAGTTGATGTCGCCGCGGATGTGCTTGGAGCTCATCACGTCGTAGGCGCCGCCATAGGCCTTGCGGGTGATGAGGGTGATCTTGGGCACCGTGGCCTCGGCGTAGGCGAACAGCAGCTTGGCGCCGTGGCGGATCAGGCCGCCCTGCTCCTGCTTGGTGCCCGGCATGAAGCCCGGCACGTCCACGAAGGTGATGATCGGGATCTCGAAGGCGTCGCAGAAGCGCACGAAGCGCGCGCCCTTGCGGCTGGAATCGATGTCCAGCACCCCGGCCAGGGTCTGCGGCTGGTTGGCGACGATGCCCACCGGCTGGCCGTCCATGCGGGCGAAGCCCACCACGATGTTCTTGGCGAAGTCGGGGCTGATCTCGAAGAAGTCGGCCTCGTCCACGACCTTCAGGATCAGCTCCTTCATGTCGTAGGGCTTGTTGGGGTTGGCCGGGACCAGGGTGTCCAGGCTCATCTCCGCCCGGCCGGGCTCGTCGTAGGCCTCGCGGACCGGCGGCTTCTCGCGGTTGTTGAGCGGCAGGAAGTCGACCAGCCGGCGCACCTGGGTCAGGGCCTCCAGGTCGTTCTCGAACGCGCCGTCGGCCACGCCGGACTTCAGCGCGTGGACGCGGTAGCCGCCCAGGTCCTCGTGGCTGACGTCCTCGTGGGTGACCGTCTTCACCACGTCGGGGCCGGTCACGTACATGTAGGAGGTGTCCTTCACCATGAAGATGAAGTCGGTGATCGCCGGCGAATAGACGTCGCCGCCGGCGCAGGGGCCCATGATCACGCTGATCTGCGGGATCACGCCCGAGGCCAGGGTGTTCTCCAGGAAGATGTCGGCATAGCCGCCCAGGGCCGCGACGCCCTCCTGGATGCGCGCGCCGCCGGCGTCGAACAGGCCGATGACGGGAGCGCCGACCTTCATGGCCTGGCGCTGGACCTTCAGGATCTTCTCGGCGTGGGCCGAGGACAGCGAGCCGCCGAAGACCGTGAAATCCTTGGAGAAGACGAACACCACCCGACCGTTGATGCGGCCCCAGCCGGTGACGACGCCGTCGCCGGGGATGCGCTGTTTCTCCATGCCGAACTCGGCCACGCGGTGCTCGACGAACATGTCGAACTCCTCGAACGACCCTTCGTCGAGCAGCAGGTCGATGCGCTCGCGCGCCGTCAGCTTGCCCTTGGCGTGCTGGCTGGCGATGCGCTTCTCGCCGCCCCCCAGGCGGGCCTCGGCGCGGCGCTTCTCGAGTTCTTCCAGGATATGCTTCACGGGCGCTCTTCCTTCACGGCAGCGCAGGCGTAGAGCCGCACAACCGCCGAGGCAAGTTCACGCCGGGGGAGCCGCCTGCGGCGCGCCGCAGGCGCGGATGCCGGGAAACCGCAGAGATCGCGGAGGGGCGCGGAGGGGCGCCTCTGCGTATCTCTGCGGGCTCCACGGTCTTGAAGATCAGGAACCACGAAAAGCACGAAAGGGCACGAAAAGGCATGTGGAGGCGCCGCCCGTCGGGGGACCCGGGGCGCTTTCGTGCCTTTTCGTGTCTTTCGGGGTTCGAACGAGGGGCGCTTCGCGCCGCTGCGGCTTCGCCGGGAGAGGCTCAGGCGGAGCTGTGGAGGGCGGGCTCGGGGTCGAGCTCCTCGTCGCCCTCGTCGTCGAAGGCGTCGAAGCCGAACGGATCGTGGTCGCTGTTGCGCTGGTGCGAGAGGTCGGGGAGGTCGCGCCAGCGGTCGGCCTTGTCGAGGGGCAGGCCCAGGGTGGCGCAGGCGTCGAGGACCTGGTGGTCGAGGCCGGTCTCGTAGAACCCGGGGTCGCGGGCGCGGATGTTCAGGCAATTGTCGAGGACGGCCAGCAGGGCCTCCTCGTCTTCGCTTTCGCTCTCGGTCTCGTCCCAGATGACGCGGCAGACGGCATGCTGGACCTCGGCCCTGCGCCGGGCGGCGCGGACCCGGTCGAGCCGGGGCGGCGGCGGGGGATTGGCGCGCTCGGCGGCCTCGCGGTCGCGCTTGAGCCTGGCAAGCAAGGCCAGGCTCTGGCGCATGGAGCGGGCGATGCGCTGATAAGCCCTGGCCAGGTCGGCGACCTCCTTGGGCTCCTCGGTCGCCAGGGCGCAGGCATGGACGTGCCGGGCGAGGGACAGGTCGAGGCCGGCCAGTTGGGCGAGCATGGCCTCGGCAGGATCGGCGTCGTGGGGGTCCGGGGTCGGCGACATTAGAACAAAACAAGAACATAGATCGACGGGAAAGTCAAGCCCTAACGGCCACGCCAGCCGGGCGGCGAGTGACTTCGAGTTCCCTTTCCATGTCCTCCCGGACGGCCCGCGGGCCTGCGGCCGCGGTGACACATTGGAGCTTGCCGGAGCTTGTCGGAGATCGACCGGAAGCGACCTTCGCGCCCCTGCCCGATCAGGCCGCCGGCGCGAGCGCGTCGCGGGCCTGGGCGACCAGCTCCAGCGAGCGGATACGCCGGGCCTGGTCGAAGATCTGGGCGGTCACGATGATCTCGTCCGGGCGATGGCGTTCGATGAAGGCCCGCAGGCCCTGGCGCACCGTGTCCGGTCCCCCGACCACCGCCTTGGAGAGCGGCGAGCCCGGCTGGAGGGTGGCGCCCGCCAACAGGCCGTCCGGATCCTCCCGCGGCGGCGGCAGGGGCCCGGGCTGGCCGCGGTGCAGGTTGAGGAACGCCTGCTGTATCGAGGTGAACAGGAACCGCGCCTCGGCGTCGGTCTCGCCCGCCACCACGTTCAGGCCCAGCATCAGGTGCGGCTTCGCCCCCTCGGACGAGGGCGTGAACTCGCGGCGATAGATCTCCACCGCCTCGTCCAGCATCTGCGGCGCGAAGTGGGAAGCGAAGGCGAAGGGCAACCCCAGCGCCGCGGCGAGCTGGGCGCCGAACAGGCTGGAGCCCAGGATCCACACCGGGACGTTCGAGCCCGCGCCCGGCACCGCGCGGATGGCCTGGTTCGGCTGCGGGTCGGCCAGGAAGGCCATCAGCTCCAGCACGTCCTCGGGAAAACGGTCGACGCCGCCGACCAGCGTCCGGCGCAACGCCCGCGCGGTGAGCTGGTCGGTGCCCGGCGCCCGGCCCACGCCCAGGTCGACCCGCCCGGGGAATATGGCCTCCAGCGTCCCGAACTGCTCGGCGATGACCAGCGGCGCATGGTTGGGCAGCATCACCCCGCCCGCACCCAGGCGGATCGTGGACGTGCCCTCGCCCGCATAGGCCAGGGCCACGGCCGTCGCGGCGCTGGCGATGCCGGTCATGTTGTGGTGCTCGGCCAGCCAGTAGCGCCGGTAACCCAGGCGCTCGGCCGCATGCGCCAGTTCGCGGCTCGCCCGCAGCGACTGGCCGGGGCCGCCGCCCTGGACGATGGGGGACAGATCGAGGACGGAGAGCGGGACCATGCCGCCCATTTAGGGGCTCGCGGGCGCTGGCGCGAGCCGCCCGACGGATTCGTGCGCCGGCCGGACGGCGGTTCGCCTTCGCCCGAACGTCACCCAGCGAGGCTCCGGAACCAGCGTCCGAGCATCCGCGCCTCCGCGCGCAGGCGCCGGGCGCGCTCGGCGGCCTCGTCGTCGACACCCCATTTCTCTTCCTGAAAGGCCTCGTCCACCCGGGAAAGATCGAACGCCTCGTCCGGCGACAGCCAGCCGCGGTGAAGCGCCAGCGCCAAGACCGCCGAGCCGAACAGCGGCGTGCCGAAGGCCAGCCCGGCCAGTTCGAAATCGCCCAGGGTCAGGGCCAGGCGACGCACCTCGGCCAGGGTCTCCGGCGGCTGGTCGCGGTGGACGATCCCCGCACAACGCTCGAAACGCAGGCCGGCCTCGGATTCCGCCCGGGCCAGCACCGGCTCCCAACCGGCCCGCTGGCGCGCCACCAGCGCCTCGGGCGCCTCGGCGAAGTAGCAGACGAGGTCCGAGCCCGCATATTGCGCCACCTGGTCGGCGACGCCTTCGCGGGCGGCGGGGATCGACTCGATGGCCGTGTTGGCGAGCCTGGTGGCCGGCATGGCGGCCATCTCGATCGTCTCGCCCTGCCCCGCCCACTCCTCGGCCACCTGCTCGGCGACGGCGCGGGTCGGCAGGATCATCCGCATCGCCCTGGGCGTGCGCAGGTTGCGGCCGTCCAGCAGCACCTGGACCCCGCCCTCGGCGTCGACGAGGCTCACGGCCTCATAAAAGCGCCGGGGCTTCTCGACCGGCTCATGGAAGCCTTTGCGCAGGTCCATGCCTGTCCTTTCGACTGCCCGGGATCGCGCGCTGAAATGGCGAGGAAACGCGCGGCCGGCAAGCGGCGACGCGAAGGAACCGCGAACGAACGCGAAAGGGAACGGCGTAGCGCGCGGGGATACTGGCGTCCGGGCGCGCCAGCGCCCTATTCAACCGCCAAGACGCCAAGGCCGCCAAGAGGCCCGCGAACCGGCGCCGGTCGCCTTGGCGCTCTTGGCGTCTTGGCGGTCATCTTACCGCGCCTGCGGCGCGTCTCTTCGCGTTCGTTCGCGGTTGGAGAAACTGGCGCTACCGCCGCCGGCCGAACGGCTCGGGGTCGGCCTCGTGCTCGTCGAAGCCGAAGCGTTCGAAGCCGGCCTTCAGCTCGGGGCTGATCGGGGCCTCCAGCATCAGGGTCCCGCGGGACGGGTGCGGCAGGACCAGGCGCCGGGCGTGGAGCTGGAGCCTGAGCCCCTCGGACAGCGCGACCGAGGCCTCGTCGTTGTATTTCGGGTCGCCCAGGATCGGATGGCCCAGGGCCAGCATGTGGGCGCGGAGCTGGTGCGTGCGCCCGGTGTGCGGCCAGAGCGCCATCCAGGCGGCGCGCGGGCCGGCGCGGGCCAGGGTGACGAACTCGGTCTCGGCCGTCTCGGCGCGCTCGTCCCGGGGATCGGCCGGGACCATCATCTCGCGGTCGCCCACGCCGCGCTTGGCCAGCGGCAGGTCGAGGACGCCCTCGCCCGGCTTGGGAAAGCCCGCGACGATGGCCCAGTAGACCTTCTGCGCCCGCCGCCGCGCGAAGGCGCCGGCCAGCTTCGCCGCCGCGGCCGGGGTCTTGCCCAGGACCAGCACGCCCGAGGTGTCGCGGTCCAGCCGGTGGACCAGCCGGGGCCGCTCCAGGCCCTCGCCCCAGGCCGACAGCAGGCGGTCGACATGCCGGCTGGTCTTGGTGCCGCCCTGCACCGCCAGGCCCGAGGGCTTGTTCAGGGCCAGGACCTCCTCGTCCTCGTAGATCACCAGGCTGCGGGCGAAGGCGATGTCCCGGTCGGGAAGCCGGCCCTTCTCCTGCGGCGGCGGCGTGTCGGGCAGCGGCGGCACGCGGACCTGGCTTCCGGCCGAGAGCCGCGTGTCGGGCCTGGCGCGGGCGCCGTCCACGCGGATCTGGCCCGAGCGGGTCAGCTTCTGGATCTGGATGTGGTTCAGGTGCGGCCAGCGGCGCTTGAACCAGCGGTCCAGGCGAACGCCCTCCTCGCCCTTGTCGACATAGAGGGTGCGGACCTCCCTCACGCCAGCCACCGGCGCATGAGGATGAGGCCGGCGAACAGCGCCGCCACCGAGAGCACCACCGACATCAGGCTGTAGGCGAAGGCCGCGCCCCAGGCGCGCCGCTCGATCATCAGCGCCACCTCCAGCGAGAAGGCCGAGAAGGTGGTGAAGCCGCCCAGCACGCCGACGCCCAGCAGGACCCGCCACTTCTCCTGGTCGGCGCCGCCGCGGAGCGCCAGGACGCCCACCAGGACGCCCATCAGGAAGCCGCCGACGACGTTGACGGCCAAGGTGCCGTAGGGCCAGCCCGGCCCGAGGGCCCGCAGCGCCTGCACCCCCACGAGGTACCGCGCCGCCGACCCCACCGCGCCGCCGGCGGCCACGAGAAGGAGAGTCTGCATTCGCCCGCGGTTATGCGCGGCAACAGTTCCTTTGCCAACGTCGGCGAAGGTGGCCCCATGTCGAGTCCCCCCTTCGACACGCCGATCACGCGCATCAGCGCCAAGACCGCCTCCACGGTGCTGGAGCGGCTGGCCGGTTCCGACCGCCTGGAACGGGGCGGCGTGTTCGTGATCAGCGTCGAGGCCATCCGCGAACGCTCGGGCGACCGCTGGGACAGGAAGCGGGACGACGTCTGGGGCTACACGGCCCGAAAGCTGAACGAGTACCTGTCCTACCAGGACATCCATCAGCAACTGAGCGACACCGACGTCCTGGTCGCCATGACCACCGAGGACGGCGTCGCCGCCCAGGCCGTGGGCATGCGGGTGCTGGAAGAGGTGCTGGAGTTCTTCCTGGGATCGGTCGACCGCCGCGACATCCGCATCAAGGCGGTGACGAAGATCGACGGCGACTACCTGAGTTGCGCCGACGTCGACCCGGATGCGATCGCCACCGCCCGAGCCACCGCCCGGGCCACCCCCGGACCGACCGAATCCGCGCCGGCGTTCTCGCCCTACCGGAACCGGGTCAGCGCCGAGCGCGAGCGCGAGAGGAACCCCGTCTCGTTCGTGGCCTTCAATGGCCAGGCGATCCAGATCGACTTTTCGCTGGAGCACGTGGTCAGCCTGCGCCACGGCGTCACGGCGGTGCTGAGGATCGAACCCACCGTCACCTTCCGCGACACCGGCGAGGTGATCCCCGTCCGCAAGTTCGGCCGGCTGGCCGACGAGGACATGCTGGCCATCGACCGCGCCACCGTGGCCTTCGGCGGGCTGTTCCTGCCCGAGGACGCGCGCAAGCAGCCGCCCGTCATCCTGCCCGTCTCGTTCCGGACCATGGGCGGGCGCAAGGGTCGGCACCTTCTGCTGAATGTGCCCGGCGCATCGAACGAACAGGTGCGCCAGGGGGCGATGCTGGAGTTCATCGACGTCGAGCGGGGCACGCCCTCGGGCCGCCTGGTCGAGGTGGTCAGCCTGGTGGGCGGGATCACCCGGGGCGTCCTGGCCCGCCTTCAGCCCAACCGCGAGGCGCTGGGCCCCGTCAGCGGCGCGCGCTTCAACGGCCTCGTCGCCGACTTCGCCGACCTGGGCCTGCCGGACCCGCAGCTGGAGGCCTTCATGCGGGCGATGGCGCTCCAGATGCGTGGGAAGGCGCCCGCCCTGATCGCCCAGGGCCTGGCCGAACGCCTCCATTTCGAGATGGCCGACGACGCCGGCTTCACCCACGCGGCGATCCGCGCCGCACCCAACACGGTCACCCGGCGCGACGTGGCCTAGACTCAGCGCCTCCCTCCGTCAGCTTCGCTGCCACCTCCCCCGCTGAGGCGGGGGAGGAGCGAGACGCATCCGCTCCTCCCCCGAAGGGCACACTTCGGGGGAGGTGGCCCCCGGACTTGATCCGGGGGACGGAGGGGGCGTAAGGGCCCCGGCCTTCTCTCTTCAGATACGCGCGCCCAGCGTGCCGCGGAGCGCGCGGGCGTCATAGACGTCGGCGTCGCGCGGCGGCGCGCCGCGGCCCATGACGACCTCGACGGTCGACGCGACGGCCGGGCCGCCGCCCAGGTTGAAGCTCGTGCCGACCCCGACGCCGACGCCACTGCGCCAGCCGTAGTTTCCGCCGCCCACGCCGACGCCGACCCGCGGGCTGTTGTCGGGGCGGCCCTCCATGAAGCGGTCGGCGACGCGGAACCAGTCGTAGCCTTCGGCGATCGCCAGGTCGGCGGCCCGCAGCAGGGCGTAGTCCTGCACCTGGGCCGGAGGCGCCCCGGGGCCGCCCCGGAACGTGACACGGTAGCGGCCCGGTTCGATGCGGTACTCGCGGTAGCCCACGGCGTCCGGCCCGGCGGCCGGCTGGTAGAGCGTCGGCGCCGTGGCGCAGGCGGCGAGGCTCAGCGCCGCGAGGAGAACGAGGATGGGGCGAAGCATATGGCGATCCAAGCGTGGCAGGCGTCCCTCGCAGCCCTTCTAGACCGAAACGGCGCATCTGGCGCGGCTGTTCCGCACGGCCGCCCCGGACACGGCCGCCCCGGACACGGGCGTCAGGCGAGTCCGAGGGCGGACACGAGGGCCGTCATATCGGCGGGGGGCGGCGCCTCCAGCCGCCTGCGCCCGCCGGCCGGGTGCGGAACGTCCAGCGCCGTCGCGTGCAGCATCAGGCGCGGGACCGGATGGCCGCCGACCACCAGCGCGCCGCCATAACGCGCGTCGCCCGCGATGGGCCGGCCGATGGAGGCCAGGTGGACCCGGAGCTGGTGCATCCGCCCCGTCTCGGGCGACAGCTCAAGGAGGGCCGCCCCGTCGCCGGCCGCGCGGGTGCGATAGCGGGAACGCGCCTGCTCGGCGTCGGGATGGCCGGCGTCGCAGGGCCGCATGAACGCCTCGCGGCCCTGCTCGTCGCGGCGCAGGGGCTGGTCGATGATCCCGGACCGCGGCTCGGGCGCGCCGGGCGTCACGATGGCGAGGTATTGCTTGGCCACCTTGCGCGCCATCAGCGCCTTGCCCAGGAAGCCGGCCGCGGGCTTGGTCTTCGCGGTCAGGATCACGCCCGAGGTGTCACGGTCCAGGCGGTGGATCAGGCGCGGCCGCGCCTTGCCCGGCTTCGCGAAGGCCCAGAGCAGCTCGTCCAGCGTATGGACCTGCCCCCGCCCGCCCTGGCTGGACAGGCCCGCCGGCTTGTCCAGCGCCAAGATCTCGGCGTCCTCGTACAGCACCAGGCCGCGGACGAAGGCGATCTCTTCGGGACTCAGGAGAACGGGTTTCGGATCAGGCTTCACCCGCCGGGCTTAGCGGAGAACGCCCCGCTTCGTCATCCGCCAGGCGTACACGGCGAAGAGGGCCAGGCTCACGCCGACGGCCACATTGATGGCGAGGCCCGAGGCCCCCATCACCACGCCGCCGTCGGACAGCAGGTGCGTGTAGGCCATGCTTGCCAGGAACCCCGCGATCGACACGACAAAGGCGTGCAGCGCCCACTTCGAGCGGAGGAGCAGGAGGAGCGACCCGGCCAGCGCGGCCCAGACGCCGATGGCCCAGGCCGCCGTCATCCAGGCGGGCGCGCCAGCGGCGAAGGCGACCTGCGCCTCGGTCATGCCGGCGCTGCGCATGAAGGCCTCGCCCCGGAAGTGGGTCATCAGATAGCCGAACGCGCCATAGCCGTTCCACAGCACCGCCACGGCCCCCACCAGCCACAGATGCCAGGGGGCGACCCCGCGCGGGGTGTCCGTCGCCTCGGTCATGAGAAGTTCCTCCCGCGCCCCGGGGCGAGGCTAGGCGCGATGGCGTAGGAAAACAATGTTCTCCCGCGTCTTCGCGCGGGCGCCAGCGCCTGTGTCGGCCGGATCGCGGCGCCCTTGCCGCGCCTGCAAATTTGCGATCAATTCGCATTATCAATCCGTGGGAAGCCGCATGTCCGATACGCTGGTCACCGCCCTCCTGAGCGTCGGCGTCGCCGCCGCCTTGGCGACGGCGGTTTCCGACCTCATCATGCTGGGCGCCGCGGGCTCTGCACGCCGCTACGATGCGATCGCCGCCATGCAGGCGGCGGGGCCGGGGCGAACCTCCCTCGGCCTGTGGCTGGGCGCGGTGGCGTTCCCCCTGTGCATCGCCGGCGCGGTCGGCTTGGCGGCCCGGCTGGCGGCGGCGCCTGCGGTTCTCTCCGGCGTGGCGACAGCCCTCCTGATCTACACGATCGCCGTCAGCGCGGTGTTCCACGCCCTGCTGGGCGGTCTCGGCTTGCCGCCTGCCGGCGCGGGCGGCGACGCCTCCCCCCTGCTCCGGCCGCTGGCGCTCCTCCGGCGGATATCCTTCGCTTCGCTCCTGCTGTGCTCGGGCGTCCTGATCTGGATCGCAGCGGTGACGCCGCCGCTGCGCCTCCTGGCCTTGGTCAACCCGCTCGTCCTGGCGGTCGGCCTGGGCCTGCTCGCGCGCATCCTCCCCGGTCGGGCGGGCCGCCAGCTCCATGTCTCGTACGGAAGCCTCAGCTTCGCGATCCTGTTCGGCGCAGCCCTGGTCGCCTTGTGACCTGAGCTACCCGCCCTTCTCGCGCCGGAGCGCGGCCCATCGGTCGAGGCGTTCCTTGATGCGGGCCTCGGCGCCTTCGCCGCGGGGCTGGTAGAACGTCCGGCGCGGCATCTCGTCGGGGAAGTAGTTCTGGCCCGAGAAGCCCTCGGCCGTATCGTGGTCGTAGGCGTAGCCCTTGCCGTAGCCCAGGTCCTTCATCAGCCGCGTCGGCGCGTTGCGGATGTGGGCGGGCGGCATCAGCGAGCCGGTCTCCTTCGCCGCCTTCATGGCCGCGCCGAACGCCTTGTAGACCGCGTTCGACTTGGGCGCGGCGGCCAGATGCACCACCACCTGGGCCAGGGCGATCTCGCCCTCGGGACTGCCCAGGAAATCGTAGGTCTCCTTGGCGGCGTTGGCGAGGATCAGGCTCATGGGGTCGGCCGCGCCGATGTCCTCGGCCGCCGCCCGGATCAGCCGGCGCGCGACGAACATCGGGTCTTCGCCCCCCGCCAGCATCCGCGCCAGCCAGTAGAGCGCCGCGTCGGGATCGGAGCCGCGGATCGACTTATGCAGCGCCGAGATGAGATTGTAGTGCTCCTCCCGGTCCTTGTCGTAGGCGGGGCTGCGCTTCTGGAGCACCTGGCCCAGTTCGGCGATGGTGAGCGGCTTCGCCGACGCGATGTTGAACAGGGTCTCGGCCAGCGTCAGCAGGTAGCGGCCGTCCCCGTCGGCCATGTTGACCAGCGCCTGGCGCGCGTCGGCCTCCAGGGGGAGCGAGCGATCCTCGTGCGCCTCGGCCTTGGCCAGCAGGCCCTCCAGCGCCGCGTCGTCCAGGCGCTTCAGCACATAGACCTGGCAGCGCGAAAGCAGCGCGCCGTTCAGTTCGAACGACGGGTTCTCGGTGGTGGCGCCCACGAGGGTGACGATCCCCTCCTCCACGAACGGCAGGAAGCCGTCCTGCTGGGCGCGGTTGAATCGGTGGATCTCGTCCACGAACAGCAGGGTGGCCTGGCCGGCCCGCCGCCGCGTGCGCGCCGCCTCGAACGCCTTCTTCAGGTCGGCGACGCCCGAGAAGACGGCCGAGAGCTGCTGGAACTCGTAGCCCGCCGCCTTGGCCAGCAGGCGGGCGATGGTGGTCTTGCCGGTGCCGGGCGGCCCCCACAGGATCATGGACGACAGCCGCCGCGCCGCGGCCATGCGCCCGATCGGCCCCTCGGGCCCCAGCAGGTGGTCCTGGCCCACCACCTCGTCCAGCGACTGGGGGCGCAGCCGGTCGGCCAGCGGCGTGGGCTGGGCCGGCGTCAGGCCCGCGGCTTCGAAGAGGTCGGCCATGCGCAGGGGTTTAGCACGCCCCGCGCCGCCGTCGACGCCATCAGGACGCGCCCGGCAGGGCGTAGTGAACCGTCGCGCCCGGCCCCAGCGGCAGGTCGAAGAAGACCCAGGCCACCGTCATGAGCACCCCCGCGCCCATGAACGCCAGCGCATAGGGCAGCATCATCGCCAGCAGCGAACCCACGCCGATGCTCGTGTCCCATCGCCGGCAGAACGCCAGGACCAGCGGGAAGTACGACATCAGGGGCGTCATGATGTTGGTGTAGCTGTCGCCCATCCGGTAGGCGGCCGTCGTCATCTCGGGCGAGATGCCCAGCAGCATGAACATCGGCACCACGACGGGGGCCAGCGCGCTCCACTTGGCCGAGGCCGAGCCGATGAACAGGTCCAGCACCGAGGAGAAGGCCAGCACGCTCACCAGCAGGAACGGCGCCGGCAGGCTGAGCTCCTGGAGCAGCTCGGCGCCCCGGATCGCCGCGATGGGTCCCAGGCGCGACCAGTTGAACATCGCCACGAAGTGCGCCGCGAAGAAGACGAAGGTGATGTAGGGCGCCATCATCCGCACCCCGTCGATCATCTTCTCCAGCACGTCGGACGCGCCCTTGACGACGCCGGTCCCGATCCCGAAGGCGATGCCGCCCAGCAGGAACAGCAGCATGAAACCAGCGATGAGGGCGCTGTAGAACGGTTGCAGCCGGGACGGCCCCTCGCGGCTCTCGTCGATCAGGGGCGTATAGCCCGGCCATAGCGAGAGCGCGGCGAACACCACCACCACCAGCAGGGCGGCCAGCCCCGCGAACTTCAGGCCGCGCCATTCGGCCGGCGTCAGCTCCGACTTGGCCAGGTCGGCCTTCAGCTCGTCGTCGGCCTCGCCGCCCCAGGGGCCGAGCCGCGGCTCGATGATCCGATCGGTCACGAACCAGACGATCGGCGTGAAGACGACGACGATGGCCAGGATGAACCACCAGTTGCCCAGAGGGTTCATGGTCCAGGCCGGGTCGATGATGCGCGCCGCCTCCTGGGTGAAGCCGAACAGCAGCACGTCGAGCTGGCCCGGCGTGACGTTGCCGGCGAATCCGCCCGAAACGGCCGCGAACGCCGCGGCCAGGCCCGCCAGCGGATGGCGGCCCACGGCGGCGTAGAGCAGCGCCGCCAGCGGGATGAAGACCACATAGGCCGCGTCCGAGGCGTGATGCGAGACCATCCCGATGATCGCCACCACCGGCGTCAGGATGACCCTCGGCGCATTGCGCAGGCTGGCCCGGATCAGGGCGCTGAGCAGGCCGACGCGCTCGGCCACCGCGGCGCCGAAGATGATGACCAGGACCTGGCCCAGCGGCGCGAAGCCCGTGAGCGTGCGCCCCATCTCGGTCAGAAGCCTGCCGATGTTCTCCTCCGAGAACAGCGACGTCGCCGTGAAGGTCAGCCTCCCGTTCGCCAGCGTGCCGTACTGGGGGGCCTCCGAGCCGGCATAGGCCAGCGAGGCGGACCAGCCCAGGGCCGCACCGATCGCGGACAGCACCATCAGCGCCGCGATCAGCCAGACGAAGATCATGATGGGGTCGGGCAACAGGTTGCCCAGCCGCTCCACCGCGCCCAGGAAGCCGCGCGTCCGCTGCGGGGCCGCGCCCGTGGTCTCGTCACTCAAGCTCGAACTCCCCCAAAACCGGCCAGGATCCGGCCGCCGTGGTCGCGGCGCCGGCCACCATAGCGCGCCGGATCAGCCCGAGAAGGTGGCGGTGACGATCCGCCCGTCGCGCTCGATGGCCAGGCGCCAGGTGCGCGCCGGCTGGCCCACCGCCGCCGCCAGATCGCGCACCGAAGCGATCTTGGCGCCGTTGACCTCGCGGATGATGTCGCCGCGGCGCAGGCCGATGTTCATGGCGACACCCCGCTCGACACGGGCCACCAGCACACCCTGGCCCACGAACGGGTCCAGGCCCAGCTCGTCGGCCACCGCCGGCGACAGGTTCACCACCGTGGCCCCGTCGAAGGGATGCCGGCCCGCCAGGGTGCGCTCGTCGCGCGCCGGGGTCGCCGGCGGCGGGTCGGCGCGCAGGGTGAGCTGCTGGTCGCGTCCGTCGGCGCGACGGACGGTGAGCGGAATGGTCTCGCCCGGCCGGGCGTTGCGCACCACATAGTTGAGGCTGGACGCGTCCACGATCGACCGCCCCTCGGCCTGCAACACCACGTCGCCGGTCCGCAAGCCCGCGCGCGCGGCGGGGCCACCCGGATAGATGTCGGCGATCAGGGCGCCCTGAGGCGTCGGCAGGTCGAGGCTGCGGGCCAGGTCGGCGTTGACGCTCTGGGTCCGCGCGCCCAGCCAGGGCCGCACCACGGCCCGGCCGCCACCCACGGCGGTCTCGACCACCCGGCGCACCACCTCGGCCGGCACGGCGAAGCCCACGCCCGACGACGTGCCCGACCGCGAGAGGATGAAGCTGTTCACGCCGATCAGGTCGCCGTCCATGTCGACCAGGGCGCCGCCGGAGTTGCCGGGATTGATGGCCGCGTCGGTCTGGATGTAGGCCGCGCCCGCCTCGCCCGTGGGGTCGGTGGCGCGGTTGAGCGCCGAGACGATGCCGTTGGTCACCGTCTGGCCGACGCCGAAGGGGTTGCCGATGGCCAGCACCAGGTCGCCCACCTGGGTGTCAGCGGAATCGTCGATGGCCAGCACGGGCAGGCGCTCGCCCGCCGGCAGCTCGACCTTCAGCACCGCCAGGTCGGTCCTCGGATCGGCCAGCAGGATGCGCGCGGGGAACTCGCGCCGGTCGTTGAGGCCGATGGTGATCTCCTGGCCGTTCTCGACCACGTGGTTGTTGGTCACCACGATGCCGTCCTCGCGGACGATCACGCCCGAACCCAGGGAGGCGGCCAGCCGCGCCTGGGGCACACCCAGGCCGAAGAGGGACCAGAAGGGGTCGGTCTGCTGGCGCACCAGCCGGCGCGCGGAGATGTTGACCACCGCCGGCGCCGCGCGCTGCACGACGGGCGCGAACGACACCTTCATCGTCGCGGCGTTGGCCGGCGGCGCGCGGTTCGCCGCGGGCAGGTTGGCCGCAGACCCACTTGCTCCAGATGGATTGGGCTGGGCCTGGCCGTCACGGGGAGAGCAGGCGCCCAGCAGCAGGACCAGGGCGAGGACGGGAACGCGGGACGCGCGCATGGAGTCTCCAGGCAGAAGAGGTCGGCGGAACGCTACGCCCCATTTCGGCGCAATCATGGCGAAGCCGGACGCCGGGGCGTCAAGCCCTGTGCGGGTGAGGCCCACTCGGTATCAGGTCGCCCGGGATGAAGCCACGCGGGATCGGGAGGCCCGAGGTCAGGCGTCCGGTTCGCGGGGCGGCGGCCGTGCGGCGCCCAGGATGAGCAGGAGCGCCAGGCCCATCATCGCCGCCGCCAGATAGATCGCCAGGCCCGGCAGATGGAATCCTTCGTGGCGGATAGACCAGGCGAACGCCTCCCCGAAGATCACGGGTCCGAAGATGGACGACAGGCCCATCAGCGCCTGATTGGCGCCCTGGAGCTGGCCCTGCTCGCTGGGCTCGACCTTGCGGGTCATCAGGCCCTGGAGACCGGGCATCATCAGGCTGGTGAAGGCGAAGACGGGCACGGCCAGCAGATACAGCGCTCCGGTCGGCGCCCAGGCGTACCAGGCGAAGCCCAAGCACCCCGCGGTCGCCCCCAGGATGACCGCGGTCTTCTCCCCGAACCGCTTCACGATCGGCCCCACCAGGAAGACCTGCACCACGACGCCCGAAACGCCCGTGGCCAGGAACGTCCAGCCGAGGACCGCGAGGCCCCAATCGTAGCGGTAGCCCATGTAGAGCACGAAGATCGTCGGCAGGACCACATGGGCGAGCTGGAACAGGAAGCCGACGCTGGCCAGGCGCAGCAGGCCGGGCCGCGAACGCAGCAGAACCAGGGAGCCCACCGGATTGGCCTTCTTCCAGTCGAAGGATTTCGTCCGCCGCTCGGGCGCCAGGCTCTCGGGCAGGACGAACAGGCCGTACAGCCAGTTGACGAAGGTCAGGCCGGCCGCGGCCACGAACGGCAGGCGCAGGTCGATCTCGCCGAGCTGACCGCCGATGAACGGGCCGAAGATGAAGCCGAAGCTGAAGGCCGACCCCATCCAGCCGAACACCTTGGCGCGCTGGTCCGGAGCGGTGACGTCGGCCAGGTAGGCGTTGGCGGTCGAGAAGCTGGCCGCCGTCATGCCGTTGAGGATCCGGCCCAGGTAGAGCCACCATAGACCGGGGGCCAGCGCCATGAAGACGAAGTCGACGGCCAGCCCGAAGAGCGAGATCAGCAGGACCGGCCGGCGGCCGAAACGGTCGGACATCAGGCCCAGGATCGGTCCGCAGACGAACTGCAACAGGCCCCAGGTCGAGGCGAAGACCAGGTTCCACTCCGAGGCCGCGGCCGTGTCGCCGCCCGTGAATTCCTTGATCAGGTTGGGCAGCACCGGGATCATGATGCCGAACGAGATCGAATTCATCAGCGCCAGGGCGAAGATGAAGCCGAAACTGGCCTTTCGGACCGCGGCAGACGGCCCGCCGGACTCCGGACTGGTCACGCTGTCCCCTCCTCCACGCGCCGTTCGGCGTCGTTTCATTGGCCGATCTTCCCGGCGGGTCGCCTCACGGGCCGGCCGTACGCCCACGATAGGACGCCAGCAGTCCCTGCCACCATTCCCCGAGGCGCGCCAGAAGCGCGTGGTCCGGAAAGCCGTGACGCGCGGCGCTGCCGGCCGGGACCTGATGGAAGCCGCGGTGCTCGACGCTGACGCGGGTTTCGTCGCCCACCGCCTCGAAGCGCACCTCGACCTCGGTGTGAAGGTCGGGCGGGAAGCTGGCCTGGCGCCAGGAGAAGACCAGTCGGTCCGGCGGCTCCCAGGCCCGGATACGGCCGATCTCGAACACCCTGCCGTTCGCCAGCGTCTCGGTCAGCCGCCCACCCTCCCCCGGCTCGAAGGCCAGCACACCGGGGTCGCGCGGCGTGGTCTGGAAAAGGCCGTTCGGCCGCCACCACGCGCCGATCTCCTCCACGAACACCTGGAAGGCCCTGGACGGAGACGCCTTCACGCGCAGGGCGACATAGACCTTGGAGGTCATTCCCCGGATTCCCCGGAGGCCTCGATGTGGGCTTTGAACGCGGCGAGCTGGGCGCTCCAGAGCCGCTCGCTCTCCTCCAGCCAGCGCAGCAGATGGACCATGGGTTCGGGCCTCAGGGCGTAGATGCGCACGCGCGCATCGAACTCGGGATGGGTCTCCTCCACCAGGCCGCTCCGGCGCAGGGTGCGCAGATGGCGGCTCATGGCCGGCGGCGACAGCTCCAGCGCGCGCGCCAGCTCGCCCGCCGCGCGCGGCCGCTCGGCCAGGAGGTCCACGACGCGGCGGCGGTGCGGATCGGCCAGGGCGGCCAGAGTCCGGTCCAGCTCGACGCCGGCGGGTGCGAGAGCGGGCGCGCTCACGCGGAGCGATGCATCGTGCCGGCGCCATAGGTGATGCCGATGAATCGGCTCGCCTCGGGCACGAGGGCGCGATGCCAGACGCCTTTCGGCACGATGCAGGTCGCGCCGGGGGTCATCTCCACCCGGCGCTCGCCGCCGGCTTCGTCGAGGAGCATCGTCATGCGCCCCTCGATCAGGACCAGCACCTCGTCGCCGCCGGGATGCATCTCCCACTGCGGCCAGTCGGCCTCGCTGACATAGGCCGAGACCAGGGTGCTCAGCAGGTCTGGATTGTCGTCCACCGTCTCCCAGAACCCCTCGACGGGGTGCCGATGGAGGCGGCCCTGGCCGTCCAGGCTGAGATAGGTGTCCTCCAGATCCAGCCGGGGCATCAGAGCCAGCCCGTGATCTTGAGGCCGCTGGCGGCCTCGGCCTCTTCGCGGCTCACTGCGCGGACCGCCTGGGAGACGGTCCAGATGTGCCCCTCCGGATCGCGGCAGCGGTAGGTGGCATCGCCGTAGAACTGCATCTCGGGCTCGGCCAGGATCTCCATGCCCGCCGCGCGGGCGCGCGCGCAGTGGGCGTGGATGTCGGTGTCGGCCTTGATGTGGACCGACTGGGTGACCTTGCCGCCGATCGAGGCCGGGCTCTTGTGGTCGTCGCTCCACTCCGAGCCGATCATGATCGCCGCATCGCCATAGCGCATCTCGGAGTGGGCCACGTTCCCCTGCCCGTCCTCGATCAGCATGAACAGCTCGAAGCCGAACGCGGCCTCCAGGAACGTCAGGGCCGCCTTGGGGTCGCGGTAGACAACCGCCGAGATCAGGGCGGGGCGCCAGTCAGCCATGGGGCGTCTCCTCGGGCAGCGAGGTCTGGAAGGTCAGGCCGCTGGCCCGCTCCATCTCGTCCGTGGAGACGACGCGCAGTTCCTGGCTGAAGTTCCAGATGTGGCCTTCGGGGTCCATCGCCCGATAGGTCCGCGCGCCGTAGAACTGGTCGGCGGGCGGGTCGGTGATGCGCGCGCCGGCGGCGCGGGCGCGCTCGCAATGGGCCTCCAGCCCGTCCGGCAGCGTGATGCGGATGAACTGGGTGCCGGCTCCGTCCAGGCTGGCAGGCGATTTCATCGCCGCCCCGCCGAGCTGTGGCCCCGCCCACTCTCCGCCGATGCCGATGGGCGAGCCCAGGGCCTCCATCTCGGCGTGCCCCACCTTGCCGTCGGCGTCGGTGACCAGGGCCGTGGTCTCGAAACCGAAGGCCGCCTCCAGCCATCGCATGGCCGCCACCGGGTCGCGGTAGAAGACGCACGGGACGGCGGCAGGGCGCTGGGGCATGTCGATCTCCTTGCGTTTATCGACAATATTTAACTCATATGGAAATCATCTCGTCAAGGCGGCCGCCACGTCCCGGATATCCCCCTCGTTGGGCTCCGGCGTCACGCCCAGCAGCCGGGCCAGGAGCGGATAGACGCTGACATTGTCGAACGCCGGCAGGACCACGCCGCGGCGGAACGCCGGCCCCCCGGCCACGAAGACCGCCGCCATCTCGGGGCTTTCCGGGTCGAACCCGTGGTTTCCCCTTTCCGACCAGCTCGGCCTGTAGTCCCGCGTCGTCAGCGACCAGCCCGTCTCGGGCAGGCAGAAGATCGGCGCGACGCGGGGATTGCGGCCGTAGCGGAAGCGCGCGGGGATCTCCGCCTTGCGCCAGCAGGCCATGTGGGTGTGAGGCTTCAGCAGCGCGGCCTCCACCTCCGCCGTCCGTCCTTCGGCGGGATAGATCGTCATGAAGGCGCCGGCCGCCAGGGTGCGCCATGCCGACCGCGGCAGGATGTCGTCCATGAAGATCCGGCGGTCTTCCGCGAGCGGCGCCATGCCGTGGTCGGAGACGACGACGAGGTTGGCGGCGAGCCCCCTCGCCTTCAGGCCCGCGGCCAGCCGGCCGACCTGCGTATCGATCTCGGCCACGGCGGCTACGGTTTCCGGCGCGGCCGGCCCGAAGCGGTGGCCCGCAGTGTCCACCGTGTCGAAGTAGAGGGTGAGGAACCGGGGTCGCCGGGCGGGCGGCAGGTCGAGCAGGGCCAGAAGGTCGTCGACCCGGGCGTCGTTCGGCCGCGACATCTGGAAGGCGCGCCAGTGCGTGGGGCGCACACCCCGGATCTCGGCCTCGGAACCGGGCCAGTAGACAGGGGCGGTGACGACGCCCGCGCGTTCGGCCGTCACCCAGATCGGCGCGCCCTGGTCCCACCACTTGCGGTCGCCCACGGCCTTGCGGTTCGACATCCGGAAGGTTTCGCCGGGGATCTCCGGATCCTCGAAGGTGTTCTCCACGATCCCGTGCCGGTCGGGCCGCAGGCCGGTGACCAGGGTGTAGTGGTTGGGGAACGTCTTCGACGGGAACGCCGGGCGGATCACGCCCCGTACGCCCTCGGCCGCCAGCCGCGACAGGTGGGGCGTGACCCCGCGGTCCAGATAATCCGGCCGGAAACCGTCGATGGAGACCAGGATCACCGGCAGTGGGGCGGGCGGCGGCCGGTCGACGGACGGCGGGGGCGTCGTGGCGCAGGCCGCGAGCGACAGGAAGGCGATTGCGAGGACGAGCCGGCGGAGCATTCCTGCAGCATAGCTCGGGGATACGACAGGCGCACAAACGCGAAAGGCCCCGGACGCGGAACGTCCAGGGCCTTGCCGGAAATCTATCGGCGGAGGCGCGGGCTACTCGTCCGCGGCGAAGCCCTGGTCGGCGGTGGGGCCGGAGTCCTTGCCCTTCTCGGCCGGGTCGCGGTCGACGAACTCGATCACGGCCATCGGCGCATTGTCGCCGTGGCGGAAGCCGGCCTTGAGCACGCGGATGTAGCCGCCGTTGCGCTCGGCGTAGCGGGGACCCAGCACGCCGAACAGCTTGCCGACCTGCTCCACGTCGCGGACCTGGCTGATCGCCTGGCGGCGCGCATGCAGGTCACCACGCTTGGCCAGCGTCACCAGCTTCTCGACGAAGGGGCGGAGTTCCTTGGCCTTCGGCAGGGTGGTCACGATCTGCTCGTGCTTGATCAGGCTGGCCGACATGTTGGCGAACATGGCGGTGCGGTGGGCGGTCGTACGACCCAGTTTGCGGTGGGCTTTGCCGTGACGCATCTCTTCGATCTCCTGGGCTCATCGGCCCGCCGGACACCCGATCGCCTGGGCGTCGCCTAAACCAAGTCCCGGCCTGCTCCCGCCCGGGTCAACACGAAGCGCCGGGGCCCTCCGCCGCTGTTGCGGCTTCATCGGGCCCGAACCGTCTCCCCAGGATGGAGGGACGGCCGGAGTCGGCGCGAAGGCTCTTACATCTGGTCTTCGAACTTCTTCGCCAGTTCTTCGATGTTCTCCGGCGGCCAGTTCGGCACGTCCATGCCGAGGTGGAGGCCCATCCCGGCGAGAACTTCCTTGATCTCGTTCAGCGACTTGCGTCCGAAGTTCGGGGTGCGGAGCATCTCCGCCTCGGTCTTCTGGATCAGGTCGCCGATGTAGACGATGTTGTCGTTCTTCAGGCAGTTGGCCGAACGGACGGAAAGCTCCAGCTCGTCCACCTTCTTCAGCAGCGCCGGGTTGAACGGAAGCTCCGGCTTGGCCTCGCCCTCGACCTTCTTCTTCGGCTCTTCGAAGGTGATGAAGATCTGGAGCTGGTCCTGGAGGATGCGCGCGGCGTAGGCCACGGCGTCGACCGGGCTCACGGCGCCGTTCGTCTCCACTTCCATCACGAGCTTGTCGTAGTCGAGCGACTGGCCCTGGCGGGTGGGCTCGACGCGGAAGGCGACGCGCTTGACCGGCGAATAGAGGGCGTCGACGGCGATCAGGCCGATCGGCGCGTCCTCGGGACGGTTCATCTCGGCGGCGACATAGCCCTTGCCGGTGTTGACCGTGAACTCCATGCGCACCGTGGCGCCGTCGTCCAGCGTGCAGAGCACGTGGTCGGGGTTCAGGATCTCGATGTCGGACGGGGCCTCGATCTGGCCGGCGGTCACCGCGCCAGGGCCGGTGGCGCGGAGCGTCATGCGCTTCGGCCCTTCGGCGTGCATCCGCAGCGCGAGCTGCTTGATGTTGAGGACGATGTCGACGACGTCCTCACGCACCCCTTCCAGGGACGAGAACTCGTGGACGACGCCGTCGATCTGCACCGCGGTCACCGCCGCGCCTTGCAGGGAGGAGAGAAGAACGCGGCGCAGGCTGTTGCCCAGCGTCACGCCGAACCCGCGCTCGAGGGGCTCGGCCACCAGACGCGCCTTGCGGGCGGCGTCGGCGCCGGTCTCGATTTGCGGCTTCTCGGGACGGATAAGCTCGTTCCAGTTTCTTTCGATCACGGGTGTCCCTCGAAAACGCAGGATCGCCGGCCGCAAATCCACGGCCGGCGTAAGGGAATAACAGCTCGAACGGCTAGACGCGCCGGCGCTTGGGCGGGCGGCAACCGTTGTGCGGGATGGGTGTCACATCCCGGATGGTGGTGATCGTCATGCCCACCGCCTGCAGGGCGCGGAGCGCGGACTCGCGGCCCGAACCGGGGCCCGAGACGTTGACTTCCAGCGTGCGCACGCCGTGTTCGGCGGCTTTCCGGCCGGCGTCCTCGGCCGCCATCTGTGCGGCGTAGGGCGTCGACTTACGCGAACCCTTGAAACCCATCAGGCCGGCGCTGGACCAGGAGATGGTGTTCCCCTGGGCGTCGGTGATGGTGACCATGGTGTTGTTGAACGAGGCGTTCACGTGCGCCACGCCCGAGGTGATGTTCTTGCGCTCGCGACGTTTGACGCGCGCCGGTTCCTTGGCCATCGATCAGCTCTCTTACTTCTTCTTGCCGGCGATCGGCTTGGCCGGGCCCTTGCGGGTGCGGGCGTTGGTGTGCGTGCGCTGGCCGCGGACCGGCAGGCCCTTGCGGTGGCGCAGCCCCCGATAGCAGGCGAGGTCCATCAGACGCTTGATGTTGACCGCCGTCTCGCGGCGCAGGTCGCCCTCGACCAGATAGTCGCGGTCGATCGCCTCGCGGATCTGCAGGACTTCCTGGTCGGTGAGCTGGTTGACGCGCCGGGCGTCCTCGATGCCGACCTTCTGCACGATCTCCCGGGCTTTCGCCTGACCGATGCCGTGAATGTACTGCAGCGCGATGACGACGCGCTTGTTCGTAGGAATGTTGACGCCAGCGATACGGGCCACGTGAGGTAATCTCCTGGATCTCACGACAGAAGCGCAAACGGCGCCCCGGCCCCTCTCTGCCATAGGCATAGGCCGGCGCGTCCCTCGCGCTCTTTCGCGGAAGCGCTTCGTTATATGGATCGGCGCATCGCCGTCAATGGCGGAAACGCGTAAAAGTGAACAGAAACCTACGCGCGAGAAGGGCGTCCCTCACCCGCGCAAAGCCTCCGTCGATCGCCGGAGCCGTTCTCCGGCGCAGCTCAAGCAAAGCACGGGAGGCCGAATCGCGCAACGCAAGGGACGATCACGCGTCCCGAGGCTGCCCCGGGGCGCCCGAAAGCGGTCAGGGACCGGTCAGGGACCTGTCAGGGCGGGAGAGTGCGATGCGCGTGCTGCTCACCGGCGCGGCAGGGTTCATCGGGTCGGCGGTCGCGGCGCGCCTGCGGGCCGAAGGCCATCAGGTGGTCGGGGTCACGCGCCGGCCGGGCGCAGCGGCGCGGCGGGCGCCGGCGTCGGACTGGATCGCCCTCGACATCGGCCGCGCCGTGCGGCCCGAAGACTGGCGGCCGCACCTCGGGGGCGTGGACGCGGTCGTCAACTGCGCCGGCGTGCTGCAGGACGGCGGCTCGGACTCGACCACGGCGGTCCACCGGCAAGGTCCTGCCGCCCTGTTCGCCGCCTGCGAGGCCGCAGGCGTGCGCCGCGTGATCCAGGTCTCGGCGCTGGGCGCGGCGCCCGACGCCGCCACCGCCTTCCAGCGCACCAAGGGCGAAGGCGACGCCGACCTGATGGCGCGCGATCTGGACTGGATCGTCCTGCGCCCCTCGGTCGTGGTCGGCCGGCCAGCCTATGGCGGCAGCGCGCTGTTCAGAGCCCTCGCCGCCCTTCCCGTCCGGCCGCGGGTGGCCGGGGCGGGCCGGCTGCAGATCGTCCAGCTCGACGACCTGGCGCGAACGGTGGCGGTCCTTCTGCGCCCCGGCGCGCCCAGCCGCATCGTCCTGGACGTGGCGGGGCCGGAAGCTCTGGCGTTCGATACGGTGATCGACGCCTACCGCCGCTGGCTGGGCTTTCCGCCCGCCGCGAAGATTCCGGCCGGGCCGTGGCTGCCGGCCCTGTTCCGCCTGGGCGACCTCGCGGGCTGGCTGGGCTGGCGTCCGCCCGTGCGGACGACGGCGTTGCGGGAACTGGGCGCCGGCTCCACCGCCCGGATCGACGCCTGGACCGCCGCCACCGGCATCCGGCCCACGAGTCTTGCGGACGCGCTGGAATCCGAGCCCGCCTCGGTGCAGGAGCGCTGGTTCGCCAACCTCTACCTCGCGAAGGCGGCGACGGTCGTCATCCTGGCGCTGTTCTGGATCGTCACCGGCCTGATCACGCTGGGACCGGCCTGGACCCGCGGCGTCACACAGCTCCAGGAGGCGGGTGCGGGCGCCTTCGCCGCCCCCCTCGCCCTGGGCGGGGGACTCGCCGACATCCTGATCGGCCTGGGCATCGCCGTCCGCGCGACCTCGCGTCCGGCGCTCTGGTCGGCGCTGGCGCTGTCGGCCGCCTATCTGGCCGCCGGTACGGCGCTGGCGCCCCATCTCTGGGCCGAGCCGCTGGGCCCGCTCACGAAGATCGTCCCGATCATGATGCTGACCGTCCTGGCGCTGGCCGTCCTGGAGGACCGATGAGCGCGTTCTTCCTCCTGAAGTTCCTGCACGTGATCGGCGCCGCCGTCCTGCTGGGCACAGGCGCCGGCATCGCCTTCTTCATGCTGATGGCGCACCGGACGGGGGATGCGCGCACCGTCGCCGCCGTCGCGCGCATCGTGGTGATCGCCGACGTCCTGTTCACCGCCACGGCCGTCATCGCCCAGCCCGTGACCGGCGTGCTGCTGGCGCTGGAAGCCGGCCACCCGCTGACCAGCGGCTGGATCGTCGTGTCGATCGCGCTCTACCTGTGGACCGGCGCCTGGTGGCTGCCCGTGGTCTGGATGCAGACGCGCATGCGGCGCATCGCCCTGGTGGCCGCCGAGGCGGGTGAGCCCCTGCCCCCGAGCTATCATCGGCTGTTCCGGCTCTGGTTCGCGTGCGGCTTTCCCGCGTTCGCCGCGGTGATGGCGATCATCTGGCTGATGATCGCCCGGCCGCCGCTGGACCTGTTCTGACCTCGCGGCTTCGGCTCCACGGCTTCGGCCAGGGGGGGCGCGGATCACCTGAGCCCTCCCCCTGCCCTGCACGCCGCAGGCCAAGCCGGAGGTGGAGGCCGGAGGTGGCGGGCGGCGTTAGCGCGCGGCGTCCATCGCCGCGTCGATGCCGGCGGCGACGGCGTCGATGGCGCCCATGCCGTCGACCTCCACCAGCTTGCCCTGGCCTCGGTAGTACGGCAGCAGCGGCGCGGTCTGGGCGTTGTAGGCGCCCAGGCGCACGCCGAAGCTCTCGGGGTTGTCGTCGGGGCGGCCCGACTCGGCGAAGCGGCCGGCGATGCGCTGCTTCAGCGCCTCGTCGTCCACCTTGAGGCGGATCACCAGGTCGATCTGGCGGCCGCGGCCCTTCAGCATGACGTCCAGCGCCTCGGCCTGGGCCAGGGTCCGCGGGAAGCCGTCGAAGATGGCCCCGCCCGCCGCCTCGGCCTCGGGCAGACGGCTTTCGATCAGCTCGATGACGATCTCGTCCGACACCAGGTCGCCGCGCTGCATGATGCCTTCGACGCGCTTGCCCAGATCCGAACCCGAGGCGATGGCGGCGCGCAGCATGTCGCCGGTGGACAGCTGGACCATCTGGCGGGTCTCGACCAGGCGCTTGGCCTGTGTGCCCTTCCCCGCCGCCGGCGGTCCGAACAGGATCAGGTTCATCGTAGGTCCCCTCAACGGCGCTCTTGATGGCGCCGTCCCGCAACGTCACCCAAGGCGGGCCGGCCTAGCGCCGACCGCCGCCCCGCAGCTTCGACTTCTTGATCAGGCCTTCGTACTGGTGCGCCAGCAGGTGCGACTGGATCTGGGCCACCGTGTCCATCGTCACGCTCACCACGATCAGCAGCGACGTGCCGCCCATGTAGAACTGGGTCCCGGAGAAGCTCATCAGAGCCTCGGGCACGAGGCAGACAAGGGTGATGTAGGCCGCGCCGATCACCGTCAGCCGCGTCATCACGAAGTCGATGTACTCGGCCGTCCGCTTGCCCGGCCGGATGCCGGGGAGGAAGCCGCCGTACTTGCGCAGGTTCTCCGCCGTGTCCTCGGGGTTCATGACGATCGAGGTGTAGAAGAAACAGAAGAAGACGATCAGGGCGCCGTAGAGCAGCATGAACAGCGGCTGGCCGTGCTGGAGCTGGCCCACCGCGAGCGGCAGCCAGTCGAGCCACGGCGGCAGGTTGGCGGTCGCGGCGAAGCCCATCACGGTCGCCGGCAGCAGAAGCAGCGACGAGGCGAAGATCGGCGGGATCACCCCCGAGGCGTTGATCTTCAGCGGCAGGAACGAGGTGTCGCCGCCGAACATGCGGTTGCCCACCTGCCGCTTGGGATACTGCACGAGCAGACGGCGCTGCGAGCGCTCCATGAAGACGATCCCGACCGTGATCGCCACGACCAGCAGGATCATGAAGATCAGGGCGCCAGCGCTCATCGAGCCGGTGCGCGTCAGTTCGAACGCCTGGAACAGATACTGCGGCAGCACGGCCACGATCCCGGCGAAGATCAGCAGCGAGATGCCGTTGCCGACCCCGCGGCTGGTGATCTGCTCGCCCAGCCACATCAGGAACATGGTGCCGCCCGTCAGCGTCACGACGGTGGAGACGATGAAGAACAGGCCGGGATTCTCGACCAGTCCCGGGCTCTGGGACAGGCCGACGGCGATCCCGAACGACTGGAACACGGCCAGCACCACGGTGAGGTAGCGGGTGTACTGGTTGAGCGTCTTGCGCCCCGCCTCGCCGCCTTCCTTCCGGAGCTTCTCCCACGGCGGATAGACCGCCCCCAGGAGCTGCACGATGATCGACGCCGAGATGTAGGGCATCACGTTCAGGGCGAAGATGGCCATCCGCTCGACGGCGCCGCCCGAGAACATGTTGAACATGCCCAGGATACCCTGGGCCTGGCCCTGGAACGCCTGCTGGAAGGCGACCGGGTCGATGCCGGGGATCGGGATGTAGGTGCCCAGGCGATAGACGATCAGCGCCCAGAGCGTGAACCAGATGCGCTTGTGAAGCTCCGTCGCCTTGCGGAAGGCGTCGAAGTTCAGATTGGCGGCGAGCTGTTCGGCGGCCGAAGCCATTCAGCAGATCCCCTGACTCGGTAATGCCGCTGGGAGATAGGGCGCCCCGGCCCGCTTAGCGAGGGCCGGAGTGTCACAGCGACCTAGGCTTCGTCGGCCTTGGCTTCGACCTTGGTGGTCGTGAGCGAGCCGCCGGCCTTCTCCACGGCCGCGCGGGCCGAGGTGGTGGCGGAATAGACGGTGAGGTTCAGCTTCGACTTCAGCTCGCCCTCGCCCAGCAGCTTCACGCCGTCCTTCACGCGACGGATGACGCCGGCCTTCAGCAGGGCGTCGGCGTCGATGGCGGCCTTGGCGTCGAGCTTGCCGGCGGCGATCGCCTGCTCGATCCGCCACAGGTTCACCTCGGCGAAGTCCTTGCGGTTGCGCGAGTTGAAGCCGCGCTTGGGCATGCGCATGTGCAGCGGCATCTGGCCGCCTTCGAAACCGTGGATCGACACGCCGCTCCGGGCCTTCTGGCCCTTCACGCCGCGGCCGGCGGTCTTGCCCTTGCCCGAGCCCGGGCCGCGGCCGACGCGCATGCGGTCCTTGGTCGAACCTTCACGGGGGCTGAGTTCGTTCAGCTTGGTCATCTGGTGCCTCTCCTCGGAGATACGGCGCCGGAGGCGGGCTCCGACTCGGCGTTGAAGATGTGTCCGGCGTCAGAAACGCCGATGGGCGAGGCTCTCGCCCCGCCCGTTCCGGTGCGTGCCTATGGCACGAACCGGCTGGCTATTCCACCACCTCGACGAGGTGGGCGACCTTGGCGATCATCCCGCGCACCGAGGGGGTGTCCTCGAGCTCGGAGACGCGGCCCACGCGGTTCAGGCCCAGGCCCACCAGGGTGGCGCGCTGGTCACTGGTCCGGCGGATCGGGCTGCCGGTCTGGCGAACTTTGACTTTGGCCATGAGCTTAACCTTCCGCGTCGGCGGCCGCGGCCTCTTGCGAGACCTGGGCCGAGGCGCCGTCGGCGCGGCGGCCGATCACGTCCGAGACCTTCTTGCCGCGCTTGGCCGCGACCTGGCGGGGCGAGGACTGGGCCTTCAGCGCTTCGAACGTCGCGCGCACCATGTTGTAGGGGTTGGACGAGCCGACCGACTTGCCGACCACGTCCTGGACGCCCAGGGTTTCCAGCACCGCGCGCATCGGGCCGCCGGCGATGACGCCGGTGCCGGGAGGCGCCGCGCGGACCATCACCTTGCCCGCGCCCCAGCGGCCATTGCCGTCGTGGTGCAGGGTGCGGCTCTCGCGCAGCGGCACGCGGACCATCGACTTCTTGGCTTCTTCGGTCGCCTTGCGGATGGCTTCCGGCACTTCGCGCGCCTTGCCGTGACCGAAGCCCACGCGGCCCTTCTGGTCGCCCACCACCATCAGGGCGGCGAACGAGAACCGGCGGCCACCCTTCACGGTGGCGGCGACGCGGTTGATGTGGACCAGCTTCTCGACGATTTCGCTGTCGCGCTCTTCTTCGGGAGCCCGGTTGCGGCGATCGCCACGCTGTTCGTCTCTGCGAGCCATGATCGATCCTTAGAAGTTCAGGCCGGCTTCGCGCGCGGCGTCCGCCAGGGCCTTGACCCGGCCGTGGTAGAGGTAGCCGCCGCGGTCGAAGACGACGTTCGTGACGCCCTTCTCGATCGCGCGCTGGGCCACGAGGGCGCCCACCTTGGCGGCGGCGTCCTTGTCCGAGCCCTTGCCCTTCTTGTCGCCTTCCAGCGACGAGGCGGCGGCCACGGTCACGCCGCGCTCATCATCGATGACCTGGGCGTAGATGTTCTTCGCCGAGCGGAAGACCGACAGGCGCGGGCGACCGTTCGCCACCGTCCGGAGACGGGTGCGGACACGTTGCGCGCGGCGCTGGGTGGATTCGCGGGGAGTAAGAGCCATGGCTTACTTCTTCTTGCCTTCCTTGCGCCGGACCTTCTCGCCCGCATAGCGCACGCCCTTGCCCTTGTAGGGCTCCGGCGGACGGATGCGGCGGATCCGGGCGGCGGTTTCGCCGACCACTTGCTTGTCGATGCCCGAGATCTTGATCTCGGTCTGCTTGGGCGTCGCGAAGGTGATGCCCGCCGGGGGCGGGATGTCGACGTCGTGGCTGAAGCCGAGCTGCATCGAGAGCGCCTGGCCCTTCATGGCGGCGCGATAACCCACGCCGACCAGCTCGAGGGTCTCCTCGTAGCCCTGGGTCACGCCCACGACCATGTTGTTGACCAGGGTGCGCGACAGCCCCCACATCGCCTGGGCGCGGGTGGTGTCCTCGCGCTTGGAGAGCACGAGTTCGCCGCCGTCCTGCTTCACCTCGATCTCTTCGGCGACCGTCCAGGCGAGTTGCCCCTTGGGGCCTTTCACCGTGACCGTCTGGCCGTCGATGGTGACCGTGACGCCGCTCGGGACGGCGACCGCCTTCTTTCCGATACGAGACATCTTTAGTAGACCCGGCAGAGGACTTCGCCGCCCACGTTGGCCTCACGGGCCGCAGCGTCCGACATGACGCCCTTGGGCGTCGACAGGATCGAGATCCCCAGGCCGTTCTTCACCGGCTTCAGGTCCTTGATCGACGAATAGACGCGACGGCCGGGCTTCGAGACGCGGCTGATCTCGACGATCACCGGGGCGCCGTCGAAATACTTCAGCTCGATCTCGAACTCGGGGAAGGCGCCGGGCTTCTCCACCAGGTGGTAGCCCCGGATGTAGCCTTCGTCGAGCAGCACGTCGAGGACGCGGGCGCGCATCTTCGAAGCCGGCGTCGAGAGCTTGTTGCGGCCGCGCAGGGCGGCGTTCTTGATGCGGGCGATCAGATCGCCGATGGGGTCATTGACCATTCGACCCTCCCCTTACCAGCTCGACTTGACGAGGCCGGGGATCAGCCCGTGCGAACCCAGTTCGCGCAGGGAGACCCGGCTCATCTTCAGCTTGCGGTAGTAGCCGCGCGGACGGCCCGTGACCTCGCACCGGTTGCGGATGCGGGTCTGGGACGAGTTGCGGGGCAGTTCAGCCAGCCTGAGGCGCGCATCGAAGCGCTCCTCCAGCGGCAGGCTCTCGTCATTGGCGACCGCCTTCAGAGCCTCGCGCCTGGCAGCGTACTGCTTCACGAGCTTCTTCACGCGTTCGTTGCGGTTGACAGCGCTTTTCTTGGCCATGTGCCTGTTCCTTCCCGCCGCTTACGCTTGCGCCTGCACGAACGGGAACTGGAATTCCCGAAGAAGCTCGCGCGCTTCGTCGTCGGTCTTCGCAGTGGTCGTGACGATGATGTCCATGCCCCAGATCTGGTCGATCTGGTCATAGTTGATCTCGGGGAACACGATGTGCTCCTTGAGGCCCATGGCGTAGTTGCCGCGGCCGTCGAACGACGTCGGCTTCAGGCCACGGAAGTCCTTCACGCGCGGCAGGGCGATCGTGATCAGACGGTCGAGGAACTCGTACATCTGATCCTTGCGCAGGGTGACCTTGCAGCCCACCGTCATGCCTTCGCGCAGCTTGAAGCCGGCGATCGACGTCCGGGCCTTGGTGGCCACCGGCTTCTGGCCGGCGATCCGCGCCAGATCGGCCATCGCGGACTGGATCTTCTTGGAGTCGGCGACAGCTTCGCCCACGCCCATGTTGATCACGATCTTGTCCAGCTTCGGGATCTGCATCTCGTTGGTGTAGCCGAACTTTTCCTTCAGCTGCCCGCGGATGCGGTTGCGGTACTCGCTCTTGAGCCGCGGTTCGTAAGCCTGATCAGCCATTGATCACCTCGCCGGTCGTCTTGGCGATACGGACCTTCTTGTCGCCCTCGACCTTGAAACCGACGCGGGTCGGCTTGCCGTTCGAGTCGACGATGGCCACGTTCGACAGGTGGAGCGACGCTTCCTTGTGCTTGATCCCGCCCTGGGGATCGAACTGGGTGGGGCGCGTATGGCGCTGAACCATGTTCAGGCCTTCCACGACCACACGCTCTTCCTTCGGCAGCACCTTCAGGACCGCGCCCTGGCGGCCCTTGTCCTTGCCGGCGAGGACCACGACGCGGTCCCCCTTCCTGATCTTCGCAGCCATCACAGCACCTCGGGCGCGAGAGAAATGACCTTCATGTGGTTCTTGGCGCGCAGCTCGCGCGGAACCGGTCCGAAGATCCGCGTGCCGATCGGCTCGCCTTGCTTGTTGACGATCACGGCCGCGTTCTTGTCGAACCGGATGACCGAACCGTCCTTGCGCTTGATGCCCTGGCTCGTGCGCACGACGATCGCCTGAAGGACGTCGCCCTTCTTCACGCGGCCGCGCGGGATCGCCTCCTTCACGGAGACGACGATGCGGTCGCCGACGCCGGCGTAGCGCCGCTTCGCGCCACCCAGCACCTTGATGCACATGACCCGGCGGGCGCCGGAGTTGTCGGCGACGTCCAGGTTAGTCTGCATCTGGATCATGGTCTTAGATCCTTACGGTCAGGCCTGGGCCGCGCCGCCGGCAGGCAGCACTTCCCAGGTTTTGGTCTTCGACTTGGGCGCGCACTCGATGATGCGCACGATCTCGCCGGCCTTGCAGGCGTTCGCCTCGTCATGGGCGTGGTACTTCTTCGACCGGCGGACGGTCTTCTTGAGCACCGGATGCAGGAAGGTCCGCTCGACCTTCACCACCACCGTCTTGTCGCCCTTGTCGGAGACGACAACGCCTTCGAGAATTCGCTTCGGCATTCGTCCTATCTCCTCAGGCCTGAGCCTGCTTGCCGCGCAGGACGGTCTTGATGCGCGCGATGTCCTTGCGCACCTCGTCCACGCGGTGGGTCTTCTCGAGCTGGCCGGTCGCCTTCTGGAAGCGCAGGTTGAACTGCTCCTTCTTCAGGCTCACGAGCTGCTCGGCGAGCTGGTCGGGGGTGAGGCCCCGGACGTCTTCGATCTTCATCACGCGTGCTCCACGCCAGCGTCGATACGAGTGACGATGCGCGTCTTCACCGGCAGCTTCGCCGCGCCGAGGCGCAGCGCCTCGCGGGCGATGTCGTCCGGCACGCCGTCGATCTCGAACATGATCCGGCCGGGATGGACCCGGGCGGCCCAGAACTCGACCGAGCCCTTGCCCTTGCCCATCCGCACTTCCGCCGGCTTACCGGTGACCGGCACGTCGGGGTAGATGCGGATCCAGACGCGGCCCTGACGCTTCATCTGGCGGGTGATCGCGCGGCGGGCCGCCTCGATCTGACGCGCCGTGATGCGCTCGGGTTCGACCGACTTCAGGCCGTAGGAGCCGAAGTTGAGGGTGAAGCCGCCCTTCGCCAGGCCGTGGATGCGGCCCTTGAACTGCTTGCGGTACTTGGTTCTCTTCGGAGACAGCATCTCTTCGGATCCTTAGGCGTTCGCCGGTTCGCGGCGATCGCGACGGGGGCCACGGTCCGGACGGTCACGGTCGCGACCGCCACCCTCGCCGGCCGGCCCGCTCTCGCTGGCCAGGCGCTTGTCGAGAGCCATCGGGTCGTGGTCGAGGACCTCGCCCTTGAAGACCCAGACCTTCACGCCGATGATGCCGTAGGTCGTCTTGGCCTCGGTGAAGCCGTAGTCCACGTCGGCGCGCAGGGTGTGCAGCGGCACGCGGCCTTCGCGATACCACTCCATCCGGGCGATTTCCGCGCCGCCCAGGCGGCCCGACACGTTGATCCGGACGCCCTTGGCGCCCAGGCGCATCGCCGACTGCATCGAACGCTTCATGGCGCGGCGGAAGGCCACGCGGCGCTCGAGCTGCTGGGCGATGTTCTCGGCCACCAGCTGGGCGTCGGTCTCCGGCTTGCGGATCTCGACGATGTTCAGGTGAACCTCGCCGTCCGTCATGGCGGCGACGTCCTTGCGCAGCTTTTCGATGTCCGCGCCCTTCTTGCCGATGATCACGCCCGGGCGCGCGGCATAGATGGTGATGCGGCACTTCTTGTGCGGACGCTCGATGATGATGCGGGACACGCCGGCCTGGTACAGGCGCTTCTTCAGCGCGCGACGGACCTTGATGTCTTCGTGCAGCAGCCGGCCGTACTCGGGGCCGTCGGCGAACCAGCGGCTGTCCCAGGTGCGGTTGATGCCGAGGCGCAGCCCGACCGGATTGATTTTCTGACCCATCAGGCGGCCTCACCCACTTCGCGGACCACGATCGTGATCTCGCTGAACGGCTTTTCGATCCGCGACGCACGGCCGCGGGCGCGGGCGTGGAAACGCTTCATGACCAGGTTCTTGCCCACATAGGCCTCGGCCACGACCAGCGAGTCGATGTCGAGGTTGTGGTTGTTCTCGGCGTTCGAGATCGCCGAGTAGAGCGCCTTGCGCACGTCGATGGCGATGCGCCTGGAGCTGAACTCCAGCTCGTTCAGCGCCCGCTGGACCTTCAGGCCGCGGATCGACTGGGCCACGAGGTTGAGCTTGCGGGGGCTGATGCGCAGCGTGCGCACCTTCGCCACCGCTTCGGCGTCCGTGTAACGGCGAGCCTTGGCTTGCTTGCTCATCTTACTTCCTCTTGGCCTTCTTGTCGGCCGCGTGACCGGGGAAGTAGCGGGTGGGCGCGAACTCACCCAGCTTCATCCCGACCATGTCTTCCGAGATCAGCACGGGGACGTGCTTCTGGCCGTTATGCACGCCGAAGGTCAGGCCGACGAACTGCGGCATGATCGTGGAGCGGCGCGACCAGGTCTTGATCACGTCCTTGCGGCCGGAGCCGGCGGCGACTTCGGCCTTCTTGAGCAGGTACCCGTCGACGAACGGGCCTTTCCAGACGGAGCGGGTCATGGCTTAGCGAGCCTTCCGAGCATGACGCGAGCGGATGATGAACTTGTCCGTCGCCTTGTTCTTGCGGGTCTTGCGGCCCTTGGTGGGCTGGCCCCACGGGGTGACCGGGTGACGGCCGCCCGAGGTGCGGCCTTCACCGCCGCCGTGCGGGTGGTCGATCGGGTTCATGGCGACGCCGCGGACGTGCGGCCGGCGGCCCTTGTGACGCGAACGCCCGGCCTTGCCGAGGTTCTCGTTCATGTGGTCCGGGTTCGACACCGCGCCGACGGTGGCGATGCAGCCGTCCGGCACCATGCGCAGTTCGCCCGAGTTCAGGCGGATCTGGGCGTAGCCCGAGTCACGGCCGACGAGCTGGGCGTAGGCGCCGGCCGAACGGGCGATCTGGCCACCCTTCAGGGGCTTCATCTCCACATTGTGGATGATGGTGCCGATCGGCATGCCGCGCAGCGGCATGGCGTTGCCCGGCTTCACGTCGGCCTTCTCGGCGGCGATCACGGTGTCGCCGGCCTTGAGGCGCTGCGGGGCCAGGATGTAGGCCAGCTCGCCGTCGGCGTACTTCACCAGGGCGATGAAGGCCGAACGGTTCGGATCGTACTCCAGGCGCTCGACCGTGCCGGGCACGTCGAACTTGCGGCGCTTGAAGTCCACGATGCGGTACAGGCGCTTGGCCCCGCCGCCACGGAAGCGGACGGCGACGCGGCCGTTGCCGCCACGACCGCCCGACTTGGTCAGGCCTTCGACGAGCGACTTCTCGGGGCGACCCTTGTGGAGCTCGGACTTGTCCACCAGCACCAGCTGGCGACGGCCCGGCGACGTCGGGTTGAACTGCTTCAGAGCCATCGGATCAAAGCCCCGTGGTGATGTCGATCGACTGGCCGTCGGCCAGGGTCACGATCGCTTTCTTGACGTCCGAGCGCCGGCCCATGATGCCGCGGAACCGCTTGGTCTTGCCCTTCACGTTGATCGTGTTGACCTTCGTGACGTTGACCTTGAACAGCGCCTCGACCGCGGCGGCGATCTCGTCCTTCGTGGCGTCTTCGGCGACCCGGAACACCACCTTGTTCTGCTCGCTGAGCAGGGTGGCCTTCTCGGTGATCACCGGCGACAGGATGGTGTCGTAATGACGAACGGTGGGCTCGACGGCCATCACGCGGCCTCCTCAGGCTGGAAGCGCGCCTGGATCGCATCGACCGCGTCCTTGGTCAGGACCAGGGTCTTGCGGCGCAGCACGTCGTAGACGTTCAGGCCGGCGTTCGGCAGCACATCCACGTTCGGGATGTTGCGGGCGGCGAGCTTGAAGTTGCCGTCCACCTCGGCGCCGGCGATGACCAGGGCGTTGGTGACGCCCAGCTTGCCGAGCTGGTCGCGCAGGGCCGCCGTCTTGGCTTCCTTCAGCGACACCGAGTCCAGGACCACGAGCGCGCCGTCCTTGGCCTTCGACGACAGGGCGTGCTTCAGCGCCAGGGCGCGGACCTTCTTGGGAAGGTCGAACGCATGACTGCGGACCACGGGGCCGTGCGCCTTGGCGCCGCCGACGAACTGGGCCGCCCGGCGCGAGCCGTGGCGGGCGCCGCCGGTGCCCTTCTGCTTGTACATCTTCTTCGAGGTGCGGGAGACCTCGTTGCGGACCTGGATCTTGTGGGTCCCGGCGCGGCGCTTGGCCAGTTGCCAGGTCACGACGCGCTGGAGGATGTCGCCGCGGATCTCTTCGATGCCGAAGATGTCGTCGGCCAGCTCGATCGAGCCGCCCTTCCCGCCGTCGAGCTTGATGACGTCGAGTTTCATTACGCTTGGTCCCCAGCTTCGGCGGCCGCGGCCTCTTCGGCCGGCGCTTCCGTCACCGCCGGCTCTTCGGCGGCGGCGGGCTGACCGGCGGTCCTGAACGCACCCGGCTTCGGCGCATCGGCCGGCAGGGCCGACTTCACCGCATCGCGGATCTTGACGAACGAACCTTCCGAGCCCGGGACGGCGCCCTTGACCAGGATCAGGCCGCGCTCGGCGTCCACGCGCCAGACGGTCAGGTTCAGGGTGGTGACGGTTTCCTGGCCGAGGTGGCCGGCCATCTTCTTGCCCGGGAAAGTCCGGCCCGGGTCCTGGCGGTTGCCGGTCGAACCGTGGGAACGGTGCGACACCGACACGCCGTGCGTCGCGCGCAGGCCGCCGAAGTTCCAGCGCTTCATGGCGCCGGCGAAGCCCTTGCCCACCGTGGAGCCGGTCACGTCGATCTTCTGGCCCGGGACGAAGTGGTCGGCGGTGATCTCCGCGCCCACGTCGATGAGGTTGTCCTCGGACACCCGGAACTCGACGACCCTGGCCTTGGGCTCGACCTCGCCCTTGGCGAAGTGACCGCGCAGGGCCTTGGTGGTGTTCTTGGCCTTCTTCCTACCCGCGCCGAGCTGGAGGGCCACGTAGCCGTCCTTCTCGGTCGTACGGTGAGCGACGACCTGGCAGCCTTCAAGGCTCAGGACCGTCACGGGTACGTGGGCGCCCGCGTCGTCGAAGAAACGCGCCATGCCCAGCTTCTTGGCGATCACGCCGGTTCGCATCGGACCGATCCCCTTAGAGCTTGATCTCGACGTCCACGCCGGCGGACAGGTCGAGCTTCATGAGCGCGTCCACGGTCTGCGGGGTGGGGTCGACGATGTCGAGCACGCGCTTGTGCGTGCGGATTTCGAACTGCTCGCGCGACTTCTTGTCGATGTGCGGCGAACGGTTGACGGTGAACTTCTCGATGCGCGTCGGCAGCGGGATGGGCCCGCGCACGGCGGCTCCGGTCCTCTTGGCCGTATTCACGATCTCGCGGGTGGAATGGTCCAGCACGCGGTGATCGAAGGCTTTGAGCCTGATGCGAATGTTTTGAGCCATATCGCTCTTACGTTTCCCTACAGACGGCGGGCGCCCGCGTGATCTCGACCATTTCAAAGACCAGCCCGAACCCACTTGAGGTGAGCCCGTACGCGAAAGTCCGCACAAACGATTCAGGCCCGCGCGAAAACCCGCGAGGGCCTCATCCCGAGGCGCTTTGGTAGAAGCATTCCCGGGTCGTTCCGCGGGCCGCGTCTGCGCTTGGGATCGCTCCGAAGCACACAGCCGGTCCAACAGGAGGCGCGCTAATACCCGTGCGACTCGATGGCGTCAAGGGTCACGGGGGGTTCCTGGGCGGACCTCACCGTCCCACGCGGACCGAGCCGGAGCCCAGGACGGTCTTCGTCACCTCGCCCTTCACTTCGGCGGCGAATACGTCGCCCGAGCCGGCTATGCGGGCGCGCAGCGTCTCGGCGCTGCCGTCGAAGGCCACATCGCCCGACCCGGCGATCGACACCTTCATGGCGGTGACGCGGCCGCCGCCGATGTCGACGTCGCCCGAGCCGGCGATGTTGACGTCAAGAGGACCCGAGACCGAGCGCACGGCGGCCGAGCCCGAGCCGGCGATGGTCACGTCGAGCCCCCCGCGCACGTCGGCCGCCGCCAGGTCGCCTGAGCCGGCGACGCGCACCTTCAGCGTCCCGCTGGATCCCATCCGGGCGCCGCCCGAGCCGGCCTGGCTGATCGCGGCGTCGCCTTCGACATTGGCCACCGTCCAGTCGCCACAGCCGGCATTGGCCAGCTTCAATCCCGCCGAGCGGCCGACGGCGCCGTAGACGGCGCCGCTGGCGGTCACGTCCACGTGGCGCGGGGTGCGGATGACGACCTCGGGAATCTGGGACCAGCGCACGGCGCCGACACCCTGGACGTTCACCTGCGAGGATTGGCCCGACCCGCGGCATCCGCGGATCCGGCGGCCGAGGTCGCCGTCGACGACGGTCTGGCCGCCCAGGGTCCGGACGCTGAGCGGCAGGCTGGAGCTGGGCCTGGCGATCTCGACGCGCACGTCGCGGCGATCCTCGGGGATGACCGTGACCCGCGCGACGGCGTCCTTGATCTCCACCGACGCAGCCTCGGCCAAAGCGGGGGCCGAAACGGCGGCGAGGACGGCGGCGGATGCGCTCAGCAGGGCGGCGAGGCGGATGGTCATGGCGTTCCCCGGATGTTTCGAGGGGAACCTAGGCCCCTGCCCGGCTCCGGACAGCTTAAATCGCCGTCATGACCCCTTTGTCACGAGCGACCCTATGCGGAGCGAGGCGGGGTAAGCAAAAGGGCCGCCGGGTGTTTCCGGCGGCCCTTCGCTTGGGATGTCGGACGTTGGATGTCCGACGTTGGATGTCAGGCTGGCGCAGGGCCTACTTGATGATCTTCGTCACCACGCCCGAACCCACCGTCCGGCCGCCTTC
>NZ_JBBCIT010000038.1:0-32421 GCF_037189685.1 Phenylobacterium sp. | reverse complement strand
CCCTTCGGGGGAGGACCTGGATCATCGCTCCTCCCCCGCACGCGGGGGAGGTGGCCGCGAAGCGGACGGAGGGGGCGCGATCGGACCCCTACTCCCCCGGCATCCGCTCGGTGTCGACCGAGGCCTGGAGCTGGGGCGAATAGCGCGAGCCCGTGACGGTGTCGCCGTTCACCGTAGCGTCCACCCGGGCGATGATGTCGGGCGAAAGCGTCAGGTCGGCGGCGGCGGCGTCCTCGCGCATGTGGTCGGGGCTGGTCGTGCCGGGGATGGGGACGATGTCGTCGCCCTTGGCCAGCAGCCAGGCCAGGCAGAGCTGGGCCGTCGTGCAGCCGGCGTCGCGCGCGATGGCGGCGAAGGCGTCGTAGAGGCGAAGGTTGGCGGCCAGCGCCTCGCCCTGGAAGCGCGGCATGGCCAGGCGGATGTCGCCCGCCTCCAGGCCGGCCGGGTCGTGCGCGCCGCCCGCAAGGAAGCCGCGCGCCACGGGCGAGAAGGCCACGAACGCCACGCCCAGCTCGCGGCACGCTTCCAGCACCGCAATCTCGGGATTGCGGGTCCACGGCGAATACTCGGTCTGAAGCGCCGTGATCGGATGGACCGCGTGCGCACGGCGCAGGGTGTCGGCCGAGATCTCGGAAAGTCCGATCGTGCGGATCTTGCCGGCCTTCACCAGGTCGGCCAGGGCGCCCACGCTGTCCTCGATCGGCACGCTGCGGTCCAGGCGGTGCAGGTAGTAGAGGTCGATCACGTCCACGTTCAGCCGCTTCAGGCTGACGTCGCAGACGGCCTTGATCACCTCGGGCCGGCCGTTGACGCCGCGTTGGGTCCCGGTCGCGTCCGTCAGCCCGCACTTGGACGCCAGCACGAAGCGGTCGCGATGCGGCCCCAGCACCTCGCCCACCAGCGTCTCGTTGTGGCCCAGGCCGTAGACGGCGGCGGTGTCGAAGAAGGTGTAGCCGGCGTCCAGGGCGCCCAGCAGCACCTCTTCCGCCTGCTTGCGCGGCGGCGGCGATCCGTAGGCGTGGCTCAGGCTCATGCAGCCCAGGCCGATGGCCGACACCTCGAACGGACCGATCCGACGCTTCTGCATGTACGCGCTCCCTGGCTGAGCCCGCGAGAGACGACAGGGAGGCGCAGGAGGTCAACCCTGGCTGGCGATCTTCGCCTCCAGCGCGGCCATGTGCTCCACGAACCAGACGTGGCGCCCGCGATTCGATTCGCGCACGAAGTCGCGCAGGGCGTCGCTGGCCGCCACCGGGCCCGAGACATCGCCGACGAAGGCGACCTTGAGGCCGTAGTTCACGAACTTCTGGATCGCTTCACCGGCCTTGCGGTTGCTGAGCACGAGGAAGTCCGGCGCCAGACGTCCCACCGGTATCGCCACCACGGCCGCGCCGGCGCCCAGCGCCTCGCCCACGAAGTCGGTCGCCGACCGCTCGCCGTCCAGCGACGGGCCGTCCGGCGCACACACGTAGACCGCCACCGCCGCGATCGTCTGCAGGACACCTGTCATTCCCCGGCCCTCCTCCGCGCCGCCTTCACGCCCGCCCCGCGTGCAGATCCAGGGTCTCGCCGGTCTGGATCAGTACGTCGCCGTCGCGCAGCGTCCGGTGCGGGATGCGGTTCGCCGTCATCCAGGCGGCCGCGGCCTCGGCGGCTTCCGACTCGGGATGGTCCGAGCGCCAGTGGGGTACGATGGCGCCGTCGATCAGGCCCAGCCCTTCCCAGACCGGCTCGGGCGCATAGCCCTCGGCGAGGACGGCGGGGTCGTCCATCAGGTCCAGGCCGCGCAGCGTCGGGCCGGCCACGCAGGCGCCGGCGCTCCAGCCGCCGTAGGCCAGCCGCCCGGCCCAGACCAGGCCCGGCGCCAGGGCGTCGAAGCCGCTCTGCCGCATCGCCCGGCGCAGCAGGAAGGCGTTGCCGCCGGTCGCCCAGACCAGGTTCGTCCGCTCCAGCTCGGCCAGCAGCGCCTGGGGCCGGCGGAAATAGGCCCTGAGGTCCAGGTCGTACGCGTCCAGGCCGTGGGCGCGCAGCTCGGCGATGGGGTCGTGGACCTTGCGGCGGTAGGCCTCGCGCTCATCCGGTGGGATGAAGTCCACCGCGTTCGAGATCACGCCCGCACGCCCGCCCGGCCCCGCCATGCGGACCAGCTCCGCGAAGCTGTCGCCCGTGCGCCAGGACGCGAGGTAGAGCCGCACCCTCAGGCGGCCTTCGCCCAGGCCGCCTGGAACCACGGCGTCAGCCGCCGGAGGGCCTCCTCGATCTCGGGCGTCGAGACGGCGAAGCTCAGGCGGATGAAGCGGCGGCCCTCGACGGGGTCGAAGTCGATCCCCGGCGCCGTGGCGACGCCCGTGTCCTGGAGGAGCCGCTTGCAGAAGGCCAGGCTGTCGTCCGTCAGCCCGCCCACGTCCGCCCAGATGTAGAAGGCGCCGTCCGGCGGCGCGATGGACTTCAGGCCCAGCGCCGGCAGCGCGGCCAGCAGCAGCTCGCGGTTGCGCCGATAGGTGGCGACATGGCCTTCCAGTTCGTCGCGGCAGTCCATCGCCGCCAGGGCCGCGTGCTGGGCGAGCGACGGCGCGGTGAGGAACAGCGCGCCCATGTAGGCCACCGCCCGCGACGCCTGCGCCCTGGGCACGATCAGCCAGCCCAGCCGCCAGCCCGCCATGCTGAAGTACTTCGAGAAGCTGTTCACGACGATGGCGCCCGGCTCGAACTCCAGCATCGAGCGCGTCGGCTCGCCGTAGCTCAGGCCGTGGTAGATCTCGTCGGAGACGATGCGGATCCCCCGCTCGCGGCAGACGCGGGCGATGGCCTCCAGCTCGGCGGCGGGGATGATGGTGCCGGTGGGATTGGCCGGGCTGGCCAGGATGACGCCGGCCGGCGCGGGATCGAGCGCCGCCAGCGTCGCCGCCGAAAGCTGGAACCGTTCGTCCGGACCGCAGGGGATCTCCAGCGCCGTCAGGTTCAGCGCCTTCACCGTGTTGCGGTAGGCGACGTAGCCCGGCCGCGCCATCGCGATCACGTCGCCGGGCGCGAACGTGGACGACAGGGCCAGCACCAGCGCGGGCGACGCGCCGCAGGTGAGCGTGATCCGGGGCGGCTCCACCGTCACGCCATAGGTCTCGGCGTAGTGGCGGCAGATGCGGGCCTTGAGCGGCGCGCTCTCCCAGTAGCCCATGCCGTCGGTGTCCAGCACATGATGCGCCGCCGCGAGGGCGGCGGCCGGCGCGCCGGTGGACGGCTGGCCGAACTCCATGTGGATCACGCTGCGCCCCTCGGCCTTCAGCCGGTGCGCGAGGCCGCTGACGGAGATGGCGTGGAACGGATCGATCTCGGCGCTCATGGCGATGGCCTAGCCCATCGGCCGCCGCCACGCCATGCGCCGCTTGACCGCGAGGCCCGGCTCGGCGAAGCGGGACGCGCGAAGATGGGGGGATGTTCCGTGGCAGCGATCGACGCCGGCGCAGGCGGCGCCTCGAACCGCCGGGTGCTGGCGGCCAGCCTGGTGGGGACGGCGGTCGAGTTCTACGACTTCTACATCTACGCCACCGCCGCAGCGCTGGTGTTCGGCCCGCTCTTCTTCCCCTCGGCGTCGCCGACGGCGCAGCTCATGAGCAGCTATGCGACGTTTGCGGTGGCGTTCTTCGCGCGGCCGGTGGGGGCGGCGTTCTTCGGACACTTCGGCGACCGGATCGGGCGCAAGTCGACGCTGGTGGCGTCGCTGATGACCATGGGCGTCTCGACCCTGCTGATCGCCTTCCTGCCCACCTACGCGATGGTGGGCTGGGTCGCGCCGGCCCTGCTCTGCCTCCTGCGGTTCGGCCAGGGTTTCGGCCTGGGCGGCGAGTGGGGCGGGGCGGCGCTGCTGGCGGTCGAGAACGCGCCGCCGGGCTGGAAGGCGCGGTTCGGCATGTTCCCGCAGTTGGGCGCGCCGGTGGGCTTCATCGCCGCCAACGGCCTGTTCCTGCTGCTGGGCCTGTTCCTGTCGCCCGAGGCGTTCCAGAGCTGGGGCTGGCGGCTGCCGTTCCTGGCCAGCGCGATCCTGGTGGGCCTGGGGCTGTGGGTGCGGTTGCGGATCGGCGAGACCCCCGCATTCCGGAAGGCGGCGGCCGAGGCCGCGCCCAGCCACGTGCCGATCGCCGAGGCCATCCGCCGCCATCCCGGCGAACTGCTGTGCGGCACCTTCGCGGTGGTGGCCTGCTTCGCCATCTTCTACCTCTCGACGGCCTTCGCCCTGGGCTACGGGACCACCACGCTGGGCCACGGCCGCGAGACGTTCCTGATGGTCCAGCTCGGCGCCATCCTGTTCCTGGCCGCCGGGATCGTGGCGGCGGCCTGGTGGTCGGACATGGCCAACCCGCGCCGGGTGCTGATCGCCGGCTGCTTCGCCACCGTGGCCGTGGGCGCGGCGATGGGGGCGATGATGGGCGCGGGCTCGCTGGTGCTGATCTGGGCCTGGCTGTCGGCGGCGCTGTTCGTCATGGGCTTCGTCTACGGGCCGCTGGGCGCGTTCCTGCCCAGCCTGTTCCCGCCGCGGGTGCGCTATACGGGGGCGTCGATCGCCTTCAACGTCGGCGGGATCATCGGCGGCGGCCTGGCGCCGATGGCCGCCCAGCTCCTGGCCGACCGCGGGGGCCTGGCGCCCGTGGGCCTCTATCTGGTGGCGGCCGCGGTCCTGAGCCTGGCGGGCCTCCTGCCGCTGAAGCCGAAGCACGCGGATTGAGTTCCCCCTGGAGTGTCATTCCGGTTTCGGCGGAGCCGAAGACCGGGATGACACCGGAGGGGTGGGAATCAGACCGGGACGTCGCCCGCCACCGTCGTGCGGTGCATGACCCGCAGGTGGCCGTCGTAGCCGCCCTCGGCGAAGTGCATGGTGCAGCGGTTGTCCCACATCAGCAGCATGCCGGGCCTCCAGGTGTGGCGGAGCCGGTACTTCTCCTGCAGCAGGTGCTTGTAGAGGAAGCCCAGGACGGCGTCGGCCTCCATGTCGGTCAGGCCCTCGACGCCGACGGTGTAGGTCGGGCTGACGAACAGCGCCTTGCGGCCGGTGACCGGATGGGTGCGGACCAGCGGGTGCGGGTGGGTCTTGTCGGCCTCGGCGGACGAGATGATCTGCATCGTCCGCTTCTCGGTCTCGCGGGCGAAGAGGCCGTCGGCGCCGTAGGGGCGGCCCGCCGAGTGGATCGCCCGCAGCGGCGCCAGCATGGCCTTCATCGTGTCCGACAGGTCGGCGTAGGCGCGGGCCGCATCCACGAACAGCGTGTCGCCGCCGACGGGGGGCGTGACCTCGGAGCGGAGGATGGTGGCCGAGGGCGGCGCAGGCTGGAAGCTCCAGTCCGAGTGCCAGCCGCCGCCGAAATTGGGCGCCTTCTCGTCGGGCTCGCGGCGCAGCTCCAGCACGTTGGGGCGGCCGGGCATGGGCGCGATGAAGGGGTCGTCGCCGAACGGCCCGATCTGGAGGGTGAAGGCCTCCAGCTCGTCGAGCGTCAGCGGCTGGTCCGGGAACGAGAGCACCGCGTGCTTCGCCCAGGCGTCGCGGATCGCGGAGAGCGCCGCAGGCGCCAGCGGCCGGGCGAGGTCGACGCCGGTCACCTCGGCGCCGAAGCCACTTTCCCGGGGATGGACCTGGATCGCGCGGTCCGAAGCGGGAGCTTCCTTGAGCATCACGGGGCCTCCTCCGTTTCTTGTCAAAACACCTGTTTGCGTCCGCCACGGCAAGCCTGTAATCGAACCCCGCCATGGCCGCTTTCGAAACCGACGAAGACAAGCTGATCACACTCGCGCCCGACCGGGAGGTCGACGCACGCGAGACCTTCGGCGTGGATTTCGACATGAAGGTCCCCGCCTTCGGCGAGCGCGACCCGCACGTGCCGGACATCGACCCGGCCTACAAGTTCGACCCCGAGACGACGCGCGCGATCTGCGCAGGCTTTGCCTACGACCGCCGCGTGATGGTCCAGGGCTATCACGGCACGGGCAAGTCCACCCACATCGAGCAGGTGGCCGCGCGTCTGAACTGGCCGATGATCCGGGTGAACCTGGACAGCCACATCAGCCGGATCGACCTGGTCGGCAAGGACGCCATCGTCCTGAAGGACGGCAAGCAGGTCACCGAGTTCCGCGAGGGCATGCTGCCCTGGGCGCTGCAACGGCCGATCGCCCTGGTGTTCGACGAGTACGACGCCGGCCGCCCCGACGTGATGTTCGTGATCCAGCGGGTGCTGGAGGCCTCGGGCAAGCTGACCCTGCTGGACCAGAACCGGGTGATCCGGGCCAACCCTTACTTCCGCCTGTTCTCGACCACCAACACCATCGGCCTGGGCGACACCACCGGCCTCTATCACGGCACCCAGCAGATCAATCAGGCGCAGATGGACCGCTGGTCCATCGTCACCACGCTCAACTACCTGAGCCACGACGTCGAGGCCGAGATCGTGCTGGCCAAGGCCACGGGCTACGACACGCCCGAAGGCAAGCGGACCATCAACGCGATGGTGCGTGTGGCCGACATGACCCGGAACGCCTTCATGAACGGCGACATCTCGACGGTCATGAGTCCGCGGACGGTGATCACCTGGGCCCAGAACGCCGAGATCTTCGGCGGCGACATCGGGCTCGCGTTCCGCATGACCTTCCTCAACAAGTGCGACGAGCTGGAGCGCGGCACCGTGGCCGAGTTCTTCCAGCGCGCCTTCGGCCAGGACCTGCCGGAAAGCACCGCCCGAGTGCGGGTGGCGTAGGCTCGCCGGCGGGCGGAGACCTCCGACCACGTTCGGGTCGCGCCTCGCGCGTGCGCCGGGTCCGCCGGATGGGCGGGGGCTTGGTCATGGAATCGCGGGAACGCGAGCGGACGCGGAAGGCGCAGCCTAACCTTCCGCGATTCTCTGAATGCAGGGCGCTGATAGGCGGTTGAGCGGGACGTGTGCGCAGGCAGCCCCCTTCCACCCTGCTGCGCAGGGTTCCCCTCCCCCGGTGGGAGAAGGTGGCCCGCGCAGCGGGGCGGTGTGGTGGGCGCAGGCCTGTCCTGTTCGATGCGCCGCAGGCGCGTCGCATTCAAACCGCGAACGAACGCGAAGGGGCGCGAACAGTTCGAGCAGGCTGGGCGCGTTCGCGTCCTTCGCGTTCGTTCGCGGTTGAATCCCGCGGCGCCGCGCGCCTCCGGGGGGAAAGGCTCGCGCTTCGCGTGGTCCACGGAGGCGCACGGAGACACACGGATACGGATGAGCACGGCCTCGGCGTTGGGGGTGCGGGGTCTACGCTCCCGCCCCGGAAGCCATCCCTGCAAGGGAGGGAGGGCTTAGCTGGAGTTGAAGGGGTGGTCGGGGATGACGCGCCTGGGCCAGTGGGCGAAGGGGTCCGGACTGGGCGGGGAGATCGGGCCGCGCGTTGCGCGGTCCACGGATTCGCACGGAGACACACCGATGGGGGTGTCGGCGTCATCCGTGTGGATCGGTGTGCATCCGTGGACAGGTTCAGGCGGGGCCGCCTGCGGCGGCTGGGGCTCGGGCCGGAAGACCTCGCGGGCTTCGCCTTCGATGAGGTCGTCGCCGGAGCCGTCCCCGGTATCCTCGTCGTCGAGGTCCATGAGGGTGCGGGCGCGGCGGATCTGGGCGCCGAGGTCCTCGTCCAGGAAGTCGGGCCTTTCGATCCAGTCCCAGGCCTCGTCGTGGAAGCGTTCGGCGACGTCTTCGCGTTCGGCGGGATCGTAGCCGGCGTCCTGGGCGGCGTCGCGGACGGCGTCGGCCAGGACGTCAAGCCTCTCGGCGCGGGCCAGGCGGTCAGGATCGGGACGGGATTCGGAGCGTTCGGCGCGCTGGCGTCTCAGGCGATCCTTCAGCGCCAGGGTCTGGCGCAGGGACCGGGCGAGGCCGCGGTAGGCCCTGGAGAGTTCGGGGATGTCCTTGGCCTCGGCGGCCATGAGGGCGCCGTGGGCCTTCTCCGCGGCGGAGAGGTCCAGCGCGGCCAGCCGGTCCAGCGTGGCCAGCGAAACCACGTCGATGTCGGGTCCCTCGGACATGAGGACCATCCAAGCACCCCGCTACGTCAGAAGCGGACGTAGGCCTCGGGGGGTGATGTTTTCCGCTTCTCCCGTTCGCGGACTTCCGAACCGGACGCGCGCGCGGCGCGTGGGCGGAACGCACGGCCACGTCGGCCTGAAGGGCCCGGGCTCGCGGGTCCGGGGAGGTCTGGGCCCGCGAGGGACGGCCGTGGTTCCGCCTGGACAGGACGACCTCGGGGGAAGTCGCCCGTCCGGTCGCTACGCGGCGATCAGTATTGCCAGCTGGGAATGCTGCTCTCGCGCTCCTTGCGGCGCGCGAAGTGCTTCAGCGGGCCGTCGTCGGTCCAGCCGTAGGCGAGCTCGGAGCCCAGGAGGCGGGCCAGGCGCTGGTCGTCCACCGGGTCCAGGAAGTCGTCCGGCACGGTGTTCCGATAATCCTCCTGCGGCGCGATGTACTCGCGGCAGAAGTAGTTCGAGAGGTTGATCCGCAGGCCCGGCGTCTTGCGCGGGAACGAGCCGTGCCAGGTGTTGCCGTGCCAGATGATGGCCGAACCGGCGGGCACCTCGATCGGGATGACGTGCTCGTAGCGCTCGTTGCCGTCGAGCCACTTCTCCCACTTGGTGGGCTGGCGGAAGTGACGATGGCTGCCGGGCACCATGGCCAGGGCGCCATCCGCCTCGGTGTAGTCGGTCAGCGCATAGTTGCAGTTGGCCACGTGGCTGTAGGGCGAGAACGGGTCGGGAATCCCGTTGCTGGTGTCGCTGTGCAGCAGCAGGCCCTTTCCGCCCGGCCCCTTCAGGTGGCAGCCCAGGCTGGAAAGGATGCAGTGCTGGCCCAGCAGATAGCTGACCAGCGGCAGGGTCTTCGGGTTGACGACCGATTCCTTGAACCGCTTGTCCTTGTAGAGCAGGTACGGAATGAACGCCGTCTCGGCGTGCTCGGTCTCGTTGTGGAGATCGAGCTTGCGGCCGATCCGCGCCTCGGAAATCTCGATGATCCGGTCGCGGAAATAGGCCGTCTGCTCGGGCGTCAGCGCGTTCTCGACCACGGTGAAGCCATAGGCTTCCAGCTCGGCCAGATTGCTCTCCAGCCCCTGCTCGCGAATCTCGCGGTAGATGTCGTTGAGGTCCGGCGTGGCGGACCAGTTGCCGATTTCCATTCGAGTTCCTCCCTGATTTTGACTCATGAAAACGCCAGATGTCATCTAGTGTCAAGTGTCACTTGGTGACAAAATATCCCGGCAAGCCCCGAGCCGATTGACAAGTGCGTCTGATGCGCTTTTGCTACTTGGTGACATAAGCGCCCGAGCGCCAATAACAAAGGGAGGTACAGGGGGAATGCTGGTTCAGCATGCGCGTAAGCGCGCCTACATCGCGGGTCTGCTCGGTGGAGCGGCCGCGGCGGCTTTCGGAACGACAGCCTTGGCCCAGACCGCGTCCACGGACGTGGATGAAGTGGTCGTCACGGCCCGCCGGGTCGAAGAGAACATCCAGAACGTGCCCGTCGCCGTCACGGCCCTGGGCGAATCGGCCATCAAGGAACGCGGGATCGTCACCACGACGGACGTGATGTTCGCCGCGCCGTCGATCCAGATGACCACGCAGTTCGGCCGCCTCTCTGGCGGCTTCAGCATCCGCGGCCTGGCCGGCGGCACCCAGGTCTATTACGCCGAAGTGCCCGGCGGGCCGACCGAGAGCGCCGCGCCGCTGTACGACGTGGGCTCGGTGCAGGTGCTGAACGGGCCGCAGGGCACGCTGTTCGGCCGCGCCAACACCGCCGGCGCCGTGCTGGTCACGCCCAACCGGCCGAAGTTCAACGAATTCAGCGGCTCGTTCGAGGTGAACCAGGGTAACCTGGGCCTCAGCCGCATCACGGGCGTCATCAACGTGCCGATCGTGGACGACCAGCTCGCCGTGCGCCTCGCCGTACACCGCGATCACCTGGACGGCTACACCAAGGTGCTGGGCTCGTCGCAACGGCTGAACGAGAACAACAGCCAGGAATTCCGCTTCAGCGTCGACTGGCGGCCGGGGAACGGCCGGTTCCGCAACTATGCGGTGCTGGACTATTACGACGTGGATCAGGCCTCAGGCGCCACCTCGCTGACGGCCATCAACCCGACGCTGGCGCTCTACAACCTTCCGGCCAACATCGACGCCCCGAACGGGCTGGCCACCGGGACCGCGGTCTTCGGCGCCGCCTGCAACGCGGCCGTGACGGCGGGTCTCTCGCCGAACCTGAACACCTGCATCGACCAGCGCCTGCGCACCGCGGCCACGTTCCGTCCGGCGATGGAAGCCGAGTATGCGCGCCTCCAGGCCGGCGGGAAGGACGCCGCCCGCTACGTACCCGGCGACCCGAACCTCGACCTGAACGAGACCCTGCGCAAGTGGACGTTCGTCAACCAGTCGGAATACGACTTCGGCGAAGTCGGCTTCACCACCCTGACCCTGCGCAACATCTTCGGCTTCCAGGCCGCCAAGGGCGCGACCGGATGGGACGTGGACGGCCTGGGCGGGCTGATCCAGTCGTCGGTGTCGGTGTCGCAGACCTCGTCCTACGCCTTCAGCGTCTCGGCGCAGCAGCAGGGCAACCGCGCGGTCTTCGAGGCCGGACCGTACCAGAAGGTCTACACCAACGAGACCCAGCTCCGCGGCGTGATCGGCGACGACCTCGTCTCGTGGAGCCTCGGCGGCTTCTACCAACGCACGCCGGCGATCCGGAACCTGAACGGCATCCGCAACCTGTCGCGGGTCTATTCGGGCGTCACCCTGCCGACGCTGGGCTACAATCCGTCGTTCCCCTTCCCCGACGGCGGCCTCACCACCCAGCGCGCGCTCTACGGGCAAGCGACGGTGGACATCGGCTTCCTGGCCCCCTTCATCCAGGGCCTCCACGCCACCGGCGGCCTGCGCAAGTCGTGGGACAAGTCCGAGATCTTCTCGCGCTCGGTGAGCACCAACCTCCAGACCGGCGCCTATGTGCCGGGGGCCCAGACACGCAGCTTCACCAAGAGCGACGGCTGGAACTCGACGCTGACCCTGGACGCCCAGGTCAACGACGACCTGCTGCTCTACGTCGCCACGCGGAAGGGCTATCGGCCCGGGGGCATCAACCTGGTTCTGGATGCGGCCGGCCTGCCGAACTACACGCCGAACTACGCGCCGGAGACGGTGCGGGACTACGAACTGGGCTCGAAGTTCGACTTCCGCTCGGGCGGCCTGCGGGGACGCCTGAACGCCGCCCTCTACCGCACCGAGTACTCGGACATCCAGCGCACCTTCAACGCCTCGGTGAACGGGGTGACGACGACCTACATCGTCAACGCCTCGGCCGCAGTCATCAAGGGCGCGGAACTCCAGGGCCAGATCGTGTTCGGCAACTGGGACCTGTCGGCCAACTACTCCTACGCCGACGCCGCGTTCACCGACTGGCTGGGCGCCGACCCGCTGGCGCTGATCCGGCCGGGCAACGCGCGGTGCGAACCGCCGCTGACCGCCGCGATCTGCCTCATCGACCTGTCCGACAACCCGTTCCCCAACATCTCCAAGCACCAGGGCAGCTTCACGGTGAAGTACAATGTCCCGGTCGACCCGGACCTGGGGGACATCTCGATCCAGGGCACGCTCTACGCCCAGTCGCGCCGCTACTTCACCGACGCGGCGGCGCGGAACATCGAGCAGTACGGCGAACAGGTGCGCGACGCGCTCTCCCAGGGCGCGTTCGAGCGGATCAACGTGCGGGCCGACTGGAAGAACATCCGCGGCAGCCGGGTCAGCGGCGCGCTGTTCATCAACAACCTGACCGACGCTAACTATGCGCTGACGTCGATCCCCCAGCTCCATTCGCTGGGCACGGCGGTGCGCATCTACGGCGAGCCGCGCACCTACGGCGTCATGCTGCGCTACGCGTTCGGCCAATGATGTACGTGTTCGCAAGCCCCGGCTGGATGGCCTTCATGCACGGGCTGGTGACCGAGCGGGTCCGGCGCTTCCAGACGGAAGCGCCGGATATCGCCTGGTCGCTCTGCGAGGTGTTCACCGACCCGCCGGCGGACCTGTCGCCCGACGGGTCACCCCTGGCCTGGCACTGCATCGTGCGGGACGGCGAGGTGACCTTCGGCGAGGGCGAACGGGACGACGTCGACGTCAAGATCATCATCGACTACGAAGCCGTGGTTCCGCTGGGCCGCTACGACACGCGGGGCGAGCCGGCGCGCCAGGCCGAACTGGCGGCCATGGCCCAGGCGGTGCGCGACGCCGGCAAGATGCAGGTCATCGGCGACCGGTCGAAGCGCGACCCGCGCGTCGGCGACTTCCACGACATCATCGCAAGGGTCACGGCCTGAAAGGCGGCGGCGGGGCGCCTGCCCGCGGCCGACGCCGGGCGTCAGCCGAACCGGCCGCCCAGCAGCTTTTCGCGCACCAGCCGGACCACCTCCAGAAGCGGCGCCTCGAGTTCGTCGTAGGCTTCCCGCGCGAAGATGCCCGCGCTCACCGAATAGTTGCCGCCCACCAGCCCCGCCGCCGCCACCGCGGCGATCACGGCGGCCTGGGGATCGTCGCCGAGATCCTCGCTCAGACCCTGGCCGAGCAGCGACTGATAGGTGGACTGGATCGAGAGGTAGGCGCCCTCGAGCGCCGGCTCGGACCGGGCGATCTTGCGCAGGTTGGCCAGCGCCCCCCGGCGCGCCATGTCGCGGGCGTGGCGGACGACGTGAGCCGTCCAGAGGTCGATGACCGGCGTGGCTCCCCGCCCCGCGATCGCCTGCTGAAATTCCTCGATGGCGGCGTACTGGCCGTGCAGCACCAGATGCGCCTTGCTGGGGAAATAGCGCAGCAACGTGCGCTTGTGCACGTCGGCGCGGTCGGCCACCTCCTCCAGCGTGGTGGCGTCATAGCCCTGCTCCACGAAGAGGTGGATCGCCGCCTCGGCGATCTGATCGCGGGTCCGCGCCATCTTGCGCGCCCGAAGTCCTACGTCGTCCATTCCCAACCTCAGCCCCCGTAGCAGAACAACCATCTTGACAGCGCGGACGCAACTCCGCCTCGTGTCACTCAGTGGCGATTGTCACCGAATGTCTAAAAGGCGCGTTAGACGCCCGTCGTAAAGGGGGAGACCAACATGACCCAGGGGACCGGCGCCCGCAGCGCCACAACCACACCCGCCGCTGGGGGACTCTCCATCCGCACACGGGTCTTCTACGGCCTGGGCGAGGCCGGCGAAGGCCTGAAGACCGCGGCGCTCGAGACCTTCCTGTTCTTCTACTACGTGCAGGTCGTGGGGCTCTCGGGCGCGCTCACGGGGCTGGCGCTGTTCGTCGCGCTGCTGTTCGACGGTGTCTCGGACCCGTTCGTGGGCGCCTGGTCGGACCGCCTGCGCAGCCGGCTGGGCCGGCGGCATCCCTTCCTCTATGCGGCGCCCGTGCCGCTGGCGATCGCGCTCTGGTTCCTGTTCCAGCCGCCGGAGTTCGGCCAGTTGGGGCTGTTCGCCTGGCTGACGGCCCTGACCATAGCCGCGCGCTTCGCCATGACGCTGTACTTCGTGCCCCACATGGCCCTGGGCGCCGAACTCAGCCGCGACTTCGCCGAGCGCGTCTCGGTGGGCGGCTACCGCGTCCTGTTCGGCTATGTGGGCCGGATCATCGCCCTGGGGCTCGCGTTCTCGGTGTTCTTCGCCGACCGCCCCGGTTTCGAGAACGGCCAGCTCGACCCGGCCGCCTATCCGCCCTTCGCCCTGGCCACAGGGGTGCTGGTGGTCATCTTCGTGATCGTCTCAGCCCTGGGCACCCAGCGTGCGGCCCTGGCGCGCCAGCAGGAAGAGGCCGCGACGACGCGCCCGCCCGGCGACGGCCTTCTCCGCACGCTACGCCTGGCGGTGGGCTCGCCCTCGTTCCGGGCGCTCTTCTTCGCCCTGCTGGTCATGTACCTCTACAACGGCGTGCAGTTCGCGCTGGCCCTGCACATGAACACCTACTTCTGGGAGCTGGCGCCGCAGTCGGTGCAGCTCGTGTTCTACGCCAGCATGGCCGGCTACATCATCGGCATCCCGCTGGCGCGGCCCGCCGCCGGGCGCCTCGACAAGAAGGCCGCCTACATGGCGGGGATCGCCGGCTCGTGCATCATGGGCTCGGCGCCGACGCTGCTGCGGCTGGCCGGCCTGGCGCCCGAGAACGGCGAGGCGGGCGTGCTGCCCCTGCTGGTGGGATGCAGCTTCATGGCGGGCCTGATCGGATGCATTCCCGTCGTGCTGTCCTCGGCCATGCTGGCGGACGTGGCCGACGAGTACGACCTGGCGCACGGCGGCCGCGCCGAGGGCCTGTTCTTCGGCGCCAACGCCTTCTGCCGCAAGGTGTCGCTGGGGCTGGGCGGCGCGGTGGCCGGCGTGGTGATCGACCTGATCCGGTTCCCCGCCAACACCGCCCCCGGCGCGGTCCCGATCGACGCCCTCACCCGCCTGGGCGTGGTCTACGGCCCCGTGATGCTCTCGGTCCTGTTCCTGGGCCTGGCGATCATGATCCCCTACAACATGGGCCGGGCGCGCCACGCTGCGATCGTCGCCGATCTGCATCGCCGGGATTCGGCCCAGGCGACGGCCCGACCGTCGCCCTAGAGCGCTATTCGCTCCGATTGGATCGGAGCGGCGCTCCAGATTCTTGATCTGGCGCGCTTTTTCTTGATCTGGCGCGCTTTCCGACGGCGAACCGGGCTCCACTCCGCCGGAAAGCGCTCTGGCGGCCTACCGAAGCTCGACCACCTTGCCCTGGACGGTGACGCGCTCGATGCGCATCTCGGCGCTCCCGTCGCTGCGGGGATAGCCTTCCAGGGTCACGGGCTTGCCGGGGCCGACCATGTCCTGGGTCAGGCCGCGGGCGGTCATGCGGGCGATGGGCGCCAGGACGACGTCCCAGGTGCGGCCCTGATAGCTGACCTTTGCCGTGGCGTGGGGATTGCCCCAGGCGACGTCGGTGAGCGGGGCGGTGACCCTCACCACCTTGTCGGCGTCGTAGGAGCTCCAGCCGTGGTGGGCCAGGACAGCGGCCGGGGCCAGCGCCAGGCCGGCGGCCAGGATGACGGTTCGGATCATGCTCGGTCTCCATAACCCCCAGTTGGCGCCCCAGGCGGAGCCTATGCCGTCCGGGCGGTTCGCGGAACCTGGCGCGAGACGTGCGGGTCGTCAGGCCGTGGGGACCGTGCCGCCGTCGATCACATATTCGGCGCCGTGGAGCGTCGCGGCCCGGTCGCTGGCCAGGAAGGCGATCAAGTCGGCCACCTCCTCCGGGGTGTTTGGACGCCCGACGGGAATGCCGCCCAGGTCGCGCACGAGCGCCGCGCGCGCCGCATCGGCGCCGGTCCCGGCGGCCTCGGCCAGGCGCCGGATCATGCGGGCCGCGGCGTCCGTCTCGGTGAAGCCGGGCGCCACCCGGACCACGCGCACGCCCCGGGGGCCGACCTCGTTCGACAGCGCCTTGCTGTAGGCGTTGAGCGCCGCCTTGGCGGCCGCGTACGCCGTGGTGGACTCGTAGAGCGGCAGCGCCCGCTGGATCGACGAGACATGGACCACAACGCCATAGCCCTGCCGGATCATCGTCGGCAGCAGCGCCCGGTCCAGCCGCACAGCCGAGAGCAGGTTGGCGTCCAGGGCCGCGGCCCAGTCCGCATCGGTGAGCGCCGCATGACCGCCGCCAGGCGCCGAGGAGCCGCCGACGTTGTGGACCACCACATCGATTCCGCCGAGGCGATCCAGAGCGGCGTCGGCCACCTTGGCCGCGCCCCCGGCCGTGGCGACGTCCGCGGCGAGGAAGAGGTCGGGCGCCCCCAGGTCGCCGGGAGTCGTCCGGGCCGTGGTGAAGACCTGTGCGCCCGCCCGCCGGAAGCGGCGGACGACAGCGGCGCCGATGCCCTGGCCTCCGCCCGTGACCAGAACGCGCCGGCCGGTGAACTCGGCCTGTGGGTCGCGGACGGTGATTTCGAGGCCGTCCACCCGGTCGCCGGCCAGGCGGAAGCGATAGCGCAGGTCGGCCGGCGCCCCCGGAAAGTCGCCGGTCACATGGGCGGTGACGATCCCCCCGTCCGCCAGCGGTTCGAGGCTGCGGGGATCGGCGGAGAACCGGTACTGGCGGCGCGCGGCTTCCGCCCAGGCGCGGATTTCGGCTCGACCGCAATGGGCCCGGGCTTCGTCATGGACCTGCGCCGCGGGCGTGAAGGCGGCGGCCACGGCGTCGGGATCATCGCCGTTGGCGGCCTCGAAGTAGCGGGCGATCGGAAGGGGAAGCTGGATGGTCATGGGCGCCTCGTCTGGCCAGGCCATCGAGGTGCGATTATGCTGTCAAAATGGCAAGAACCGACAAAAAAGTAGGGTACTCACCCACAGGTAAGCTCGAGGACGTGACCCCAGACATGGCGGCCACGGGCGTGGAGGCCGCCTTCCGCATGTTGGAGGGACGCTGGAAAATGGTCATCATCTTCCACCTGTTCGACCGCGAGGTGCTGCGGTTCTCGGAGCTGGAGCGCGCTATCCCCGGCGTGTCGCAGAAGATGCTCATCCAGCAACTCCGCGATCTCGAACAGGACGGGATCGTCGACCGCATCGTCTATCCTCAGGTGCCGCCAAAGGTGGAGTACCGGCTGACCGCGTGGGGACAGGCCATGTGCCCGGCGCTCGATTCCCTTCTCGAATGGGCGGCGCGGAAGCCGGCGGACCCGGTCGCCTAAGGCAGCGCGAAGGCCACGACGTGGTCGCCCTTGGGGGCCAGGGGATTGCCGCCGCCGCCGGCGCTGACCACCACATACTGCTTTCCGGTCTTCGGCGAGACGTAGGTGGATGGCGTGCCCGCGGCCGGGACCGGGAGGGCGCCCTTCCACAGGACCGCGCCGGTGGCGTTGTCGTAGGCCCAGAGGTAGGGGTCGGTGGTCGCGGCGCGGAAGGTCACGCCGCCCGCCGTGGTGATGGGTCCGCCGACACCCAGGGTCCCGATGGGGATGGGCAGGCCCGACCTCAGGCCCAGCGGGGCCTGGGCCTCGGCCGTGCCGGCGGGAACCTGCCAGACGACCTCGCGCGTATGGACGTCGATGGCGCTCAGCATCCCGTGCGGCGGTTCCAGGCAAGGCGCGAACAGCGGGCTGAGCAGCCATTCGTTCTTCGACGCGTAGGCGATGGCCCGGGCGCTCTCCGCCGGCCGGCCGGCGATGCGGGCGGGCGAGAGCCGGGCCTCGCCGGTGCGCTCCAGGCTCACCGTCTGGGGCATGCGCACGTCCGAGACGATGAGCAGGCCGCGACGCGGGTCGAAGGCGCCCGAGCCCCAGTTCATGCCGCCCGCGTTCCCGGGGAACTGGAGCCCCGGCCGCTCGCGACTGCCGGGCGGCGTGAAGTCGCCCTCGTAGCGCACGCTGCGGAAGCGGATGCGGCAGGCGAGCTGGTCCAGCGGCGTGGCGCCCCACATGCGCTTTTCGGTGAGGGCTTCGACGCCCACCGCGGGCATCTCCGCCGAATAGGGCTGGGTCGGCGACAGCCACTCGCCGGGCATGGCGCCCTGCGGCGCCGGGGATTCCACCACGCGGGTCAGCGGCGTTCCGGTCCGCCGGTCGAGCACGAAGATCTGGCCGCGCTTGGTGAGCTGGATGAGGGCCGGCGCGCTGCCCTCGCCGACCGGGAAGTCGATCAGCATCGGCTGGGCCGGCACGTCGTAGTCCCAGACGTCGTGGTGGACGGTCTGGAAGCGCCAGCGCTCCTTGCCGGTGCGCACGTCCAGGGCCACGACCGAGGACGAGTAGCGTTCGGACACCACCGTGCGGTGCGAGCCCCAGTAGTCGGGGGTGGCATTGCCGATCGGCAGGTAGATCAGGCCGAGGGCCGGGTCGTAGGCGGGCGTCGACCACATGTTGGGCGTGCCGCGGGTGTAGGTCTGGCCCTCGGGCGGCAGCTTGTCGATCGCCGGGTTCCCCAGGTCCCAGGCCCAGGCCAGCTCGCCGGTGACCACGTCGTAGGCCCGCACCACCCCGGAGGGCTCACCCAGCGCCTGGTTGTCCAGCACCCAGCCGCCCACGATCACGAGGTTTCCGGCCACGGTCGGCATGGAGGTCTGGAAGTAGAAGGGCGGCTTGAACTCGCCCATGCCGGCGCGCAGGTCGACCACCCCGCCCTCGCCGAAGCCGGGGCAGCGGCGGCCGGTGTCGGCGTCCAGCGCAATGAGCTGGGCGTTGATCGTGGACGACAGGACGCGGCGGACGCAGGCCGGCGGCGCGGCCTGGGCGGGCGCGGCCGCGACCTGGGCGGCCCCGGCATCCGGGCCGGCCGTCGCCTGAACCTTGGTCGCCGGGGTCTGGCGGGCCGGGGTCTGGGGGGCCGGGGTCTGGGCGCCAGGTGTCTGGGCGCCAGGTGTCTGGGGGGCCGGGGCCGGCGCAACCTTCGCGGCAGCCTTGTTCGCGGGAGCCTGCACCACGGGCCCCTTGGCGGCGGCGGCCGCGGTTGGGGCCGGGGCGGCCGCGGGGGCGCCGGTCGCCGCGCCAGGCGTCAGGGCCGGCTCGGTCCCGTCCCAGTAGCCCACGCCGCGGCAGCGGTGCCAGAAGTGGGACTGGACCTTGGGATCGTGGCGCCACTTCTCGCGGCCGGTGTCGGGATCCAGCGCGATGACGACGTTGCGGGGCGTACAGACATAGACGGTGTCCCCCACCATCTGGGGGGTGTTCTGGTCCTGGTCCCCCGCGTGGGGCGGAATGGCGGTGCGGAAGGTCCAGGCGACCTCCAGTTCGTCGACGTTCTCGCGATTGATCTGGTCGACGGGGGAATAGCGCGACCCGCCGGGGTCGCGCCCATAGGCCCGCCAGTCGGCCGCCCGCTCGCCCGCCGGCGCCTCGCTCCCCGGCGCCTGGGGCCGCACCACGGCCGGCGAGGCCGCCTGGCCCCAGGAGAAGGTGGCCGGGATGGCCGCCGCCTGGACGCCCAGCAGGACAAGGGACGTCAGCGCCACCGCCGCGCCCGACTGGTTGCGGCGCCCCCCGCGCGGCGCCGTCGGGATCACCAGCAGCAGGAACAGGCCCAGGACCGCCGGGGCGAACAGGCGCGGCAGCAGCGGCCAGAAGGCGAAGCCGGCCTCCCACAGCGCCCAGCCGAGGGTGGCGGCCAGGGTCGCGGCGTAGACCAGGCCCGCGGCCGGATGGCGGCGGGCGGCCATGACCCCGGCGGCCGTCACCGCGGCCCCGGCCAGCAGGTAGTAGGGCGAGCCGCCCTGGAAGACGAGATAGCCCCCGCCCAGCAGCAAAGGCAGGCCGACGAGCGCCACGAGGCCGCCCCCGATCCACGCCCAGATGCGGGCCGCCCAGCCCGCCGCCCTTTCGCTCACCATCGCCGTCCCCCGAGGGCGCTCGGCCAAGCGCCGACGTCGACCTTATGGGGAATCGGGGGCGTCATGAAGGGTGCTGGACCGCGCGTCTGCAAAGCGCGATAAGCGTACGCAAGTTTCTAAAAATGAAGCCTCGAGATGAAGCACAGGGAGCAGGCGCGATGACGGGTAGGCTGAAGCTTGCGGCGGGACTCGCGGCGGGGATGCTCTGGGCAGGCCTGGGCGCCGCGGCGCAGGCGCAAGGACAAGTCCAGACGGGACCGGCCCAGGCCGGACCGGCGCCCGCGCCGAACGACTATGCGCGCGCCGAGTCCTGGCTGTGCTGGCCGGGCAAGGCCGGCGACGCCTGCGCCATCGACCTGACCACGACGGTGGTGAACGCCGACGGTTCGACCCGCGTCGAGGCCTTCAAGGCCGACCCCAAGGCGCCGATCGACTGCTTCTACGTCTATCCGACGGTCTCGAACGACCCGGGGATCGTGTCGGACATGACGGCCGGCCCCGAGGAGCTGAACGTGGTGAAGCAGCAGCTCGCCCGCTTCGGCTCGAAATGCCGGATCTTCGCCCCGCTGTACCGCCAGTTCACGCTCACGGCGCTGCAGGCGATGGTGCTGGGCGCGCCCCTCCCCGGCTCGGCCGATCCCGCCATGCGGCAGGTGGGCTACAACGACGTGGTCGACGCCTGGAACCACTACCTGAAGACCGAGAACAAGGGCCGCCGCGGCGTGGTGCTGATCGGCCACAGCCAGGGCTCGGGCCTGCTGACCCGGATGATCCCCGCCGAGATCGAGGGCAAACCCGTCCGGAAGCAGCTCGTGTCAGCCCTGATCCTGGGGTCCAACCTGCCGGTCGAGGCGGGCAAGGACACCGGGGCGTTCAAGACCGTCCCGCTCTGCCGGTCAGCGAGCCAGACCGGCTGCGCCATCAGCTACGTGACGTTCCGCGACACCGTCCCGCCGCCGCCGCAGAGCCGGTTCGGCAAGGTGGCGCAGCCCGGGATGGAGGCCGCCTGCACGAACCCCGCGGCGCTGGGCGGCGGCAAGGGCGAACTCAGGGCCTATCTCGCCAACGGCATGAACATCGCCAGCGCCGCCGCCGCGGCGCCGGAATGGGTGAAGGGCAAGGCGAACCCGTCCACGCCCTTCATCGCGGTTCCGGGCCTGCTCACGGGCCAGTGCGTGTCGAAGGACGGGTTCAACTACCTCGAGGTCCATGTGGCCGCCGACCCGGCCGACCCCCGGACCGACGACATCAATGGCGACGTGGTCGGCCCAGGCGGCGTGGTGGCGAAGGACTGGGGGCTGCACCTGATCGACGCCAACGTCGCCATGGGGGATCTGGTCGACATCGTGGGCCAGCAGTCGAAGGCGTATCTGGCGAAGAAGTGAGTCCGGGAAGCACCCGGGCGAGAGTCACTCTGGCCAGAGTCACTCTGGCGAAAGTGACTCTGGCCAAGACGTGAGGCGGCGCCCCTCGGCGAGAGGCGCGCGCCCTCCGTCTTCAGCGTCCCGTGAGCTTCCGCCCGGCGAAGACGCCCAGGGCCAGGAAGATCAGGAAGCCGATGACGGCGATGAAGAACAGGATCTTGGCGATGCCGGCGGCCACGCCCGCCACGCCGCCGAAGCCCAGGGCGCCCGCCACGAGCGCGATCAAGGCGAAGATGAGGGCCCACTTCAGCATGAGGTCTCCTTAAAGGCTGGATGAATGGGAAGGCTGCATAGAAGGTCGGGAGAAGAACGCCGATCAGGCTTGGCCGTTCCGCCGGTCACGATTCCCTGTTTCCCGCCCCCGCGCCCCTGCTCTATGACCGACGGACATGGCCAAGACCCCGGAAAGCCCCCTCGAGCCCTTCAAGCGCGCGCTGGCGCACGCGGCGCGATCGCTCGCCGAGACTCCGGACCTGGAGATCGTCTACTCGGGCGAGGGGCCCCAGCTCTCGGGCAACCGCGCCGTCCTGCCCCACCCGCCCCGCGACCTGACGTCGGAGGACGCCGCCCGCATCCGCGGCCTCGCCGACCAGATGGCGCTGCGCATCGCCCACCACGACCCGGCCGCCCACTCGCGCACCCGGCCGCACACCGGGGCCGGCCAGCCGGTCTATGACGCCCTGGAGCAGGCGCGGATCGAGGCCGTCGGCGCGACGGCGATGGGCGGCGTGCGCGAGAACCTGAAGGCGGTGATGAACCACGCCTGGCAGCGGCGCGTGTTCAACGAGGCCGAGGCCCTGGCCGCCCCGCCGATGGCCGACATCGTCTCGCTGATGGTGCGCGAGCGCCTGACCGGCGAACCGCCCCCGCCCACCGCGCGGGCGCTGGTGGACATGTTCCGCGGCGACATCGAGGCCAAGGCCGGCGCCGACCTGGACCGGCTGGAGGCCTCGCTGCACGACCAGAAGGCCTTCGCCCGCATCGCCAGGACCATCATCCGCGACCTGGAGATGGGCGACGACCTCTCGGACGCCCCGGAACAGGCCGACGACGACGCCGAGGGCGAGGACGAGGGCGATCCCGACGCCCAGGACGACGGCGACGACGGCGAGGGCGAGAGCCAGTCGCCGCAGCAGACGGCGATGGACGACGACGAGACCACCACGCAGGAGTCGGACGAGACCGACAGCCAGATGGTCGAGTCCGAGATGGACCCCGACGCCGACGACAGCGACGAGCCGCCCGAGATGGGCGACGGCGAGCAGCCGACCCGGCCCGACCCGTCCGGCGACAACCGCGCGGTCACCTACAAGGTCTTCACCACCGCCCACGACGAGGTGGTGGCGGCCGAGGAGCTGTGCGACCCCGAGGAGCTGTCGCGGCTGCGGGCCTATCTCGACCAGCAGCTCGCCAGCGTCTCGAACGTGGTCTCGCGCCTGGCCAACCGGCTCCAGCGCAAGCTGCTGGCGCAGCAGAACCGCACCTGGTCGTTCGACCTGGAGGAAGGGATCCTCGACGTGGCCCGGCTGACGCGGGTCATCATCGATCCCACCGCGCCGCTGTCGTTCAAGGAGGAGGACGACACCGAGTTCCGCGACACCGTCGTCACGATCCTGATCGACAACTCGGGCTCGATGCGCGGGCGGCCGATCATGGTCGCGGCCGTGTGCGCCGACATCCTGGCGCGCACCCTGGAGCGGTGCGGCGTGAAGACCGAGATCCTGGGGTTCACCACCCGCGCCTGGAAGGGCGGCTCGTCGCGCGAGGACTGGCTGAAGGCCGGCAAGCCCGCCCAGCCCGGCCGGCTGAACGACCTGCGGCACATCATCTACAAGGCCGCCGACGCGCCCTGGCGGCGCGCGCGCAAGAACCTGGGCCTGATGATGCGCGAGGGCCTGCTCAAGGAGAACATCGACGGCGAGGCCCTGATCTGGGCGCACCAGCGGCTGATCGGCCGGCCCGAGCAGCGGCGCATCCTGCTGGTGATCTCGGACGGGGCGCCGGTGGACGATTCCACCCTGTCGGTGAACTCGGGCCACTACCTGGAGCGGCACCTGCGCGAGGTGATCGGCGAGATCGAAGGCAAGAGCCCGGTCCAGCTCATCGCCATCGGCATCGGCCACGACGTGACCCGCTACTACAAGAACGCCGTGACCATCGTCGACGTGGAGCAGCTCGCCGGCGCCATGGTCGAGCAGCTCGCCGACCTGTTCGACGAGGAGGTGCGCAAGGTGACGCGGCGAACCGCGGGCCTGCTTGCGCCGCCGCCCAACACCGAAGGTCCGGCCGGGGGCGTCATGAAGCGATCGACCTTCAAGGAGGTCCGGAAGGTCAGCGCATGACCGGCCGGCGCGCCCTGTTCCGGCCGCGGCGGCCCTTGCGCTGGTGCGGCCGGGGAGCGGCGCTGGGGGCGGCGCTGGCCGTCGCCGCCTGCGCGCCCCAGCGGACCGCGCTGCCCGCCGCCCCCGTGCCCGCGGGCGACGTCATCCGCGTGGCCGCGACACCCGTGGCCGAACATCCGGCGGGGCCGCCGACGGGGGAAGGCAGCCGGTTCGCCTACGCCGGCGGGCTGGAGCTGTCGTCGGCGGACACCTCGCGCTTCCACGGCCTGTCCGACCTGGAGGTCTTCGACGACGACCGATTCGTCGCCATCACCGACGAGGGCGACATCGTCCGCGGCCGGCTGGCCCTGGATTCCGCCGGGCGGCTGACCGGCGTGTCGGACGTCACCCTGAAGCCGGTGCTGGGCGCCGACGGCCGGCCGCTCAGCGGCGCCAAGGCCGATTCCGACATCGAGGCCCTGGCCGTGTTCCCCAACGGGGACATGCTGCTGGGCTTCGAGCGCAACCACCGCATATGGCTCTATCCCGCGGCTGGCGGCCCGCCGCGGGCCGTTCCTTCGCCCGACGCCCCTTTCCCGGCCAACGACGGGATGGAAGCCCTGGCCGTGGCGCCGGAACACGGCCCCGACGCCTATCTGGCCGGCCGCGAGGACACGCGCGAGACCTGGATCTGCCGCCTGTCGGCCGCGTGCGTCCCGCACATCCGGATCGCGGGCGACTATCCGCGCAGCCTGGTGGCGGCGCGCGGCCTGCCGGGCGGACGCTGGGCGTTCCTGCTGCGCGACTACAGTCCGGCGATCGGCAACACCATTACGGTGCTGATCGCGGACCGCGAGGGTCGCCCGATCGACCGCCACGACATCCGGCGGCCATCGACGGTGGACAATTTCGAGGGTGTGGCGGTGCGCCCCCGCCCCGACGGCTCGGTGCGGGTCTACATCCTCTCGGACGACAACTTCTCGACCGGGCAGAGGACGCTGCTGCTGGCCTTCGACTGGACGCCGCCGGCCCCCTGAAGCCGACTCATGAAGGCCCAATGAAAAAGGCCGCCCCGCGGGCGGCCTCTTCGCAATCCGGCAGGCGGATCGGGCTTACGCGGCCGCTTCGGCCAGCTTCGCCTTCACCTGGCGCTTGATCTTCAGCGCGCGGGCCGACAGCACCTCGTCTCTGGCCTTGAGCAGCACCACGTCGAGGCCGCCCTTGAAGTCCAGGGTGCGCAGCGCCGCATTGGTGATGCGCAGGGTGAACGACTGGCCCAGCGCCTCGGACGGCACGGTGACGGCCGTGAGGTTCGGCATGAACCGGCGCTTGGTCTTGATGTTCGAGTGGCTCACGTTGTGGCCGACCATCGGACCGACACCCGTGAGTTCGCAACGGCGCGACATGGCGAGACTACCTTCGCAAGAATACGGTGCGCGTCAGGCCGGAGGCCCGCGCGAAGAGCGGGCGATGTAGAGGAACGGCCCCTCCGCGTCAAGGCGCAGCGGCCGGGCGCGGCCAGACTCTGCGCCTTGACGCGGAGCGCGACCGCCGCCCGCGGCGGGACTATCCCGGCATGCGGTCCAGCTCGGCGCCCAGCAGGCCCAGCAGTTCGCGCATGCCCTCCTCGCGGCCGGCCACCGCGGCGGGATCGCCGAAATACGCGCCCTGCTCGGTCATCACCAGCCGCGTGCCGTCGCCCTCGGGCAGGAAGTCCAGGGTCAGCAGCGACACCGACAGCGGCTCGCCGCCCATCGTCATCCAGTAGGTGTTCACGATCCGGCGATCCGGGATGATGACGTGGTACTCGGCTGCGAACGTCATTTCGGGGCCGTCGCCGTAGCGGAAGCCCGAGACCTCGCGCCCGCCCTCGCGGAAGTCCAGCTCGTGGCTGTGGACGACGAATCCTTCGCCCGCCACGCGCCAGCGGTAGAGCGTGTCCTTGTCGGCATGGGCGAAGAACACCCGCCGGGGCGCGTGCGGATAGACGCGCTCCAGGGTGAAGCGGCCGTGGGTGAGCGTGGGCGCGGTCATGGCTTGTCCTTCTCGTCGGCGGCCATCCGGTCGAGGACGTCGCCCAGGCGATCCAGGCGCGTCTCGGCGAGGGTCCGCCGGGCTGTGATCCAGTCGGCGAGCCCGTCGAGCCCGCCGGGGGCGAGCTGGCAGGTCCGCACGCGGCCCACCTTCTCGCTGGTGACGACGCCGGCCTCCTCCAGCACCTGGAGGTGCTGGACCACGGCCGCCAGGGTCATGTCGAACGGCCGGGCGAGATCGCTCACGCTGGCCGGCCCCCGGGCCAGCCGTTCCACCATCGCCCGGCGGGTGGGTTCCGCCAGGGCCCGGAGCGTCGCGTCGATCTGCAAAAGGTTTAGCATCGACTTTAGTATCTAGGCCGCCGCGACCCGATAGTCAAGCATCCTCTAAACTATTTCGATTCAGGCCACGAAGCGGCGGCATCGAAAGGAAAACCACGGAAAACACAGAAGACACGGAAATCGCAGCTTCGCCTTCCGTGGCCTTCTGTGTTTTCCGTGGTTCCATGACGGAGCCTCCGCTCGCGCGGAGGCTCGAGGAAGGGGCTCAGGCCTCGGGGCCGGCCACCACGCCGGCGTCGTGCAGCTTCGCGATCTCGCCGCCCGAGAGGCCCAGCACCCCGGCCAGCACCTCGTCGGTGTGCTGGCCCAGGCGCGGCGCGGGCCTGACCGGCAGACGGGCGTCCTGCGGGATCACGCCCATCGCGCCGGGCGCCGGATAGCTGAGCCCGCTGGGGTGGGCGACGGTCTCGAACAACGGGTTGTCCTTGTAGAGCCGGGGATCCTCCAGCGCCGCCGCCAGCGTCTGGTAGCTGCCCCAGGTGACGCCGCCGGCGTCGAAGGCCGGCGTCAGCTCGGCGGCCGTCTTCGCCGCGAAGGCGCGCTCGAACAGCGGATAGAGCCGGTCACGATGATGGAACCGCAGGCCCTCGTCCTTGGCGAACGACACGCCCAGCTCGGCCTCCAGGGCGGCGGCCTCGGCGCCGATCCCCAGGGCGTCCAGGGCCTTGCTCCACTGCTTCGGCGTGATCGCCAGCAGCATCAGCTTCTGGCCGTCCTTCGTGGTGAAGTCGCGGCCGAAGGCGCCGAAGACGTCGTTGCCCATGCGCGGGCGCTGATGGCCGCTCAGCATCGTCTCGGCGGTGAACCCCAGGTTCGCCATCGTCGCCGCCCCGATGTCGGACAGCGAGCAGCGCACCTCGCGCCCGCCCTGGCCGCGCATCCGCGCCAGGAGCGCCGAGACCATCGAGAAGGCGCAATAGGCCCCGGTCAGCAGGTCCCACGCGGCCAGCACGTGGTTCACCGGCCGCTCGTCGCCCACCGGCCCCGTCATCAGCGGCAGGCCCAGGGCCGAGTTGATGGTGTAGTCCATCCCCTGGGAGCCGTCGGCCCAGCCCAGGACGCGGACGCAGACGAGGTCGTCGCGCAGCTTGCGCAGCGTCTCGTACGAGAGGAAGCCGTCCACCGGGAAGTTGGTGACGAAGAGGCCGCCGTCGTCGCCCGGCGCGGCGGCCAGCCGCTGGGCGATCTCGCGCCCCTCGGGCCGGGAGAGATCGAGCGCGACCGACTTCTTGGCCTTGTTCAGCCCCTCCCAGTAGAGGCTGCGGCCGTTCCCGGCCAAGGGCCAGCGGCGGAAGTCGGGACCGCCGCCGATGTTGTCGAAGCGGATCACCTCGGCGCCGAACTGGGCGAGATAGAGCCCGCAGGTCGGCGCCGCCACGAAGGCCGAGCCCTCCACCACCCGAAGGCCCTTCAGAAGATCATACATCTCAAGCTCCGCTCATCCGCCGCGAGAGGGGCGGCGCGCCGTCCCCTTCGCACGTGATGGGAAGGGCGGCTCCCCCGGGGGAGGTCAAGGCGTTCGTGCGCCGCCAGACAGGCGAACGGCGCGAAACCCCGGCCCTGTCGCGGCGGTGTTCTCGAGCCGCCTTGGCGCCGCCCCGATCGGACGCCTAGATGGCGTTCATGCGCACCGAAACGCCCCAGGCCATCCGCCTCTCCGAATACCGCCCGCCCGCCTTCCTGGTGGACGAGGTCCACCTGACCTTCGACCTCCAGCCCAACACCACCCGCGTGAAGGCCCGGCTGGCCGTGCGCCGCGACGGTGACCACGCCGAGCCCCTGGTGTTCAACGGCGAGCGGCTGAAGCCGGTCTCGGTGGCGGTCGACGGCCGCCGCCTGACCGACGCCGAGCACACCATCGACGCCGAGTTCCTCACCATCCCCGACGTTCCCGACGCCTTCACCCTGGAGACCGAGGTCGAGATCGACCCGGCGAACAACAGGGCGCTGGAAGGCCTCTACATGTCGGGGGGCCGCTTCTGCACCCAGTGCGAGGCCGAAGGCTTCCGCAAGATCACCTTCTGGCCCGACCGGCCCGACGTGCTGTCGCGCTTCACCGTCCGGATCGAGGCCGACCGCCGCTACCAGCGCCTGCTGGCCAACGGCAACCGCATCGAGGGCGGAGAGCTTCCGGGCGGCCGCCACTACGCCGTCTGGAACGATCCGTTCCCCAAGCCCTGCTATCTCTTCGCCCTCGTGGCGGGCGAGCTGGATGTGCTGGAGGACAAGCTCGTCACCATGAGCGGCCGCACGGTCGATCTCCAGATCTACGTCGATCCGGGCATGGCCCCGCGCGCCGCCTACGCCATGGACGCGCTCAAGCGCTCGATGACCTGGGACGAGCAGGCCTATGGCCGCGAGTACGACCTCGACCTGTTCATGATCGTCGCGGTGCGCGACTTCAACTTCGGGGCGATGGAGAACAAGGGCCTCAACATCTTCAACGCCTCGCTGCTGCTGGCGGACCCGGCCACCGCCACCGACCTCGACTACGAGCGCATCGAGGCGGTGGTGGCGCACGAGTACTTCCACAACTGGACCGGCAACCGGATCACCTGCCGCGACTGGTTCCAGCTCTGCCTGAAGGAGGGCCTGACCGTCTTCCGCGAGCAGGGCTTCTGCGCCGACATGCGCGGCGAGGCGGTGGCGCGGATCAAGGCGGTGAAGGCGCTGCGCACCCGCCAGTTCGCCGAGGACCAGGGCCCGCTGGCCCATCCGGTCCGGCCGTCCAGCTACATGAAGATCGAGAACTTCTACACGGCGACGATCTACGAGAAGGGCTCCGAGGTCATCGGCATGCTGAAGACCCTCGTCGGGGCCGACGCGTTCCGGGAGGGCATGGACCTCTACTTCGCGCGCTGGGACGGCCACGCCACCACGGTCGAGGCCTTCATCCAGTGCTTCGCCGAAGCCTCGGGGAAGGACCTGTCGCGCTTCTTCGCCTGGTACGAGCAGGCCGGTACGCCGCGCGTCTCGCTCCGCCGGTCCTACGACGCCGCCGCGAAGACCGTGACGCTCACGCTGACCCAGGCGAACCCGCCCACCAGCAGCCAGCCCGAGACGCAGCCGCTGCCGCTGCCCGTCACCCTGGGCCTCATGGACCACGAGGGCCGCACCCTGGCCTTCGAGCGCGACGGGCGGGCGATGGACGAGACCCTCGTCCTCCTGGACGGCGAGACCGTCTCGGTGACGCTCGACGGCGTGGAGTCCGAGCCCGTGGTCTCGGCGTTGCGCGGCTTCTCCGCGCCCGTCGTGCTGACGACGGACGCCGCCGCACGCGAGCGCTATGTCCAGCTCGCCTCGGACCCCGACCTCTTCAACCGGTGGGAGGCCGGCCAGGACCTGGCCGCCGGCCTGATCCTGGGCCGCGCCGCCGGCAAGCCGGACGAGGTGGGCGAGGAGCGCTACGCCGAGGCCCTGGGCCGCGCGCTCCAGGACCAGGCCTCGGACGAGGCGTTCAAGGCCCTGCTGCTGACCCTGCCCGCCGAAACCGATCTCGCGCTGCTGCGCAGCCCGGTCGACCCGGCGGCGATCCACGCCGCCCGCGACGCCCTGCGCCTGAGGCTGGCGGTCCACCTGGACGATGAGCTGCGCCGGCTCCACACCGGCCTGCAGGACCTGGGCGAGTTCTCGCCCGACGCCGCCGGCGCGGGCCGCCGCGCCCTGCGCAACGCCGCCCTGGAGCTGATGGCCGCCAACCCGCGCCACGAGACGGCCGAGATCGCCGCCGGGCACTACCGCGCCGCGCGCAACATGACCGACATGATCGGCGGCCTGAACGCCCTCATGCTGATCGGCGGGCAGGCCTATGAGGACGCGCTGGCCGACTTCTTCGAGCGCTTCAAGGCCGAGCCGCTGGTCGTCGACAAGTGGTTCGCGCTCCAGGCCCGCGATCCGTCCGAGACGGCGCTGGGCCGCATCCTGGGCCTGACCGCCCATCCCGCGTTCGACGCCCAGAATCCCAACCGCCTGCGGGCCCTGGTCTCCAGCTTCGCCAACTTCAACCCCGTCCGCTTCCACGAGCCGAGCGGCGCCGGCTATCGGTTCCTGGCGGACCAGATCATCGCCGTGGACCGGTACAACCCCATGACCGCCGCCCGCCTGGTCGATCCGCTGGGCGGCTGGAAGCGCCTGGTCCCCGAATTGGGTATGAAGATGCGCGCCGAACTGGAACGGATCGTCGCGGTGGAAGGCCTGTCCCGCAACGTTTACGAATTGGCCACCCGGGCGCTCGACTGATGGGGGTCCGACCCACGATGACCGTGGGCGGCGGATCAGCTTAAGCTTCTATGGGGTCGGCGGTTCCGGCCGTCGGAAGCTGCAGGGAGCGGCGGCCTTGGCCGGACGCGGGGGACACGACCTGACCGGCGTCACGCCCGAGCGGCGGGCGCGCCCGCGCGCCTCGGCGCCGTGGCGGCGGCCGGCGGTCCTCCGGGCGACGCTGGCCCTCCTGGTCGTCCTGGCGGCCGCCGGCGCCTACCGGATCGGGGAGGTCGCGCCCGGCCGCCTCGAAATCCTGGCCTGGTTCCTCGTCCCCGTCGTCGCGGCGGCCACACTGGTCATGCTGCTGATCGGCGAGCTTCGCCGGGTCGAGCGTATCCAGGCCGCCCGGAACGATTCCGAGCAGCGATTCCGCACGGCGGTCGAAGCCGCCCGCTGCGGCATCTGGGAATGGGACCTCGCGGACGACCGGATCTTCATGTCCGAGGTCACCGCCTCGCTGTTCGGATGGCGGTCGGGTCACGTCGACGGCCAGCAGGTGCTGGACCGCGTCGCGCCCGGCCACCGCGACGACATGCGCGACGCGCTCTCGACCGCCGCCATCTACGGCGACTTCGACGTCAGCTTCCGCGTGCCGCCGCTGGCCGGCGCGCGGCCGGTCTGGATCGACTTCCGCGGCCGCGGCTTCGGCGAGAGCCCAGACGGCGGCTTCGCCCGCATCGTCGGCGTGGCGCTCGACGTCACCGAGGAACGCCTGGCCCAGGCCCGCGCCCAGTCGGCCGAGAGCCGGTTGCGCGACGCCATCGAAAGCACCTCCGAGGCGTTCGTCCTGTGGGACCGCAACGGCCGGCTGGTGATGTGCAACACCAACTTCCGCAGCTATTTCCAGCTCGCCCCCGAACGGCTGAAGGCCGGCGTCGGCCGCGAGCAGGTGGAGCGCGCCGCCCGCCTGTCGATCCGCCAGGAGTCCCCGGCGCCGGGCGGCCGCCGCGGCGTGCGCGAGGCCCAGCTCTCCGACGGCCGCTGGGTCCAGGTCTCGGAACGCCCGACGGCCGAGGGCGGCCTGGTGGTCACCGCCGCCGACATCACCGTCCTGAAGACCCAGGAGGAGGCCCGCCGGATCAAGGAGGAGGAGCTGCGCCGCGCGGTCATCAACCTGGAGCAGAGCCAGGAGCAGCTCTCGGAGCTGGCCCGCAAGTACGAGGCCGAGAAGATCCGCGCCGAGCAGGCCAGCCAGGCCAAGAGCGACTTCCTGGCCAACATGAGCCACGAGCTGCGCACCCCGCTCAACGCCATCAACGGCTTCTCGGAGATCATGGCCGGCGAGATGTACGGGCCGATGGGCGACGCCCGCTATCGCGACTATGCGCGCGACATCCTCAGCTCGGGCCAGCACCTGCTGGCGCTGATCAACGACATCCTCGACATGTCCAAGATCGAGGCCGGCAAGCTCGCCCTGCGCTTCGAGCCGGTCTGCCTGGAGGAGATCGCCGAAGACGCCCTGCGCCTGGTCCGCAACCGCGCCGACGCCGCGGGCCTCTCGCTGGTGCTGGACTTCGTGGACCTGCCCGACGTCGAGGCCGACCATAGGGCCCTCAAGCAGGTGCTGCTGAACCTGCTCTCCAACGCCATCAAGTTCACGCCGCGCGGCGGCCGGGTGACCGTCCGCGCCGAACTGCGCGACGACCCGCTGGGCCAGCGGGTCCGCATCGGCGTCCAGGACACCGGCATCGGCATCTCGCCCCAGGACCTGGAGCGGCTGGCGCGGCCCTTCGAGCAGGTCGAGAGCCAGCATTCCAAGACCACCCAGGGCACGGGCCTGGGCCTCGCCCTCACCAAGTCGCTGGTCGAGATGCACGGCGGCCTGCTGGACCTGAAGAGCGCGCCCGGACAGGGCACCCTGGCCAGCTTCGCCCTGCCCGTCCGCCAGAGCCGCCCCGCCGCCGGCGCCGCCGCGGCCTAGGGTCCGTACTCGATACCGCTCATCCCGGAAGATATGAGTTTACTGAACTCGAATTGAGTCTGGCCCCTGACGCGAACGCTCCGGGTCGCGGCCCAGGCCGCGCGGCCGCGCCAGGGCCTCGCCGAAGGCCTCCCGCTGCTCACGCGGCAGTGTGGCGGCGAACCGCACCATCCGGGCGTCCATCGCCAGGCGGCCCTCCTGCTCCAGCGCCCGCGCGCGCCGGAGGGCCTCCAGCGTCCGCTCCGTCTCGAACGGCTCGGCGCCGAACCCTTTCAGGGCCTCGCGCGCCAGGCGCCGGGCCTCGCGCGCCTTGGGCGCATGTTCACGGACGAACGCCGGGCCCTCCGCGCGCCAGGCCGCCTGCGACTCGGGCGGCAGGGCGCGCACGGCGGCGGCCAGCGGATCGCCTCGCAGCCGCGGCGCCGAGGCCACGCGATCGCGCTCGGCCCGCGCCTCGGCCCGCCGCTCGGCCAGGTGCGCGCCGGCGAAGGCGCCGCCGATGAAGACGTTCAGCGCCAGCGACGCGAGCAACGCCCCCAGAAGCCAGGGCCGGTTCATCCCGCCTCCTCGTCCAGAAAGAGGTTGAAGTCCTCGTCCGACACGACGGCCAGGACGGTGTCCCCGCCCGCATCGGCCGCAACGACATCGCTTTCGGGGATCGCCACGGCGGCGGCCAGCTGGGCGCCCGCCATCACGCCGGCGGCGCAGGCCGCGGCCAGGCCCGCCCCCGCGCCGGCCGGCTGGGCCCAGCGCCGCCAGAGCCGTGGCCGCCGCGG
>NZ_JBBCIT010000037.1:0-45481 GCF_037189685.1 Phenylobacterium sp. | reverse complement strand
GGGCGGCGGCCGTGGCCGCCGCCGCCAACCCCACATCCCCGAGACAGGTATCCGTGACCTTCGACGACACGCGCCGCCTGGGCGACGCCTATCGCCGCAACAGCTTCACCGCACGCCGCGCCGGAGTGGCCCGATGAGCCGCGCCTTCCCCTTCCGCGGGCTGGCCGTGGCCCTGGCGCTCGCCGCCACGCCGGCCCTCGCGGTCGTCCCGCGCCCCGGCCCCGGCGACCCGCGCATCCATGTGGTCGACTACGACCCCGAGGCGGTGGTCGAGCTGCGCGTGGCCCTGGGCTACCAGCTTTCGGTCGAGTTCGACCCTGCCGAGCGGATCGAGAACGTCGCCATCGGCGATTCCCTCGGCTGGCAGGTGACGCCGAACCGGCGCGCGAACCTCCTGTTCCTCAAGCCCATGTCGCAGCGGCCGGCCACCAACATGACGGTGGTCACCAACCTGCGCCGCTACAACTTCGAGTTGGGCCTGCGCCCACGGGCCGCCGCAAGGACGGCGCCGTTCAGCGTACGGTTCCTGTACGCCCCGCCGGTCATGGCGGTGATCGCGCCGCCGCCGCCGCCGCCGCCGCCGGTCGAGCGCAACAGCGCCTATTCCTACGACGGCTCGTCGCGGACCCTGCCGGTCAAGGTCTTCGACGACGGCCTCGACACCTATTTCAGCTTCCGCGCAAGCGAGGATCTGCCCGCGATCTACGCCCTCGATCCCGATGGCGGCGAGGCGGTGGTCAACACACGCCAGCGCGACGGCTACGTCGTGGTCGACCGCATCGCCCCCGGCTTCGTCCTTCGACGCGGCAGCGAAGTGACCCGCATCTACAACGATGGCTTCCGCGTCGAGGAGGCCAGCGCGCTCAGGCCGCGCAAGAAGGATCCCTGGTGGCGCCGATGAAGCTCGAGGCCGACAAGAAGCGCAAGGGCGGACGGCCAGTGGGCGGAGGCCCCGTGAGCGCCGTCTTCGAACGCGGCGTGTCCGCGCGTCCTCGGGTCCAGGCGCCGGATTCGCCCTGGACCGTCTGGGCTGGCGTCGGTGGCGCGGCCGTTCTGGGCCTGATGGTCTTCAACGGCCTCTCGAGCAGCCGCGAGGCCCAAGCCCAGACGCCGCCTCCAGCTCCCGAAGCGGCGCCGGCTCCGGTCGCACAGCCGGCCCCCGCCGCCATCCCGCCCGCGCCCTCCGCCGCGCCGGCGCCGCCGGCGAACGCAATGGTGGGCCCGGCCGTCGACCCGGAAATGGCCCACTGGCGCGCGCCCACCATGGTCGTCGACTTCAGCGGCGCGCCGGATGCGCAGTCCGCGGCCCAGGCGGCTCAGGCCACGGCCGCCGGCCCGGCGACCGGGTCGCCGGCGGGACCGGCCGGCGTCGATGGCCGCCAGTCGGCCGACGAGCGCTTCTCCGCCCGGCTGACGGGCAGCCTCGGCGACACGGCGCGCGCCAGCCAGATGCGCGACCTGGGGCGCACCGTGCCTCAGGGCACGGTCATCGCCGCGGTTCTGGAAACCGCGATCAACTCCGACCTGCCGGGTTCCGTCCGTGGCGTGGTCAGTCGCGATGTGCGCAGCTTCGACGGCAGCCGGGTGCTGATCCCGCGCGGCTCCAAGCTGGTGGGCCAGTACAAGAGCGCCGCCGCCCAGGGCCAGACCCGCGCCTTCGTCGTCTGGGAACGGATCATCAGCCCCACGGGGGTCACCATCGACATCGGCTCGCCCGCCGCGGACCGCCTGGGCCGTGGCGGCCTGGAGGGCGACGTGGACCGTCATTTCTTCCAGCGCTTCGGCGCCGCCATCCTGCTGACGGTGCTCCAGGCCGGGACGACGGCGCTGGCGTCCGAGGGCAGCGGCTCCACCGTGATCATCGGCAACCCCGCCCAGGTCAGCAACGTGGGCGCGACGGCCCTCCAGTCGCAGGTGAACATCCCCGACACCATCAAGGTGCCCCAGGGCGTGCCGGTGCAGGTCTTTGTCGCCCGCGACCTCGACTTCGCCGGCGTGGTGCGGTGACCCGGCCATGAGTGCGCCCCAATGAGTGCGAACGTCTACCTCAGCGCCTACCTGGCGCCGCTCTCGCCCTGGCTCTCGCGGCCCGACGTCACCGACGTGCTGATCAACCGGCCCGGCGAGGTCTGGATCGAGACCACCGACGGCGCGATCACCCGCGAGCCGGCCGACGAATTGACCGAGACGGCGCTCCAGCGGCTGGCCCGCCAGATCGCCGCCGCCAGCCATCAGGGCGTCAACCGCGAGCAGCCCCTGCTGTCGGCCACGCTGCCCGATGGCGCACGGGTGCAGGTGGTGGCGCCGCCCGCCACCCGGGGCGGCCTGGCGCTGGCCGTCCGCAAGCACCTGATATCCGACCTGTCGGTCACCGACCTGGCGCGGGACGGGCTCTTCGAGACCACCGCCCGCAGCGATCCGGCCCGCACGGCCGAGGCGGACGCCGAACTCGAGGCCATGCTGGCCGCCGGCGACATGGCCGCCTTCCTCAAGGCCGCCGTGCGCCGCCGCAAGACCATCGTCATCTCGGGCGGCACGGGCAGCGGCAAGACCACCCTCCTGAACGCCCTGGTGAAGGAGATCGACCGCAGCGAGCGGCTGGTGGTGATCGAGGACGCGCCCGAGGTGCGCCTGGACCACCCCAACAGCGTGGGCCTGGTGGCCGTGCGCGGCGAGCTGGGCGAGGCTCGCGTCGATGCCGACACGTTGCTGGCGGCGTCGCTCCGCCTGCGGCCCGATCGCATCCTGCTCGGCGAACTGCGCGGCCGGGAGGCCTTCGCCTTCCTGCGCGCGGTCAACAGCGGTCACCCAGGCTCGCTCACCACCATCCACGCCGACAGCCCGGCCGGCGCGCTGGACCAGATCGCGCTCCTGGCCCTCACCTCGGGCGTCGATCTGGGTTGGGACAAGGTGCAGACCTACGTCAGTCGTGTGATCGACATCGTGGTCCAGCTCGACCGCCTCGACGGCGCCCGAAAGGTGAGCGAGGTCCTGTTCCAGCCGCGCCGCTGACGCCGGGCCGCCTGAGAGGGGCCGCCTGAGATGGGCCGCCTGAGATGGGCCTGCGGCAGGCCGCCGCACCCCTGTCACGCGAACGCCGGGAAAAAGGAACGACTTCTCAACCAGCCTGACGGTACCTGGGACGCATGACGTCCAAGCCCGCCCCGAACTATATGGAGCGCCGCGCCGAACCGCGTGTGTCGGTCAGCGCCCCGGGCCGCGTCATGCACGGCGAGCGGATGGGCATCTGGGCCGACTGCATCATCAAGGACCTGAGCGCTTCCGGCGCCAAGGTCGAGCTTTCGCACTTCTACCGCCTGCCGCCCCGCTTCATCCTCCTGCACTTCCAGGAGAACGCGGCCTACGAAGTGGTCCTGAAGTGGCGCCGCGGCGACCTGGCCGGCATGGCGTTCGAACGCCGCCACGACCTCACCGCAACCGACGATCCCCGCCTGGCCCCCGTCGTCGAGGCCTGGCGCGCGCTCCAGCCGGGGCTGGCGAAGCGGGGCTGAGAGACGGGCGACGAAAGCCCTCTATCTTGCCAACGCGCGCGAGAAGAATTCCTCCAGCACCGCATCGTAGGTCGCGAGACCCTGCGCAACCACGCCAGACCCGACGGCTATGTCTTGGCGCAAGGCCTCGCGCTTCGTCAGACGGTCGTTGAGAAATTCCAACGCCATATCGGTGCTCATACCTCGGACAGGCACGAGATGGTCGTATCCAAGAGCGCCGGAAAAGAGCCCTGAGAACTTTCGGCTGTAGGCGATAGGCGCCACGGGCACTCCGGCGGAGTACGCCGCGATACAGGCATGCATCCTTCCGGCCACGAGGAAGTCCAGGCCGGCGATGTAAGACTTCGCCTCCTCCGGAGACCGGAAGTTTGGCGCGCGCACGACTGTAGGGAATTCCTGAGCCAGCACATCAGCAACCCGGGCATCATCGTCCCGCGCCAGACGTTCCGATAGGACGTGGCAGACGAGATGGACCCGCGCATCGCTGCGCGCCGCGTGATGGCGAATGAAGCGGCGCATCAACTCAGCGTAGTCGACCTCCAGCCCGTAGTCGTTCCCACCGCCATACCCGCCATTATAGAGCAGGCCCGACACATTGACCCCGATCTCCAGGACGTCCTCCTTCCGGGGCGCCGGCGGCGTGAAGGGCAGACGGAACGCCACGTCAATGGACTGCACGCCGCGCGCCCGCGGCGCCAAAGATGTCAACGCCGCCATCGACTCGGGATCCCGGGCGACGACTGCGTGGGCCTTGACGAGGGCGCGCCGCGCCAGCGCCTTATAGGGCTGGCGCGAAAAGGGGCCGATCGTCTGCGGACTCAGGAGCAAAGGCTTACCTCGGAGGAAGGCCAGTTCCTTGGTCAGGATCATGAACGCAAAGCGCGTGGAACCGTAGATGTCGGCGAAGCTGTCCCCCGCCCCAATATCGAGGATGCAATCCAAGTCCGCCAATTCGCGCCAGTACCCTCCGGGCGACTGCAACGACCGACGGCTGATGTTGAATGTCCGGATGTCGGGGCCGCTCACATACGGGTGAGCGAGATCCCCGGGGAACTGAAGCAGGGTGAATTGTGGAGAGACTCCAAGCCGTTGCGCAGCCTGACGGGCTGACGCGATGTTCCCGACCGTAAGAGCGCCGACACCCAGGTTGCCGGCGGCGTCACAGTGCCACAACAGCCCGATCTTGATTTGACCCATCTTCACACATCTACAACTGAGCGTACGGATCACGTACGCTGATTGCTCTCTATCGAGCTCCAAGATGATCGTCCCAGCCTTGTCGCTCGGCCGATGAGCCGACACTGGAGACTCAAAAGCGCGCCCGGGGAAATCACCTCGAACAGGGGTGCATCAAACGACTTGAGCCCCCCGTGCAAATCCGCGTCAGCCGATCTCTCGAGCTAGACGAGTGCCCACGAGCGCCGGCCTCTTGTCCACCGCCACGGCCTTGAGCAACTCGGGAACAAACCGGTCCAATACGGCGAAACCCTGCTCCGAGGCCCCCATGGCCGAGCAGCGGATGAGGATGCCGTCCGGGATGTAGCCCTGGACCGAATTCTCGAACCGCGCGACGCGCTGTTCCCCTCCTGTCCGAGGCAGGCGTTCGCCCATGCGCGTCCAGTAGAGAATGTTTTCCCTTCGCTCCTGGGTCGTGGCGATCACGCGCCGGGCTGGCAGCAGGGAGCCACCGGGAAGGGGCAAATTGATGGATTGCGCAAACTCGAGACTGAAACCCACGGCGGGATAGCAACTCTCGGGCCGATGCAGTTGGAGGAGGTCGCTTTGTGTATCCCCATAAGCGGCCAGGAGCATCACGCTGGCGCCTGTATTCGGGTCGAAGTAAACGCGGGCGACCGTCTCGCTGTAGAGGGTCTGGGCAAGCCGGCCCGCAAGCTCGGGCCCAATGAGATCCTCGACAGGTCGGCCCTCCCAAGCCCCGAACTGCAGAGGAAGCGTCTTATCGACCGTCGTGTTCTTGAGGAGGATGTAGCGATTGCGGGGCCGCAACGCCTCGGCAGCGCCGAGCGACGCGAGAGCCAGTCCCCCTAGGATCAAATCTCGCTTTCTCATGCGATCGCGTTGCCTTTCGCCGATGGCCAGAGCTTCGAAACCAGGCTGTCAATCGCAAACATGAGCAACAGAGAGACCGCAAAGAGGAACAGACCCGCTGTTACGTGCAGGAAGCCTTGCCCGACGGCGTCACCGAAATGGTACGTCAGCAGGATGAGGATCACGATGCGCACGACGTTGGCCGCGATAGCGACCGGAATGATGAGTGAGACTAGAAACGCCGAGTACTTCCAGCCCGCGTCGCGAAGAAGGTATATGTAGAACAGCGTGATCGCGATGAGCCCAATGAGAGAGTTCAGGCCTGAACACGCGTCCTCAACAAGAAGTTGATAGGGACCGGCGGTCATGGTGACGCCCTCTCTGACGAGCGGCACTCCCATGAGTTGCACGATCCAGGCCGACAGCGCCGACACCAACAGCTTCAACGGCGCCGTGAATTCGTCCAACATCCAACCTGGGACAGGCAGCAGAAGTCCAAGATAGAAGATCGGAAACCAGTTCTGGAGCATGGCCCGAAGGCCGAAGCGATCGTGAAGGATCGCAATGCCGAATCCGTAGAGTCCCGCCGCCTCAAGGCTGATGAAGTCGTAGGCCCGGCCGACGATATAGACAGCAAGGGACACCGCAACGGCCGCGATCGTGAGCCCGAACCGCCCCTCCTCCCGCAATTCGGCCATGGCTGGAAGCCGCCGCCAGAGAAGCCAGGCTCCGGTCGCCAGAACGATCGGCCCGTGAGCCCCGAACTCCCGCGACCACACCTGCTCGCCGAGGCGCACAATTGTCGGCCCCGCGAAGATGGCCGCCGCGATGAACAGCGGCGCGTGTTCCGCCAATCGACGGAGCAAGGGTGGGCTGCTCGCCCCCTTATCTGCGAGTTCAGCCATCCCAGTCAGACTTCGCTCAGGACCGTGCCGACGATCTCGGCCCCGTCCTCCTTGAGTTGCTTCACAAGATTCGCCACGTCGGCCGACCGGGTCATGTGCGCCTTCGCCACGACGAGGGAATAGCCGACCACGCTCGAGATTCTCAGGGCGTCGGCGACATCGTTCGCCGCTGGACAGTCAACGATCGTGAACTCGAAGTCCCGTAGACAGCGCTCGATCAGGCTCTTGAAACCGTCGCTGGCGAGCAACTCCTGTGCGTTGTCGGCCAAACCGCCCGAGTAGAGAAGAGATAAGTTCGGGAGAACTTCGTGATGGATGACGTCGCCTGGGCGCCTACCCGGTTCGGTCAGGCACTGTATCAGCCCCTCGGGCGCGGCTTCCGCCCGGATGTAGTCGCCAAGCTGCGGTGAGCGCAGGTCCCCATCGATCAACAAGGTGGACAGGCCAGCCTGCGAAAGCGCGACGGCGAGGTTGACGGCCGTGTAGGTGCATCCCACACCGGCGGTGGGCGCACATATCGCGACCCCACGGCGCCCGTCTTCGACGTGCCGCGCCATGATATGGGTGCGGATTGTCCGAACGGCTTCGGCTTCAGCCTCCCGACCTTCCGAGAGCGTTACGAGATCTCGTGAGAACTCGTATACACGCAGAGACCTCTCCTCTGGCGCCGCGGGGACAGCTGTACCGGGTGGAAGAGCGGCAATCGGCGCGGCGCCGTTCGATGTCGCACGTTCTTCGTTCATGCCCGGGCGGCCTGCATCGGCCCCCCCTTTCCGCGCCGGAAGGTCGGGAAACGGAACTGTACTGACTTCAGATTGGGGTTGCGGATGACCGCCAACACGGGGGCTTCCGCCAAAGCGACGAGATCGTCGGCGCTCCGGACGCGCCGGCCCATGAGTTCCAGCAGGAGCGCCAGCAGAATCCCGAGCGCGACGCCGCCTGGAACCGAAGCCCCGACAATAAGCAGTTTGTTGGGGAAGACCGGCGACTGCGGCGTGATGGCGCTCGACAACGGCGTCACTCCGGCTTCAGCCACGTCGGACTCCTGCCGAAGCTGCGCCGAGCGGGCCACGGACTGCTTGTATTGCTCGCGACGGAGGTCGATGTCGTCCTGCATCAGCCGCAGCCGCTCGACCTGCTCCCGCTGCGCCATCACCTTGGCCTTCTGTTGTTCCAGCATACCGCTGGTAGCCCGTGAAGCGTTCATGGCCGCGCCCGTAGCCGCCGCCGAACTATTCCGCTCCTGCTCGACCTGCTGCGCCAGAAGGTTTCGTCGGACCTTGAGCTGCTGAAGTGTCGGGTGATTGGGCCCGAGGACCTTCGTCTGTTCAGCGATCTCGGCATCGAGGAGGCCGAGTTGCGCGACACTTGCGGCTGTCGCGCTGCCCGCCGAAGCGAAGACAGGCGCCGCGCCCTGAGAGGCCAGCGCCGCCAAGCGGGCGCTATCGATGTCGATCTTGTCTTCCTGGAGCACGATCCCGGTCTCACGTTCGTAGGCCGCTTTGGACGCCTCGGCGTCAAACAGGATCTTGCGGGCCTTCTCGGCCTGCCCCTCATACCAGTCCGCGTTCCGGCGCGCGGCCTCTCGACGCGTCTGCAGGGTAACGTCCATGTATGCCTTCTGAAGCGCGTCGGCGATCAGCCGCGCCTCACTTGGCGAAGTGGAGCTATATCCGATCTCAAGGATATTGCTGCCCATGATCACGTTCGCCTGCGCGCCTTCGGAGATCGTCTTCGACGCCCATGTATCGAAGTCGAGATCACGTCCGCCTTCCCGGTTTCGATAGGCTCGCTGGCGAGCGGGATCGCTCTGCCACTTGAGATCCTGCACGACCAGTCGCGAGACTTGCTGATCCTTGATCAATTCGATCTGTGTCCGCGTATAGGCTCGCAGATAGGCAGGGGAAATCACCTGCCCCGTGACTGGATCGGGCTTGATCGCATCAAGCATGACCCGCGAGTAGGCTTCGTACCTCGGCGGAATTACGTTGATTGCGATTACACCCACGACGAGGCAGATCGCCGCGCAAGCACCGATCAAGGCCCTATGAGCCAGAAGTATCCGAAAGAATTGGACAATATTCATTAGGACCAAACACCTCTAGAAGAGGCGCTCTCCCACTTCGAAGACGTCGCCCGGCTCGACACGATCATCCGCGTTCACCTTGACTTTACGACCAGCTCTCGTGACGCTGATCTTCTTATCTGAGCCTGACTCTGTGAGGCCAGCCGCTTTCGCCAACGCCATGCGAACCGTCAGTCCGGTCTGCATTGCATAGGTGCCCGGCGAATTTACCTGCCCATATATGTAGAAAGTCTCAGCGACCGGCGCATAGATTTTGTCGCCGGCGCTGACGTGGGGATCCTGATTGGCGTCCCCGGTGGCCAGGTCGCGAATGAGCAACCGTTTCTCCTCGCCCGCCTCCGGTCGGACGATCAGATAGTCCGCCGCCCCTTCCCGGACACCGCCAACGCGGGCGAGTATCTCGGAAAGCCGGTAAGGTCGATTGATGGGCACGAGACCAGGCGACCCGACATATCCCAGAACCGTGACATACCGGCTGGCATAGCCCACGACTTCGATGGTCACCACCGGATCGGCGAAATATCCCCCGGCGCGCAACGCCTCGCGGATGTTGTCCGACAACTCGGCGGTCGTCCGGTCTGCCGCAGGAACCTTTCCGACGAAGGGCAACTGGATCGTGCCGTCAGCCTGAACCCGCGCGCGCCCCCCAAAGTCGGTTCGGCCCAGCAAACCGACCTCGACGACATCGTCACGTCCCAGAACATAGGCCGAGGACGTGGGGGCTGGTGGCGTCATAGTCGCACCCTGCCCGACAACCGCCCCGTCGCTCGCCGGATTCTGCGCCTGCCCGGCGGCCGGAAGAGCAAAAAGAGCCACAATCGCCACGACGGCGACCGAGAATATCCGCGACATCATCCGATACCATCCAGACCTAGAAGCCGACCTCTGCGGTGAGGCCCACCCGTGTTGAAGTATAGTTGAATTCGGGCAGATTAGCGTTGCGATCCTCATAACGAACGTCCAGGAGCAGGCTGGCGCGACGGCTCTGGCGATACCGAAGCGAAGCGAACGTCGCATTGGTGCGAGAATTTGTCAGCACGGGCACGTTCAGCGTGGTGTCCACGTTGGAGTCGATATCCTGAATTCTATGGCCGAACCCTACGACATATCGAGATCCCAGGCTGTAGCTGCCTCGCACTTCACCGGAAGTGACGATGTCGTAGAGCTTACCGGCGCGCGGACTGGGCGTGACCGCCCGGTCACCCAGGACGTCAAAGGTCAACCGGCTTCCCGCCCTGTAGGTCGCCGCTGCGGAATAGGTGGTGCTGGTGAATTTGGCCTCGCTCCCGGGTGGCGCAAACTCCCGCTTGACCGTGGTCCGCCCCGCGGCCGCCCGAACCGTGATGCGAGAACCGAACTGCCGCTCGGCGGACAAGCCGTAGGCCGTCGTGAAGAAACCGTCGCCCACAGGGCGTCCTGGAAGAATGCGGTTGGGAAACTCGTTGTTCGAATAGTTGAACGTACCGGCCAGCCGCCCAAGCGTGGGGTTCGTGTAACCCAGGCTCAGAAGGAGGTTCTCGGTGGTGCTGTCGGCTTCCTTCTGGATCGCGGCGGAGTTCATGTTCTCGCTCCGCTGGACAATTGCTGAGCCACCGAACCCGCGCGGGCGGCCACACGTCGCGCCCGCAGCGATCGACGTGGACTGCTGAGTGTTCTTGATCGCGGGGGAATCGATCAGCGCCAAGTCGCTCTGCGATACTCGGTAGGCCCCGAACGCAGCGAGCTGGCAGAAGCCGAGCGAGGTGAGATAGCCGCCTTGAAGATCGGCGCGCGGCCTGTCCAACTGCGAATTCTCTCGGTGAAGGTCATAGCCAGCCCCACCCCGCAGGAACAACGCCTGACCTCCGAGCGGCTGGATGATATCCACGGAGACCTGCGGGCGGAGCGTGTACTCACGTCGCGAGATCCCCCGCTGAGCCGCGAGCGCACTGCTGGATCGGGCAAAATTGCTGTCATAGATGGCGCTGACGCTCGTCGAGACGTTGAATTGCCTATCACCCGCGACGGTGGGCATCGCAGGCTGGGCGGCAGCCACCCCTGCGCAGCCGGCATAGATGAGCGGGCCAAGGACGAAAGGCCTCAGTCGCATCTCATAGCCTCCAGCATAACGCAGAATGATCCCCTTGTTCGCTACGTACCAGCTACGGCCCAGGAAACCTAGGTCGACGCGGGCCGCTCAAAGGCGGCTCCTTGTCCCCTTCAGCGTTCGCCGGATCGTGCCTAGCAAGTTTCGGACCGCTTCCGCCGGCGCGGCGCGGGACGCCGCCTTGAGGACTTTCAACCCAGCAAACCTGGGGCTTGGTTGCCCAAGCAATGCAAGCGCTGTGGTGCGCGCCAGCACCAGGCGTTTCCGCTTCGCCTGCGATGGCTGCATCTTGTCGATCTCGCCTATATCCAACGGCGAAACCTCGATCTGACCGGCCGCAACGGCGGACTCCACCAGTTTCCGTCCCACTGCGGAGCGCGAGATGATGAGGCTGCGCCCCTCCTGTTCATCAAAGCTCGGGTATCCGGCCTCGTCTCCGTACCAAGCGTCCGCACATGCTATGTCGGCGACACCGCCGACGGCGTCCGGACAGATCTTGCACCGGAACTGAACCTCCTTCGAAAGGAACCGTCCCCAGCTGTCTGCATAGGTCATCTGCGCCGCGCCGGATGGAGTCCGAGCCTCGCACATGCCGGGCCAGCCCCGCCCCCGATAGCGGAACTGGACGAGGTCGTTGGCCTTGACGCCGAATGCTTCAAGTATGCGATCAACCCCTGCGTGGCTGGGAATGCCGCCGCAGAAGAACGACAGTGCCAGCGGAACACACTGCCCGATACGCGGATCGGTGCGAGCGAGTCTGCGCAGGGCCGACACGTCACAGGGTTTGCCAACGAACGCGAACCGCCCACCCTCGTCGAGCGCCTCGCGAATCGCCGCCATCGGCGATGACGCAGTGTAACGTGAACCGGCCCGGGCGACGATTTCCGCTGACGTTCGCGAGATGAATACGAGGTTCCTCGAAGGTCGCTCAGGGTCGGCCCCGGTGTGAAGCACCCGATCAACGTCGCCCCGTTCAAGCGCATGCACGAGCAAAGCGGACAGCGCGCCGCCGGACGACCCCTCGAAACGAGTCTCGGGATCACTCGCCGCCCCGGTGAGCACCTGTTCACAGGGGCCCCAGATGGGATGCACGCTTTTCCCTGCGGGCCACTCCGCCACCACCGCGCCAGGACACGCAGCAGAGATCTGGCGCTCCGCTTCGACAGACAGGTCACCAGACTGGACAGGTCTGGCATAACCCGGCGCCTCGTCATGCATCGAGATCGCGTCGGGTGCGATGGCGGCGCACAGGCCACAGCCGGTACAAAGCTCCCCGCGAAGGACGCGATCGATCGTTGGCGACCGGGATAGCCCATGCTGCATCAAAACCACCCCACAAGGACGCCGATCAGTGCCGCGGCGCGTTTTCAGCGGCAACCCGACGCGAAGTAAGCGCGAGTTGGTTCAACACTCCTTTACGCGCTTCAAGTGGATAAGTAGGCGCCACCTCATTCCAAGGCCTCAAGCATGTCCGATCCGGCGACAGCCGAGCCCAGCCCCCGCACCACGAGTTTGAAGGTCTGCCTGGCCGCGTCGGGAGGAGGGCATGTCCGGCAACTCCTCGACCTCCGCGAAGTCTGGTCCGAGCATGACTACTTCTTCGTCACCGAGGACACTGCTCTGGGCCAGACACTGGCGCGCGAGCATCGTACCTATTTCGTCCCGCATTTCGCCTGGGGACAGACCCGGTTCGGGAGCCCGCTCAAGATGCTTACGGGCGCGCTGGTCAGCCTGTTCCGGTCTCTTGCGTTCATGTCCAGGGAGCGGCCGGACGTGATCATCTCGACCGGAGCGGGCGCAGTTATCTTCCCGGTCATCTGGGCGCGGCTGTTCGGCGCGCGCGTGGTGGTGATCGAGTCGTTTGCGCGCTTCGACGGTCCGTCGCTGTTCGGCCGGATCGCCGCGCCATTCGCTCACGACGTGGTGGTTCAGTCACCTAAACTCGCTCGCTTTTATCCGCGCGCGGAAGTCTTCGATCCGTTTCGACGCCTGGAGGGCGAGATTCCACCGAAGGAAGATCTCCTGTTTGCCACCGTCGGCGCAACATTGCCGTTCGACCGTCTCGTCGACACCGTGGACGCGGCGCGGAGGGATGGCGAAATCCCAGAACGCATCATCGTCCAGACGGGAGTTGGCGGTCGGTCACCCGAAGGAATCGAGACCAGCGAGACGCTTCCTTTCGATGAGGTCGAAGCTATTCTACAGCGGGCCAGGATTGTCGTATGCCATGGCGGAACGGGGTCGCTGATCACCGCCCTCCGCGCCGGCTGCCAGGTTATCGCGATGCCACGACTTTCCCGCCTCCAGGAACACTATGACGACCATCAATCCGAGATCACCGCCGCGTTCCGCGATAGGGGATTGGTGCTCGTAGCGCACGACGAGGCAGAGTTCCGCAAAGCGCTCGCCACCGCGCGCACGCGCGACGCCGTTCTTGCCACGACTGACCCAGTCGAGCTTCGGAATTTCCTTCGGACACGTCTGAGCCGGATCCGGCGGCCTGCGGCCGCAAAGTCTCGGAAGAGGCTCCGGAACCAAGGATCATGATATCCGGGTTGGCGAAACGCGTCCGGCGCTGGTTCTCTCGGGGAGAGGCGGACACCGCCGCCCTGCCCGTCCTGGCGGGTTTCAGGAGTTCGCCGCCTCCAGCCCTCAGAATCCTCCTGCTCACCGCCCTCGCAGCGGGTTGCATCGCGTACGGCTTTGCATTTGGTGCGCTGGCGCCATCGCGGATGATGCCGTTCACATTGCCAATCATCCTCCTGGCAGGCCTCATTCTGTGGGCGCTGCCGCCGGGCGAGTACGCGCCGACCCGCCTTCTCGAGCCGCTCTTCATCGCCTTCTTTGCTGCACTGATCCTCTGGCCGAACTACTTGGCGGTTTCCGTCCTCAATCTGCCGTGGATGACGATGCTCCGCGTCACGGGGGCTCCCCTGATGCTGGTGTTTCTAGCCTGTATCTCCATCTCAAAGACTTTCAGATCCGAGATGAAGGAAATCCTCAACGCCGATAGAATACAGGTTCGGCTGATAATTGCGCTTCTAGCCCTGTGGACGCTGACAATCCCGCTGTCCTCGGACATCGGATCATCAGTGAACCGATACGCTGTCGCGCTGGTGAACCTGATCGGGATATTTTTCCTCAGCTGCTATCTGTTCAGCCGACCAACATTCGCCCTCTTGTGGACCCGGATACTTCTCCTTTCACTAGGCGTCGTTTGTATGTTTGCGATCTGGGAGTCGAGGATACACCAGCTTCCCTGGGCACAGCATATTCCACCCTTCCTCAAGATAGACGATCCGGTGGTACAGAAGATTCTTAGTGCCGGCTTCGGCAGAACCGGGATCTATCGAACCGCAGCGACTCAAACGACTCCTCTTGGCTTGGCCGAGCTTCTCGGTCTCAGCTTGCCTTTTGCTATGCACCTTAGCTTCAGCAGATATGGCCTCATCACCCGTGGGTTGGCTGCGCTTCTCGTACCACTCTCGGTGTGGGTGATCTTGCTGACCGACTCCCGACTGGGCTTCGTGGCCGCCTGCGCCTCCGTACTCTTCTATGTCCTCTTCTGGGCGATCCTGCGCTGGAGGCAGGTGAAATCCAGCATCTTCGCGCCTGCGATCGTGCTCGGTTACCCTGCGGTGTTTGTGGCGTTTCTCACCGCTACGTTCGTCGTACGGAGACTGCGGAACGAGTTCTGGGGAACAGGGGAGCAACAGTTCAGCACGCAGAGTCGACTCGACCAGTGGGCTGATGCAACGCCGATGATCCTAAAGAATCCGATTGGACACGGGATAGGCCAAGGCGCCTCAACACTTGGCTGGACGAACCTTGCTGGCGTCCTGACTATCGACTCCTACTGGCTGAGCGTTCTACTCGAGATCGGCGTGCTGGGTTTCATTGTCTTCTACGGCTTGATGCTGCGGGGATCGTACAAGGCGATGAGGGGGGCCATGGAAGTAAGGAACGATCCAGAGTTGTCCCTGTTGATCCCCATGTCGGTCATGCTGCTGAATTTCGTGATCGTGAAGATGGTTTTCAGCCAGGAAGCCAACCACGCACTTGCCTTCATGGTCCTGGGGGCGATCGTCGCGTTGACGTACCGCTTGAACACCAAGACCGGCGTGACTGGCTCACATGCTCGCTGAACGGGGAGGCTGCCCGCGCCTGCGCATGATCACCCTGTATTGAAGACCGTCCCGATCACGCGAACGCCATCCTGAGCCAACTGTTCCGAGAGTAGTGATACGTCGTCCAGGAATGTTATCCCCCTTCTCGCGACGATGACCGCATAGCCTACTCCCGCCGCGATCGTACGGGCGTCGGCAAACCGGTTCGCCGGCGGAGAATCAAAGATCACGAACTCATGACTCCGCATGATCGACTCAACGAAATCCCGGAACACATCTCTAGCGAGCAACGCATCTGCGTCAGCCGCCGGACCTCCCGATCCAATGCTGAACAAGCCGTCGATCCGCGTCGGCTGAATGATCTCGTTGAGGGTCGCTTCTCCCCGCAGATGCTGAACCAGCCCCGCTTGGGTTTCGGTCGCCGTATGCAAGCCGTAAGCCGGGGTTGAACGAAGGTTGGTGTCTACGAAGAGCGTAGAGACAGCTTGCTGTGCGATTGCGATCGCCAGGTTGGCGGCAATGGAGGACACTCCTACGCCCGCAGATACGCCGCAGATCACGACCCCACGACGCCCCACGGCAATGTGCCGGTCAATGAGTTGCCCTGCGATCCGGCGCAGCGACACCGCAGCTCCTGACACGGGGTTCGAAATCAGTGGTGACAGACGTTCACAGCCCTGGCCGCCGAAGGTCTCCTTCTCGGCTCCAGACCGGCCCAGCCTCCGGCCAAGTCTCGGTAACCTCATGGCGTCTGGACGTCAGCGAGCGGAAGTCGGTCCCGCGTTCGGGGCGCACTGAGCGTCCACCGTCGTCCCGAGGACGGACCGAAGGTCGGCACCACGCCCAAAACCGGAATGCCATGTCCTTGGAGCAGTTCATGCGGATGGCGGGCGCGCCGGTTCAGCAATTCGACGAGTAAAGCCGCTAGGCAGCCCAGAAGCAGGCCCAGGAAGCCACTTCCGCCGAGAATAAGCCAGGGGTTGGGAAATACGGGCGCTGACTTGACTTCCGGCGCTCCGAGCGGCGTGAGGTTGGACTGTTCGAGATTGGCCAGTTGCCTAAGCTCGGCGATCTTCTTGTAATGCGAGTTCAGTATGTCCCGCCGCCGCTCGATCTCCTCGTCCAGCAGACGCATCTCAAGGGCCGTTTCGCGAGTGGAGAGCACCTTGTCCACCTGAACGTCGATCGCGGCCTGTCGCGCCTTCTCGATCATTGCGGCTTGGCGGGCGCCATCCCCGGCCGTGCTGCGTTCGAGTTCGACCTGCGCTCTCAGCCCGTCGCGGGATATCTCGAGCGCCCTGAGCGCGGGGTGGTTGGGCCCGAGCGTCTTCGCGGCCTCCTGAAGCTGCGCCTCCACAGTTGCCAGGCGCGGCGCTGACGCCGACTCATCTCGAGATGTGACGAAGCCTGTGCGGATATCGGTGACCAGCTTGGTGAGTCTCCGAGACTCCATCAGTGGCAGGCCGCCGGTCTTGTCCTCAAGGGTCCGCTTCGCGGCTTCGAGAGCCCCCAACTCCACCCGGGCCTTCTCCGCCTGCGCACCGAGGTTCGTGGCGCCGTCGGTCGCCCCGAAGCGCTTGCTGTCGATCGTGGCGCGGATATATGCCGTCCGGATCGCGGATACGAAATCAAGCGCGCCTTCGCGCGTCGTGCCCACGCTGCTGACGATGATGATGTTGCTGTCGGCCAATAGGCGCGCGCCAGTGCCACTGATGAGACGTCGGGCGACCCATCGTGGAAAGTCCGCAGCGTTGGCGCCCGGCTCGGCAGCGTACGCTTGCTGCAACCCGACGTCATCAAGCAACCCCAGCATTTCGGCCGCCGGGACCGCGACCTGGAAGTCCCGAACCATCTCCAGCTGGGTGTTCACATAGGCCTGCGCCATCTTGCTGTTGACGTACTCACCCGTCACCGGATCAGGCTTGATGTAGTCGAGGATCACCTTCGCCGTCGCTTGGTACCTTGGGGGCGACGTTGCGTAAACGAAGCCCCCTCCGATGAGGCATCCGCCGAATGCGGCGGCCACAATCACCCACCGCGCACGCAGGACGCCCAGGATCGACTTCAGGATCAAAGGCCTTCCAACTCCCTGACGCCAAATTTCCTGAACAGGGATACCCCCGTTCAGGCTGCACCAGCCTATACGAATTCCCTTCCTATTTATCCACTCGAGTCCCCTACGGTGTGCATGCTCACAACGTCAGGTAAGAAAAAGGCCGCGCCCTTTCAGGCGCGGCCCCGTTCCATAGAGTGCCATCTTGTCGTTAGGCGAAGGCGCCCATCGCACGGCGACGGCGCAGCATGGCGCCCGCCCCCATGAAGCCGCCGATCATCAGAGCCCAGGTGCTGGGTTCCGGAACGTAGCCTGCGAAAGATCCGACCAGGTTCGAGCCGATAAAGTCGTTCAGCTGGCCGCCCGTGATCCCGTAGGCCGGGTTGACGTTGGTGAAACCGAAGACCGCGTTGTCACCCTTGAGGAAGGACAGATCGACCACATCCGACGTAAGTTGCAGTTGGCCGCCGACCGACGTGAAATTGCCCGAGGTGTCGGTCGTGACGCCCGTGAGCCAGAAGTTGGTAAAGTCACCGCGCAGCAGCACAACGCTGGGATCGCTGAAGCTGCGGAACTCGAAATAACCGTCAAGGCCGGCCTGGGTGAAGTTGGGAAGGGATTGCGCCAGCACGCCCGTGCCGTTCGTGGAGGCCTGGAGCGTCAGGACAGCTTGTTGACCAAAAATCCCGTCGTTGAACAGGGCATCGTCGAAATTGATGATGGTCATCAGATTCGAGACCGTGAGCGTACCTTCACCCGGCGCCGTACCATCCCAGGTGATCTGGTTCGGGCCAGCGAAACCGGAGGTCGCCACCTGCACAAACGTAGTCGCGTGAGCAGCACCGGTCATGGACAGGGCGACAGCTGCGCCCGCGAAAAACTTCGTAAAACCGTTCATCTGTTAGCACCCCTATTAACTTAGCGTTCACCGTAAGGGGGGCGGCGACGCCTGTCACCCAGCTTCCCCTAATGGGCGAGTACGACGAGCGCCCCCACCCAAACATCGCGACTCTGCATCGTTCCCGAAGGCTGCGGCACATCGTCGACGACCAGCTCTGCAAGGTCGGCGCCAACCGTACCACGGGCGCAGGATGAATGCGAGCCGCGCGAAAGTCAGGCCTCTCAAGTGAGCGGGCTTTCGCGACAGCGCCTCAGAATCGTCTCTCCTCGGCGGTTAAGCAAACGGAAGGCAACGTGCGCACTATATGTCACGCGTCCGAGAGCGCATCCCGCGCGTACGCGTTGTATGATCTCGCACGCGCGATTGATGGAGAACAAATTGGCCGGCTGGAACCCGTTCAAGCGGAAGAAGCCCGGAGCGAAGGCCCCGGGGGTGAAACCGGTCAAAGCCAACCGCGCCGAAGCTACGCCTTCGGCAATCGTGAAGCCGCTCGTCCGCGAGGCGCACCGCCGCGCGCCGGAGCAAGCGGGCCTTCCGCGCTTCAACACCACCGCCAGCGACCAGATGAGCGGTCGCGGCTCCGACCGCTTCGCCTTGGTGCGCGCCAAACTGCGTCACGCCTTCACGCCATCGCAGCCGGTGGCGGACCGCCGGCTATTCGCCGGCCGAGATGAGGTGCTGAAGACCATCATCCGTTCGATCGAGGATCAGCGCCTCCACGTGGTGCTCTATGGCGAGCGGGGCATCGGCAAGACTTCGCTGATGCACATCCTTACCCAGGCCGCCACCGAGGCGCGTTATATCGTGGTCTATACGTCGTGCGGCGCGAACTCGAACTTCGACGAGACGTTCCGCGCGGCGGCCGCGGAGATTCCGCTGCTGTTCCATTCCGGCTTCTCGCCGACAGCGGCCGAGACTGAGAAAGGCGCTTCTCTCGCCGACCTTCTGCCCAACGAGCCGCTCACACCGCGTAAGTTTGGCGACCTCTGCGCGCGCCTTACGGGCACCCGCGTCCTGATCATCCTGGACGAGTTCGATCGAGCTGAATCCGGCACTTTCCGGCGCGACGTGGCGGAAGTGATCAAGAACCTTTCGGACCGCCTGGGTCGTGTGCAACTCGTGCTTGCCGGGGTTGCCGCCGACCTGACCGAACTGGTGGAGCATATTCCCTCCATCCGCCGCAACATCTTCGCCCTCCGCGTGCCGAAGATGACGGAGGCCGAGGTGATGCAGATCGTGGCCAACGGCGAGCGCGAGGCGGATCTTAAATTCGACCCCCAGGCGAGCGCCTTCGTGGTCGAGGTGGCCCGCGGCTCGCCGTACATTGCCAACCTGGTCTGCCACCATGCCGGCCACGCCTCTCTCGATGCGGGCCGCAGTACGGTCCAACCGTCCGACGTAGCCAGCGCCGTCGATCGCACCATATTGGAGTTCCAGGGCCGGATCGGCACACCCGTCCAACAGCACGTGCAGCGTCTATTTGATCAGGGACGACAGGACGTTCTGGCTATGACTTCCCGCGCCGCCTTGTCGGCCGACGGCGTCTTCGACGCTTCTGATGTCGAAGCTTCGAATCGAATCTCGGCCCGGAAGGCGCAGGACGCCATCGAGATCCTGCTCGCCGAGCGTCTGCTGAAACCCGTCTACCCTGATGAGGCCGGGCCGCGCTACAGCTTCGTGGAAGAAGGCATGCCGACCCTCATCTGGATGATGTGGGCCCAGCGGAACCTGAACAGCGGCGGAGCTGCGACACCCGCCCCCCGCGCAGCGGCATCATAAAAGGCCAGGCTCGCGGGACACGCACCGTCAGCCTGGCGAGGCCGGGCGGGAATGACGAGCCAGCGACCTGACGCGTCGCTCGGCGTCACCCCGCGCGGTCGCCTTTATCTCCGTGGCGCCTGACCTCCCGGCCATTCTTCTGTCCGTCCAGATAGCTCCACACGATTATGGAGACGATGGATCCGAAGAGGATCGCCAGCGAGAACGGTTCCATCTAGTCTCCAATCACGCTTGGCCAGCCACAGAGCTCAGTCCGATTTCACAGGATAGTGGCGTGGTGTCACGGGATATCGCGCGACACCACGCAGGTGCTACGGCGAGGGCGTAGCCGCTGTTCCGGGAGCGGCGGATGCTCCTTCCTCCGTCGCCGGGGTCTTCTTCTCGGGAGCGGCCGCAGGCTTCTTCTCCGGCGCCGGCTTGTAGGCCGCATTGTATTGAATCTTATCTTCCGCCGCCTTCCTCAGGCTTTCGACCTGCTTTTGGACGGTTTGGCCGGCCTTCTGCTGACGAAGCATGTTCGTTGCATAAGCCTTGGCTGCATCGCCGCGGAGCGGCGCATCCCGTGATGACGCAACGTGATTGAACAGCAGGGCGCCACCCTGTGGGATCACGAACACTTCGCCCGGCGGCAGGCCCATGACACCCCGGACAAGCGCCGGATTCGCCGTCAATGTATCCAGCGCAACCGCGTTGTCCTGGTAGCGTATTCCTTCTCTGTCCAGCAGGGCTTTCACTTCGGCCAGGGACTTGAGGGGGCGCAGTTGCTCAGGAGGGATCTGGTTCGGTGCTGCGATCACCTGATCGACGAACAGTACCTTTCGGTTTTCAAACTGATTGGGATTATCAGTGATGAAAGCCGTAATCTCCGCCTCGGTCGGCTGGGCCACCTTGCTCGCAAGTTTGCGCTGATAGAGTTGAGCCAGAAGAGTCTCCTGCCCGCGCCCAACCTGGATCGTGTAGTCAGAGCTCTTGTCCAACTTCTCGTCGCGCGCGGCCTTCGCCAACAGCTTACGGAGAATAATGCGCTGCAACGCCTGCTGCTGCGCCGCCTTGATTACCGCCGGGTCGCGGGCACTGAAGTTTCCCAGTTCCGCGCGAAGCTCAAGCGCCGTAATCTCCTCGCCATCGACCGTTGCGACGACCTGTCCTTTGGGCTCCCCTCCTCCTCCGATCAGCCCGCGTACCTGCTCACAGCCTGAAAGTGTCAGCGTCGCGCAAACCGCGCCCGCGACTACCAGCGTGCGATTTATCAAGTTCCCCTCCTGGAACACTGACCGCGTCCTCGACGTCGGTCCGGCAAGTGTCAAAGCAACATCGGCGACGGCTTGCCGGAACGGTGCTCTACCGAACTTCCTTCGGACGCACCGGCGGACCGCCACAGTCAGTCTGTAGCGCAACGTGTATGAAAGCCATGTTGAAACGCAATAGACGTGTAGACACCTTGCCTTAGGTCTTTGGGAAGCTATTGGCGGCTAGCAGAAGCAGAATCCCTCCTCGGGAGGTGTACGGGAGCCGACAATGCAACCTGCCGAGTCTGGAGATCCAGCCGAGAAGCTGAGGGTTCTCGTGGTTGGTCTACTGCTCGATGGAACTGATGTCGGCGGCACATATGCGTCCTTCAAATGGGTCGAGGCGCTGGGCCGTCGCTGCGACCTCACACTGCTCTGCCTCGAACGGCCCGGACGCGTCCCCATGGCGCGCCAGCTTCCGCACGTGAGGGTGGTGAGTTGGCCCGAACCGGGCTTCCTGGCTCGGTTCGAACGCGTCCGGGCGCAACTCAAACCCGCTTGGCCGCTGTTTGCATACCGCGCACGGCGATGGATCGCCGACGCCCTGGAGAAGGGTGAACGTTTCGACGTCGCGCATCATATCAACCCGCAGGCCATGCGACACGCCTCGCCACTACGCTCCTTCGGCATTCCCTACGTGATCGGACCGCAGGATGGCAGCCTGCCGACGCCGCAGGGCATGAAGAGTGAGGTCCGGGACGGCCTGATGACTCGCCTTCGCGCCATCGACAGAGTTCGCCTCAGGTACGATCCAGGGCTAAGGGCGACCTACAAAAACGCCGCGCTCGTGCTCGGCGTCGCGCCCTATGTCAAAGATGTCCTGTCGGATGTCCCCCTGCGACGGTTCGCCACCAGACTGGAGCGCGCTGGAGACCCCGCTCCGGACGCACGGTGGACTCCGCCTCAAGGCGGAGAACTTCGCCTCCTCCATGTTGGCCGCGTCGTGCGGACCAAAGGTCTGCGGGATATGGTCCGAGCGATGGCGGAGCTTGACGATCTGCCGAACGTCCGGCTGACCAGCGCCGGCGACGGCCCAGATCTCGAGGCCTGTCGCGCCGAAGCCGCAGCCCTGGGAGTCGCCGACAGGATCGAGTTTCTCGGCCAGATTCCTCGCGCGCACGTGGAGCGGCTCTACGCCACCCATCACGTCTTCGCTTTCCCGACCTTCCGAGAACCCATGGGCGGCGTCTTCTTCGAGGCGATGCGGTGGGGATTGCCGGTGGTGACGGCTGACTACGGAGGCCCCGTCGCAATCGTCGATGAGAAAAGTGGCTTGCGGATTCCGGTGACTACCCCGCAGCAGTTCCCAAAGGATATCGCCGCGGCCATTCGCAGTCTTGCGTCTACACCTGAACTGCTTGTCCGGTACTCGGAAGGAGTTCGGAGACGGATGAAAGAACTCGGCGACTGGGATGACAAGGCTCGCGATACAGAGGGGCTGTACCGGGAACTGATATGATGTACCCCGCAACTTGGATGCGCCGCACCTCCAGCAGGTCGCCGAACTTGGCCCACAGGATCTTCCCATGAGACAGATCGAAATTGCGCCCGGCCTACCGACCGCATCGATCCTGGGCCTGGGCTGTTCTCGCCTCGGCTCCATGACCTCGGAACACTCGCCGGCGGAAGCCCGGAAACTCGTGACGGCCGCCCTCAGCCTCGGGGTAACCCTTTTCGACACTTCGAACATCTATGCCCAAGGTCGCAGTGAGCAGATTCTGGGGCAGGCGCTGCAAGGCCGCCGCGACGTGTCGATCGTGACGAAGGCCGGGCAGGTGTTCCCACTGAAACACCGTCTGCTTTCACCTCTGAAGGGGCCGGTGTCGGCGCTTTTGAAGCACTCAAGGTCCGCTCAGGCGGGTGTAAGGGCCGCGCGCAGCCAGGGACTTCCAAGAAACTATTCGCCGGAGCATCTGAAGACTGCTCTCGAAGCTTCTCTCCGGCGCCTGCGACGAACCGAGGTGGAGGCCTTTCTACTTCATAGTCCGCGCATCGAACATATCTCGGACGGTGTGGCTCTTGACGCGCTGACCGGCCTCAAACAATCGGGAAAAGCCCGGACGGTCGGTGTTTCGGTGGATGATGAAAGCGTCTTGGAACGGGTTGCGGACGATCCGCGGGTGGATGTCATCCAGGCCCCGTTCGGCATTGCCCGGCGCGCATTCGAATCCAGCCTCGCCCGCGCTTCTGCCCGGGGCGCCCTAATCATCGCGCGGGAGGTGCTTTCTGCCGATGCCGGTGTCACACGGCCAAGTCCAGCGGACGCCGTGCGCTTCAGCACCGGACATCCCCACGTGATGTTCACGCTGGTCGGCACCGGAAATATCGATCATTTGCGACAGGCGGTTGAGGCCGCGAGACACTAGAATGGTTCGCCCGATCTCACCGCCGCCTGCCGATCAGGCGCTGGACTGCGACATCTGTATCGTCGGCGGCGGCGCCGCCGGCTTGACGCTGGCGCTCGACCTCATCGGAACTGCCCACAAGGTCCTGCTTGTGGATCCGGGACGCCTTGATGGAGGGCAGACCAGTCAGGACCTCTACGAAGGCGAAGTCGTGAACCCCCGGCACGCCGCGCCTCACCTCTATCGCCATCGTCGCCTGGGCGGATCGACGGCGATCTGGGGGGGACGATGCATCCCTTTTGATCCGATCGATTTTGAACGCCGGAGCTACGTGGAGCTCAGCGGCTGGCCATTCAACTACTCCGAGTTGGAAGCCTACTACCCACGCGCCCAGGAACTGCTGGAGGCTGGAACCTACGACTACTCCGCGGCCTCAGCCATCGGCGGCGCCCCGCTCGTCAGCGGTTTTGACGATCCGAACGTGCTCTCCGACAGTCTCGAACGTTTCAGTCTGCCCACCAACTTCTGGCGCGAGTACCGACGCGAAATCTCCGCGTCTCCAAACGTACAGGTCATCGCCGAAGCCACGGCGGTGAAGTTCCGCCGCGGCGGCGGCGACGCTGCCGCGGCCCTTGCGTGTGTCGGACCCGGTGGCGGCAGTTTCGATGTCCGCGCCAGAGTCTTCGTCGTGGCGGCAGGCGGCCTAGAGACCGTAAGGCTTCTGGGATACTCCGGCATGGGCGACACCCATGGCCTGCTGGGCCGAACCTATATGTGTCACGTCGAATCCAATCTCGGCGAAATGCGGCTCGCGCCAGCCACACGAGGTATCCGGTACGGATTCGAGCGGACACATGACGGCGTCTATGCCCGACGCCGCTTCACCCTCGCCGAGGAGCGGCAGCGCGAACTGGGCGTGATGAGCGTGGCCGTGCGCCCCCATCATCCGGGAGTCGCCGATCCGTCGCACGGTCACCCCGTGCTCTCCGCGATGTTCCTCGCCAAGCGATTCATCATTCCCGAGTACGCGAGACGCTTCGCCGCTCAGGCGGACCAAGACAATCCGCGAAAGGCTCGGTCAGATTTGGTGGCCCATATTCGCAATGTTACGCTTGGCGCCCCTGCCCTTGCCGGTTTCGTCCTGGACTGGACCTATCGGCGCTATCTGTCCCGTCGACGCATCCCGTACGTCGCCCTTCCGAGCGCCGCGGGCGTCTTCCCGCTGGACCTCAACGCCGAGCAGGAACCCAACCTGGCCAGCCGCGTCCTGCTCACCGACTCCCTTGATCGAAATGGAACGCCGCGCCTACGGATCGACTGGCGGCTGACCCAGGCCGACTACCGGACGGTCACCGTCACGCTCCGGGAACTGCGGGCCGCGTTCAGGCGCACGGGCTGCGGGGATGTGGCCTTTGACGACGAGAACCTCGACGATCTCGTCCGTGACAACGTCAAGCCCGTCGGCGGACACCACATCGGAACGGCGCGGATGGCGGCCTCGCCGTCGCGAGGTGTGGTCGATGCGGCCTGCCGTCTGCATGACGTGCCAAATCTCTATATCGCGGGGGCGGCGACCTTCCCGACCTCTAGCCACGCCAATCCGACGCTCACCATCGTGGCAATGGCATTGAGACTTGGCGCCCACCTTCGCGCCGAGCTTGGAGCGCCTGTACGAAGCGGCCTAGCTCGATGAAAGATGGCGACATGCAGAGAACGGTATCAGGTCCCGGCCATGTGGTGGTCGCGATCGTGGCTTTTCGGAACGCCGATGATATCAAGCGCTGCCTGACGGCTCTGTCGCGATCGACCTATCCCAACTTTTCAGTCTACGTCTGCGAGAACGGAGGCGGTGAAGCCTTCCGCAGACTTTGCGACGAGACGCCGGAGCGACTCCCGTCGGGTCAGCGGGTGATCCGCATCGATGCGGGCGACAATCTTGGGTACGCCGGCGGCGTGAACCGTTGTCTGAAGGAGGCGGATCCGCACTACAAGGCCGTGTGGGTGCTCAATCCCGACACCGAGCCGCAGCCGGAAGCCCTGGAAGCACTCCTGCGACGGCTGGACAAGGGTGATGTCGATGCAGTCGGCGGCGTGATCACCTGGAACGAAGATGTCGTGCAAAGCTATGGCGGCCTCTGGCGTCCGTGGCTGGGCATCGGCGCCTCGATGGGCATGTTCTCGAAGGTCGACGCTCCCATCGACGCCGCCGCGATCGAGCGTAGGCTGGGCTTCCTGAGCGGTGCGTCCATGCTGGTCAGCGCACGCTTCATAGAGGTGGCGGGCCTCATGCGTGACGACTACTTCCTCTACGCTGAAGAGGTCGAATGGTGCCTCCGAGCTCGTCAGAAAGGGATGCGACTCGGCTTTACCCCCGACGCGCGAGTGCTGCACCATCTTGGCACTACGACGGGGTGGAGCGGCGCTGATTTCCGCAAATGGCCGCGCTTGCCGATATATCTGGACGCACGCAACCGCGTACGCATGACGGCTCAGCTCATGCCTCTACACCTCCCGACAGCGGTTGTCGGCATCCTCCTGCATTCACTCTGGCGCTATGCGCGCCGCGGCGCCTGGCGTCAGGTGGGCTATGTGTTGCAGGGCGTGGTCGCCGGATTGCGAGGGGAAGCTGGCCGGCCCGCATGGGTGAAATAGCCGTAGGGCCTTCTAAGCTAGGCGACAAAACGGGCCCCGGCCCGTTATCCCTGCACATCCAGTTCGAACAGGTCGTCCGTGGCACCTACGCGCGCGACGAGCCGATATCCATGCTTGGCGAGCAGATCTCGCACTTGGCGGCCGCCGCCAGGAGGAGACATATTTTCAACTAGAAAGTATCTGGGAGAAACTCGCTCGAAATCAATGCCCGCGAGCACCAGTTCCTCTGCGCCCTCGACGTCAACAAAGGCGATATCCACGACCTGACCATCGTCGATATAGTCTGCTAGAGGTCCACATTCTACATCATAGGTGCGACTCTTGTGGATGGCGACGTCGTCAGGGCGTAGATAACCTTCAAAGCCTGAGAGTTGATGCTCCCATCCGACGTCGGCCAGGATCTCGACAAATTTGCGCGTCTCTCGCTTGGCCGAAACGGCGACATTATGGAACGGCGTCCGACGTTGTTCAGCCCACATCGGCGCGAACGATGCGATCGGATCGAATGCCACCCCACTCCACCCTTTCTGTTCAAGTAACAGCGAATTGCTGTTCGCACGAGGATGATTGGCGCCCACTTCGACAAAGAATCCCGGGCGCTCCAACCCTCGGAACACGGTGTTCCAGAGATAGTAATCCTGTCCAAACTGTGAATAATATCCGTCAGACCGCAACTGAGAAAGTCTATCTTTGCTATAAGATACATATTCTGCAGACGGATACTGAGCCTTGAACGCCGCTCGATCTTCCATGACCCGCAGGAGATCCCAGGATCGTTTGGCTACACGATAGAAAGGCGTACCGTGAAGAGCCCTCTTTAACGGCTTGCGCAGTACAGAAACTCTCATGATGCCTCCGTAGGGGCCCAGTTTTTCTTCTTCAAGAAAACCATCTCATGAAAGAAAGGTTGGGAATAGGATTTTTCCGGCGCGAGTCTTCAGTGGTCGGCGCTCACACTGATGCGGATCTCCTAACCCTCCGCCAGTCCCCGCAGGTAACGCCCGTACTCGCTCTTGCCCTGCACCTCGGCCGACTTCATCAGCTCGGCGCGGTCGATCCAGCCGTTCTCGAAGGCGATCTCCTCCAGGCAGCCGATGCGCAGGCCCTGGCGCTGCTCGAACACGCGGATCAGTTCGCCGGCGCCGATCAGGCTGTCGTGGGTGCCGGCGTCCTCCCATGCGAAGCCGCGCCCCAGCAATTCGACATGAAGCTGGCCCTCTTGGAGGTAGACATCGTTCAGCGCGGTGATCTCGAGTTCACCACGCGCCGACCGCGTCAGGGTCCTGGCGATCTCGCTGGCGCGGCCATCATAGAAATAGAGGCCGGTCACCGCGTAGTTCGACTTGGGCTTCGCGGGCTTCTCCTCGATGGAGAGCGCCCGCCCGTCCGGGGACAGTTCCACCACGCCATAGCGTTCGGGATCGTGCACCGGATAGCCGAACACCGTGGCGCCTTCGGTGCGCTTGTCCGCGCTCTTCAGCATCTGCACGAAGTTCTGCCCGAAGAAGATGTTGTCGCCGAGGATCAGCGTCGAGGGCTGCCCTCCCACGAACTCTTCGCCCAGCAGATAGGCCTCGGCCAGGCCGCCCGGCGTCGGCTGGATCACATATTCGAACCGCACACCGAACCGCGAGCCATCGCCCAGCAGGCGTTGGAAGCCTGGCTGGTCCTCGGCCGTGGTGATGATCAGGATCTCGCGGATGCCGGCCAGGAACAGGACCGACAGCGGATAGTAGATCATCGGCTTGTCGTAGACAGGCAGGAGTTGCTTCGACACCGCCATGGTCAGCGGATGCAGTCGCGTCCCGGCGCCGCCGGCCAGCACCAGGCCTTTTCTCGTCGCTCCGGATGTCATGCCTTCACCAGGCCCAGGCGGTCGGAATGGAAGCCGCGCTCGCGGATCCGCTCCACCCAGCCATAGTTGTCGACATACCAGCGCACGGTGTTCTCAAGGCCCGCCTCCAGGGGCATGCGCGCCTTCCAACCCAACTCGGCTTCGACCTTCGAGGAGTCGATGGAATAGCGGAAATCATGTCCCGGCCGGTCGGTCACGAAACTGATCTTGTCGGCATGGGGCGTGTTCGCCGGAGCCATCTTGTCGAGATGGGCGCAGATCAGCTTCACGACCTCGAGGTTCCGCTTCGAGGCGTCGCCGCCGATGCAGTAGGTCTCGCCCAGCCGTCCCTTGTGCAGGACCAGCAGCAGCGCCTCAGCATGGTCGTCCACGTGCAGCCAGTCGCGCACCTGCCGGCCATCACCGTAGACGGGGATGGTCTTGCCCTCGAGGGCGCGGGTGATCACCGTCGGAATCAGCTTCTCGGGGAACTGGTGGGGGCCATAGTTGTTCGAGCAGTTCGTGATCACCACCGGAAAGCCGTAGGTGTGGCCCCAGGCGCGCACCAGATGGTCGGACGCCGCCTTTGATGCGGAGTACGGCGAGCGCGGGTCGTAGGGCGTCGCCTCGGTGAAGTCGCCGTCCTCGCCCAGGGCGCCGAACACCTCGTCGGTCGAGACATGGTGGAAGCGGAAAGCCGCTTTCCGCGCCGCATCCAGGCCGTTCCAGTAGTCGCGGGCCACTTCAAGCAGGATGGCCGTGCCCATCACGTTGGAGCGCACGAAATCCAGCGGGCCTTCGATGGCGCGGTCGTTGTGGCTTTCGGCCGCCAGATGCATCACCGCGTCGGGCGCATGGCGGGCGAACACGTCCTCCAGCTTCGGCCGGTCGCACACGTCCACATGCTCGAAAGCGTACGCAGCGTCCGACGCGACGCCCTCCACGTTCTCGAGATTGGCCGAGTAGGTCAGCGCGTCCAGGTTCACCACCTGATGGCCGTCGGCGATGGCGCGGCGGACGACGGCGGACCCGATGAACCCGGCTCCGCCTGTGATCAGAATCTTCAACGAAATCTCCCGGCGATGCGAGGCGACGGCCTCCCTTACTATGAAAGGCGATGGCTTCAAGGCCATACCTCTTCCGCGCGAGGCGAGACTGCCGCGAAAAGCCTAACGCGCCGTCACCTCTAAATCGTCTCCCTCGAAGCCGCGTCAGACGGCCGGCCGTGGCGACGTTCGATGTCGCGTTTGAGCGCCCCCGCGGCGAAGGCGTGGCCAGTGAAGAGGGTGTCGACAGCCCATCCCAGGACGGGCACGCCCGAACTCACGCTGTCCAGTCCCAGATAGGTCGCCATCCGCAGGAGCGTGGCCCGGGAAGCGCCCGCCTGTACCGCCTCGTAGAGCAGGAGCCCGGCGGCGCCGACGGAATAGATCGTCCCCGCCACTGGAACCCAGGCGAGGACCCCGTCGATTCCGAGCCCCCACGGCCCGACCCCCACGACGCGATCCGACAACCTTCGCAGGCGCTCCGCGCGCCGCCACGCCAGATGCGCACGATCCCGTTCAGAACTCATTCCGCGCCAACGCCGATGTTGTACGGGACGGTTCCATTCCACACGTTCGTCAGGGGAGGGTCTCGGACGTCGCCTCCAGGAGGAGGAACAACTTCCCCCCCGGCGTATCCAGCAGCCCCAGCACCGCCTGGTCGCCGCCGCGCGCCGCCGCTTCGTCGACAAGCGCCAAGTACCTCCGGGTGAACAGGTCCGCGCGCGCCTTCACCGCCTCGTCCGTCTGCAGCCGACGCCCGATCCGCCGGGTGGCCGCGGGAGCCGCCTTGCGCACCGTCGCCTTCGCGGCCTCCCAGGCCCCGTCGGCCAGCTGCACTGCGCACTCGGCCACACGCCCGCTCGGCAGCAGGCGCACAGGATCGACTCCCATGTCGCCGAGGTCCGAGAGGATCTGACTCTCCAGCCCACCTTCAGAATCATCCTCGCCGTCCAGCGACGCCAGGAGGTCCTTCCAGCTCCAGGGATCACGTTCGGCGGACTCCTCACCGTCCGGCGGCGGTCCCGCCGGCGCGGTTCCGCCCGACGCAGCCTCGAACACGGCAGAGAACTCGCGATCCGTCGCGGTCGGCGTGAATCGGATGCGGTTGCGCAACCCGAGGCCATCGGCCAAGTCGGCGCCCAGGACCTGCGTCTCGGCCGGCTGGGCCATCCGTCGCCGCGGAGGTGTCGGCGCAGGCTCGGTCGACGCCTCCGGCTGCCCCCCTCCCGCGCTCAAGGTTGGAGCGCCCCCAGGCGCCGCCGCCGCACCCATCAGCCGCACAGCCTCGGACAGCATCTCGAAATTGCGCCGCACGCGTTCCTGGAACGCCGCATCGATGGCCTGGGCCTGGTCCGCCGTGCGTCGCGCCTGATCCATGAGTTCATCCAGGCTGTCGGCGATGGCGGCGCGCACCCGGCCGGCCTGATCCACGGCGATGTCGGGCAGGCTAGCGGTCTTGTGCTCGATCTCCACCAACATGGCCGACAGGTCGTTCATGGCCGCTCGCGCAGCCACCGCCCCGTCGGCCAGCTTGCGGGCGGTGGCTGCGCCCGCTTCCTCCACCATGCGAGAGGACGCCTCTATGAGGGCGCGCGCTTCCTCCAGCCTCGCCTCGAACACCTGATTCGCCTTCTGTCCGGCGCCGAAGGCGGCTTCCGACAACGTATCCACTTGCTCACGCGCCGCCGCCGCATGTCGTGCGGCCGCCTCGCGCGTCTCTTCCGCCGCATGGGCCAGGGCGTCTATCGCCGCACGCGCCTGGCTCTCGAGCTCAGCCCGCTCCCGGGCGGCGGCGGTCGAGACGGCTTCCAGCGATTGCAAGGTCGACTGGCTGAACTCCTCACGCTCGGCCCGCGCCGTCTCGGCCAGGTCGCGGAACTGCAGAGCCGCATCCGACATCATCCGTCGCAGGTGTTCTCCGCCGGCCGCGGCCCGCTCGCTCATTTCTCCGGCAGCGGTTCGCGCATCCTCGATGAAGCCGCCCAGGCGGGCGGCATGGGCCTCGGCCTCGGCCGCGAACCCGGCCTGGTCGCCCTTCAGAGCCTGGGTCAATGCGGTCAGAGCGCTCCGTTGACCGGACAGGCCCGCCTCCAAGCTCAGAATCTGTTCGGCGACGCCGGTCCCGGCCGTCTCCAGACGGGCGATGTGACGGGTCAAATCCTCACCGGCCGTGCGCGCGGCTCCGCTCGCCTCGCCCGCGGCGGCGGCGAGTTCGGCGGCCCTGGCTCCCAGCGCGGTCTCCGCCTCCCGGATCTGCGTCTCGGCCAGGCCCGTGGCCTCGGCCACCATCCGAGCCTGCTGAGTCACGGCATCCGAAAGGCGCGTGGCCTGAGCATCGAGTGTCTGGGCCAACGCGCCCATCTCCGCGCGCTCCCGACCAAGGGTGGAAGCCAGCTCTCCCGCGGTGCGGACCGACTGCGCGGTGGCCCCCGTCAGCTTGTCGGTCTCGAAGGCCAGCGCGTCGCGGAGGGCCATCAGCGTGTCCCGCGCCTCGTCCGCCGCCGCGCCGGCCCGAGCGATCTCGTCGCGGACCATATGCGTCACGTCCCCGGCGCGGGCGGCGGCGATCAGGGTGGGCGCCAGAAGGTCCTCCGCCGCCGCGCGCTCGCGACGCGCCTCGTGCGCCAGGAGCTGGGCCTGTCGCGCCAGCCAGGCCGCGAACATCACGAAGGCCGCCGGTCCCACCGCCATCAGCGCGAAGACAGCCAAGGCGAAGGGCTCGTAGCCGAAGGGGGCCAAGCCGCTGCGATAGCCGAGGGCGAAAGCGATCGGAGCCGACGCCCAGAGGCCCGCCACGGCGACAGCCGCCAGCCAGATAGGCCAGCCAGCCGGGCGGGCGAGGTGAGCGTCGTTGCCCGCCGGCGCCGTCTGTTCCACCTCATAGGACAGGGATTGCCGGGTCGCCCGTAGCGCCGGCGGGAGATCGAGGCTGTCTGCGTCGACTGGCCGAAAGCCGACACTGCCGGATTCCGGCTCGAGCGCTTCGGGCGCAGTGTCGGCGCTCGCGAAGTCCATGGGCCGCGATCGCCTGGAGACCTTCATGCCTGACCTCGACTTCTACACCTAACGCCGGCTCCCTCTCGGGTGCGCCAGGACCCGGGCCGGACACCACTGCGGTCCGTCTGGCATTCCGCAGGTCGAACCTACCCCCTGACGTCGACAACGGAAAGCGCTCGGGGGACGTCGATGAACGTCCGGGAGGATCGCGGAACGATCCCCGGCGGTCAGGCTTGCGCGCCCGCGCCCTTCTGGATCGGTTCGCCGGAGGACGGCCTGTCCGCCCGGTCGCCAGCCTTACGCGGCGTGCGCGCGACAATCCGCTGCTCTGCCGGGGGAGGCGGCGCAGGCCGCTCGAGCCGCGGCGTCTCAAGCGCAACGCCGAAATGCGACAAGGCAGCGACGGACGAGTGCACGACGACCGCGGCCACCATCTCCGTCAATGTCGCCATGGAACGCCCCCACGGATTCCGCCTGTTGCAGCTATACGCTGGGTCAACCGGTCGCGGCAGGGGCCGGAACGTGAATTCTTTGTCATGCGGCGAATACCCCAGCGCGCCGCGCTCACCACATCCCGTCTACGCAAAAAGAAATCCATCGAAGCCGACGAATACTGGCAGACTGTCGGATGTCAGAAAGTGAAAGTCTTGGAGTTCACTCCATGTGACCAGATCCGTCTGCGGCTCAACCACGACGGGCACATCTATTCGCAGAATCTCTTGCAGATTGTCGGCCCGTTCCGGGCGCAGGTTGATCCACCGCTCGATCGCCGCAGCGCCCAGATCCTCTACGAACTCTGTTGTGACGTTGCCACTCTGCGTGACGTTCGCGGAGTTGTCGAAGCTAATGGAAACCGCGCGATTGTCGTTGGCGATGACGCCGTCCGCCCCCTGTATGAGAAGGAACGTCCGGTTTTCACCTGAGAAAGAGACGAGTTCATTGCGCTCGAGAACAAGATCTTTGACACCCTGAAGGCGAATACCGTTGTACCCCGTCCCAACTATCAAGTTGTCGGAGATTGTAACGCGCTCATAAGGGAGCGTTCCAATCTGATCGCGGAGAAATATTCCCTGCGTATATTCTCCACTTCCCCTTAGAATTATATTCCCAGATATGACAATATCGTGGGATGCAGTTTTGGTGCTCGATGTCCAGAATTGAATGGCATCCGGATGATCGCCCGCCTGTGGAACGAAATTCTTGAAGATATTGTCTGAAACCTCTACGTGCCCGACTTCAGCAAAATTGAACCCGTCAGACCGAAGGTCGTGGGCATAATTTCCTGATACCTTGACATATTTTGCTTGCCCTATGGCAAGACCTCGCGCCAACTGTTGAAATTCTGAATTGGTAACGCTGACATTCACACTGTCTCGTATCTGAAGCCCCAGAACATCGTTCGAAGCATCACCATCGAGAGAACCGTGGAAATGTACCCGGTCGAAGTGGACGTCCTCCGACCGTCCGACCTTGAAGGCCCAGTAACTCGTCCCCTGCGCAATGAGGTCTGGACGGTCGAGGGCTACGAAATCCAACTCCTGGAATCGCAGCCCCTTCACGTTCGCCAACGTGAAATCGTTGATGACGGCCCGGTTGGCGGGATCCGCGGACCGAATTGTCACAGGGGTGTCGAAAGACGCGTTCAGGCCTTTCGACGAAAAATTGGCATAGACACCTGGCTCCAGGAGAATGACATCTCCGGCCTTGGCGGCATTGATCGCCGCCATGAGTTCAGGCGTGTTGCTTACCGTCATACCTGCCACTGCGCCCTCCGATGTAGTCAGGAGCAGATTCGACGTGCTGCGCGCGGCGCGGCTCCCGCCCTCCCGGCAATTGGTCGCCGGGAGTTTCGCACCATCCAGCCGCTACGATCAGCGAGCGGGAAAGTACAAATCCGGGGCACGATATAGTCTTGCGCGCGGAGCGCCAGCTTAAAGTATCCAACCAGTCTTTGTCGCACCCCCCAGCTCACTGGCGGATATCCCCAGCACTGTAATGGTGTCGCCATTCGCAAAGGTAATGACGGCGTCACCGTCGACCTCTATCACCTTCGGCGCCAGCCCAGCCTTGGTGTAGGCGTAGATGTCGATGGTTTCCGGACCAGGGCCGAAACCGAAATCCACGATCACGTCGTGGCCGCCGCCGGGCGAAAACCGGAAGACGTCCGAACCGTCGCCGCCGACGAGGACATCATCACCCGCACCTCCGACCAGCGTGTCGTTACCGTCACCACCGTGGAGCGTGTCGTTGCCAGCGCCCCCGTCGAGCAGGTTCGCGGCGCTGTTGCCCGTCAGCAGGTTGTCGAGTTCGTTGCCCGTACCGCGCCATCCGCGCCCGTCTTCAAAGACGATGAGATCCTCCACATTGGCCGGCAGGACGTAGTGGCCGATCGCAACGACCGTGTCATGCCCCCCTCCCACGTGTTCGACGATCTGCGTTTGGATTGTGGGCAAAACATAAACATCGTCCCCGTCACCCCCGATGAGAGTGTCGGTCCCGCCCTTGCCTTCGAGCGTGTCGTTGCCCTGCCCGCCCTCCAACAGGTCAGCCTTGCCGGTGCCGACGATGTACTGATGGAACTCGGGAGGCGGGGCCGCAGCTATCTGGGCCTTCACGCCATCAAGCGCGGAGGCTAGGTCCGAGCTTCCGCTCAAGTCATTCTTGCCGATCCACCTTTGAATGGCTTCGAGGCCGAAATCCTTGACGAACTTGTTCGTAGCATTCCCGCTCTCCACGACATTTGTGGAGTTACCGAAGGAAATGGAGATTGCCTGATTGTCCGTCGCCACAACGCGATCCGCCCCCTGGATCAGGATGAGCGTCTGATTGTCACCCGCGAACGAGATAAGCTCATTACGGGCGAGCGTAAGATCCTCGGCGCCCTGGATTCGAATCCCGTTGTATCCAGTTCCAACGATGAGGTTATCTGAGATAGTGACACGCTGGTATGGAAGCGTCCCCACCTCATCCCTCATGAATATACCTTGAGTATATTCTCCATCTCCCCGAAGGATTATGTTTCCAGATATAAGAACATCTGTCGTTGGAGTTTTTGTACTGGAAGTCCAAAACTGAATTGCGTCCGGATGGTCCCCCTTAGCCGGGTTAAAATCTCTGAAAGTGTTATTAGTTACTTCTATATTTACGACTTCCGCGAAATTGAATCCATCGGATCTGATATTGTATACCGTATTTCCATCCACAACTACGTTCTGGCTTTGACCAATGGCCAAAGCCCTTTGAAGTTCGTGGAATTCCGAATCTCTAACGGTGATATTCTTGCTGTCCCGGATTTGTATCCCATAGACATCATTACCCGGATTCCCGTCAAGAGAACCATGTACGTTCACCTTGTCGAACGTGATGTCGCTCGAGTTCTTCTGGATCTTGAAGGCAAAGTGCTTCAAGCCTTCAGCAACTTCCTTCGATCGATCGATCGTCGCCAATTCCAGTTGGGTGAACGTGACCCCCTGGACGTTGCTCAGGGTGAAGTCCGTGATGACCGCCGGCTTGGTCGGATCGAGCGAGGTGATCGTCACCCCTTCACCGAACGACTTGTTGCCGTAGGTGAAGCCCGAGTAGGTTCCCGAAGCCAGCTTGATGACATCGCCACTCTTCGCTGCGTTGAGCGCACTGACAAGTGAACTGGTGCTGTTTACGAGAATTGTCGCCACGCCAAGAGGTCCTTGCTTCACGCGCCTCTTCTGCGGACGCCCATCGACGGGCAACGTAGAACCATCGAATTATGGGCCGGCTAAAATAGAGGGTTTATCGCGGATTAATGACCCCAGGCTCGACATCGGACCGGGCGTTTGCTGTCACATGCCCGAAGATCGAATGGACACCTCGAGGTCGATCTTCCCGCCGTTCTCGGCAGGTCGCTTCGCCTTCCGATCAGTCGCGTCAGGCAAGACATTTGCAACTCACCGGGTCTAACGGGAGGGTTCGACACCTTACCTATGGGTCCGGTCGACTCGGCGTGCTGAAGCGCCCGGACCACAGCCATGGACGATCACCTTGAGCGTCAAGCGTCACGCGGGCTACAATCTCATCGGCTCGCTGGTTCCCATCGCGCTGTCGCTGCTCACTGTCCCGCTCTATTTGAAGCTTGTCGGCCCAGATCGATACGGTGTCCTGGCCATCGCTTGGATCTTGCTCGGCTACTTTGGCCTGTTCGACATGGGCTTGGGGCGCGCGACGTCCTTCCGGATCGCTAGCCTCCGCGAGGCGCCCAGGGAAGCGCGCGCCGCTGCGCTCTGGTCCGCACTCTGCGTCAACGTGGGTATGGGCGTCGCCGGGGGGTTCGTCCTCTGGGGCGTAGCTGGCTTCTTCTTTCAGAACGTCCTGAAGACTCCTGATGCTCTTCGACCGGAGATCATGGCCGGTGTTCCATTGCTGGCGACAGCCGTTCCCATTGCTACGCTCACGGGCGTGCTCAGCGGAGCCCTCCAAGGCCGAGAGAAGTTCTTGGAGACAAACGCGATCTCGGTGGTCTCGACGGCGCTATTCCAGCTTCTGCCTCTCTCGGTCGCCTATTTCCACGGGCCTGACCTGCCGTTTCTGCTGGCGGCCGCGATAGGCGCCCGCCTCGCAGCGATCGTCGCTCTTGGCTACAGAGCGCACGCGGAACTGCTAAAGGGCCTGCGCCCCCGCTTCGAGAAGGCTGAAATTCCACAACTGCTGAAGTTTGGCGGTTGGGCGAACCTCACTTCGATCATAGGCCCGGTGCTGATCATCGCCGACCGCTTCGCCATCGGCGGCGTTCTCGGTTCGGCCGCGCTCGCCATCTATACGGTGCCATTCCAACTTGCCCAGCGGATCGCGATCGTTCCTGGCGCGCTCGTAAACGCCCTGTTTCCCCGGATGACCGCCAGCGACCCGCAGCGGCGGGACGTACTGGCCCGACGCTCTACCCAGACCCTGGCCTGTATCGTCAGCCCGATTGTCCTGGTCGGGGTTCTCCTGCTCGAACCGTTTCTGGGAATCTGGGTCGGCCCCGAGATCGGCGGGCAAGCCGCACCTGCTGGCCGCCTCCTCTTCCTAGGCTACTGGGCGAACGCCTTCGCGCTGGTGCCCTTCATATTCCTACAGGCCTCTGGGCGTCCGGACCTTCCGCCCAAGATGCACCTCATAGAGATACCCATCTATTTGGGGTGCCTCTACTGGGCGATGAGCCATATGGGCCTTATCGGCTGTGCTATGGTGTTCGCAGGCCGGTGTATGCTTGACTATGTCCTGCTTGCCGCCGTGTCAGGGCGACGTTTCCACAATCCCGTCCTTCTGGCTTTCAACCTGTTTCTACTCCTCGCTGCGCTAGTGCTATGCGAGCATCTAGATGTGCGCGACTTGGCCTGGTGGGTGGGCGCGGCCAGCTTGGTCGGCGCGTCGGCCGCAACGAGTTGGATGAACCTGCCTTCTGACCTCAAGCATTCAGCGGTCGCTCGAGCGCGCGCAATCTTGGCGGCACGCCATTGACCCAGCACGCCAACTGGAGAGAGCCAGGCGACATGACACAGCGTTCCGGCGCAGTTCCCGACCTTGAGATCGCCGCTGCGGTGAACAATCACGCCGTTCTATCGAACTGCCTGGCGCGGTCGCCCGACATCTCGGAAGGGCGTCTGAACCTGCGGACCTACGAGGGCTTCCGCACCGCCGGAGAAGCCTACAACAAGGCCTTGGACGAGACGGCGGCCAGGGTCCTGATCTTCGCCCACCAAGACGTGTACCTGCCAATGGGCTTCCTCGAAGGCGCCCTGGAACAAGTCTCAAAGCTCGACATATTGGACCGGAACTGGGCGCTGGCCGGCGTATCCGGCCTGGATGGAGCCGGGACATTCCGCGGAAGGACGTGGTCATCCGGCCTCGGTGCGGTGCTTGGAAAGCCGTTCGAGACTCCCGTCGAGATCGAGACGCTCGACGAGATGCTGCTTTTCGTGAATCGGCGCTCGGAACTGCGTTTCGACCCTGAACTCCCCAGTTTTCACCTGTACGCGGCCGACGCCGTGCTCTCCGCCAAGGCGAGGGACCTGCGCAGCTATGTCGTGCACACGCCCGCCGTCCATCATAGCCGCGCCGTCGTGGCGCTCGACGGCGGCTATCGTCAAGCCTATCGCTATATGCAGCGCAAGTGGCGCGCCCAGCTGCCGGTTCCGAACCTCGTCTGTCCAATCACGCGATCACCGTTCACGCTGATGTTGCGCGATTGGCGGATCCGTCGCCGTCACAAGGGACGCGAACGGCCCCCTGAGCCGTGCGACGATCCCTCCGTCATCGCCCGGCGCATCGGGTTTGAACTGATGGAACTGGATGCCCCCCGTTAGGCGTCTGCAGTCAGTGGCCGTCGCGCGACGACCATGGTTTGCGTGTGAAGAAGGTGCCGCAGGCGTCCTGCCGTCAGTCGATCGAACAGAAGCGATTTCGAGCGGAGCGGTGTGACCGGCCCGAGTTCAAGCACCTCCAACCCCGCCGAGCGGAACAGTTCCCCATAGGTCGCCGGCGTGAACCAGCGCAGATGTGTCCGGTCCATCACGCCCTTTTCGCCGTAGTCGAAGCGCCCCCGAAGAAGGCTGCGGATCACCGACCAGTGTGCGACGTTTGGAGAACTCGCATAGACACGTCCCCCAGGTTTCAGGCAGCCCGCGAGGCGTTGCAAGGTTCGCCAGGGATCCGTGAGGTGCTCCAACACTTCGCTGATGATCAAGACATCGAAGGCGTCCGCGAGAGGCCGGAGATCGATAGCTTCGACATCGCCGACCAGCACCTCAGTCAGGTGCTTGTCGGCGACTTCGGCCGCGGACGGACTGAGTTCGATTCCCACGTACCGGCCAGCACGCCCCGCTTCCAGGACAGCCCTGCCGGTGCCTCCTGCGCCGCATCCAAGCTCAAGAACGGCGGCGTGTGGATCAGCGGGCAGAAGACGCACGATGTCGAGCCGAGCATTTGAAAAGTAGCTGAGCGGCTTGTCGTCGTAGATCGACCGTATGGTTGACGTTTCAGAGCTTCCGGCCACCTCAGTCGCGGTCCCAGTCATCAGGCTTCCACACAGCTCACAATTCAGATGTCCGCAGCAATGGCGCCAAAGAGCTTATCCATAAGTGTACGACGAGTAACAGCCGCATGTGACTAGGGCGCGCCGACGAACCGCGCACCCTCATGCTCCAGTAGCCAGCGCTTCCGCTCCAATCCGCCGCCATAGCCTGTGAGCGATCCATTCGACCCGATCACCCGGTGGCAGGGAACCACCAGCGACACGGGATTGGAGCCGTTCGCGAGCCCCACGGCGCGAACAGCGGTGGGGCGGCCGATGCGGGCGGCGAGGCCGGCGTAGCTCAGCGTCTCCCCGGGCGGGATGCTGCAGAGCGCTGCCCAGACCGATCGCTGGAACGCCGTGCCCGCCCCCTGCCACGGGATTACGCCCAGGACGCCCACGTCGCCTGAGAAATAGGCTTCGATCTTCATGCGCAGCGGCCCGCGCCCCTCGGAGACAGGTACGGAGCCGTACCGGCGCGACAGCCAGCGGCGCATGGCCGGCTCATAGTCGCGCCAGTTGAAGGCGCGCAGCACGCCCGCCTCGTCACTGACGACGAGGGCCTCGCCGATCGGCGTCGGCACACGCTCAAGGGTCAGGATTTCAGGCGGCGGCTTGTCGGTCATCGGTCGCTCTCGGACGGGCTGTTTTTCGGGGCGCCGGGCCGGGATCTCCGGCCCAGAGGTATTGTGCGGCATAGGCCCGCCAGGGTCTCCAGGCCTCGCTGCGAGCCAGGAGTTCAGCCGCGGAGGGGCGTGTCCCCTCATCGCCGGCCAGCGCCCGCATCAGGCCCACATCACCCTGGGGGAAGGCGTCGGGCTCGCGAAGTTCCCGAAGGGCGATGTACTGTGCGGTCCATTCGCCGACGCCCGGAAGAGCGGTCAGGGCGGCGATGGCGCTGGCGAGATCGGCCCGCGGGGTGAAGATCGCCGGATCGGCGGCGACGGTGCGGGCCAGCCCCTCCAGGGCCGCGCCCCGCGCGCGCGGCATGCCGAGGGCGGCGATATCCTGGCCCACAAGCCGCCGCGGCGACGGGAAGACCCGGTCCAGCCCCAGCGCCGCGGCGGCCGGATCATGGATGGCGTCACCATAGACCTCCACCAGTTTGGCGGCGAGGTTGCGCGCCGCGGCCACGGTGATCTGTTGTCCGAGGATGGCTCGTACGGCGAGCTCGAACCCGTCCCATGCGCCCGGCGCCCTGAGTCCCGGCCGCGCCGCCACAAGCGGCGCAAGCGTGGCGTCCTGCGAAAGATGCGCGCCGATCAGCGCGGGGTCCGCCGAAAGGTCGAACACGCGGCGAATACGTGCGATCACGGCCGGAAGGGCCTGGAGCCGCGGAAACCGGATCTCCGCCGACAGCGCGTCGTCGCCGCGCGGCGTGACGATGACCACACCCCGGACACCATCGATCGACAGCGTCCGCGCATATCGTCCCGGTTCCACACGTTCCACGCCCGGGATCGCACGATCGGCCAGGAAACTGATGACCCCGTCCCAGTCGTAGGGCGGCTTGTAAGGCAGGCGTACGGTGACGCCATCGGCCGCCGGTGTCTCGGCCTGACGCGAGCGGCGCAGCTGCCCCGGCGGGCGGCGGAAGAGTTGTTGAAAAGTCTCGTTGAACCGGCGCACGCTGCCAAAGCCGGACGCTAGCGCCACCTCTGTCATCGGGAGACGCGTCTCCTGGATGAGCTGCTTGGCCAGCAGTACGCGCCGCGTCTGGGCCACCGAGACCGGCGAAGCGCCGAGATGCTGGCGGAACAGCCGGCGAAGCTGGCGCTCGCCCACGCCCAGACGGGTGGCCAGCGCATCCACATCGTCGCCGTCCAACGCTCCCCCTTCGATGAGAGCCAGGGCCCGCGAGACGGTGTTGGACGTTCCCCGCCAGGCGCCGAGATCAGGCGAGGCCTCAGGCCGACAGCGCAGGCAGGGCCGGAATCCGGCTTCCTGCGCCGCCGCGGCGGTAGGATAGAAGGTCATGTTCCCGGCCTTGGGCGTCCGCGCCGGGCAGATCGGCCGGCAGTAGATGCCCGTGGTCTTCACCCCGGCGAAGATGCGGCCGTCGAACCGCGGGTCGCGGGTGACGAAGGCGCGCCGGCAGGCTTCGAAGTCCATCTCCATGCAGACAGGATGAGCACTCGGTCGCGGCAAGTCTCGCGATTTTCGGACATACATGCCAGGAGACCTGAGACCGTCGATCTCCGATACTTAAATCTGGACTTCACCGCGGCCTCCGCCGCATTCTCCGTGCGAATTTCGCGGCAGACGGACATCCCTTCGCCGTGAAGTACGGTTAGGAACGAGGGACGTGACGGATCATCAGCCCCCCCTGGAGAGAACGGTCTTCAACTTCCACGGGATTGGCGTACCGCACGCGGGGGTTCCGGCGGACGAGGCGCCGTACTGGTGTCCGACCGACCTCTTCATGCACCTGGCCGACGCCATGGCCGACTTGCTCCGCGAGGGGCGTTCGATCGAGATCACCTTCGACGACGGCAACCGGAGCGACCTCGACATCGCGGCTCCCATCTTGGCCGATCGAGGCCTGTCGGCGACATTCTTCGCCTGCTCCGGCCGTCTGGACGACCCGCGATATCTCGACGGCGCAGGCTTGCGGAGCTTGGAGGTCATGGGCATGGTCGTCGGGAGCCACGGCCGGAACCATGTAGACCTGCGCCGCGCCGACGCTGCGACCCTCCGCCAGGAGACCTCAGGCTCGCAGCAGACCCTGAGCGAAGCGCTGGGCAGGCCCGTCGATCGCTTCGCCATTCCGTTCGGCAGCTACGACCGGCGCGTCCTCGGAGCCCTGAAGACTTACACTCGAATCTATAACAGCGATCAGACCAGAGCTGGTCCGCAGAACCAGCGGTTCGTGCCCCGGATCAGCTACACCACCGGTTGGACCAAGGAAACGGTGCAGCAGCGCGTAGCCGAGCGCTACTCATATGTTCGTCAGCAGAAGCAGAATCTGAAATCGACACTCAAGCGACTACGCTGAGGGCTATCTACAACCCCAAGTACAACAGCTCCGAATAGGTGTGGTCCACGTCGATAGCGGGTTCCTGGCCTCGAACGTACTTGGCGGCCTTGCCGGGATAGAACTTGCCCACCATCCCGGGTGGCGGCTCGTTGGCGTCGATGATGAGACCTATGAAGCCACGGGCACGCAACCACCAGAGCAATGCGCCCCCGTGCTCCAGTAGCCACGGCACATTCTCGCAGTAGATCAACTGCGCGGCGGGCACGACCTTCTGCACCCGCCGACGCACTAGGATGATCGGCATGATGCGGTCGGCGGTGGCGACGCAGATCGCCAGCCCGCCCAGGGAAACATGATCCTGCAGCTTCTTGAATTCGCTCTGGGGCAGTCCCCGCAGGAGCGCTTGCTCGGGCGAAAGGATCCTGGCTGCCTTGCGATGGCTGCGGAAGGCGACACCGATGAACTGGCCGGTCGTCCAGGGCCGGAAGTTGAACCGTCCCAGGGTTTTCAACGTGTGAGCTGCCGCAGAAAGATTTGTATTCACCGCGTCGTCTCGTTCGCCGGCGCGACGATAGAGTTCACGCGCCATCTCCCCCCGGTGCGAGGGCGCCACACACCAGGTAGAGATGTTGACGAATAGCTGCCTCTTCTCGGCCGAGCCATGCCACGACGAGATCGCCAGCACCGCGCCCTTCACGCCATCGTCGTCGATCAGAAGGCCATAGGGTTCTGTTCCCTCCGGGATCTCGCGCTGCGCCAGCCGTTGCAGGCCAGTCTCGAAGTAGGCCCGGTCGCGGCGCGGAAAGCTCTCGCACATGAGCGTTACGACGGCGGGAAGGTCGGCCTCCTCGATCGAACGGATATTGGCCAAGCCGCGCCCCTCCACCTGCCGCGGCGCCACCTTGACGTAACGTCGCGACGGCCCTCTAGCACGCGAAGGGAGCCCGCGTGAACGCACGGGGCGAGGTTCGCGCGCGCAATTTACCCATGGCGCAGGGTTTACGCGTAAGGAGTCGCGCACATCTTGGTCGATCAGGGAAACGCCATGACGACAGCAACTACTGCGGCCCTGCCGTTCGTCAGCGTCATCATGCCCCATTATCAGGATCTGGGGGGGCTGGAGATCGGGCTCGCGGCGCTGGACGCGCAGACCTATCCCAAAGACCGCTTCGAGATCGTGATCGGCGACAACAATTCGCCGGCAGGACTGGCCGCGGTGGAAGCGGTGGTCCGGGGACGGGCCCGGATCGTCGTGATCACGGAGAAGGGCGCGGGGCCGGCGCGCAACGGCGCAGTCGCCGCTTCGCGCGGCGACGTGCTGGCGTTCATCGATTCCGATTGCGTGGCCGAGCCCCAGTGGCTGGAGGAAGGCGTCAAGGCCCTGGACCGCTTCGACCTCGTCGGAGGGCGCGTCCGGGTGCTGGTCTCGGACCCCGAGCGCATGACGCCGGCCGAGGCGTTCGAGCGGGTCTTCGCCTTCGATTTCAAGACCTACATCGAAAAGAAGGGGTTCACCGGCGCCGGAAACATGTTCTGTCGCCGTCCTCTCTTCGACAGGGTCGGCGCGTTCGGCGTCGGCCTCTCGGAGGATGTCGACTGGTCGCGCCGCGCGGTCGCGACCGGCGCGCGCCTGGGCTATGTGCCTGCAGCCGCCATCGGCCACCCCGCACGTGTCACCTGGGAGCAGCTTTCGGGCAAGTGGCGGCGGATCAACGCCGAGACCTTCGGCCTGATGGCCGGCCAAAGGAGCCAACGCTCCCGCTGGCTGGTCCGCAATCTCCTGATGCCCCTTTCGGCCGTGGCGCATACCCCCAAGGTGCTGACGAGTCCCGAACTGAACACGGTGGGGCAACGCCTGTCCGCCATCGGGATGCTCTACCGGCTGCGCCTGTGGCGCCTGTGGGACGCCCTGACCCTGCTCCGCGCCACCCGCGCGGCTGAGCGCCCCTAGGCTCCGGCCGCCGCCAGCTTACGGTCCCGACCGATCGACCAGGCTGCGATCAGGTGCGCGCCGATGGTGACGAACACCACGGGGATCAGCCAGAGGAAGCCGATGGCCAAGGACTGGTCGCCATACTCCGCCTTCGCCGCGTCCGAGATGCGGCCGACGTAGACGGGGCCGATACCCAGGCCGATGAGATTGAGCACGAAGAGCAGAACCGCGCCCGAGATGGTCCGGCGGTTGGCCGGAACGGAATTCTGCACAACCGCCAAGGCCGGCGCGAGATAGCAGTTGTTGAGCAGGGCCGGAATCGCCACGCAGACAAGGGCGATCTGCCACGTCGGCGCATAGATGAGGCCGAACCAGAACGGTACGGTCAGCACGAAGGCGATCGCCGGCAGCCAGGCGAACCAGCGCGCATCGCGCCGACTCAGCCGGTCGACCAACCAGCCGGCGCCGAAGGTGCCGATCATCCCCGTGATCCCGAGGACCAGGCTGTAGTAGGCGGCCACCTCCGTGAGACTCATGCCCTTCACGCGGATCAGGAACGGCGGGTTCCAGGTGAGTGCCGCATAGCCGACGAAGGCCGAAAGGCCCGCCGCCAGCGCCGTCAGAAACAGCGTCCGGTTGCCGAAGAAGCCGGCGAAGGCCTCCGCGATGGACGGGGGTCTGGTCGCCTCGGCCTGCCCCGCCGCCAGAACGTCCAGCCCGCCGCGCTTCGGCTCGCGCACCAGCAGCATGACCAGTCCCGCCAGCACGACACCCGGCACGCCCATGACGTAGAACGCCACCCGCCACCCATGCTCGGCCGCGATCCAGCCACCCAGCGCCGACCCCAGCATCGACCCGACCGGCACGCCCAGGGAGTAGATCGCCAGTGCGGTGCCCCGTTCCTCCGGCTTGAAGTAGTCGGAAATCAGCGAATAGGATGGCGGCGAACCGCCGGCTTCCCCGATCCCCACCCCCATCCGGTAGAGGGCGAGCTGGACGAAATTGGTCGCCGTGCCGCAAAGGGCCGTGAACAGGCTCCAGAGCGCGCACGCGCCGGAGATGATCCACACACGGTTCACCCGGTCCGCCAGCCAGCCGATCGGAATGCCGAAGCCTGTATAGAACAGGGCGAAGACGATCCCGCTCAGCATGCCGAGCTGGGTGTCGGTGAGGTTGAGGTCGGTCCGGATCGGTTCGGCCAGGATCGAGACGATCTGCCGGTCCAGGAAATTCAGGGTGTAGACGACCGCCAGCAGCCAGACGACGAAATACCTGTAGCCGCCCTTTGCCGGCGCCGCCACGTCCGAAGCCATGAGACCCTTTTCCCCCTGCCGCCCCCGGCCGCCCCCGGCCGGTTTTCCGGCTCGAAAGGCGGGTACGCGCTTCCGTCGAACGCGGTTGTGGCGCCATTCCGCGGAGCCGCCAAGCGGCATCGCATGTCCGGGCTGACGCGGAACGCGCCCAGCCCACCTGCCAGCCCGCCGAGAATTCCTGGCAACCCCTCGCCTTGCGCCTCCGGGGCGTGGCGGCTAACTCCGCCGCCGGGCCGGACGCCTGTGCCATCGCACAGGCGGATATCGATGTTTGCTGTAAGGTCGCCGATGGACGCCGAGGTCCGAACCCACACCGCCGCACCCCACGCCCAACCCGCGGAGCCGCGCTTGTCGTCGCAGACCCTGACGCATTTGGAGCGGTTGGAGTCTGAGAGCATCCAGATTCTTCGGGAGGTGGTGTCGGAGTGCGAGCGTCCGGTGATGCTGTACTCGATCGGCAAGGACAGCGCGGTGATGCTGCACCTAGCGGCGAAGGCGTTCTGGCCGTCGAAGCCGCCGTTCCCGCTGCTGCACGTGGACACGACCTGGAAGTTCCGGGCGATGTACGAG
>NZ_JBBCIT010000036.1:0-72225 GCF_037189685.1 Phenylobacterium sp. | reverse complement strand
GAGCGTGCCCTGGGGCCCGCGCAGGATCTCGACCCGCTCCACGTCCAGCGGCGGGCCGCCGGCCAGCACCGTCGAGGTCGTGAACAGGCCGTCGATGTAGATCGACACCGCCCCGTCCACCGCGTGCACGTTGGTCAGGCGGCCGATGCCCCGCATGCTCGCGCGGTCGTTCGACGACTGGTAGACGAAGCCCGGGGTGAAGTTCGTCAGGTCCTGGACCGTGCTGATGCCCACCATGTCGCGCTGCTTGCTGGTGAACGCCGAGATGGCCACCGGCACGTCCTGCAGGCTCTGCTCACGCTTTTCGGCGGTGACGACCAGTTCCTCGATGATATTGGAGCCGGCGGCCTGCGCCCAGACGGGCGTCGCCATCGACGAGATCGCTGCGGCGGACACGCCAACAGCCAGCAGACTCCGAAGAGTGCGGGTATCCGACATACTGTTCCTCCCAGGGCGGGCGGGCTCTTGTCTGGCCCGTGGTCGCCATCACGCCGCTTGACGCGTAGCCTGCGGGAGGCGGCGCGCCCCCGTTCAGCCTCGGTCAGGCTCGCTCCGCTGCGACGAACTGTCAACGCACGCTGATATGCAAACCCAAATGGCGTAAGGGATCAGGCTGGACTGTGGCGCCGGGAACAACGAAGTTTCCCCTACGTCGCCCCGCGCTTCCTTCTTCGACGGCCGTGGCCCATATGGGGCCGATGACCGATCAGGCCCTCGTGCTCTTCTCCGGCGGACAGGATTCCACGGCGTGCCTCGCCTGGGCCCTGGCGCGGTACGGGCGCGTGGAGACGCTGGGTTTCGACTATGGCCAGCGGCATGCGGTCGAACTCGCGGCGCGCCAGGCGGTGCGAGCGCGACTTTCGGAGACCTTTCCGTCGTGGGCCGCCCGGCTGGGCGAAGATCACATGCTGGACATCCGCAGCTTCGGCGCCATCGCCGAGACGGCGATGACCGCCGAGCGCGCCATCGAGATCACCGGGAAGGGTCTGCCGTCGACCTTTGTCCCCGGCCGCAACCTGGTGTTCCTGACCTATGCCGCCGCCCTGGCCGATCGGCGCGGGCTGAACGTTCTGGTGGGCGGCATGTGCGAGACCGACTACTCCGGCTATCCCGATTGCCGGCGTGACACGCTCGACGCGGTGGAGCATGCCCTGAACCTGGGCATGGCGCAGGCCTTTCGCATCGAGACGCCTCTCATGCGGCTGACCAAGGCGCAGACCTGGGCGTTGGCCAAAGGGCTCGGCGGCGAACCTCTGGTGGCCATCACGGTCGAGGACAGCCACACCTGCTACCTTGGTGAGCGCAGGGCGGTCCAGGCCTGGGGCCACGGCTGTGGAACCTGCCCGGCCTGCGAGCTGCGCCGCCGGGGCTACGAGGCCTGGGACGCCGAAGGGCGCCCAGAGCTTGTCCCATGAGCTACGCCGTCAAGGAGATCTTCCTCACCCTCCAGGGCGAAGGCGGGCAGGCCGGGCGGGCCGCGGTGTTCTGCCGCTTCGCCGGCTGCAACCTGTGGAGCGGGCTGGAGCGCGACCGGTCGAAGGCGATCTGCACCTTCTGCGACACCGACTTCGTCGGCATGGATGGTCCGGGGGGCGGAAGGTTCGCCGACGCCGGGGCGCTGGCCGCGGCCGTCGAGGCGGCCTGGGAGGGCGGCTCGGGTGACCGGCTGACGGTGCTGACGGGCGGCGAGCCGCTCCTGCAGGTGGACGGCCTCCTCGTCGACGCCCTCCACGCGCGTGGCTTCTCGATCGCGCTGGAGACAAACGGCACTCTGGAGGTTCCCAAGGGCATCGACTGGATCTGCGTCAGCCCCAAGGCCGATGCGCCCGTCGTGCAGACCCGCGGCCAGGAGCTGAAGCTGGTGTTCCCGCAGGAGAAGGCGCCTCCTGAGCGCTTCGAGCGCCTGGATTTCGAGCGCTTCCTGCTGCAGCCGATGGACGGTCCCGACCGCGACGCGAACACGCAGGCGGCGATCGCCTATTGCCTCGCCCACCCCCGCTGGCGTTTAAGCGTCCAGACCCACAAATACCTCGGCATCGCCTGAGGCCTCATCAGGCTTCCGGGCCGTCACCTCCCTCCGACACCTCAGATGACTTCACCCACGTTCGAGATCACCAAGGCCGCCACCTTCGACGCGGCCCACTACTTCGCGGACGGCCCCGATCACCGCCCGTACCGGAACCTCCACGGCCATTCGTTCCGGGTGGAGGCGACCGTGCGCGGCCGGCCTCAGGAGCCGGTGGGCTGGGTCGCCGACCTGGCCGACCTGGAAAGTTCCCTGAAGGGCGTCGCCGCCGAACTGGACCACGGACTGCTCAACGAGAAGCCGGGCCTGGAGCGCCCGACGCTGGAGCACATTTGCCTCTACTTCGCCGAACGGCTGCGGCCGGCGTTTCCGGGGCTGTCACGGGTGGTGGTCTCGCGTCCCACGATCGGCGAGAGCTGCGCGCTGAGCCTCTGACGACTCCGGCGCCCGCGCCGCAGGCCCGGGGCTTCAGGCGGACCTGGATTGCGCGTCGCTCGCGCGCCGGCGGGGCCCGTCGTAGGCGGGATCGACGCGCCGGCGGCGGTCGGGCCCGAAGTAGTCGCCCGACCGGACGAACGGACGCGGATGTTCGATCGCCTGATGCAGGCGCTCCACCACGACCCGCGCGGTCAGCGGCTTGGTCAGGAATTCGCTGACGCCGGCGTCGCGCGCCTCGTTGACCCGCGCGAAGGTCGAATGGCCGGTGACCATGATGACCGGCGCCAGCTGGTTGGGGCTGTCGGGCGAGTTGCGCAGCAGGCGCACGAAGTCGATCCCGTCCAGCGGCTGCATCGACAGGTCGGTCATGATGAGGTCGATCGGATGGTCCCGCATCACCTGCAGGCCCTCCGCGCCGTCGTTGGCCTCGTGGATGTGGACCACGCCCAGGGCGCGCAGAATCTCGGTCAAGAGCACCCGCATGTGGTGGTTGTCGTCCACCAGCAGGATTCTCAGGAGGTCGTAGCGCACCGTCGCCGTCGTAAGGTCTGAGGAGCCTTGTGCGACCGGATATCCGGCCGCCGAAGGCGCATCGTGGATAGGATGACCCGCGTTACACGGTCAATCGAATAGCAGGCGTCCGAGGGCGAAAAGCGCCCTGTGATCAGAGTGTTGGCGCACGGTAGAGGTGATCCTGGGCGTTCGGCTCAACCCCGGGGTGGTGCGGGCCGGTGGACCGTCCCCCCGGTCTGGGCGCGGTGGCGCAGGAAGGCGTCGGCCAGGACGCAGGCCACCATCGCCTCGACCACCGGGACGGCGCGGATGCCGACGCAGGGATCGTGGCGGCCCTTGGTGCGGAGGTCGATCTCCTGTCCGGACTCGTCGAGGCTGCGCCGGGGCGTGAGGATCGAGGAGGTGGGCTTGAACGCTACCCGGGCGCTCACGTCCTGGCCGGTCGAGATTCCGCCCAGGACGCCGCCGGCATGGTTCGACAGGAAGATCGGCCCGTCGTTCCCCATCCGCATCTCGTCGGCGTTGGCCTCGCCCGACAGCGCGGCGGCGGCGAAGCCCGCGCCGATCTCCACGCCCTTGGCGGCGTTGATCGACATCAGGGCCGCGGCCAGCTCGGCGTCCAGCTTGCCGTAGAGCGGCGCGCCCCAGCCGGCAGGGACGCCCGTGGCCTCCACGGCGACGACGGCGCCGGTGGACGAGCCGGCCTTGCGGACCTTCTCCAGGTGCTCCTGCCAGACCGGCACGATGTCGGGGTCCGGCGCCCAGAACTCGTTGTCGCCGGTCGCGGCGAAGTCGACGCGGTCCGGGTCCACGGCGTGGGGGCCGATCTGGACCACCGCGCCGCGGATCGTCACGCCGTCCAGGACCTTGCGGGCCACGGCCCCGGCGGCCACCCGCGCGGCCGTCTCGCGCGCCGACTGGCGGCCCCCCCCACGGTAGTCGCGGACCCCGTACTTGGCGAAATAGGCGTAGTCGGCGTGGCCGGGCCGGAAGGCGGCGGCGATCTCGGAATAGTCGCGGCTGCGCTGGTCGACGTTCTCGATGATCATCGAGATCGGTGTACCGGTGGTCACTTGGCCCCCGGACCGCTCGCGGATGCGGTCGTCCCCGAAGACACCCGAGAGGATGCGGACGGCGTCCGGCTCCTGCCGCTGGGTGACGAACTTGCCCTGGCCGGGGCGGCGGCGGTCCAGCCACGGCTGGATGTCGGCCTCGGTGAGCGGCAGTCCGGGCGGGCAGCCATCGACCACGCAGCCCAGCGCCGGCCCGTGGCTCTCGCCCCAGGTGGTCACGCGGAACAGGTGGCCGAAGGTGTTGTGCGACATGGCGCAGGCTCCATAGCCGCTTCGCCCGCCGACACCAAACGGCCAGGGCGCCCGAGGTCCAGGGAAAGCGGCGGCCCGGGAAATCAGACGCGGATGTCGACCCGCGTGCCCAGGCCCTTCAACTCGGCGCGGGCGCGATCCTGCGCCTGGCGGGTGCGGAGCGAGATTTCGGCCATGATGCCGGCCTCGGCGCGGATGCGGTCCTGGGACGACATGCCGTAGAGCGCGCGCATGTCGAGGCCGCGCTCGGCCATGATCTGCTGGCGAAGCTGCTCGCGGGCGCTGGACGCGTCGGTCGGCGGCGCGACCGGCGGAGTCGATGAGACGGCGAAATCCTCGGCGGGGGCCGTCGCGGCGTCCCGGCCCGCGACCACGGCCGTGGCGGCGGCATAGGCCGCCGGACGGGAGGTTGCGCCAATCTGGGTCACGCCGAAGCTCATGACCCGCCGGGGCGCAAGGCCCGCGCCAGAGGCCCAGGCAGAGGTCCAGGCCAGAGGAGTCGGAGGCTGATCCGCGCGCGCCGGTCGTGCGGCCCGTGCTGGACGACGTGGCTACATCGTCAGCGGGACGGTGCGGCCGCCGCGCACATAGACCCGGCGCATCAAGGCCACCGTCGCCCCGTCGGGATCGCCCACGGGCCGGGCGATGGTGATGGCGTACCAGCCGCCGTCGGGCAGTCCGCCGAAGGCGAACTGATCGGCGTCGTCGCAGGTGGTGCGCTTCACGTACGGACCGGCGTCGCCGGGCGGGGCGCTGGGTGTGCGGGCGCGCACCTCGTCGGCGGGGAGGGCGGCGCGGTCGGTCGAGCCGTAGAGGGCGGCCATCCGGCGCGCCGACCATGCGGTCTCGGGTGTCAGGACGACAGCCGCCCCGGCGCAGGTGTAGCGGATGACTCCCCGGCGGTAGGCCACCTTGCCGGCGATGATGTTGGCGCCGGCCCGCTGTGACCAGGCGAAGTCGGGCGCGGAGAACGTCGGGCTCCCGACGGGCGGTGGCGGAGGCGCGGGTCCCGGGCCGGGCGGTGGGGGCCCCAGGCTGGGGGCGCAGGCGGTGACGAGCAGGGCGGTCGCGAGGGCGCCCGTGAGCGGACGGGGAAGGCGGGGGGCGTTCATGACGGCGCCTTTATAGGCGAAGGCCGGCGTCGGGCGCCAGCGCCGGACGGCCCTCCGCGCCAGGTCCCCGCGACAGGTCCCCGCGACAGGCCCCCGCGACAGGCCCCGCCCGACGGCCTCGACCGACAGCCTTGACCGGGGCGTGGCGACGGCGGCTATGCTGTACGCCCGACCAATCAAGGAGGCGTGCGGTGGCGCACAAGTTCGAAATCTACAAGGACAAGGCCGGCGAGTTCCGGGTCCGGTTCAAGTACAACAGCGAGGTCATGTTCTCGACCGAGGGCTACGCGTCCAAGGCCAGCGCCCAGAACGCCATCGACAGCATCAAGAAGAACGGCCCGGAAGCGCCGGTCGAAGACAACAGCTAGTCGTCCCCGCGCGGTCGGCCGCGCATCGCCTTGACCGTCGAGCGTTTCGACTTGCCCTCCAGGCGTCTCAGCTTCGAGGCGTAGGTGGGCCGGGTCTTCTTGCGCGGCGGTGGGGGCGGCTCGGCCGCCTTGCGTATGAGCTCGACCAGGCGGCCCAGCGCCGCCTGGCGGTTCATCTCCTGGCTTCGGTGGTCCTGGGCCACCAGGACCAGGACGCCCTCGAGGGTGAGGCGCGAACCCGAGAGCTTCTCCAGCCGGCCCTGGACATAGGGTGTCAGGCTCTGCGAGCCGCGCACGTCGAACCGCAGCTCGATCGCGGTCGAGACCTTGTTCACATGCTGCCCCCCGGGTCCCGAGGCGCGGACCGCCCGCACCTGGACCTCCTCGTCGGCCAGGGTGATGGACGGGGTCACCTCGATCGGCATCAGGCGGGATCGCCTGGAACGGGGTGTTCCGGAATGAGGTCTTCCGGGATCCACGCGTGGCGGTGCTCCTCGTAGACCGCCTGGGTCGGGGCCGGAAACGCCGGGTCGGCGAAGGCGCCGGCCGCGACAGCGACGCGGCCCGCCATCCGCAGGCTCTCCCACCACACCGTCGAGCCGCATGTGGGACAGAAACGGAAGATCAGGTCGAATCCGCTGTCCGATCCCCGCCGGAACGCCCGGCTCTCGCCACTGGCGCGGACGGCGTCGGGGGGAAAGAAGGCCGCGACGCCGAACGGGCCGCCCGAGCGCCGCTGGCACGCGCGGCAATGGCACAGCGAGACCTTGAGCGGCTCGCCCCGGCAGGCGAGGCGCATCTGGCCACAGGCGCAGGCGGCGGTGCGTTCGATCATGCGCCCGGGATGCCACGGTTCGGCCGCCTCCGCATCCGGCGCCTTTGCAGGAGAGCTGCGCCGGGGTATGCAGCCGTCATGCGCCCGATGCCGGCCCAGCTCGTAAACCTCGTACCGACCGCCCTCGGTGGGCCGGTGGAGGATGTCGCGCGCTAGCCAGGACGGCCGCACACGACCGAACACCAGCCCCGCCGGAATCCGGACGGGGCTTTTTCTTTGCCGCCCGTCTGTCCGGCTCGAACAGGAGAGACCCATGGCTACGTCCCAGACGCCCGCACCGGAAGCCGCCCCATGAGCCGGCTTCCCTTGACCTACGGGCAAAAAACCGCTTCACACCCCCGGCTTTGCGGCGGCGCCGTTGCGCGGCCGCAGCACGATCTCGAGTCCTAGGAGAACAATCATGCGCGTCTACTACGACCGCGACGCCGACATTTCCCGCATCCTGGACAAGAAGATCGCCATCGTAGGCTATGGCAGCCAGGGGCGGGCCCATGCGCTGAACCTGCACGACTCGGGCGTGAAGAACGTCGCCGTCGCGCTGAAGCCCGGTTCGGCCACCGCCAAGAAGGTCGAGGCCGACGGCCTCAAGGTGATGAGCGTGGCCGAGGCCGCCGCCTGGGCCGACCTGCTGATGGTGCTGGCGCCCGACGAGCTGCAGCGCGGCATCTACGCGGGTGAGATCGAACCCAACATCCGCGACGGCGCCGCCCTGCTGTTCGCCCACGGCCTCAACGTCCACTTCGGACTGATCGAGCCCAAGGGCACGGTCGACGTCCTCATGGTGGCGCCCAAGGGCCCCGGCCACACCGTGCGCGGCGAATACCAGAAGGGCGGCGGCGTGCCCTGCCTGATCGCCGTCCACCAGGACGCCTCGGGCGCCGCCATGGACCTGGGTCTGGCCTACGCCTCGGCCATCGGCGGCGGCCGTTCGGGCATCATCGAGACCAACTTCCGCGAGGAATGCGAGACCGACCTGTTCGGCGAACAGGCCGTGCTCTGCGGCGGGCTGGTGGAGCTGATCCGCGCGGGCTTCGAGACCCTGGTCGAGGCCGGCTATGCGCCGGAAATGGCCTATTTCGAGTGCCTGCACGAGGTGAAGCTGATCGTGGACCTGATCTACGAGGGCGGCATCGCCAACATGAACTACTCGATCTCGAACACGGCCGAATACGGCGAGTACGTCACCGGTCCCCGGATCGTGACGCCCGAGACCAAGGCCGAGATGAAGAAGGTGCTGGAGGACATCCAGTCGGGTCGCTTCGTGCGCGACTTCATGGCCGAGAACACCGTGGGCCAGCCCAGCTTCAAGGCCACCCGCCGTCGCAACGCCGAGCACCAGATCGAGGAGGTCGGCCAGCGCCTGCGCGCCATGATGCCCTGGATCACCAAGAACAAGCTTGTGGACACCGCGCGGAACTGAGCGAGCGCCCCGACGGAAGCCGGGGAGCCGATTCATCCCGGCGAAGGCCGGGATTCAGACATGACGACGGCCTGGGAGCGATCCCGGGCCGTTCGCCTTTTATGGGGTGACGCCGCGCCTCCCCTGCGGAAGCGGAGGAAGGTCAGCCCCGAAATCATGCTATATCGCACCAATAGTATGATTTCCCGCGCGATGGAGACCCGCCATGACGACGATACGAAAGACCATCACGCTCACAGGTGCACAGAACGACTGGATCAAGGCGCAGATCGACAGCGGCGCCTACACGAACGACAGCGAGGTGTTGCGCGACCTGATCCGCAAGGCGCAGCAGGAGCGCGCCGACATCGAGGCTGTCCGCGCGGCGCTCATCGAAGGTGAAAGAAGTGGGTTGGGCGCACGTAGCCCGGAGGATATCCGCGCGGCGGTGAAGGCGCGGATATCCCGGAATGCCTGATCGTCGCTATCGTTTGAGCCGAGCGGCGGACGCGGACCTTGAACGCCTCTACGAGTGGGGCGTCGATCGCTACGGGATGGACGCGGCAGATCAATACTACGACGGGCTGACCGCGCGGCTCGGGCAGATCGCGGATAGCCCGCAAGTTTGGCAAGGAGTCGATCATATCCGCGCCGGCTATCGCCGGTCGGTCTATGGGGCGCATTCCATCTACTATTGCGTCGAGGCCGACGGCGTATTGATCGCGCGCGTCCTCGGGCGCGAAAATCCGCAATCCAACCTGCTCGGAAACTAGGCCCGGTCAGGAGAGGCGCCTCGAAGCGCAGGGCTACGATGTCCCGTTTGTCGAAGCGTGTCGGGCGGCGGGCACGGTAGATCTCCAGGGCCATACCCGAGTTGTTGACGACGATGATCCGCGGCGGTGGTTGGCAGCCTCCCAACGCGCCGGCCGGCATCACGGCATTGGGTGGCGGCGGTCCAACTGGAACTTTCCTCAACTCTCGAAAGCTTCACCGTGCAGGCGAAATGTGTCCTGAATTCCGTGACCAACGAAACCGGGACGGGACAAGCTCAACGTGCTGCTCCGTTTTCTACCGCCTGACATCGCGCCGTCACGGATTCCACGCAACCTGTGGCCGCGCTGATCGTTGCAGTGTCGATCACCAGGGGGCGCGCGCCATGCGGACGATGCGGATACTCTTGAAGTTCGTGGGCCTGGGCGCGCTGGTCGCCGCAGACATCCTGCGCCCGACACGTCCCGAATATCGCCTGCCGGCGCGCTGGCTGGCGCGATAGGCCGCGTCCCGAGGGCGTCAGGCCGTCAGTGCGAGGGGCTCGGGGCGGCGGGCGGCGATCAGCTCGCCGTAGAGACGGGTCAGGGCCTCGAAGGTGGCGTCCCATCCGTGGCGGGCTTCGGCCCGGCGGCGCGCGGCCCGGCCCACCTCGGCGACTTCGCGGGCGAAGAGGGCTTCGATGGCTTCGGCGAGGCCGCCAGGCTCGACGTTCTGCGCCGGCTGTCCCACATGCGGATCGATCAGTTCCCCCACGCCGCCGCGGCGGGAGCCGACCACGGGCAGGCCGGCGGCCATCGCCTCGAGCACGAACAGGCCGAAGATCTCGTTCTCGTTGGCGTGCAGCGCCGCGTCGCACGAGGCGAGCAGGCCGGCCAGCCGCACCGGATCGCGCTCGAAGTCCAGCCTGATCACGTGCGGCGACCAGGCCAGGTCCTTGCCGGCCCCCACCAGGAGCAGCTTGTAGGGCGCGCCCAGCCGTTCGACCGCGGCCACCATGGACTCGATGTTCTTCTCCCGCGCCGGCCGGCCGGCGAAGACCAGCAGCCGGGTGTCGGGCGACACCCCCAGGCGGCGGATCAGGCGCTCGCGGTCGCCGCGGGCCGGATGGAAGAGGTCGGTGTCGACGCCGAGCTGCTGGACCGACATCCGCTGGACGCCGGCGTCGGCCAGGCGGCCCGCCATGTGCTGGCTGGGAGCCACCACGTGGTCGAAGCGCTGGTAGGCCTGGGCCCAGAAGCTGAACGTCGGCGCTTCGGCCCATTCGCCGAAGTGCAACGCCGCCAGGGCTGCGGCGTCGGTGTGGCAGAAGCCGACCACGGGCGCGCCCAGGGCCTCGCCGGCCTCCAGAGCGGCATGGCCGGGCACGAAGACGTCGCCGGCCTCGATCACGTCGGGCTCCAGAAGCCTCAGCACCGTCTCCCACTTGGTGAGGCTGGCGGGCATCCGATAGCCGTCCCCGAACGGCAGGCGCGTGGCCGACACGGTCACCAGGCCTTCGGACTCGGCCCGGGTGCGGGCGCCTGGAACCACCAGCGTATGGCGCACGTCCGGCCGCCGCCGCGCCAGCCAGGCGCGCTTGGCCATGAGGTAGCGCTTCACGCCGCCCGACTTGGGCGCGTACATCATGGTGGTGTCGATCAGATGGTAGCCGCCCGGAGCCGGGGGCGCGACGATCTCGCGACCGGGGGCCGGATCGAGCCGGATCAGGCTGGCGTATCGGGGGACGGTGGCGTCGAACACGCGGCGCGGTCTCCGGGCTCTGGTGCGGCTGGCGGCGTGGAGGATGGCGGCTGTCGCTTCAGGCCCGGGCGGCCCTGAGCGCGCAGGGCCGTTCGCCGCCACGAGCGGGGAGGCGGGTCTCTTCCAAAGCCTGTCCAAAGGTCGCGCCCCTTGCTCGAAGCCTGGCCATACTATCGGCCGCCAGGCTGATGTCATCGCCCAAGGCGGCGCTTTCAAGACCCAGGCGACATCCCGGTGAAACGAACCCCATGGGCGCCCTTTCGGCGATGCCTACGAGGGCCATAACCCCCATCCGGCGCGGAAGTTGCGGTCAGTCGACGATCGTTTCGTCGGCTTGCGTCATCGGGGATCGTAGGCGCGGCCGATCTCGGGGCGGGCGCCCATGTGGGGCGGGAAGTCGGGCTCGCGGCGGGCCTTGGACGCCTGCTCGTAGGCGAAGCCAAGCGCCAGGAGGCGGGCCTCGGACCAAGCCGGCCCCAGGAACGACACCCCGACCGGCAGGCCCGAGACGTAGCCCATCGGGACCGTGAGGTGCGGATAGCCCGAGACGGCGGGCAGGCGCGACGGCGAGCCCAGGAAGACGCCGCCGTTGACAGGATCGACGATGGAGGGCGGTCCCCCGCTGGGCGCGACCACGGCGTCGAGTTTCTCCCCCAGCAGCATCTCGTCGAGGGCTTCGCGGGCCAGGCGCGTCAGTTCGGCGCGCTTGCGGGGGCGGTCGGGATCGTCGGCGACCGCGAGAGCCTCCTCGAATATCTCCTGGCCGAACAGCGCCGTCTCGCGTGCTTCGGCGCGGTTGAAGGCGACGACGTCCGCCAGGGTCCGGGCCGTCACGGACGCCGGCGTCGTGGCGAGGTAGGCGTCCAGCGCCGGGCGGAACTCGGCGGTCATGAGCTGGAGTTCCTCGCGGCCGATGCGTCCTGTCGCGGCGTCGTCGGGCCCCTTCAGTTCCACCAGGGTCGCGCCCTGGCCCCGCAGGGTCTCCAGCGCCGCCTCGAAGACGGCGTCGGTGCGGGGCGAGCGGCCCTTCCACGCGTGCCAGACGCCGATCCTCGCGCCCTTCAGGGCGTTGCGGTCCAGGGCGGCGAGGTAGTCGGCCTTCCGTGCGTCCGCCTCGGCCGTGGCCGGGTCGGCCGGATCGCTCCCGGCGATGGCCGCGAGCACGGCGGCGGCGTCGGCCACGGTGCGGGTCATGGGCCCCGCGGTGTCCTGGGCGGCGGTGATCGGCACAATATGGGTGCGCGAAACGAGCCCTACGGTGGGCTTCAGGCCGACGACGCCGGTCATGGCGGCCGGGCAGATGATCGAACCGTCGGTCTCGGTCCCGATGGCGACGGCGGCGAGGCCGGCGGCGATGGCGGCGCCCGATCCGGACGACGAGCCGCAGGCGGTGCGGTCCAGGCCGTAGGGGTTGCGCACGAGGCCGCCCGCCGCGCTCCAGCCGCTGATCGAGCGCGTGGAGCGGAAGTTGGCCCATTCCGACAGGTTGGTCTTGCCCAGTACGACCGCGCCCGCGTCCTTCAGGCGGCGGACCAGGGCCGCGTCGCGGCGCGTGACGTTGTCGGCGAGGGCCAGGGAGCCGGCGGTCGTGGGCAGGCCGTCGTCGGCCTCGATGTTGTCCTTCAGCAGGACCGTGACGCCGTGCAGGGGGCCTCGAATCTCGCCCGCGCGGCGCTCGGCGTCCAGCCGCCGGGCGTCGTCCAGGGCCCTCGGATTGACGGCCAGGACCGCGTTGAGCCGCACGCCGGCGTCGTCGTAGCGGGCGATGCGATCGAGGTAGGCGCGGACGAGCTGCTCCGAGGTCGTCCGGCCGTCGGCGAGCGCGGCCTGCTGCTCGCCAGCCGAGGCGTAGGGGCTGAGGGGCTGGGCTTTCGCCGGCGCGGCGGCCGCGAGGGCGAAGGCGGCCGCGACGGCGGCGGACAGGACGTGACGCATGAGGCTCCCCGGTCGACGCCCGATCTTGTCGCGGCGGACCGCATCGCGCCAGGATTTCGGCGGGTTCAGTGGGGAAGGCAGGCCTTGGCGCAGGCCGCCGCCAGGGCCCGCGGCGAGATCGGCTTGTCGACGACCGCATGCCCGCCGGGATCGAACTGGCCGGCGTTGCCGGTGACATAGACGACCGGCGATTCGCCCACCGCGCGGGCGATCATCTCGACGGCGGCGACGCCCGTGCCGCGCAGGATGCGGTAGTCGGCGGTGATCAGGTCCGGCCTCTGCGCGCGGGCGCAGGCCAGGGCGTCCTCGGGCGTGTCGGCGATATCGAAGCTGGAGAAGCCGAGCTCGGCGAGCAGAGCCTCGAGCTCCAGCGCGATGACCGGTTCATCCTCGATGATCAGGACATGGCCCCCGACAGCCATCACGCGACGCACCTACTGATTGCAAATCACACCCAATGGTGGAGTTACTTCGCGCGCGGCGCAAGAGCGCCGGCGCCGGGCGTCGGGACTTCCGCGAGGGGAGGCGGCAAGCCTCAGTCCTTCGCGCGTTCCTGGTAGCTGCCGTCCTCGGTCAGGATCACGATCTTGGTGCCCGGGCCGATATAGGGCGGGATCATGGTGCGCAGGCCGTTGGACAGCACCGCGGGCTTGTACGACGACGACGCCGTCTGGCCCTTCACCGAGGGTTCGGTCTCGACCACCTCGAACACGGCGGTGCGGGGCAGTTCGATGGCGATGGCCACGCCCTCGTGGGTCGAGAGCTGAACCGTGCAGCCGTCGGTGAGGTAGGGCGCGGCGTCGCCGATCATGTCTTCCGAGGCCACCAGCTGGTCGTAGGTCTCGGGGTTCATGAAGTGGAACCCTTCGCCGTCCTGGTAGAGGAAGGTGTACGAGCGGTCGTCCACGATCGCGCGCTCGACGGTCTCGGTCGTGCGGTAGCGTTCCGAGATCTTCACCCCGTCCGAGATGCGCCGCATGTTGAGCTGGGTGACGGGCGTGCCCTTGCCGGGATGGATGTTCTCGGCGCTGAGCACGACGTACAGCCTGCCTTCGAGATCGACGACCGCGCCCTTGCGCAGCGAACTGGCGGAAACCTTCAAATGGGGGTCCTCGGTGATGCGGCGGAGCCGGGGCGCGCGCCCGGACGACTCCGCGGATGGAATTCTTATGCCGGCCCCTATAGCGATGTGCGCTGAAATCTCCAGCCCCCCCCGCCCTTGCCGCCCTTGACCGGACATCGACAAACACCCTGGTGGGCGCCTGCCCGTCGCCCTGACCGCCGGCCCTTCCTGGCGGCGCGTACGGCGGTGACGCGGGCGGTGCGGCGCTGGTTCGAGGATCGCGGCTTCACCGAGGTGGAGACCGCCGCGCTTCAGGTCTCGCCCGGCAACGAGGCCCACCTGCACGCCTTCGCCACCGAGGCGGTCACGACCACGGGCGAAAGATCGCCCCTCTACCTGCACACCTCGCCCGAGTTCGCGTGCAAGAAACTGCTGGCCTCGGGCGAGCGCGAGATCTTCACCCTGGCCCGGGTGTGGCGGAACCGCGAGCGCGGGCCTCTGCACCATCCCGAGTTCACCATGCTGGAGTGGTACCGGGCGCACTCGCCCTACGAGGCGGTGATGGCCGACGCCGCCGCGCTGCTGGCCGTGGCGGCCGAGGCGGCGGAAGCCCGCCGGCTGACCTGGCGCGGGCGCGAGGCCGACCCCTTCGCCGAGCCCGAGCGGCTGAGCGTGGCCGAGGCGTTCGATCGCTATGCCGACATCGGCCTGCTGGCGCTGCTCGACGATCGCGACGGCCTGGCGGCCAAGGCCCGAGAGGCCGGGGTCCGCACCGCGACCGACGACACCTGGGCCGACGTCTTCAGCCGCGTGATCGTCGAGAAGGTGGAGCCGAACCTGGGATTCGGACGAGCGACCATCCTCTGCGAATATCCGGTGTCCGAGGCGGCCCTGGCGCGTCCGAAGCCGGGCGACGGCCGCGTGGCCGAGCGGTTCGAGCTGTATGCCTGCGGCGTGGAGCTGGCCAACTGCTTCGGCGAACTGACCGACGCGGCCGAGCAGCGGCGGCGGTTCGGGATCGAGATGGACGAGAAGGCGCGCATCTACGGCGAGCGCTATCCCGTCGACGAGGACTTCCTGGCGGCGCTGGCGCACATGCCGCCGGCCAGCGGCGGGGCCCTGGGCTTCGACCGGCTGGTGATGCTGGCCGCCGGCGCGTCGCGGATCGAGCAGGTGCTCTGGACTCCGGTGGCCTGACCGGTGGCCCGGCCGGCGGCGTTGCGGTCGCCGCGCCCTCGGGCCATATGCCGCTCGAATGACCAGAGCCGCCCCCCTCCGCACGCTCCGGGCGCTGGCCGACGCCGGCCTGGCCGAATCCTCGCCCGCGCTGGAGGCGGTGGCGGCGCGCTACGCCGTGGCGGTGACGCCGGTCATGGTCGAGGCCATCGGCGGCGCGCCCGACGGTCCGGTGGGCCGCCAGTTCCTGCCGGCCGCCGCCGAACTGACCCTGGCGTCGGGCGAGAGCGACGACCCCATCGGCGACGATGCGCACAGCCCCGTGGCAGGGATCGTCCACCGCTATCCCGACCGCGTGCTGCTCAAGGCGAATCACGCCTGCGCGGTCTACTGCCGGTTCTGCTTCCGGCGCGAGATGGTGGGCCCGGACGGCGTGCGGCCCCTGTCCCCGGCGCAGCTCGACGCGGCGATGGCCTATGTGGCCGGCCGGCCCGAGATCTGGGAGGTGATCGTCACGGGCGGCGATCCCTTCGTGCTGTCGCCGCGGCGGCTTTCCGACCTGATGACGCGGCTGGGGCGGATCGATCATGTGAAGGTGGTGCGCTTCCACACCCGCGTCCCGGCCGTGGCGCCCGATCGGGTGACCTCGTCGCTCGTGAGGGCGCTCAAGGGCGCCGGCAAGACGGTCTGGGTCGCGCTGCACGCCAACCACGCCGACGAACTCACGCCGGCCGCGGAGGCCGCCTGCGCGCGCCTGATCGACGCCGGGATCCCGATGGTGAGCCAGAGCGTGCTGCTGCGCGGGGTGAACGATGCGCCGGAGGCGCTGGAGGCCCTGATGCGCCGCTTCGTCGAGATGCGGATCAAGCCCTATTATCTGCACCATGCCGACATGGCGCCCGGCACCGGCCATTTCCGCACCACCCTCGCCGAGGGCCAGGCGCTGATGCGCGGCCTGCGCGGCCGGGTTTCGGGCCTGTGCCAGCCCACCTACGTGCTCGACATCCCCGGCGGGTACGGCAAGTCGCCGGTCGGCCCGTGCTATGTGGGCGAGGATCGCGTGACGGACCCGTCCGGGCGCGAACACCGCTATCCCACCTGACGGCGCTGCCTGAAGGGCCTGATCGCTTGGGGCGGCGTCACTGTGGCCGGCGGGTGACAGTGAAGCTGTCAGATGGGGGGCCGCCGTCGACACGCCGGCGCCTTGGGGCCAGTTATGCGTTCATCCGACCGAGCGGAGCCTACGTAGCTCCGAGGGTGTGTTGGAGAGAGGGTTCTGGTTTTGCGCATGAGGGGTCGAGGTTTCGGGGGCGGTCGCATGGGGCGCCGCCTGGCCCTGGTTGCGGCCGCGCCGCTGGCCTTGGCGGCGCCGGCGACGGGCCAGCCCGCTGTCCAGGCCCCGATGGTCCAGGCCCCCGCGCCACAGGCCGCGCCGCCCGTGCTGGATCTTCCGCCGCCGCCCGCCCCGCCGGTCGAGATTCCGGCCCTGACCGCCGCGCAGGCCGAGGTGGCGATCCGGGTGCTGCGCGCGGCCGACGCCCACGGCCTCCAGCCCAAGGCCTATCTGCCTGACGGCGTCGCCGAGGGCGCGGACCTCGGCGCCGGACAGAACCTGGCGCTGTCGGACGGCCTCCTGCGGTATGCGCGCGACGTCAGGATCGGACGGCTGGAGCCGGGCCGGTTTCCCGCGCTCTGGCAGATACGCCCGGCGGCCTATGATCCGGCGCCCGAACTGGCCCAGGCCCTGGCGGAGAACCGGCTGCAGGCGTGGCTCGACGCCCTGCCGCCCCGCTATTCCGGCTATGTCGCGCTGAAGCGCGGCCTGGCCCGCTACCGTGAGATCGCGGCCCAGGGCGGCTGGAAGCCGGTGCCCGAAGGGTCGAAACTGGAGCTGGGCTCGAACGACCCCCGCGTGGCGGTGCTGCGCGCCCGCCTGGCCGTGGAGGACCCGCTGGTCGCCGCCACGGGGCCTGCGACCTTCGACAAGCCGCTGGAGGAGGCGGTGATCCGCGCCCAGCGCCGCTACGGCCTGAAGCCCGACGGCGTGGTGGGACCGGGCACGCTCTTCCACCTGAACCAGCCGGTCGGCCAGCGGGTGCTGCAGATCATCGCCAACATGGAGCGCTGGCGTTGGATGCCGGCCACCATGCCGGCCACGCGCGTGCAGGTGAACTCGGGCGCGGCCATCGTCACCCTGTTCCGCGACGACAGGCCGGTGATGTCGATGAAGGCGGTCTCGGGCAAGAAGGGCGACGAGACGCCGATGCTCACGTCGATGATCCACAGCGTGGTGATCAATCCCCCGTGGAACGTGCCCTCCGGGATCGCGGCGCGCGAGCTGTGGCCCAAGGAACGCGCCAGTCCCGGCTACTTCGCCCGCAACGGCTATCGCGTGATCCCGGTGGAGGGCGGCCAGCCGCGGCTCCAGCAGGCGTCGGGCGACCAGAGCGCGCTCGGCCGGTTCAAGTTCGACTTCGACAACCCGTTCGCCGTCTATCTGCACGACACCCCCTCGAAGGGCGGCTTCGACCTCTATGCGCGCCAGGCCAGCCACGGCTGCGTGCGGATCGAGAAGCCGCGGGCGCTGGCCGAGGCGCTGCTCGAGGGCAACTCCACCTGGACGTCCGAGGGGATCGGGAAGCAGCTCCAGGGGGACAAGACGGTGCGGGCGCGTATGGACGTCCAGGTTCCGGTCTACATCTTCTACTGGACGGCGTTCGGCGGGGCGGACGGGCAGATGCAGTTCCGCTCGGACCCCTACGGCTGGGACCGTGAACTGTTGCAGCGGGTCGGCGTGCTGGCGTCGGGCGCGAAGGCCTGAGAACGAACGGGGCTTGAGAACGAACGGGAGCCCGAGAAGGGAAGGGGGCGATGTTGAGGAAGGTGCTTTGGATCGCGGCCGCCTGCGCGGCGGTGCTGGCCGCCCTGGCGGCGAGCCGGATGCTGGGCTTCGATCGGCCGGCCGAGCCGCCGGTCTCCGAAGAGGCCGCGCCGGCCGCAGAGGAGAGCGCCGCCCCCGCCGTCGCAGCCGAACCCGCGCCGTCGCCCGAACCCCCGCCTCCGGCGCCTTCGCCGACGCCTGAGGAGCAGCAGATCCTGGACGATGCGGCCGCCACCGGCATGACCACGATCGAACCCGAGCCGGACGTGGCGCCGAACTGACGGGACGTCCGCAGGGACGCGGATCCGGAAAGAGGCGGGCCTACGATCCCCGCCACTGGCGGACGCGGCCGGTGTCCACGTGGACGAAGTCGGAAACAGGGTAGAAGCCCACGCCCCCGGCGCCCACGGCCAGGGCGGCGTCGCGCAGCCGTGACAGCTCCACGCCCTGGAGCCGAACGTCGATGGCCTTGCCCAGCGTGTGCTGGCTGTTGGTGGCGACCCCCTTGGAGCGGCCGGCCAGCATCGCGTTGGTCCGCGGGGAGCGATACCCCGAGATGATCTGGAACGGCCTGGGCGTCTCCAGTTTCGACTGGATCGCGTGCAGCGCGTCGAAGAGGCCGGGGTCGATGAAGTGTTCGTCGCCGGTCCGCCAGTCGCGCATCACCCGGTTCGCCGCCGCCAGGGCGTCGGGCAGGTAGCTGCCGTTGGCGTAGTAGACGTCGTTGAACGCGTCGCCCGTATGCAGGTTGTGCAGGACGGCGCGCCGCGGCTCCCAGATATCGAGGCTCCGGCACCAGGCCGGCGCGGCGAAGAGGGAAGCACCGGCGGCGGCGCCCAGGACCAGGAGGTCGCGGCGGGCGGCGCTGCGGGGTCGGTCGGTCAGGTTCACGTACGCCTCCTGGCCTGCGGCTCGCTGTGGTGTGCGGTTCGCGTGTGAGGGGAGAATGGCGGGCGGGAGGTCGAGGTCAACCCCGCGGGCGCCTGTCTGCGACCACGGGACGCTGCCCGCTTTCGGCTTGAGCATGGCCATGGCATGTCGGATGGTCCGTTCGCGGCCGGCGCGGAAGACGTCGGCGCGGGAGGCCTTCTCGATGCGTATTCCGCTCGCGGCGACGGACGCCGGATTCTCCTCGGCGCCAGCCTCCTGTGCGCCAGCGGCGGGCCGCCGCCCTTGAACGCCCCGCCCGTGGCCACGCCTTCCGACGCCGTCTCGTCACCCGCCACCATCCGCAAGGTGGTGGGCGCCAGCATCATCGGCACCACCATCGAGTGGTACGACTTCTTCCTCTACGGGACCGCGGCCGCGCTGGTCTTCAACCGCCTGTTCTTTCCCGAGTCCGATCCCCTGGTCGGCACCATGCTGGCCTTCGCCACCTATGCGCTGGGCTTCTTCGCCCGGCCGCTCGGCGGGATCGTCTTCGGCCACTACGGCGACCGGATCGGCCGCAAGCGCCTTCTGATGCTGAGCCTGCTGTTGATGGGCGGCGCCACGGTGCTGATCGGCTGCCTGCCCACGTACGACCAGGTGGGCCTGTGGGCGCCGGCGATGCTGGTGGCGCTGCGTCTCATCCAGGGCTTCGCCGTGGGCGGGGAGTGGGGCGGGGCGGTCCTGATCGTGGCCGAGCACGGCGACGCCGCCCGCCGTGGCTTCTGGACGAGCTGGCCGCAGGCGGGCGTGGCGGCCGGCAGCCTGCTGGCCTCGGCGGTGCTGACCTTGATGGCGGTGACCCAGTCCGAGGCCGACTTCCTGGCCTGGGGCTGGCGCGTCCCGTTCCTCATCTCGGTGGTGCTGATCGGGGTCGGGTACTGGATCCGCAGCGCCGTGGACGAGAGCCCCACGTTCAAGGCCCTGGCGGCCGAGCAGGCGGCCCTGCCCAGGGCCCCGGTGGTGGAGGCGATCCGGAAGCGCCCCTGGGCCATCGTGGTGGGCGGCGGCCTGAAGTTCGCCGAGAACATCAGCTACTACATCGTCAGTGTCTTCACGATCACCTACGTCACCCAGAAGCTGGGCCTGTCGCGCGGGACGGCGTTGAACGCCATCCTCATCGCCTCGGCCGTCCATGTGGTGTCGATCCCGTTCTTCGGCTGGCTGTCGGACAGGGTCGGCCGCCGGCCCGTCTATGCGGCGGGGGCGTTCGGGATGATGTTGTGGGCCTTCGCCTTCTTTGCCCTGCTCGACACCGCCGATCCTCGACTCATCGTCCTGGCGTGCGTGGGGGCGCTCGTCTTCCACGCGGCGATGTATGGGCCCCAGGCGGCGTTCCTGGCCGAGATGTTCCCGACCCGGATGCGCTATTCCGGCGCCTCTCTGGCCTACCAGGTCACGTCGATCTTCGCCGGCTCGCTGGCGCCCCTGATCGCGGCTGCGCTGCTGGCGGCGACGATGTCGGGGACGCCCATCGCGATCTATGTGGCGACCGCGTCGCTGATCACCGGGATCGCCGCGCTGGTGGCGCGGGAGACCCGCGGCAAGACCTTCGCCGAAATCGACGCCGAGTCCTGACCGCGGGCCCCTTCCGAAGGCGTCGGCGGCTTACTTCTTGAGCACGTCCCGGGCCGCTTCCTTGAGGGCGCCGACGCCCTTCTGGACCTTGCCTTCGACGCGCTCGGCCGCGCCTTCCGCCTGCAGCCGCTCGTCGCCGGTGGCCTTGCCGACCGCCTGCTTGACGGCGCCGACGGCGTCCTTGGCCGCGCCCTTGGCTTCATCCTTGTGCATGTCGCGCTTCCTTTCGCTGCGTTGCGGAAGGAGTACGCGGAGCGGGCCTTGCGGTTCCGTCAGGCTGCGGTGCGGGCGGTGCGGTCGATGAGGCCCTCGAACGCGGCCACGGCGGAACGGCGGGCGTCGGTGTCGCCCATCATCCGCCGGGCGTCGGCGTGGCCGAGCACGAAGCTCTTGAGCTGGAAGTAGGCCGCCTGGGCCTCGGCCTCGGAGAGCGGAGGCGTCCGGAGCGCGATGAACTCGTCGATGAGGGTCCTGCGGAAGGCCCGGAGCTGCTTCTGCAGCAGGTCGCGCAACGGGCCCGGCTGATCGTCCAGCTCGACGCTCAGCGCCATGATGGGGCATCCGCTGCGGGGCCAGTCCTCCTCGCACCAGTGCAGCCAGCACTCGAACACCTTCTCCAGGCGCGGCCGGCCGGGCGGCAGGCTCGCGGCCGGCGTCCAGACACGGTCGCGGAACATGCCGCCCACCATCTCCACGACGGCCAGGTGCATGTCCTCCTTGGACTCGAAGTGCTTGAAGAGGCCGCTCTTGGACAGGCCCACCGCCTCCGCCACGTCGTTCAGGCTGACGCCGGTCAGGCCCCGCAGGGCCGCCAGATGGGCGGCTTCCTGGATGATCCGGGCCCGGGTGGCCTCGCCCTTGCGCAACGTGCGGAACCTCCTCGCCGAAACGACGCCTTGACAAAGTGACCGATCGTGCTCTTTTGTCGCTCAAGCGACCGGTCGTGCTCTTTTCTATCGAAGGGATCACGGGAATGCAAAACTTCAGGTGTGTGGGGGCGCTGGCCGCCCTGGCTCTCTGCGCCGGGTTCGGCGCCACCCAGGCCCAGGCCCAGGCGGCGGGTTACGTGGGCGAGGCCCGCTTGGCGACGCCCGCCGCGGCGCCGGTGGCCCAGACCATCTCCGGCGTCGACTGGCGTTGCGAGGGCGACCAATGCCAGGGCGCGGCGGTGCGGCGCGCCAACCTCGATGGCGTGGTGCGCGAGTGCAAGAAGGTCGTGGCCGTCATCGGTCCGGTCGCCAGCTACCGCTCGGGCGGCCGCGAACTCACCGCGGGCCAGCTCCGCGCCTGCAACAAGGCCGCGATCCAGGTGCAGACCGCGCGGAACTAGCGCTTCAGGCGCGGCGACGGCGCGCTGGGCCGCGCTCCGCCGCCCGGGGTTTCCTCCCCTCCGGCCGCAGTCGTTCCCGGCCGATGGGGTTCCTCCGCGGGAGGGGCGGCCCGCCTCTCCCGCGGGTTCTTTGGCCCGCTTCCGTTGCGCCCGGGCGCTCGCGCGGCTATCTCCCGCCTCGAATTCCCCCACAGACTGTGAGCGAGCGCGGACGCCCCATGGCGCAGCAGTACATTTTCCAGATGCAGGGCCTGACCAAGGCCTATCCCGGCAGCCCGAAGAAGCTCTTCGAGAACATCTGGCTGAGCTTCTACTCCGACGCGAAGATCGGCGTGGTGGGCGTGAACGGCTCGGGCAAGTCGACCCTGCTGAAGATCATGTCGGGGATCGACAAGGATTTCACCGGCGAGGCCTTCGCCGCCGACGGCGTCAAGCGCGGCTACCTCGAACAGGAGCCCAAGCTCGACGAGAGCCTCGACGTCTGGGGCAACGTCATCTCGTGGTGCGAAGAGAAGCAGATCTTCGACAAGTACAACGAGGTCGCCAACAAGATGGGCGAGGAATACAGCGACGAGCTGATGGAGGAGATGACCGCCCTCCAGGAGAAGCTGGACGCTGGCGACCTCTGGGACATCGACAGCCGTATCGAGATGGCGATGGACGCCCTGCGCTGCCCGCCCAACGACTGGCCGGTGGACAAGCTGTCGGGCGGCGAGCGGCGCCGGGTGGCGCTGGCGCGCCTGCTGCTGTCGAAGCCCGACATGCTGCTGCTGGACGAGCCCACCAACCACCTCGACGCCGAGAGCGTGGCCTGGCTCCAGCACCACCTGGAGGCCTTCCCGGGCTGCGTGATCCTGGTCACCCACGACCGCTACTTCCTGGACCAGGTCACCAAGTGGACGCTGGAGCTCGACCGCGGCAAGGGCCTGCCCTACGAGGGCAACTACTCGTCGTGGCTGGAGCAGAAGACCAAGCGCCTGGCGCAGGAAGAGCGCGAGGAGGCGGGCAAGAAGCGGGCGATCGAACGCGAGCTGGCCTGGGTTCGTTCATCACCCTCGGCGCGGCGTTCGAAGTCCAAGGCCCGTCTGGCCGCCTTCGAGGACCTGCAGAACGAGGCCGACCGCCAGAAGCAGACCTTCGCCCAGATCCAGATCCCCCCGGGACCCCGCCTGGGCCAGGTGGTGATCGAGGCCGACGGGCTGGAGAAGGAATACGGCGACAAGCTGCTGTTCAAGGATCTGACGTTCAAGCTGCCCCCGGGCGGCATCGTGGGGGTCATCGGACCGAACGGCGCCGGCAAGACCACGCTGTTCAAGATCATCACGGGTCAGGAGGCGCCCGACCAGGGCGTCGTGCGCCTGGGCGAGACGGTGAAGCTGGCCTATGTCGATCAGAGCCGCGACAACCTCGACCCGAACAAGAACGTCTGGGAGGAGATCTCGGGCGGCCTGGACGTGATGAAGGTGGGGACCCGCGAGATCCCCAGCCGGGCCTATGTCGGCTCGTTCAACTTCAAGGGCGGCGACCAGCAGAAGAAGGTGGGCCTCCTCTCGGGGGGAGAGCGCAACCGCGTCCACCTGGCCAAGACCCTGGCGTCGGGCGGCAACGTCCTGATGCTCGACGAGCCGACCAACGACCTGGACGTGGAAACCCTGGGGGCCCTGGAATCGGCGCTCGAGGACTTCCCGGGCTGCGCCGTGGTCATCAGCCACGACCGCTTCTTCCTGGACCGCCTGGCGACCCACATCCTGGCCTTCGAGGGCGACAGCCATGTGGAATGGTTCGAGGGCAACTTCGAGGCCTATGAAGAGGACAAGAAGCGCCGCCTGGGCGCCGACAGCCTCATTCCGCACCGGATCAAGTTCCAGAAGTTCACCCGGTAGGCGCTATCCGCCGCGCGGCCCCGAGGCCGCCTCGGCGACGAAGGCGTCGATCTCGCGGTCGTTGCGCAGGCGAGCCAGCCGGGCGTGGGCGCCGTGTTCGGCGAGCGCCGCCTCCAGCCGGGGCCGGACCTTGCGGTCGAAGGTCAGGATGTAGGCGTAGAACTTCGGGTCGAATTTCTCCTGGCAGCCTTCGGCCATGTCGGGCCGCAGGTCGCGCCGGTACTGGAACACCCGCCGGATCGCGCGGACCAGGCACAGGCGCGGCGACAGGTCCAACCAGACGATGGTGTCGGCCCGCGGCATCCTGAGATCCCAGGTCCCGCCGAAGTTGCCGTCGCAGATCCAGGCGTCTCCGGCCAGCGCCTCGGCGACGCGGGCGCGGAACTCGTCGTCCCCGCTTTCGATCCAGCCTGGCTTCCAGAACAGGGCGTCGAGGTGGACGACCGGCAGGCCCAGGGCCGCGCCCAGGCGCCGCGCCAGCGTGGACTTGCCGCCGCCGGAGTTTCCGATGATCACGATCCGACGCATGGCGGCCCTCCGGGTCAATCTATGGCCCACGGCGGCCGGACGTCGCCGTTCACTTGACGGCAACACATATAAAGATATCTTTATGTCATGATGCAGCTCTCGGCCAGACAGATCGTGGACGTGCTCCGGGCGGCCGGCGAGCCGACGCGCCTGCGCATCCTGGCGCTGCTCGAGCGCGAAGAACTGGCGGTGCTCGAGCTTTGCCGGGTGCTCGACCAGAGCCAGCCGCGGGTCTCGCGCCATCTGAAGCTCCTGGCCGAGGCGGGGCTGGTCGAACGCTTCCCCGACGGGGCCTGGGTCTTCTATCGCCTGGCGGGGGCCGGTCCCCAGCATGACGTGGCCGCCGAGGTGCTGGCCCGCATCGCGCCCGACGACCCGGTCCTGGCGCGGGATCGCCGAAAGCTGGACGACGTACAGGCCGAGCGTGCGGCCGCCGCGGCCGCCTACTTCGCCGAGAACGCCGCGCAGTGGGACCAGATCCGCGCGCTCTATGTGGGCGACGCCGCCGTGGAGGCGAAGATCCTCGAGGCCGCCGGCGCCGCGCGCGTGCGCCGGCTGGTGGACCTGGGCGCCGGAACCGGCCGGATGCTGACGCTCCTGGGGCCGCAGGCCGACCAGGCGCTGGGTCTCGACCTGTCGCAGCAGATGCTGAACATCGCCCGGCGCAACGCCGTCGAGGCCGGCCTGACGAACGTGGAGTTGCGCCACGGCGACATCTTCGACACCCGCCTGCCCGAGGGCGCGGCCGACCTCGTCGTGGTCCACCAGGTGCTGCACTACCTGGGCGATCCGGCCGCCGCGGTGCGCGAGGCCGCCCGCATCGTGGCGCCCGGCGGCCGGCTGATCATCGTCGATTTCGCCCCGCACAAGCTTGAGTTCCTCCGTGAGGCGCACCAGCACCGCCGCCTGGGCTTCTCGGACGAGGAGATGGGCCGCTGGCTGGCCGACGCCGGCCTGCCGTCGGTCGAGGACCAGTCCCTGCCGCCGGTCCGGGCCGACGGCCTCACCGTCAAGATCTGGGCGGCGCACGGCGCGCCCGCCGTCCTCAGGAGCGCCGCATGAACCCTGCCGAAACCGCCCCCAGAGGAAGCGCCCTGGGTCCCGTCGCGCGTGCGGGCGCCGGCGCCGGATCACGCCCCCGCGTCTCGTTCGAGTTCTCGCCGCCAAAGGGGCCGAAGAGCGAGGCCGGCCTGTGGGAGGCGATCCGCCGCCTGGAGCCCCTGAACCCCGAATTCGTGTCCGTGACCTACGGCGCCGGCGGCTCCACGCGCGAGCGCACGCACCGGACGGTGGTGCGCATCCTGAAGGAGACGACGCTCAGGCCCGCCGCGCACCTGACCTGCGTCGAGGCCAGCCGCGCCGAGGTGGACGAGGTGATCCAGGACTACTGGGACGCCGGCATCCGCCACATCGTGGCCCTGCGCGGCGATCCTCCGGGGTCGCTGGGCGGCGCCTATGTGCCCCGATCCGACGGCTATCAGAACGCCACCGAGCTGACGGCGGGCATCAAGGCCCTGGCGCCGTTCGACGTGAGCGTCGGCGTCTATCCGCAGATCCACCCCGAAAGCCCGTCGGTCGACCACGACATCGAGGTGCTGAAGGCCAAGGTGGACGCCGGCGCCACGCGGGCGATCAGCAACTTCTTCTTCGACATCGACGGCTACCTCCGCTTCGTGGAGCGCATCCGCAAGGCGGGGATCGAGGTGCCGATCCTGCCCGGGATCATGCCGGTCTCCAGTTTCGAGGGCCTCTCCAACATGGCCGGCCGCATCGGGGTGGCGATCCCGCCCTGGCTGGCCAACCATTTCGAGGGCCTGGACGCCGACCCTGAGACACGCCGGCTGGTGGCCGCATCCGTGGCCGCCGAGATGTGCGCGCGCCTGGCCGAGGAGGGCTTCTCGGACTTCCACTTCTACACGCTGAACCGCGCCGATCTCGTCTACGCCATCTGCCGCGTGCTGGGCGTGCGCGAGGCGCCCCCGGCCGAAGCCAAGGAGGCCGCGGCATGACCGCCGTCGTGATCGTCACGTCCAGGCTCCGTGCTCCGGGGCATCGGGACCGCTTCATCACCCTCAGCCGCGAAACCGAGGCGTGGATGCACGCCCAGCCTGGATTCCTCCGCTACGAGTTGTTCGAGGGCGATGGGGCGTGGACCGACACCATGCTCTGGGAGAGCGCTGCGGCGGCCGAGGCCGGGAACCGCGCCTTCGCGCGCACGCTGCTCGCCGCCGCCTTCGCCGAGATCGTGGACGGTGACTACCGCGGCTTCCAGGGCCGCCAGTTCGACCTGCAGGAGCTTGCCCGATGACCCGTCAGGACCGCATCGCGGCGCTCAAGGCCGCGGCGAAGGAACGCGTGCTGATCCTCGACGGATCGTGGGGCGTGATGATCCAGAAGCGGGGGCTGGACGAGGCCGACTACCGCGGCGACCGCTTCGCCGGCGCGCCGGGCCAGCTCAAGGGCAACAACGATCTGCTCTGCGTCACCCGGCCCGACATCATCGCCGACCTGCACGACCAGTACGTCGCCGCCGGCGCCGACATCTCCGAGACCAACACCTTCTCGGCCACCTCCATCGGCCAGGGCGAGTACGGCATGGAGGCGGCGGTCCGTGACATCAACCTGGAGGGCGCCCGCATCGCCCGCGAGGTGGCTGACCGCTGGACGGCGAAGGAGCCGGCAAAGCCGCGCTTCGTCGCCGGCTCGATCGGACCGCTGCCGGTGATGCTGTCCATGAGCTCGGACGTGAACGATCCCGGCGCCCGCAAGGTGACCTTCGATCAGGTCTACGACGCCTATGTCGAACAGGTCCGCGCGCTGCACGAGGGCGGCGTCGACATGTTCCTCATCGAGACCATCACCGACACGCTCAACTGCAAGGCCGCGATCAAGGCGATCCTCGACCTCCAGGACGAGGGCTACGAGCCGCTGCCGATCTGGATCTCGGGCACCATCACCGACCGCTCGGGCCGGACACTGTCGGGCCAGACGGTGGAGGCGTTCTGGAACTCGGTGCGCCACGCCCGGCCGTTCGCCATCGGCCTGAACTGCGCGCTCGGCGCCGACCTGATGCGGCCCCACATCGCCGAGCTGGCGCGGGTGGCCGACACCCTGGTTTCGGCCTATCCCAACGCCGGCCTGCCCAACGCGATGGGCGAGTACGACGAGGAGCCGCACGAGACGGGCCACCAGCTCCACGAATGGGCCGAGCACGGCCTGGTCAACATCCTGGGCGGCTGCTGCGGCACGACGCCGGACCACATCCGCCACGTCGCCGAGGCGGTGCGTGGGCTGAGGCCGCGCCAGATCCCGGACCGGCCCAAGGCGATGCGGCTGGCCGGCCTGGAGCCGTTCGAGCTGGTCTAGCGCGCCGCAAGGTCGCGGACAGGAACAGAAACGCAGTATGGGTCCCGACTCGGCCTAGGCGGCTCCGCCGCTTCGAGGGCCGGGATGACAGGTTTTCACGGAAATGCGCCCCACCTTCATCAATGTCGGCGAGCGGACCAACGTCACCGGCTCGGCGAAATTCCGCAAGCTGGTCGCGGAGGGGAACTATCCCGAGGCGCTGTCGGTGGCGCGCCAGCAGGTCGAGGCCGGGGCCCAGGTCATCGACGTCAACATGGACGAGGGCCTGCTCGATTCCGTCGCGGCCATGCGGACGTTCCTGAACCTCGTGGCGGCCGAGCCCGACATCGCCCGCGTGCCGGTGATGATCGACAGCTCCAAGTGGGAGGTGATCGAGGCGGGGCTGAAGTGCGTCCAGGGCAAGGCGATCGTGAACTCGATCAGCCTGAAGGAGGGCGAGGCCAAGTTCCTGGAGCAGGCCAGGGCGTGCCTGCGCTATGGCGCGGCGGTCGTCGTCATGGCCTTCGACGAGGTGGGCCAGGCCGACACCGCCGACCGCAAGGTCGAGATCTGCAAGCGGGCCTACGACATCCTGGTGGAGCAGGTGGGCTTCCCGCCCGAGGACATCATCTTCGACCCCAACATCTTCGCCGTGGCGACGGGGATCGAGGAGCACGACAACTACGCGGTCGACTTCATCCAGGCCACGCGGCGGATCAAGGAGGTCTGCCCCCACGCCCGCATCTCGGGCGGCGTCTCGAACGTCAGCTTCAGCTTCCGCGGCAACGAGCCGGTGCGCCGCGCGATCCACTCGGTGTTCCTGTACCACGCCATCGCGGCGGGCATGGACATGGGCATCGTCAACGCCGGCGACCTGCCCGTCTACGACGACATCGAGCCCGAGCTGCGCGAGCTGGTCGAGGACGTGATCCTGAACCGGCCGGCGAAGGCGGGCGGCGTCTCCAACACCGAGCGCCTGGTCGACCTGGCGCCGAAGTACAAGGGCCAGAAGGGCGAGGCCAAGGTGGTCAACCTGGCCTGGCGCGAACAGCCCGTGGCCGCGCGCCTCAGCCACGCCCTGGTCCACGGCATCACCGAGTTCATCGAGGCCGACACCGAGGAGGCCCGCGCCGCCGCCGAGCGCCCGCTGCACGTCATCGAAGGCCCGCTGATGGACGGCATGAACGTGGTCGGCGACCTGTTCGGCGCGGGCAAGATGTTCCTGCCCCAGGTGGTGAAGTCGGCACGGGTGATGAAGCAGGCGGTCGCCTACCTGATGCCCTTCATGGAGGCCGAGAAGGACGGGGGCGCGGGGCGCCGGAGCGCGGGCAAGGTGCTGATGGCCACCGTCAAGGGCGACGTCCACGACATCGGCAAGAACATCGTGGGCGTGGTCCTCCAGTGCAACAACTACGAGGTCGTCGACCTGGGCGTCATGGTGCCGGCCGACCGCATCCTGGACGAGGCTGTGGCCCACGGGGTCGACATCGTCGGGCTGTCGGGCCTCATCACGCCCAGCCTGGACGAGATGGTGTTCGTGGCCTCCGAGATGGAGCGTCGCGGCATGACCCAGCCGTTGCTGATCGGCGGCGCCACCACCTCCAAGACCCATACGGCCGTGAAGATCTCGCCCCGGTATCCGGCCGGCTCGACCACCTATGTGCTGGACGCCAGCCGCGCGGTGGGCGTGGTCTCGAACCTGCTGTCGCCCACCGAGAAACCCCGGTTCCTGGCCGAGACGGCCGCCGACTACGAGAAGGTGCGCGCCCAGTTCGCCCGAGGCCAGGGGAACCGCGCCCGCGCCACCCTCCAGGAAGCGCGCGACAACGCCTTCACGCCGGACTGGACCGCCTACGACCCGCCCCGGCCGTCGTTCCTGGGGACGCGGACCTTCAAGCCCTACGACCTGCCCGACCTCGTCCGCCACATCGACTGGACGCCCTTCTTCGCGAGCTGGGAGCTGGTGGGTCGCTTCCCCCAGATCCTGGAGGACGACGTGGTCGGCAAGGCCGCCACCGACCTCTATGCCGACGCCCGCCGCATGCTGGACCGCATCGTCCAGGAAGGCCTGCTGGAGGCGCGGGGGGTGGTGGGCTTCTGGCCCGCCGCCGCCGACGGCGACGACGTGGTGGTCTACGCCGACGAGACGCGCACGACCGAGCTGGCGCGCCTGCACACCCTGCGCCAGCAGATGCTGAAGACCGGCGACCAGCGCAACGTGGCCCTCTCCGATTTCGTCGCGCCGGTGGGGACCAAGCCTGACTGGATCGGCGGCTTCGCCGTCACGGCCGGCCACGGCGAGCTGGCGCAGGCCAAGGCGTTCAAGGACGCCGGCGACGACTATTCCGCGATCCTGTTCACCGCCCTGGCCGACCGCCTGGCCGAGGCCTTCGCCGAGGCCATGCACCGCAAGGTCCGCACCGAGCTGTGGGGCTATGCGCCGGACGAGCCGTTCGACGTGGACGCCCTGATCGCCGAGCAGTACCGCGGCATCCGGCCCGCGGCCGGCTATCCGGCCCAGCCCGACCACACCGAGAAGGCCACCCTGTTCAGCCTGCTGAGCGCGACGCAGGAAGCGGGCATCGAACTGACCGAGAGTTTCGCCATGACCCCGCCGGCGGCGGTCTCGGGCCTCTATTTCGCCCATCCCGAGGCCCACTACTTCGGCGTCGGCCGCATCGAGCGCGACCAGGTCGAGGACTACGCCCGCCGCAAGGGCTGGGACCTGGCGAAGGCCGAGCGCTGGCTGGCGCCCATCCTCAACTACGAGCCCGCCTGATGGGCGACCCCGACGGCCCGAAGGCAGAGGCGCGGCGCAAGCTCATGGGCCGGCTGATGATCGTGCTGCTGGCGCTGCTGGTCGCGGCCTATGTGGTCCCTATGCTGATGTAGGGCGCGCCCACGGAAGGGGGACGGGGGCGAGGAACGTGTCTATTCCTCGAATCCGACGAACACCGTCGCCTCGGCGACGGACTTGCGCTCCGACACGACGGCGTTGGCCGGGAAGGTTTCGTCCGGCCACCCCAGCGCGACGCTCTTCATGATCACCTGGTCGTCGGCGATCCCGGCGTGCTCGCGCACGACCGGCGACTGCATGATGCCCTGGCTGTTGATCACCGCGCCCAGGCCTCGCGACCAGGCGGCGTGGACGAGCGCGGTGGTCACAGCGCCGCAGTCGAAGGGCGTGTCGTCGCTGCCGTCCAGCACACGGTCGTACGTCACGATGATGCAGACCGGCGCGTCGAACTGGCGGAAGCCCCGCAGCACCCAGTCCTGGCGCTTCGCCTTGTCGTCGCGTGCGATGTCCATCGCCGCGAACAGCTGCTTGGCGACGCCGACCTGCCGGTCGCGGTGCTGGTTCGCGAAAGGCTGGCCGGTCCGGAACTCGCGCGAATGCGGAACGCCCGCCAGGTTGCGTTCGGTGTTGCCGGCGCGGATGCGGTCCAGCGGCTCGCCGGCGATGACGTAGAAGTTCCACGGCTGGGTGTTCATCGAGGACGGCGCGCGCATCGCCAGGCCGATGATCTCCTCGATCAGCGCCCGCGGGACGGGATCGGGCTTATAGCCGCGGATGCTTCTGCGACCGAGGATGACATCGTCGAACTGCATGCTTGTCCCTGATGCTGGCGCTTCGTCTGCTGGCGCGTTTCGTCCGATACAGAACTGTCAGTTTCCGGGCGGGAATCCAACGCCTGGAGTTGGACGATCGGTTTGGTGTCGTAGATTCCTCCGGCCGTTCGTCCTCGGCATAGGAAGAGCCTGGAGGCGCCCATGTGCAGGATCATCGTTCACGCGACCGTCGCGCCGCCCGGCGCTCCGCCCGTCGTTCCGCACGGGGCGGCTTCGACGGCGGGAGCCGGCCGGTGAGGCCCGTGATCACGGCGTTCGAGGCCTCACCCGACCGGGGGCGGGGGCAGGCGCGGGACATGCGCGTGCGCTGGGCGCTCGAAGAGGTGGGCCAGCCCTACGACGTGCGGCTGCTGTCCTTCGGCGAGATGAAGGAGGCCGCGCACCTGGCATTGCAGCCCTTCGGGCAGGTCCCGACCTACGAGGAGGGCGGCCTGGTCCTGTTCGAGACGGGCGCGATCGTGCTGCACGTCGCCGGGCGGCGTGCGGGCCTGCTGCCGGCCGACGCCGGGGGACGCGCGCGGGCGGTCGCCTGGATGTTCGCCGCGCTGAACACGGTGGAGCCGCCCATCGTGGAGCGCGAGCAGGCCGGATACGCCGAGCGCGACGCGCCCTGGTACAAGGCCCGCCTGCCGCTGCTGGACGGGCGCATCCGTCAGCGGCTGGACGCGCTGTCGGCGAGGCTGGCGGCGGCCGACTGGCTGGACGGGGCGTTCAGCGCGGGCGACCTGATGATGGTGAGCGTGCTGCGCCGGCTCGAGGGATCGGGCATGCTGGAGACGTATCCGAACCTGGCCGCCTATGTGGCCCGCGCCGAGGCGCGGCCGGCCTACGGGCGGGCCTTCGCGGCGCAGCTGGCGGTGTTCAGGGCCGCCTCGGACGGAGGGGCGGGGCCGGGATCTAGTCAAACATGAAGTTGCGAGTCATTCGCATTTAGGGCAAGCTGTCGCCATGTCCGCGATCACCACCGTCGAAGCGCTGGAGGCCTGTATCGGCGCCGCCGGCCTGCCCGTGAAGATGAAGATCATCGATCACCTGGACGCCCAGGCGCGCCGGTGGATCGCCGAGTCGCCGCTGGCGTTCGTCGGCGTCGCGACGGCCGGCGGGCCGCGCGTAGGGCTGGCCAGCGGCGCCCGTGGGTTCGCCGGGGTGACGGAGGGTGGCGCGCTGCGCCTGCCCCGGGCAGCGCTCGAGGGGGTGGCGGACGTGGCCGAGGGCCGCGGCGCCGGCGTGCTGTTCCTCGTCCCGGGGATCGGCGAGACGCTGCGGGCCAACGGGCGGGTGGCGCGGGCCGACGACGAGGCGGTGGAGATCGCGGTCGAGGAGTGCTTCGTGCACTGCGCCAAGGCGCTGATCCGGTCGGACTTCTGGCGAGGGGGCGCCGGGCCGGCGGGTGGCGAGGACGGCGATCCGGCGGCGTTCGTGAACGGCGCCCGCTTCCTGGCCCTGGCGACGCAGGACGCCGACGGGCGCATCGACATCAGCCCCAAGGGCGACCCGGCGGGGCTGCTGGTGCGGCTGGAGGGCGAGCGGGCGACCCTGGCCGAGCGGCCGGGCAACCGGCTGGCCTTCGGCTACCGCAACATCCTGGCCGACCCGCGGGTGGCCGCCCTGGCGATTGCGCCCGGCTCGACCACCGTGGCGACGTTCGAGGGCCGGGCCGGGCTGACGCGCGACGAGGCGCTGCGGTCGGCGTTCGTCGTGGAGGGCAAGTCGCCCCTGATGGCCACGGTGATCGACGGCGTGCGGCCGCGACTCGGCGAGGCGCGCGCCCTGGCGGGGCTCTGGCCGGCGCCGATGGAGGCGTCGGCGGTCGATCCCGCCGAGGTGCTGATGGCCCACGTGAAGCTGAATCGCGCCCGCGGCGTCACCGCCACCCTGGTGCGGCTCAGCGCCAACCGCGGCCTGATCGCGAGCGGCCTGAAGGCCAACTACAAGAGCGACCTGTACTGAGGCGCGACCCGGGCCGGCCGATGGGGGCCGGCCGATGGGTTGGGCCAATGGGTTGGGCGTGACTCCCCGGCGGCTTCGGGGGCAGGATGCGGGCCAGAGGCCGAATGGCCCGGAGGAACGCCCATGCCCGAACTGGCCCACCTGCCCGCCGACGCGCCGGCGGCCGAGATCACCGCGGTCCTGGAACGCGACGGGGCGCTGATCCTCGACGACGCCCTTCCGGCGGACGAACTGGCCGCGCTGGTCGCCGAGCTTCGTCCCTATGTCGAGGCGACCGAGGTGGGGCGCGACGCCTTCAGCGGCGCGCGGACCACGCGGACCGGGGCGCTGGTGGCGCGCTCGCCGCTGACCCGGCGGCTGGTGATGGACGGGCGGGTCCGGGCGCTGTGCGACGCGGTGCTGGGACCGAATTGCCACCGCTGGCAGCTCCACCTGACCCAGCTCATCCGCATCCTGCCGGGACAGGGCGGCCAGCCGATCCACCGCGACCGCTGGGCCTGGGGCCGGCATCTGAGCCACGTGGAGCCGCAGCTCAACACCATCTGGGCGCTGACCGACTTCACCGAGGCGAACGGCGCGACGCAGGTGGTCCCGGGCTCGACCGGCTGGCCCGACGGCCGCAAGGCCGAGCCGCACGAGATCGGCCGGGCGACGATGAAGGCCGGCTCGGTGCTGGTCTACACGGGCAGCGTCTTCCACGCGGGCGGCGCCAACGACAGCGACGGCGACCGCTGGGGCCTGAACATCACCTACTGCCTGGGCTGGCTGCGGCAGGAGGAGAACCAGTATCTGTCGTGCCCGCCCGAGATCGCCCGGACGCTGGACCCGGAGTTGCAGGCGCTGCTGGGCTACGCGATGGGGAACTACGCGCTCGGCTACTTCACCCCGCCGGTGGGGCCGGGCGAGGGGCCTGAGGCCGTGCCGCCGGAATGGGCGCTGAAGGGCGGCGAGGCGACGGGAAGCCTGGGCGGCGAGGACCTCTACGCCGACGTCGTGGCGCGGGCGCGCGCGCATTAACCTCCCCCGCGAAGCGGCGGGAGGGGGACCGGCCGCCGAAGCCGGCGCGAGCCGGCTGTAGAGCGGCTGGTGGAGGGGGCAAGCCGCCGGCGCGGCGGATCGACCGCGGCTGCCCTGAACTCAGCAGATAGGGCTTGCCCCTCCACCACGCCCTCCCACCGGGTCGCTCTGCGACCCGGCGCCCCCCTTGCTTCGCAAGCCACCCCCAGAGGGGGTGGATTGGGGCGCGGTCCCCCTCCCGCCTTCGCTGCCGCGACGGGGGAGGTAAGGGCGTCTCACACCACCGTCAGGCGCACGTCGACGTTGCCGCGGGTGGCGTTCGAGTAGGGGCAGACCTGGTGGGCCTTCTCCACCAGCGCCTCGGCGTCGGCGCGGTCGAGGCCGGGCAGTTCCACCTTGAGCGCGATGTCGAGGCCGAAGCCGCCGGCGGCGCGCGGGCCGATGCCCACGTCGGCGGTGACGGCGACATCGGCCGGGACCTTGAGGCCCGCCGGGCCGGCGACGGCCTTCATCGCGCCGATGAAGCAGGCGGCGTAGCCGGCGGCGAAGAGCTGTTCGGGATTGTTCCCGGCGCCGCCCCCGCCGCCCAGCTCGCGAGGCGTGGAGAGGGCCAGGTCGAGGCTGCCGTCCAGGGTTCCGGTGCGGCCGTCGCGGCCTCCGGTGGCGCGGGCGGCGGTGCGGTAGAGGACGTTCACGGGGCTCGTGGTCGACATGGAAGGCTCCTTGGCTGATATCGAACGATTAAATCGTGTACGATCTAATTGGGCATGAAGCTTCGGATGTCAAGCGCTGGCGATTGGATCGCGTGCGATTTATATGCGGGACATGACCGAACCTTTCTCCGTCCCCCTGAAGCTGGACGACTTCCTCTGCTTCGGCGTCTACACGGCCGGCCACGCCTTCAACCGCGCCTACCGGCCGCTTCTGGATCGCCTGGGCCTGACCTATCCGCAGTATCTGGCGATGGTGGCCCTGTGGGAGGCCGACGGCGTGACCGTGGGCGCCCTGGGCGCGCGGCTGGGACTGGAATCCAGCACGCTGACGCCCCTGCTCAAGCGTCTCGAGGCGATGGGGCTCATCGTTCGGACGCGGGACGCGCAGGACGAGCGGCAGGTCCGGATCGGCCTCACCGAGGCCGGCCGCGCGCTGCGCGAACCCGCCTGCGCGGTGCCGGCCGGCCTGACGGCCGCGTCCAGCATGACCCCTGAGGAGTACGCCCGGATCCGCGAGGGGCTGGACCTGCTCAGGGATGTGCTCGGCCGGGCGGGCGGGTGAGGCCTGGGCGCCCGCCCTAGTGACCCGGGAACTGCGTCTATGCGCCGATGACGAACACGTGCGGTTTCTGGACGGTCCGGAACCCCGTGCGTTCGTACAGCGGATAGCCCGTCTCGGTCGCCCCCAGCGTGAAGTGGGTGACCCCCGCGGACTGGTAGTGCGCCATGGCCGTCTCCAGCACCGCGCGGCCGACGCCCCGGCGCTGATGGGCGGGCGGCGTGGCCATGACGTAGACGCTCATCTGCATGAGCGTCTCGACGGGTGTCGGCGTCATGATTCCCCCGGCGGCGCCCCGGCCCATAGGTCCAGATCGCGGGCCGGGTGTCACGCATCATCGCGGGGAGTCTTGGGGGCGCACGTCGCCCAGGCCGTTGTCCGTGAGCGGGAAGGCGGCGCCCGGCACATACAGCACGACGGGCCGGATCTCGTAGACGGACGTGGGGTTGGCGACGCGCAGGCCGCGGGCGGCCTCGACGGCCTCCTCCAGCGTCGACGCCTCCAGGACGTAGAACCCCAGCAGCGCCTCCTTGGTCTCGGCGAAGGGACCGTCGGTGACGACGCCGCGCCCCGGTCCCCGCAGGGTGACGGCGCGGGCGGTGGCGCCCAGGCGCGCGGCCGGACCCAGGCGACCCTCGTCCACCATCCGGTCGTGGACCGACATGAGGTCGTCCATCAGGGCGTGGTCCTCGTCCTCGGTCCAGGCCCGGACGACCTCTTCCTCGTGATAGGCCAGGATGGCGTAGAGCATGCGGGTCCCTCCGACAGTCGCGTCCAAGGCCAGAGGACGGCCGATGGCGCGCCGGCCCGACAACCGGCGCGATCAGCGCACCCGGTACGCCTGGCTCATCTGGATCTTGTACGTCCGCGCGACCCAGTTGGGGACGTCCTCGTCCAGGTCGAGGGCGGCGCCGCGGTCCCGCCGGCTGGCGGCCTCGTCGCCGCGCAGGGCCGCCAGCAGGCTGATCCCGTAGAGGGCCGGCGCATTCTCCGGCTCGTCGGCCAGGACCTTTGCGAAGTCGGCGCGGGCGTCGGCGTTGCGGCCGATCTTCACGAACATGTAGCCGCGGTCGATGCGGAGGGCGTGGTCGGCCGGAGCGAGGCGGATGGCGCGCGCGCAGTCCTCCGGCGCCTGCGGCCGCCAGGCGCCGCGCGCGGCGGCGGCGCAAAGCCAGGCGGCGGCGTGGGGATCGGCGTCGCCCGGACCCGCCGCAGCCAGCGTTTCGGGCGCCTCCTGGGCTTCCCGCTGGGCGACCTTGAGGTCGGCGACGATCCGGCCTTTGCGGCCCTGGCACAGCGCGGGGACCTGATAGTCCGCCGGTTCGGCGACGCGCCCGTGCTTCGGTGCGTAGCCGGCGACGGCCGAGACCGGCTTGCCGTTCGCGTCGAACACGCCCGTCGGGCCGTCGAACACGCGCCCGGCGGCGCAGTCCACCGTGGGCCTGGCGACGCGGAAGGCGCCGCCCTCGACGCCGGTGGTGGTGCGCGCGACGGTGAGGACGGGCGCGGTGATCCGGTCGCCGTCGCGGCGGACCTCGTCGATCGCCAGGTAGGTCCAGCCGCCGAAGCTCTCGTTCAGCACCTGGAGCCGGCCCGTGGGCAGTTCCGGCCGGGCGGCCTCGGCGGCCTCGGCGTCCTTCCCCGTTTGCCGGGCGTCGTTCAGGATCCACGCTCCGATGGCCGCCGCACCGGCCAGCCCCACGACCGCAAACACGCCGGCGCGCACCGCGCCGGCCGATCTCTTCTTCGCCATCTGGCCCGTCTCCCCCCGGTTGTGGAAGACTAGTCGCCCTCTCCGGAGATTGTCGACCGGCGAAGCGCGCCCCCACCTATCCACGCGCCGGGCGCCCTCATAGACTCGGACGGGGGCGGGAGCGACGCGATGCGGCGGATGGCGATCTTCTTGGCGGCGGCGGCGGCGGCGATGGCCGTCCCGGCTCAGGCGAAGGCCCAGGAACGGAATCAGGCCCAGGAACGGATTCAGGTCCGGCCCGAGGTCATCGACCCGGTCTTCGCGGCCTACACGGCGACGGCCCCCGGCTGTGCGGTGGGGGTGAGGCGCGGCGACGGGTCGCCCGTCTTCCGGGCCTATGGCGCGGCCGACCTGGAGCGCGGCGCGCCGATCACGCCGGATACGATCTTCGAGGCGGGCTCGGTCTCCAAGCAGTTCACCGCCGCCGCCATCCTGCTGCTGGTCGAAGACGGCAAGCTGTCGCTCGCCGACGACATCCGCAGGCATCTGCCCGAGATGCCCGACTACGGCCGCCCGATCACCGTCGACATGCTGTTGAGCCACACCAGCGGCCTGCGCGACTGGGGCGAGCTGATGGCGCTGGCCGGCTGGCCGCGGACCAGCCGCGTCTACACCCACGCCGAAGTGCTTCAGATTGCGGCCCGCCAGCGGGCGCTCAACTTCACGCCGGGCGAGGCCTATTCCTACACCAACACGGGCTACAATCTCGCCGCCCTGATCGTGCAGCGGCTGAGCGGCTACACCCTGGCCGACTACACCCGGCTGAGGATCTTCGAACCCCTCGGCATGACCCGCACCTCCTGGCGCGACAACTTCCGCCGCGTGGTTCCGGGTCGCGCGATCGCCTATCGCCTCGTGCCCGGCGGCGGGAATGGCGACGTCTTCGGCCAGGACATGCCGTTCGAGAACACCTACGGCCACGGCGGGCTGCTGACGACCGTGGGCGATCTCCTGACCTGGAACGACGCCCTGGCGACCGGCCGCCTCGGCCCCACCGTCTATGCCCGGATGCAACAGTCGCCGACGCTGACGGGCGGGCGGAAGATCGCCTATGCGCGCGGCCTGATGAACCTGTCGGCGGACGGCCGGGCCGAGGTTTCGCACGGCGGGGCCACGGCCGGCTATCGCGCCTGGCTGGCCCGGCTGCCGGCCGAACGGCTGTCGGTGGCGCTGCTCTGCAACCGCGGCGACGCCAATCCGGCGGTCCTGGGGCGCCGGGTCGTGGAGGCGGTGGCGCCCTCCGGCCGCCGGCCGGACGCTGCGGCTCCCGCGCCGGCGGCGGACCTCCAGCGCCTGCCGGGCGTCTATGTGGACGAGCGGTCCGGCGGAGTCCTGGTGATCGCGGCCCGTGCGGGCGGGCTGGAGGTGGCCGGCGGCGGCCCGGTGGCCCGCGCCCTGCGACCGGCTCCGGCGGGCGGTGAGTATACTGCGGAGGGGGTGCTCTATCGCTTCGGCGGCCAAGGCCTCGTGCTGAGCGCCCCGGATGGCGGGACGGTGGACTATCGCCGGATCGAGCCCGCGCGGCCTACGCCCGAAGATCTCCAGGCCCTCGCCGGGGCCTACGCCTCGTCCGAGGCCGGCGCGGTGCTGAACGTCGGTGTGAGCGGCGGCCGCCTGGTCATCGCCCCGGCCGACCGTCCCTCGGCGGCGGATGCGGCCGTTCCGCTCCACCGCGACGCCTTCCGCGTGGACGGCGGCCTCGTCCGGGTCCTGCGCGGGCCCGACCGGCGCGTCACGGGACTGCGCTTCACCTCGGGCCGCGTCCACGCCCTCGACTTCCGCCGCATCGAGCCGCCCTGACCTCCGCGCGTCCCGACGCATCCTGCCGAGGGACGCTCGCAACCGCGTCCGCAGCGCCTATATTGGCGCCCATGCCTGACACTCCCATTCCCGACGACCTCGTCGGCGCGTTCCAGATCGACGGCGAGCCCGTGCGCGGCCGGGTGGTGCGCCTGGGCGCCGCCATCGACGAGATCCTGCGCGGCCACGACTACCCCGATCCGGTGGCCAACCTCCTGGGCGAGGCCTGCGCCCTGGCCGCGCTCGTGGGGTCCAACCTCAAGTTCGAGGGGCGGCTGATCGTCGAGGCCCGGGGCGCCGGCGCCGTGCGCTACGTCGTCGCCGACTACGACACCTCGGGCGGCCTGCGCGGCTACTGCCGGTTCGATCCCGAGGAGGTGGCCGCCGCCTCGGGCGGTTTCCAGCGACCCGGGGCCCGCAGCCTGCTGGGCGAGGGCGTGTTCATGATGACCGTGGATCAGGGCCCCGACATGGACCGCTACCAGGGCGTCACCAACATCGAGGGCGAGACGCTAGCCCTGTGCGCCGAGCAATACTTCGCCCAGTCGGAACAGACGCCCACCCGGGTCCGTCTGGCCGTGGGCTCGGACCCCGGCGCCTGGCGCGCCGGCGGGTTCATGATCCAGCACATCGCCGGCGACGCCGCCCGTGGCGACACCGCCGAGGCCTGGAACCGGACCCAGGCCTTCTTTGAGACCATCGGCGAGGACGAGTTGCTCGACACCGAACTGTCGTCGGACCGGTTGCTGTTCCGCCTGTTCCACGAGGACGGCGTACGTGTTTTCGGCTCGAAGCCGCTGCGGGCCTTCTGCCGGTGCAGCGAGGAGCGGATCGTCACGGTGCTGAAGTCGTTCGACGCGGCCGAACGGGCCGACATGGTGGAGGATGACGGCAAGATCCGCGTCACCTGCGAGTACTGCAGCCGCGTCTACGCCCTGGCGCCCGAGGCCCTGGCCTCGGCCTGAGCCCCACCGTCCCGCCCGGCTTCGCCCGCGCGCCCCTCGACTATCTGCCTCCTCCGCGGGCCTCCGCGTCCTCCGCGGTTCAAAATCCTGAGGCTGCTACACCTCCGCCGTTCGCAGGCGATCCGCCTGCGCAAAGGGCAGGGGCGGTCGCCTGTGGATCTTCGCGACGCGGCCCCGTCCGCGGCCTCATCCGCGCCTGTGCGAAGCGCGACCGCGCGGCGCCGACGGAAGCGGCGCGCCTTCCGCCGGCGCCGCGCGCGTGATAGGCGCGCCCGCCATGAGCACCTCTCCCGCCGCCGAGGCCGCGCGCCGGCGCACCTTCGCGATCATCTCCCACCCCGACGCCGGCAAGACGACCCTGACCGAGAACCTGCTGCTGGCCGGCGGGGCCATCCGCGCGGCCGGCGCCGTGCGTGCGCGCGGCGAGAACCGCCGCACCCGGTCCGACTGGATGAAGATCGAGCGCGAGCGCGGCATCAGCGTCTCGGCCTCGGTGATGACGTTCGACCACGACGGGCTGATGTTCAACCTGCTGGACACGCCGGGCCACGAGGACTTCTCGGAGGACACCTACCGCACGCTGACCGCCGCCGACGCCGCCGTCATGGTGCTGGACGCCGCCAAGGGCATCGAGCCGCAGACGCTGAAGCTGTTCGAGGTCTGCCGGATGCGCGACATCCCGATCATCACCTTCATCAACAAGATGGACCGCGAGGCCCAGGACCCGTTCGAACTGCTGGACGAGGTGGCCTCGAAGCTGGCGCTGGACCCCTCGCCGCTCTACTGGCCCGCCGGTTCGGGGAACCGCTTCCGCGGCATGCTGGACCTGCGCCGCGACCGCTTCCTGCCCTTCGCCTCCAAGCGCGGCGGAAAGGACGAGGACGAGGGCCATCCCGATCCCATCGCCTTCCGTGGCAATGCGGTGGTCAGCTACCTCGACCCCGACGAGCAGGAGGAGCTGTCCGAGAACGCCGAGCTGGCCCTGGGCGGCCTCAAGGCCTTCGATCCCCAGGCGTTCCTGGAAGGCCACATGACGCCGGTGTTCTTCGGCTCGGCTCTGCGCCACTTCGGCGTCGACCAGCTTCTGGAAGGGCTCGGCGCCTACGCCCCGCCGCCCAAGGCCGTGCCGGCCCGCCGGGGCGCCGAGGAGACGCATGTGGCGCCGGGCGACCGTGAGGTGACCGGCTTCGTCTTCAAGGTCCAGGCGAACATGGACCCCAACCATCGCGACCGGATCGCCTTCTTCAAGCTGTGCTCCGGCCGGTTCAGCCGCGGCATGAAGCTCAAGGTCCAGAACACGGGCAAGCAGCTCAGCGTCAACGCGCCGATGATGTTCTTCGCCTCGGACCGCGAGCTGGCCGAGGACGCCTATGCCGGCGACGTCATCGGCATCCCCAACCACGGCGTCCTGCGGGTGGGCGACAGCCTGTCGGAGAGCGGGGCCCTGCGCTTCGCCGGTCTGCCCAACTTCGCCCCCGAGATCCTCCAGCGCGTGCGCGTGAAGGACCCGCTGAAGGCCAAGCACCTCAAGCGCGCCCTGGAGAGCCTGGCGGAGGAGGGGGTGACCCAGCTCTTCCGGCCGAACATCGGGGCCGACTTCATCGTGGGCGCGGTGGGCCAGCTCCAGTTCGAGGTGATGGCCGACCGGCTGCGCGAGGAGTACCAGCTCGACGTGATCTTCGAGGCCAGCCCCTACGCCGAGGCCCGCTGGCTCGGCGGCGACCGCGCCGACGTCGAGGATTTCGAGGGGAAGCACCGCGGCGCCATGGCCACCGACATCGACGAACAGCCCGTGTTCCTGGCCAAGTCGGCGTGGGAGGTCGGCTACGTCTCGGAGCGCTTTCCCAAGGTGCGCCTCGAACGCTCGAAGGAGCGGGCCTGACCGCTCTCAACTCCGCTCATCCCGGCGAAGGCCGGGACCCAGATGGAATGGCTTGGATGTGGGTTCCTTCGCCCGAGAGCAGTTCCGATCGACCCCACCGCTCCGGGATCCGGGTCCCGGCCTTCGCCGGGATGAGCGGATGTGGGGGAGCGTGAGCGCATGACCACCCTCCTCTACGGCCTGCCGGCCGCCGGCCTCGTCGAGGTTCCGAGGGACGCGGTGCAGGTCTCGCCGCTCGTTCCGGGCGCACGGGATATGGCCGACCTGCCGGACGGCCATGCCGAGCGGGCGCTGATCCTGGCGCCGGGCGGGACGCTGGAACGCGACCATGTCTTGGCCCAGGCGTTGCGCACGCTGAAGCCCGGCGCCCCGCTCACGGCTTTCGCGCCCAAGGACAAGGGCGGTTCGCGCCTGAGGAAGGCCCTCGAAGGCTTCGGTTGCGAGGTGTCCGAGGACGCCCGCCGCCACCACCGCTTCTGCCACGTGGCGCGTCCAGAGGCGCCTGTCAGCCTCGCCGAAGCCATCGCCGCCGGGGCGCCGCGCCGCGTCCCGGCGCTGGCGCCGCCTTCAGGGATGTGGTCGCAGCCGGGCGTCTTCAGTTGGGACCGGATCGATCCGGGCAGCGCCCGGCTGCTGGACGCCCTGCCGTCCCTCGCGGGCCGGGGCGCTGACCTGGGCTGCGGCGTGGGCGTGCTGGCGGCCCGCGTCCTGGCTTCGCCCGCCGTGACCGCGCTGGCCTGCGTGGACCTCGATCGCCGCGCCGTCGCCTGCGCCCGGCGCAACCTCGACGATCCGCGCGTGACCGTGCTCCAGGCGGACGTTCGCCGCCTGGGCGCGGACGTGGGCGCGGACCTGGGAGACGACCTGGCCGGCCTCGACGTCGTGGTGATGAACCCGCCCTTCCACGACGGCGGACACGAGGATCGGGACCTGGGCGTGGCGTTCGTCCGCGCCGCCGCGCGGATGCTGCGCAAGGGCGGCGCCTGCTGGCTCGTGGCCAACCGCCATCTGCCCTACGAGGCGGCGCTGCGGGAGGCGTTCGCCCTCGTGGAGGTCAAGGCCGACGCCGGCGGCTACAAGATCCTCGAGGCGCGCAGGTGAACGCCAAGGCGCCGATGGCCCGGCTGGATCGCCTGCTGGCCAACCTGGGTTACGGCTCGCGGCGCGAGGTCCAGGCGCTGGTGGCCCGGGGCCAGGTGGTTCTGGACGGCGCGACGCTGAAGGACGCCGGGGCCCGCGTGCCCGTCGCCGCCGACCTGCCGCAGCGGATGACGGTGGCCGGGCGCCCGGTCGATCCCCCGGCGCCGCTGACGCTGATGATGCACAAGCCGCTGGACGTGGTGTGCTCGCACCGCGAGGCCGGCCGCAGCGTCTACGAACTGCTGCCCGCGCGCTGGCGCGCCCGGACGCCGGGCCTCTCCACCATCGGGCGGCTGGACAAGGACACCACGGGGCTCCTGCTGATCACCGACGACGGCCCGTTCCTGCACCGGGTGATCTCGCCGCGCAGCCACGTGCCGAAGCGCTACCTGGCGACGCTGGACCGGCCGCTCGAGGGCCACGAGGCCGCCGCCTTCGCCTCGGGAACCCTGATGCTGGACGGCGAGACGGCGCCCCTGGCGCCGGCCGTCCTGGAGCCGCTGGACGCGCGCCGCGCGCACCTGACCATCACCGAGGGCCGCTATCACCAGGTGCGTCGGATGTTCGCCGCGGTGGGCAACCATGTCGTCGCCCTGCACCGTGACCGGATCGGCGGCCTGGGCCTGCCGGACGACCTGGAGCCCGGCGCGTGGCGCGTCCTGCCGTCTTCCGGGCAGGCCGTGCTGTTCGCCTGAGGCCGGGCCCGGGAGCTGCGACGGGGTGACAGCGGCCGCCGCGATGGCTAGAACGTGGGCCATGACCTCCGTCGCCTTCACCTACTTTTGGTATTTTGGCGAACCGACGCTCCTGGCGCCGGCGGAGGATCGTTTGGCCTGAATACGCTCAGACCAACCCCCTTCCCAAGCCGCCAGGACTGGCGGCTTTTTTCATGGCCGCCGTCCTCCGACACTCAGGAGACCCGCGTGCATTCCCGACCCACCACCGACACCCGCATCCAGCGCCTCACACCGCTCAGTCCCCCGTCCCTGATGATCGGCGAGGCGCCGACGACCTCGACGATCTCGGACCTCGTGGGCGGGTCGCGGACCGCCATCCATCGCATCCTGACGGGCGACGACGACCGGCTCGTCGTGGTGATCGGTCCTTGCTCGATCCACGATCCGGCCGCCGCCATGGACTACGCCCGCCGTCTCGCCGTCCAGCGCGAGCGCCACCGCGACGATCTCGAGATCCTGATGCGGGTCTACTTCGAGAAGCCCCGCACCACCGTGGGGTGGAAGGGCCTCATCAACGACCCCGGTCTCGACGGCAGCTTCCGGATCGACGAGGGGCTGAGGCTGGCCCGCCGCCTGCTGATCGACATCAACGCGCTGGGCCTGCCGGCGGCCTGCGAGTTCCTGGATGTGACGACGCCGCAGTACATCGCCGATCTCGTCGCCTGGGCCGCCATCGGGGCGCGGACCACCGAGAGCCAGATCCATCGCGAGATGGCGTCGGGGCTCTCCTGCGCCGTGGGCTTCAAGAACGGGACGAACGGCGACGTGAAGATCGCCGTCGACGCCGTGCTCGCCGCCGCCCAGCCGCATCACTTCCTGGCCGTGACCCGCGAAGGGCGCGCGGCGGTCGCCGCGACGACCGGCAACACCGACGCCCATGTGGTGCTGCGCGGGGGACGGCGGCCGAACTACGACGCCGCCAGCATCGCGGCGGCGGCGGCCGAACTGGCCCGCGCCGGCCTTCCCCAGCGCGTGATGGTGGACGCGAGCCACGCCAACTCGGGCAAGGACCCCGACAACCAGCCGAGGGTGGCGGCCGACCTCTGCGCCCAGTTCGGGGCGGGCGAGGACCGCATCATGGGCGTCATGGTCGAGAGCCATCTGGTGGCGGGGCGGCAGGACCTCGTGGCCGGGCGCGCCTTGACCTACGGCCAGTCCGTCACCGACGCCTGCATCGACTGGGCGACCTCGGTCGAGGTGCTGGACGCCCTGGCCGCGGGTGTCCGCGCCCGCCGCCGCGCGATCGGGACGCCGGCGCCCGCGCGGGACCGCGCCACGGCCTGAAGCACGGCCTCCGGCAGGACGGCGGATCGGCGCATCGCGCCGGTTCAGCCGGCTTCCGGATCCGCAAAAGTTAATAAGCTCGAAGATCAAATCCTTGTTTTGGTGTGTGATATTCCTGTGGTTGTTAACCATGATGGTGGAATTAAGGGCTTGTTAAGGTCTCCGGCTCCGGGTTTGCTCACGTTCCACAATGCCTGTGAGGAGCGTTCCAAGGTGGGACGCCGTGGGGCCGGAGCGGGTCGATGTTCGAACTGGGTCGGGAGCTGCGGCGTTTCTTCGCCCCCGAGCGCCTCAAGGCGCATTCCGATGGCCTGACGCGCGGCGACACCTCGCTTCTCGAACTTCTCGACAGCCAGCTTCTCGCTCAGGAGGCCAAGGCCGCCGACGTGGCCGCCGGCCGGATCGGCGCGAAGGACAAGGCCCGCCGCCGGCTCGAGGCCGCGATCGTCTGGCGCGAGGTAGCCCGCCGCACGGGCGATCCCGTGGCCCTGCGCAAGGCCGCCGCCGCGGCCGAGACCGCCGCCGCCGGGTTCGAGGCCGCCCACCGCAAGGACGGCTGGGCCCGCGCGCGCTGCGAACAGGCGTTCTGCGCCCTGCTGGGCGCCGAGGTCTTCGGCGATCCGGGCCTCAACGCCGCCGCCGAGGTGGCCTTCCGCGACGCCCGCGGCGAGGCGCGGGGCGGCCTGGCCGCGCCGCTGGCCGACGTGGGGCAACTGGCCATCGAGGGCCGCCGCATCCTCGACACCGCCGATTCCGGCGAAGCGTCGGCCTTCGCGGCCCGCTTCGCCGCGCCGATCCAGGCCCTGGACGCCATCGCCAAGCGGGTGACGGTCGCCCGTGGCCTGGCGGCCGATGCGCGGCTGATCCGCGCCGACCTGCTGTGCGGCTGGGGCGGCCGGCTCAAGGACGTCGAGCTTCTGGACGCCGCTGCGCGGGAAGCCTCGGACGCCGCCGAGCGGCTGGATTCCGCCTACGAACCCCTCACCTGGGTCCGGGCGAAGATCGTGCATGGCCAAGCGCTGGCCCTGCGCGGCGAGATGTCGGGCGACGTCGACGGCCTGGCCGCCGGCGCCAGCGCGCTGGCCCTGGCGCTGGACCACCTGACCCGCGAGCATAGCCCCCTCGACTGGGCCCGCGCCCAGGTGGCCCTGGCCCAGGCGCTCCAGGCGCTGGGCGAGGCGTCCAGCGACGCGCGCGCCTTCGAGCACGCCGTGAGCTGCTACGACCGCGCGGGCCTCGTGCTCAAGGAGACGCCCGCCCTGCCGCTGCGCGGCCATGCCGCCGGCGCCCGCGCCGTCTGCCTCGCCCGCGCCGCCGAGATCACTGGCGACCTCGCGGTGCTGGACGCGGCCGAGGCGGCCATGAAGATCGAACTAGCCAACCTTTCGCCCGGCCGCGACCCCGTAGGCTGGGCGTTGTCGCAACTGCACCTCGCCCGGCTCTACGAGGCGCGCATCACCATGACGGGCCGCGAGCGTGGCGAACGCGCCGCCGCCCTGATGTCCCTCGACGCCGCCCTGGACGTGTTCGCCGAGCACGGCCTGCGTTCGCTGAGCGTCCTGGCCTACGACGCGGTCGAGCGGCTGTCCGAGCCCGCCGCCTAGAGGCTTCCGCACCCCTGCCGAAACTGCTTAGCTCGCGTGGGGGGAGCGAGATGAAGATACGACAACTGTCGATGATCCTGTCGGCGGCCGTCATGGCGACGGCTGCGATTGCCGCGGCGGCGGAAGCCCAGGATCGCGCGGCCGACTGGGTGAGGCGCCCGACCTCGGACGACCTCCTGGCCGTATGGCCCTCGAAGGCGTTGCAGCAGGGATACGGCGGCAACGCCCTCCTGGCCTGCATAGCCACGCTCCACGGAACGCTCCGGGACTGCCGGGTCGAGTCCGAGACGCCGGCGGGTGGCGGCTTCGGCTCGGCGGCCCTCATCCTTTCGCGGCAGTTCGTCCTGCGTCCCGCCGTGAAGGACGGCGTTCCGGTGGAATCGCAGGTGCGTATCCCGATCAACTTCCCGAAGCCGGATCGCGCGACGGGATCCCATATCCGCCCGACGACGGCGTCCGATCTGCCGGGCAGGGTGGTCTATCGCCAGCTCCGCTGGACGAAGGCCCCGACCTTCGCCGACGTGCGCGCCGCCTATCCTGCCAAGGCGCAGGCGGACAAGGTGGGCGGGTCGGCGACGCTGGGCTGCCGGATCGGGCGGGACGGGCGCCTTTCCGCGTGCGAGATCGTGCGGGAGGCTCCAGAGCGCTATGGCTTCGGCGTCGCGGCGCGCCGGCTCGCGCCGCTCTTCGAGACACCGGTCCAGACGGACGGCGGCCGCTCCGTCGTCGGGGGCTACGCCCATCTCAACGTCACTTTCGCCGCCGCCTCGATCGATGCGCCGGACCCCGTGATCGGCCGACCCGAGTGGGTGAGCCTTCCCAACATCGAGGACATGTCCGCCGTCGTGCCGGAGGCCGCGAAGGCCCGGAAGGTCTTCAAGGCCCGGGCGGTGATCAACTGCCAGGTGGGCGCGTCCGGCGACCTCGAAACCTGCGGGGTCCAGTCCGAGGAGCCGGCCGCGCTGGGCTACGGGGACGCCGCGCTCGCGCTCTCCAGGCGCTTCAGGCTGGCCATATGGACCGATGAGGGCCTGCCCATCATCGGCGGTGCGGTCCGCGTCCCGATCCGGTTCGACCTCGACGACTACATGCGCTCGGCCTCCACGCCGGCTGCGGCGGAAGGCGCTCCGGCGCCTTGAAGGTCGCCGTTCGGGGATGTCCGTACGCTCATGGCAACGACTTGGCTCGCGGGGGAGAGCGGGATGAAGATGCGACAACTCGGCGTATGCGCCGCCATCCTGACGCTCGCGGGGCCCGCGGCCGGGCAGGACCGGGAAGCGGACTGGCTCAGGAAGCCGACCGCCGAAACCTTATGGGCGGTGTTCCCGGTCGCCGCCTATCAGAAGGGGCGTAGCGGCCGGGCGATCATCGCGTGCGCCGTCACGGTCCAGGGCGTGCTGCGGGATTGCAGGGCCGAGTCGGAGGAGCCCCAGGGCTTCGGGTTCGGCGCGGCGGCCGTCGCCCTTTCCCCGCAGTTCCTGATGCGGCCGGCCCTGCGCGACGGAAAGCCGGTCGAATCGATGGTGAGAATCCCCATCAACTGGGACATGTCCGGCATGGTGGGGCCGTTCGGGCCGCCGCCCGATCGGGGCGACAGGGTCTACACGCACCTGCCGTGGTCGGCGGCGCCCACCGTGGCCCAGGTCGTCCAGGCCTATCCGAAGAAGGCGCGGGAGGCCGGACAGGGCGGCACGGCCGTCCTCGCCTGCCGGATCAAGGCCGATGGGGGGCTGATCGCCTGCGACAAGGTCCGCGAGACGCCCTCCGGTCTCGGCCTGCTGTCGGCCGCCCGGTCCCTCGTGCCGCACTTCCGGACCCCCACCCGCGACAGCAAGGGGAACGCGGTGGCCGGAGCCCGCGCGCACGTCAGCGTCACCTTCGCGCCCGAACTCCTGGAGCAGGCTCCGGCCGTCGGGCGTCCGAGCTGGCGGGCGGTCCCCAGCATCGAAGACCTAGCGGCCGTGATCCCGCCCGCGGCCCGGGCCGCCAAGGTGTTCCGGGCGCGCGTGATGATGACGTGCCGAGTGGTGTCGGAAGGCCGGGTCGACGGATGTTCGGTCGAGAGCGAGGCGCCGGAGGGCCTGGGCTACGGCGCGGCGGCGATGTCGCTCACGCCGCAGTTCCGGCTGGCGGTCTGGACCGATGAAGGCCTGCCGACCGTCGGAGGCGCGGTGCGCATCCCCCTGCGCTTCGATCTGGAGGCCCTGGCGGTCCAGGAAGGCCCGGCGCCCCAGGAGGCCGCGCCGCCGCCGGCCGCGCCCTGAGCCTCAGCGGCCCCGCCACCACCTGAGGCCGGCGCGCTCCAGCGCCTCCAGGGCGGCGTGCAGGGCCACGCCCATGACGCCCAGGACCACCAGGGCGGCGATCATACGGTCGGTCTGGAGCTTGTTGCCGGCGTCCAGCATCTGCCACGCCAGGCCCTGGACCTTGCCCGAGCCGGCGGCGAACTCGGCCACGACGGCGCCGATCAGGGCCAGGCCCGCGCCCACCTTGTGCCCCTCCAGCAGGAACGGGACCGAGGCCGGCAGGCGCAGCCGGCGCACGGTCTGCCACCGGCTCGCGCCATAGAGGCGGAACAGGCGCTCGAGGTCGGGGTCGGCCGAGCGCAGGCCCGCGACCGCCCCGGAGAAGATGGGGAAGAAGGCCACCAGGACCGCCAGGGTGACGAGCGCGCGCCCCGGATGGTCCAGCCCCGCCCAGATCAGCAGCAGCGGCGCGATGGCGACCACGGGCGTCACCTGGACCACCGAGGCCAGCGGCCGGATCGCCTTGTCGAGGAGGGGGCTCAACGCGGTGACGACGGCCAGGCCCACCGCGACCCCGCTGGCGATCACCAGGGCCAGGACGGCGGTCGAGAGCGTGCGGCCGGCGGCGGCGGCCAGCGTGGGCAGGTTCTCGGCCAGGGCCACGGCGACCGCGGACGGCGCGGGCAGGAAGTAGCCCGGAACCTGCAAGGCCCGGCAGGCGATCTCCCAGGCCGCCAGCAGGAGCGCGACCAGCAGCAGGGGCGCGATCCGGCTCACGCGTCGATCCCCTCGGCGAGGGCCGCCGAGACGGCCTCGGCCGTGGCGCGGAAGCCCTCGGCGGCGCGGAAGCCCTCGGGTCGGGGCAAAGGGCCGTCGACAGCGAACTCGGCCGCGATCCGGCCGGGGCCGCGCGACAGCACGACCACGCGGGAGGCCATGTAGACGGCCTCCTCCACGTTGTGGGTCACGAAGGCGATGGCGGGCCTGGACGTGGCCCAGAGCGCCAGCACGTCGTCGGCGAGGCGGCGGCGGGTGATCTCGTCCAGGGCCGCGAACGGCTCGTCCAGCAGCAGCAGGCGGGGCGACGTGACCAGGGCGCGGGCCAGCGAGACGCGCATCGCCATGCCGCCCGAGAGCTGGGCCGGCCGGGCGGCCTCGGCGCCTGCCAGGCCCACGCGGGCGAGGGCGGCGTCGGCGCGCGCGCGGGCCTCGGCGGGCGGGGTTCCGGCCCGTTCCAGCGGCAGGGCGACGTTGGCGCGGGCCGAGCGCCAGGGCGCCAGCGTCGGCGCCTGGAAGACCACGGCCGTCTCACCGCGGCCGGCGGCGCGCCGGGCCTCGCCGCGGGTCGGGTCTTCCAGCCCGGCCAGCAGCCGCAGCGCCGTCGACTTGCCGCAACCCGAGGGCCCGACCAGCGCCACGATCTCGCCCGCGCCGATCGACAGCGTCAGCGGACCCAGCGCGCGCCCGCGATCGTAGTCGACCTCGACGTCGAGCAGCGAGGCCACGGTCATCCTTACCTCCCCCGCGAAGCGGCGGGAGGGGGACCGGCCGCCGAGGCCGGCGTGAACCGGCCGTAGAGCGGCTGGTGGAGGGGGCGAACCTCAGGCGCGGCGGATCGGCCTGGCTGTCGTGAACTCAGCAGACAGGGCTTGCCCCATCCACCACGCCCTCTGCTGGGCGCGATCCCCCTCCCGCCATTGCTGCCGCAATGGGGGAGGCAAGCGCCGCCGCCGCTCACTTCCCCACGAACTCCAGCGTGTACGCCCGCTTGGGATCGAGCGTCTTCGGATAGACCCCCTGCGACGAAGCCACATCGAAGAAGGCCTTCCAGCGGGCGTCGGTCATGGCGCCCAGGGGAAGCCCCTCCTCGCCCTCCACGATCCGGTAGGACTTCAGCTTCTCGCGCGCCTGGGTCAGGACGTCGGGCGTCATCTCGGGATTGTCCTTGCGGATCAGGGCGTCGGCCGCGGCCGGGTCGCTGTCCAGGTAGTCGCGCCAGCCCTGGGCGCTGGCCTCGACGAAGGCGCGCACGGCCGCCGGGTTCTTCGCGATCAGCGAGTCCGTCGCCAGGACCATCGTGGCGTAGCCGGGATAGCCTTCGTCGGCCAGCAGGAAGACCCTGGGCTTGAGCCCCGCCTCCTTCTCGATGGTGTAGGGTTCGCTGGTGACATAGCCCTGCTGGACGGCGCGCTTGTCGGCCAGGAAGGGCGCGGCGTTGAAGGTGTACTTCCGCACCTGGCTGTCGGTGAAGCCGTACTTGGCCTTGAGCCAGGTCCAGAACGCGGTCACCGAGGCGTCGGCCAGCAGGATCGGGCGGCCCTTCAGGTCGGCGATCGAGTTCACGCCGGCGTCGGGATGGGCGATCAGCACCTGCGGGTCCTTCTGCATGAACGCCGCGACCGCCTTCACGGGCACGTCCTGCTGGGCGAGGTTCATGACGATGAAGCTGTTGGAGCCCATCCCCAGGTCGACGGCGCCCGAGGCGAGGAGCTGGGGCACGTTCACGCCCGGTCCGCCCTGGACCATGCGCACGTCCAGCCCGCGCTTCGCGTACTCGCCCGAGGCCAGGGCCTGGTAGAAGCCGCCATGTTCGGCCTGGGCGCGCCAGTCGGTGGCGAAGCGGATCACGACCGGAGCGTCGGCCTTCGGCGCCTCTTCCGCCTTCTGGCCCGGCGAGCACGCGGCCAGCAGGGCGACGGCGGCCAGGGCCAGGTAACGCAACGCTTTCATGGAATCCCCTCGGACGTGGCGCCCGGAAGGTAGGGCGAACCCCGCGCCCGGCGCAACGCGATGTCGCGCCGGCGGAGGCAGGGGCGATCGGGGCCATACGAATTTCGGAGGGTGGTCCAATAGCAAGAGGGCGGCGCTCCGGTCGCCCGGTGCGTCGCCCTCTCATACAGATCCGTTGGGGGATCTGCGCCTTCCAGGCCAACTGTCAGTTCGGTTCCGGTTCGTCCCTTGCGGGTCGCCCCGTGGTTTTCCCTGACCGCCGACGTCAGACCTCAAGTTCGGGTTCCGGGTCACCCCGGTTCCTGGCCTTCGACCTGCCGCTCCGCCCGCTGGCTTCGGGGTCCGCCGTCGCCGGCTTTTCCGTCCGCTGCGCCGCAGTTCCTGTCGGCAAGGGGACGGTGCGCCCGAACCTTTTGTGACGCAAGCGAGGCCGGAAGGCCCGACGCGGGCCGGCGGTCGAAAAGCTGTGACCAAACGGTAGATAACCCGGTATGCGACCGATGTTATCGTTGGTGTTCAATGGGCTCGGTTATCCACAGGAAACCTGGCCGGGGCTCACCGCCCGGCCTCCAGCGTCTCGCGTCGGGCTTCCAGCTCCAGCCATTCCTCCTCGGCGGCGGCGAGCTGGACCTGGGCGGCGTCCAGGGCGCGGCTGTAGCGGTCGAAACCGGCCGGGTCGCGCGCGTAGAGGCCGGGGTCGGCCAGGGCGGCCTCCAGGGCGGACACCTTGGCCGGCATGTCGGCGATCAGGGCCTCCAGCTCGGCCAGGCGGCGCTGATCCTTGTACGAGAGCTTGGCGGGCGGCTTCGGCGCGGCGGGGCGTGCGGGCGCCGCCGCCGTCCGCACGGCCTGGGCCTGGGCCGACGGCGCGGCGCGGAAGAAGCCGGGATTCTGCGAGACGAAGTCCTGCCAGCCGCCGGGCGTCTCGACCGCGCGGCCCGTCCCGTCCAGGCCGATGGTGGAGGTGGCCAGCCGGTCGATGAAGTCGCGGTCGTGGCTGACCAGGATCAGGGTGCCGTCGTAGTCGGCCAGCAGGTCCTCGAGCAGGTCCAGCGTGTCCATGTCGAGGTCGTTCGTCGGCTCGTCCAGCACCATGACGTTGGCCGGCCGGGCGAGCGCGCGGGCCAGCAGCAGGCGATTGCGCTCGCCGCCCGACAGGCTGCGGACCGGCTGGCGGAGCTGGCTGTCGCGGAACAGGAAGTCCTTGGCGTAGGCGTTCACGTGCTTGGGCGCGCCGCGCACCATCACCTGGTCGCCGCCCTCGGGCGTCAGCACGTCCTTCAGCGTCATGTCGGGGGCCAGGGCGGTGCGGGACTGGTCGATGTAGTTGACCGTCAGGTTCGTCCCCAGCTTCACCTCGCCGGCGTCGGGCGCCAGCTCGCCCAGCAGCAGCTTGATCAGCGTGGTCTTGCCCGCGCCGTTGGGGCCCACGATGGCGACGCGGTCGCCGCGCAGGATGCGGGTGGAGAAGGCCTTCAGGATCGTCCGCTCGCCGAACGCCTTGGAGATCCCCTTGGCCTCGACCACGCGCTGGCCCGACACGCCCGAACTGGCCAGCCCCATGTTCAGCTCGCCCCGCATCTCCTTCATGCGGTCGGACATGTCCTGGCGCATGGAGATCAGCCGGCGCCGGCGGCCCTCGTTGCGGGCGCGGCGGGCGGTCACGCCGCGGGCCATCCAGTGCTGCTCGCGCTCGATGGCGCGGGCCAGGCGGCGGGCCTCCTCGGCTTCCTGGGCCTCGATCTTCTCGACCCAGCCGTCGAAGGCGGCGAAGCCCTCGTCCAGCCGGCGCACCTGCCGGTACTCCAGCCAGAAGCAGCGCTGGGTCACGCGCTCCAGGAACGCCCGGTCGTGGCTGACGATCAGGGCGGCGGCGCGCAACGCCGCGATCTCGGCCTCCAGCGTCTCGATGGCCAGGATGTCGAGGTGGTTGGTGGGCTCGTCCAGCAGCAGGACGTCGGGGTCCTCGGCGAAGGCCTTGGCCAGCGCCGCGCGCCGGGCCTCGCCGCCGGACAGGCCATGTGTGGACGTCGCGGGGTCCAGGCCGAAGTCGCTCAGCGTGGCCTCGGCCCGGTGCGGCTCGGCGCCGCCCGACGTCGCGTAGTCCAGCACCGTGGCGCCCGTGACCGGCGGCTCCTGCGGCACATAGGCGATGCGCACGCCGGGCGTGACCGTGCGCTCGCCGTCGTCGGCCTGGATCTCGCCGGCCAGGATGCGCAGCAGGGTGGACTTGCCGGCGCCGTTGCGGCCGACCAGGCAGGCGCGCGTCCGCGGCTCCAGCGCCAGGTCGACGCCGTCGAACAGCATGAGCGGGCCGTCGGCGAGACGGACGTCTTTCAGGGCCAGGACAGGTGGGCGCATGAGGGCCCGGGAGATAGCGGGGCCGGGGCGCGGAAACCACCCCCTATCCCCATCCTCCTTCCTCCTTGATCGTCATCGCCCGGCTTGTCCGGGCGACCCATTGGACTGTGAGGATGGAATCCGGGCGCGGCGGCTACGCTACGGGTCAACGCCGCCGTTCACAGCCCGATGGGTGGCCCGGACAAGCCGGGCCATGACGTTCTTGAAGTGGATCGTCAGTTCGCGCTTCTGTCGCGACGCCTGCGGGCCTAAACCCCCGCGATGCCCGGCGAACCCTTCTGGCGGCGCAAATCCCTGGCGCAGATGACCGTGGCGGAGTGGGAGAGCCTCTGCGACGGCTGCGGCCTCTGCTGTCTGGTGCGCTTCGAGGACGAGGAGACCGACGAGGTGATCCCGACCCGCGTCCACTGCAAGCTGTTCGACGCGGCGCTCTGCCGGTGTTCCGACTACGCCGACCGCCATCGTCACGTTCCAGACTGCATCAAGCTCACCCCGCACAACATCGAGGCGCTGGAGTGGATGCCGAGGAGCTGCGCCTACCGCCGCCTGCACGAGGGGCGCGACCTCGCCGACTGGCACCCGCTGATCTCGGGCGATCCCGAGAGCGTCCACCGCGCGGGCGTCTCGGTGCGCGGACAGACCATCAGCGAAACGGCGCTGGCCGATCCCGAGGACGCCCTGGATTTCGCCGCCTGGGACCTCGTCGTGGAGCGGGGCGATGAATAGTGGCTATTTTGTCACAGTGTGTCTTGCGGGCTGGAACCCCCGGCCCAATCTAGTACTCACACCGTGAGCAAGGGCATTCGAGGAGACTGACGAGCTTGGCGCGCGACCCCTATCAGGAGCTGGGCGTTGGCCGCACCGCGTCTGCCGACGAAATCCGCAAGGCGTTCCGCAAGCTCGCCAAGGCGAACCACCCGGACACCAACCCCGACGACAAGGCCGCCGAGGAGCGGTTCAAGAAGGTGAGCGCCGCGTTCGACATCGTGGGCGACGCCGAGAAGCGCAAGAAGTTCGATCGCGGCGAGATCGACGCCGACGGCCGCGAGACCGCGCCCGGCTTCGCCGGCTGGGGCGGAGGCGGTCCCGGGGGCGGTCCGGGGGGCGGCTTCGGCGGTCAGGGCGGACCGCGCGGCGGCTTCCGCACCGAGACCTTCGACGGCGCGGACCTGGGCGACATACTGGGCGAGATGTTCGGCGGCGGGCGGCAGGGCCGCCCCGGCGGCATGGGCGGCGGCTTCGGCGGCTTTTCCCAGCGCGGCGCGGACGTCCGCGCCCGGATCGAGATCGACCTGACCGACGCCATCCGGGGCGGCAAGCAGCGGATCGCCTTCTCGGACGGCCGCACCATCGACGTGACCATCCCCAAGGGCGCCCAGGACGGCCAGACCCTGCGGCTGAAGGGCCAGGGCCAGCCCGGCCGCTCGGGCCCCGGCGACGCCTTCATCGAGATCGCGCTCAAGCCGCACCCCACCTTCCGGCGGGAGGGCGACGCCCTGGTGATGGACCTGCCGATCACCTTCTACGACGCGGTGCTGGGCGGAAAGGTCGAGGCGCCGACGCCGGACGGCCCGGTGAACGTCACCGTGCCCAAGGGCTCCAACTCGGGCGCCCGGCTGCGGCTGAAGGGCCGGGGCCTGGTCGACGCCAAGGGCCACCGCGGCGATCTCTTCGCCCGGCTCGTGGTCACCCTTCCCGAGGGCGCCGATCCCGAGCTGGAAGCCTTTGCCGAGCAGCAGAAGACGAAGCGGCCCTACACGCCCAGGCGCCGCTGACGCGCCGAAGGCGCAAGATGGAGAACCGCGAAGGACACGAGCGGACGCGGAAGGGCGGGCCTTCTCCGAGCCTCCGCGCCCGGCGGAGGCTCCGTCATGGCAGGCCACGGAAGACACGGAAGGACACAGAAGCGGAGCTTCGCCTTCCATGTCGTTCCGTGCCTTCTGCGGTTCCCTGAAATTCGAGAGGCGCCGCTTCGCGGCCTCTCAGGACCTGCCCCTTTTCGTGTCGGTTCGTGTTTTTCGTGGTTTGATCCAGAGGCGGCCGGCCCGATGCGCCGCGTCAAACGGCTAGGCTTGGCGACCGCGACCTAATATCCCTGTTCAGCCGGGGTTCAGTCCGCCGCCCTTAGTCAAGACGCCATGAAACGCCTCTTCGCCCTTGCCGTCCTGGCCGCCGTCGTGGCGGGACCGTCCCTCGCGGACGCCCAGGCGTACGGCCGTCCGGTCCTCGGCTTCGGCCAGGACTCGTACCAGGGCCGTCGGGGCGCGGGCCAGGTTCCGCTCTCGCGCGTGCTTCAGACGATCGCGGCGCGCCATCCGGGCCGGCACCTCAACACCACGACCGGAGAGGCCGGCGGCCGGCCCGCCTACTACGTCCAGTGGCAACTGGAGAACGGAAGGGTGGTGGTGTTCGTTGTGGACGCCGAGAGCGGTCAGATCCTGGGCCGCCAGGGGGGCTAGCCTCTTAGACCATTGGAAGGGACGCTGCCTTGCGCATCCTGCTTGTTGAAGACGATCCGGACCTGTCGCGCCAGCTCAAGCTGGCGCTGGCCGACGCCGGCTATGCGGTCGACCATGCCCCCGACGGCGAGGAGGCCCAGTTCCTGGGCGAGACCGAGCCCTACGACGCCATCATCCTGGACCTGGGCCTGCCCAAGGTGGACGGGGTGTCGGTGCTGGAGCGCTGGCGGCGCGAGAACATGACCACGCCGGTCCTGATCCTGACCGCCCGCGGCGCCTGGAGCGAGAAGGTGGCCGGCTTCGACGCCGGCGCCGACGACTACCTGACCAAACCATTCCATACCGAGGAGCTGCTGGCGCGCCTGCGGGCGCTGCTGCGCCGCTCGGCCGGCCATGCGACGCCCAACCTGGCGTGCGGCGGTCTCCGCCTCGACCCGCGGGCGGCGCGGGCGAGCGTGAACGGCGAGCCGCTGCGGCTCACCTCGCTGGAATACCGCCTGTTGCACTACCTGATGATGCACCAGGGCCGGGTCATCAGCCGCACCGAGCTGGTCGAGCACCTGTACGACCAGGACTTCGATCGCGACTCGAACACCATCGAGGTGTTCATCGGCCGGGTGCGCAAGAAGATCGGACCCGAGCGGATCGAGACGGTGCGCGGCCTGGGCTATCGCCTGATCTGCCCGGCCGACGAGGTCGACGCCGAAGCCGCGAAGGCGTGACGACGGTCGGCCGCTTCGCGAAACCTTCCCTGGTCCGGCGGCTGGTGCTGCTGGCGCTGGGCTGGACCTTCGCGGCGCTGGTGATCTCGGCGGTGGTGCTGGCGCTGCTGTTCCAGCAGGCGGCCCTGCGGCGCTTCGACGCCGGCCTGTCGGACCTGATCGACAACCTGCTGGCCGGCTCGACCATCGAGAACGGCGAGGTGGTGGCCCCGGCGCTCACCGACCTGCGGGCGCTGCGCCCCTATTCCGGACGCTACTGGGAGATCGCCGAGCCGGGACCGGACGGCCGTGTCCAGGCGATCGAGGACCTGCGCTCGCGCTCGCTGTGGGATTCCGAACTGGCCAAACCCCCGGATCTGGCCCAGCGCCTGCGCGCCGACCCCTCCAGGCCCATCGCCTTCGACGCGGCGGGACCGCAGCCGGGCGAGACCGTCCGTGTCATGGCCCGCTGGACCACCTTCTACGGCCGCGACGGCCCCGTGATCTTCATGGCGGCCGAGGACCGCCGCCCGATCGACCGCGAGGTGCGCAACTTCGTCACGGCCACAGCGGTGGCGTTCGGCCTGCTCAGCGTGGGCCTGATCCTGGCGGTGATCGTCCAGGTGCGCGTGGGTCTCCAGCCGCTGTTCCGCCTGCGGCGCGAGGTGGCGGACGTGCGCCGGGGCAAGAGCGAGCGGCTGCAGGCCGACTATCCCACCGAGCTGGAGCCGCTGACCGACGAACTGAATGCCCTCGTGGCCCACAACCAGGAGACCGTCGAACGCCAGCGCACCCACGTCGGCAATCTGGCGCACGCGCTGAAGACGCCGATCTCGGTGATGCTGACCGAAGCCAGCCAGCGGCCGGGGCCCCTGGCCGAAGTGGTCACCCGCCAGGCCGAGGTCATGCGCCAGCAGGTGGATCATCACCTGCGCCGGGCCCGCGCCGCCGCGCGTAGCCAGGGGCCGGGCGAGCGCACGTCGGTAGCCGAGGTGCTGGACGAACTGTCGCGCACGCTGGAGCGCATCTTCCGCGACAAGGGCGTCGACATCGACTGGGACGCCCCGGACGACCTGTGGTTCCAGGGCGAGCGGCAGGATTTCATGGAGATCGCCGGCAACGCGATGGAGAACGCAGGCAAGTGGTGCGCGGGTCGCGTGCGCGTCCGCGCCGCCGCCGACGGCGCCGAGCGCCTGCGCCTGACGGTGGAGGACGACGGTCCGGGCCTGACCCCGCAGCAGCGCGAGGAGGTGGTCCGCCGTGGCGCGCGGCTGGACGAGAGCGCGCCCGGTTCGGGTCTCGGGCTCTCGATCATCGATGAACTGGCGCGCGCCTACCGGGGGACGCTGATCCTGGGCGGCTCGACCTTGGGCGGCCTGTCGGTCACCGTCGACCTGCCGCGTGCGGGCGACTGAAAACCCAGGCTTCGTAAAGCCTTAACTCGCGCAGGCCAAGGTGCTGGCCGAACGACGTTCCTTGGCGCGAAGGGGCTGCATGACCGCGCTTTCCGAGCGCCAGATCGAGATCGTCCGCACGCTGGTCGGGCAGGCGTCCGACCATGTGGTGGGCAGCCTCAGCCAGGCGCTTTCGGGCGCCACGCCGGGTGGCGCTCCCGATGACGCTTCCGCGAACGCTCTGGGCGGCGTACGGCGGTTGGTGGAGGCCGAGGTCGCCGACCGGACCCTGCGCAACGCCATTCTCCAGCCCATGATCGCCATGTGCGGTCCGCCGCCGGACGATCGCGCCCTGACCTTTCCGGCGCGCGCGCTCGCGGCGACCTGGCGGGGCCTCAAGGCGTCGGAGCCCGATCTGATCGAGCGGCTCCAGGCGGCCGAGGTGCTCGAACTCTCGTGCCATCACGTCACCGACGCCCAGGATCGCCTGGCGCGGGCCGCGGCCGCCGGCCTCCGGGCGCGCCGGAACCCCGACTATGCCGCCGCGTCCGATGTCTGCGACGCGGCGCGGGCGGGCGGCGCCGACCTGTTCGCGCGCTGTCTCGACATCACGCCGGTGGTGCGCCGTGCGCTGCCCCGCCTGCCCGAGTGGATCACCCATGCCGGCAAGGAGACCTCGGCCGGCGCGCGGATCGCCTATCGGGACGCCGTGGCGGTGGCCGACGACGCCGGGCCGCTCTTCTTCCACATGCTGGCCGCCCAGCTCGCCCAGCGCTGGATGGTGATGCGGCTGATCTCGGCGGTCATGGACAAGCCGACCGAACGCTATCTGCGGGATTCCGAACTGGCGGGCTTCTGCGAGGGCCTGCTGGACGAGATCGATTCGGCTCTGGCGACGATCGCGACGCTGAAGTCCGGCCAGGGCCGGGCCGCCGCCGAAACGGCCGCCCGCGTCGTGGACCTGACCGTGCATCAGATCCTGGAGATCGAGACCACCGTCGAGATGCCCCGCGACCACGGCTGGGGCAAGCGGATGGCGAAGCAGCGGGCCGTCCTGGCCGGCGTGGTCGAGGCCCGGATGCGCGAGGCCGAGCACTGCGCGCGCGAGGCGCTGCCCCTCCACACGCCGCGCGGCCAGAAGGCAAGGCTTCAGGCGCCCCAGCTGTCCGAGCCGCCGCAGGCGGACGCGGTCGAGCGCGCGCTCACGCTGCTGACCTTCGTCGACGGGCTGAATCTGAGCTCGAACTACGGGGGCTTCTCCGCCGCGCGCAACAAGGCGGTCGAGGCGCTGGGCGAGTTCCTCGACCGCTATGTGGACGCCGTCCTCGACCGCGTCCGCACGCAGGACGTCGACGACACGGACCAGGCGGCCGCGTTCCTCGAGATCGCCGCGCAGTTCAGCGGCCTGATCCGGGGCGAGAAGACGGGCGAACTGGTTCGCCGCCGGGCGCATGCGGCGCTGAATCCCGACCTGCCGCAGGCCTGCGAAGCCTGAGGTCCCCGCGAGGCTGTCGTCTCCGCGGCGCGCCGGGCCCGGGGCGGTCGCACCCGGGCTTGGTACCCACGGAAAAACGCGGCGAGGCGTCGCCCTGCAACTTCGACGTCGGCATTCCTCCGTATTTTCCGGTGCTTGCCCGCGACGGATCTCAGCGCCTGTCGTAGCTGGAGGAGCCGGGGCGACGATCCGCGCCCTCGCGCGGCGGCGGCCTTTCGGCTAAAGCCCCGCCATGTTCCTTTTCTGGGCTGTGGCCGGCGTCCTCGCCGCGGCTGCGGCGGGCCTGATCCTGATGCGCGCGGCGCGCGCCGCGACCTCGACGGCCGGCCCCCGGATCGGCGGCGCCATAACCGACGACGACACCGCGAGCGTCCTCTATCGCCGGCAGCTGGCCGAGATCGACGAGCTGGCGGAGCGCGGCCTGATCGGGGAGGGCGAGCGCAAGGGCGCGCATGCCGAGGCCGCCCGCCGCCTGCTGGCCGCCGCCGACGCGCCGGCCGAAGCCTGGGCGTCCGAGGACGGGGCGGCCCGGAACCACCGGCTGGGGGTGCTGGCCGGCGTCGTCGCCGCGCCGGCTCTGGCGCTGGGTCTCTATCTGGCCTTGGGTGCGCCCGGCATGGCGGACCAGCCCTACGCCGCGCGCCTGAAGGCCTGGCGCGAGGGCGACCTGATGCGTCTGACGCCGCCCGAGGCGGCGGCGGTGCTGCGGCAGGTGACGGGAGAGCGGCCGGACGACGCCGAGGGCTTCCGCCTGCTGGGGATGGTCGAGGGCGCCGCGCAGAATCCGCTGGCGGCCGTCCGCGCGCTGCGCCGCGCCGCCGAGCTGGCGCCCCGGCGGCCCGAGGTCTGGCAGATGCTGGGCGAGGCCGAGATCGTGGCCGCGGGCGGCAAGGTGGACGCCAACGCCGAGGCCTCGTTCCGTCGTCTCCTGGCGCTTGAGCCCGGAAACCCCGGCGCCCGCTTCTTCCTGGCCCAGGCCGCCGCCGACGCGGGGCGGCCGGACGAGGCGGTGACGGCCCTTCGCGCGCTTCTGGCCGACATGGACGGCGACGACCCGCGGCGCGGCGCCGTGGAGGAGTCGATCGCCCGCATCCAGGGCCGGGCGTCGGCCCCGGCAGGCGATCCGCGGGAAATGTCAATGATCCGCGGCATGGTCGACGGGCTGGCGGCGCGGTTGAAGTCGGATCCCGACGATCCGGAGGGCTGGGTCCGGCTGGTCCGGGCCTATGCCGTCCTGGGCGAGACCGCGAACCGCGACCGGGCCTATGCTGCGGCCCGCGCGCGCTACGCCGGCCGCGCCGATATCGTGAGCCAACTGGACCAGGCCGCCAGAGTGGAGCCCATGCGATGAGTTTCCTGCCCAAGTCCCGCAAGGCGCGCACGCGCCTGCTGCTGCTCTCGGTGATCGCCCCGGTGGTGGCCGTGGCCGTCGGCCTCACGCTCTGGGGCATGCGGGGCTCGATCTCGCTGTTCTACACCCCCTCCCAGGCGGCCGAGGCCAAGCCGGAGCCGGGCCGGGCGATCCAGCTTGGGGGCCTGGTGGCGATGGGGTCGGTGATCAAGCACCCCGACGGCCGCGTCGAGTTCACCGTCGAGGACAAGCTGGCCGCCGACAAGGTGGTGTTCCAGGGCGACCTGCCCGACCTGTTCCGCGAGGGGCAGGGGATCGTCGCCGAGGGGTCGTACCGCGCCGACGGGATCTTCGAGGCCAAGCGCGTCCTGGCCAAGCACGACGAGACCTACATGCCCAAGGAGGTGGCCGACGCCCTGAAGGAACAGGGCGAGTGGCGGCCCGAGGCGGGCCAGACCACGGGCCGGCCGCCTGCGGGCCAGTCCACCTATGGCGGCGGCGCGGCGAAGGCGGGCGGCGGCGTATGATCGCGGAAGCCGGCGCCTTCGCGCTCGTCCTGGCGCTGGCGCTGTCGGTCGTCCAGGTCGGCCTGTCGGCGGCGGGCCGCCTTCGCCGTTCGCCTGCCCTGGCCGGCGCGGGCGAGGGGGCGGCCCTGGCGGCGTTCGGCGCCAACGCCGTGGCCTTCATGGCCCTGATGTACGCCTTCGTGGTGTCGGACTTCTCGGTCCAGAACGTGGCCGCCAACTCCCACTCGGCCAAGCCGCTGCTCTACCGGGTGGCCGGGACCTGGGGCAGCCACGAGGGCTCGATGCTGCTGTGGTGCCTGGCGCTGACCGGCTTCGGCGCGGCCGTGGCGGGCCTGGGCCGCGACCTGCCCCGCGGCCTGCGCGCGGTGACGGTGGCGACGCAGGGCGCGCTGGGGGTGGTGTTCCTGGCCTACACCGTCTTCGCCTCGAACCCGCTGGCGCGCCTGGCCGAGCCGCCGGCCGAGGGCCGGTCGCTGAACCCGCTGCTGCAGGACCCGGCGCTGGCGGTCCATCCGCCCTTCCTCTACGCCGGCTACGTCGGGCTCTCGGTGGTCTTCTCCCTGGCCGTGGCGGCGCTGGTCGAAGGGCGCGTGGACGCGGCCTGGTCGCGATGGGTGCGGCCCTGGACGCTGGCGGCCTGGAGCATGCTGACCGTCGGCATCGCCCTGGGTTCGTTCTGGGCCTACTACGAGCTGGGCTGGGGCGGCTGGTGGTTCTGGGACCCCGTGGAGAACGCCAGCTTCATGCCGTGGCTGATCGCCACCGCGCTGCTGCACTCGGCCATCGTCACCGAGAAGCGCGGCGCGCTCGCCGGCTGGACGGTGTTCCTCGCGCTCGCGGGCTTCAGCTTCTCGATGCTGGGCGCGTTCCTGGTGCGCTCGGGCGTGCTGACCTCGGTCCACGCCTTCGCGGTCGACCCCACGCGCGGCGTCCTCCTGCTCATCATCCTGGGCGTCACCGCCGGGCTGGGGTTCTCGCTCTTCGCGTGGCGCGCGCCCGGTCTGCCCCGCGGTGGCCTGTTCGCCCCCATCAGCCGCGAGAGCGCGCTGGTGCTGAACAACATCCTGCTGGCGGCGGCGACGGCCACGGTGCTGCTGGGCACGCTCTACCCGCTGATCCGCGAGGCGATGACCGGCGAGGCCATCTCGGTGGGGCCGCCCTACTTCAACCTGACCTTCGCGCCGCTGATGACGGGGCTGATGATCCTGCTGCCGGCCGGGCCGCTGCTGGCCTGGAAGCGCGGCGACGCGCGTGGCGTGGTCCAGCGGCTGTGGGCGGCGCTGCTGATCGCCGCCGCCGCGGGCGCGCTCACCCTGGCGCTCGTCAGCCCGCGGCATCTGCTGGGCGCGCTGGGCGTGGCGATGGGCGCCTGGCTCATCGCCGGCGCCGTGGCCGAGATCCTGGAGCGCACGCGCGCCTTCCGGGCCCCGGCCGCCGAGTCCTGGCGGCGGTTCACGGGCCTGCCGCGCGGGGCCTGGGGCATGACGTTGGCGCACCTCGGCCTGGGAGTCTTCGTGCTGGGCGCGGTGTTCGAGACCACCTGGAAGTCCGAGGCGGCCGAGGCCCTGCCGCTGGGCGGATCGGTGAACGCGGGCGGATACGAGGTCCGGCTGGACGACGTGCGTCCGGTGGCGGGGCCGAACTACGACGCCGACCGGGGCGCGCTCACCGTCACCCGCGCCGGCCGCGAGATCTGCCGGGTGGCGCCCGAGCGGCGCCTCTACACCGCCGGCGGCCAGACCACGACCGAGGTGGGCCTCTGCTATCAGGGCCTCAGCCACGTCTACGTCGTGCTGGGCGAACGCCGGGGCGATCCGGCGTCGCCCACCTTCCTCGTGCGCGCCTACTGGAACCCCTGGGCCAGCCTGATCTTCCTCGGCCCGGCCCTGATGGCCACGGGCGGGCTGGTGTCGCTGTCCGACCGCCGCCTGCGCCTGGGCGTCGGGCGGCGGCGGGAGCCGGCGACGTGACGCCCTGGACATCTCCCCGCGCCGCGCTGGTCGCGGCTCTGGCGGCCGCGCTCTGCCTCGGCGCGGCGTCCGACCCGGCCGAGCGCCTGCCCGATCCGGCGCAGGAGGCCCGCGCGCGGGAGATCTTCCGCGAGGTGCGCTGCCTCGTCTGCCAGAACGAGTCGATCGACGACAGCGACGCCGAACTGGCCCGCGACCTGCGCATGATCGTGCGCGAGCAGGTGAAGGCCGGGCGCAGCGAGGGCGAGATCAAGCGCTTCCTGACCGACCGCTACGGCGAGTTCGTGCTGCTGGCGCCCAGCTTCTCGGCCGGCAACCTCGTCCTATGGATCGGGCCGTTCCTGGTGGTCCTGGCCGGCGCGGCCCTGCTCCTGAAGCGCCTGCGGGCGCGGGCGCCCGAGCCCGAACTCGACGCCGAGGAGGCCGAGCGCCTCGACCGTCTGATGCAAGGTGACGACCGCTGACACCTTCCCGCCCTACATTCGACCCGAACGCGCGCTGAGGCTGTCAGAAACGTAACTTGAGGGACGTTGCACTTCGCTGCATCCGACCTAGGTTGTGCGAGCGCGCCGCAAGCATCCGCGCGCAGGGAAAGCATGGGCCTTATGACGACGAAGAAGACGGGTTACCTCCTGGGCGCGGTCGCCGGCGCCGGCGTGATGGCCGCGGCTGTGGCGGGCGCGGGCCTGCGCCTGCCGGCCGCCCAGGCCGAGCAGACGATGCAGGGCGGCCTCATCAAGGCCTCGACCGCGCCGATCTTCGCCCCGCCGCCGGGCGCGCCCATGTCGTTCGCCGACATCTTCGACCGCGTCTCGCCGGCGGTCGTCTCGATCAACGTCACCAGCCGGCCCGACACCAGCGCCCTGCGCCAGATCCCCGGCCTGCCGTTCCTGATCCCGCGGGCGCCCCAGGCGCCGGGCGGCGACGAGGAAGGCGCCACGCCCGAGCGGGGCCAGCCGCGCCTGCCCAGCCAGCAGTCGGCCGGCTCGGGCTTCTTCATCTCGGCCGACGGCTTCGTCGTCACCAACAACCACGTGATCGAGAACGCCGAGAGCATCAAGGTCGTCCTCAAGGACGAGACCGAGCTGGACGCCGAGGTGGTGGGCCGGGACGAGGCGACCGACCTCGCCGTGCTCAAGGTCAAGGGCGGCAAGGGGCCGTTCCCCTATGTGAACTTCGAGAACGCCGCCAAGCCCCGCGTGGGCGACTGGGTGATCACCGTGGGCAACCCCTTCGGCCTGGGCGGCACCGCGACGGCGGGGATCGTGTCGGCCTACGGCCGCGACATCGGCGAGACCTTCGTCGACTACATCCAGATCGACGCGCCCATCAACCGGGGCAACTCGGGCGGCCCGACGTTCGACGTCTACGGCCGGGTGATCGGGGTGAACACGGCGATCTTCTCGCCCTCGGGCGGCTCGGTGGGCATCGGCTTCGCCATCCCCTCCGAGGTGGCCGACTCGGTGACGCGCCAACTCATGAAGGGCGGCAAGATCGAGCGCGGCTACATCGGCGCCACCATCCAGAACTTCAACCGCGAGATGGCCGAGGCCCAGGGCCTGGGCGACCAGCGCGGCGCCATCGTCGCCGACGTCACCGCGGGCGGTCCCTCGTCGCGGGCGGGCGTCCAGGTGGGCGACGTGGTCGTGGGCGTGAATGGCCAGGCGGTGAAGAGCTCGTCCGACCTGACGCGCCAGGTGGCGCGCGTGCGGGCCGGCGACGTCCTGCGCCTGGACGTCATCCGCGAGGGCAAGCGCCGCGTCATCGAGGTGCGCACGGGCGTACGCCCGTCCGAGCGCGAGCTGGCCTCCAACGACAACCTGGGCGGCGCGCCCGGGCGTCCGGGGCCTGGTCAGCAGGCCGCGCCGGCGGTGGCGCCGGTCCTGGGCATGTCCCTGGGTCCGCTGGACGAGGCCTCGCGCAACCGGCTGAACCTTCCGGCCGACGTCCGCGGCGCGCTGGTGCAGAACGTGGACCAGAACTCGGATGCCGCCGGCAAGGGCCTGCGGCGCGGCGACGTTATCACCCTGGCCAACGGGCGTCCGGTGGCGACGCCGGCCGAGCTGTCGGCCGTGGTCGAGGAGGCGAAGAAGGCCGGGCGGTCGAGCGTCGTTGTGGGCGTGTTCCGCAGCGGCCGCACCAACTTCCTGCCCATCCGGATTTCGGGCTAGTCTCGTCCTTCAGCAGGGCGGGAATCAGATGCGGATCCTGATCGTCGAAGACGACCTCGAAGCGGCCGAAGCGATGGCGCGGGGCCTCACCGAGGCCGGCCACGACTGCGTCCGCGCGCCCGACGGCGAGGCCGGACTGACCACCGCCCGCGGGGCCGAGTTCGACGTGATGATCGTCGATCGGATGATGCCGAAGATGAACGGCGTGCAGCTTGTCGAGAGCCTGCGCCGAGAGGGCGACCGGACGCCGGTGCTGTTCCTGTCGGCGCTGGGCGAGGTGGGCGACCGGGTGGACGGCCTCCAGGCCGGCGCCGACGACTACCTCGTCAAGCCCTACGCCTTCGCCGAGCTGATCGCCCGGATCGAGGCCCTGGCGCGCCGCCGCGAGACCGGCTCGGTTCAGACCCTCTTGAAGGTGGGGGAGCTGGAGATGGACCTCATCGCCCGCACCGTTCACCGCCAGGGCAAGGAGATCGACCTCCAGCCGCGCGAGTTCCAGCTCCTGGAGTTCATGATGCGGCACGCGGGCCAGTCGGTGACGCGGACCATGCTGCTGGAGAAGGTCTGGCACTACCACTTCGACCCGCAGACCAACGTCATCGACGTCCATGTCAGCCGCCTGCGCTCGAAGATCGACAAGGGTTTCGACCGGCCCATGCTGCAGACCGTCCGCGGCGCGGGCTACCGGCTGGACGCCTAGGGCCGAAACGCCCTTCCTCCAGCGATGAGGCGGAACGCGCCGAAGGCGCTGAAGACTTGAACCACCGAAAACACAGAAGTCACAGAAAAGTATCGAAGCCCGGCCGCGGGGCTCACACGACGCCCTTCTGTGTTTTCCGGGGTTCGAATCCTGCGGCGCTGTCGCGCCGCGGGGGTGGCTAGATGGCCGTAAAGCTCCCGCGCATTTTCCGGACGACGCCGTTCCGGCTGACGCTGCTGTTCCTGGCGCTGTTCGCCAGCGCCGCTTCGGCCTTCCTGGCCTATATCTACATCGCTACCGCCGGCGAGGCGACGCGCCGGACCGACCAGGAGATCCGCCGCGAGATGCGCTCGCTGGTGGACGTCTACGACCGCGCCGGCGTGGATGCAGTGAACCAGTCGCTGATCGAGCGCGCCTCCAGCGAGAAGCCCTTCCTCTACCTGCTGCTGACGCCGGACGGCCGGCGCATTTCGGGCTCGATCGAGGAGAGCCCGGTGGAGGACTTCGCCGGCGCCCCGGCCTGGGCGACGTTCCAGGTCACCGACGTGGACGCCGAGGGCCGGACGGTGCGCCATCCCGCGCGCGGGCTCCAGCAGCGCCTGAGCGGCGGCGAGACGCTGTTCGTCGGCGCCGACGCGGGCGACGACGAGGCCTATGTGGCGCGGGTGGTGCGGGCGCTCTGGGCGTCGGCGGCCCTGGTGGTCCTGCTGGGCCTGGCCGGGGGCGTCCTGGTCAGCCGGAACGTCTCGCGCACCATGGTGGGCCTGATCGACGTGGTGGAGCGCGTGCGCAACGGCGAGCAGGGAGTCCGCGCCCACGTCCGCGGCGCCCGCGACGAGTTCGACGAACTGGCCCAGGGCGTGAACGACATGCTGGATCGCCTGGAACGGTCGATGGCCGGCCACAAGCATGCGGGCGACGCCATCGCCCATGACCTGCGCTCGCCCCTGACCCGGCTGCGGGCGCGGCTGGAGACCGCCTATCTCGACGTCGAGGCCGGCAAGGGCGACCCGGAGCAGGCGCTGGGCCAGGCGCTGGAAGACACCGACGGCGTGTTGAAGACCTTCGGCGCGGTCCTGTCCATCGCGCGGCTCCAGGCCGCCGGGACCGCGCCCGACCCGGTGCTGTTCGATCCGGCCGACCTGGCGGCGGACATCTCTGAACTCTACGAGCCGCTCTGCGAGGAGAAGGACATCGAGTTCCAGGCCGAACTCACCAAGGAGCTGGGCGTCCGCGGCAACCGCGAGTTCCTGGCCCAGGCGCTCTCGAATCTCCTGGACAACGCCATCAAGTACACGCCGGCCGGCGGCGCGATCATGCTGCGCGTGCGCCGCCGCTCGTCGGGCGAGGTGGAGTATTCGGTCACCGACACCGGGCCGGGCGTGCCGGACGAGGACCGCGAGCGGGTCATCCAGCGGTTCGTCCGCCTGGAGAACAGCCGCAGCCAGCCGGGCGCGGGCCTGGGCCTGTCGCTGGTGGCCGCGGTCGCCGAGGCGCACGGTGGGCGGCTGGAGCTGTCGGAAGGGCCGGGGAAGGTGGGCGAGATGGGGCCGGGCCTCCGGGTGGCCTTCATCCTCCCGCGCGCCTGACTCCGTTCGCGCCCCCGAGGAGCCGCCGGTAGAGGTTCATTGCGCGCGCCCCCCGAGCTTCGGATGATGGGCGCCATGAGTCCCCAGGCTTCAGAACCGCGCCGTCTCGTCGACCGGCTTTCGCCCTGCGGTCCCGTCCTCGACGCCAAGGCGGCCGAGCGGGCGCGCGAGATCGTGGCCGCCGCCGTCTGGAACGCCGATCTGGAGGCGGCCTGGCCGTCCCTGGCGCCGGTGTTCGGCGCCTCGCCCTATCTCGCCGGCCTGGCCCGGCGGGATCCTCAGCGTCTGGCCGAACTGCTGGCCGACGCGCCCGAGGCGCGGCTCGAGACGATCCTCGCCCGGACCCATGCGGTGGCCGACCTGGCGCCCGAGGCTGCTCAGGCGCCGCTGCGGCGGCTCAAGCAGGAGCTGCACCTGCTCACCGCCCTGGCCGACCTGGGCGGCGCCTGGGACCTGGACGCCGTCACCGGCGCGCTGACCCGGTTCGCCGACGCGGCGGTGGCCGCCTCGCTGACCTGTGCGGCGCGGGGCGAGGTCGAGGCCGGTCGCCTTAGGGCCCTCGGCGAGGGCGATTGTGGCCCCGTTCCCGGCTGGTTCTGCATCGCGATGGGCAAGCAGGGCGCGTTCGAGCTGAACTATTCCAGCGACATCGACGTCTCGGTCTTCTTCGATCCCGACCTGCTGGAGCCCGCCCTGGCCGAAGGGGTCGAGCCCCTGGCCTTCGCCGTGCGCCTGACCCAGCGGGTCTCGGATCTGATGCAGGCGCGCACCGCCGACGGCTATGTCTTCCGCATGGACCTGCGCCTGCGGCCCGACCCGTCGTCCACGCCGCCCGCGATGCCCGTGCCCGCGGCGCTGGAGTACTACGAGACCGTCGGCCAGAACTGGGAGCGCGCGGCCTTCATCAAGGCGCGCGCCTGCGCGGGCGACCGGATCGCGGCGGCCGACTTCCTGGGCGAACTGGTCCCCTACATCTGGCGCAAGAACCTGGACTTCGCCGCCATCGCCGACATCCATTCGATCAAGCGGCAGATCCACGCCCACAAGGTGGACGAGCGCGTCTCTGCCAAGGGCGTCGACCTGAAGCTGGGGCGCGGCGGGATCCGCGAGATCGAGTTCTATGTCCAGACCCAGCAGCTCATCCTGGGCGGCCGTCATCCCGAGCTGCGCAGCTCGCGCACACTGGACGCGCTGGAGGCCCTGCGCGCGGCGGGCCATGTCGCCGACGCCGCCGCGGCCGAACTCACCGAGGCCTACCGCCGCCTGCGCGCGGTGGAGCACCGCATCCAGATGCTGGAGGACGAGCAGACGCACAAGCTGCCCGAGTCCGACGCCGATCGGCGCCGGGTGGCGGCGCTGTCGGGCGAGGCGCCGCTCAGGAGCTTCGACGCCGAGATCACCCGTACGCTGAAGGCCGTGAACGCCCGCTACGGCGAGCTGTTTCCCGACGAGGAGTCGCTGTCCTCCAGGTTCGGCAGCCTGGTCTTCACCGGGGTGGACGACGATCCTGAAACCTTGGCCACCCTGGCGCGGATGGGCTTCTCCAGCCCGCCGCGGGTGTCGCAGACCATCCGGTCCTGGCACCACGGCCATGTGGCGGCCACGCGCACCGAGCGGGGGCGCGAGCTGTTCACGCGCCTGGCGCCGCGGCTGCTGGAGGCGGCGAACGCCACCGGCGCCCCGGACGTGGCCTTCAACCGCTTCTGCGACTTCTTCGGCGGTCTTTCGACCGGCGTGCAGCTCCAGTCGCTGTTCCTGGCGCAGCCGAAGCTGTTCGAGCTGGTGGTGCAGGTGCTGGCCTTCGCGCCGCGGCTGGCCTCGACCCTGGCGCGGCGGCCGGCGGCCATCGACGCCATGCTGGACCCGCACTTCTTCGCGCCCATCGAGATCGCCGACGAGCGCGCGAGCATGGCGGCCGCGGTCGCGCGGGCCGACGGTTTCGAGGCGGCGATGGACGTGGTTCGGCGTCTGCACCGCGAGCAGAGCTTTCGCGTGGGCGTGCAGGTGATGAGCGGGACGGCGACCGCCGAGACCGCCGGCCGGGCCTTCGCCGACCTTGCCGACCTCTGCATCGAGGCCCTGGCGCCGGCGGCCCTGGCCGAGGCCGCGCGCATGGGCGGCGACTTCCCGGGCGAGGTGGCGGTGGTCGCCCTGGGCAAGTGCGGCTCGCGCGAGATGAGCGCCGGCTCGGACCTGGACCTGATGACCCTCTATCGCGCGGCGGACCCGGTCGCGATGTCGGCGACCAAGGGCTGGGACGCCTCCACCTTCTACGGCCGCTTCACCCAGCGGCTGATCGCGGCGCTGTCCAGCCCGACCGCGGAAGGGCAGCTCTACGAGGTGGACATGCAGCTCCGGCCCTCGGGCACCAAGGGGCCGGTGGCGGTGAGCTTCGCCGCCTTCGAACACTACTACCAGGGCGAAGCCGAGACCTGGGAGCTGCTGGCCCTGACGCGGGCGCGGGTGGTCTGGGCCACCACCCCCGACTTCGCCGCCGACGCCCAGGCGGCCATCGAGGCCGCCCTTCGCCGTCCGCGCGACCGCCGGAAGACGGCCAGGGACGTGCGCGACATGCGCAAGCTGCTGGAGCAGGAGCGCCCGCCGAAGGGGCCGTGGGACCTGAAGCTCAAGCCCGGCGGCCTGGTCGACATCGAGTTCGCCGCCCAGTTCCTGCAACTGGCCCAGGCCGACGAGGGCGGCCCCTTGCGGACCAACACCGCCGAGGCGCTGACCGCCCTGGGCGAGGCGGGCCTGGCGAGCGCCGGCCAGCTCTCGGCCCTCTGCGACGCCTGGCGGCTCCAGCAGGACCTGACGCAGCTCCTGAAGGTGGCGCTCGGCGACGATCCCGCCCCGGACAAGGAGCCGAAGGCGTTCCAGTCCCTGCTGGCGCGGGCCGGCGGGGTCAAGACGCTGAAGGCGCTGGAGGCGCGGCTCGCCGAGGTCCAGGCCGCCGCCCGGACCGCCTATTCGGAAGTGGTGAAGAGCTAGCGACGGAATGTCCGCCGTCGCGCGTGGAAGTCTTCGGGTGGGCTGCCCAAGTCATCGAGGACTCATGAACCGCTTTCTCATCGCCGCCGTCGTCGCCCCTGTCGCCCTCCTGGCCACTTCGGTCGCCGCCCAGCCCGGCCGCGGGCCCGACCCCGACGCCGACCGGGACGGCAAGGTGACGCTGGCCGAATTCAAGGCCGCCCAGGCGCAGCGCACCGATCGCCTGTTCGCGCGGCTGGACGCCGACAAGGACGGCCGGATCACCCAGGCCGAGATCGACGCCGTCGCCAAGGGGCGTCCGGGCGGCCGCGGCGGCGGCCAGATGCTGATGCGGCTGGACGCCGACAAGGACGGCGCCGTCACCCGGGCCGAGATGAACGCCGGGGCCGAACGCCGCTTCCAGGCGGCCGACGCCAACAAGGACGGCTGGCTCTCGAAGGACGAGCTGCGCATGATGCAGCAGAGGATGCGTGGTCCGGCCCCGAAATAGCGCCCGACCCGGAGCTGAAGGCGAGGGTGGGTTTGGGGGAGTCCGACGAGGAGCTCCTGGCGCGGGTGGCGCGCGGCGACGCCGCGGCCGCGCGCGCGCTCGTGGGGCGAAAGCTCCCGCGCCTGCTCTCGCTGGCCGGCCGGATGCTGGCCGACGCGGCCGAGGCCGAGGATGTCGCCCAGGAGGCTTTCGTCCGCATCTGGAAGCAGGCGCCGCGGTGGCGCCCCGGAGCGGCGCGGTTCGACACCTGGCTGCACCGGGTGGCGCTGAACCTCTGCTACGATCGCCTGCGCCGCCGCCGCGAGCTGGCGGTGGCCGAGCCGCCCGAGCGGGCCGACGAGGGGCCGGGCCCGGAGCGGGGGCTGGAGGCGCAGGACGTGGGGCGGCGGGTGGATGCGGCGCTGCAGGCGTTGCCCGACCGCCAGCGCGAGGCGCTGGTGCTCTGCCACTATCAGGAACTGGGGAACCTCGAGGCCGCGGCCGTGATGGGCGTCAGCGTCGAGGCGCTCGAGAGCCTGCTGTCGCGGGGGCGTCGCGCGTTGCGCGCGGCGCTGGCCGATCTGAGGGAGGGATGAGATGACGCCTGAGCGGTTCGCGGAGCTGGCCGACGCCTACGGCGGGGACGTTGCGCGCTGGCCCCTGCCCGAGCGCGACGCTGCGGCTGCGTTCATGGCCGTCGAGCCGGCGCGGGCGGCGGCCGTCCTCGCCCAGGCGTCCGTCCTGGACGCATGGCTGGATGCGGCGCCGGCGCCGCGCGCGTCCGCGGCGCTGGTGGGCCGCATCCGCGCCGCGGCGCCGCGGCGGCCCAGGCTCTGGCGGCGCGGGGCCCGGCCGGCCGGCGCGGGG
>NZ_JBBCIT010000035.1:0-14620 GCF_037189685.1 Phenylobacterium sp. | reverse complement strand
CTGGCGCCCGGCTCGATCTGCGGCACCATCGGGGGCCTGTTCGCCGCCGGCGTCTCGCCGGTCAACTGCCAGCCGCTGACCGTCAACGCCAACAACGGCTACCACTATTTCGAGTACCCCAAGTGGTACAGCCATGAGCTGAACATCTCGTCCACCCATGACGGCCCGGTCCAGTGGATCGTCGGCGCCTTCTACTTCAACGAGAAGTATACCGGCACCGGCAGCACCGCCGACTTCTTCCTGGTCGGCCCCTCCAGCCTCCAGACCCCCATCCTCGGCGCCGCGCCCAACCCGGAAGGCTACTGGTCCACCGGCAACTACGCGCTCACGACCCGAAGCAAGGCGGTGTTCGGCCAGGTGGACTGGCAGGCCACCGAGACCCTGAAGGTCACGGCCGGCCTCCGCTACACCAAGGACGAGAAATTCGGCCAGGAGTTCCGCCGCATCGTCTGCAACTCCGACGCCTGCTATCCCGGCCTCTACCCGGCCCTCGGCCTGGGCGGCTTCGGCGCCGGCACGGCGAACAACTGGGGCAGCCTGCTGGGCAACCTGAACGCCCTGGCGCAGCTCGCCCCCGTGCTGGGCATCCCGGCGCTGGCCGGCCTCAACGGCCTGGGCAACGGGGCCATGGACCTCACCGACACCCTGGCGCCCAAGAGCACCAACGGGCTGATCGAAGGGGTCGCCACCCCCTCGGTCTGCACCGCCGGCGTCTGCCGCCAGTATGTGATCAACCCGGCGACCGGCGTCGCCAGCCGCCGACTCAGCGACACCTCGGACGCCATCACCGGGACGGCCGGCCTCCAGTGGGAGCCGGACCCGGACACCATGGCCTATGCCCGCTACAGCCGCGGCTACAAGGCCTTCGGCTTCTCGGCCGGCGGCTTCCTGGCCGTACCCAAGGCGGATGAGGAGATCGTCAACTCGTACGAGCTGGGCCTGAAGAAGAACTTCGGCTCCAACCTCCAGCTCAACCTGGCGCTCTTCTACCTCGACTACCGCGACCTGCAGGCGCCCGTCGCCGTGCGCGTCGGCGCCACCAACGTCACCCAGTTCGTGAACATCGAGAAGTCGGTGTCCAAGGGCGTCGAGTTCAGTGGCATCTGGCAACCCACCGAAGCCCTCCGGCTCAGCGTCGACTACGGGTACAATCCCAGCAAGATCAAGAAGAGCCAGCTGCTGGTCGACGTGAACGACAACATCAATACGGGCGCGGTCAGCGTCGTGGGCAACTCCCTGCCCCAGGCGCCCAAGCACAAGCTGGCGCTGAACGGCCTCTACACCTTCCAGATGGAGCCGGGGAACCTGACCCTGGGCGCCACCTACCTCTACCGGTCGAAGTCCTACGCCAACGTCTTCGAGCGGTTCTACAATTCGGCCCCGTCATGGGACCAGGTGGACCTCCGGGCCATCTGGGCCCCCGAGGGCGGCAAGTACACGGTCATCGCCTACGTGAAGAACCTGCTCAACGAAGACGGCTACGCCGCCGCCGTCCAGGCCTCGCAGCGGAACAACAGCGCCACGGTGCCGTCCGACCGCTTCCCCAACGGGGCCCAGGTGTACGAACTCACCCCGCCCCGGCTGTACGGCGTGGAGCTCCAGTACCGCTTCTAGGCTCGTACCAGGGTCGTCGGGACCCGAAGGAGGCCGCTCCGCCATCGGTGGAGCGGCCTTCGCCGCTTCTATGGCGCCGCTTCTATGGCGCCGCTTCTACAGCGCCGCGTCGATCGCAGCGGTCACCTCGGCGTCGAGCGGTTCTGTGCGCGGGCCGAACGCGCGGATCGCCTGGCCATCCTTGCCGATCAGGATCTTGTGGAAGTTCCAGACGGGCACGGCGGGTTCCCCCAGTTCGCCCTCGGCCCACTTGTAGAAGGGGTGAGCCCCGTCTCCCTTCACGTCCACCTTGCCCGTCATGGGAAAATCGATCCCGAAGGTCGTCCGGCAGAAGGTCTGGATCTCGTCCTCCGTCCCGGGCTCCTGGCCCATGAACTGGTTGCAGGGCACACCCAGCACCACGAGCCCCTTGTCCTTGTAGCCGGTGTAGAGCTTCTCCAGGCCGTCGTACTGCGGCGTCAGCCCGCACTTGGAGGCGGTGTTCACCACCAGCACGACCTTGTCTTTGTAGGTCGAGAGCGGCAGGGGGCCACCGGCGATGGCGTCGAAGCTGAAGTCGTGGGCGCTGGACATGGGTGAGCCTCCGAGGGATGCGACAAGCTAACGACCTTACGCTCCGTCCTCCAGGGCCTGCTCGACCGCGAGCGCCAGGTCCAGGGCCGCGATCGCCTCCGCCACGGTCACGACCGGCCGAGGGGCCTCGCCGCGAACGGCCTGGAGGAAGCCCTCGATGCTGGCCCCCAGCGGGTCACGGGCGGCCGGCGTCTCGGCGAAGTCGGCGTTCAGGGCATAGGGGGTGGTGTTCCTGAAGGTGCGGGCCACGAAATCGATCTCGACTGCTCCCGACGGATAGACGATCCGCATGGTGCGCCGGCGCGCCTCGGCGCGGCGCGAGACGTCGAGGATGGCGGTGAATCCGTTCTCGAAACTGGCCTCGGCGCGCGCCACGTCCCACACGCCGTCCGGTCCCCGTCTACCCTCGGCTTCGGCGGCGGCGGGCTCGGAGGCGGCGATCGCCAGCACCAGGTCGATATCGTGGACCATGAGGTCCAGCACCGCCGAGACATCGCGGCTGCGGTCCGACGGCGGGCCGTGGCGCAGGGCCTCCAGCAACAGGGGCTGCTCGGGGATGTCCAGCAGGCCCATCGCCTGGAAGACGACACGCTCCTGATGGCCGCAGGCGACGACCCGGCCGGCCCTGGTCGCCGCAGCCCTCACCTTCTCGGCGTCGGACAGGCCCGTGGCGACCGGCTTCTCCACATAGACATGCCGGCCCGCCGCCAGCGCTTCGAGCGCCTGCGCGGCGTGATGGCTGGCGGGCGAAGCCACGGTCACGACGTCCACCTCGCCCAGCAGTTCCGCGACGTCGGCGAAGGCCCGGCCGCCCAGGGGCATGGCCACGCGCGCCGCACGATCGGGATGGACATCATAGACTCCGACGAAGTCGATCCCCGGCAGGCGCGCGTACTGGGCGGCGTGATAGCCGCCGAAGACGCCCGCCCCGATCACACCGCCGCGCAAGGTTCCGCTCATGGCGCGCGCCTAGCACGTCGGGCCGCCTCGACGCCACCGGCGCGGCCTCGTACAAACGTTTGAAAGCAAGGCCCGGAGGAAGCCATGACCACCGCCCGCGAGATTCGACTGAAGAACCGCCCCACCGGCATGCCGGTCGCCGGCGACTTCGAACTGGCCAGCGTCGACCTGCCGGCGCCCGGCGCGGGCGAGGTGCAGGTGAAGAACCTCTGGATGACCGTCGACCCCTACATGCGCGGCCGCATGAACGACGTGAAGAGCTACGTTCCGCCCTTTCAGATCGGCAAGGCGCTGGAAGGCGGCGCCGTGGGCCAGGTGACCGCCTCGAACGATCCCGGCCTGAAGCCGGGCGACCTCGTGCAGTCCAACTTCGGCTGGCGCGAGGGCTTCAACGCCCCGGCCGCGCAGGTCCAGAAGCTGCCGGCCACGAACCTGCCGCCCCAGGCCTTCCTGGGCGCCGCCGGGATGCCCGGACTGACCGCCTACGCCGGCCTTCTGCGGGTGGCGGAACTCAAGGACGGCGACATCGTCTTCGTCTCGGGCGCGGCCGGCGCCGTGGGATCGGTGGTCGTCCAGATCGCCAAGGCCAGGGGCCACACGGTCATCGGCTCGGCCGGCGGGGCCGAGAAGGTCGCGTTCCTGAAGGAGATCGGCTGCGACGCGGTCATCGACTACAAGGCCGAGCCCGATCTGAACGCCGCCCTGGCGCGCGCCGCGCCGCAGGGAATCGACGTCTACTTCGACAACGTCGGCGGCGATCATCTGGAGGCCGCTCTCAACGCCGCCCGGCCCTTTGCCCGGTTCGCGCTCTGTGGCGCGATCTCGATGTACAACGCCACCGAACTGCCGCCGGGGCCGCGCAACCTGGTTCAGGTCGTCGGCAAGCAGCTCACCCTGCGGGGCTTCATCGTCTCGACCCACTGGGACATGATGGCCGACTTCCACCGCGACCTCGGCGAGTGGATCAAGGCCGGCAAGTTCACCTGGAAGGAGACCGTCCGCGAGGGGATCGAGAAGGCGCCTGACGCTTTCCTGGGCCTCTTCAAGGGCGAGAACCTGGGCAAGATGCTGGTGAAGCTGGCGTAGCGTGTCGGCCGCAGGCTGACGAACGAAAGGTCACGCGGGCCTTTCAGCCGCGGAGGCTCGTCAGCGCCGAAGAGATTCAACCGCGGAAAACACGGAAGGACGCGGAAGTTCAGCAGGCACGGCCACTTCCGCGCCCTTCCGCGTTTTCCGCGGTTCTCATTGCGCCTGCGGCGCGTGGCCTGGTGCGATAGCTCTGCCCTTTCCCCAGGCGATATCGTACAAGGCCGCATCCTCTTCCTGTGGTTCTCGGAGTAGCGCCGTGCCGCGCCTGTTCAGCGCCTATGTGATCGTCGACTGGAGCGCGGCGGCCAAGCCGACCACCGGCGCCGATTCCATCTGGATCGGCGTCCTCAAGCGCGACATCCGCTTCCGCATGGCTTTCGAGAGCTTCAATCCGTCCACGCGTGCGGAAGCCGAGGTCCGGCTGAACGCCATCCTCGACGACCTCAAGAAGCGCGGCGAGCGCGCCCTTGTGGGCTTCGACTTCCCCCTGGGCTTCCCGCGGGGGTTCACGGCGGCGCTGAACCTGCCGGGCGAAGCGCCCTGGCGCGCCACCTGGGACCAGCTCGCGCGGATGGTGAAGGACAAGCCCGACAACACCAACAACCGCTTCGGCGTCGGCTCGGAGATCAACCGGCGGCTGACCGGCGGCCCCTTCCCGTTCTGGGGCTGCCCGCCCAAGGACACGCTGACGACGCTGCAACCGAAGCGCAGCCGCGAGCACGGCCCCGAGGACCTGCCCGAGTATCGCCATGCCGACCTGGCCGCCAAGGGCGCGGCGTCGATCTGGAAGCTCTACTACAACGGCTCGGTCGGCGGTCAGGCGATCCTGGGCATCCCCTTCGTCCGGCGCCTGCGGGACACCCGCGGCGACGGCGTCCGGATCTGGCCGTTCGAGACCGGCTTCAAGGCGCTGACCGAAGCCGACCTGGAGGGCGTGGAGGCCGTCGTGGCCGAGGTCTACCCCTCGCTGCTCAAGCCCCAGCCGGCGCCCGGCGAGGTGAAGGACCTGGCCCAGGTGCGCACCACCGCCGAACACTTCGCCCGCCTGGACGAGGCGAACAAGCTGGGCCCCCTCTTCGGCCCGGCCAAGGACACCGCCGCCGACGTCGTCCTGGACGCCGAGCGCGAGGAAGGCTGGGTCCTGGGCGCGGGGGCGTAGCCGCCTGCGCGCTCCACGAGCCTCCGCGCAAGCGGAAGCTCGGTCATGGAAACCACGGAAAGTACAGGGAGACACGGAACGCGACGTTGCGATTCCGTGTCCTTCCGCGCTCTCGTGCTTCCTTGAAATTCGAGCGGCGCCGCTTCGCGGCCTGGCAGGCGCAAGCGCCGCCGCGCTCTGGCGGACCTTATCCGGCCGCGCCGACGCCCGGCCTGGCGATCACCAGCTGGGCGCACCCCCGCGCCAGGATCTCGCGCGAAACGAGGTCGTAGCCGCACGCCTGGAGGTCGCGATCGTAGCCGTCGGCGAGGCATTCCACGACGCTCGGTGGTTCGAGCCGCGAGAGGAAGCCGCGCCAGACCCGTGCGAAGGTCCCGTCGCTGGGCGCGGCATGATCCAGAATAGTCAGCCGCCCATCGGGCTGAAGCATACGACCGACCGCGCCCAGGACCTGCCGGCGGGCGTCTGCGGGCAGTTCATGCAGCACGAACGCGCACAGAGCGTGATCGAATCCTCCCAGCTCGGGCAGGGCCTCCAGCCGGGTTCGGATGAACGTGGCCGCTGGAGCCCGCGTCCGGGCGCGGGCCAGCATCGCCCCGGAGCCGTCGATCGCCGTCACGCCGGCGCCCCGCGCGATCAGTCGACAGGTGAGCGCACCCGTGCCGCAGCCAAGCTCCAGGACCCTTTGTCCCTCGACCAGGCCCATCCTCGCCACGGCCTGATCCCTCATGCGCCCTACCCCGCCGAGCGGCAGGAACATGCTCCAGATGAGACCGTCGTAGATGGCGGGCGTCCAGGCCGCCGCGTAGGTATTCGACGACGCCGCAAGATGCGATTCCATGGGTCCATCCATTGACTGAGGGTCAGTCATATAACGACCCGTCTAGGCCGCCAAGCCCGGACGACTGTATTCTCCGACGTCCCAAGGAGTCGGCCTTGCCCTCGAACGCTTCGCCCAGGACCAAGCCTGCCGACGTCCGGCGCCGTGAAATCCTGGCGGCGGCCGAGGCGGTGGTGCGCGAGAAGGGCGTCGGCGGCTTCAGCGTCAGCGACGTCACCCAGCGCGCCGCAATCGCCAAGGGCAGCTTCTACCTGCACTTCGAGTCGAAGGACGCGGTCGTCGCGGCGCTCCGCGAAAGGTTCGTCGAAGACATCCTGAGCGAGGTGGCCACCCGCGTCGACACCTGCGCCCCGGACGACTGGGACGGGCAGCTTGACGCCTGGGTCCGGCACGGGCTGGCGCTCTGCCTCTCACCCAGGAACCTCGCGCTGAACGAGATCCTGTTCCATGGCGGAGGCGCCCCCGGGCTACGCGAGGACCTGACCAGTCACGGCCGTGGCGTGGCCCACCTTCGAGACCTGATCGCCCGGGGCGCGACCGCCGGCGCCTGGTCGGCGTCCGACCCGAAACTCGTCGCGGTCTTCCTCTATTCCGCCCTGCACGGCGTGCTGGACCACGCCGCCGTCTCGGGGGAAGACGACCCCGAACGCCTGGCGTCGGCGCTGATCCGCCTCTGCCGCCGCGTCCTGAAGCGCGACTGAGGGCGCGCCGACTTCAGCCTCGAGGCGACGGCCGATCCCGCCGGCTCAGCATCCAGAACCGGCCCAGGAGCAGCGCGGCCGAGAGGAAGCTGGCGGCGACCACGGCCCAGACGATGCCGATGATCCCCATCTTCATCGGGATGGCCAGCCACCAGGCCATCGGCGTCATCACCAGGATGTAGCTCGCCAGGTGCGTGTAGGTGGGCAGCCAGACGTCGCCCCGGGCCCGCAGGGCCTGGGCGGCCACCACCTGCAGGCAGTCCGGGAAGAAGAACAGGCACGACAAGACCAAGGCGGGCGCCGCGAGCGCGATCGTCGCGGCGTCGGTCGTATAGCCGCCGGCGATGAGCCCCGCGGAGGGCCAGATGGCGAGCGAGATCACGAAGCCGAAGACCGCCGTCACGCCGAAGGATATGGCCCCGGCCCGGTTCACGCCCGCGGGGTCACGTGCGCCATAGGCCTTGCCCACCAGCACCGCCGCGCCCGTCGCCAGCCCCAGCGGGACCATGAAGACGATGGCCGCCACGTTCAGCACGATCGCCCAAGCCGCCACCGTCAGGCCGCTGATCCAGCCGGCGATGATGTTCATGCTGGCGAAGGCCGACACCTCGAGGAAGTTCGAGGCGCCGGCGCCATAGCCGATGCGGCGTTGCTCGGCCTCGGCCGCCCGGTCGCGTTCGGGCCTGTCGAACACGCCCAGGCCGCGCGCCTGGGGCATCAGGGCGATGTAGCCCAGCATGGCGACGGCCAGGAAGGTGCGTGCGCCCGTGGTCGCCCAGGCCGCGCCCTCGGCGCCCAGGGCCGGCAGGCCCAGGGTTCCAGGCACGAGCAGCAGCACCAGCGCCAGGTTCACCACATTCGCCGCCCACATGGCCCAGGCGGCCGGCCCGGGCCGCGACAGCCCCTCCAGCCAGAACGAGGCGGCCACCGAGATCGCATAGCCGGTGAGGGACAAGGAGAAGACCAGCAGCACGCGGGAGGCGCCGTCGGCGAGATCGTCCTCCAACCCGATGAAGCCCAGGAACGGCGGGCCGACCAGGGCCAGGACGACCGTCGAGGCCAGTCCGATCCAGAGGGCGTACGACAGCCCGCGGCGCAACACCGCGCCGGTCCGCTCCGGGCGTCCCTCGCCGATGGCGCGGGCGGTCATCACCTGGATTCCGGTCAGCAGGCCGACGACCGCCGTCAGGACGACGCTGGTGGGGGCCCAACCCAGGGCGTGATAGCCGAGCTCCTTCGCCGAATAGCGTCCGACCACCACAGCGTCGGTCAGGCCCATGGTCATGATGCCCAGGCGCGACAGCACCACCGGCCCCGACAGTTTCATCAGGGTCGAGAGGTCCTTACGGACCGGCGAAAGCTCGTGGCCCGCCACGCGGTCCATGACAAAGGGTCCCAGGGTTCAAAAGGGCGCGGACACTGGCGCCGGCGTCGGAATTGGGCAAGCCCGATCAAGCGACAGGCTGACACGGCTTTCGGAAGCCGCCGCCGAAGCGCAACGTGTGAATCTGAGCGCGTCCTGTCATGCTTGGGGCCTAGGAAGGCCCGAATGGCGGACGCAGCGACCCAACGCGACGACTCGCTGGCCGAATGGATCGGCGAGCACGACGACGCCCTGCGCTCCTACATCGCGCGGCGGGTGCGCGATCACGCCCAGGTGGACGACCTGGTGCAGGACACCTATGTCCGCCTGCTCCGCGCCGGGCCCGGGACCCGCGCCGTGCGGAATCGGCGGGGATTCCTGTTCCGTATCGCGTCCAACCTCATAACGGACGCCTTCCGAAGACGCCGGACACGTCAGGAGCACCCGGGATTGGATGGAACGCTCGAAGCAAACCTGAGCGACCACGGCGTGGGATCGCCGGAGCGCCGCCTCATCGGGCGCGACCGGCTCGCGAAACTGGACGCGGCGCTCGCGGCGCTGACACCCAAGGCGCGCGCGTGCGTCCATCTGGTGCGGTTCGAAGGATTGTCGCCGCGCGAGGCCGCGGCGCGGCTGGGCCTCACCGAGAAGGCGGTGTCGCGGCAGCTCGAACGCACCCTGGCGACCCTCGCGCGGCAGGTCGTCGACCATGAGCGTTGAGACGACCCGGCCCAGCGACGCCAGCCTGGCCGAGGCGTCGTCCTGGATCGTCCGCCGCCAGTCCGGCGACCTGGGTCCCGAGGCCCAGGCCCAGCTCCGTCGGTGGCTCGCCGCGGCGCCGGAGAACGCCGCGGCGCTGGACGCGGCGCTGGACGCCTGGACCGCGCTGGAGAACGATCCCGTCCTGGCCCGGCGGACACGACGGGCCGCGGCGGGCGTCATGGCGGCGCGCGCGGCGCCCGTGGCCGCCGCCGCCTGCGTGGCGCTGGGCGCTTGGGGCTGGTTCGGCTCGGCGCACGTCGAGGGGGTCGAAACCGGTATCGGCGAGACACGCACCATCGCCCTGCGCGACGGGTCCGCCGTCAGGCTCGACGCCATGACAAGGATCACGGTGCGCCAGGATCTCGCCTCCCGCCGCGTGGACATCGCCTCCGGCCAGGCCGTGTTCTCGGTCGCCAAGGGGCGGCGTCCCTTCCGGGTGCGCACGGATCAGATGCAGGTGACCGCCCTTGGCACCGTCTTCACCGTCTCGGACAGCGAGCCGCGCGATCACGCCACCCTGCTGGAGGGGCGCGTGGAGGTGACGCACCGGGCGAGCGGGCGCAAGGTCCGCCTGGTTCCGGGCGAGCACGCCTCGGCGGGCGTGGGCGGCCTGCTGAAGGCCCGCACCGACCCCGAGACGGACCTTGCGTGGACGCAGGGCCGGATCGTCCTGCGCGATGTCACCCTCGCCGACGCCGTGCGCCGCTTCGCCCCCTACGCCGAGGGACAGGTGACCTTCGGCGACCGGTGGATGGAGAACCTGCGGGTCTCGGGCTCGTTCCGCACCGCGGATCGGGCCGCCTTCCTGCGCACGGTGGCCGACCTCAACGACCTGCGCCTCGAACAGACCGCCCCCGACGCCTGGCGGCTGGCCCGTCCATGAATTTTTGACGACGGGCGGGGAAGCCGCAGCCGTTCCACGTCTACCCCGGCAGGGCGCCAGCGCCTGCAAGGGGAGCATCATGGGAATCCGGTCACTCATCGCCACGACGGCCTTCGCCGCGCTCGCCGTTCCGGCCGCCGCCGGGGCCCAGGCCCGCACCTACGACATCGCCAGCCAGCCGCTGGACCAGGCCCTGCTGCAACTGGCGCGGGCGGCCGACCGCGGCGTGGCCTTCACGCCCGAAACGGTGGCCGGGCGCCGCTCGTCCGCCGTCCGCGGCGCGACGACCTTCGAAGGCGCCCTGACCCAGATGCTCCAGGGCGCCGACGCGACCTTCCGCATCGGGCCGGACGGCGCGGCCACGATCATACGCCGCCCCGAACCGCCCGCGGCCCGCCCGGCGCCCGGCGCAGCCCGGCCCGCGGCCGCCGCCGTTCCTCCCCGGGACGAGGTGGCCGAGGTGGTGGTGACCGTGCAGAAGCGCGCCGAGCGCGCGCAGGACGTGCCGATTCCGATGACCGTGATCGACGGCCGGGCCGCCGAGGCCCTGCGGCTGGACAGCCTGCGCGACGTCTCCCGACTGGCGCCCGGCCTGCTGGTCTCGACCTTCAGCGCCAACAGCCCGGTCATCGCCATCCGCGGCGCGACGAACACCTTCCAGCAGATCGGGGTCAACAAGCCGGTCTCGGTCGTGCTCGACGATGTGTTCCTGCCCCGCAACACCGTGGCCGACACCGAACTCTTCGACCTCGCCTCGGTCCAGGTCCTCAAGGGTCCGCAAGGCACCCTGTTCGGCCGCAACGTCACCGGCGGCGTCATCGTGATCGATACGGGGGTTCCGAGCTTCTCCCGCCGTTCGGCCGTGGCGCAGGTCGGCTACGGCAATCACGACGCCTGGCAGTTCCGCGCCTCGGCCTCGACGCCGCTGGGCGACATGGCCGCCGCACGGGTGTCGTTCTCGATCCGCGACCGCGACGGCTACGGCCGCGACCGCCTGACGGGCCAGACGCTCGACGATCTGCAGAGCCGCAACATCCGCGGCCAGGTCCGCATCGCGCCGGCGGAAGGCCTCGACCTCCTGGCCAGCGCCGACTACGCCGAAGACAGCACGGGCGGCCGCACGCTGTCGTCCAAGACCCTGGGATCGGACGGCGACCGCCGCACGGCGGAGCTGGGCGTGCGCCAGCGGTTCGACCGAACGCTTTGGGGCGTCTCCCTGCGGGGGACCTGGGACATGCCCGCCGGCCAGTTCACCAGCATCACCGCCTATCGGGAATCGCAGTCGGGCGAGTTCTACTCCGGGGTCGGCGCGAACTTCGCCTTCCTGACCGGCGGAGCCCAGCAGGTGAACGACGACGCCGACGCGCTCCGGACCTTCACCCAGGAGGTGCGCTATGCGTCTCCGAAATGGCGTTTCGGCGACCTCGTGGCGGGCGTCTACTACCTCGACGAAGACGCCACCCGGCGGCTGACGCAGACCGGCCTCGCCGCGCGCACGGGCGTCGTCGCCAGCGAGGTATTCCTGTTCCAGACCGTCAAGGCGACCAGTCTGGGCGTCTTCGTGGACGGGGGCGTCAACCTTCCGGGCGCGCTGCGCCTCACCGTGGGCGGTCGCTACACCCACGACGAGAAGACGGCGTCACTGGACCGCAGGGATCGCCTGAACCCGGCGGCCGGCTTCAGCCTCGCCGGCCTCGAGGAGAGCTGGAGCGAGTTCACGCCCCGCGCCGTCCTCAGCTGGACGCCGGCGCCGGACGTCATGGCCTACGCCAGCGTGGCCAAGGGCTTCACGTCGGGCGGCTTCAACACCGACGCCGCGACGCCCGCGGCGCTGGCCACGCCGTTCGCGCCCGAGACGGTGGTGAACTACGAGGCCGGGCTGAAGTCCCAGTGGTTCGACCGCCGGCTGCGCCTGAACGTCTCGGCGTTCCACATGACCTACGACGACAAGCAGGAACTGCTGTTCAACGGGATCACCCGCGTCCTGACCATCGTCAACGCCAGCGAAGCGACCTCGAAGGGATTCGAGATCGAGGCGACGGCCACGCCGATGACGGGCGTCAACCTCGGCGTGAACTACGGCTTTCTGGACACGCGCTACGACGACTTCGTCATCCCCGGCGGCGCCAACAACACCGGCAACCGGCTGGGCTCCTCGCCGCGGGTGAAATACAGCCTGCTGCTGGATGTGCGCCGGCCTGTGACCGGGGCGGGATACGCCCTCGTCAACGCCACCTACACCCGCACCGGCGGCTACTTCACCGGCGCGGCGCGGGATCCGAGCCTGTTCGTCGCCGCCTATGACCTGGTGAACGCGTCCGCGGGCTTCGAGACGACGGACGGGCGCTTCCGCGTCATGGTGTGGGGCAAGAATCTCGGCGACACGGATTACGTCCTGATCCCGTCCACCCAGGGCGTGCTGGCCGAGTACCTGGGTGAGCCGCGGACTTATGGCGTCAGCCTGACGGCGAGGTTCTGATGCCGACCCGCCGCCAGATCCTGGCCGGGCTCGCCGCCGCCTTCCCGGCCGGAAGCGCCTGGGCCGACCAGGGTCCGGATCGCCCGGGCCAGCCGCTGTCGCCGTGGCGGCCGGGCGCGACGGACATCCATCACATCTCCACGGGGCGCGGCGATTGCGCGCTCGTGGTGGGGCCGGACGGCCGGACCGTGCTGATCGACGCCGGCGCCTCGGCCAGCCCGCCGACCTCCTCCACACCCCCGCGTCCCGACGGCAGCCGCAATCCCGGCGCCTGGATCGGCCGCTACGCCCGGCGACGGCTGCGCGACACTGGAAGCGTCCGGCTGGACTACGCGGTGGCCACGCACATCCACCCCGACCACGTCGGCGACCCGGCCGTCGGCGAGCCCGATCCGCGCGGCTTCGTGCGGACCGGGCTCGGCGCCGTCGCCACGGAGGTCCCGATCGGGGTCGTGGTCGACCGCGGCGCCCCCGACTACGACGCGCCGGCGATCGGGACCGACCCCTCTTCCGTCAACTACAGGCGCTTCGCCGCGGCGCGGCTGAGGGCCGGAGAGCCCGTGGAACGCGTCCGGATCGGCGATCCGGACCAGTTCGGCCAGGCCCGCGACGGTTTCGAGATCCGGGCGCTCATCGCCAACGGGCAGGTGTGGACAGGACGAGGCCGCGAGACGCACGACCTCTTCGCCGCCCGTCCGGCGAGCGATCCCCTGGACGAGAACCCCTGCTCCATCGGCCTGCGCCTGACCCATGGGGCGTTCCGCTACTTCGCCGGGGGAGACCTGGTGAGCTACACGGCCGACGGCGCCATGCCCTGGCGCGACGTGGAGACGGCGGCCGCGCAGGCCTGCGGGCCCGTGGACGTGGCCGTGGCGCCGCACCACGGCATGTTCGACGCCGTGGGAGCCGAGGCGGCCCGCGCCCTGCGCCCGCGCATCTGGATCGTGCAGGCCTGGCACGCCGCCCATCCGGGCATGCTGCAGCTCGAGCGGATGTTCAATACGCGGCTCTATCCCGGGCCGCGCGAGGTCTTCGCCACGGGCCTCACCGAGGCCAGCCGCCTGACCAACGACAGATTGGTGCGCCGCATGGCCGCCAGCGACGGCCATGTGATCGTCCGCGTGGCGCCGGGCGGGGCATCCTTCTGCGTCGTCGTGACGTCGAACCGCGACGAGGCCGATCGCGTAACGGCGGCGTTCGGCCCTTTCCGCTCCGGAGGCTAGACCGCCACCCGCTGCGACAGGTCCACCCGGTCGTCCTTGAGTCGCTCGGCCACCAGGAACGCCAGTTCCAGCGCCTGCTCTCCGTTCAAACGGGGATCGCAGTGGGTGTGGTATCGGTCGGCCAGATCGCCTTCGGTCAGCGCACGCGCGCCGCCCAGGCATTCGGTGACGTTCTGCCCGGTCATCTCCAGGTGCACGCCGCCGGGATGGGTTCCCTCGGCCATGCAGATGTCCACGAAGGACCGCACCTCGGAGAGGATGCGGTCGAACGGCCGGGTCTTGTAGCCGTTGGTCGCCTTCAGCGTGTTGCCGTGCATGGGGTCAATCGACCAGACCACCCGCTTGCCCGCCGCCTTCACGGCCCGCATGAGACGCGGCAGACGGTCGCCCACCTTCTCGTGGCCGAAGCGTCCGATCAGGGTCAGGCGGCCCGGGATGTTGTTCGGGTTCAGGGCGTCGATCAGCGGCAGCAGGTCGTCCGGCTCCATCGTCGGGCCGCACTTGACGCCGATGGGGTTGTTGATGCCGCGCATGAACTCGATGTGGGCGCCGTCCAGTTGGCGGGTCCGCTCGCCGATCCACAGCATGTGGGCCGAGGTGTCGAACCATTCGCCCGAGCTGGAATCGATGCGTGTCAGGGCCGTCTCCACGTTCAGGAGCAGGGCCTCGTGCGAGGTGAAGACCTCGACGCGGCTCAGGTCCGGATGAGTCTCAGGCGTGACCCCGACGGCCTCCATGAAGGCCAGTGCCTCGGTGATTTTCTCGGCCAGTTCCCGATACTGAGCCCCGGCCGAGTTGTCGGCGAAGCCCAGGGTCCAACGATGGATGTTGTGCAGGTCCGCATAGCCCCCGCTGGCGAAGGCGCGCAGCAGGTTCAGGGTCGAGGCCGACTGGTGGTAGGCGCGGATCAGCCGCTGGGGATCGGGGACCCGCTCCTCGGCCGTGAAGGCCATGCCGTTGATATTGTCGCCGC
>NZ_JBBCIT010000034.1:0-53782 GCF_037189685.1 Phenylobacterium sp. | reverse complement strand
TGGAAGAACGATCCCAAGGGGCCGGCAGAGGTGGCGGAGATGGTCCGGGTCCATGGGCTTCCGTGGTTCGACCGGGTGACGTCGCTCGAGGACCAGGCTTCGAAGTGGTATGGCCGGGCCGCCACGGCATATCCCTGGGGGCTCCCCAATCTCGGGGCGCTCGCGGTGACGCTCTACAGGCTGGGCGCGCTCGACGAGGCCCTGGCCCTTTTCGAGGCGTCCGTGCCCAGGACCGCGCTTCCGAAGATCGTTGCCGAGGGCCGATGCGTGGAGCGTTGGCTCAAGGAGCAGAAGGCGCAGGTCTGAGGCCTGAATCTGACCAAGGATTCGCCCGCCGCGCGAATCGATTCCGCCATCACGCGAATGCGATTGTGCAGTGCGAAACCGTTTGATCTGCTCACGGTTGAATCCGTCGGTTAACGGAGGACGAGTATGCCGCAGGGACGCACGCTTGCGTATTCGCTCAGCCATGACGTCGATGTGTGGCGATGGTGTGTCTACGACGAGAATGGCGAGACGGTCGCCGACGGCGCGCACGACACCCAGGACGCCGCCCAGGCCGCGGTCGACATGACCCTGCGCCGGGCCGGCGGCGACTGGCGCCTGACGGCCTGACGCGCGTTGCCCCGGGCCCTTCGGGGCCTTAGCCTCCCGGCATGATGCCCGCGATTCAGCGTCTCGGAGCCTACCTTCGCCGCTTCGAGGCCCGCGTCCTCATCGGGCTGATCCTGGCGGCCGCCGTCCTCTGGGGCTTCGTGGCGCTGGCCGGCGCCATGGCCGGGGGCGACACCCAGGCGTTCGACTCGCGCCTCATCCTGGCGTTGCGCGAGCCCGGGGACCTGACGGACCCGATCGGTGGTCACACGGTCGAGGAGGCCGTCCGCGACATCACCGCGCTTGGGGGCACCACGCTGGTGGCGGTGACGACGCTGGTGGCGGTGCTGGCCTTCGCCTTCCACCGCCGGACGGCCCATGCGCTGGTCATGGCCGGCGTCGTCCTGGCCGCCTGGGCGTCCAGCAGCGGGACCAAGGCGTTCTTCGGCCGCCCGCGGCCCGACCTCGTGCCGCACGAGGTCCATGTCTACACCGGCAGCTTCCCCAGCGGGCATTCGACCATGTCGACCGCCTGCTTCCTCACCCTGGCCATGCTGGTGGCGAGCCTGGAGCCGCGGCGGCGCAGCAAGGCGCTGGCCTACGCCCTGGCGGCCCTCCTGGTGATGGGCGTGGGGTCCAGCCGGGTCTACCTGGGCGTCCACTGGCCCAGCGACGTCCTGGCGGGCTGGTGCCTGGGCGCGGCCTGGGCGCTGGTGGGCTGGGTGGCGCTGCGGGCGATGGGTGGGGCGGCCCGAGGTTAGCCTGCGAACCCGCTGAGGTCGGGCATGCGGCCGTTCCATCCCGAGACGCGCTCGAAGGCGACGGCGATCGCGACCACGCCCGCCTCATCGTGCGGCCGTCCCAGGATCTGGAGGCCCACGGGCAAGCCTTCGCGTGTGAGGCCGCACGGCACGCTGATCCCCGGCAGATCGAGGTAGTTGGCGGCGCGGGTCAGGCGGCTGAGGGGCGAGACGGTCTCGTCCACATCGGCGAAGGGCGCGGCGGGGATCGGGCAGGTGGGCGAGACGAGGCCGTCGAAACCGGCCATCCAGCGGTGGACGGCCGCCTGGCTGGCCTCCCGCTCGCGATGCGCGCGTTCGAGGCGCTCGTCGGTGATCTCGCGGCCCACCTCGAAGCGGCGGACGATCCAGGGGTCCATCTCGTGGGCCAGCGCCGCGATCCGCGCGCCCCAGATCCGCCAGCCCTCGCCGGCCATCAGGAGGCCGTTGGACGTGAAGGACTCGTCGAAGGCGGCGGGCGGCGGCGCTTCCGCGACCTCGAAGCCGGCTTCGCCCAGCCGGTCCAGCGCCTCGCGGTATAGCCGCGCCACGTCGGGATCGAGGGGATCCAGCGCCGACTGTGGCATCGCGGCGAGCCGGAGGCCGCCAGTCGCCCGGGTCATCGCAGCCTCCGCGTCGAACGGATCGCGCGTGGCCGCCTCGCCGTCAGGGCCGGAAACGATCGCCAGGGCGCGGGCCGCCGTCGCCACGTCGCGCGCCAGGACGCCGACGGTGTCGAGGGACGGGCTTAGGGGATGGACGCCCAGGAGGCTGACGAGGCTGCGGCCGGGCTTCAGGCCCACCACGCCGCAGGTCGCCGCCGGGATGCGCACCGAGCCGCCGGTGTCGCTGCCCAGGGCCGCGTCGCAGAAGCCCGCCGCCACCGCCACGGCGGAACCCGAGGAGGAGCCGCCGGCCACGCGGGCGACGTTGACATCCCAGGGATTGCGCGGCGCGCCGACCGCCCGGTTCGTGCCCCAGCCGCCATAGGCCAGCTCGACCGTGCGGGTCTTGCCCACGGCGCTCCAGCCGGCCTGGAGAAGCCGCTCCACCGCCACGGCGTTGCGGCCGGGGGCGGGGTCGAGCGGCGTGCGCGCCCCGCCGCCGGTGGGGACGCCGGCCACGTCGAACAGGTCCTTGACCGCGAAGGTGGGGCCGGTCATCCCCAGGTCGGCCAGGGGCGGGTCGAACACGCGGACGAAGGCGTTCAGGGCGCCGTCGTGCCGCCGGATACGGGTCAGGGCTTCGGCTAGCGTCATGGGGCGACAATCGCTGCGGAAAATGAGCTAGGGAAGGCCCATGACCGAACCGCCCTCCGCGAACCTCTACGATCTGCTGGCCGCCCGGTTTCCCGCCGATCGGCGCGCGCCCTGCTTCCTGCTGAGCGACGGGACGACCGTCAGCTATGGGGACCTGGAGACCGGGGCGGCCCACGTGGCGGGCCGCCTGGTGGCCGAAGGCGTGCGGCCCGGAGATCGAATCGCGCTGCAGGCCGGGAAGAGCCCCGAGTCGATCATGGTCTATCTGGGCGTGCTGAAGGCGGGCGCGGTCTACCTGCCGCTCAACAGCGCCTATACGCCGGCCGAGGTCGACTATTTCCTGGACGACGCCGAGCCCGCCGCCTTCGTCACCGACCCGCCGGCCTGGGTCGCGCATGCGCGGACGCATGCGCCGCTGGACGCCGCCGTGGCGCGTGGAGGTTCGGATCTCGCCTCGCTGATCTACACGTCCGGCACCACGGGCCGGTCGAAGGGCGCGATGCTGACCCACGGCGCGCTGGCGGCCAACGCCCTGGCGCTGCACGAGGCCTGGGGCTTCACGCCCGACGACGTGCTGCTGCACGCCCTGCCGATCTTCCACGTCCACGGCCTGTTCGTCGCGCTGCACTGCGCCCTCCTGTCGGGCTGCCCGATGGTCTGGCTGCCGAAGTTCGCGGACGACGAGGTGCTGGCCGGCCTCGGCCAGGCCACGGTGATGATGGGCGTGCCGACCTTCTACACCCGCCTGCTGGCCAATCCGGACTTCACGCGCGGGCGCGCCGCGGGCGTGCGGCTGTTCATCTCGGGCTCGGCGCCCCTGCTGCCCTCGACCTTCGCCGAGTTCGAGGCGCGTACAGGCCAGCGCATCCTGGAACGCTACGGGATGAGCGAGGCGGTGATCATCACCACCAATCCGCTGCATGGGGACCGGATCGCCGGCTCGGTTGGCTATCCGCTGCCGGGCGTCGAGCTGCGGATCGGGGGCGGAGAGGCGGCTGCCGGGGCCACCGGGGTCATCGAGATCCGCGGGCCGTCGGTCTTCTCCGGGTATTGGCGGATGCCGGAGAAGACGGCCGAGGAATTCACCGCCGACGGCTTCTTCCTCACCGGCGACGTGGGCCATCGCGACCCGGACGGCCGCGTCTGGATCTCGGGCCGGGCCAAGGACCTGATCATCTCGGGCGGCTACAATGTCTATCCCAAGGAGGTCGAGCTGGTGCTCGACGAACTTCCGGGCGTGGTCGAGAGCGCGGTGATCGGGGTTCCGCACCCCGACTTCGGAGAGGGCGTCGTGGCCGTGCTCATGGGAACCGGCGACGAGGCGGCGATCATCGCCGAGGCGCGTCGCCGGCTGGCCGCCTACAAGACGCCCAAACGGGTGGTCTTCGTGGACGAACTGCCGCGCAACACCATGGGCAAGGTCCAGAAGAACCGGCTTCGCGAGACGCATGCCCGCTTGTTTGGCGCCTAGGCCTTCGGGCAAGGTCCGCGCCCACAAGACAGGAGGACGGGATGGACCTGCAGCTCAAGGGCAAGACGGCGGTGGTGACGGGCGCGACTCGCGGCATCGGACGGGCCATCGCCGAGGCTTTCGCGGACGAGGGCGCCAACGTCGCCATCTGCGCCCGCAACGCCGGGCAGGTGACGGAGGCGGTGCGGGCCCTGGAGGCCAAGGGCGTGAAGGCGTTCGGCCAGGTGGTGGAAATCGCCGACGGCCCGGCGCTCAGGGGCTTCGTCACCGCGGCGGGCGAGGCCCTGGGCGGCGTGGACATCCTCGTCTCCAACGCCAGCGCCCTCGTAAACGGGGCCGGCGAGGAGACCTGGCGGGCGATGTTCGAGATCGACATCCTGGGCGCGGTGCGCACGTTCGAGGCGGCCAAGCCGCTGTTGGAGAAGGCCGCCGCCGACAAGGGTGACGCGGCGTTCCTGATCACCTCGTCCATTTCCGCGGCCGAAGCCGATCGGCCCGACGCCTACGGGGCCATGAAAGCCGCGCAGATCCACTTCGCCAAGGGCCTGGCGCGCGAGAACGCCCCGAAGGGAATCCGCTGCAACGTGGTGTCGCCGGGGACGGTGTTCTTCGAGGATGGCGTCTGGGGGCGGGTGAAGGCGGGAATGCCGGCTTTCTTCGAACAGATGATCCAGCGAAATCCCACCGGCCGGATGGCGACGCCCGAAGAAGTCGCTGCGGCGACCGTGTTCCTGGCCAGTCCGCGCTCGGCCTTCACGACCGGGATCAACATGGTGGTGGACGGCGCGATCAGCCGCCGCGCGAACTTCTAGCGGCGGAGTTCCGAGGCGCGGCGTCCGGCGGGCCGGACGTCGCCCTGCATCACCTGTCTCAGCCGCGCGAGGTAGATCGGTCCGGCGGCCATCAGCACGCCCAGCGCGTCGGCCGCCACCTGGGCGGGGGATATGAGCTCGCCGGCGACGCACGGCGCAAGCTCGCTGACGAGGATGACCCAGGCGGCGACCAGCGGGATGTCGCCGCGCCGTACATAAGGCATCAGGGCGTAGGCCAGGGCGGTCCCGGCGTAGAACAGAAGCAGGCGCGGGACGAACGCGTCGAAGACCGGCGTCATGGAAAGGGCCAGCACCATCCCACCAAGCATGAACGCCAGGGGCATGTAGAACGGTCGCCGCAGGACCGTAGCGCCGATTTGCGAGAGCGGTTGGCTGATCATCGCACGCGGACACTAGGCGCACGCCTCTGACTTCACGCTTAATTTTGTTGGTTCAGGCTTGGTGAACGACTTCTCGCGGAACGTGTGGCGGCTGTGATTGCGCGTTGCTGAAGCGGCTCTTGCGCTGGCGTCCGCGACACGCTTTCAGATGACGGATGGACAAGCTCTTCTTCGACCTGCGCCCCACCCACAATCCGCATCGCTGGTATCTGCCGGTGGAGACGAACATCAGCGTCGGCGCGCCCGGGGCGATGTTCATGTTCGGCGGCGTGGGCCTGGCCTCCGCAGTCTCGGCGATGGAGCGCACCTGTGACCGCCCTGTGATCTGGGCGACGGCGCAGTACCTGTCGTACGCGCGTCCCGGCAGCATCGTGGACCTCGATGTCTGGACACCCGTCGAGGGCAAGTACAACACCCAGGCCCGGGTCATCGGCCATGTGGGCGACAAGGAGATCCTGACCGTCAACGCCGCCCTGGGCGCCCGGCCGTCGGACCTTTCGGAGCAGTGGGTCCGGATGCCGGAAGCGCCCCCGCCGGAGGACTGCGAGCCCGCCGAACACTGGCGGCACGTCCAGGAAGGTCTGCACAGCCGCATGGAGGTCCGGCGGGCCAAGGGCCGCTATGGCGCCGATCGGGTCGGCCGTCCGGAAGCCGACGGGCGTTCGATGATCTGGGTGCGCCCGCGCGAGGGCTTTCCCATCGATACGGGCATGCTGGCGATCATGGCCGACCTGGTGCCTTCGGGCCTGGGGGCCGCGATGGGGCGAAACGCCGGCGGCAACAGCCTGGACAATACCCTGCGCATCCGGCGCATCGTTCCGACGGAGTGGGTGCTCTGCGACATAAGCATGTCGGGGATGCATGGCGGTTTCGCGCACGGCTCGATGCATCTCTTCGCACAGGATGGTGAGCTGATGGCCATCGCCAGCCAGTCCATGATCGCGCGAATCCGCGACAACGCCACGGATCGCTGAGTGATCGTCGCGGTCGACGATCCGGACGATCCGCGCCTGGAGCCCTACCGTCATGTCCGGGACCGCGATCTTGTGGGCCATGACGGACGTTTCATGGCCGAGGGACGCGTGGTGCTGGAGAAGGTGGCCCGCGCCACCCCCGGCATGTTGGAATCGGTGCTGGTCGCCGCGCACCGCCTGGAGGGCCTGTCGGACCTGATCGCGGCGTTGCCGGGCGAGATTCCAGTCTATGCCGCCGGGCAGGCGGCGATGGACAGGGTGGTGGGGTTCCCCATTCACCGAGGTGTCCTGGCCGTGGGGCGCCGGCCTCGGCGGGACGCCGCCGCGCTGCTGGCGGGCCTGCCGCCGCAGGCCCTGGTCGTGGGCCTGGTCGGCATCGCCAATCACGACAACATGGGCGGCGTCTTCCGCAACGCCGCCGCCTTCGGGGCCGATGCGGTGCTTCTGGACGATACCTGCTGCGATCCGCTGTATCGAAAGGCGATCCGCGTCAGCGTGGGCGCCGCCCTGACGACGCCGTTCGCGCGGATCGGCAGTGGAGAACACCTTGTCGCGGCGCTGAGCGGGGCCGGTTTCGAGACGGTCGCGCTCTCGCCGGCCGGCGCGGAGAACCTCCAGGACGTCCGCCCCGCCGGTCGGGTCGCGGCGTTGTTCGGCGCGGAGGGGCCGGGATTGCCCGCGGCGGTGCTGGCGCGGGCCCGGACCGTTCGTATCGCGATGGCGGGCGGGTTTGACTCTCTCAACGTGGCGACCACGAGTGGAATCGTTCTTCACACGCTCACGTTGCGTTAAGCCCCCATTTAACGCCTGTGGATCATAAGGCTGCCGGGGGAGGCGTTGCGATACGCGCGCCCGGGGGAAGTCGATGTCGAACGCGCCTGGCGCAGCCGCGGAAGAGATGCCGCCCGGCCTGGAGAATTCCAGGCCTGTCCTCGACCGCGCCACCCGGCTCGCCCGCGCCCTGTTCGGCCAGGTCGAAGCCCAGATCACCCTCGTGACGCCCGACGGCGTCTGGCGGAGCCGCCGAAACGAGCGGGACCTGGGCGCCGCCGCCGGCGTCCGCGAGGTGATCCGGTCCGGCGAGCTGCTATGGCTCGAGGACTGTCGGCTCGATCCTCGGTTTCGCGACGATCCCCTGGTCAGGGAACTGTCCGGGCCGCTGTTCTACGCGAGCGCGCCGATCCGGCTGGAGGATGGTACGACGCCCGGCGCGCTGTGGGTCGCCGGCCCGGGCGCCCGCGCGTACGATCCCGCCCTGGCGCGCCGCCTGCAGGATCTGGCCGATTTCGCCGCTGACGAATGGACCCGAGTCCAGGCCGCCCGCGTCAAGGCGGGTTCCGAACGGACCCTGTCGGCGATCGTGGACTCGATGCCGGTGGCCATGGTGCTGACCGACCGGGACATGCGGCTGCTCTACGCGAGCCCGCAGTGGGTCAAGGCGCGCGGGCTCGAAGGGCGCGAGGTCATAGGCAAGACGCTGTTCGAGCTGCGCCCAGACATGTTCGATCAGTGGCGTGACGGGCTCGCCTGGTGCCTCAAGGGCCATCGGCATTCGATCGAACGGCTCCAGATTCCTGCGCCGGACGGGAGCAAGGCCTGGTCGCGGCTGGAACTCACCCCCTGGTGCGACCACCGGGGCGAGGTGGGGGGCCTCATCATCAGCTCCTATGACATCACCGAACTCGTAGAGGGGTTGGAACGGGCCGAGCGTTCCGAAGAGCGGCTGAAGCTGGTCCTGGGGATTTCGGACCTGCATGTCTACGAGATGGACTATGGGCGTCAGGAACTGATCAAGGTCGGCGCCGAAGACACCTTCTTCGAGCAGCCCATGACCTACGCCGACATGTCCGAGGACATCTATCGCGGCATAGATCGGCGCGACGTCGCCGCGGTGAAGGCCGCGTGGCAGCGCCATGTTCGCGAGGGCGCGCCCTACCGACCGGAGCATAGGATCGCCCGTTCGGACGGCCAGGAGATATGGGCTTCCGGCGTGGCCCGGCTGATCACCGACGAGGAGGGACGGCCCGTGCGGCTCGTCGGCGCGCTGCGCAACATCACCGCGCAGAAGACGGCCGAACGCGCGCTGGTGGCGGCGAAGGACGAGGCCGAGGCGGCGAACCGGGCCAAGAGCGCCTTTCTGGCCACCATGAGCCACGAGATCCGCACGCCGCTGAACGGCGTCCTGGGCATGGCGCAGGCGCTGGCGTCGGATGCACAGCTCACCGATGTGCAGCGCGAGCGGATCGAGGTGATCCGCGAGTCGGGCGAGAGCCTGCTTGCGATCCTGAACGACGTTCTGGACCTGTCCAAGGTGGAGGCCGGCAAGCTCGCGCTGGAAACGGCGCGGTTCGAGGCCGGCGCCTTGGCGAAGACCGTGCACGCCACCTTCCAGGCGATCGCCGAGGCCAAGGACGTGTCCTTCGAGCTGACCGTCGACCGCGCAGCCCGGGGCGTCTACGAGGGCGACGAGGTGCGTGTTCGCCAGATCCTGTGGAACCTCGTCTCCAACGCGCTGAAGTTCACCGAACGGGGCGGGGTGAAGGTGCGGATAGGTCGCGAGAAGGGCGCGCTCTCTCTGACGGTCATGGATTCCGGGATCGGCATGACCCCGTTCCAGCTCGCGGGCCTGTTCCGCAAGTTCCATCAGGCGGACGCCTCGACCACCCGCAAGTTCGGCGGCACCGGGCTGGGCCTGGCCATCTGCCGCGAACTGACCGAGCTGATGGGCGGCGAGATCTCGGCGACCAGCGCCCCGGGGATGGGCTCCACCTTCACCGCGCGCCTGCCGCTGAAGAAGGTGGCCCGTTCGGCGGCGGGTCCGAGGCCGGCGCGTCGCGCAAAGCCGCGCAAGATGGCTTCCTGGCCGGCTGCGCCTGTTCGGCCGCTAAGGGTGCTGGCGGCCGAGGACAATGCGATGAACCAGCTCGTCCTCAGGACCCTGCTGGCGCAGGTGGGCGTCGAGCCCGAGATCGTCGGTGACGGCCGCCAGGCTGTGGAGGCGTGGGAGCGCGAGGCCTGGGACGTCATTCTGATGGACGTCCAGATGCCGGTGATGGACGGCCCGACCGCCACCGCCCGGATCCGGACCCGCGAGCGTTCCGAAGGCCGTGCCCGCACCCCCATCATCGCCCTGACCGCCAACGCCATGAGTCACCAGATCGCGGAGTACCTGCAGTCGGGCATGGACGCCTTCGTGGCCAAGCCCATCGAAGCCCGTCGCCTCTTCGAGGCGCTGCAGGCGGCGGTGAGCGAAGACGTCGACGAGGCCGCGACAGCGGCGGCCTGAGCGAAGATCCGGAACCCCTCACGGCGGGCGTGTGTCGCCGGGGAAAGGAGGGCTCGGGCTCCCGCCGGGAGGTCAGGCGGCCCGGCCGAACTCCACGGCCGAGACCACGACGTCCATGACCGTGTCGCGGAAGGCGACGGCGGCAGGTTCGCCCGGGGCGGCGCCGGCGGCCACCATCAGGGGCAGGAAGTGCTCCTCGCGCGGGTGAGCCTCGCGGGCGTGGGGCGCCGTCTCCCAGGCCGCCAGCGTCCTCTCGCGGGCGGCCGCGTCGGTGACCGCGGCTTCGAGCCAGCGGTCGAAGTCGGCCGAGCGCCGGGTGAACGCCGGCGAGAAGCCGCGCATGTTGTGCCAGCTCATGCCCGATCCCACGATCAGAACGCCTTCGTCCCGCAGGGGCCGGAGCGCGCGCCCGGCGGCGAGGTGGGCCGCGGGATCGAGGTCGCCGCGGAGCGAGAGTTGAACCACCGGGACGTCGGCGTCGGGCGTCGCGAGCTTCAGGGGGACGAAGACGCCGTGGTCCCAGGCGTGACTCGCATCCTCGGCGGCCGGGAGGCCGGCGCCCGCGAGCAGGTCGCGAATCCGATGCGCCAGGCCGGGGGCGCCCGGCGCGTCGAAGGTCAGCTCATATGTATGGGGCGGGAAGCCATGGTAGTCGAAATCCAGCGCCGGCCGCGCGCCGCTGGCGACGGTGAACGCCGGCGCTTCCCAGTGGCCCGAGACCACGAGGATCGCACGGGGACGTTCCGGAAGGCCGGCGACGAGCCCGCGCAGATAGGCGGCCGTCCGGTCCCAGGTGTCGGCCGGGCCTCGCGTCCACTCCATGAAGAAGCAGGGCCCCGCGCCGTGGGGGAGAAAGACGGTGGGGAGCGTCTTCGACGGGGAAGGGGGCGGATGCGGGGTCATGGCGTCACCTGGAACTCTGTATGGACGTGGGCGTCAGGCCGCCTTGGCCGGGGTTTCGGCGAGGATCTTCTCGATCCAGGCCGAGAATGCCTGGCCATAGGCCCGCAGGAAGTCGGCGGTGCTGTCGTTGATCAGTTCGCCGGTTTCGGAGAACAGGCCATAGGCGCCGCCGATATACGCCTCCTGGCTCAGCAGCGGCACGTTCAGGAACACCAGCGACTGACGCAGGTGGTGGTTGGCGCCGAAACCGCCGATCGCGCCGGGGGAGACGCTGATCACCGCGCCGGGCTTGCCGTTCCATACGCTCTGGCCGTAGGGGCGCGAGCCCACGTCGATCGCGTTCTTGAGCACGCCGGGGACCGAGCGGTTGTACTCCGGCGTGACGAACAGTACGGCGTCGGCCGCAGCGATCTGCTCGCGGAACGTCACCCATTCGGCGGGCGGCGCGGCTTCGAGGTCCTGGTCGAAGTGGGGCAGGGCGCCGATCTCGACGACCTCGAACTTCAGGTTGGGGGTCAGCGCGGCGAGGGCCTTGGCGACCTTGCGGTTGACCGAGTCCTTGCGGATCGAGCCGACGACGACGGCGACGGTGCGAGCTTGAGGCATAAGGTAGCTCCTTTGCGAGAGGGGACGAATGGAGGGATCAGCCCGCCGCCCGGCGCAGGGCCCGGCCGGCGACAAGGCTGTCGACGGCGAATGCGCCGGGGCCGGAGGCGCTCAACAGCAGGAAGATGAAGCTGAAGAGGATCGCCGGCTCGCCGCCGTTGAGCACGGGATAGAAGCTGGCGGGAGCGTGGAAGAGGAAATAGGCCACGGCCATCATGCCCGAGGCGATGAAGGCGGCCGGACGTGTGAAGAGGCCCAGGGCCACGAGCGCGCCGGTGGTGACCTCGATCACGGCGCCGACCCCCAGCAGGCTGGCCAGCGGCTGAACGCCCGGCTGGGCGCCTTCCGGAAAGCCGGCCAGCTTCACCAGGCCGTGGCCGAGGAAGAGCGCGCCGGTCATCACCCGAAGGGCCGTGAGGGCGTAGGGGGTGAGGTGTCCGGTCGTTCTGGTTTGCGACATGGGTTCGGTCCCGAGCAGCGTCATGCGAGGCGATGCCGGGAAGATGGGTCACAACCCTTTCGTTGATAATCGCAACTGAATGAAGGACAGTATCTCCGGACAGGAAGCAATCTATGGATCGTGTGGACGAGATCAGGGCCTTCGCGGCCGTCGCCGAGGCGCGGAGCTTCACCCAGGGCGCGCGCCGTCTGAACGTCTCCGGCGCTCAGGTCTCGAAGCTCGTGGCGCGGCTGGAAAACCGCCTCGGCGCACGCCTGCTGAATCGCACCACGCGGGACGTCTCGCTCACCGATACCGGCCAGGCCTATCTGGAGCGCGCGCGGGACATGCTGGAGCGTTTCGATGCGCTGGAGACCTCGGTGCGCGACCAGAGTGGTCCCAGTGGAAACCTGAAGGTTTCCGCGCCGGTCTCGTTCGGGCGCAATCAGCTCACGCCGGCCCTCATCGACTTTGCCCGAAGCTGCCTGGCCGTCTCACTGGATGTGAGCTTCTCGGACAGGATGGTGAACCTGGTGGAAGAGGGCTTCGACGTCGCCGTCCGCATCGGCCACCTGACCGACAGCTCGCTGGTGGCGCGGAAGCTGGCGGCCGTGCGCCTGGTCACCTGCGCCTCGCCGGACTATCTCGCGGCGGCGGGTACGCCGATGGCGCTTGAGGATCTCGGCCGGCACGAGGCGATCCTCGACACCAACGGACGAGACCCCACGGTCTGGCGGTTCGGGGCGGGCGTCCAGATGCGCGACGTGCGTGTGCAGGGCCGGCTGCGCTTCAACGGGGCCGAGGCCTGCGTCGAGGCGGCGGTGGCGGGGTTCGGGATCGTCCGCACGCCCGCCTTCGCGGCGGCGGAGGACCTGCGTTCAGGCCGTCTGGTCCCCGTCTTGTGCGGCCACGAGCCCGAGCTCATCCACGTACATGCGGTCTATCCCCATGCCCGGCATCTGGCGGCCAAGGTGCGCGCCTTCGTGGATTTCCTGGCCCAGCGCTACGCCGGCGAGCCCGAGTGGCACCAGGGCTGGGGCAGCCTGCACCCCGCCGCCTGAAGCCGCTCGATCGAGACCGCCCAGGCTGACGCCGTACCGCCCGGGCTGACGCCGTTCACCCCGCCGGGACGGGGCATGCCGCCGACGCAGCCGTCTCCCCCAAGCCGGCCAGTTCCGCCCTGGCGGCCGCGAGATCCTGCTGGAATTCCGTGCTGGCCTGCAGCCGCGCCACGACTCCCGCCCCGAACGTCCGGCCGGACTCGACGTCGGTCATGTAGTGGACCCCGCAGATGGCGCGGCTGTCGCCGAACTCGCGCCCCCGCGTGAGGATTTCGGTGGCGCGATCCGGCCGCAGTTGAGCCAGCACCAGCGCCCAGGCCCAGCCCACGGCCGAGTGGCCGGAAGGATAGGAGCCATTGCCCCGCAGCGGCTCGGGGTTGGTGCAAGTCGGCAGCTCGGTGACCATGAAAGGACGAGGCCGGTCGTAGTGGGCTTTGGCCGGAAAGGTGCCGAGCCCGGCGTCGACCGCAATGCGCGTGAGCAGTCGCGCGGTCACGGGCGTTCCCTCGCTGCTCAGCGCGACGCCGGCGGCGCAGGACCAGCTCCGGAACGCGCCCGGCTCCAGGATCGCGTTGTCGGCCAGCGCCTGCGACCACCGGGGGCCGCCTTCGAGAGCGCGGGTGTCGCGGAAGTACGCCTCGTCCGCCGCCGCTGCGGGCGAGCCGGCGGCGGGCGGCGGCGGAAGGAGTGACAGTCCGTCCGGCAGGTCCCGCTGCGCCAGATAGCCCTTCGGAACACCCGTTCGAGGCGTCTCCGCCGAGATCGCCTGTGCGCCGGCGCCCAGCACCAGCGCCGCGCATCCCGCCGCCATCCATCCCCGTCCACGCATTTCAATCTCCACTCCGATTGTCCGACGCATGGCGTCGACCGGTTCCCATGAGCGGTTGACCATCCCGCTTCAATGATAGATGTACCGCAATACGAGACGATGTCTCGCAAAACGACGCGAAATGCAATCGCTTGTCAGAAGGGGAAGACAATGAAGATGGGGCTGAGGGGCCTGTTGCTGGGTTCGGTCCTCGTAGCGCCGGGCTGGGCCTACGCGCAGACGGACACCCACCTCGAGGAGATCGTGGTCACCGCCGAGAAGCGCGAGACTTCGCTCCAGCAGACGCCGATCGCGGTGTCGGTGGTGGGGGGCGCCGAACTGGCGGACCGTGGGGTCGCCAGCGTGAAGGATCTGGTCGAGGGCTCGGTGCCGTCGATCCGGATCATTCCCTTCTTCGGACGGGCCTCGGCGGTGTCGATCGCCATGCGCGGCGTGAGCACGGGCGATTCCACCCAGATCAGCCGCGAGACCAGCATCGGCATCTACACCGACGGCGTCTATATGGGCCGGGTCCAGGGCCTGGGGACCGAGTTGTTCGAGATCGAGCGGGTGGAAGTGCTGCGCGGGCCGCAGGGCACCCTGTTCGGCCGCAACACCATCGGCGGCGCGCTCAACATCATCACCAAGCGTCCTACGGGAGAATTCGGGCTGACCCAGAAGGTCGGGGTCCGCAACCTGGACGGCTGGAACGTCGCGACCAACCTGAACCTCCCTGAGATAGCCGGCGTGAGCATCAAGCTGGACGGCCTGCTCTCGAAGCGCGACGGCTGGGTGAACAACGACCTGCCCGGCGCCTGGGACTGGAACCAGTACGACCGGCGCGGCCTGCGCGCGGCCGCGCTATGGGAGCCTGTGGAAGGGCTGTCGGCCCTCTATTCCTATGACACCTCCCGGGACAAATCGACGGGCGGCTATGGCCAGTTCATCTCGCTGCTGCCGGGCGCGCCGGCGCTGGCGCCGATGTTCGGCCTGGAGCCCAGCCGTGTGCGTCAGTCGCGGATCGGCGCGCCGCTGGAGCCCAGCGTGGCCAAGATCAGCGGCCACAGCCTGAACGTGACCTGGAACGCGTCCAGCGCCCTGACGCTTCGCTCGATCACCTCGTACCGCAAGCTGTCGCAATCGCAGTACGACGCCAACGCCGGTCTGTTCTTCGCGTTCGCCCCGAACGGGCTCTTCGGACGGATCAGCCTGGCCGATATCGGCCAGGATCAGTTCAGCCAGGAATTCCAGGTCATCGGCACGCACGAGCGCCTGAACTATGTCGTGGGCGCCTTCTATTTCGAGGAAGACGCGACCGAGAGCGCGTGGACGGCCCGCACGCTGCGGTTCAATGCGACGGGCACGGATTACACGGTGCTCCCCGAACCGGTCGGCGGCCCCAGGCCGGACCGGGCCAGCGACAACCACGTCCAGTCCAAGGCGCTGTTCGGCCAGGCCACCTGGACGCCGCCGGTGATGGACGATCGGCTGCACCTCACGTTCGGCCTCCGCTACACCGACGACGAGAAGCATGGCCGGATGACGTCCATCCGGGGCGTGCCCTCGCCGCTTCGCTATGAGTTTTCATCCTCGCGCGTCGATCCCGCCGCCACGGTTGCGTTCGACTGGACCGAGGCGGTGAACACCTATGTCCGCTGGGGCGTGGCGTACCGCGCCGGCGGGGCGAACTCGCGCTCGGCGACGTTCCGGCCTTTCGAGGAGGAGGAGCTTGAAGCCTGGGAACTGGGGCTGAAGTCCGAGTTCTGGGACCGGCGCGCCCGCCTGAACGTCGCGGCCTACCGGTCGAGCTATCGAAACCGGCAGGCGACGTTCCAGGACCCCGCCAACCCCTCGGCGACCGAGACCGTCAACGTGGGCGCGCCGGCGAAGATCCGGGGCGTGGAGATCGACCTGACCGTGGCCCCCGCCCGCGGCCTGCGGTTCAACGCAAACTACTCGTTCACGGACGGCGACTATCCGGACCTAGTCAACCCGTTCTCCGGCGTTCTCGTCCGCTCCAGCAGCGGGCTGACGCCACGTCACGCGGCCTCGGTCTCGGTGGACTACACCAAGCCCCTCGAGTTCGGGGAGTTCGCCGCGCGGTTGGACGCCAACCACTCCAGCGGCAGCTTCCCGACCGAAGGGGTCGCGCGCAAGTCGCAGGCCTTCACGATGCTGAACGCACGCGTGACGCTGGGCGAGATGGAAATGGGGGCGACCCCTGGAACCTGGGCCGTCTCGGCGTGGATGAAGAACATCACCAACGTGGAATACAATGTCTTCCACAGCATCCTGCAGGGCACGGGCGCGAACTTCGTCAACTACAACGTCTACAACGAACCGCGGACCTTCGGGCTGGACCTGACCTACCGCTACTGACGGCTGTGCGGGACGCCGTTCGCGGCGTCCCGCCACACTTCGTCAAGGCCCGGCCCGGGCCGATTCAGGCCAGGCTCATGCCCATGGAGATGCGGTGCGCCGCTGCGGCCACCTGCGGCGCCAGAGCCTCCAGCTTCTCCCGTGTCAGCCGCTCGACGGCGCCGGTGATCGAGAGGCCGGCGAAGGGGAAGCCCTGCTTGTCGAAGATGGCGGCGCCCACGCTGCTGCTGCGCGCCTCGCCGCCGCCGATGGTGATGGCGTATCCCTGGGCCTTCACGGCGTCGAGTTCGGCGGCGAGCTCCCCAGGCTCCAGGGGCTCGGTCGAGCGGCGCTTGAGCAGCGGCTGGGCCAGATAGGCGGCCTGTCTGTCGGGCGGGAAGTTGGCCAGGATCGCGCGCCCGGCGCTGGACCAGTGCAGATGCCAGTGGGTCCCGATCGGCAGGAAGCGGTTGACCGACTTTGCGCCGTCGAACCGTTCCATGAGCACCACGCTGTCGCCTTCCAGCACGCCCAGATGCACGGTCTCATCGGTCGTGCGGCGCAGTTCGTCGATGACGGGAAGGGCGGCCATGCGCAGGCCGCTCTTGCGTTCGATGGCGCGGCCGGCCACGGCCACGGGCTTCAGGGTGACGCTCCATTGGGCGCGCCCGTCGCCGTCGCGCTCCAGCCACCCGCAGTGTTCCAGCACGATGAGAAGGCGGTGGACCGTCGCCTTGGGCAGCTGCATCCGGCGGGCCAGTTCGCTGGCGCCGATGGGCTGGTCCTCGGCGACGCGTTCGAGCACCTGCAGCGCGAGTTCAACGGGCCGCATGAACGTCCTGGGGCATGGGCGATCGCATGTTCTCGGGTCCCGCGGCGGCTAGCATGTCGGCACAGACACGGCTCCTGATTAGCGTTCCGAACCGGGCCTTTCACGCCTTTTCGGCATCCGTGGAGACGCCTTTGCCAGACGTTTCAGGCGAAGGCGATCCAGCGGCCGGCGGCGGCGGTGACGACCCAGACCAGGATGCCGGCGTAGGCCAGGGCCTTCACCGCCGGCCCGCCGCCGGGATCACGCCCGCCCCGCACGATCTGGATAGCAGCGGCGGCCAGGATCCAGGCCAGGTAGATCCCGATCATCGCCTTGTTGGCCGGATCGAGGTTCGCGTAGTCATCCGGACGGTAGATCACGTGGTGGATCGCGACTTGCGTCGCCATCAGGCCTACGAGACCCAGAAGGTAGATGATCCGCATGCGCCTGCGGGTGACGAACAGCACCAGCAGCGCGGCGGCGATGACGAGGTGCCAGAGGCCGGGATTGACCAGCTTGGCCACCGCGAAGACGCCCAGGCTGAGCCCGAAGATCGCCAGGCCCACGGCCGCCCACAGACCGGCCCCCCGACTCAGCCGGCCCTCGGCCCGGGCGGCCGGCAGGCTGACGCCGTAGGTGAGGACCAGCGCGGCGGCCAGGCCCAGCATCTTCGCCGTGAAGGCCTCCGAGGTGTAGAGCCGCTCGGGGTTCGACGTGCCGATCAGCACGCCGGTGACCAGGATGCCGGCGACGCCGAGGTTCAGCCACGGGAGGACGGCCCGGCGGACGGCGGACGGCGGCTCGTCGCTCAGCCCGAAGCCGATGAGGCGCAGGTTCAGGAGCAGGGTGGTCCCGCCGATCAACGCCAGCGACAGCAGGTGAACCACCTCCCACTGGGCGAAGTAGGGCTTGACCCACGATCCCGGGAAGACGTCGTCGAGATTGGCCACCCAGTCGGCGATCTGGGGGAAGACGTCCTGGGGCGCGATCATCGGGCCATCTCCGACAGGTCGATCGCGCCGTATTCCGAGGTCGCGCACTCCTGGATCACGTTGGCCCAGTGGGGCAGGGGCTTGCCGCACTCGTACCAGTCGTAGGCGATGAAGCGGCCGAAGGTGATGACGGTGATCCAGGCCACGATCGAGACGAGCGCGGAGATGCGCGCCTTGGCCGGCGGCCTGGGCGCGGTGTCCCAGACGGCGCGGTCGCGCTGCACCCGGACGTGGAAGACGAAGATGTTCACGGCGGCGATCACCAGGAACACCAGCTTCAGGCGAAACCAGATATTATGATAATAAACCAATGGCTTGGCGTAGAAGAGCGCGACGCCTGTCAGCACCATCAGGATGAAGCCCGCCACGGTGAGCGGCAACACCCGCTCGCTGATCACGGAGACCGGCGTGTTGCGAAAGCCGATCCCGAGCAGCCGGAAATCGACCAGGAAGATCGTACCGGCGAATAGCATCAGCGAGAGCACGTGGGTGCCCTCCAGCAGGCCCCACACATTGAGCGTGCTGGCCAGCATCTCGCTCCAGGAGGGGTCGTACTCGCCCGACCCCTTGCCCAGAGACGCCAGCCAAACCACGAAATCGCGGACCAAGGACGTCTCCCCCGAGAACATACCGCAAGTTCTATCCCGCCCGACGCGCATGTCCATTGCGCGATTGCATCGTCGCCGAAACACCGTCGCCCGGAAGCCGGCGAGCGGTCCGCTCGGCGCCTCGCTCGTCAGGCCGCGCGGGAGCGTTTCGCCAGGGCGTCGCACATGAGGCGCAGCCCCACCCGCATCGCGGCGAGTCTGACCTCGGCGCGGCCCACGGCGCCGAAGCATTCCTCACGGCGGCGCGTGGGGGCGCCCCGGCAGGCGCACGCGAAATGGACCAGGCCGGACGGGCCCGGGCCGTTGTCGGCGTAGCCCGTGATGGCGACGGCCAGATGGGCGTCCGACCTGGCGACCGCCCCCTCGGCCATGGCGACCGCCACGGCTTCGGAAACGGCTCCATGCTCCGCGAGCAAGGCCTCGGGTACGCCCAGCATCGCGATCTTGGCGGCGTCGGAATAGGTGACGAAGCCACATTCGAACGTGTGGGACAGGCCCGGTATGTCGGTCAGCAGCGAGGCCAGCAGGCCTCCGGTGCAGCTCTCGGCCGTCGCCAGGCGCAGGCCCCGATCGCCGGCTGTCGCGAGGACGTCGCGCGCCAGCTGTTCGATGTCGTCGGGGATCGCCGGGGCCAGGGCTTCGGCCATGGCGCCCTCAGCGGACCCTGCCGGCGGATGGGGCCGGTGCGCGGTCGGTCGCCGCGGTCTCCGACGGGATCGCAGGCCGGCTGTGGTGACAGGTCATCTCGGCGTTCCTCCCGGGCGCGTCCGATCAACCCGTGGCCGGGCGCCGGGTTCCGATCTTGATTTTCGCCGGGTCAGCGGGTCGTTAAGGAGCATGACCACCCACCCCCGAGTCACCGTGGCCGGAGCCGGCGTGCTGGGGCTGACGACGGCCCTGGCCCTGGCGGACGCCGGCTGCGCCGTGACGGTGGCCGACCCTGGCGGTCCCAACGCCTCGAGCGTGGCGGCCGGGATGATCGCGCCGGTCTTCGAGGCGGTGCTGGATCCGGCCGCGCGGGATCATTTCGACCTGTTGCTGGCCGCTCGCGACCTCTGGCCGGCGCTGGCCCATCGGACCGGGGTCGCCCTGGACCGCAGCGGGGCGCTGGCCGTGGGGGGCGAGACCTGGATGGCGCAGGTGGCGCAGGGGTTCGCCGGCCTGAACGAGCGCCCGGCGGAAATCGGCGGACGGACGGCCCAGGCCCTGGCGCCGGGCCTCGGGGAGACCTTCGGCTCGGCGCTGTTCACGCGGGAAGACTGGCGCGTCGAGGCGTCGGCGGCGCTCGAGGCGCTTCGGATGGCGGCCCGGGCGGCCGGGGTTGTCTTCCTGCCGAAGGCCCTGGCGGGGGGGCAGGAGGCGGATCGGGGCGAGTCGGATGTCCTGGTCGTGGCCACCGGCGCCGGCGGCGGACTGGCGGCCGTTGCGCCCGAGATCGCAACCCTCTCCCCGATCAAGGGTCACATCGTGCGCTTGGCCGGGGCGGCGACGGGGGCGGTGGTTCGCGGCGAGGGCGTCTATGTGGCGCCGGGTGACGTCCGGGTGCTCGGCGCCACCATGGAGCCGGGCCGGGACGACCCGGCGATCGACGAGGCGCGGGCCGCACCCCTGCTGACCGCCGGCCTGCGTCTGTTCCCGGACCTGGCGGGGCGGCCGTATCGGATATCGGTGGGCGTCAGGGCGGCGACGCCGGACGGACTGCCCATGGCCGGGCCCGGCAAGACGCCGGGCGTGATGCTCGCGACCGGCGCGCGGCGCAACGGCTGGCTGTTGGCGCCGCTGGTGGCTCAGGTGGTCACGGCCCGGGTGACCGGGCGCGATCCGGGCCCCTACGCGACGCGATTGGATCCGGCGCGATTTGGCTGAGGGGGAAGGCATGAACGGCTTCTGGCTGAACGACGAGCAGCAGGCGATCCGGGACGCGGTGACCCGCCTCTGCGAGGGCTTCGATGCGGCCTACTGGCGACAGGTGGACGAGAGCGGTCAGTTTCCCGAGGCCTTCGTGGCGGCCATGGCCGCGGCGGGCTGGCTGGGCGTGGCCATGCCGGCCGAGCTGGGCGGCGCGGGGCTGGGCCTGACCGAGGCGGCGATCGTCATGCAGGCGGTGGCCGAGAGCGGGGCCGGCTTCTCGGGCGCCAGCGCCATGCACCTGAACATCTTCGGCCTGATGCCCGTGGTGAAGTTCGGCAGCGAGGCCCAGCGCCGGCAGGCGATCCCGCGGATCATCGCCGGCGAGGACCGCACATGCTTCGCCGTGACCGAGCCGGACGCGGGCCTGGACACCACCAGCCTCACGACCCGCGCCGTGCGCACCAACGACGGCTATGTGATCCGCGGCCGGAAGATGTGGACGACCAACGCCCAGCGCGCCACCAAGATGCTGATCATCGCGCGGACTACGCCGAAGGCGGAGGTGAAGCGGGCGACAGAGGGGTTGAGCCTCTTCTACACCGACTTCGACCGCAGCCGGATCACGGCCACGCCGATCCCGAAGATGGGGCGGAAAGCCGTTGAATCCAATGCAGTCTTCATCGACGATCTCCATGTGCCCGCCGAAGATCTGGTCGGCGAGGAGGGCCGGGGCTTCTACTACCTGCTCGAAGGGCTGAACCCCGAGCGGGTGCTGATCGGCGCCGAGGCCGTGGGCCTGGGGCGCGCGGCGCTGGGGCGGGCGGCGGCCTATGCGAAGGAGCGGGTCGTCTTCGGCCGCCCGATCGGCCAGAACCAGGGCGTGGCGCATCCGCTGGCCAGGGCCTGGGCCGAGCTGGAGGCCGCCAACCTGATGGCCTTCAAGGCCGCCGCCCTGTTCGACGCCGGCCGCGAGTGCGGGGCCGAGGCCAATGCGGCCAAGTACCTGGGCGGCGAGGCGGGCTTCCGCGCGTGCGAGGCGGCGGTGCTGGCGCACGGCGGCATGGGCTACGCCAAGGAGTTCGACGTGGAGCGCTACTTCCGCGAGGCGATGATCGCCCGCATCGCCCCGGTCAGCCGCGAGATGATCCTGAACTACATCGCCGAGCGCGTGCTGGGCCTGCCGAAGAGCTACTGAGCCGGCAGGCCCGCCGCGCTGGAAGAGAAGGCGTCCGGGTCACTTCGGCAGGCGGAAGGCGATGGGGATGGAGACCTGGGCGCCGCCGACGGGCCGGCCGTCCACCGTCTGCGGGCTCATGCGGAAGTACCGCGCCAGCTTGAGCGCCGCGGCGCCGAAGCCGGCGTCGTCCGGCGTCTCCGACGCGATGCGGCAGGCGTCGACGGCGCCGGAAGGGGTGACCTCGCAGGTGATCATCGCCCGCCCTTCGATCTCCAGCCGAGCGGCGCGGTCGGGATAGAAGCGGGCCATCTCCCCGGCGCTCGGACGCTTGAGCCAGGTGGGGTTGCGGATGACCGGATCCGGCGCGGGCGGGGCAGGCGGCGCAGGCGGTGTGATCGCCACGGGACCGGGCGTGACGACCGGCTCGACCACGGGCGTCAGCGGAATCGGCGTGACGGGAATCGGGGCGCTGGCGATCACGGGCGCGCGCGGCGAGAGCGTGCGCGGCGGCTCGGGCCGGGCCGGCTCGGGCGGGGGCGGCGGGGGCTGCGGCCGATCGATCGTGACCATGACCGGCGGCGCTTCGGCCGTCGCGAGCGGCTTGGGCGGCGCGAACTGCATCATCGCGAGATAGGCGGCCACCAGCGCATGGGCGCCGACCGAGCCCGCGACGACCAGGCTGGTCGTCCGCGCGGGGCGGCGGGACGGGGTAAAGTCGAAGGGGGTGGAGTGGCGGACGGCCATGACGCGCTCCCGTTGGATTACGCCTGTAGTCCACTCGTCAATTACAGCAGTAATATGGCGACCCGCCGGATCGCGGCCAGAGCGATCTCCGCCAGGGTTAGCCGCGCATTAACCATGATCGGCGACCTGTGGTCCCATGTCCGTCCAGGGAATCCGGGGCATCGTCGAATCCGCCATCCAGCGCGCCTCGCAGGCGACGGGGGTGGACTTCGGATTCCTGATGAAGACGGCCGGGCGGGAAAGCAGCTTCAATCCGCGTGCAAGGGCGTCCACGTCGTCGGCGGCGGGACTTTTCCAGTTCGTGGAACAGACGTGGCTCTCCACCCTGAAGCAACACGGGACGAAGCATGGCTACGCCCGCTATGCGGACCTCATCACCCGGGGGTCGGACGGCCGCTATCGCGTGGAGGGCGGCGAGGCGCGCCGGACGGTGATGGACCTGCGGCTCGATCCGCATGCCGCTTCGTTGATGGCGGGTGAACTGGCCGCCGACCATGCCGCCTATCTGAAAGGCCGGGTCGGCCGCGAGGCCACCGCCGGTGAACTCTATGCCGCCCATTTCCTGGGACCGCAGGGTTCTGCGCGCCTGATCAAGGCGGTCGAGAGCCAGCCGGGCGCTTCCGCCGCCTCGCTGTTTCCGGAGGCGGCGCGGGCGAACCGCGGCATCTTCTACCGCGACGGCCAGGCGCGCACGGTCGGCGAGGTCTACGCCAACCTCACCCGGACAGGCGGGCGCGGGTCCGCCGTGGACCGCCCGTCCGCGCCGCAACCGTCGGACGACGGGGGGTTCATCCAGTACGCCGCGATGCGCCAGACCTCGCGCCAGCGCGAGCAGGACGCCCTGATCGCGATGCTCCTGCGCGGCTCGCAGGCCGGCGACCAGGCGGGGGCGGGCGGTCGCCTGACGGGCTCGATCTTCACCAGCGAGATGCTGCGCATCCTCTCGGACAGCCGCGAGAGCTGATCTCGCCGGCGCTGGTGACCGCCTAGCCGCCCACGATCCCTTCGATCTCGGCTTCGCCGTAGCCCAGTTCGGCCAGGACCTCGCGCGTATGCTCGCCGAGGCGCGGCGCGCGGGGGCGGCGCGTCTGGTCGGCGCCGGGGAAGCGGGCGGGCGCGGCGACCGAGCGATACGAGCCGCCCTGGCCGTCCTCGATGTCGATGAAGCAGCCGGCGGCCTCGATCTGGGGATCGCTGGCCACGTCGGCCGGAACCTGCAACGGCGCCCACACCAGGTCGGCCTCGTCGAGCCGGCGTGCGATCTCGGCCATCGGCAGGGTGGCGAAGGCGGCGTCCAGTTCGGCGGACAGCTCGACGGCGTTCTGGCGGCGCGCCTTGCCGCTGGCGAAGCGTTCGTCGGTGATCAGGTCGGGCCGGCCCGCGGCGGTGACGAACTTCTCCCAGCCCCCGCTGGCGCCGCGCGGATTGTGGACGAACCAGCGATCGTCGGCGCTGCGGAAGTAGTTGGCGACGGCGTTCATCGGCTTGTCGCGGGGCCGGATGGACGCAACACGGCCCAGCTTGAGCTGGACCGCCAGGTCCGAGCTCCACAGGTAGACGCCGGAGGCCAGGAGCGAGGTCTGGACCAGGCGGCCCTCGCCGGTGCGCTCGCGCTCGTAGAGCGCCGCCAGGATCGCCGAGACGGTGGCGAGCGACGTCGTGTGGTCGCCCATGCCCGAGGTGCGCATGAAGGGCTCGGCGCCCTTGGGCGCGGTCATGTAGCCCAGGCCCGAACGCGCCCAGAAGGCGGTGACGTCGAAGCCGGGAAGATGCGAGTCCGGCCCTTCGAGGCCGTAGCCGGTGATCACCGCATAGACCAGGCGGGGGTTGCGGGTGCGCAGCGCCTCGTCGTCCAGGCCGTACTTGCGCAGGGAGGCCGGCCGCACGTTGGTGAGGAAGACGTCCGCCGACTCGGCCAGCCGGGCCAGGGCGTCGCGGGCCGCCGGCTTGGTGATGTCGAGCACGACGCCGCGCTTGCCGCGGTTGTCCACGTCGAACGTCGGGTTCGCGCCGATATCGTTGGCCAGATCGGCGAAGACGTGGCGCATGTTGTCGCCTTCGGGCCGCTCCACCTTGATGACATCGGCGCCCCAGTCGCCGAGGATCGCCGCAGCGCCCGGCCCGGCGATGTAGGCGGTGAAATCGATGACCTTCAAACCCTTGAGCAGCACTGACGCCTCCCGATTGCGGCGCCAAACTAGGGAAACGTCGGCGCGGCGCCTATGCCGCTTCGACGGCTTTCAGGCCTGAGGTTGACGTAACGTCCGCCTGGGCCGCTCGGGCGGCGGCCAGAGCGTCGGCGATCGTCCGTGCGGTCGCCGGAGCGGCGACCGGCCTCCGCAGCAGGGCGTCGGCGCCGGCGGCGAGGGCGGCCTCGGCCGCGCGCGGTTCGGGGTCGACCACCGCCGCCAGGGGCGTCCGACCCGCTTCGCCGGGCAGGTTGCGCAGGGCCGCCACAGCGCCTGGGTCGCCACAGACGATGAGGTCGAGGTCGCAGATCCGCGCCAGGTCGACGGCCCGGACGGCCTGGGTCGCGGCCACCACTTGATGGCCGAGTTGCTCCAGGCAGGCGCGCAGGGTGGCGGCTCCAAGGGTGTCGGCCTCCAGCATCAGGATACGCAGGCGTCGTCCGGGGGCCTGGGGCGTCGATGTCTCGGGTGCGCCGACGATCGCAAGCAGATCGTTCACGCCGTCGAGCGCCGCGGCCAATTGCGGGCGGGACGGCGCCGACCGGCCCCGGGTCGCTGCGGCGAGGATGTGGGCGACCCCGGTCAGCCCGTCGCGCAGTTCGTCAGAGAGGCTGTCCGCCAGGTCGGCCTTCACCCGGGCGAACCGCCGGGCGGCCTCGGCCTGTTCGGCGCGTTCGGTCAGCAGGGCTTCGCGCTCGGCGATCAGGGCGTACTGGCCGCGAAGGATGCGGTTGACCAGCAGCGCTAGGGCCAGCGACAGCGACGCTGCGGCCAGCCCCAGCCGCGCCAGCTCGGCGCTCTCGGGGCGGGCGAAGAGCGCGAGCACGGGCCCGGCGAGCGCCGCCGGCGCGACGACGAGCAGGCTGGGAAGCCAGGGCGTGGCGAAGACCACGCAGATCATGGCCGCGCCCAGCGCCAGCATGAGAAGGGTCTCGCGGGCGGGTCCCGCCTCGTGCGCGAACGCCGCGACGCCGCCGATGGCGAGGGCCCAGACGATCCCGCCGGCCAGTTGCGCCATCCCCCGTCTTCGCGGGTCGGCGGCCGCCGGGGTCCGCAGCCAGTTCACGGCCGCATAGAAGGCGGCCCATCCAATGGCGAAGCCCGCGAAGCACGCGCTCATCCAGTGGGCGTTCGCGGCGTGGCTGGCCGCCCAGACGAACACCGGCAGGCAGACGCCGAACGCGGCCAGGGCGAACGGCAGCAGCGCGGCCTGGGCCGCCTGTCCCTGGACGTCCAGGGACGCCTGGAGCGCGGCGGGCGCGAGGGGCGACGTCTTGGTCGCGTCGGTCACGGGCGATCCTCTTCGATCCTCGATGAAGAGGGTAGGGAATCACGTCTTGGCGCGCCGTTACGCGAAATCCTTAATCCCTGTCGGCGCCGGAAACCTCTCGTTAAGCTTCGCTGTCGGATTGTCGAATCGCGGGACTCCAGGGTCCGTGGGGGAAGGGGACTGGGCAGGCGATGGCCACCACGCGATCAGCGCTGACGGATGAGGACATCCGCACGCTGATGCGGGGCGCCACCCCCGACGAGCGCGCCGCCGCCGCTCGGAAGCTCTGCGCGACGATGGATCGCACGCCCCTTGGCGACGAAGACCGTGCGCTGGCCGCCGACATCCTGCGGGTCGTGGCGGCCGACGTGGCCGAACGGGTGCGCAAGTCCATCGCGGAGGAGCTGCGGGCTTCGGCCCTCGTGCCGCGCGACGTCGCGCTGCGCCTGGCGCGCGACGTGGAGAGCATATCGCTGCCGCTCCTGTCGTTCTCGCCGGTCTTCACCGACGACGATCTCGCCGAGATCGTCCGGCTCGGGGGGCCGGTGCGGCAGGCTGCGGTCGCGCGGCGCCCGGCGCTGTCGCCGGTGGTGACGGACAGCCTGGCGGAACACGGCGGGCAGCGCGCGGTCGCCGCCGCCTGCGCGAATCCCGGGGCGACGTTCAGCGAGCGCGGCCTCCAGCGGGTCGTGGACCGGTTCGAAAGTTCCGAGCGTGTGCTCACGGCGATGGCCTATCGCCAGGCGTTGCCGCTGGCGGTGACCGAGCGGCTGGTCGCCCTGGTCGGCGGCCAGGTGCGGGAACATCTGTTGCGCGACGGCGCGCTGAGCCCGCAGGCGGCCCTCGAGATGGCGGTCGGCGGCGCCGAGCGTGCGACGGTGGACCTGGTCGACCAGGTGGGCCGCACGGCCGATGTGCGCGGTTTCGTCGCCCACCTGCGCGCCGGCAAGCGGCTGACGCCGTCGTTGCTGTTGCGGGCGCTGGCGCATGGCCACATGCCGTTCTTCGAATGGGCGGTCGCGGAACTGGCCCAGGTGCCGCATCACCGGACCTGGCTGATGATCCATGACGCGGGGCCTCTGGGCTTGCGCGCGATCTACGAGCGGGCCGGCCTGCCGGCGCGGCTGTTCCCGGCGTTCCGTGCGGCCGTCGACACCTTCCACGCCCTGGAGTTCGACGGCGGCCCCCGCGACCGCGAACGGTTCCAGGAGGCGATGCTCCAGCGCTTCCTCACCCAGCCGCAGTCCGCGTCGCGCGATGATGTGGAGTATCTGCTTTCGCGCATGGGCAGCACGGGGACCTCGGCCTGGATGGCCGGCGCCGCCTGACCTTCCAGGAGATAGAGGCCTTCCGGACTTCCCCGTGGACTTCCCCGTGGACTTCCCTGTGGTCAGGGTCCCAAGCTGGACCCATGAGCGAGACACGTCCGCCGGCCGAGATCCGGCCCGCCGCAACCGTACTTCTGCTTCGGGACGCCCCCGCGTTCGAGGTGCTGATGGTCAAGCGCCATCATCAGATCGACTTCGCATCGGGCGCACTCGTCTTTCCGGGCGGCAAGACCCATGCGGGCGACCATGACCCGGCCTGGGCCGCGCACTGCCGCGGGTGGGAGCAGTTCGACGCCGAGCAGCGGGGCCTGCGCATCGCGGCGATCCGCGAGGCCTACGAGGAAGCCGGGATCCTCATGGCCGAGGGTCTCGACGGTGCGGACTTCGCAGGGGTCTCGGATCCGGTCGTGCGCGCCGCGGTCGATCGCGGCGAGACGCCTTTCATCGACGTCATCCGCGAACTGGGCGTGAGGCTGCGGCTGGACGCGCTGACCGTGTTCTCGCGCTGGATCACGCCGACCATGATGCCGAAGCGGTTCGACACCTGGTTCTACGCCGTGGCGGCGCCGCCGGACCAGGTGGCCGCCTGCGATGGCCGCGAGACGGTCGACGCCGAGTGGATACCGCCGGGCGAGGTCCTCCGGCTGGCGGAGGCCGGCGAGCGGACCGTGATCTTCCCGACCCGCATGAACGTGCAACTTCTCGCCGAGGCGGGGAGCGCCGGCGACTGCGTGCGTCGCGCCGAGGCGCGCCCGCTGGTGCCCGTGCTGCCCGAGGTGAAGGTGCGCGGCGAGCGCCGTTTCCTGGTGATTCCCCCGGATGCCGGCTACGGTGAGGTGGCCGAGCCGATGGAGCGGATCGCTTCGGAGAGCCGCGCGGGATGAGTCGGGCCGCGAAGCGCCGCCATCGCATCTGAATGACCGCGGAAGCGCCCGGAGAAACGCGGTTTCGGGAAGCGTCCGCGCGTGCGGCGGGTCAGGCGCCCAGTTCGCGGATGCGGCTTTCCAGTTCCTGGACCAGGATCTTGCCCACCGGATGGTCGTCGGTCTTGATGTCGTCGCGTACGGCCGCCTTGATGGCGTCGATGTGCGCGTCGACCAGGCCCATGGGCGCCTCGAGGCGCTTGGCCTTGTCGTCGATCAGCCGGCAGAGCAGGCCCGCGATGCGGGTGATCAGCGGAAAGCCGTAGGTGGCGCCCAGGCCCTTCAGGTCGTGGGCGCGGAGATAGAGGCTCTCCATGTTCGCGACGTCGGGACCCTCGACGCGGACCGCTTGCCGCGCCGCCTCGAGCTTGGTGATCTCGTCGTTGAGCCACTGGGTAAAGTTGCCTGAGAGGCTCTTGAGCGCCGCCTCGGCCTTGGCGATCGCCGCCGGGTCGATGGCGCCCAGGCGGCCGCCGCCCACCTTCAGCCGAAGGGCGTTGGAGGGCTGGATCATCTGGCCGGTCTTGGGTTCGCTCACGTCACTCTCCCCGCAGATCGCGGCCGAAGGCTAGGGTGAACATATTAATGACCGGTATTGGGTCGGTGTGCGGCCCCATGCGAGGCCGGGCCGCGGGGATGCGCCTCAGACCGAGAACTGCTCGGCGAGCACCCGTTCACCCAGGCTGCGGCCGGCGTCGAACAGCATGCAGAGATGCACGTCGCGATCCTCGGCCACATAGACCTCCAGCACGTTGGGGGCCTCGAAATTGTCGGCCACGGCGCTCACCGGGCGCTTGGCGCCTTCCAGCACTTCCAGCCGGATGCGGGCGTTGTGGGAAAGCAGGGCGCCTCGCCAGCGGCGCGGCCGGAAGGCGCTGATCGGCGTCAGGGCCAGGATCTTCGAATCCATCGGGATGATCGGGCCGTGCGCCGACAGGTTGTAGGCGGTCGAGCCCATCGGCGTGGAGATCAGCGCGCCGTCGCAGATCAGTTCCGGCAGGCGGACCCGGCCGTCCACCGAGATGCGCAGCTTGGCGGCCTGGCGCGTCGTGCGCAGCAGGCTGACCTCGTTGAAGGCGATGGCCTCGTGCGTCTTGCCCTCGACGTCGACGGCCTGCATCCGGAGCGGGTGGATCTGGGCCTGTTCCGCCGAGTTGATCCGCCCCAGCAGGTCGTCGTCGGCATACTCGTTCATCAGGAAGCCGACGGAGCCCTTGTTCATGCCGTAGATCGGCTTTCCCGACGCCATCAGGGCGTGGACGGTCTCCAGCATGAAGCCGTCGCCGCCCAGGGCGACGATCACCTGCGCCTCGTCGACGCCGGCGTCGCCGTAGCGCGCGACCAGCTTGTCGCGGGCCTCCTCGGCCTCAGGACGGCTTGACGCCACGAAGGTGAGACGGGTGACGAACAGGTTCTTCATCGCGGCCGCCAGAAACCCCGAACGGCCTTGCCGTGTCAAACGGTCGCAAGCGATCGGGCGGCCTGACGGAAGGCGGCGCCCGCGACTTCCGGCGAGACGGGCGCGAACGCCACCGAGGCCTTGCGAGCGCCTTCGGCGCCTCCGCCGGGCCGGCCGCCGTTCAGGTCGCGCACCATGTCCAGGATGTCGGGAAAGACGCTGCGGTCTATGCCGACCGCGGCGCAGGCCAGCGCCAGGAGTTCGGGCCGATCGGAATCGAGCGTCGCCTGGACCTGGGCGGTGTCGAACCGCCCCAACACCGCCAGGGCGCCGGCGAACAGCCCCAGCCGGCCCTCCCGAAGGGCTCGGATGAGATAGCCCGGCCGCAGCTGCCCTGCGGAATGCAGCTTGTCGATGAGCCGCTGCTCCATGAGCTCGCGCTCGCCGTCCCGCGTGGTCCGCACGGTGGGCTCGGCCTCGGGCGACGGCGCGGCGCCGTGGGCCTCCACCACCGCGGCGGCCAGGCTCTCGTCGAGGATCGCGACGTCCAGGCGGAAGCGGTCGGCGAGCCCCTGGCGCAGCGCCAGCCCCACCCACAGGTAGAGTCGCTTCGCCAGTTGCCCCGTGAGGCGCGGATGCTCGCTGAGCGGGGAATGCAGGGCCGCGATCTGCCGCGAGGCCTCGACCAGTTCCTCCATGTCGGAGGGCGAAAGCTCGGCGGTGTGGTTGGCGGCCAGGGCGGACATGACCGCCGGCTCGGCCTGTTCGAGGATCGCCGAGACCACCTTGGCCGGGAGATTCGGCCGGCGCGCCACCTCGACCTGATGTTCGATGGTCGCCTCGACCAGCAGCCGGATCAGATCCAGGTCCTTCAGCACCGGGCTGAGCGAGATGATCGGTCGGGCGATCTCGATGTCGTCCAGCGCCAGGACGTTCACCAGGGCGTTCGGCGCCCAGTCGGCCGCGGCCAGCTTGTGCGAGAGCCGGCGGCGGATGTCGCGCTCGGCTTCGACGACGAGGCTCATGAAGATCGAGGAGAGCAGCGCCTGGATCGAGGCCGATTTCATGGCGTCGCCGGCGTGGGGCGCGTCGCACAGATCCGCGATCGCCAGGAGGAGGCGTTCACGGTCCGCCGGCTGGCGGCTCTTGGCGAGGTCGAGCAGGCTTTCGCTGCTCATCGCGAGGCTCAAGCCGGATCTCCCATTTTCTACAGTGCGAACACGGCTGTATCGAAAGATGCCCCGTGGCGGTGAAGACATGCTTAAGACACGCGATTCGAGGCGAGGAGACGATCATCATGGCCGATCCGCTGATCCTGGCGCTGGACCAGGGGACGACGTCGACCCGCGCGATCCTGTTCGCCGCCGACGGACGCGCGCTGGCCGACGCCGGCCGGCCCCTCGCGCAGCACTATCCCCAGGACGGCTGGGTCGAGCATGACGCGGAGGAGATATTCCAGGCGTCGGTCGAGGTCCTGAGGGCGGCGCTGGAGGCTTCGGGCCGGCCCGCGACCGACGTCGCCGCCATCGGGGTGACCAACCAGCGCGAGACGGTGGTGGTCTGGGAGAAAGCGACCGGACGACCCATCCACAGGGCGATCGTGTGGCAGGACCGCCGGACCGAACCCCTTTGCGCCCGGCTTCGCGACAGAGGTCTGGAGGGGCGGGTGACCGAGGTCACCGGCCTGCTCCTCGATCCCTATTTCTCGGGCACGAAGCTGGCGTGGCTGCTCGACCACGTGGCAGGCGCGAGGGCGGCCGCCGCACGCGGCGACCTCTTGGCGGGGACGATCGACGCGTGGGTCATCTGGAAACTGACCGGCGGCGCGGTGCACGCCACCGACGCCACCAACGCTTCAAGGACCCTGCTCTACGACATCCGCGCGGGGGCGTGGTCGACCGAAATGGGCGAGATGCTGGAGGTCCCGCTTTCGATCCTGCCCGAGGTGCGGGACTGCGCCGGCGACTACGGCGAGGCCGAGCCCGGGATTCTGGGGCGGGCCGTCCCGATACGCGGCGTGGCCGGCGACCAGCAGGCGGCGCTGATGGGGCAGGGCTGCATCCGACCCGGCGAGATGAAGGCCACCTACGGCACCGGTTGCTTCATGCTGCTGAACACGGGCGAGACCGCGCCCGTCTCCCAGGCCCGTCTGCTGACCACCATCGCTGCGCGCGTGGACGGCCGGACCACATATGCGCTCGAAGGCGCGATCTTCATCGCCGGGGCCGCGATCCAGTGGCTGGGAGAAGGCCTGGGAATCGCGGGTGGGCCGGAGGCGGCCGAGGCCCTGGCGGCAGGGGCGCGCGACGACCTGCCGGTGATTCTGGTCCCGGCCTTCACCGGCCTGGGCGCGCCGTGGTGGGACGCCAACGCCCGGGGCGGGATCTTCGGCCTGACGCGTGACGCGGGTCTGGCCGAGATCGCCCGGGCGACTTTCGATGCCTGCGGGCTGCAGACCCGGGATCTGATCGAGGCCATGCGCGCCGACGCTCCGCAGGCGTTCCGGGGCGAGGCCGAGTTGCGCATCGACGGCGGGATGGCCAGGAGCGCGTGGTTCAGTCAGCGGCTGGCCGATCTCACGGGCCTGAACGTCAGCCGGGCGACATTCCAGGAGACCACGGCTCTCGGCGCGGCCCTCTTCGCCGGCGTCGGCGCAGGCGTCTTCAGGGACGTGGAGGAGGCTGCCGGAGCGCGCCCGGCGACCGAGGGCTTCCTCCCGCGGATGGGAACGGACGCACGTGAGCGGGCCTATGCGCGCTGGCTGGATGCGGTGAACCGCGTGCGGACCTGACGGGCCGCGAAGTCAGGCCTTCAGAGCCCCGACGACCCCGGCCAGCAGTTCGGGCAGCATCGCCTCGGAACCCGGCGGGTCGCCCTGGCGCACCACCACCAGGTCGCGGGAGGGGACCACCATCACCGCCTGTCCGCCGGCCCCCAGGGCCGCGAAGGCGTCGGGCGGCGAACCCGGGAACCTCAGGCCGGGATGGCGGCCCTGGGCGTCCACGCCCGGTCGGCTGTTCACCCACCACAGGAGGCCATAGGCGGGGTTCAACGCCTGCGACGGGCTGATCATGGCCTCGATGAAGGCCGGAGCGACCAGGCGCCGGCCGCGCCACACCCCGCCCTGACGTGCGAAGAGGCCGAAGCGAGCGAGGTCGCGCGCGGACGAGACCGCTGTGTAGTAGTTCGTGACCGTTCCCGCCGAACCCCGCCCGGGGTTCGTGAGCCAGGTCGTGTGCGAAAGGCCCAGGGGGTCCAGCAGGCGGCGGCGGGCATAGGCCTCGAAAGGCTGACCTGTCGCGCGCGCCAGGATGTGGAACAGAAGATGATAGGCGGCGGTGTTGTATCGCCAGGTCGTCCCGGGCGCGGCCTTCAGCGGCGCCGCGATGTTGAGGGCATATTGGTCGCCGACGATGTTGCGCAGGGCCAGGCCCGTGTCGTCGAGGCCCGACGTCATGCTGAGCAGGTGCCGCAGGGTGATTGCGGCGCGCGGGCCGTCCCGCCATTCCGGGGCGAAGTCCGCCACGGCCTGGTCCAGACCGCGGAGATGGCCGTCGTCGAGGGCCATGCCGGTCAGCACGGCCAGCATGCTCTTCCCGACCGACGCGACTTCCAGGCTGCGCTCCACGCCCCAGCCGGGAGCGTAGCGCTCGGCGACGATCCGGCCGCCGCGGAGCGCCAGGACGGCGCGGCTCCGGCGGGCCATGGCCGTCTCGATCGCCGTGGTGAGCCGCTCGGCGTCGAAGCCGGCCTCCGTGGGCGGCTGCATCGTCCATTCGGGATCGACACCGTCGGAGCCGCCCGCGAGGGCCGGGCCGGCGGCCGTGGCGGCGACGGCTGCGAGAAAGGCGCGGCGATGTGTTCGGTCGCTCATCGGTTCCTCTGGGGATCGGCCGGCTGCGGTCGAGGGGGTTCGTCCTAGGGCATCGGCGTCGCCGCGGATAGGTCGGAGCGCTTGACGCTGGGGCTGCGCGGCGCGACCCTGAGTGAACAATGATCATCAGGGGAGAACGGTCATGGCGGACGGTTCTGTCGTCAGCGTCGCGTCGCTCAAGGGAAAGGTCAGCGCTGAGGAATGGCAGGCCCGCGTGGATCTCGCGGCCCTCTATCGCCTGGTTGCGCTCTACGGCTGGGACGACCTGATCTACACTCACATCTCGGCCCGGATTCCAGGGCCGGAACACCATTTCCTGATCAATCCGTACGGCATGCTGTTCGAGGAGATCACCGCCTCGTCCCTGGTGAAGATCGACCTCGACGGCAACATCCTCCAGGAGACGCCCTACTTCATCAACCCGGCGGGCTTCACCATCCATTCCGCGATCCACGCCGCGCGCGAGGACGCCAAGTACGTCATGCACCTGCATTCCGACGACGGGGTGGCGGTGGCCGCCCACGCAGAGGGCCTGCTACCGCTGTCGCAGCACGCGCTGATCGTCCTCCCGCGGCTGGCCTACCACGACTATGAAGGCATCGCCCTCAACCACGACGAGCGCGAACGCCTGGTGGCCGACATCGGCGAGAAGACCCTGATGCTTCTGCGCAATCACGGCACGCTTTCGGTCGGCGACACGGCGGCGAACTGCTGGGTGGGCATGTACTACCTGGAGCGCGCCTGCACGATGCAGGTGAGGGCGTTGTCCGTAGGCCGCGAACGGGTGCTGATCGCCCCGGACGCCGCCCAGGCCGAGGTGAAGTCGCAGGTCGCGCGGGGAATCGGTGGCGGTCTCGCCTGGCCCGGCTGCTTGCGGAAGCTGGATCGGGAGCTTCCGGGTTACGACGCCTGAGCCAGCCGGACCCGATTGCAAGGGCGCCTCGCCGTTAGGCGCCCGTTTGCGTTTCGGGGCCAAGTTTCAGGGCCGAAACCTTGAGCCATCCTGCTGTCATCCGATCGCGTGTATTGAGCGGTCTGTTCTACGATTTCCAATTGCACCTGCAGCGCCGCGATCCTCGCGGCGACGGAGCCCTCCGGTTTGATAAGACGCCACTTCTTCCTCGCCGCCGCGCTCGTGGTGCTGGCCGTCATGGTCGTGGTCGGCGGCCTGAAGGTGCTGGGCCGTGCTGATGGCGGCTCGGGCGGCGGAGGCGCGCCCATGGCCAAGGGCGGAGGGGGCGGCTTCGGCGGTCCGGCGCTGGTCACCGTCGCGACGGTGGAGCCCAGGGTCTTCGAGGACACCATCGAAGTCCTGGGGGTGGCCAAGGGCCGGCAGTCGGTCACGCTCACGGCCGCCGCGACGCAACTGGTGGACAAGGTGCGTTTCCGGGACGGTCAGCGGGTTCCTCAGGGCGCGGTCCTGGTCGAGCTCCGCGACACCGAGCAGAGCGCCGGCGCCGCCCAGGCGGAAGCCCGCCTGCTCGAGGCGCGGCGTGCGTACGACCGCTACAAGACCCTGGGCGAGCAGGGATGGGCCTCCAAGGCGCAGGTCGATCAGTACGAAGCCGCCTGGCGTGCGGCGCAAGCCGACGTGGCCGCCGCCAAGGCCCGCCAGAACGACCGGATCATCCGCGCGCCGTTCTCCGGCGTGGTCGGCCTGTCGGACGTCGCGCCCGGCGCGCTGGTCAATCCCGGGGCGCCTATCGTGACGCTGGACGACACCTCTGTGATCCGCGTCGACTTCCAGGTGCCCGAGCGCTACCTGGGCCAGCTTCGCCAGGGGCAGACGCTCCTCGCCGCCGCCGACGCCTTCCCCGGCGAGACGATTTCCGGCCGGATCGCCCAACTCGACACTCGGGTCGACGAGCGCACCCGCGCCATCACGGCGCGCGCCGAGTTTCCCAATGCGTCGGGCCGCCTCAAGCCCGGCATGCTGATGCGCGTCGGCGTGTCGCGCGGCCAGCGCACCACGCCCAGCGCGCCGGAATCGGCGGTGTCGGTCCAGGGCGACTCGGCGTTCGTCTACGTCCTGCAGCAGCAGGGCGAGCGTATGATGGCCGAGCAACGGCCGATCGTCACCGGCGTGCGGCAGCAGGGTTTCGTGGAGATCGTCGACGGCGTGCGGGCGGGTGAGCGCCTGGTGGCCGACGGACTCAACAAGATACAGCCCGGCCAGCCCGTACGCGTCGCCGGGACCCCCGGCGCGGGCGGCGCGCCAGGTCAGGCGCCGGCGGCTTCGCCCGCCTCCTACCCGCAAGGGACGCGGCCTGCCGCCGCGCGTCCCGCGGCATGATGCTTTCCGACATCTCGGTCCGGCGCCCGGTCTTCGCGGCCGTTGCGGCGATCATCCTGTGCGTGGTGGGCTTTGCGTCCTACACCTCGCTCACGGTGCGCGAGCTGCCCAGCGTCGACCCGCCCGTGGTCGGCATCTCGACCACCTATCGCGGCGCCTCCGCGGAAGTGATCGAAGAGCGGATCACCGAGGTGATCGAACGCCAGGTCGCGGGCCTCGAGGGGATCGACCGGGTCAACTCGGCCTCACGCGACGGCTCGTCGCGGATCAACATCTCGTTCAAGCTGGACCGCGATCTCGATGCGGCGGCCAACGACGTCCGCGACGCCGTGAGCCGCGTGGCGGCGATTTTGCCCGAACAGGCTGACCCGCCGCAGATTCAGAAGGCGAACGCCGACGCGTCGCCGATCATGTTCCTCAACTTCACCTCGCCGAACATGAACCGGCTGCAGCTCTCGGACTACGCCGAGCGCTACCTCGTGGAGCGCATCTCCACCGTGCCGGGCGTGGCCAACGTCGGCGTGGGCGGGGCCCAGCTCTACTCCATGCGTATCTGGCTCGATCCGGATGCGATGGCGGCCCGGGGCATCACGGTGGAGGACGTCGAGGCGGCGCTCAGCAGTCAGAACGCCGAGCTTCCCGCGGGTTCGCTCGAGGCCGCGGACAAGGACTTCACGATCCGTGTGGCGCGCAGCTACGCCACGCCGGAACAGTTCGCGCGGATGCCGATTACGCCCTCGCGGACCGCATCGGCCAGCCAGGCCTCGGCCGCGCTGGGCGGTTCGGCCGCCACGGCGGGGGCCGCCCAGGGGACGACACGCTCGATCACTCCGGCAAGCGCGGCCCAGAGCTACATCACGCGGCTTGGCGACATCGCCCGGGTGGAGGAAGGCGCCGACGAGCGCCGCCGCCTGTTCCGCATGAACGGCCGCGACATGGTGGGCATCGCCATCTTCCGGCAGAGCCTGGCCAACGACCTCGAGATCTCGGAAGGCGTCCGCGCCGCGATCGAGGAGATCAATCCCGGCCTGCCCCAGGGCGCCCGGCTGGCCGTCTCCGTGGACTATACCGAGTTCACCCGGCACGCGATCGACGAGGTCTGGTGGACCATGCTGATCGCCCTTTGCGCCGTGGCCCTGGTGAATTTCCTGTTCCTGGGCACCCTGCGCGCGGCGCTGATCCCCTCGCTGGTGGCGCCGATCTGCCTCCTGTCGACGTTCATCGTCCTGGCGCCGCTCGGATTCTCCATCAACCTCCTGACGCTGCTGGCGCTCGTCCTGGCCATCGGCCTCGTGGTCGATGACGCCATCGTGGTGGTCGAGAACATCCAGCGGCGTATCGACGAGGGCGAACCGCCGATCGTGGCCGCCCAGCGTGGAGCACGGCAGGTGTTCTTCGCGGTGGTGGCGACCACCATCGTCCTGATCTCGGTGTTCGCGCCGCTGATGTTCCTGCCCGGCTTCATCGGCCGGCTGTTCGTGGAACTGGCCGTCGCCGTCGCCGCCGCCGTGGCGTTCTCGGCGCTCCTCGCGCTATCCCTGTCCCCGATGCTGGCCTCCAAGCTGCTGCGGCCGGCCAAGGGGGAGGGTTTCGTCGCCCGCAAGGTCGATGCGGCCATGCATCGGCTCCGGACGTCCTACCACGCCTCGCTGGAAAGCCTGCTGGGCAAGCGTATCGCGTCGGCCGGCGCGTCGGCCGTCGTGGTTCTCCTCAGCCTGGCGGCGGTCGGGGTCTTCTCCGTGCTGCCGCGCGAACTGACGCCCGAGGAAGACCGTCGGCGCGCCATGATCATGATCTCGGGGCCGGAGGGCGCGGGCTTCGACTATACCCTCAGAGCCGCGCAACAGGTCGAGGGCGTCCTGAACCGCTATGTGAGCGAAGGCGTGCTGGAGCGGTACGTCTTCTCCATGCCGCGCTTCGGCAACAACTCCTTCAACACCGGCGGCGGCAACGCGATCCTCTCGACCGAGACCAAGGTCACGGCGCCCGAGCTGGCGGCGCGCCTGAACGGGGAGCTTTCGTCGGTGACGTCGGTCCGCGCCATCGTCAGCGCCGAGGGCGGCCTCCAGCGCGGCGGACCGGGCGGCGGCGGGGGCGGCTCCAGCTTCTCGCTGATCGCGACGGGAACCGACTATCCCGAGATCGCGCGCTGGATCCAGCCCCTGCTGGTCGCGGCGCAGAACAATCCCGGCCTTGCCCGTCCACGCCTGGACTATGAGCCGACAAGCCCGCGGGTGGTCGTCAACATCGACCGCGAGAAGGCCGCCGCCCTGGGCGTCTCCTCCCAGGCCGTGGGGCGTGTCCTGGAGACGATGTTCGGATCGCGGCGCGCCACCACCTACATCAAGAACGGCCAGGAGTACGACGTGCTCCTCCAGACCGAGCGGGAGCACCGGCAGACCGAGGCCGACCTCGAGAAGCTCTATGTCCGCGCAGCCTCCGGCGCGATGGTGCCGCTGGCCTCGGTGGTCACGACCCAGGTCCGCGGCGACACGCCCGACCGCTCGCGGGTCGATCGCCTGCGCTCGATCTCGCTCAACGCCCAGCTCAACCCGGGCTACAGCATGGGCGAGGCCATCGCCTTCTTCCGCGCCGAGGCGGCCAAGCAGGACGGCGCCATCACGATCAAGTGGGGCGGCGGGGCGCGCGACTACCTGGAGGCCTCGGGGTCCGTGGGGCTGGCGTTCGCCATGGCGTTGCTGCTCGTCTTCCTCGTGCTGGCCGCCCAGTTCGAGAGCTGGATCCATCCCGCCGTCATCATGCTCACGGTGCCCGTGGCGGCCGTCGGCGGGTTGTTCGGCCTGCTGATCGCCGACAGTTCGATCAACACCTACAGCCAGATCGGCCTGATCATCCTGATCGGCATCGCCGCCAAGAACGGCATCCTGATCGTGGAGTTCGCCAATCAGCTCCGCGACGAGGGCCTGTCGATCCGCGAGGCCGTGATCGAGAGCGCCAGCCTGCGACTGCGGCCGATCATCATGACGTCCATCGCTTCGGCGGCCGGCGCGGTGCCGCTGATCCTTTGGGGTGGCGCCGGCGGCGAGGCGCGGCGGACCATCGGCGTGACCATCTTCTTCGGGGCGATCTTCGCCATGATGGTCACGCTGTTCATCGTGCCGGTGTTCTACAACATGCTGGCGCGCTTCACGAAGTCGCCGATGGCCACGGCCCGGCGTATCGAGGCGTTCGAAGAGGCCGAGAAGGCCCGGGTCGCCAACGCCGCGGAATAGGCGCGGACGCGGCGCCTCCCGGCCGGCGCCAGGGAACCTGGATCAAAGGGGGTGTCAGGTCCCTGGGCCCGGCCGGCTGCGGTCGCGCAGCCTTTCGGAAGGGTGTCCGCGCAGATGCTCGTCTGTGGACACGGCAAGAATGCGCACGCCTTGCATTCTCGTCAAGGTTGTCTCGTCCGAAATTCGTCGGAAAGCGGTGCGACGTCGGGAGGCTATTGGGCGCGGTAGCCGGTCTCGACCATGACGTAGGCGATCAGGTCGGCGCGATCCTTGGGGTCATGCACGCCCGCGAACGACATCTTGGTGCCGGGCACATAAGTCTGGGGTTTGTCGAGCCAGTTGTCGAGATGGGTGGCGTCCCAGATGAAGCCGGTGGCCTTCAGGGCGTCGGAATACCTGTAGCCAGCCTTGCTGGCGGCGGGTTGGCCGAACACGCCGTGCAGGTTGGGACCGGTCATGTTGGCGCCGCCCTCGGTGACCGTGTGGCACGACTGGCACAAGGCGAACTTGGCCTTGCCGTTGGCCAGGTCGGCCGTGTTGTAGGGCGCGGGATAGGCGGCCAGGATCGCCTGCTTCTCGGCGTCGGTCAGCTTCGGCGCCGGCGCGGCCGCGCTGCCGGCCTTCTCCGGGGACTGCCCGCACGCCGCCGCCAGGACGGTCAGGGCTGCGGCGGCGAGGATCGGTCCCGGGCGCATGGTCAGGCTCTCCAGAAGGGGTGTTGCGACGCTAGTTAGCGCCTGCCCCTGCCGATGCAAGGGCGCTTCAGCGTCGGGTCCGCCGGATGCGGTTCACCGTCTCGTCCAGCGCCTGCAGGAAGCGCGAACGGTCGGCCGGGGAGAACGGAGGCGGCCCGCCCGTGGTCTCGCCGGTCGAACGGATATGCTCCATGATGGACCGCTGGGCCAGCGCCGATCCGATGGAGTCGACGGTGAAGGCCCGCCCGTTCGGCGCGATGGCCGCGCCCCCGGCCTTCAGCACCCGGTCGGCCAGGGGGATGTCGTTGGTGACGGCGATGTCGCCGGGCTGCGTCTCTCCGGCGATCCAGTCGTCGGCGACGTCCGGTCCGGCATCCACCACCCGCAGCTCGATCAGCGGCGAGGCGGGGACGCGGATGAAGCTGTTGGCCACCACGAACACCTTGAGGCCGTAGCGAGCGGCGACCCTGTAGGTCTCGTCCTTCACCGGACAGGCGTCGGCGTCGATGAAGATGCGCATTGTCGCCGCCAGGAGGCCGGGTTGGGATGGTGCCGGATGCAGGACTCGAACCCGCGACCTTCGGTTTACAAAACCGCTGCTCTACCAGCTGAGCTAATCCGGCGTCGTCGATGCGCGCCCCGATGCCATGCGGGCGGGCCAGGGGCAAGCCTCGGTCGAGCCAGCCCTCGGGGGCCAGGCCCGGGGACCGCGCGATGCGCGGCCCGTCGGGAGGACTCGCCGGACCGCTGCCAGGCGTTATGGTTCGGGCCGGGACCGGGACAAGGTCGGGAGGAGACACCATGCGTTTCGACGAGTATCGGGCGCACGACGCCGTGGGCCTGGCGGCCCTGGTGGCCGGGGGCGAGGCGACGGCGGGCGAACTGCTGGATGTGGCGGTCGCCCGCATGGCCGAGGTGAATCCGAAGATCAACGCGGTGACCCGCGACATGACCGACATCGCCCGCGCACAGCTACCCCTATCCGGGCCACCGGCCTCCGGGCCGCTGGCGGGCGTGCCCTATCTGCTGAAGGACCTGGGCTCGCACTGGGGCGGAGTTCCGACGACGTTCGGTTCGCGCCTGTTCGCCGACGTGCCGGCGGCGGCGGACAGTTCGATGACCCGGCTCTACCGGATGGCCGGCCTCAACATCTTCGGCAAGACCAACACGCCGGAGTTCGGCATCTGGCCGGTGACCGAGCCGCACCTGCTGGGCGCCTGCCGCAATCCCTGGGACCTGTCGCGCACGCCGGGCGGCTCGTCCGGCGGGGCCGCGGCCGCCGTGTCGGCGGGGATCGTGCCGGCCGCGCACGCCACGGACGGCGGCGGTTCGATCCGCATTCCGGCGGCCTGCTGCGGCCTGTTCGGGATGAAGCCCTCCCGGGGGCGCGTCTCGTTCGCCCCCGCGGGTGAGGGCTGGGCGGGCGCTTCGATACCTCATGCCGTGACGCGTTCGGTGCGGGACAGCGCCGTTCTCCTGGACGCGACGTGTGCGCCGCAGCCGGGCGATCCCTACTTCCTGGCGCCGCCCGAACGCCCCTATGCGCAGGAGGTGGGGCGCGACCCGGGCAAGTTGCGCATCGGCTTCACCGACAAGGCGCTGACCGTGGGCGCCGCGCTGGATCCCGAGGTGGCCGAGGCCGTGCGCGACGTCGCCCGCCTGTGCGAGGGTTTGGGCCATCGCGTCGAGCCGGTGGAGCTGCCCGGAGATCACGCCGCCATGCAGGCGGCGGCGCGCACGATCCTGTGGGCGAGCGTGGCGGCCAGCATCGACGCCGAGTGCGAGCGGCGGGGCCGGCCGCTGGCGGAGGACGAGATCGAACCCGCGACCCACGGCATCTACCGCCGGGGCAAGGCAACCACAGGCCCCGAGTACGTCCGCGCGGTGCAGGTCGTCCACGCCTACGGGCGGGCGGCTGCGCAGGTGTTCGAGCGCTGCGATGTCTTTCTGCTGGCCACCCTGGGTCGGCCGGCCATCCCCCTGGGCCATCTGTTCGAGGACCCGAAGCGGACGGTCGAGCGGCTGTTCGGCTATATGCCCAACACCCAGGCCTTCAACAATTCGGGCCAGCCGGCCATGACCGTCCCCCTGGCCTGGAGTTCCGACGGCCTGCCCATCGGCATCCAGTTCGTCGCGCCCACGGGCGACGAGAGCACGCTGTTCCGGCTGGCTGGGCAGCTGGAGGCGGCGCGCCCCTGGTTCGATCGCGTGCCGCCACTGTAGGCCGCGGCTTTGCGTAGAGGCCGTTCGTCACAGGCGCCGGCATTGCCCGCCTCTTGCACCCCACGGGCCACAGGCCGGATGTTTGTGTCGAGACGGGACGCAGCATCCGGCGGCCCGGCAGCATGGGGGTGCGGCCGGGCGACACGGCGTCCTTCGGGGGAAGGGCGCTGGCCCAGGCGGTCCGGCCGGTGGCGCGTAAGGGTCACAATGTCGCCGATCGGACCGCCTGAGGCGCGTGCGTCGATCTCGGAAGTCAGGCGCCGGCGCGGCGGCGCTGCTGGACAAGATAGGCGGCCACCACGCCGGTGGCGACGAGACCGATCAGCAGCGTGGAGACGGCGTTGACCTTCGGGTCCACGCCCAGGCGGACGGCGCTGTAGAGCCGCATGGGCAGGGTGGTTGCGCCGGGGCCGGACGTGAAGCTTGCGATCACCAGGTCGTCCAGCGAGAGCGTGAAGGCCAGCATCCAGGCCGCCGCCACCGCCGGTGCGATCCCGGGCAAGGTCACCAGCAGGAACGCTTTCCAGGGGGGGCAGCCCAGATCCTGGGCCGCCTCTTCCAGGGCAGGGTCGAAGGTGGCCAGTCGCGCCTGGATCACCACCGTGGCGTAGGCGAGGGTCAGGGTCGCGTGGCTCAGCGTGACGGTCCAGAAGCCGCGTGGCAGGCCCAGCGAGACGAACAGGAACAGCAGCGACAGGCCCAGGATCACCTCGGGCATCACCAGCGTGGCATAGACGCCGCCCGCCAGAGCCGTGCGGCCGCGGAAGCGCCCCCCGCGCACCAGGGCCACCGCCGCCATCGCGCCGACCAGGGTCGCCAGGGTGGCCGAGATGGCGCCGACGCGAAGGGTGACGCCGATGGCGTCCAGGAGCTGCTGGTCGCGGAAGAGGGCGGCGTACCACCGCGTGGAGAAACCGCCCCAGACCGCCACGGAGCGGCTGTCGTTGAAGGAGTAGATCACCAGCACGACGATGGGTGCGTAGAGGAACACCAGGCCCAGCGCCACCGAGGCGATGTTGAAGGCGGAGGGGCCCCGTCTCATGGACTCCGCCTCATTTCAGCACCTTCGACTGCTGGCGCTCGAAGAGCAGGATGGGGACGATCAGGGTGGCCAGCAGCACGATCGCCACGGCCGAGGCCGCCGGCCAGTCGCGGTTGGCGAAGAACTCGGTCCAGATCACCCGGCCGAGCATCAGGGTCTCGGAGCCCCCCATCAGGTCGGGGATCACGAACTCGCCGGCCATCGGAATGAAGCAGAGCAGGGCGCCGGCGCCGGCGCCGGGGATCGAGAGCGGCAGGGTCACGCGCCAGAAGGCCTGGAGCGGGGTTGCGCCCAGGTCCTGGGCCGCCTCGATCAGGCCGGCGTCCTGGCGCTCGAGCACCGCATACAGCGGCAGCACCATGAACGGCAGGTAGGCGTAGACGAGGCCCAGCAGGACCGCCGTCTCGCTGTTGAGGATGTCGACGGGCGACAGGCCGAGACCCCCCAGGGCCGCATTCAGGATCCCCGCCGGCTTCAGGATCGCGATCCAGGCGTAGATGCGGATCAGGAAGCTGGTCCAGAACGGCAGGATCACCGCCATCACCAGCGCCTCGCGCACGCCGGGCCGGCAGCGGGCTATGCCGTAGGCGATGGGATAGCCGATCAGCAGCAGCAGGCCCGTGCCGGTCGCCGCCAGCCTGAGGCTCGAAAGATAGGCGTCGAGATAGAGACGGTCCTTGACCAGCCGCGCATAGGTCTCGCCGTCCAGGCCGGCCAGGAAGGCGCGGAGGCCCTCGAAACCCTGGCTCCAGTCGATGCGCGGGGCGTAGGGCGGCATGGCGAGGACGCTGTCCGACAGCGAGAGCTTGGCCACCAGGGCGAAGGGGAAGGCGAAGAACACCGCCACCCACAGCAGCGGCAGGATGGCCGCCAGGCGGGACCGACCGCCGTTCATCGGGTGAGCACGATCGCGCTGCCGGGCTGGAAGGTGAGCCACACCGCGTCGCCGACGCCCAGCGGCCGGTCGAGCGCGCGGGTGGCGTTGGCGCGGGCGGCGCGCAGGGTGCGCCCGGAGGGCATCCGGACCATGTATGTCGTCCAGTCGCCCAGGTAGCCGTAGTCGTGGATCTCGCCGCGGACGAGGTTGGGCGCATCCGCCGCGACGCCGGCGGGCAGTTCGGTCAGGACGGCGATCTTCTCCGGGCGCACGGCCACCCAGGCGGTCTCGCCCACCGGACCCGCGCCCTCGGCCTCGAACAGGCCTTCGTCCGAGGCCAGCTTCACGCGGCCGGTCCCGGAGTGGGTGACCCGCGCCTCGAACAGGTTGATGTCGCCGATGAAGCCCGCGACGTAGCGGTCGGCCGGCGCCTCGTAGATCTCGGCCGGGCGGCCCACCTGGGCGATCCGGCCTTCGCGCATCACCGCGATGCGGTCGGCGACGACCATGGCCTCGTCCTGGTCGTGGGTGACGATCATGAACGTCATGCCCAGAGACTGCTGCAGCGACATCAGTTCGAACTGGGTCTCCTCGCGCAGTTTCTTGTCGAGGGCGGCCATCGGCTCGTCCAGCAACAGGATGCGCGGCCGGGGCGCGATGGCGCGGGCCAGGGCGACCCGCTGGCGCTGGCCGCCCGAAAGCTGGTCGATGCGCCGGCGGCCCAGGCCCTCCAGCCGCACCAGCGCCAGCATCTCTTCCACACGGGCCGCGGCCTCGGCCTTGCCCAGCCCCTGGCGCTTCAGGCCGAAGGCGATGTTCTGGGCGACATTCAGATGCGGGAACAGGGCGTAGGCCTGGAACATCATGTGGACCGGCCGCCGGTGGGGCGGGTCGTCCTGGATGTCGCGGCCCTCCAGCAGGATGCGGCCGGTGTCGGGCGCCTCGAAGCCGGCGAGCAGGCGCATGAGGGTGGTCTTGCCGCAGCCCGAGGGGCCGAGGAGCGCGAAGAATTCGCGCTCGTAGATGGACACGTCGACCGCGTCGACCGCCGTCACGCCACCGAACGTCTTCGACACGTGGTCGAAACGCACGAGAGGCCGCGCCGTGGGGTCCTCCCACGGCGCGAAGGTGTCGCGGATTCCCCCGATCGCTCCCCCGACTTGGGGCCGGACGCTCAACGTCCGGTCAGCACCCGGGTCCACTGGCGGTTCACCTCGCGCAGCAGCTCGGGGTCCTTGGTGGTGGTGACGAACAGGCGCTGGGCGACCTCGGGCGTCGGGTAGACGTTGGGATCGTTGCGGATCTCCTCATCCACCATTGGCGTCGCCGCGGTGTTGGCGTTGGCGTACTGGGTGAAGTTGGAGGCGCGGGCGATGACGTCGGGCCGCAGCATATAGGCCATGAACTTGTGGGCCGCCGCCGCGTTCGGCGCGTCGTTCGGGATGGTGAAGACGTCGAACCAGACCTGGCTGCCTTCCTTCGGAACGGCGTAGGCCACCTTGACCCCGTTCTTGGCTTCGTCGGCGCGGTCGCGCGCCTGCAGCACGTCGCCCGAGTAGCCGACGGCCACGCAGATGTCCCCATTGGCCAGGGCGTCGATGTATTCGGACGAATGGAATTTCCGCACCGAGGGGCGGACCTTCATCAGCATCTGGGTGGCGGCCTGGTAGTCGGCCGGCGAGGTCGAGTTGGGAGCCTTGCCGAGGTAGTTGAGCGCAACCGCGTACATGTCTTCGGACGCATCCAGGAAGTAGACGCCGCAGTCCTTCAGCTTCGCCAGGTTCGCCGGGTCGAACACCACGTTCCAGCTGTCGATCTTCACGCCAGGCAGGCGCTTGGCGACGGCGTCGATGTTGTAGCCGATGCCGACGGTGCCCTGCATGTACGGCACGGCGTACGCATGGCCCGGATCGAACGCCGCCAGATGCTCCATCAGGTCGGGCGAAAGCTTGTCGAGGCCGGGAAGCTGGGCCTTGTCCAGCTTCTGGATCGCGCCGGCGGTGATGTAGCGCGGCAGGTTGTGGTTCGAGGGGACGACCAGGTCGTAGCCCGTGCCGCCTTGCAGCATCTTGGTCTCGAGCACCTCGTTGGAATCGAAGGTGTCGTAGACGACCTTGATCCCGGTTTCCTTGGTGAACTCGGTCAGCAGTTCGGGGTCGATGTAGTCGGACCAGTTGTAGATGCGCAGCGTCGCGCCGGCCTTGTCGCCTTGCGGGCTGCATCCCGCGACGATCAGGCCCCCGGCCAGGGCCGCCGCCACGCCGGCGACCTTCCACCCGGCCAACTTCCACCACGACGTCATCTATGCGGTCCCCCAATCGTCGACGGGGCAGGTTATAGGTCGCTTCGAAGCCACGTTAAGCGCGAATCGACCATGACCGCCCCCTGGACTGCGATCACGCCAATCCTGCTTCTGATCGCCTCGAACGTGTTCATGACCTTCGCCTGGTACGGGCACCTGAAGATCGAGCGCGGGCCGCTCTGGGCCATCGTGATGGTGAGCTGGGGGATCGCGTTCTTCGAGTACTGGCTGGCCGTGCCGGCCAACCGCATCGGCCGGCAGGTCTACGACCCGGCCGAACTCAAGGCGATGCAGGAGGTCATCACCCTGGCGGTCTTCGCGGTCTTCTCGGTGGCTTACCTGGGCGAGAAGTTCACCCTGAACCACGCCGTAGGCTTCGGCTTCATCGCCCTGGGCGCGTTCTTCGTCTTCAAGGGACCGCTGTGAGAGCCGGAACGGCCCCGCCGCGGCGCGGCGGGGCGGCCCGAAGTCACCTGCCCGCCGTCACTTGCCTTCAGGCAGTATGGCGACGACCTCGTTGGTCTTGGAGATGAACTTCACCCCCTTCACCCGGCCGTCGGTGTACCTGTCCCAGGCGCTCTTCACCTCGACCGGGGTCGGGTCGGTCGCGCCGGGCGTGGCGGGCTTCTGGGCCACGACGTCGACCTCGTAGATCCCGTCGGGCGGCGTGGCCGCATACACCCGGGGCAGGAAGCCCACCTGGGTCCAGCCGGCGCCCTCGGTGGAGGCCTTGACCTCCAGGTCCACGCCGCCGCCCGACGCCGCCTTGACGCTGCCCGACTGGATCGAAAGGACCTGTTCCTGGCCGGCGTACATCGGCGCCTGCCGCGCCAGGGATTTCTTCGGGGCTTCGGCGGCCGGCGCGGACTGGGCGGCAGGTTCGCTCTGACCGCAGCCCGACAGGATGAAGCAGGCCGCAAGGCCTGCCGCCACGATGGACGTTCGCATGTCTTCCTCCCTCGGGGCGGACACATGAGATCGCTGGCGACTCGATAGGCCGCCGCTCGCCCCTCAGGCGAGTTTGACGCCATATGGGCCGTCGGCGCGAGTGTTTCTTGCAACGTCGGCTATGGCGATCCCCGGCACGGCCCTGTAAGCCGCGTGTCCTCACCGGCCACCAGAAGACCCTCGACCTACGCCCATGTCCCGTATCCTCATCACCTCGGCCCTGCCGTACATCAACGGGATCAAGCACCTCGGCACGCTGGCCGGTTCGATGCTGCCCGCCGACGTGTACGCCCGGTTCCAGAGGTCGCGGGGGCGCGAGACGCTCTATATCTGCGCGACCGACGAACACGGCACGCCTACCGAGCTGGCCGCCGCCGAGAAGGGCCAGGACCCGGCCACGTTCTGCGCCGAGCAGCATGACGTCCAGCATCGCCTGGGCCGGGCGTTCGGCCTGTCCTGGGACCACTTCGGCCGGACCTCTTCACCGCAGAACCGCCGGCTCACCCAGCAGTTCGCCCAGCAGCTCTGGGAAGCGGGTTTCATCGAGGAGCGGGTCACCCAGCAGGTGTATTCCAACGCCGACAGGCGCTTCCTGCCCGACCGCTATGTCATCGGGACCTGCCCGCACTGTGGGTACGAGGCCGCCCGCGGCGACCAGTGCGAGAACTGCACGCGCGTGCTGGACCCGGCTGATCTCCTGCACCCGCGTTCCGCGGTCTCCGGCTCGACGGACATCGAGATCCGCGGCTCCAAGCACCTGTTCCTGCGTCAGAGCGTCTTCGCCGACAAGCTGCGCAACTGGATCGACGGCAAGCGTGGCGCCTGGCCGCTGCTGGTCACCTCGATCGCGCTCAAGTGGCTGGATGAAGGCCTGCAGGACCGGGGCGTCACCCGCGACCTGGAATGGGGCGTGCCCGTGAACGCCCATGAGTGGGGCGCCAATCCCGACGGCCAGCTTCCCGACATCGAGGGCCTGGCCGGCAAGGTCTTCTACGTCTGGTTCGACGCGCCGATCGGCTATATCGGCGCGACCTGGGAATGGGCGGACGCCCGCGCCCAGGAAGCCGGGCAGGGGCCCGCGCCGGACGCCGCCTGGGAACGCTGGTGGCGCCAGCCCGAAGCGGCCGACGTGAAGTACGTCCAGTTCATGGGCAAGGACAACGTCCCCTTCCATACCGTCGGCTTTCCCTGCACGCTGCTGGGCGTCAACGAGCGGGTGGACGCCAAGGGGAACTGGGCGGTCGCCAACAATGCGCCGTGGAAGCTGGTGGACGAGCTCAAGGGCTTCAACTGGCTCGACTACTACGGCGGCAAGTTCTCGACCTCTCAGGGCCGAGGCGTCTTCATGGACCATGCGCTGGAGCTGCTGCCCGCCGACTACTGGCGCTGGTGGATCATGGCCAACGTCCCCGAGACCTCGGATTCCACCTTCGCCTGGGAGCAGTTCCGGGAGCAGGTGAACGCCGACCTGGCCGACGTGCTGGGCAACTTCGTCAACCGCATCTGCAAGTTCGCGGAGAGCCGGTTCGACGGCGTCGTGCCCGAGGGCGGCCAGCCGGGCGCGCTGGACGAGAAGCTCGAGGCCGACGTGCTCGCCAAACTGCGCGAGCTGACCGGGCACATGGAGGATCGCGAGTTCCGCAAGAGCGCGGCCGCGCTCCGCCAGCTCTGGGTGCTGGGCAACCAGTACCTGACCGAAGCCGCCCCCTGGACGGCCATCAAGACCGACCGCGACCGCGCGGCCGTGGCGGTGCGCTACGGCCTGAACCTGGCGGCCCTGTTCGCGCGGGTGTCCGAGCCCTTCATCCCGTTCGCGGCCGAAAAGATCGCCGACGCCCTGGGCCAGCCGTTCCCGGGGACCTGGCCGTCGCTGGACGGGGAGGGCGTGCTGTCGGCGCTCACGCCCGGCCAGCCGGTCCGCGCGCCCGAGGTGCTGTTCCGCAAGATCGAGGACACCCAGGCCGCCGAATGGCGCGAACGCTTCGGCGGTCCCGAGGCCTGAGGGCTTCAAAGATCAGCGATCTCTTGATTGCGAGTGGCTCGCAAAAACTTTGACGCCGGCTGCGAAGCTGTTACTGCGACTTATTCTTAGTCGCGAGTTGGGGATAATTCATGTCGAGTCCGTGTTTGCGGCGCGTCCTGCTGGGGACGAGCGCGCTGGCGTTTGTCGTGTTTGGTAGCCAGGCGGCCCTGGCGCAGGTGGCCGCGAGCGCCGCAGATCGTGGCGCGGACGCGTCCGCCGCGACCGAGGTCGACGCCTTGGTGGTGACCGCGGCCGGCTTCGAGCAGAAGCTGACCCAGGCGCCGGCCAGCGTCACCGTGCTGCCGCGGGTGGAGCTGGAGCAGATGCGGGCGACCAGCATCGCCGAGGCCCTGACCATGGTGGAGGGCGTCGACGTCGGCGGCGCGGTCGGCAAGACCGGCGGGCTGAACATCAACATCCGCGGGATGGGCAGCGACTACACCCTGATCCTGATCGACGGGCGGCGGCAGAACACCGCGGGCAGCGTCACGCCGAACGGCTTCGGCGAGACCTCGACCAGCTTCCTGCCGCCCATCGGCGCGATCGAGCGCATCGAGGTGGTGCGCGGCCCCGTCTCGACCCTGTACGGTTCGGACGCCATGGGCGGGGTGGTCAACATCATCACGCGCAAGGTGGGCGAGCGCTGGACCGGTTCGTTCACCCTGGACGGAACGCTGCAGGAGAACAGCGAGTTCGGGAACTTCTACGGCGGCAACGCCTATGTGACCGGCCCGGTGGCGCCGGGGCTTCTCGGACTGGCGCTGCGCGGGTCGTTCACGAACCGGCAGGCCTCGAAGCTGACCTTCGAGAACGTCGCCGGGGTGGACGCGCCGATCACCGGCTTCGGGCGCAGCGCCACGCGGGCTGAGCTGCGCAGCGCGGGTGGCCGTCTCACCCTGACCCCGCATCCGGACCACAACCTCTGGCTGGACGTGGACTGGGCCGAGCAGTGGTATGACAACTCCGCCTCCCAGCTCGGCACCAACACCACGGCGGGCGGCTATGCCGATGCGCTGGAGTTCAGCCGCACCCAGTATGTGCTGGCCCACGATTGGAAGCTGCCGTTCGGGGTGCTGGAGAGCAACATCTCGCGCGGCAAGACCGAGACCAAGGGGCGGATCATCCCCAACGGCGTCGCCGGCGCCGGGGGGCCCCGCACGCTGGAATCGGTGAACACGATCTTCGACTCCAAGCTCTTCTCTCGCTGGCGTAACCACACCTTCACGGTGGGGGGTCAGTACTGGGACGCCGAGATGGTCGACGGTGTCGCGCCGGCGCCGTTCGAGCATACCCAGTGGGCCCTGTTCGCCGAGGACGAGTGGCGCTTCACCGAAGGCCTGGCCCTGACCGTGGGCGCCCGGCGCGACGATCACAGCACCTTCGGCTCGCATTTCAGCCCGCGCGGCTATCTCGTGTGGAACGCCAACGAGAACTGGACGGTGAAGGGCGGCGTCAGCCAGGGCTTCAAGACGCCCCGGCTGGAACAGCTCGCCAGCGGCATCAACGGGTTCGGCAACCAGGGCCGGCTGCCGCTGATCGGGTCGCCGACGCTGAAGCCCGAGACGAGCACCAGCGTCGAGGCGGCGATCTACTTCGACAACCTGAATGGCTTCACCGCCAACGTCACGGCGTTCCACAACGACTTCAAGGACAAGATCGCGAGCGGCCAGCCGGTGGCGAACTGCAGCTTCGGCCTGACGCAGGCCCAGTATGACTCGGGCAGCGGCCGCCCGGCGGGCTGCACGGACGTGGGCTTCTTCCCCACGGTCGCGACGTTCGGCCAGAGCGTGAACATCGACAAGGCGGTCACGCGGGGGGTGGAGATCGCCTCGCGCTGGCGGTTCGCCGAGGACTGGAGCGTGCAGGCCAACTATACCTTCACGGACAGCGAGCAGAAGAGCGGCGCCTCCGCCGGCCTGCCCCTCACCGACACCCCGAAGCATATGCTGAACGGCGCCGTCCGCTGGACTGTGACCGACCGGCTGAACACCTGGGTCCGCGGCGAGTATCGCAGCAAGCGGTATCGGGGCGAGGGCGCGGCGCGCGCGGCGCTCGGCGACTACAAGGCCTATGCGGTGTTCCACCTCGGGGGATCGTTCGAGGTGCGGGAGAACGTCACCCTCAGCGCGACGATCTACAACGTGCTGGACAAGTACTTCGTCCGCCAGCTCCCGTACGGGACTCCCGTGGCCTATGCGCCGGAGTACACCAACAACCAGGAAGGCCGCCGGCTCTGGGTCTCCCTGAAGGTTGACTTCTGAGGCGGGCCGGGGCGCTCCGGATGGAGCGTCCCGGAGCCGTCAGTGCGCGAGGATCCGCGCCTCTTCCTCGGGCGTGATGTCCAGCGGGGCAGGCATCAGGGCGTTGTACGCCGGCGTCTGGCCCACATCGACCACGACGCTGCGGTGGCCTTCCCACATCATGTGCAGGGCCACGTACAGCACGATGAGCAGGCCGATGTAGCCGATCCAGCGATGCTTGTGCAGCAGGCGCGCGATCCAGGTCGCCGCCACGCCCATCAGCGCGATGGAGAGCAGCAGGCCGAAGACCAGGATGGCCGGATGCTCGCGCGCGGCGCCGGCCACGGCCAGCACGTTGTCCAGCGACATCGAGACGTCGGCGATCAGGATCTGGATGAAGGCGTCGCGGAACTTCTTCGGCTGGCGGACCGTGACGGCGGCCGACGGCTCGGTCGTCGGGTCGTCGTCCAGCACGGCCTCGGCGGCCGCCTCCTCGTGCACGGCCTGGTCGCGCAGCTCGCGCCACATCTTCCAGCAGACCCAGAGCAGCAGCAGCCCGCCGGCGAACAGCAGGCCCACGATGCCCAGGAGCTGGGTGGTGATCAGCGCGAAGCCGATCCGCAGCACCACGGCGGCGATCAGCCCGTAGAAGATCGCCCGCTTGCGCTGCTCGGGCGGCAGGCCGCCTGCGGCCAGGCCCACGGCCACGGCGTTGTCGCCGGCCAGGACCAGGTCGATCATCAGCACCTGGAGCAGGGCCGACAGGGCCGCGGGGGTCAGCAAGTCTGCGAACATCTCGCCTCCATGCGACAGCGTGGGCGCGGCTGCAACCTGTTCATCCCGCGCCCTGACCCTGGCGGGGCCGGGCGGCCTCGTACAGCGCGATCGCCGCTGCGGCCGAGACGTTCAGACTCTCGAAGCCGCCGGGCATGGGAATCCTCGCCAGCTCGTCGCAGTGCTCGGACACGAGGCGGCGCAGGCCGTCACCCTCCGATCCCATGACCAGCACCGTGGGAGAGCCGTCCAGGGCCGCGTCCAGCGTCCGCTCGGCCTCGCCGGCCAGGCCCACGGCCCGCCAGCCCAGGCGCGACAATTCCTCCAGCGCCCGGGACAGGTTCACGACCCTTGCGACGGGCGTCTTCTCCACCGCGCCCGCGGCGGCCTTGGCGAGGGCGCCGGTCAGTTTGGGCGCGTTGCGGTCCTGCAGGATCACGCCCGTCACGCCGAAAGCCGCGGCCGAGCGGAGGATCGCCCCCACGTTCTGTGGGTCTGTGACCTGATCCAGCATCAGCAGCACCGCGCCGGGGCGTACGTCGAAGTCGCCCAGATCGGTGTCCTCCAGGGGCGCGGGGCGCAGCGCGACGCCCTGGTGCACGGCGCCCTGTGGCAGCATCAGCCCGATCCGATGGGAATCGTGAAGCTCCAGGACGTCCAGGCGGCCGAAACGCGCCTCGATCTGCCGCGCCTTGTCGGGCGTCGCGGCCAGCCGGACCGGCGGGCCGCGACGGGGGTTGGCCAGCGCCGCTTCCACGGCGTGCCAGCCCCATAGCCAATCGTCGGCGGGAGGGGCGGCGCGGCGGTCGCCGCGAGGGCGGGAAGGGGGCTTCGCCTCTGCCCGGCCCTCGTGTTTCGCCGGGCTCCGGGGGGGCGATTTCCGGCCCTTTCGGGCGTCGTTGCGTTCGCGGGACGAGGCCACTATAAGACGCGCTCCGATTTGGGGCCCCTCGGCGGGCCGCCGCATTCTGGACGAGAGACCGGCGCTTTACGCTCCCCTCCCGCCCGGGCGGAAGCCTTTTCTCCGAAGGCCCCATTTTGGCTCCGGGCGCGCTGGGGGAATGTCCCGAGTGGCAAAGGGGGCGGACTGTAAATCCGCTGCTGTAATGGCTTCGTAGGTTCGAGTCCTACTTCCCCCACCACGCGTCGGAACGAGTTGAACCTGAGGAGATGCGGCGACCCCGCCCTCCGATCGCGTCGAAACGATCGGAATCTCGAGGCAAGGATCCGAGCCGGGCCCGCCCGGTCCCGATCGCTGAGAAGCGGTCGGAATCCTGAGCCGGGATCCGAACCGGGCTTGCCCGGCTCGGGGCTATCGGCGGGTATAGCACAATGGTAGTGCAGCAGCCTTCCAAGCTGAGGATGCGGGTTCGATTCCCGCTACCCGCTCCAGCTCCTTGACGCAGAAGTTTAAGCAACGCCGGCAGGACCCCGATGGCCAAAGAGAAATTCGAACGTAACAAGCCGCACTGCAACATTGGCACGATTGGTCACGTTGACCATGGGAAGACGACGCTGACGGCGGCGATCACGATGACGCTTGCGAAGGCGGGTGGCGCGAAGGCGATGAGCTACGCGGACATCGATGCGGCGCCGGAGGAGAAGGCGCGCGGGATCACGATCAACACGGCGCACGTGGAGTACGAGACGCAGAACCGTCACTACGCGCACGTGGATTGCCCGGGTCACGCGGACTACGTGAAGAACATGATCACGGGCGCGGCGCAGATGGACGGCGCGATCCTGGTGGTGTCGGCGGCGGACGGCCCGATGCCGCAGACGCGGGAGCACATCCTGCTGGCGCGTCAGGTGGGGGTGCCGGCGCTGGTGGTGTTCATGAACAAGGTGGACATGGTGGACGACGAGGAGCTGCTGGACCTGGTGGAGATGGAGGTCCGAGAGCTGCTGTCGAGCTACGAGTTCCCGGGCGACGACATTCCGATCGTGAAGGGTTCGGCGCTGAAGGCGCGGGAGGGCGATACGGGGGATCTGGGCGAGGCGGCGATACTGAAGCTGGCCGAGGCGCTGGATTCGTACATACCGACGCCGGAGCGAGCGGTGGACGGGGCGTTCCTGCTGCCGATCGAGGACGTGTTCTCGATTTCGGGCCGTGGCACGGTGGTGACCGGTCGTATCGAGCGCGGCACGATCAAGGTGGGCGAGGAAATCGAGATTGTGGGTATCCGCCCGACCCAGAAGACGACGGTGACGGGCG
>NZ_JBBCIT010000033.1:0-170254 GCF_037189685.1 Phenylobacterium sp. | reverse complement strand
CCGCAAGCGTATCGATGGGTCCCGCGGACAAGCCGCGGGATGAAGAGCGGGGAGATGATCGGGATCTAGGAAAGGACACGCCGAGCGATGGATTTCAGCTTCACCGAAGAACAGTCGATGCTGCGCGACACGGTCGCCAGCTACCTGGCCGACCACTACGACTTCGACAAGCGTCGCGCCGTCGTGACCAAGGAGCCGGGCTGGCGGCCCGAGGTGTGGAAGGCCTTCGCCGAGGAGCTGGGCATCCTGGGCGCGCCGTTCCCGGAGGACCTGGGCGGCCTGGGCGGCGGCCCGATCGAGAACATGATCGTGATGGAGGAGTTCGGTAAGGCGCTGGTCGTCGAGCCCTACCTCGGCACGGTGGTGATCGGCGGCGGCTTCCTGAAGCATTCGGGCCATGCCGGCGCGGCCGACCTGATCGGCGGGATCATCGGCGGCCAGAACATCTTCGCCTTCGCCTACGCCGAGCCCAAGGGCCGCTACAACCTGGCGGCGCTGGAGACCACGGCGAAGAAGGACGGCGCCGGCTGGGTGCTGAACGGCCACAAGGCCGTGGTGATCGGCGCGCCGTTCGCCACCCACCTGATCGTCACGGCCCGCACCTCGGGCGGCCCGCGCGACGCGAACGGCGTCTCGGTGTTCCTGGTCGAGAAGGGCGCCAAGGGCGTGTCGACCCGCGACTATCCGACCGTGGACGGCAATCGCGCCTCGGAAGTGTATCTCGAGAACGTCTCGGTGGGCGCCGACGCCCTGATCGGCCCGGCCGACGGCGGCCTGCCGCTGATCGAGAAGGTGGTGGACGAGGCGATCGCCGCCACCTGCGCCGAGGCCTGCGGCGTGCTGCGCAAGCTGCACGAGGGCACGCTGGAATACACCAAGCAGCGCAAGCAGTTCGGCGTGCCGATCAGCTCGTTCCAGGTGCTCCAGCACCGGATGGTCGACATGTTCATCAACCTCGAGCAGTCGATCTCGATGACCTACATGGCCAACATCAAGGTCGTGGACGACGCCGAGCGGGCGAAGGCGGTCTCGGCCGCCAAGGTGCAGATCGGCAAGGCCTGCAAGTTCGTCGGCCAGAACGCCATCCAGCTCCACGGCGGGATGGGCATGACCGACGAGATGGCGATCGGCCACTACTTCAAGCGCGCGACGATGATCGAGGGCGCGTTCGGTTCGGTCGACCATCACCTGACCCGCTACGAGGGCCTGAGCCTGGGCCCGAGCCTGGGCCAGGCGGCGTAGGCGCCGGTCCGGTCCGAAATGCGGCCGCCTCGTTCCGGCGAGGCGGCCGTCTTCGCGGGATCCCTTCGTTTCGAGTCTCCCGGTTTTCAGGCGCCGCTTGCGCCGGCGCATGAGCCGGGTGTCGTCCGGGCCCGAACCGGCTTCACGGCGAACGGCCCGGCCCGAACGCCGCCAGCGCCGGATCGGGTTCCTCGACCGCCCGCCAGGTCTCGCGCAGCGTCGGCGGGCCGCGGTCCAGCACCAGGTAGCAGCCGCCGCCGGCATGTCCGGGCCGGTCCTCCTGCCCGATCGTCACCCCCTGAAGATGCGCCGTGAGCAGCGCGCCGACACCGCCGTGCGAGACCACCAGCACCACGCCATCCGGGCTGGCGGCGTCCAGTGCGTTCGTCGCCGCGACGATCCGGTCCTGAGCGTGGCGCGCGGTCTCCCAGCCCCTGACGCTGACGTCCGGATTGGCGAAGAATTCGTCCACCACCTCCCAGAACTCCGGCGGGGCGATGTAGCCGGTGGCGCTGCGGTCGTTCTCGCCCAGCGCCGCGTCCACGCGATGCGGCGCGCCCAGCCGCGCGGCCAGAATGGCGGCGCCGTCCAGCGCCTTCTGCTCGTCGCTGGACCAGACGGCTGCGACCGGCCGGCCGGCCAGCGCGTCGGCGAAGGTCTCCATCCGCGCGCGCCCCACGTCCGACAGGGGCCAGCGCGGCACGGGGACCTGCGGATCGATGACGACCTCGGGATGGGTGACGAAGAGGATCGCGCTCATGCGCCGACCGATCGCCGGATACGCCACGCCACGCCAGCGTTTTTCGATGGAAGGCGATATTCACGCGACCGGCCCGACTGGGCCGGGCGGGTCTTTCACGGCCCGCAGCGCCGGGTCCGGAACGGCTCGGGGGCGGGGGGCGGGGCGCCGACGCATGACCTCCCACGTAATCGACCGGCCTACGCCGATGGGGTGATCTCCGCCCACACAGGAGACACCGCATGAACCGCCGCGACATCCTCACCTCGGGCCTGGCCGCCGGAACCGCAGCCGCCGTGGGCGCACCGCGATCCGCCGCCGCTGCAACGGCGCGCAAGGCCCCGACCATCCGCGCCAAGGACGGAACGCGCCTCTTCCATCGCGACTGGGGCGAGGGGCGGCCGGTGGTGTTCGCCGCGAGCTGGGCGCTGTCGGGCGAGATGTGGGCCTATCAGGTGGCGCACCTGTCCGAACGCGGCTTCCGCTGCATCGCCTTCGACCGGCGCGGCCACGGCCGGTCCGACGTTCCGGGCCGCGGCTACGACATGGACACGCTGGCCGACGACCTCGCGGCGGTGATCGACACCCTCGGCCTGAAGGACGCGATCCTGGTGGGGCACTCGATGGGCGGCGCCGAGGTGATCCGCTATCTGGGCCGGCACGGGACGGCCAGGGTGGCGAAGGTGGCCCTGGTGGCGGCCGTGGCGCCCTATGTGATCCAGACGCCGGACAATCCCTTCGGGGCGCCGATGGCGTTCCACGAGGCGACGCTCCGGCAGTACGCCGCCGACTTCCCGAAATGGGCGACGGACAACCAGGCGGCGTTCTTCACGCCGGAGACCTCGCCCGCCATGAAGGCCTGGCTGACCGATCAGCTCCTGGCGACACCCGTCCCCGTGGCGGTGGCCGCCTTCAGGGCGCTGATCGGCAAGGACCTGCGCCCCGACCTGCCCAGGATCGACCGGCCGACCCTGATCGTCCACGGCGACCGGGACGCCTCGGCCCCGCTCGCCGCCACGGGCCAGCGGCTGGCGGCGGGCGTCCCGGGCGCCAGGCTGGAGGTCTACGCCGGCGCGCCGCATGGGCTGTTCGTGACACACATGGACCGGCTCAACGCCGACCTGGAGACTTTCTTCCGGGCGTGAGGTTGCGGAGCCCGGCCACGGCGCCCTAGCTGGGCGTCATGGCCCCCCGCGACCTCGGCCTGCTCATGGCCATGTGCCTGGTCTGGGCGGTCAACAACATCATCTCGAAGTATGTGGTGAGCATCCTCGACGTGCCGCCGCTGTTCTATGCGGCCGCCCGGTTCGCGATCCTGGCCGCGCTGCTGATCCCCTTCCTGCGCCCGGCGCCGCGGCCGCTCTGGCGGCTGATGCTGGCGGCGTTCCTGATGGGCGGCGGGAACTTCGGCCTGATGTTCGTGGGCCTGAAGTACTCCACCCCGTCGGCCGCCGCGGTGGTGTTCCAGCTCGGGATGCCGATCACGCTGCTGCTGTCGGTGGCCTTCCTGGGCGAGCGGATCGGGTGGCGGCGCGGCGTGGGGATCGCGCTCACCTTCGCGGGCGTGCTGACGGTGATGTGGAGCCCCGAGGGCGTCGCGCTTTCCACCGGCCTGCTGCTGGTCGCCGGCGCCACCCTGATGTCCAGCGTGGGGGTCATCCTGACGAAGCAGATCGAGGGCATGCGCCCGCTGACCTTCCAGGCCTGGGTCGGGATCACCTCGGTGTTCCCGATGGCGGCGCTCTCTCTGGCCCTGGAGCCGGGACAGGTGGACGCGGCGCTCGGCGCCGGCTGGACGTTCTGGGCCGCCCTGGTGTTCTCGGCGCTGGTGGTCTCGCTGGGCGCGCATACCGCCTATGTGATGCTGCTCCAGCGCTACGAGGCGAACCTGATCTCGGCGTTGATCCTGGTGACGCCGCTGGCCACTATCGGCCTGGGCGTGGCGCTGCTGGGCGACCCGTTCGGGCCCCGGATGGCGATCGGCGGGCTGCTGGCCCTGGCCGGCGTCCTGATCATCGTGCTCCGGGGCAACCGGATGATGGCCCTGCTGCTGGCGATGCGGAACCGTGACTCATGACGACGTTCATCGAAGCGCCTTCGCCCAACTTCGACGCGCGCACGGCCCCGCCCAGCGTGTTGGTCCTGCACTACACGGGCATGCAGAGCGGCGAGGCGGCGATCGCGCGGCTGCGCGATCCCGCGGCCAAGGTGTCGTCGCATTATGTGGTGGAGGAGGACGGCCGGATCTTTCGGCTCGTGCCCGAGGAACGGCGGGCGTGGCACGCGGGCGTCTCGTACTGGCGCGGGCGGCGCAACCTGAACGGCGAGTCCATCGGGATCGAGATCGTCAATCCGGGCCACGAGTGGGGCTACCGGCCGTTCCCCGAGGCGCAGGTGGCGGCGGTGATCGATCTCGTGGCCGACATCCGCACGCGATGGACGATCGAGGACCGCGACATCGTCGGCCATTCCGATGTGGCGCCGGCGCGCAAGGACGACCCCGGCGAGCTGTTCCCCTGGAAGCGTCTGGCCGAAGCGGGGCACGGCCTCTGGGCCGAGGCTCCCCCCGCGCCGGGCGCGCCGATCGGGGCGGGGGAAGAGGGCGCGGCCGTCTTCGCCCTCCAGGCCGGCCTCACCCGCCTGGGCTACGACCTGCCGCCGTCGGGCGCCTTCGACGCCGACACCGCGACCGTCCTGCGCGCCTTCCAGCGGCACTGGCGGCCCGAGCGCGTGGACGGGATCGCGGACGGCGAGACGCGCGCGCGGCTGATCGCGCTGCTGAGGATGACCTCCCTCCCTTGATGGGGAGGGATGGTTGACTCTGCGCCGCGATCCCCCACTTTCCGCCGCGGATCAGACGGCCGGGCGGTCGCGGCCCCTTCGGGGGTCGAGGAAAGTCCGGGCTCCACGACGACATGGCGGTGGGTAACGCCCACCGGGGGTGACCCCAGGGATAGCGCCACAGAGAGCAGACCGCCCTGCTCCGCCAAGGCTACGCAGGGCTTGCCCTCCGAAGCCTCCGGCGAAGGAGGGTAAGGGTGAAAGGGTGCGGTAAGAGCGCACCGGGCCGCTGGTGACAGGGGCCGCATGGCAAGCCCCGCCAGGAGCAAGACCGAATAGGGATCCCGCGCCGGCCAAGTCCTTCGGAAACTGGCGGGTAGGAGCGTCGCCGCTCCGAGGGATCCGGGTAGGTCGCGAGAACCGGCCGGTGACGGCCGGTCCAGAGGAATGGCCGCCGCGTCCTGCGCGAGCAGGGCGGCACAGAACCCGGCTTACAGGCCGTCTGATCCGCTCCCTCCCGTCATGGGGAGGGTGGCGGGGCGAAGCCGAGACGGGTGGGGAAACAGGGATCATCCACCGCGTCCGAATTCGGGCGACCATCCCCAGCCTCAGCACTCCGGCCCCCGCTTCCCCGCCCCGGCCGCTTCGCGGCCTGTCCCTCCCCATCAAGGGAGGGATGGGCGCGTTAACTATTCGTACCAAGTATGTTCTGTGGATAAGTCTTGGGCCTTCAAGATTTCCCGCTGGATCGGCTGCAAAATCCCATCTGAGGTCAGCAAGTGTCATTGAAACCCACTTGGTCCCATGTTAACCCAATAACCATTCGCTAACCAAAGCGGCGGGTCGGGGCGCTGGCTGGCGGGGTTGGCGAAGGCAGGGGGTCTGGGCCGGGGATGTTTCTCTCGACCTTCGAGAAGCAGCTGGACGCGAAGCGGCGCATCGTCGTGCCGCAGGACTACCGCGCCGCGCTCTCGGGTCCCGTGGAGGGCGTCTTCCTCTTTCCTTCGATCCGCTCCGACTGCCTGGAAGGCGGCGGCCAGGCCCTGTTCGACCGCTATGGCGCGGTGGCCGACGAGCTGGAGTTCGGCGACGAACTGCGCGACTCCATCGAGCGCAACGTGTTCGGCGAGATGCAGCGCCTCAGCTTCGACACCGCCGGCCGCATCACCCTGCCCGAGAGCCTGTGCGAGCAGTACGGCCTGACCGACTGGGTGGCGGTGGTGGGCCTGCGCGACCGCTTCGAGATCTGGGAGCGCGACGCCTATCGCGCCCAGCGCGCCGCCGACCGCGAGCGGGCGCGCCAGGGCCTGGCCGAGATGCGCGCCCAGCAGCGCCAGGCCCGGATCGGAGGCGCCGCATGAGCGCCGAGGTCCGCGCCCCCCCTGTTGCCGGCAACCCTGTTGCCGGCCCCCATGTCTCCGTCCTGCTCGGCGAGGTGGTCGAGGCGCTCGCGCCCGCGCCCGGCGAGACCATCGTGGACGGCACTTTCGGCGCGGGCGGCTACGCCCGCGCGATCCTGGCGACGGGCGCGAAGGTCGTGGCGTTCGACCGCGACCCTACGGTCCGTCGCTTCGCCGCGGGATTTCCGGACGACCGCTTCCGCCTGGTGGAAGCGCGATTCTCGGAAATGGACGCGGTGCTGGGCGAGGGCCATGCCGACGGCGTGGCCCTCGACCTCGGCGTGAGCTCGATGCAGCTCGACGAGGCCGCGCGCGGCTTCTCGTTCATGCAGGACGGCCCGCTGGACATGCGCATGGGCGGCGACGGCCCCACCGCCGCCGACCTCGTCAACACCGCCGACGAAGCCGAGCTGGCGCGGATTCTCTTCGTCTACGGCGAGGAGCGCGAGAGCCGCCGCATCGCGCGCGCCATCGTGCGCCGGCGCGGCGAGCAGGCCTTCACGCGCACCCTGGAGCTGGCCGAGTTCGTGGAGCGCGCGCTGGGCGGCCGGCGCGGGGCCAAGATCCACCCCGCCACGCGCACCTTCCAGGGCCTGCGGATCGCGGTGAACGACGAACTGGGCGAGCTGGAGGCCGGCCTGGCCTCTGCCGAGCGCGTGCTGAAGGCGGGCGGCCGGCTGGCGGTGGTGACCTTCCACTCGCTGGAGGACCGCATCGTCAAGGCGTTCCTGGGCGAGCGGGCCGGACGGACGCCGGGCGGATCGCGTCACGCGCCGCCGGTGGCGACGACGGCCGAACCCAGCTTCCGGCTGCTGTTCAACGGCGCGCGCGGGCCGGGCGACGACGAGGTGAAGGCCAACCCCCGCGCGCGCTCGGCCAAGCTGCGCGCCGCCGTGCGCACCGAGGCTCCTGTGTGGAGGGTGGCGGCATGAGCGTCTTCACGCGCAAGATCCGCGGCTTCCGCCTGATCGACCTCGTCGGCGTCGGCCTGCTGGTGGTGGTGGTCCTGGGCGTCTACCTCGCCAAGACGATGGCCGGTCGCGAACGCGCCGAGATCGCCACGATCGAGCGCCAGATCAAGGCCGAGGCCGCCCGCATCCGCCTGTTGCAGGCGGAGGTGGCGCACCTGGAGCAGCCGGGCCGCCTGGAGCGGCTGTCGGTGGTCTATCTGAAGATGGAGCCGGTCGGCGCGAACCGCGAGGCCAGCGTGGACCAGATCGTGGACGTGGCCCGCGCCGGCCCGCCCAAGAAGGCCAAGGCGGTGTCGGCGGTGGCGGCGATGGTCAACGGGTCGGGCGTGATCCCGGGCGTGCCGCCGCCCCCGCCGCCGCAGGCCTATCCCGTGCGCGTGGCCGAGGCGCCCGCCGAACCGGGCGTGGCGCCATGAGCCTGTCGCAGACCAGCCTGGGCCGGGCGGGCCTGCCGCGCTGGCTGATCGAGCGCGTCTGGGGCCTGGAGCACGCCTTCGAGCGGGCGCGGGCGTCGGGCAAGGCCGAGGACGACACGCGGCTGCGCATCTTCTTCGTCCTGATCCTCTTCGCCGTCGGTTTCGTGGCCCTGGCGTTCGGGGCGACGCGGGCGGCGCTGTTCCCCGACGCGGCGCATGTGGGCGGCGCCGGGGCGCCGCTGGGCGCCTCGCGCACCGACCTGGTGGACCGCAACGGCATGCTGCTGGCGGCCGACCTTCTGCACTACGGCCTCTACATCGACCCGCGCGAGATCTGGGACCAGGCCGAGACCCGGCGCGGCCTCAAGGCGGCGCTGCCCAGCCTGGACATGAACCGCCTGGAGCGGGCGCTGCGGGGGAACCGCCGGATCTTCGTGGCCGGCGCGCTGACGCCCGAGGCGCGCAACCGCGTCCACCGCCTGGGGCTGCCCGGCGTGACGTTCGAGCCCGAGCAGCGGCGCATCTATCCGCTGGGGACCACGGCCGCCCACTTCATCGGCTTCTCGGACGCCGGGGGCGAAGGCCTGTCGGGCTCGGAGGCGGCGCTGAACGACGACATCCGCACCGCGGCCCGGAGCGGCGCGCCCGTGCCCCTGTCCATCGACCTGCGCGTCCAGGGCGCGCTGGAGGACGAGCTCTACAAGGCCATCCACGAGTTCCGGCCGGTGGGCGCGGTGGGCCTGGTCACCGACATCCAGACGGGCGAGATCCTGGCCCTGTCGAGTTGGCCCGTCTTCGATCCGAACGCGCCGGGCAAGTCCAGCGTCTACGCCCAGACCAACCGCGCGGCGGCCTCGGTGTTCGAGATGGGCTCGACGTTCAAGGCGTTCACCGTCGCCATCGGCCTGGACGCCGGGGTGGCGACGCCCGAGAGCACCTTCGACGCCCGCGAGCCGTACAAGCTGGGCTACCGGACCATCCACGACTACCACGCCAGCCGGAAGATCCTGACGCTGGTGGAGGTGTTCCAGCACTCGTCCAACATCGGCACCGCCAAGCTGGGCCAGGCCGTGGGCCCCGAGCGCATGGGCCACTACTTCGACGCCCTGGGCCTGACCAAGGCGGCCAAGGTCGAGCTGATCGAGAACGCCCGGCCGCTGACGCCCCGGGTGTGGAACGACGACGCCGTCGCCTCGACCTCGTTCGGGCACGGGATCAACGTCAGCCCCCTGGCGCTCGCGCGGGCTATGGGGGCGATCCACAACGGCGGCCGGATGATCCCGCTCACGATCCACAAGCTGGAGCCGGGGACGAAGGTGGACGGCCCGCGGGTGATGTCCGAGCGCACCTCGCTGCAGATGCTCTCGATCATGCGCGCCAACGTCACCGGCGGCAGCGGCAAGTCGGCCGACATCCCCGGCCTGTCGGTGGGGGGCAAGACCGGGACGGGCGAGAAGTACGACCCGGCGATCCGCCGCTACAACGGCCAGAAGCAGGTCTCGTCGTTCGCCGCCGTGTTCCCGACCTGGGGCGGCGTGGACACCAAGCGCTATTTCGTCCTGATCCTGCTGGACGAGCCCAAGGGCACGGCGCGGAGCGCGGGCTATTCCACCGGCGGCTGGGTGGCGGCGCCGGCCGTGGGCCGGGTGATCGAGCGGATCGCGCCGTTCGTCGACGTCCAGCGCCGCGCCGACGTGGGCCAGGCGGTTCCCGTCCTGCCGCCGACGGTCGAAGAGCTGGGCGAAGCGCGATGAGCGTGCGCCTGTCGAAGATCGTGAAGCGCGACCTGGGGACCGATCCCGAGATCAAAGGGGTGACGGCCGACAGCCGCAAGGTGAAGCCAGGCTTCCTGTTCGCCGCCCTCCCGGGATCGAGGGCGGACGGCGCGGCCTTCGCGGCCAAGGCCGTCGAGGCCGGCGCGGCGGCGGTGATCGCCGACCAGGACCTGAACCTTTCGGTTCCCACCGTGATCTGCCGCGACCCGCGCCGCGGCTACGCCCTGGCCGCCGCCAACTTCTGGGGCCGCCAGCCGCAGGTGTGCGTGGCGGTCACGGGCACCAACGGCAAGACCTCGGTCGCCAACTTCTGCCGCCAGATGTTCGCCCGCGCGGGCCACGCCGCGGCCAGCATGGGTACCCTGGGCCTGACCGTCTCGCGGCCGGACGGGACGCACGACCAGATCACGCCGCCCGGCCTGACCACGCCCGACGCGGGCGACGTGGCCGAGCTGCTGACCCGCGTCAGCCAGCTCGGCGTGACCCATTTCGCCATGGAGGCCAGCTCGCACGGCATCGACCAGCGCCGTCTGGACGGGGTGCGGCTGGCGGCGGCGGGGTTCCTGAACCTGACCCAGGACCACCTCGACTACCATCACACCATGGACGCCTACATGAAGGCGAAGCTCAGGCTGTTCGAGCAGCTCATGCCGCGCGGCGCGACGGCGGTGCTGAACGCCGATTCCGAGGCGTTCCCGTTCTTTGCGGCGGCCTCGGTGGTCTCGGGGCAGCGGGTGATGAGCGTGGGTGGGGGCGGGCAGGCGTTGAAGCTGCTGGAGCGGACCCTGCTCCCCGACGGCCAGAGCCTGAAGGTGCGCGCCGACAGCCAGGTCCATGACGTGCGCCTGCCGCTGGCGGGGGGATTCCAGGCGTCGAACGCGCTGGTGGCGGCGGGCCTGTGCCGCGCGGCGGGCCTGTCGTGGGACGAGGTGTTTGCCGGGCTGGAGGCCCTGACCGGCGCGCCGGGCCGGCTCCAGCGCGTGGGCGCGGGGCCGCGCGGGGGCGAGGCCTATGTGGACTATGCCCATACGCCGGACGGGCTGGAGACGGTGCTGAAGGCCCTGCGCCCCCACGCGCGCGGCCGGCTGGTGGTGGTGTTCGGCGCCGGCGGCGACCGCGACCGGGGCAAGCGCCCCCTGATGGGCCGGGTGGCGGCCGAGCTGGCCGACGTGGCGATCGTCACCGACGACAATCCCCGTTCCGAGGTCCCGGCGGCGATCCGGGCCGAGATCCTGGCCGGCGCATCCGGCGCCAGGGAGATCGGCGACCGGCGCGAGGCGATCCGGGCGGCCGCGGCGATGCTGGACGACGGCGACGTCCTGGTGGTGGCCGGCAAGGGCCATGAGCAGGGCCAGATCGTGGGCGACGTCGTCCATCCCTTCGACGACGTGCAGGAGACGGCGCTGGCGCTGGAACTTGTGCATGGCTGAGCCGCTGTGGACGTCCGGCGCCGTCGCGGCCGCCACGGGGGGCGTGGAATCCGGCGCCTTCGCGGCGACCGGCGTCTCGATCGACACCCGCAGCCTGGAGCCGGGGGACCTTTTCGTCGCCCTGGCGGGCGCGCGCGACGGCCATGCGTTCGTGGCCCAGGCGATGGCCGCCGGCGCGGCGGGGGTGCTGGCCTCGCGCGAGGTGGACGCGCCGTCCGTGCGGGCGGGCGACACGCTGAGGGCGCTGGAGGCCCTGGGAATCGCGGCCCGCGACCGGGCGGCGGGCGCGCGCCGCGGCGCGGTGACGGGCTCGGTGGGCAAGACGTCGGTGACGCAGGCGGTCATGGCGGGGCTTTCCCTGGCCGGCCGGGCGCATTCGTCGGTCAAGAGTTACAACAACCACATCGGCGTGCCGCTCACGCTCGCCCGCATGCCGGCCGACACCGAGCGCGCCGTGTTCGAGATCGGCATGAACCACGCCGACGAGATCCGCCCGCTGAGCGAGATGGTGCGGCCCCATGCGGCGGTGGTGACGACCATCGGCCCGGTCCACACCGAGAATTTCGCGGACGGCGAGGCCGGCGTGGCGATGGCCAAGGCCGAGATCTTCGACGGCCTCCAGTTCGGCGGCGTCGCGGTGCTGAACGCCGACAACGCGCATTTCGGCCTGCTGGAGGCCCGCGCCGTGGCGGCTGGGGCGAAGGTCCGCACCTTTGGGCGCGCGGCCGGCTGCGACGCGCGCCTGCTGGACTTCCGGGCCGCCGACGGCATGGCCCAGGTGCGCGCCGAACTGGACGGCCGGCGGGTCGACTTTCCCCTGTTGCAGACCGGCCTGCACTGGGGTCTCAACAGCCTGGCGGTGATCCTGATGCTGGAGGCGCTGGACGTGCGCCTGGACCTGGCGCTGACGGCGCTGTCGGGCTTTGCGCCGCTGGCCGGGCGGGGCGCCGAGCGCCGGTTGGACGGCCCCCGCGGCGCCTTCACCCTGATCGACGAGAGCTACAACGCCAACCCGGTCTCGATGGCCTCGGCGATCGCCACCCTGGGCCAGCGCAGCGTGGCCGGGCGGCGGATCGTGGCGCTCACCGACATGCTGGAGCTGGGGCCGGAGGCGCAGGCGTTCCACGCCGGGCTGGCCGCGCCGATCGCGGCTGCGACGATCGACCTCGTCTTCTGCGCCGGTCCTCTGATGAAATCGCTCTGGGACGCCCTTCCGCCGACTCGCCGCGGCGGCTACGCCGAGACCGCCGCCGTCCTCGCGCCCCAGCTCTCTGAGGCCGTGAGGGCCGGCGACGTCGTGATGGTGAAGGGGTCGAACGGGTCCAGGGCCGGGCAGGTCGTCCAGGCGTTGCTGGCGGCCGGTTCCCCCCGACAGGCCCCGGGCCGCGCCCTGAAAGGCCCTGGGGGGGAGGCCGGCTGATGTTCTACTGGCTCTACGTCCAGCTCGCCTCGACCGACTATGTGCCGGTCCTGAACCTGCTGAAGTACCAGACCTTCCGGACGGGGCTGGCCATCTTCACGGCCCAGTTCGTGGTGGTGGCCATGGGCTCGCGCTTCATCCGCTGGATGCAGGCCAAGCAGGGCAAGGGCCAGCCGATCCGCGCCGAGGGCATCGAGCGCCACATCATCGAGAAGGCCGGCACGCCCACCATGGGCGGGGTGATGATCCTGGCCGGCCTGTTCGCGGGCACCCTGCTGTGGGCCGACCTCACCAACGTTTACGTCTGGGCGGTGCTGATCGTCACCGGGGGCTACGGCCTGCTGGGCTTCATGGACGACTACGCCAAGGTCACGCGTCAGACGACGGCGGGCGTCTCGGGCAAGGCGCGGCTGGCGGTCGAGGCCGGCATCGCGATGGCGGCCATCGCGCTCATCATCACGCTCGCGCCCAAGCCGCCCGAGAACGCCGAGTTGCTGACCTCGGTCACCTTCCCGATCTTCAAGCAGTACTTCATCGACCTCTCCTGGGGCTATCTGCTGTTCGGGGCCTTCATCATCGTGGGGGCGGCCAATGCGGTGAACTTCACCGACGGCCTCGACGGCCTGGCCACCGTTCCGGTCATGATCGCGGCGGCGGCCTACGGCCTGATCGCCTACATCGTCGGCAACTACGTCTTCGCCAACTACCTCCAGCTCCACTTCGTCCCCGGTGTGGGCGAGCTGGCGGTGTTCTGCGGGGCGCTGATCGGGGCGGGGCTGGGTTTCCTCTGGTACAACGCCCCGCCGGCCAAGATCTTCATGGGCGACACCGGCTCTCTGGCCCTGGGCGGGGCGGTGGGCGCCATCGCGGTGGCCACCCGCCACGAGATCGTGCTGGGGATCATCGGCGGCCTGTTCGTGGCCGAGACCCTGTCGGTGATGATCCAGGTGGCGTGGTTCAAGCGCACCGGCCGGCGGATCTTCCTGATGGCGCCGGTCCACCACCATTTCGAGAAGCTGGGCTGGTCGGAATCCACCGTCGTGATCCGGTTCTGGATCGTGGCGGTGATGCTGGCCCTGGTCGGCCTCGCCACCCTGAAGCTCAGGTAGGAGGCGCGTGCAGGCGGCATGATCCCGGTCCGCGGCTTCGAAGGCAGGACGGTGGCCGTGTTCGGCCTGGCCCGCACGGGGCTGGCGGCCGCGCGCGCCCTCGTCGCCGGGGACGCCGAGGTCGCCCTGTGGGACGACAGCCCGAAGGCCCGTGAAGCCGCCGCGGCGGAGGGCTTCGAGCTGACCGACCTGGCTGCGGCCGACTGGTCGGGCTTCGCCGCCGTGATGCTGTCGCCCGGCGTGCCGCTCACGCACCCCAAGCCGCACTGGACGGTGGAGAAGGCCCGCGCGGCGGGCGTCGAGATCCTGGGCGACATCGAGCTGTTCGCGCGCACCGTGAACGCCGCGCCCGAGCACCGGCGGCCGAAGGTGGTCGCCATCACCGGCACCAACGGCAAGTCCACGACCACCGCCCTCATCGGCCACATCTGCGCCGAGGCCGGCCGGGACACCCGCATCGGCGGCAACATCGGCGCCGGCGTCCTGGGCCTCGACGACATGCACGGCGGCGCGGTCTATGTGCTGGAGCTGTCGTCCTACCAGCTCGACCTGACCTCCAGCCTGAAGGCCGACGTGGCGATCATCCTGAACGTCTCGCCCGACCACCTGGAGCGGCACGGGACGATGGAAAACTACGTCGCCGCCAAGCGCCGCATCCTGCTCAACCAGGACAAGGGCGACACCGCCGTCATCGGCGTGGACGACGCCTGGGGCCAGCAGATCTGCACCGAGATCACGGCCGCCAACCGCCGCACCATCGTGCCCATCTCGGCCAGCAAGGCGATCAGCCGCGGGGTCTACGCCCTGGACGGCCTGCTGTACGACGCCGCCGGCGAGCGCGCGGCCCAGGTGGCGGACCTGAAGCGCGCCCGCTCGCTGCCGGGCCGGCACAACTGGCAGAACGCGGCGGCGGCCTACGCCGCGGCGCGCGGGCTGGGCGTCTCGCCCGAGCTGGCCGCCCGCGCCCTGACGACCTTCCCGGGCCTCGCGCACCGGATGGAGACCGTGGCGCTGATCGGCAAGGTCCGCTTCGTCAACGACAGCAAGGCCACCAACGCCGATGCGGCGCGCCAGGCCCTGTCGAGCTATCCCGAGGTCTACTGGATCGCCGGCGGCCAGCCGAAGACGGGCGGCATCGAGGAGCTGGCCGACCTGTTCCCGCGCGTGATCAAGGCCTACCTCGTGGGCGAGGCCGAAGCGGCGTTCGCCACCACGCTGGAAGGCCGGGCGCCCGCCGTGGCATGCGGGACCATCGAGGCGGCGGCGCGCGCGGCCTATGCCGACGCCGCGGCCAGCGGCAGGGACGCGATCGTCCTGCTCTCGCCGGCCTGCGCCTCGTTCGACCAGTTCGCCGACTTCGAGCAGCGCGGCGAGGCCTTCCGCGCCGCCGCCCGCGCGATCGCCGCCGGCCGCGTCAGCGAGGGCGCGCCATGAGCCCCTTCGCCACCAGTTCTCTCCCCCTCCCCAGCTTCGCGGTCCCCCTCCCCCGAGGGGGGAGGAGACCCTCACCATGACGACCGTCAGCAGCAACGCCCACGCCTTCGCCCGGTCCGACCGCTCGCCGCTGGGCGTCTGGTGGTGGACCGTCGACCGCTGGATGCTGGGGGTGGTGGCCATCCTGATCGCCATCGGCGTCGTGGTGTCGTTCGCCGCCAGCCCGGCGGCGGCGGCGCGCATGAACATCGGCGACCCGTTCCACTTCGCCGTCCGGCAGTGCGTCTTCGCCGTGGCCTCCATGATCCTGATGATGGCCGTCTCGATGCTGGACGTGAAAGGCGTGAGGCGGGCGGCCTTCTTCATCTGGCTGGCGGCGATCGCGGTGATGATCGCCCTGCCGTTCATCGGCCACAGCGCCAAGGGCGCCACGCGCTGGATCGAGTTCGGCGGCTTCACCTTCCAGCCGTCGGAATACATGAAGCCGGCCCTGGTGATCCTGGTCGCCTGGATGTTCGCCGAGGGCCAGAAGGGCGCCGGGGTGCCCGGCGTCTCCATCGCCTTCGGGCTGTTCGCGGTCTCGGTGGGGCTGCTGCTGATCCAGCCCGACGTCGGCCAGACGGTGCTGATCACGGTGGCCTTCGGCGCCGCCTTCTGGATGGCGGGCGTCCCCATGAGCTGGGTGATGCTGCTGGGGGCGACGGCGCTCGCGGGGCTGTCGTCGACCTACTTCATGTTCCCGCATGTCCAGAGCCGGGTGGACCGCTTCTTCTCGCCCGAGAAGGCCGACACGCACCAGGTCGACGCCGCCGCCATCGCCCAGGCGGCGGGAGGACTGTTCGGCCGGGGCCCGGGGGAAGGGGTGATGAAGCGCCGCGTGCCCGACCTGCACACCGACTTCGCGGCCTCGGTGGGCGCCGAGGAGTTCGGGCTCGTCTTCCTGCTGCTGGTGATCTCGCTTTTCGCCTTCGTGGTGGTGCGCGGCCTCATGAGGGCCATGAAGCTGTCGGATCCCTTCGAGCAGATCGCGGCCGCGGCGCTGTTCGTGCTGGTCGGCCAGCAGGCGATCATCAACCTGGCGGTCAACCTGAACATGATGCCGACCAAGGGCATGACCTTGCCCTTCATCAGCTACGGAGGCTCCTCGATGCTGGCGATGGGCCTGACGATGGGACTGGCGCTGGCGCTCACGCGCCGCCGGCCGGGCGCCTATGCGCAGAGCGAAGGCCTCGCCAAGGCCGGGACGTTCGGTTGACCGCGCGCGCGAGGATGAGAGGCGCCCATGCGTAGGATCGCCGTCGTCGCCGCCGGGGGGACCGGCGGCCACCTGTTCCCGGCGCAGGCGCTGGCCGAGACGCTGATCGCGCGCGGCTGGGGCGTGGTGCTGGCGTCCGACGAGCGGGTGGCGGGCCTGGCCCAGGACTTCCCGGCCGAGCGGCGCATCGGCCTGTCGGCGGCCACCTTCCGGCGGGGCGACCCCATCGGCATGGTCCGCGCCGGCCTGGCCGTGATGCGCGGGGTGTTGCAGGCCCGCGGCGTCTTCCGCGAGATCCGGCCGCACGTGGTGGTCGGCTTCGGCGGCTATCCCTCGGCGCCGGCGCTGGTGGCGGCCCGGCTGGACCGGCTGCCGACCGTCATCCATGAGCAGAACGCGGTGATGGGCCGGACCAACCGGCTGCTGGCTCCCCACGTGAAGACCATCGCCTGCGCCTTCCCGACGCTGCAGAAGGCCCCGAAGGGCGTGGCCGAGCGGGCGAGGGTGGTCGGCAACCCGGTGCGCCCCCCGATCCGGGCCCTGGCCGAGATCCCCTACGTCCCCCCCGAGCCGAATGGCCCCGTGCGCCTGCTGGTCACGGGCGGCAGCCAGGGCGCGCGCCTCCTGTCGGAGCTGGTGCCCGAGGCGGTGAAGGCCCTGCCCGAGGACCTGCGCCGCCGGCTGGTCGTCCAGCAGCAGACCCGCGCCGAGAGCATGAACACGGCGCGCCGGGCCTATCGGGACGCCCTGGTCGACGCCGAGATCGCGCCGTTCTTCCGCGACATGGCCAGCCGCCTTCGCGACGCCCACCTGGTGATCGGGCGCTCGGGCGCGGGCAGCGTCTGCGAGTTCGCCGTGGCCGGGAAACCGGCCATCCTGGTCCCGCTGGCCATCGCCATCGACGACGACCAGGGCCAGAACGCCCGGCTCCTGGCCGACGCCGGCGGCGCCGAGATCGCCCGCGAGAGCCAGCTCACGGTGGAGAGCCTGGCGTCGGCGCTGGAGGTCCTCCTGAACAACCCGGCCCGCCTGGCCCGCATGGCCGCGGCCTCCCGCGCCGTCGCCATCCCCGACGCGGCGGAGCGCCTGGCCGACGTGGTTGAGGCGACGGCGGCGGCGTAGCGGCGCGAAGCGCCGTTCCTGAACCACGAAAGACACGAAAGGACACGAAGGCGGGCCATGCAGCGCCTTTCGTGTTTTTCGTGGTTTCAACAGAGCGCCTGGGGCGTGTCCTGGCGTCGGCGGAGCGCCCGCCGCCTCAGGACCTCCGCCACCTGCTGACAGGACAGCCAGCGGAATGTAGCGTTGGTCACTACATTCCGCTTGATGCTGTAGCGACTTGCGCTACATTCGACTCGTGATCCAGTCCTGGGGCAACGACGAAGCAAGGCAGGTCTTCGAGGGGCGTGCGCCGCGGGGCCTGAACCCCGACATCCTCGCCCGCGCCCGTCGGATGCTGGCCGCCCTGAACGCGGCGACGACGCCACAGGACATGGCCGCCCCGCCGGGCAATCGCCTGAAGAAGCTCCAGGGAGCGGAAACCTGGTCGATGCGGGTGAACGACCAATACCGGATCACGTTCGTCTGGGGCCGAAGCGGTCCCGAGGACGTTTGGCTCGGCGACTATCACTAGGAGGCCACGATGATCGACTTCTACAACTTCGAAGCGCCTCTCCCTCATCCCGGGGAAATCCTCCGCGAGGACTACATGGCGCCCATGGGCCTCACGGCCGGAGCGCTCGCGCGCGCCATGGGGCTGAAGGATCGCACCCGGATCGAGCGCCTGTCCCGCGAGACCCAGAATATCACCGCCGACACGGCTCTGCGCCTCGGCCGCGTGTTCAACACCTCTCCCCAGTTCTGGATCAACCTGCAGACCCAGCACGACCTTTCGCTCGCCGCGATCAAGGGGCGGGATGAGCTGGCCAAGCTGAAGGCGCTCGTCGCGTAGCGTTCCCTGACCCCCGAAGACACGAAAGGACACGAAAGGGATCGAGTCCTCCCTGAGCCTTCGCGCCAGCGGAGGCTCAGCCTTTTCAAACCGCGGAAGCCCGCCGAGGGGCGCGGAATCGCAAGCTTCGCCTTCCGCGCCTTTTCGCGTTTTCCGCGGTTCATCTGAATCCAAAGGCGCCGCTTCGCGGCCTCGCGAAGACCGAACGCCCTTTCGTGTCCTTTCGTGTCTTTCGGGGTTCCCCGCCTGACGCCCGCGCCCCTTCCGCCGCGCGGGGAAGCGTCCTAGGACTCGGGCCATGACCCGTCGCCCCGTCCCCTTCGAGATCGGCCCCGTGCACTTCATCGGCATCGGGGGCATCGGCATGAGCGGAATCGCCGAGATCATGATGCGCACGGGCTACACCGTGCAGGGGTCGGACGCCCGGGCCAGCGCCAACACCGAGCGGCTGGCGAAGCTGGGCGCGAAGATCTTCGTCGGCCACGATCCGGCCAACGTGGAGGGGGCCTATGCGGTCGTCTATTCGACCGCGGTCAAGCCCGACAATCCCGAGATGGTGGCCGCCCGCGAGCGGCGGCTGCCGCTGGTGCGCCGGGCCGAGATGCTGGCCGAGCTGATGCGGCTCCAGTTCTCGGTGGCGGTGGGCGGCACGCACGGCAAGACCACCACCACCTCGATGATCGCCTCGCTGCTGGACGCCGGCGGCCTGGACCCCACGGTGGTCAACGGCGGGATCATCAACACCTACGGCACCAACGCCAAGGTCGGGACCGGCGAGTGGATCGTGGTCGAGGCCGACGAGAGCGACGGGACGTTCCTGAAGCTGAAGTCCACCTGCGCCGTGGTCACCAATATCGATCCCGAGCACCTGGACCATTACGGCGACTTCGACGCCGTGAAGCGGGCCTTCCAGGATTTCGTGGAGAACATCCCCTTCTATGGCTTCGCCGCGGTCTGCACCGACCATCCCGAGGTCCAGGCCCTGGCGGCGCGGGTGGAGAACCGCCGGCTGGTGACCTATGGCGTGAACCCCCAGGCCGAGGTGCGGGCCGAGGGCGTCGCGATGGGGCCGGACGGCGCCCGGTTCGACGTGCTGATCCGTCCGCTGGAGGGCGAGCCCCTGCGCTATGCCGGCCTGCACCTGCCGATGGCCGGCCACCACAACGTGCTCAACGCCCTGGCCGCCGTGGCGGTGGCGCGCGAACTGGGGCTGGACGAGGGGGCCATCCGCAAGGGCCTGAAGGAATTCGGCGGGGTGAAGCGGCGCTTCACCACCACGGGCGTGGCGAACGGCGTGCGCGTGGTGGACGACTACGGCCACCATCCGGTCGAGATCGCCTCGGTGCTCAAGGCGGCCCGGGCCGTCACGGGGGGCGCCAATACGGGAGGCGCCACTACGGGGGGCAAGGTGATCGCGGTGGTGCAGCCCCACCGCTACACGCGCCTGCGCGACCTGTTCGACGACTTCTGCGCCTGTTTCGCCGACGCCGACGTGGTGCTGGTGGCCGACGTCTATGCGGCGGGCGAGGCGCCGATCGAGGGGGTGAGCCGCGACAGCCTCGTGGAGGGCCTGCGCCGCTACGGCCACCGCCGCGCCCTGCCGCTGCCCGCGCCCTCGGACCTGGCCGCGATGGTCCGGCAGGAGGCCGCGAACGGCGACCTCGTGGTGCTGCTGGGCGCCGGCGACATCACCAACTGGGCCTACGCCCTGCCGGGCGAACTGGAAGCGCTCGGGGAACCCGCCGAATGAGCGCCGCCGACTGGCGCGACGCCCTGCCGGCCGTGCGCGGCAAGCTCCTGCGCGACGAGCCGCTGGGGCCGTTCACATGGTTCCGGGTCGGCGGCGCGGCCGAGCTGCTGTTCCTGCCCGCCGACGCCGAGGACCTGGCCGCCTTCCTGAAGGCGCTTCCCGCCGAAGTCCCGGTGACGGTGCTGGGCGTGGGCTCGAACGTCATCATCCGCGACGGCGGCGTGCCGGGCGCGGTCATCCGGCTGGCGGGGCGCGCCTTCGCCGGCGTCCAGGCCGAGGGACGCCGGATCACCGCGGGCGCCGCGGCGCTGGACGCGGCCGTGGCGCGGGCGGCGGCCCGGGCCGGGATCGCGGGGCTGGAGTTCTATGCCGGAATCCCCGGCACGGTGGGCGGCGCGCTCACCATGAACGCCGGTTGCTATGGCTCGGAGACGAAGGATGTGCTGGTGTCGGCCTGGGGGTACGATCGCTCGGGCGCGCGGCAGGAGCTTGAGGTGGCGGACTTCGGCTATACGTACCGGCATTCCGGCGCCCCGGCCGACATCGTCTGGGTCGAGGCGGCCTATGAGGGGCGTCCCGATGCGCCCGAGGCGGTCCAGGCGCGAATGGACGAGATCACCGCGCGGCGGGAGCAGACCCAGCCGATCCGGGAGAAGACGGGCGGCTCCACCTTCAAGAACCCGCCCGGCCATTCGTCGTGGAAGCTGGTGGACGCGGCGGGCTGGCGCGGGAAGGCGTACGGCGGGGCGATGTTCTCGCCGCTGCATTCCAACTTCATGATCAACACCGGCGCGGCGACGGCCGCCGACCTCGAAGGCCTGGGCGAGGCCGTGCGGGCCGACGTGAAGGCGAAGGCGGGCGTCGATCTCCAATGGGAGATCAAGCGGATCGGGAGGCCTTGAGCGTGGCCGGCGCCTCCCTGATCCTGGTGCGTCACGGGCGGCCGCTGATCGACCCGGACACGCCGTCCACGACCTGGCCGCTGTGCCCCGAGGGGCGCGAGGCGGTCGAGACGCTGGCCGGGAAGATCGCCGCCTACCGCCCCGTCGCGGTGGCCGCCAGCCCCGAGCCCAAGGCCCGCGAGACGGCCGAGATCATCGCCGCGCGCCTGGGCCTGCCGGTCGACATCGATCCCGGCCTGCACGAGCACAAGCGGCGCTCCCTGTCGTTCGGGACCGAGGAGGCGTTCCGCGAGAAGATCGCCCGCATCTTCGAGGCGCCCGGCCAGCCGGTAGGCGGGATCGAGACGGCGCACGCGGCCTGCGAGCGGCTGGCGGCCGCCCTGGCCCAGCACAGGAGTCGCCCGCTGGTCGCCGTCACCCACGGCACGGTGCTCAGCTTCTACGTGGCCCGGCTCCTGGGCCTCGACGCCCACGACCTCTGGCGCAGCCTGCACCTTCCCGACGCCTTCGTCCTGGACGCGGACGGCGGCCTGATCGAGCGGCTCTGATCCCGTTTCTCCGACGTCGCGCGCATGTTCAGGCGGCGAGGGCCCGGTCGGCCGGGACGAGGCGGGCGCTGGCGTTGCCTCGGGCGATGAGGGCGCCCGACAGATCCATGAGCCGGCCTTCCAGGAAGGCGATGCTCTTGCCGGCCTGGACCACCTGGCCTTCGGCGTAGATCGGCCCCGGCCGCGCCGGGGCCAGGAAGCTCACGTGCAGTTCGATCGTGGGCGTGAACATGCGGCCCTCGGAGAAGACGAACATGGCGGCGCCCATCACGTCGTCCAGCATGGCCGCCAGGAATCCGCCCTGGATGAAGCCGGCGGGGTTGCAGAACGCAGGGCGTCCCTCGAAGCGCGCGCGCAGCCAGCCGTCGGCCGGCCGGGCGTCGACCAGCTCGAAGCCGAGCAGTTCGGCGCAGGGTGGGCGTGGCAGGCCGTCCAGGGCGGTCGGAACAGGCATGGGGTCTCCTTCCGGCCTGCACATCCTGTCGATGGCCTGCTGCCAGCATGGTGGCGACAGGTCGCAGGGAGCGACGCCAGGTGGTTGACGCCAGGTGGTTGACGTAGGGGACGGCTGACGATTGAGAGGGATCAAGGCTAACTTAAGCGGGATCGGAGATCCTGATCGCCATGCCGGACGGCGCCGCCACATCGAACCTCTACCGGCCGAAGCTCGCGACGGTTCTGTCCGAGGGCTACGGCCTGGGCGACCTGCGCCGGGATGCGGTGGCGGGGCTGACGGTCGCCGTGCTGGCGTTGCCGCTGTCGATGGCGATTGCGGTGGCCTCGGGGGTTTCGCCGGAGCGTGGGCTGTACACGGCCATCGTGGGCGGCTTCCTGGTCTCGGCGCTGGGCGGCAGCCGTCACCAGATCGGCGGCCCGGCCGGGGCGTTCATCGTGCTGGTCGCGGCGACGGTCGCCGACGTGGGCCTGCCGGGACTGTTGCTGACGGTCTTCCTGTCGGGGCTCATGCTGGCGGCCCTGGGGCTTTTCCGCCTGGGCGGTCTCATCCGCTACATGCCCCACGCCGTCACGGTCGGTTTCACCACGGGCATCGCGGTGACCATCCTGGCCAGCCAGATCAAGGACCTCGCGGGGCTCACCCTCGAAGGCGCCGAACCGGGGCCCGTGGGCCTGAAGCTGCTAGCGCTGGCCGAGGCCGCGCCCACGTTCAACCCGGCAGCGCTCGGGCTGGGGATCGGCGTGGCGGGATTCATCCTCTGGCTGCGGCGCGTGCGCCCGACCTGGCCGGGCATGCTGCTGGCGCTCGTGGCGGCGACGATCCTCGCGCGCTTCGTCCACCTGCCGGTCGAGACGATCGGCAGCCGCTTCGGCGGGATTCCGCACAGCCTTCCGGCGCCGGCGCTGCCGGACGTGTCCTGGGACCTGATCGTGCGCTGCCTGCCGGCGGCGCTGGGCTTCACGCTCCTGGGTGGCCTGGAGAGCCTGCTGTCGGCCAAGGTCGCGGACGGGATGACCGGGCGGGTCCATCGCTCGAACATGGAACTGGTGGCCCAGGGGCTGGCGAACGTCGGTTCGGCCATCTTCGGCGGCATCGCGGTGACCGGGACCATCGCCCGTACGGCGACGAACATCCGCGCCGGCGCCCGCACGCCGGTGTCGGGGATGCTGCACGCCGTCTTCCTGCTGGCGTTCATGCTCGTGGCCGCGCCCCTGGCCAGCTATGTGCCGCTCGCGGCGCTCGCGGGCATCCTGGTGGTCGTGGCCTGGAACATGGCCGAGAAGCGGGAGTTCGCGAGCCTGCTGGGGCAATGGAAGGCCGCCGCCGTGGTGCTGGCCACCTTCGGCGTGACGGTGCTGCACGATCTGATGTCCGGGATCTTCGCAGGCTGCGCCGTCGCGCTCGTGTTCTGGATGGGATCGAGGATGGCCCGCCGCCTGGGCTCTTGACCCGGCCGGCGACGCACGCCACCGCGGACCCCAACCCCCGAGCCGTCGTGAGGCGCCGATGAATCTTCCGCTGCACGGATCCCTGTCCGGGCGTCACGTCGCCGTGCTCCTCGGCGGCCTCTCGTCCGAGCGCGAGGTCAGCCTCGTGTCCGGGCGCGCGTGCGCCGAGGCGCTGGAGCGGCTGGGCGCCCGGGTCAGCCGCGTGGACGCCGGCCGTGACCTGGCCCAGGTCCTGACCGCCCTGAAGCCGGACGTCTGCTTCAACGCCCTGCACGGGGCCTGGGGCGAGGACGGCTGCGTCCAGGGCGTGCTGGAGACGCTGGGCGTGCCGTACACCCACAGCGGCGTGCTGGCCTCGGCGCTGGCGATGGACAAGGCCAAGTCCAAGGCCGTGCTGGCCGCCGCCGGCGTCGTCGTGCCCGGCGGCGGCCTCTTCGACCGCTTCGAGGTGGCCCGCGATCACGTGATCCCGCCGCCTTACGTGGTGAAGCCCAACGCCGAAGGGTCGTCGGTGGGCGTGTTCCTAGTCTTCGACGGCGCGAATCGCCCCCCGCAGGAGGTGGTGGCCCCCGACTGGACCTATGGCGAGCAGGTGATGGTCGAGCCCTATGTCCGTGGCCTGGAGCTGGCGGTCGGCGTCATGGACGGCAAGGCCATGACCGTGACGGAGATCGTGCCGAAGACAGGCTTCTACGACTACGAAGCCAAGTATGGCGACGGAGGTTCGGAGCATATCGTCCCGGCGAGAATTCCGGCTCATGTCATGGAAAAAGCGAAGAAACTCTCCGAGATGGCGCACGAGGCCCTGGGTTGCCGGGGGGTTACCCGGTCCGACCTTCGTTATGACGACATTAACGATGTTTTGGTCCTGTTGGAGGTGAACACCCAGCCGGGGATGACGCCCACGTCGCTCGTACCCGAGCAGGCGGCGGCGGGCGGGGTGGATTTCGACCGGTTGGTGCTTTGGATCACGGAGGACGGGCATGCCCGCAGCGGCGCGGGGGGGATCGCCAGGCGCAGCGAAGGGTAGGGCGTCCGTCGGCGTGTCCCGGGGCGGCGTATCCAAGGGCGGCGTATCCAAGGGGGCCACGCCCAAGGCGGCCCCGGCCCGGCGCGCTGCGGCCAAGGCCGGGGCGGGCGGCCCGCGCCTCGCGCCCCGCCACATCCTGGGCCTCGCCGCGGCCGTCCTGACCCTGGCCGTGGCCGCCACCCTGGCGACCGGGGGGCGTGGCGCCCACATCGCCCAGACCGTCGGCCTGGGGGTCGACCGCAAGTTCGCCGACGCCGGCTTCCGCCTGAAGGACGTCCATGTCGAGGGCGCCTCGGACATGGCCAAACCCGACATCCTGCGCGCCGCCGGGGTGGGCGAGGGCGCGCCGCTCCTGGGCCTGAACCTCGATCAGCTCCGGGCGCGCGTCGAGGCCGTGGGCTGGGTGCAGGAGGCGCGTGTCATCCGCCTGCTGCCCGACACCCTGGTCATCGCCGTGAAGGAACGTGGCCAGCTCGCCGTCTGGCAGCACGGCGGCCGCACCGTGGTCATCGACGCCCAGGGACGCGTGATCCCGGAAGCCGATCCGGCGCGTTTCGCCGATCTGCCGCTGGTGGTGGGCGCGGGGGGCGCCGAGCATGCGGGCGGCATCCTGCCCATCCTCGTCCAGCGCCCGAAGCTGATGGCGCGCCTGGAGGCCCTGGTCCGGGTCGACAACCGCCGCTGGGACCTTCGCATGAAGGACGGCGCCCTGGTCCAGCTCCCCGCCGCCGAGGAGGAGCAGGCCCTGATGAAGCTGGAGCAGCTCGACCTGCGCTCCCGCATCCTGGAGCTGGGCTTCGAGCGCATCGACCTGCGCAACCCCGACACCATCGCGGTCCGCCCGAGGGCGCCCCAGGCCGCGGCCGGCTTCGCCGCCGGCCCCGCGTCCTCCGACCCCTCCGCCGCCGCTTCGCCCGTCCCCCTTTCGCCCGTCCCCCGTTCGCCTGTTCAGGGCGTCTAGCCAGAGACCTCCGCCGCCGATGCTCAAGTTCGCCGAACGCGCACCCGAGACCCAGGAAGGGGCCCAGAAGGGCCGGCGCCCGACCGACCGATCCTCGACCCGCGCAAGTCAGGACGGCCATGGTCCGATCGGGCCGGGCCGAGGCGCCCCGGGCCAGGAGGGCCAGGGCGAGGGACGCCGCAAGGCCGAGCCGCGCCGTGACGGCCGGGACGGGCTGAAGGCGGCGTTGGCGCCGCCCAAGGTGGTGGCCGCCGTCGACCTGGGCGCCGCCAAGGTGACCTGTTTCATCATGAAGCCCGACGGCGTGCGCCGCGGCGACCGCACGCTGACCACCTGCGGCGTCGGCTACGTCCAGTCGCGCGGGGTGCGCGGCGGCGCGATCGTCAACCTCGACGAGGCCTCCGACGCCATCGCCCAGGCGGTCGAGCGGGCCGAGAACGTCGCCGGCGTGAACGTCCAGGGCGTCACCATCGCCACCGCCGGCGGTCAGCTCAGTTCCTCGCGTGTGATCGGCCGCGTCTCGATCGGGGCCCGGCCCATCGCCGACCACGACCTGGTGCGCGCGATCCAGAACGCGCTGGCCCAGATCAAGCTGCCCGGCCGCCGGGCCATCCACATCCTGCCCATCGCCTGGGCCGTCGACGGGCAGGGCGGCGTGCGCGATCCGCGCGCCATGTACGGCAAGACCCTGGGTGTCGAACTGCTGGTCGTCTCGGTGGCCGAGACGGTCTTCAACACCCTGGGCGCCTGCGTCGAGCGCGCCCACCTCCAGCTCGAGGGTGTGGTCGCCGCGCCCTTCGTCTCGGCCCTGGCCGCGCTGGAGGAGGACGAGATGGACCTGGGGTCGGTCTGCATCGACATGGGCGGCGGCTCCACCTCGGCCTCGGTTTTCCGTGGCGGCAGCCTGGTGCACGTCGAGACCGTGCCGGTCGGCGGCCAGCACGTGACCCAGGATATCGCCCGGGGCCTGTCCACCTCCATCGCCGGCGCCGAGCGCATCAAGACCCTGCACGGCAGCGCCATCGCCTCGGCCAACGAGGACCGCGAGATGATCGAGGCCCCGCCCCGCGGCGACGACCCCGGCGCCGGCCCGGTCGTGGCCCCGCGCAGCCTGCTGAAGGGCATCATCGCGCCTCGCGTGGAAGAGACCCTGGAGCTGCTCCGGGACCGGCTGAAGGCCGCCGGCGCGCCCATCGAGCCGGGGGCCGGCCTGGTGCTGACCGGCGGGGCCAGCCAGCTCGCCGGCGTGCGCGAAGTGGCCGTCCGCGTCTTCGACCGCCCCGTGCGCCTGGGCCGCCCGCGCCGCGTGCCGCACCTGGCCGACGCCGCCTCGGGCCCGGCCTTCACCGCGGCGGCCGGCATCCTGCACCGCTCGGCGTTCGGGCCGCGCGAGGCGGTCTCCACCAAGCAGCTCGCGTCCTCGAAGCTCCGTCGGGAGCCGCTGGACCCCCGGGCCAACCCGCTGGCCAAGGCCGCCGTCTGGCTGCGGGACAACCTCTGAGGTCCGACCTCGGCCGACGCCCGGGGGGCCGACGCCGCGGGGGGCCGTCGCCCGAACGCCGGGCGGCCCAACGGCCCGTCGTTCCAGCGGAATTCCCCCGCGGTCGCCTGATACGCGAACCGGCTTGGCTTTGCGGGCCTGAAGGCTCAGGTTCGCCTCGACACCCAAGGATCGGCGGCGCGAGCCGGTCCCTCAGTTCGGAGCGGAGTATGAAGTCGGCTGTGGGGATGGGCCTGGCGCTGGCGCTGTTCGGCGGTGCGGCCTGGAGTGCGACGGTGGATGCGACGGTTTCCACGCCCGCGCCTGTTCAGCCCGCGCCCGTCCAGGCGGCGCTCGTGGGCCCCGACGCGACCCTGCCGGGCGATGAGGGCGGCGATCCGTTCGCGGTCCGCGAAAAGCCGGCCGACGGCCCTCTGGCCATGCTGGGGCTCGACAAGTCCAGCCCGCTGCCCGATCCGGCCTCCTGGGCCATGATGATCATCGGCTTCTTCGGCGCAGGATATCTGCTGCGCAGCGGCCGCTCGGGCGGCCTGCGCGCCCTGCGTGCGGTCAAGGCCGGCCGCCCGGTCGGCGGCAAGGGCGACACGGCGACCCGCTGAGGGACTCCATTCGTTCCGAGGACGGCCCGCTCCGATCGGGCCTTGGCGGATGCTCGGCCGGCACGTCCGGGCCAGCCCGCGCGGCCGGTCCAGGGCCTGTCGCGGCGTTACTGTCTATCCCGCTGTTCTTTCCTTGAGGACAAAGCGGAAAATCCTGTTCAGCCAAGCTCGACCGCGTTCCGACTCAGAGTATGCGGTTAACACTCGATTAAGAGTGTCGGCGCGTACTTAACGCATCGTTACTCAGGTGCGTCGGTCCAGGGGTGTCCGCGCGCGCCAGACCGGAAAAAACGGGAAGGACAGGACGTCCATGGCCATCTCTCTCACCGCGCCGCGCGCGACCGAACTGAAGCCCAGGATCGTCGTGTTCGGCATCGGCGGGGCCGGCGGCAACGCCGTCAACAACATGATCGAGGCGGGCCTGGAGGGGGTGGAGTTCGTCGTCGGCAACACCGACGCCCAGCAGCTCCAGTTCGCCAGGACCGAGCGCCGCATCCAGCTCGGCGTGCAGGTGACGCAGGGGCTCGGCGCCGGCGCCCATCCCGAGGTGGGCATGAGCGCGGCCGAGGAGAGCATCCCCGAGATCGGCGAGCATCTGGACGGCGCCCACATGGTGTTCATCACCGCGGGCATGGGCGGCGGCACCGGCACGGGCGCGGCCCCGATCATCGCCAAGTGCGCCCGCGAGCGCGGCATCCTGACCGTGGGCGTGGTGACCAAGCCGTTCCACTTCGAGGGCCGTCACCGGATGCGCCTGGCCGACGCCGGCATCTCCGAATTGCAGCGCTACGTCGACACCCTGATCGTCATCCCGAACCAGAACCTGTTCCGCGTGGCCAACGAGCGGACGACCTTCGCCGAGGCCTTCGGCATGGCCGACCAGGTGCTGCACTCGGGCGTCCGCTCGATCACCGACCTGATGGTGCTGCCGGGCCTGATCAACCTCGACTTCGCCGACGTGCGCACGGTGATGACCGAGATGGGCAAGGCGATGATGGGCACCGGCGAGGCCACGGGCGACGACCGCGCCCTGATGGCCGCCCAGAACGCCATCCAGAACCCGCTGCTGGACGAAGTCTCGCTGAAGGGCGCCAAGGCCGTGCTGGTCAACGTGACCGGCGGGCTGGACATGACGCTGCTCGAGGTCGACGAGGCCGCCAACGCCATCGCCGAGCAGGTGGACCCCGAGGCCAACATCATCTTCGGCGCCGCGTTCGACCCGACGCTGGAGGGGATGATCCGGGTGTCGGTGGTCGCCACCGGCATGGACGGCGCCTCGATCGCCGCCATAGAGCCCAAGATCGAACGCCGCTCGCTGTCGGTCGAGCCCCTGCGGGCGACGGTGACGCCCAAGGCCGAACCGGCGGTTGCGCAGGCCGAGCCTGTCGCCGCGGCGGCGGTGGCCGCCGAACCGGCTCTGGAAGCTGCGGATGAGGTCGAGCAACCCGACATCTTCAGCCAGCCGCTGGCGGCCGAAGCCGCTCCGGGCGCAGCCGCCGCGGAACCGGCGGCGTCCGCACCCGTCTCCCGGATCGTCGACCCGGACGCGGTCGAGCCGGGCGACGAGCGTGACGCCCCGCTGTTCGCCGAGCCCGCTTTCGAGCCCCGGCGCCCGCGTGGAGGCTTCCTGAGCATCTTCGGCGGCCGGCCCCGCTACGACGCGCCCGGCGCGACGGCCGCTGCGGCCCGGCCGACGCCCGCGCCGGCTCCTGCGCCCAGCCGGGGCGGAGCCCAGCCGGCGGAAGCGATCCAGCCCGAGGCGGCCGATCCGGCCGAGGACCTGGAGATCCCGTCCTTCCTGCGCCGCCTGGCCAACTGAACGGCCCGGCGGCCCGCCTGACGCAGGAACGCCACGAAAAGGTCACGCCCGCGCAGGCGCCCAGATGATAGAACCTCCCGGAGCCCTCCGGGAGGTTTGTCATGTCCGGTCAGCGCATCATCTGGGTTTCGCCCGTCGCCGGCGGCTGGGCCGTGCTGTGCGCGGGGTTGCAGCCCCTGCTGTTCCGCTCGGGCGGCCGGGCCGAGGCGCAGGCGCGCCGGCTTGCCGCCTGCCTCGCCCGTCTGGGTCGGGCGGTGCAGGTGCGCGTCCTCGACCGGTCGCGGAACCTCGTGGGCGCGCAGCTCTATCCGGCGAGCTGATCTGGCCGGCGAGCTGATCTGACCGCCGGGCTGACCCGGTCCGGACCGACGACCGGGGACCTTCCGTGAGCGCAACGGCGGCCCGAGGGCGCGAACGCGCTTCCCGGGCAATTCGACCGTCCGCGCGCGGTTCGCTCCGCGGGTTGCGCCGCCGTCCCCAAGCCTCGGATTCCATGCGGATTTCGGCGCGAAACATTGCGAAACACGAAGTGCTTTGCTGCGGTGCATCAATCGGCTTAGCCAGACGTTGGGGCAAAGGTTCGGTCGTCGCACCGCGTATCGTTGCAGGAAGGTCTGCCTTGGCCGCGTTTCAACATACCCTCAGGTCGCCTGCGCTGTTCGCCGGGATCGGCGTGCATACGGGAGCCTACGTCCGCGTGTCGGTCCGGCCGGCGGCAGTCGATACGGGCGTGGTCTTCGTGCGCACCGACGTGCGTGACGCCGACAACCGGGTGCGCGTGAGCGGCGAGGCCGTCTGCCGCACGCAACTGGGCACCGTGATCACCAACGCCGCGGGCGTCACCGTCTCGACCATCGAGCATCTCATGGCCGCCTTCGCCATGCTGGGGGTCGACAACGCCGTGGTGGAGCTGGACGGCCCGGAAATGCCGATCATGGACGGCTCGTCCGCGCCGTTCGTCCGCGTGCTGGACCGGGCGGGCCTGCGTCCGCAGGAAGCACCGCGCCGCTTCATCGAGATCGTGGAGACGATCGAGGTCGTCGATGGCGACAAGCGCGCCGCGCTCAAGCCGGCCGACGGCTTCGAGGTGGCCTTCGAGATCCGTTTCGACAGCGCCGCGATCGGCCGTCAGGCCATCGACATGCCGATGGACGAGGCGGCGTTCCGCGCCGAACTGGCCGACTGCCGCACCTTCGGCTTCGCGCACGAGGTCGAGGCCCTGCGCGCGATGGGCCTGGCCCGGGGCGGCTCGATGGACAACTGCATCGTCATCGACGGCGACCGGGTGCTGAATCCGGAGGGCCTGCGTCGGGCGGACGAGTTCGTGCGGCACAAGGCGCTGGACGCCATCGGCGACCTCTATGTCCTGGGCGCGCCGATCCTGGGCCGCTTCGAAGGCGAACTGGCGGGCCACGCCCTGAACAACGCCCTCGTCCGCGAGCTCCTGGCCCGGCCGGACGCGTGGCGTGTGCGCACCCTGGTCGAGGACCTGAAGGAAGCGGTGTAGCCCTTCCTTTCCCGCGCAGCGGGTGGTGGAGAGGGAAGGCCTCATCCAAAGCGCCGCCGTCCGATCCGCTGCGCTTGTGGGCGGATGATCGCGCCGCCCTGCCGGCGGCTTGCCCTTCCCACCCCTCGCTCGGAACCTGTCCTCTGGTCGGCCTTCGGCCGAGCCCCGGGGAGCCGGCGGCGCCGGCGTCGGCGAGCGGTCCCCCCTTCCCATCGCATGGGTAGGGAAGAAGGTTGCGAGCGGTTCGCAATGGCGCCCTAATGCCCGGCAAGGGAGATTTCGCCATGGCCGACGACGCCAGCACCCAGCTCGATGCGCTCTATCATCGTCCACATCCGCTGACCGTGGCCAAGGACATCGGGGTGATCGATGCGCACGGCCGCCGCTTCATCGAACTCTCGCCCTTCGTCGCCCTGGCCAGCGCCGGCCCGGACGGGAAGGTGGACGTCTCGCCCCGCGGCGGCGGCCCCGGCTTCGTCCGCGTGTCGGAAGACGGGCTGAGCCTGCTGATGCCGGACCGGCCGGGCAACAACCGCCTCGATACGCTGCGGAACATCGCCGAAGGATCGGGCGAGGTGGGCCTGATGTTCATGATCCCCGGCGTGGACGACATCTACCGCGTCAACGGGCCGGCCAGCCTGGTGGTGGACGACGACCTGGCGAAGACCTTCGAGGAGTTCGGCAAGCTGCCGAAGAGTCTGCTGAAGGTCGAGGTGCGCGAGGCCTATCTCCACTGTCCGAAGGCCTTGATGCGCGCCGATCTGTGGGGCGACACCCACAGGGTGGACCGCGCCAGCCTGCCGTCGCTTTCCGACATGATCAGCGACCAGCTCAAGCTGGAGCGGCCCAAGGCCACCCACGAGCAGCAGGTCGAGAGCCTCCGCCAGACGCTCTGAGCCTGCGGGCGCCGTTTGCTCGCCACAAGTGGTGGTGTAGAAGCGACTCTCCGCGTGGGGGCGCGCGCTGGTCTTGAGGTGAAGGTGTCTTCGGTTCGCACGTCTGCCAAGGTGGTTCTCGTCACGGCCGCCTGCGCGCTCGCCCTTTCCGCCTGCGCCGGAAACAGCAAGAAGAACAGGAACCGGCTGGCCTACGAGGAGCGTCCGGTCGAGCTGCTCTACGCCACCGGCGCCGACCGGCTGGACCGCCGCCAGTGGAATCAGGCGGTGAACTATTTCCAGGAGGTGGAGCGGCAGCACCCCTATTCGGAATGGTCGCGGCGCGCGATCCTGATGCAGGCCTACGCCCACTACCAGGGCAACGACTACGCCGAGGCCATCGGCGACGCCGAGCGGTTCATCCAGCTCTATCCGGGCAACCCCAGCGCGGCCTACGCGCACTACATCAAGGCCATCTGCTACTTCGAGCAGATCGTGGACGTGAACCGTGACCAGGCGGCCACGGGCCAGGCCCTGGGCGCGCTGCGCGACGTGGTCCAGCGCTATCCCCGCACCGAATACGCCTCGGACGCCCGGCTGAAGATCGACATGGTCAACGACCAGCTCGCCGGCAAGGAAATGACCATCGGCCGCTGGTACCTGCGCAACGGCGACACCCTGGCCGCCGCCAACCGGTTCAAGACCGTCATCGACCGCTATCAGACCACCAGCCACACGCCCGAGGCGCTGTATCGCCTCGTCGAGGCCTACCTGACGCTGGGGCTGATGGAGGAGGCGGGGCGCAACGGCGCGGTCCTGGGGCACAACTATCCCGGCGACCAATGGTACGCCGACGCCTACAAGCTCCTGACCTCGCGCGGGCTGCGACCGGCGACCGAGCCCGAGCCCGGCGGTCGGCGCGGGATCTTCCGCCTGCCGTTCACGCGCGACAAGGAACGCACGATCCAGCCGCCGCAGGCGGCCGATCCGAATGTCGCGGTCCAGGCCAGCCAGGAGGCCGAGAAGCGCTCAATCTTCCGCCTGCCGTTCGGCCGCAAGGACGAACCGCGGCCCGAGCCCGTGAAGCCCGAGACCCCGCCCTCCTGAGAGACGGGATGCGACGGCCCTTCTTTCCGGGCTGATTCCCGGCGATCCTCCGCCCGATGTTGATCGGACTCCAGATCCGCGACGTGGTGCTGATCGAAAGCCTGGACCTGTCCATCGGTCCGGGCCTGACCGCGCTCACCGGCGAAACCGGCGCGGGCAAGTCGATCATCCTGGATGCGCTGGGCCTCGCGACGGGGGCGCGGGGAGACGCCGGGCTTGTCCGGCGCGGCGCCTCTCAGGCCGTGGCCACGGCGGTCTTCGCACCCACGCCAGAGCATCCCGTGTGGGCCATCCTGGACGAGAAGGGCCTGGCCTACGCCCGCGACGAGGACCTGGTCCTGCGCCGCACGCTGAGCGCCGACGGCCGCAGCCGCGGCTTCGTCAACGACCAGGCGACCGGCGTGGGGGTGCTGAAGGAACTGGGCGAGGCGCTGCTCGAGGTCCACGGCCAGCACGAGACGGTGGGTTTGCTGGACATGCGCACGCATCGGCCGCTGCTCGACGCCTATGGCGGCCTGGCGACCGAGGCGGACGCCGTGGCTGCGGCCTGGCGAGGCTGGCGCGAGGCCCGCGCGCGGGTCGAGGGGCTGGAGGCCGACGCCGCCCGCTCGGCCGCCGAGATCGAGGACCTGACCTTCCGCCTCTCCGAACTGGACCGCCTGGATCCGCGGGAGGGCGAGGAGACGCGGTTGGCCGAAGAGCGCGCGATCCTGGGCGCCGCCGAGAAGGCGCTGGGCGACATCGCCGCCGCGCGCGACGCCTTCGACGGGCTGGGAGCGCGAACGGCCCAGGCGATCCGCGCCCTGGAACGGGCCCGCGAGCGTGCGACGACGGCCGGCGCCGCCGCGGACGGCGCGGCCGTGACCCGCCTGGCCGCCGCCGCCGAGGCCCTGGATCGGGTGCTGGTCGAAGCGGGCGAGGCCGAGGCCGCCGTCGACGCCGCCGCCGCCGCCTTCGACTTCGAGCCCGACCGCCTGGAGAAGGCCGAGGAGCGTCTGTTCGACCTGCGCGGCCTGGCCCGGAAGCTGGGCGTGACGGTGGAGGCGCTGCCCGGCCTTCGGGTCGAGTTCGCCGCCCGCCTGCGCGCCATCGAATCGGCGGATGAGACCCTCAAGGCCGCCCGCGCCGGCCTGGCTGCGGCGCGTGACGCCTATGCGGCCGCCGCCGAGGCGTTGTCGGCCGCCCGCCGGACGGCGGGCGAGGCCCTGGCGACGGCGGTCATGGGCGAACTCGCGCCGCTCAGGCTGGACAAGGCGCGCTTCCGTGTCGCCGTGTCGCCGCTGGCCGAGGACCGCGCGGGGCCGGCCGGCCAGGACCGCGTCGCCTTCGAGATCGCCACCAACCCCGGCGCGCCCTTCGGCGACCTGGGCGCCATCGCCTCGGGCGGCGAGCTGGCGCGCTTCGCCCTGGCCCTGAAGGCGGCCCTGGCCGCGCGCGGCGGCGGACCCCAGCCGCTGATGATCTTCGACGAGGTGGACCAGGGCGTGGGCGGCGCGGTCGCCGACGCCGTCGGCCTGCGCCTGAAACGCCTGGCGTCGCCCGAAGGGCGGAAGGTGGGGGCCCAGGTGCTGGTGGTGACGCACAGCCCCCAGGTGGCGGCTCGCGCCGAGGCCCACTGGCGGATATCCAAGGCCGGCGACGCCGACCGGACGCGCACGGCCGTCGAGACCCTCTCGCTCGCCGAGCGCGAGGAGGAGATCGCCCGCATGCTGGCCGGCGCCCAGGTCACCGACGCCGCCCGCGCCGCCGCCCGCGCGCTGATGGAGGCGTGACGGGCGTACTTTACGACAACCATAACGTTCTGTATTTGTTCTTTCCCTTCCCGCGAAGCGGGAGACGAAGGGTTCCGCGTTGGCGGGCGCACAGGCTAAGACCAGCGGCATGGCCCAGATCCCCGTCGATCAACTCAGCGAAGCCCAGGCGGTCGAAGAGCTGACGCGGCTGGCCGACGAGATCGCGGCCCACGACATCCGATACCACGCCGAAGACGCGCCCACGATCTCGGACGCGGAGTACGACGACCTCAAGCGCCGGAACGGCGAGGTCGAGGCCCGCTTCCCGCACCTTGTCCGTGAGAATTCGCCCTCGATGAGGGTCGGGGCTTCCCGGTCCGAGAAGTTCCGGGCGGTGGAGCATGGCGTGCCCATGCTGAGCCTGGACAACGCGTTCGCCGACGATGAGGCGGCGGAGTTCGACGCGCGGATCCGCCGTTTCCTGCGCCTCCCGGCCGACGAGACGGTGGGCTACACGGCCGAGCCCAAGATCGACGGCCTCTCCTGCTCGATCCGCTATGAGAAGGGTGTGCTGGTCCAGGCCGCCACGCGCGGGGACGGGAAGGTCGGCGAGGACGTCACCGCCAACGTCCGCACCATCGGCGAGATTCCGCACAGGCTTCTGGAAGATGGCTGGCCCGACGTGATCGAGGTGCGGGGCGAGATCTATCTGGGCCACGAGGAGTTCGCCGCCCTCAACGCCGCCGCCGCCGAGGCGGGCCAGAAGACCTACGCCAATCCGCGCAACGCCGCGGCCGGTTCCCTGCGCCAGATCGATGCGGCCATCACCGCGTCGCGCCCGCTGCGCTTCTTCGCCTATGCCTGGGGCTATCATTCCCAGGCCTTCGCCGAGACCCAGTGGGCGGCGCTGGGCAAGCTCAGGGCCTGGGGTTTTCCGACCACGCCCGAGAGCGTGCGGGTGGAGAACGCCCAGGGGCTGCTGGCCGCCTATGCCGAGATGGAACGGGTGCGGCCGCGCCTGGGCTACGACATCGACGGCGTGGTCTACAAGGTGGATCGCCTGGACTGGCAGCAGAGGCTGGGTTTCGTCAGCCGCGCGCCGCGCTGGGGCATCGCCCGGAAGTTCCCGGCCCAGCAGGCGCGCACGATCCTGGAGGCCATCGACATCCAGGTAGGTCGGACCGGCGCGATCACCCCGGTGGCGCGGCTGCATCCGGTGACCGTGGGCGGCGTCGTGGTGGTCAACGCCACCCTGCACAACGCCGACGAGATCGCCCGCAAGGACATCCGGGTGGGCGACACCGTGATCCTCCAGCGCGCCGGAGACGTGATTCCGCAGATCGTCGCGGTCGTGCCCGAGGAACGCCCGGAGGACGCGCAGCCGTTCGAATTCCCGACCCATTGCCCGTGCCCTCTGCACACCGAACTGGTGCGCGAGACGACGGCTGCGGGCGCCGAGACGGTGGTGCGCCGCTGTTCGGGCGAGTTCGCCTGTCCCTTCCAGCGGCTGGCGCACCTTCGCCACTTCGTGAGCCGGCGGGCCTTCGACATCGAGGGCCTGGGCGAGAAGCAGCTCACCATCTTTTCCGAGCAGGGCTGGCTGAATTCGCCGGCCGACATCTTCCGGCTGAAGGCGAAGCGCGAGGAGATGCTGGCGCTCGACCGCTTCGGCGAGACCAGTGTCGGCAATCTGCTGGCCAGCATCGAGGACCGCCGCCGGATCGACCTGGACCGGTTCATCTACGGGCTGGGCATCCGCCATGTGGGCGAGACCACCTCGCTGGCCCTGGCGCGGCACTTCGAGACCGCCGGGCGCTTCGTGGAGATCTCGAAGCTGGCGGCCGAGCAGACGGCGGGACCGGTCTACGCCGAGCTTTCGGACCTGGACGGCCTGGGACCGACGGCGGTGGCGGCGGTGCTGGACTTCGCCCGCGGGGGCCAGGGGGGCGGCCAAGGTGTCCTGGTCCCCCCGGACATCTCGCTGGACGGTCATCTGCGGCTGGCGATCCCGAAGCTGAACGCCCGAGCCCGCGCGGCGCTGGAGGCCCGCTATGGCGATTGGACGGCCTTCGAGGCTGCGGCCCGGCAGGCGGCCGGCGAGACGCCGGGCGAGGCCCTGCTGGAGGTCGCATCGGTCGACGCCGTGGGCGTGGTGGCCGCGCGGATGATCGCCGAGTTCTTCGGCGAGGACCACAACCGCGCCCTGGTCGACGACCTGCTGGGCGAACTGACCATCATCCCGGCCGAGCGGCCCAAGACCGACACGGCGGTCGCGGGAAAGACCGTCGTCTTCACCGGCGCCCTTGAGCGGATGACGCGCGACGAGGCCAAGGCCCAGGCCGAGCGGCTGGGGGCCAAGGTCTCGGGCTCGGTGTCGAAGAAGACCGACATCGTCGTGGCCGGGCCCGGCGCGGGCTCGAAGCTGAAGACCGCCACCGAACTCGGCATCCAGGTGATGACCGAGGACGAATGGCTGGCGATGGTGGGGAGCTGACTTGGGCGTCCCGGCGCCGGACCGGCTGCGGATCGGTTTCGACCGGTTGCGCTGCAACCTGCTGAACCTGGCCGAGCTGATCTTCCTGGGCGTGCTGGACGAGACGCCGGGCGAGCCGACGGCGCTGCGCCTGCTGGGCGTGACCCGGGCGAAGATGGGCCGCCCGGGCGCCGTGGAGCATCTGAAGGCCGCCGCGGCCGCCGCGCCCGAGGTCGAGGTGATCTGGAGCGACCTGGCCGTCGCCCTGCGTGAGGCGGGTGACGCGGCCGGCGCGGCCGACGCCTACGCCCGGACGCTGGCCCTGCGCGATCCGGCCGCCGGGACCTTGCCGCCGCTGGAGGCGCTGTCGTTCGCCACCGAGCGCGACGCGCACCGGTTCGAGCTGGCCGACTATCCCTATGTGGCGACCGTGCGCCACGGCGCGGGCCGCCCGCCGCACCCCGGCCTGACGGCGATCCTGGAGGCCGGGCGGAGGCGCTACGCCGCGATGCTCGAGGCGATCGGCGACCTTGCGTCGTACTTCGGCGATGTCGCGATGGGCGGGCGCTACGAGGCGGACGATCCGTTCTGGCTGAACACCTGGTTCCCGGCGCTGGACGGGATGGCGCTGACGGCCATGCTCAAGGCCCACGAGCCGGCCCGGTTCGTGGAAATCGGGTCGGGGGTCTCGACCAAGTTCGCCCGGCGCGCGGTTCGCCGCTTCGGCCTGCGCACGAAGCTGATCTCGATCGATCCCCAGCCGCGCAACCAGATCGACCGGCTGTGCGACCAGGTGATCCGCAAGCCGCTGGAGCAGTGCGACCCGGCCATGTTCGACGCATTGCAGCCGGGGGACATCCTCTTCCTCGACAGCTCGCACCGCGCCTTCCAGGGGTCGGACGTGACGGTGTTCTTCACCGAGATCCTGCCGCGGCTGAAGCCGGGCGTGATCGTGCAGGTCCACGACGTCTACCTGCCCGAGGACTACATCTCGGGACACCTGCGGCAACTGTGGAACGAGCAGTACCTGCTGGCGACGGCGTTGCTGTTTGGCCCCGAGCGGTTCGAGGTGCTGTTTCCCGCCTGGTGGGTGGGGCGCGATCCCGAGCTGAGGGCCCAGGCGAGGGCCGTGGTGGGGCAGGGGCCGCTGACCGGCCTCGATCCCTACGGCGCGTCCTTCTGGATGCGGATGCGGTAGTCAGCCCGGATTGCGCGCCGTCACGATCCAGGTAGCGGAGTCCAGCTTCACCCCCTTGGGGCCTTCGTGGGCGGCTAGGGCGGCGCGCACGGCGTCCACGACCGCCTCGCGCATCTCGGGACGCTCCCGCAGGGCGCCGCCGAGAACCCCGATCTTCAGGGCGACCTCCAGCGAGGCGTCCAGGTCGCCAGCCCCGATCTTCTCGTCGTGGGGCGCGATAGCCGCGTCGGCGAAGCCGGCCGAATCCAGGATGCTCCGCACACGCTGGGGATCGGCGAAGGCGAAGGGGCCGGGCGCGCCGGGCTCGGGCGGCTGGGGCGGCGGGAGGAGGTGCTGCACCGACGCCATCGGCAGGGTGAAGGCCGGATTCTCGGCCGGCGCGCGCCAGCAGACGAAGCCCAGCCGGCCACCCGGCCGGAGCGCCCGGCGCAGGTTGGCGAAGGCGCGCGGCGGATCGGCGAAGAACATCACGCCGAACCGCGAGAACACGGCGTCGAAACCAGCCGCCTCCAGCGGGTGGGTCTGGGCGTCGGCCTGCAGGAAGGCGACCTCGGGACGACCTGCGGAGCGCCCGCGGGCGACATCGAGCAGGGGCGTGGAGATGTCCACGCCCAGCACCGAGCCGCCGGGCGCCACGGCGTCGGCGAGCGCCAGCGTGGTCGCGCCCGCGCCGCAGCCCACGTCCAGGATCCGCTCGCCGGGCTGAAGCGCGAGGGCGGCCATGACGCGCCGGCCCAGCGGTTCGAGCTGGCGGTCCATCGGGCTCTGCATGGCCGCCCAGGTGGGGCCGGCCTGTTCGTTCCAGTAGGCGGTCTGCTGGGCGTTGGGGGCGGCCGACATCAGATCGTCTCCGTGACCTTGTCGAGCCAGGTCCGGACCTCGGGCTCGAGCTGTGGGCCGATCACCTCGCGGACGCGGGCGTGGTAGGCGTCGAGCTGGGCGCGCTCGGCGGCGCTCAACAGGTCGCGGTCGATCAGGCGGCGGTCGATGGGCGCCAGCGTCAGGGTCTCGAAGCCGTGCATGGGGCGCTCGCCGCCCGGGATCGGCTCGGCGGGCGTCACCACCTGGAGGTTCTCGATGCGGATGCCGTAGCCGCCCTCCTTGTAGTAGCCGGGCTCGTTCGAGAGGATCATGCCCGGCTTGAGGGCGACGGTGTTCGGGGCCTTGGAGATCCGCTGCGGGCCTTCGTGGACGCCCAGGTAGCTGCCGACGCCGTGGCCGGTGCCGTGGTCGTAGTCGAGGCCGTGCATCCAGAGCGCGTGGCGGGCCAGGGCGTCCAGGGCCGAGCCGGTCGTGCCGGGCGGGAAGCGGACGGCGGCCAGGGCCAGGTGTCCCTTCAGGACCAGGGTGAAGCGCTGGCGCATCTCGGCCGTCGGCTCGCCGATGGCGACCGTGCGGGTCACGTCCGTCGTGCCGTCCAGGTACTGGGCGCCGGAGTCCACCAGCAGCAGCGAGCCCGCCTCGGCCCGCCTGTTCAGGCGTTCGGTGGGCCGATAGTGGACGATGGCGCCGTTCGAGGCTGCGCCGGCGATGGTGTCGAAGGAGAGGTCCTTCAGGGCGCCGGTGGCCTCGCGGAAGCCCTCCAGCTTGCGCACGGCGGTGATCTCGTCGGGTGGGTTCGCCTGGCCTTCGGTCGCCAGCCAGTGGAGGAAGCGGGTGAGGGCCGCGCCGTCGCGGGCGTGGGCACGGCGGGTCCCCTCGATCTCGACGGCGTTCTTGCAGGCGCGGGGCAGGGCGCAGGGGTCCTCGCCCCGGATCACCTTCGCCCCGGCCGCCTGGAGCGTGTCGAAGTACCAGGCCGAGGACTGGGCCGGATCGACCAGCACCGACTGGCCTTTCAGCTCCGCGAGGGCCGCGGGGAGTTCGTCGGGCGTTTCAAGACGGACCTGGTTGCCCAGCCAGGCCGGCAGCTCGGGCGTGACCTTGGCGGGGTCGAGGAAGAGGCGGGCCGAGCCGTCCTTCGACAGGATGGCCTGGCCCAGCGGCAGGGGCGAGCGGATGACGTCGCCGCCGCGCACGTTGAACAGCCAGGCGATGGATGCGGGCGCCGTCAGCACCGCGGCGTCCGCGCCCTTGCCGGCGACGGCGGCGCCGACGCGGGCGCGCTTGGCGGCCGAGTCCTCGCCCGAGACCTCGGCGGGGTGGGGGACCACGGGCGCGACCGGCTGGGCCGGGCGCTCGGCGCCCCAGGCCAGGTCCAGCGGGTTGTCGTTCACGGGCGTCAGCTCGGCGCCGGCCTTGGCGGCGGCGGACCTGAGCTGGGCCAGGGCGTCGGGGCTGTGCAGGCGCGGGTCGTAGCCGATCTTCTGGCCCCGGCCGGCGGCGGCTTCGAGATAGGCCGGCACGCCGCCCTCCACCAGGTCGCGGATCTCGAACAGGCCGGCGTCGACCTGGTCGCGCACCTGGAGCGTGTAGCGGCCGTCCACGAAGACGGCGGCCTTGTCCTTCAGGATCACCGCGGCGCCGGCCGAGCCGGTGAAGCCGGTGGCCCAGGCCAGGCGGTCGTTGGCGGCGGGCAGGTACTCGTTCTGGTGCTCGTCCTCGTGGGGCACGAGGAAGCCGTCCAGGCCCTGGCGGGCCATCGCCGCGCGGATCAGCGGGACGTGGCGCGGGCCGAACGAGCGGTCGGTGGTCTCATCGAAGGTCTGGCGCATGGGGCGCATGTAAGCGCTTCCGCCCGGTGCGGCAAAGGGCGCCGGAGCCTCCGTTTGACCCCTGGCGGCGGAGGGCGTAGCGGGGCGCATGGACAAGACCGATCGCCGCCAGGCCGTCCGCGACTTCAAGGAGCGCAGGACCGACGCCGGAATCTACGCCGTCCGCTGCGCGCCGACGGGCGAGGCGTGGGTGGCGGGCAGCCGCAACATCGACGCCCAGCAGAACAGCCTGTGGTTCGGGCTGAGGTCCGGCGGCCATCCCAACAAGGCCATGCAGCAGGCCTGGAACGCCCACGGCGCCGACGCCTTCGCCTTCGAGATCCTGGAGCGGATCGAGGCGGGCGACTTCACCGCCCTGGGCCTCGCCGACCATGTGAAGGGCCGCGAGCGCCACTGGCTGTCGGACCTGGGCGCGAAGAAGGCGGTCGGCTGATCCCGGCGGGTGCGGTTCAGGGCCGGCGCAGCACCAGCGTGGCCCAGGCGTCGCGGTGCAGGCGGCGGACCAGCCGGAAGCCCTTCGACGTGTAGGCGGCCAGGACCCGGCGCTCCTGGGTGCGGAGCAGGCCCGACAGGATGGTCAGGCCGCCGGGCCTCAGCGCCCGCTTGATGTCCTGCGACAGGGCGACCAGCGGCGGGGCCAGGATGTTGGCGAAGACGAGGTCGTAGGGGCCGTCCACGCGCACGTGCGGGTCGTCGAGGCCGAAGGCGTGGACGAAGCGGGCGTCCGCCGTGTTCAGCCGGGCGTTCTCGTTGGCGATGCGGACCGAGACGCGGTCGATGTCGGTGCCGACGGCCACGGCCGAGCCGGTGCGCGCGGCGGCGATGGCCAGGACGCCGGTGCCGCAGCCCACGTCGAGGACGCGCGGGAAGCGGCGCCGCTTCAGCAATTCGTCGAAGGCCAGCAGGCAGCCGACGGTGGTGCCGTGGTGGCCGGTGCCGAACGCCGCGCCGGCCTCGATGCGCAGGTTCACCGTACTGGCGGGGGCGAGGCCGCGGTCGTGGGCGCCGTAGACGAAGAAGCGGCCCGCGCGCACGGGCGGCAGGCCCGACAGCGCCAGCGCCAGCCAGTCGGCGTCGGCCAGCACCTCGGTCGTCACGCGTAGGCCGGGGTGGCCGGCGAGCACGGCGCGGACCGCCTCGGCTTCCTCATCCAGGGTGGGGAAGGCGTCGATGCGCCAGACGTCGCGGTCCTCGTCCTCCTCGAGGATGGAGAAGGTCAGGGCCTCGGTCTCGGGCGTCGCCTCGAGGGCGGCCGCGGCGGCCTCGGCGGCCGCGCGGGGGCCGCGGGCGATGATCTGGATGGCGTCGTCGCTCATGGGCGCGAGGCTCTAGCGGGGAAGCGGCGCGAAGGCGAGGCCGTTCAGAGCGGCGACAGGTCTTCCTCGGGCGGTGACGGCGGCGCGGGCAGGTCGGATTCATTCCAGGCGCCGCCCTGTTGCGAGGGATGGTGGGGGACGGGACGCGGCTCATCGGCCCAGCGGGCGCGGGCGACGACGGGCGCTTCATAGGCCATGACATCGCCACCGTGGTCCTGGGCGCTGGCGGCCGCCTCGCCTCCGGCCTCGGGCGCGTCGGCCTGGTCGTCGAGCGCGAGGAAGGTGTCTGGCGGGGGCTTCAGGCTGTCGGTGCCGACCACATAGTCAGGGACCCTCCCGCGATAGGCCGCCATGCCGGCGTCAGGCGCCTGGACATAGGTGCGCGGCCCGCCGCCCGAGATGAGCTGCTGCGGCCCTTCCAGCGGCTCCTCGTCCAGGTTGGGCTTCAGCGTCGCGCCGAGCGCCAGCCCAGCCGCGGCGGCGAGGGCCACCCCGGTGAGCAGGCGTCGGGTGTCAGGACTGCGGAGGAGCGGCAGCATTGATCGAGATACGCGCAGGGGCGGCGGAGGGTTGCGTCGTTCTTCTCCTAGCTCGTCTTGGCGGCCACGCGGCCTCACCCCTGCTTCTCAACAAAGCTGTCGAGCACCTTCTTCTCGCCGGCCTTGTCGAAGGCGACGGTGAGCTTGTTGCCCTCGACGCTGCGGACGGCGCCGTAGCCGAACTTGATGTGGAAGACGCGGTCGCCGCGCTTGTAGTCGCTGGCGGCCGAGCTGTCGGAGGTGGCGACCAGGCGGCCGTCGCCCTCGATCACCGCCTGGCGGCCGGGATGACTGCCCCGGTACTGGTTGGCCTGGGCGCGACGCCAGCCGGGCGAGGCGTAACCGCCGCCGAAGCTGGGGTCTTCGTCCCACCGGCTGCCGTGCTGCTGCATCCCCGGGCCGCCGCCGTAGTAGCCCGTCTCGGAACTGGCCTCCACGTTGGCCGCCGGCAGTTCGTCGACGAAGCGGCTGGGGAGCTGGCTGGTCCAGCGGCCGTAGACCTGGCGGTTGGCGGCGAAGCTGATCCGTGCCTCCTCGCGGGCGCGGGTGATGCCCACGTAGGCCAGGCGCCGCTCCTCCTCCAGGCCCTTCTCGCCCTTTTCGTCCATCGAGCGCTGCGACGGGAAGACGCCTTCCTCCCAGCCGGGCAGGAAGACGAGCGGGAACTCCAGGCCCTTGGCCTGGTGCAGGGTCATGATCTGGACGCTGTCGGCCTGGGGCCCGCGCTCCAGGTCCATCACCAGCGAGACGTGCTCCAGATAGGCCTGGAGGTCGTCGTAGCCGCCCATCGACTGGACAAGTTCCTTCAGGTTCTCCAGCCGCCCCTGGGCCTGGGGCGAACGGTCCAGCTTCAGCATGTCGGTGTAGCCGCTCTCCTCCAGCACCGCCTCCATCAGGCGGGCGTGGTGGATCTCGCCGCTCTGGATGCGCCAGCGGTCGAGGTCGCGCAGGAAGTTGGACAGCGCGGTGCGGGTGCGGGCCGGGAGGTCGTCGGTGAGCACGAGCTGGCGGGCGGCGTTCGTGGCCGAGACGCCGTTCAGGCGGGCGATCTGCAACAGCTTCTGGACCGAGGTGTCGCCGATCCCGCGCTTGGGCTGGTTGACGATGCGCTCGAAGGCCAGGTCGTCGTCCTCGGACTGGATCAGGCGCAAGTAGGCGATGGCGTCGCGGATCTCGGCGCGCTCGAAGAAGCGCGGGCCGCCGATGACCACATAGGGGATCTGGAGCAGGACGAACCGCTCCTCGAACGCCCGCATCTGGAACGACGCGCGGACGAGGATGGCCATGTCGCGATACCGCCGGCCCTTGCGGTGCGCCCGCTCCACCTCCTCGGCGATCAGGCGGCTCTCGGCCTCGCCGTCCCAGACGCCACGGACCACGACCTTTTCGCCGCCCTCGGCCTCGGTCCAGAGGGTCTTGCCCAGGCGGCCCTTGTTGGTGGCGATCAGGCCGGCGGCGGCGGCCAGGATATGGCTGGTGGAGCGGTAGTTGCGTTCGAGGCGCACGACCTTCGCGCCCGGGAAATCGCGCTCGAAGCGCAGGATGTTGTCCACCTCGGCGCCCCGCCAGCCATAGATCGACTGGTCGTCGTCGCCCACGCAGCACAGGTTGCGGCTCTTCTGGGCCAGCAGGCGCAGCCACAGGTACTGGCAGACGTTGGTGTCCTGGTACTCGTCCACCAGCAGGTAGCGGAAGCGGCCGTGGTATTCGGCCAGCACGTCGGGATGCCCGGTGAAGATGGTGATGTTGTGCAGCAGCAGGTCGCCGAAGTCGCAGGCGTTCAGGATGCGCAGGCGCTCCTGGTAGAGGCGGTACAGCGCCTGGCCCTTTCCGTTTGCGAAGGCCTGAGCCTCGGCCGGCGGGAGCTGGTCGGGCCGCCAGCCGCGGTTCTTCCAGTGGTCGATCAGGCCGGCCAGCGCCTTGGGCGTCCAGCGCTTGGCGTCGATGTTCTCGGCCTCCAGCACCTGCTTGATCAGGCGTTCCTGATCGTCGGTGTCGAGGATGGTGTAGTTCGACTTCAGGCCCACCAGCTCGGCATGGCGGCGCAGGATCTGGGCGGCGATGGAATGGAAGGTGCCCAGCCAGCGCAGGCCCTCGGCCGAGGGGCCGATGATCGCGGCGATCCGCTCGCGCATCTCGCGGGCGGCCTTGTTGGTGAAGGTGACGGCCAGCAGCTCCCACGGCCGCGCGCGCCCGGTGGCCAGGATGTGGGCCAGGCGGGTGGTGAGCACGCGGGTCTTGCCCGTGCCGGCGCCGGCGAGGACGAGCACCGGGCCCTCGACCGCCTCGACGGCCTCGCGCTGCTCGGGGTTCAGGCCGTCCAGATAGTCGGCCGGGCGCACGCCCGTCCCCGGCATGGGCGCGCGCGCCAGGTCGGAGATACGCGGGGCGGGCGGGCCGCCGAACAGGTCCGTCGAGTCGGTGTCGGGCATCGGAACATATGTAGCACGCCGGCCGGCCGGCTTAAGGGGCTTCCGAACCGGCCGGCGCGATCCGGCGTGTTTCCGCTACACGTCCAGCCGGTAGACGCGCCGGGCCGTGCCGGAGAAGAGGGCGGTCTTCTCGTCGGCCGAGGCGCCGGCAGCCAGGCGCTTGAAGGCGTTCCAGAGGGTGGCGTAGTCGCAGGCGCCCATGTCGACCGGGAAGTTGGACTCGAACATGCAGCGGTCGGGACCGAACGCCTCGATGCAGGTCTCGATGTAGGGCCGCCACTCGTCGGCCAGTTGCTGGGACGGGGCGCGGGGTTCGGCCAGGAACGAGGGGAAGTTGCAGAAGGCCATGGCGAGGCCGCCGAGCTTCACGGAGACGTTCTCGGACTTCGCCAGTTCGCGGATGCTGTCGCGCCAGACGGGGAATCGCTCGGAGAGCCGGCCCTCGTAGACGCCGCGGCCGAGAGGCGTGCCGACGTGGTCGAGGACGATGGTCGTGCCGGGGAAGGCGCGGGCGAGATCGGTCAGGTCGGGAAGCTGGGGTTCGAGCAGCCAGGCGTCGAAGCTGAGGTCCATCGGCCCCAGGTGGCGGAATCCCTCGCGGAACGTGCGGTCGAGGTAGAGTCCCTGTTCGACCCGGTTGAGCGGGCCCAGCACATCCTTGTCCGCGTCCCACGAGGCGCTGTTGCGGATGCCGCGGAAACGGCCGCCGCCGGCGCGGACGTGCGCCTCGAGCACGGCCTTGGCGCCGTCGCCCAGGAGCAGGTCGGCCTTGCCCACGATGCCGGCGCAGGCGCGGAAATCCCCGTACATCCCACTGGCGCTCATGGCCGCGACGCCGTTGACGAACTCGGTCTCGCCAACCGGCCTCATGGCCTCGGGGCCGTCGGCCTTGTAGAACGCGCCGCACTCCAGGAAGACCGTGGCGATCACGTTGTGGCCGCTGCCGGTGTCGGCGATCAGCTCGTCCAGCAGGTAACGGGGCGCCGGCTGGATCGCGGTCATGAAGGGATGCTCGGTCACCGTCGGCGTCGCGTAGGTGCGCCGGTCCCACAGGTGGTGGTGCGGGTCGATGATCGGCAGTTCGGGGTCGAGGATGGCTTCCGGCATGGCGTTTCCCAACGGTTCTGATCCCAGGCGTTGCTGGGGGTTGGGGGCAGGCTAGAGGTCGGCGGCCCGGCCCTCAACCACACGCCGGGCGTGAGGTGATGCGCCGGAGCTATGCGCCGGGCCGCGGATCGAACCGGCGCTAGGAGGCTGTTAGGGACCTGTGTCCGGATTACAGCGTTGAACAACATCAGCTCGTCATCGCCGGGCTTGTCCCGGCGACCCATCCCTCGGCCGCAATGCCGCGAGGCCGGCCCGCGTCACGCGGCCCGCCGCAGAAGGCTATGGAAGCGGAACCATGGGTCCCCGGGACAAGCCCGGGGATGACGACCTGGAAGAGAGGGGCAAGCCCCCAGCCCCGACAGCGCGGTCCCTAACAGCCTCTAGGAGGCGGGCGCGGTCGGGACTTCGCGCGGCGGGGTGCGGATCAGCAGGACCGAGACGGCGCGCTCGCGCGTGTCGTCGAAGAAGGCGATGACCGGAGGCGGATGCTTCTCGCCGGGCGGCTGGCTGGCCCAGGCGGTGAAGGCGGCGGAGATCATGGCCGCGGCCAGCAGGGTGGGCCCGGCCAGGCCGTCGTGGGCGGCCGGGGCGCTCATGGCCGCCACGCGGGTTTCGAGCGGATGACGCCCATGGGCGGGCCAGTGGCAGCCGAAGGGCAGGGCCTGGGCGGCGAGCTGGCTCTTGAGCAGGGTGCGGGCGTAGAGGGCCCGGTCGTTCGGGCGTCGTCTCAGGACGGCCGCGTCGCAGGCCAGTTCCTGGTCGGTCCTCATCACCTGCGCCGCGAGGTGAACGAGCGGATTGAACCAGCAGAGGGCCTGGAAGGCGGCGGCCAGGGCGCGGGCGCGGGGATCGCCGCGGCGGACATGCTCGCGCTCATGCGCCCGGATGAGGTCGCGTTCGGAGCTGGTGTAGGTCCCGTCGTCGGCAGGCATCAGGATGCGCGGGATGAAGACGCCCACCACCGAGGGGCCGACACGCCCGCGGCGGGCCGCGGCCATGTAGCGGGCCTGGGCCGTCGCGAATCCGCCCGCGACCAGCGCCGCGCCGACCGCCCATGCGGCCAGGACGACGGCGGAATGGTTCCGCGCCAGGGCGAACGGGTCGGCCGGCGGCGCTTCCAGCACCACTGGCGGCGGCATGAGGCTGGCCAGGAAGACGATGGGCGGCAGGGCCCAGAGGCCATAGGCGATCTGGGCGCCGAACAGGCGGCGCATGGGCCGGCGGGCGGCCAGCACGGCGGCCACGGCGACGGCGAGCGCGACATTGGCCCGCAGCAGCGCGGCCAGGATGTCGCCGGCCAGAATCTCACTGACCAGAATGTCGTTGATCAGGATCTCACCGCTCATCGCCGTCGAGCTCGTCGATCAGCTTCTTCAGCCGGGCCACCTCGTCGGGCGACAGGGCGCGGTGCTGGGCGTAGTGGGCCACCAGCGGCGCGAGCTGGCCGCCGAAGAGGCGGTCGAGCAGGCCCTGGCTCTCGCCGGTGATGTACGCCTCGCGGCTGACGAGGGGACGGTAGAGGGCGCGGCCGCCCGACCGTTCGGAGGCCAGGGCCTTCTTCTTGAGGAGGCGGTTGATCAGCGTCTTCACCGTCGCCTCGCCCCAGTCCTGGGCCGGCCCCACGGTCTGGATGATCTCCTCGGCCGTCAGCGGCCCCCGATCCCAGAGGGCTTCCATCACCTGGCTTTCGGCGCCCGAGATCCGCGACATCTTACATCCGTACCTTTCAGGGGACGTTACGCCTGTAAGATGGGCTGTCAAGCGTCGCGTCCGGGTCCATAGTCGCCCGCGGGCGAGGGGCGGATTTATGGCGGAGCCGCCCCCGAAGCCGGGCTACGCCGCAAAGGACCGACTCCACATGACCGACGACCTCGCCGCCCGCCGCATCGCCGTGGTGCGCGAGCACATGGCGCTGGAGATCACCCACGACTGGGACGCGGTGATCGCCACCTTCGCCCACCCCCGCTACGAGCTGTACGGCGGCGGCGCGGTGTTCGACGGGGAAGATGCGGTGCGGCGCTACTTCGCCGCCTCGCGCGTGCCGTTTCCCGACCAGGGCAACGAGATCATCGCCATCGCCCACGACGGCGACACGGTGCTGGTGGAGTTCTGGCTGACGGGCACGCACCTGGGGCCGCTGAAGCTGCCCGGCCGGACGGTGGAGCCGACGGGCCGGGCGTTCCGCGTGCGGATGGCGGCGGGTTTCGAGTTCGCGCCCGGCTCGGACCGCATCCTCTGCGAGCGGCCCTATTTCGACCAGGGGGCGGTGGGCCGCGCGCTGGGGCTGGCGTGAGGAACCGCTTCGGGGCTTCGTGTGCTATAGCTGGCGTACCTCAGAACGGAGCCCGCCCATGAAGCTCTCCGACGACGACCGCGACCGGCTCGCCCTGCACACCGCGTTCGCGGTGCATCAGATCTCCCGCTGGCTCGCCACTCGCGACGACGTCCCCAAGGACATCCGCGACCGCCTGCGGGGCCACATCAGTGCGCTGGAAGGCGTGATGGTGACCTCGGGTCACGACTGGATCCGGGACGAGATGGAAGCCACCGAGGCGGCCCTGACGGCCTGAGGGGCCGGCCCGGTCGAGATCGCGCTTACCTCCCGCCGCTTCGCGGGGGAGGTAAGCGCCTACTCCGCCGCGGCCAGCGCCGCCGCGGGCTTGCGCGAGCGGTGATAGGGGCGCTCGCCCAGGATGGTGGCGCGGATCATGACGCGGCGATTGGGCAGGTAGTCGTTCACCGCATAGTGCTGGGTGATCCGGTTGTCCCAGAAGGCGAGCGCGTTCGGGGTCCAGCGCCAGCGCACCTGGAACTCGGGCCTGGTGACGTGCTCGAACAGCATGTTCAGGATCGCGTCGCTCTCCTTGCGGCGCAGGCCCTTGATCCGCTCGGTGAAGCCGAAGTTGACGAAGAGGGCGTCCTCGCCGGTCTCGGGATGGGTGCGGACCACGGGGTGCAGCACCGGCGGGTGCTCGGCCAGGGCCTTGGCGTGCTTGTCGGCGCCGGCGGCGTTGGCGACGATCCCGCGCTGGGGGAAGCCGCGGGCGAAGTCGTGGACGGCGTCGAGGCTCTCCAGGAAGCCGCGAAGGGTCGGGGACAACGCCTCGTAGGCGGCCTTCATGTTGGCCCAGATGGTGTCGCCGCCGTTGGGCGGCAGCAGGCGGGCGTGCAGGATCGAGCCCATCGGCGGGGTCTCGATGAAGGTGACGTCGGTGTGCCAGGCGTCGTTGTCGGTGGGGTTGCCGGCGTGGTTGTCGAGGGTGAACAGCTCGGGCGCGTCGGGCACGCCGGGATACAGCGGATGGGTGTGCAGCGCGCCGAAGCGGGCGGCGAAGTCGCGGTGCTGGACCGGCGTCAGGTCCTGGTCCTCGAAGAACAGCACCTGATGCTTCAGGAGTTCCTGGCGCAGGGCGGCGGCCAGGTCGGCCGAGACCCCCTGGGCGAGGTCGATCCCTTCGATCACGGCGCCGATGGCGGGGGTCAACTGGCGGACGTGCATGGACATCTTCGAACTCCCTGTGGGGTCATAGGAGATCACTTGAGCGTCGGGGTCAAAGGGGACGCGCGCGGGACGTCAAAGGCCTTGCCTCCCCCCACGGCGCCGCCCCAGGGTGGGGAAAATTCGAAAAGGCAGTAGGGAGACGCCGCCGTGGCCATCGATTTCGAGATCCCCGAGGAGGCCAGGAAGGTCCGCGAGAAGGTCCGCCAGTGGGTGCACGACGAGTGCATCCCGGCGCAGGAGCGGGTCACCGACAAGGCCAGCTACAAGAAGGTGCTGGACGAATTGCGGACCAAGGCCCGCGCCCAGGGCCTGTGGATGCCCTTCGTGCCCAAGGAGCATGGGGGGATGGGCCTGGGGCCCCTGGCCAACGCCCTGGTCCAGATGGAGCTGGGGGAGAGCTATCTGGGCGCGCTCAGCCTGAACAGCCAGGGGCCGGACGACGCCACGATCCTGACCCTGCTGGCGCACGGCACCGAGCACCAGAAGGAGAAGTTCCTCAAGCCGCTGCTGAACGGCGAGAAGCGCGTCTGCTACTCCATGACCGAGAAGGCGGCGGGCGCCGACGCCACCGGCATGCGCACCACCGCGGTCAAGGACGGCAACGAGAACTATGTGCTGAACGGCGAGAAGTGGTTCTCGTCGGCGGCGTCGGTGGCCGACCTCGCGGTGGTCATGGCGCGCACCGACCCGGACGCGCCGCGCCACCAGCAGTTCTCGACCTTCATCGTGGAGCTGCCCAACCCGGGCTACCGGATCAAGCGCGACATCCAGACCATGGCGGCGGAGGGCCCGCTGTCGCACATCCTGGGCGGCGGCCACTCCGAGGTCGAGATCAAGGACCTAGTGGTGCCGGCCGAGAACCTGCTGGGCGGCGAGGGCCAGGGATTCAACATGGGCCAGCACCGCCTGGCCTACGGCCGCCTGCGGCACGGCATGCACAACGTGGCCATGGCCCAGCGGGCGCTGGACCTGGCGGCGGCCCACATCACCACCCGCGAGACCTTCGGTGGGCCGCTGCACAAGCGCCAGGCCGTGCAGTTCATGATGGCCGAGTGCGCCAGCCAGCTCTACATCGCGCGCCTGATGCTGCTGCACATCGCCTACAAGGCGGAGAAGGGCCTGGACCTGCGCCAGGAGAACGGCATCGCCAAGGTCTACCTCGCCCACATGGTGCACCATGTGGTGGACACCGCGATCCAGCTCCACGGGGCGCTGGGCTACAGCCGCGATACGCCGCTGGCGGCCTGGTACACCCATATCCGGTCGCAGCGGCTGGTGGACGGGCCGGACGAGGTGCACCGCTGGACGACGGGCCGCAACGTCATCAAGGCGTTCCAGCAGACCGGCACGACGGCGGGCGCCTGCGGCGGCGACCTGCTCTGAGGAACGGCGCGGCGTTTCCCCGATCGATCACGACGGGGACGCCGCGGGCCGCCTTCGGATTCACCTATCGGGACGCGCGGAGGTCTTCGGCGGGCCGCCCATGTGGAGGCGCCGGTTCGCAGCCTCTTCCGGCGCGGTGTGGTCCGGAAGGCGAGTTGTATCGCCGGATTTTCAACCCACACAAGAACGAGATCGTGCGCGCCGGTGCGCGTGCTAGGGTTGACGAGAAGGATAGGGACTCGCGGGGGCGGGTCCTCGGCGTTGTGGCCGGAGGGGCTGATGCGAAGCGCGAAGTATCTGGCTGCAGGCTTGGTCCTGCTCGCGGCGAACACCGCTCAGGCCCAGTCGATCGACGCGACGCCGACAGGCTACGGGGAGATTGCCGAAACCGCAGTGGTGCCCTTCTCGACGACGTTGCCGCGTGGCTACAACGTGATCAACCTGGGCGGACGGGGCGGAAGCGTGGAGTCGATCGTCGAGATCGGCGCCAGCCAGGTCAGCTTCGAGAGCGGCGTGGCGGTCTCGGGCGCCTTCTCGACGGCCACCTCCTACTCGGGCGTCGACGTCACGATCACGAACCTGTCCGATGGCCTGCTCGCGATCTCGGACTTCGAGTCCACCATCATCCCCGCCGGCATGGGCTTCTACCTTCAGGAGCGCGCGGGGGCGGCGACCGACAACAACATCTTCACCGGCTATGGCCAGACGTTCTCGGGCCTGACGTTCGAGGACCTGAGCACGCATGTGGAGGCGTACTCGCCGTTCGCCTACGCCGACTTCGACTTCTCGGTCGTCAGCAACGACGTGACGCTCTATTCGCTCAGCGGCTGGATCAGCCTGGCCTTCGATTCCGAAGGCAACGTCATCCAGAACTACAACCTGGATGTGGCCTCGGCCGCGCTGGACGGCTTCGTCCTGGCGTTCGGCAGCGAGACCCTGCCGAACCAGCTCGCGTGGGCCTATGCCTGGGATTCCACGAACATCGTGCTGCCGTTGAACGCGTTGCTGGAAAGCGGGCAGAGCCAGGTGATCCAGTACCGGACCAGCGTCACGGCCTACACGCGCTCCGACTGCATCACGGCGACCACCTGCCTCGTGGCGTATTCGGGCTTCGGCGATCCCATCGGTCGCGGGGGCGGCGTCGAGTTCGAGTCGTTCGCCGCCATGCGGGGCTTCGGCGCGCTGGACGCCGAGCCGAAGTACATCACCGGCATCAACTTCTCGCCTCAGTTCATCGATCCCGTTCGGCTGACGGACGGAGGCGGCGTCGTGCCCGAACCCTCGACCTGGGCCTTCATGATCTTCGGTTTCGGCTTTGCGGGAGCGGCGTTGCGGCGCCGGCGTACGCTGTCGTACATTTGAGGGCATGGGGGACGGCGACGGGGCACCTGACACGCGGCGCGAAGGCGCCTTCGCCTATCGGGCGTTCATAAGCTACAGCCACCGGGATCGCGACTTCGCCCAGCGCCTGCATCGCGAGGTCGAGGGCTATCGCCTACCCGGCAAGCTGATCGGCAAGGTCACCGCCGTGGGTGAGGTGCCGCGGCGCCTCCGGCCCATCTTCCGCGATCGCGAGGAACTCCCGGCTTCCGGGGACCTCAGCGCCGAACTCACGTCGGCGCTGCGCGGATCGATGTTCCTGGTGGTGATCTGCTCTCCGGCGGCGGCCAAGTCGCGCTGGGTCAACGAAGAGATTCTCCAGTTCAAGCGGTTCCACGGCGAAGGCCGGGTTCTGGCCCTGGTCGTGGATGGCGAACCGAACGCATCGGCCATGCCGGGCGCGGAGGACCGCGAGTGCTTTCCGCATGCGCTGCGTTTCCGGATCGGGCCCGACGGCGCCCTGTCCTCGACGCCGGCCGAGCCGATCGCCGCCGATTTCCGGCGCGAGGCGGACGGTCCGCGACTGGCCACCCAGAAACTGATCGCCGGCCTCACGGGCCTGAAACTGGACGAGCTGGTCCAGCGCGAGACCCAGCGGCGCATCGCCCAGATGACGGCCATCGCATCTGGCGCGGTCGTCGGGATGCTGGTGACGGGCGGGCTCGCCTTCTACGCCAACTCGTTGCGGATCGAAGCCAACCACCAACGCACGATCGCCCAGCACGAGGCCGCCGCCGCCCGCGCGGCCGCCGACTATCTGGTCGGCACCTTCGAGCTGTCGAACCCGGCCACCGAGAATCCCCGGACGATCACGGCCCTGACCATCCTGGGCCGCAGTGTCGAGCGGGCGCGGGTCGAGCTGGCTGACCAGCCGGCGATCCAGGCCCGGCTGCTGGCCACTCTGGGCCGCGCCTACAACAACCTCGGCCTGCTGGGTGAGGCGCGCACGGCGGTGGAATCGGCCCTGCCGGTAATCGACCGCTCCGGCCCTGACGGCGCGGAAGCCCTGCTGGTGCTCGCCACCACCTACGCGCGGGAGGGCCAGCTCGAGCTGGCCCTCGCCACCGTGCGTCGCGCCGAGGACCGGCTGACCGGTGACGGCCCCCAGAACGCGAACCTTCGGGCCCTGGCGGCGCTCACCGAGGGGCGGATCCATACCTCGACCTCGAACGTCAAGGCAGGGGTCGCCGCCTTCGACCGGGCGCTGGCCCACTATCGCGCCGCCGGCGCCGATGCGTCGCGCGGCGCCCTGGCCATGGCCTTGAACAACCGCGGCCTGCTCCTGTCGGACGACGGTCAGTTCGACGAGGCGCGGACCTCGCTCACAGAGTCGCTGAAGCTGTTCCAGGCCTCTCTGGGCGAGACCCATCTCTCGACGGGCAAGGCGTGGTTCGCGGTTGCCCAGAACTCGTTCAACGCGGGTGACCTGAAGCGTGCCCAGGTCGAGATCGCCAATGCGCTCCGGATCGAGCGCGCGGTCCTTGACGACGACAACCCGATCCTCGCCGACACCCTGTCGATGCAGGGCCAGATCCTGCACGGCCTGGGGCGGCTGCCCGAGGCGGAACAGGCGTTGCGCGAGGCGATCGTCATCTACCGCCAGGCCTTCGGCGGGCCTCACTACCTCATCGGCATCGCCGATGTGTACCTGGCCCTGATCGCCTCCGACCGGGGCGACTCCCGCGGGGCGCTCGAAGCTCTGGACGACGCCAAGCGCAACTATGACGTCAGCTATGGCAGGACCCACCCCAACCACGGCGACCTGCTGGTCAATCGCGCCAAGGTGCTGGCGCGCGCGGGGCGAATGGCCGAGGCGCGCTCGGACTGCGCCGCCGGCATGGCGATCCTCGATCAGACCCTGGGCGCCGACGCCAGTTTCACCAGGACCATGGCCGCCGAGTGCCGGGCGCTGGGCCACGCTCCCGCCGCGGCGACCGGGCGTTGATCGTGGAGCGGCCCTTTCCCGGGGGCGTCAGTCCTTCGGCCGGCGGCTGAGGCGGTACAGCGGATAGACGCCGAAGCCCTTGGGCAGGGCGATCTTGCCGACATAGTTGCAGTCGAACGGATGGTCGTCCTGCATCTCCAGCACGGCGGCGAAGGGTTCGGTGACGTACACGCTTCCCGACGGCGTGACCGGCTCGATCCGCGCGGCGCGTGACACTTCGCTGCCGTAGTAGTTCGTGCGCTTGGTGACGGGATCATAGCCCGAGTACGTCGAGCCGTAGTGCAGGGCGATGCGCATGGCCGTGCCTTCGCGCACGCCGAGGCGCCGGCAGTCCACCTTGGCCAGGCCTTCGCAGAGGTCGAGCGCCGCTGCGGCTGCGGTCGGCGCATCGCTGAAGACCGCGAAGATGGCGTCGCCCCAGGTGTTGCCCTGGCGGATCACCTCGCCGTACCCCTCCAGGATGCGGGCCGCGCGGACCATCACCTCTTCCCAGAAGAGGGGCAGGACGCGTTCGTCCAGCTTCGAGAAGCCGGGATAGTCGGTGAACATCAGGCCGTAGACGCCGCGTTCCACGTCGGGCTTTTCGGGCGGCGGCGGCATGACCGGGCGGACGAGGGGCGGGGCGATGATCACCTCGGACCGGCCGCCCGTCGCCTTCCACGCAGTGATGTCCGAGCCGCTGAGCGTGCGGTCGCCGCGCGCCTCCACGATCACGAGCTGCAACGGCTCGGCGTGAAGCTGCCGGGCGCGCAGGCGCGTCATGCCCATGGTGACCTTGGAGCCGTAGGCGAACTGCTCCATGCCGCCCATGAAGGCCATGTTGCTGCAGAAGGTCACCGAGGCGGCGCGGTCGCGGCAGGCCTCGTATCGTCGCACCCAGCTCTCGCCGGCCGGCGCGACCGACTGCTCCAGGAAGTCGGCCTCGGCGAACGGCAGGACGACATGCAGCTCCGCGCCGGCGGCCAGGAGCTGTTCGGCGATCAGGATGTCGCTGCCGGCGGCCAGCGCCCCGTAGCCGAAGCCCACGTTCTCGCGCGCGATCAGGTCGCGCGTGCGCGCGGCGAGGTCGTCCTCCAGCTCGGGACCGCCCACGAAGATGTTGCCGCAGAACATCGCCACCTTCGGCGGCTGGATCAGCTCCAGCAGGGCGCCCATCTCGGCCTTGACGCTCCTGGCCGCCACCAGCCTCTGGAGCTGGAGCACCGTGGTGGAGCGGGCGCCGACGTCCGCATCGGGCGCCGCCAGGGCGCGGGCCAGCGCGTCGCGGGCGCCCTCCGCATCGCCCAGGACGACCAGCGCCTCGGCCAGGGTGGCCAGCGAGAAGTAGCCGGTGCGCCCCTCGGGCATGGCCTCGTCCACCACGTCCCGGGCAAGGCGTTCGGCCAGATCCGTCTTGCCGGCGATCAGCGCCAGGCTCGCGGCGTTGATGGCGGGATAGCTCGAACGTGTCCGCCGATGCACCGCCTCGTAGAGGTCGCAGGCTTCCAGCAGGCGCCTGCGATTGGGCGCCCCGCCGGCGAAGGCCAGATCCTTGAGCAGGCGCGCCTTGAGCGACAGGGTGTCGACATCGTCCCGGTCGGCGAGGCCGTAGTCCTCATAGAGCCGAAGCGCCCGTTCGGTGTCGCCCAGGCGTGCGAGGGTCAGCACCTCGAGGTAGTTCAGTTCGGCATGGCTGGTGTCGCCCCGCCGCGCCACCTCGTCATAGGCGCCCAGCAGGTCGCCCCGCGCGAGGGCGGCGCGGACCGAGGCCGCCCGCTTCCCGGGCGTGGGCGGCCCTGAAGGGGCCATCAGCGACACGGGCGGCCTCCGGCGTCGACGACCCGTCCCGCGGCCCTGGCCTTCATGTCATGCACCCGCGAACAGCCCCTCCGCCGAAACGCCCCCGGATGCAGCCCGCAAGGGCGCCGGTCCCCCCGGTCCGGCGTCACATCCCAGGTGTCGTGATATCGACGCTAGCCCGCGTCGCGCCCGCCGTCCACGCCTCCACCCGCAGGAGGCGAGTGGCGGGCGAGCCTGTCGCCGACGCCTGCGCCTCGCCGAGCAGTCTGAGGCAGGCCGGTGAAGGCCCGGCGGCGTCGCGGGATCATATCCTCCTTCACGAGTTGGCGTTCCGCCTCCGCGGCGGTCGGGGGTATAGCGAAGAGCGGAACAGAAGCAGGTCGTGACCACAAGACATCGGAAAAGCACCGACGTGCTGAGCGCCGATTTACGTCCCCAGCTGCCGGAAGCTACCGCTTGTCGTTGAACTCCGCCTTCCCGCGCTGCTGGTAGATCGCGAGGGTACGCACTCGGCGGTATATTGAGAGCAGAATTTTCAGCGAGATGAGTGGATTGTCGGTCCGCGTATGAATTGTTGCCGGGTCCGGAAGGTCCATCATGCGTGAAAGTTTCTCGCAAGCCTCGATCGCAAACTCAAGCTGCTCGCGCTCCAGTTCCAGGCGTTTCCGCTCGATCTCAATCGACAGTAGCTTGCGCTGTTGCGCCTCCCTGTAGATCGAGCTGTAGGTCTGGTTGCATTCGTTGAGCGTCTTGGTGACGCGGTTTACGACGTGAGCCAGCACGTAAGTTAGTGGGATAAGCACGGTCCCAATCTCGATCCAACCGGGAGAGGCGTATTGGATCGAGGCGACGCTCGGACGCTGCTCCCGTGGGGTATTGTATTTCAGCTGATTGTAGAAGTTTACGGCACTATAACCGCCGCGCCATGGGTACGCTTGGAAGGCGCGGAAGATGCGCTCATTGTCCCACTCGTCGAGACCAGGGAGTAGCGCCTGGAGGATGAAGTAGACCTGCTCGTAGGTCCTGGAGAAGGTGTAAAGATCTTCAAGGGACCATCGCCCGTCGATGTGGATTGTGTAGGTCTCACCCTCAGCCATTTTTGACGCGCCGCAGGTTCCCTTAAGGACGGGAGCGCGAGCATTGCTCGATTCTGCAGCCCCGTTCCACTTGCAGCGGCCCGCGGCAACTCAAGTTACGGGACGAGTCGCATCCGCCCACGTAGATCGGACGCTATCGGAAATGCGGGCTAGAAGGTGGCCACATCCGCGCCGCGGTTGCGCGGTCCCTGGTTCAGGAGAGCTTGGTCCCGCAAGAGGACTCCGAAGTCCAACAGCTGGATATGCAGCGTCACCTCGCCGCTCAGCGTCGTTAGTCGCGCCGAAAGCCTCTCGATCTCTCGCGGTAACACCTGGCCAGACGCGAACCGCAGATGCGTGTAGCCGCTCCATGAGGCGATGCCGTCCGGCAGGGAATTGTAGTGCGGCGGGCCGTACTTGGCGGTGAGCTTCGCGGTCAGTTGGCGACCGAACGTGTAGTCCGGTTGGAAGCGCCCGATCATCTGCTCAGTATTGATGCGGAACAGCCGACCCAACGGCGTGAATTCGAGATTGTAGGCTATGCCCCGCTCACGGGCCGAATATTGCCCGCCACCCAAATCCTCCAGGCGGAGCCGTCTGGCGACGTCGCGGAAGGGCATCCCGATCTCAAGACCGTTGGCATCATGTGCCCGCAACACCGAGACGTAGGGGCGAGACGCGTTCGGCTCGGCGGCGAAGCATGGCGATGACCCGAGCAATAGAGGGGCTATTGCCGCGACCACCACCCGAGCGAATCGGGCGTGGATGCTCAGGGTGGGCGCACGATCAGGCATGATGGGTCCCCAAAAGAATAGCGGTGAGTTTATCACCGTAAGAGGTGGTTTTTCTACCTTATAGTGGCGCTTTCACCCCTCCGCCCTGACTGGTTGCGGGTGATGATTTCCGCTCGTCAGGTTCGGGCCGCTCGCGCGTTGCTTGGCTGGTCACAGCAGGAGCTGGCGGACCGGGCCATCGTGTCGGTCAACGCACTGGTGCGTCTTGAACGCGGCACCGTGGACACCCGCACGAGCACCCTGTCTGCCGTTCAAGGCGCGCTTACCCGCGGCGGAATTGAGTTCATCTCGGCCGATCAGAAAGGTGAGGGCGTGAGGCTCACGCATCCCGACTCGCACCTAGACTGACTTCGGCTCGGTCTACCCGGCGTTGCGGATGGCCTTCGCCAAGTTTGACGGGTCTATCCCGAGCTTGCGCGCCGCCGGTCGAATGCCGCCCTCTGCTTCGACGACGGATTTCCAATGCCGCAACCGGGCCTCCCGCGCGTCCGCCTCAGCGCCGCGCTTAGCCCACAGCCCCTTCAGCTTCTGGGCGATGATATAGTGCGGGACCCGCGTGTTGGTCGGCGAGCCTTGAACGACCTTGGCGAGGGTCGACCGAGGCACGCCTGTCGCTTCGCTGACCGCCAGCGCGCCGAACGCCTCCACGGCTTCGCGCAAGGCCACGAAAGCCCCCGCCGCGTCGCCCGGATCGCGGCTGTAAGCGATGCCGATGTCCCCTGTCTCGCCGAGGAAGAACGACTCCTCCCAATGGTCGGCTTCCTTGCCGATGTAGATCACCTCGCTCACCTCGACGTGCCTGGGCAGGGTCTCGCCCTGGTCGAAGGCGCGGCCGTTCAGGAACTTGTCTTCCGGGTGGAAGGGGTAGGGCGCGAGTGCTTGGGCGTAGCTCTCCAGGCACTCGCGGCTAACCGGGGCGCGGGTCTTGCGATCGAAGGCGGACCGGATGGCCACATCAAGGTCACGGTCGAACGGAGCCACCGGGGAGACCTTCGCACGCCCAGCGCCGCGCTTGGCGTGCAACGCGTACATGAAGCCGTGCGGCTTCACCTGGTCCTCGTAAGGCCGCCCCTCGTTGTAGGCGTCGAACCAACCCAGGAGTTCGGGGCTGGTGGCGCTGTATCGACTGACGGCTGGACCACGTAGTTTCGGGTGGTAGCCGAACCGCGGCGCCATGCTCGCGCCGCTGAGCGCGTGCGAGACGATCGTATGCCAGACGTCGTAGTGCCAGCGCGCGACGCGATCCTTGCCCTTGAGAAGGGAAGGCAGCGGCTTCGGGATGAGCTTGATGTCCGCGTCTTTGTCGTAGGGCTCCATGAGATGGCCGAGCCCATGCGCCGAAGCCTTGCGTAGGATGGGCCGACCGGCCTCGTCGAGGTTGAAGAGCGCATAGCGCTTCGACGAGATGGCGAAGCAGTAGAGCGGGCGGAGTTGGTCCTCATATCCCTCGCGCCAGTCGTAGTTCACGGCTTCGATCTTCAGGACTGAGCCGCCGAAGGCATAGGGGTTCAGGCTCTCGAACGCCTTCGGCACTTCCAACGCGAGCCGCAGGAAATCAGCTTCGGCCATGCCCTCCGGTTGGGCGATAGCCAAGCTGTCGGTGTCGCAGAACGCCCAGTCCAGACCTCGCGTCCGCGCCTGATATTCGGCGAGCGCGAGCAGGAGTCGCGCCGCGCCCGTGATCAGCGTCGCCAGCAGCGGATGGAAGTAAGGCCCCGGACGTTCCACCTTGCGCGAACGGCAGACGAAGGACGCCCCGTCAGGCCGTCTCCTGGGGCGGGGTGTCGGGCTGCGTCTCGCTCAGGGGCCGGATGCCGATGGCCCGGAACGTCGCCTTGCCGATGCTGGCCTCGCTGACCAGATCGCACAATTCGCCGGCCAAGCCGAACTCGGCGTATCGAGCCTGAAGGGCGAGGAAGCATTCCCAGGTGATCTGGACGTCGTCACGGGCGTAGTCGAGGTAGGCGGGTGTCAGGACTTCGCCATGCGCCTCGGAGTCGACCTTCTGCGTCGGCGTCTTCAACGTCACGGCCAGGGACTTCAGCGAGTGGGATTGGCTGAGGACGGCCCCGGCGACCGTCTTCACGTCGATGAAGACACCGCGATGCGGCGCGTTGTGTCGGTTGGACCTGCGCCGCGACCGGCTGGTCCGCTGGCTGCCCGGAACGGTGAATTCGATGAACGCCGCCTTGGGACCGATGTGCTTCACCTGAATCTTCGGCCAGTACGGGTTGTCGGAGAGCTTCAGGCTGAAGCCGCCCCGGAACTTCGTGCGGTTCCTGGTAGGGCGTGCCGGCGAGGCGTCGAGCGCCACGCGGCTCAGGTCGAAGGGCAGGTTGAAGCCGATGATCTTTGCTCCGATCGCGTAGCCCTTCTGAAGCAACACCTCGTCCCGGAACTGTGCGAGCGTGATCGGGGGCAGCAGCCCTTTGCTTTGGCTGTAGCTGTTGAGCAGCGAAGCCTCTTCGGCGGTCAGCATGGCCGGATCGAAGAAGAAGCGCTCTTCGTCGAGCCGCTCGCGCTCGTAGATCCTGTAGACACCGATCCGGAAGCGCTGGCGCGGATCGATAGTGGTTTCCGTATCGAAGACGATCGACCAATCCGACGAACGCAGCGGCTGGCGTTTTGATTTCCACCTCCCTGGAGCCGGCGGAGTGTCGTCGACCGGTCGTGCATAACCGCGGATCAGCAGCGGCAAGGCGTCGGCGGGCGTCATTGATCGCCCTCCGAGTTTGAAAAACCTCCCGGCGGATCGTTTTCATTCGCGACCGTAACGATGCCGAGGACGGCGCTGATGCTGCGTTTCCAGCATTCGATCGAGCGCTCGGCGATCTCGATCTGGCCGTACATCTGATGCACGAGCTCGGCGACCTGTGGATCGATGCCGGCGGGGAGTTTGGGGCGGTCCTTCTGCATGTCTGAAATCCAGTCGTGGCAATCAACGCAGATCAAAATGACGATGGGCGAATACTTTCGGCCGGCGATGTGGTGACGCTCGTAGCGGTATCGCCAATCAAACTTGCCGCAGAGGCGGCAGTAAGGAGCGATGTCGCCGAAGTTCCGGAAGCGTCTGAATTTCCGGGTTTCAATCCGAATCCGGTTTGAATTCATGGATCTGTCCTTGATTAGAAAATGATGCGGTAGATCATCTCGAACGGCTCATCGTGTGCGTGGATGGCCGCGTAGACGTCGTTGAGATCGGAGGCGAGCAGGCGCCACTTGCCGCTCAGGTCGCGGACGTAGCGCTCCCTCCAGCGGCGCTCGAAGGTCTCCCTCCAGGCGTGGTTGGCCATCGCTTGGTGCGCCTCGTGCCAATGCTGGCAGGCGACGTGGGCGCCCTCGAAATTCGTGACGATCGCCACGACACCGTCAGGCGTGATCACGGCCACCTCGCGCGAGCGTTTGTCGCTGAAGGTCCAAGCGCCGCCGACGCGTTGTGCGCCGGCATGCGCCTTGGCGTAGGTGCTCAGCCGCTCGCGCCCGACCTTCAGATCACGCGCGGCTTCGCCCAGCGGTTTGCCGCGACGGATCTCACGGATGGCCGCCTCAAGCCGAGCGTCGAATGGCGGCGCCCTGGCCCGCGGCGAGATGTAGGCCTCGCCCACCTTGGGGTGACCGCGAGCTTGGCTACGGGAGAGACCACGAGCGGCGGCACGCTCTAGGCGGCGGCGATAGGCGGACTTGTGGTCCTGGCGCGGCAAGGGGGAGCGTTCCGATATCCAGTCCGGAAATCGAAACCCGCGGAGCCTCCATAAGATACTGTTTTGTTAGGTGTTATTCGGCACGTTGCTGGTGCTTGCCGAAACTTGCCGAAGCCATTCGCGATATTGGTTGAGGTGCTTGCGTAGTGTCCTGAGTTGAGGCGCTGGCTTTAGGTTGGCAACGTCGCCATGAAGTTCGGCGTAGCGCTCTTGGAACCGATCAAGGAGCTTCTCTGGCGCTAGATCGATGTACGCTTTGTTTTCCGCTCTCAGTGCTTCGAAAACCGGGAAGCACAAGTCGTACATGCTCCGGTCTTGCCGAACTGCGGGAGCGCGCGAAGCTGGCACGCCAGCCCCCACTGCGTTCTCATCGCCAGCCTTGCGAGCGGAAAGAACGGTGACGCGCTCGTATACGTAACCCGACGCGCTCACCATGTCCGACTGCCACTCGTCCCATAGTCTGCCATCGAAAACATCGTCGGGAATGGGGATCGGACCGTCGCTGATCGTGGGGGCAGTTTGAAAGCCCATCGCATGCAGCTGACCCCTCGCCAGCTGTCCAAATATGTCGCCCATCATAAGCTTCTGGATCGCGAGGGAGGCTGGCGTTCCCAGCCGTTCCTCCTGCTGGCGCCGCTGGCGCTCGTCTCCGAAATGACGCCACGCGGACGATAGATCGACCCCGGTTCGCCACTTCTCGACGCGGTTCGTTCGATCATCGGCGGAAACACGATTCTTCAGTCGAAACTCCCTAGATTAAAGGCGCCAAGCCGTGGAAATTTATGTGAGAATCTAAGCGTCGGCGTGGAGGCTCAGATGTCTGCGGCAGAGGCTTGGATTGAACGCAATGAATATTGGCTGGAATAAAACGGCAAACCTAGCCGGCGATCAGCGCGCGGTGCCCCTCGGAGGCCGCTGATCCTCTGCGGACACGGTATGTCTCTGAATATCGACCGCGGGCGCTTGATTGTGCGTGATGGTCTGACCCACTACCCACAAGAGCGCCGCACGTTTGAATATTTCAAAGGTGCGGTCGATCGACCCGCGCGGATCATCATCCTCGACGGTAGCGGCAGCCTGTCGTTCGACGTCATAAATTGGCTGTCTGAGCAGTCGATCCCGCTGTTTCGCGTAGATTGGCAGGGCGACATCGTCAGCGTCATCGGTGGGTCGAGCTTCGCCCAAAATGCGGATCGGGTGCGGTGGCAGGTTGAAACCCGGCATGATCCGGAGCGTCGGCTGGAATTTTGCAGCCGGTTGATTGCCGAGAAGCTTCAGAACTCGCTTCAAACAATGGTCACGTGCGTGCCGGACAGCCGGTCGCGCCAAGTCGCAATCGCGCGAGCGGAAGGTGCGATTTCAAAGCTGCGAGGCGGCCATGCGCGCGATGTCGATGATGTGCGTACCACCGAGGCGTGGAGCGCCGCCGCCTATTTTCAAAGTTGGGCCGGGACTCCAATCAACTGGAAATCAAAGTGGAAGCACCCAATCCCAGATCATTGGCTACAGGTGGGATCGCGGCGGTCCAGCAAAGGCGGGCGCTTCGCGACCAACCGAAACGCCACTCACCCAATCAATGCCATGTTGAACTACGCCTACGCCGTCGCCCGAAGCGAGATTCATATCCAGACGGTGGCCGATGGCTACGACCCGTGCCGCGGCGTGATGCACCATGATCGCGATGATACTCAGGCGTTCGTCTATGATTTGATCGAACCGCGACGGCCGCTCGTGGACGCCGCTGTGCTCAGCTTCATTCAGACCCGCGAATTCACGGGGGCAGATTTCGCGCTGCGGGAAAACGGTATTTGTCGGATTGCGCCTCAACTTGCTCGTACCGTTGCAAACATCGCCGCAACCAGCCGCTCGCTCATATTTTGTGGTCGCGGCGGGTTAACGTCAGCTGTGGACGTCAAGGTCTCGGCAGGAGGCGGACTGCTCAGCGGCTGAAACTTCATCCCTTACGCTCAAAGGTAGTCCGTCCAATGCCGCTCGGAGACAATCGAGATAGGTCTCCCTTCATCGCGCCACCCGGTGGCTTTCAGAATCTTGTTGCCGAACGAAGAATGCTTCCAGGAATCCGTCGCATAGGCACCAATCACCAGCACGTCGGTCTTCTGCGTAAGGCTGCCGCAGAGGCCGCCCCGGTCATAAACGGCCCGCTCGCAATCCTTGCGCTGCCCAAAGATGAAAGTCCCGGTAAAGCAGTAAGTCTGATCCTGAAATGACAGGCTTGGGGCTGGATCGCAGAGAGGCAGGCTCGAGGACTTGAGGATTTCACCAAGCTCGAAGTCGCGGCTGGAAACGTCATTTAACGTCTCCAGCAGCAGTAGCTTCTCTTCGTCATCAAGGACGCCGTCTGAGAGTACGTCGTTAACACGCTGGTAGAGCGTCCGAATCAGCGGCTGCTGACTAATGGCCGCGTTGGCGGCTAGCCACTTCTGCAAAAATTCCACCTCGGCTTGATTGAGATCACCGTCAGCCGCCAAGCCGCGAGCGAGGCCGATCAATTCATCGATCTGCCGCGCGCTGATACGGTCAGCGCCAAGCTGGTTGAGCAGAGCTTCTTCCACGCAATCACCCCGAAGTTGTTATGGAATGAATGCTCGCCTGCACGCCCAATGCAAGGTTCGTCTGCCAACTCCACGATAACCGAGGGATAGGAGAGCTTGACAGGAGCGCTCGGCGCTTGTGGCCTCAAGCCTCGAAATGCTCTCGCACGTATGCCGCGACCTGGCTTAGCGGAATCTCCGGCGATGATGCCCCGGCGCGGACGACCAAACGAGGCGTCGCCGCGCCACCGCTATCGGCGATGCTCAGATAAACCGGTGTTCGCGAGCGTTTCACGTCAATCCGGCAGACTAGTTTGTGCTGGATCGTCGGATAGGAGACCGATACGCATCCCGCCCGGAAGCCTTCGGAGAACCGATCCTTGATCAGGTTCGTTAGGTGCAGATCGAACTTGTCCCGGCTTCCGACGAAAGTATTGAGGTCCGGCTCGAGGCCAGGGACGGAGCCGTCGTCCCGCACGCCAATCAGCAGGGTTCCGCCCTTGTAGTTGGCGAAGGCCGCAATCGCCTTGAGTGAGGAATCCTCAAGTCGCTTGTGGATCAGACCCTGACGCAGATCCCAGCGCAGTGTCTCCTTGAATTCCAGCAGTTCACCCTCGCCCTGAGCGATCAAAAGCTCAATGGGAAGCTTCAACGGCTCTTTCTCGAGCTTGGGCGCGTTCGGGCCGGCGTCAATGAGAGTGTCTCGACGAACAAGAAGGCCGCGCTCGACTGCGGACTCGAGGACCGAGCCGATCACGTCCTTGAGCTGAGCCGAGGTGGACTTCACCCCGAAGGCTCGCGAGACCGCCTGGATGGCTTGATCTTCCGTCGCCCCGAAATTGCGAGAAACGACGCTAATGAGCGCGGTTTCAATCTCGGCGGGTGGAAACATGTCTGGCCTGCGCAGGGTCGGCGACGCAGCGGCGCTCCTGTCTCGAATGGACACGGTCGCGCCGGGCACGCTGTAGAAGTCATGCGCCGCCAGAATGCGGCCTTGGCGGACGGAAACCGTTAGCGCACGTCTGACCGCGTCCCGAATTCTGGCGCCCGCTCTTCCCCGGCCCCAGGCGTCGCGGATGCGCGCCACGATCTCGTCGAAATGGACTGGGCCTTCGACCGCGACGACCTGTTCGGAGAGCTGCGACAGGACTCCGGTCGGCGCTTCATGGATTTCTCCGGCCAGATGGCCAGGCTTGGTGAGCTCCGCCTCGACATAGGTTGTCGATAGGGCATGGAGTTCCTCGACCTCGGCGAGCCCCATTTCGGTGAGGGTTTCCCGCTCCACCAAAACGACCTCGTAGGCCGGCAGCCGGTCCTTGGTCTGGCCATCCCGCGCCAACTCGACCTTCGCCGCTTCGATCGCGGCCATGGTGCGCTCAAGCTGCTCTTGAGGTCGCTTGAACCAGTCGCCGCTCCAGATGCGATGAACATGCCACCCTTGGCCCTCAAGCACGCTCCTGCGGAGGCGATCGCGATCCCGTGCCGATCGCGCCTTCCTGTAGGACGGCCCGTCGCATTCGATGGCCAAGAGATAGCGGTCCGGCTGGTCGGGATCGGCGACGGCGATATCGATGAACAGTCCCGACACCCCCACATCCCGGTGAACCTGGTAACCCCGCTCGTGAAGCGCTTGCGCGACTTGAGCCTCGAACACCGCCTCGGTGTCACGGCCAACGGACTCGGCCAGGGACATCCGGCCGGTACGTGCGAAATGCATGAAGAGCTTGAGTGCGAAGACACCCTTGCGCGTCGAGGCGAAGTCCTGATCGATGTCTTCATCCGTCATCGACGAGAAGACCTCGCATCGGCGCTTGGCGCGGCTGATGAGGACGTTCAGCCGCCGCTCGCCGCCCTCTTGTCCGACAGGTCCGAAGCGCATAGGCGGCTTGCCGCCGAGAGTGGTCGGTCCATACCCGATGGAGATGAAGATCACGTCCCGTTCGTCGCCCTGAACGTTCTCCAGATTCTTCACGAAGAAGGGCTCCGACGGGTGCGCCTGGAAAAAGGCTTCATCTTCCGGCGGCAGATGCCTGCGTAGGATCTCGAGTTGCTCCATGATCGCCTTGCGCTGCGCCGACGAGAAGGCGACGACGCCAAGCGAGAGTTTTGGTGCGGTCTTCGCGTGATGGACGATCGCCGCCGCCACGATCTTCGCCTCGACCGGATTGGTGCGGGTCGTGCCGGTCTCGAATACGCCGTCCTTAATGTGGTGAAAGCGCAGGCCAAGCCCCGATTGGGCCGTGTAGGGGCTCGGGATAATGACCAGTTTGTTCTCGTAGAACTGGCGGTTAGAGATGGCGATCAGCGATTCGTGCCGGCTGCGATAGTGCCAGCGCAGCATCCGCATCGGCAGACCGCGGGCCGTGAAGAGGCCCAGAATGCTTTCGATGTCGGCCACGCGCGCCGCCCCGTCATCGTCGTCGCCGTCTGTCTGTCCGGTCATCTTGGCGAAGAACGCCGTTGGCGGCAGCTGCTGCGGGTCACCGACCACCACCACCTGCTTGCAGCGGGCGATCGCCCCCAGTGCGTCGACCGGCTGGATCTGGCTCGCCTCGTCCATCACCAGCAGATCGAACGTCAACGCGCCCGGAGGAAGAAACTGCGCGACGGAGAGCGGGCTCATCATGAAGACCGGCTTCAGCGCCTGCACCGCCGGTGCCGCCTTCTGCATGAGCTGACGGATGGGCATGTGCCCCCGCTTTCGGGCCATCTCGCCCTTGAGGACACCGAGCGGGCCGACCGCTCCACCCGTCTTCGGAGGCACGCGACGATGGTGTTCGAGCGCCACCTGCGCGGCCGCGGCCTTGATCCGCTGGCGGTCGAGATCGACGAAGTCGCGGACATGGCGGCCGTGGAGTTCGCCGTTGAAGGACGCCAGGGAAGGCTCCGCCTCAACCTGGCCTTCGAACACCGCTTCGAAGAAGGACTGCTCGAAGTGCGGCAGGGCGTCCACCGGGGCGAGGCTGCCGTCGTGAAGGCGGTCGACGACGTCGCCAAGGCTGAGCGCATTGCCTTCATGCGCCCGCGCCCGATAGTCGATCCAAGTAGTCAGTGCCTCACACCCGTCGCGCCACGTAGTGAGCCTTTCCGCTACTTCCGCTCCCGAAAGGGTATGCACATTGTCGGCCGTGAGCGCCGCTTCCGCAGTTGCTTTTAGATCGCCCAGCAGGATGCCAAAGGCCTCGGTCCAGTCTTCTCGAGCCGCAATGATCGCTTCGCAGCGGTTCGGAAGCTCGGTCTTGTCCGGCACGCGCGAGGTGAGCATCCTGATGTCGGCGTTGGCCTCGATCCAGTCTACGATTCCACTGAGCGCCGCCCAATCGGAGGTCTCGTTGTTCCAGCGTGTTCCGAAAGCCGCACGCCCATCCGAGGCTTGCGCTTGAAGGTCAGCTCTCGCGGCTTGCCCGCGGGTCAGGTTTTCTAGGTTCTGACGCCGAGCTTCTAGCGACGGCTCCTGCGACGCCGCGATGGCGACGTAGCCGGCATGGGCTCTCGTTAAGCTTGAACAGACTTCGGCGACGGCGCTCAGATCCGCCGCGTCGGCGGTGTCGGCGACGCCGAACATGATCTTCCGCGCGCGCCCGAGATCGTCCCACAGGTCCGCGGTCAGCGTCCGCGCGGCCTTCAGTTGGACACCGAGATTCTTCGCCAAGTCCCCGATCCGCGAGCGATCCGGCTTGCGCCCGACAACCAGGCGAGGTTCGGCGCCCAGCCCCTTCAGACTACGCATCCAATCGACTAGCGCGAGAAGCGGGCCCGACGACGTGCGCTCGGCGCGCCAGTCGCTGCCGAATGCCGACCGACCGAACGCACCTTCCTCCTGGATGAGCTTGCGGGCGGCCTGCCCACGAGCCAGGGCGTCGAGCCAGCCAAGGCGACGCTGGAGCGGCGCCCTGGGATCGGCCTGGTATGAGCGAACCAGACTGTTCGCGGAACGCCAGTCGGCATTGAGGACCCGGAACAAGGATGCGCCATGCAGGGCGAGGTTGCGCCGGGCGTCCGAAAGGTCGGCGGTCCACGCCGCATCACTCAAGGCGGAACCGATCTCGGCTCGTGCATCCTCAAGCGCCTTGACTGCGTTGGCGAGGTCGGCCGCGCGCTCAATGCCGCTATCCCATAGATCCTGCGCGAACGCCGAGGCGTCCGCTTCGGGCGCGGTTGAGACACGATCGCCGACCTCGGCCATCGTTTCCAGATCGGCCAGGGACTTGGGCGCTACATCGCGCCCGATCGCCTTTGCCAGTCGCTCCGAAAGGTCGTGGATAGCATCGACGTGTTGAATCAGACTTTCCGCGCGCTCGAAGGCGGCCGCCGGCGTTCCACCTTCGAGAGGCTCCAAGACCTTGGCGATCCCGCAGACGTCCGTCTCCCAGGCCGCATCCCTAAACGCTGTCGACAGCGCCTTTCGCAATATCGTCAGCTCAGAGCCGGCGCTGATCAAGGCGCGTATTTGGCCCGGTTGTTCCCAGATGTCTGCTGCAAGGGCCTCCACCGGCATTTCCGGTGCGCCGGCCAGTCGGACCGCCAGAGCCTGAAGCCCTTCGAGGTCGCCGAGCGCCGTCGCCTCCTCGTTCTCCAGGAGAACGCGCAGGGCATCCTGATCCGCCCGTATCTGTTCGAACCGTTCGGATAGGCTCGACAGCTTCGCGCCTATGCGCAGGATTTCCGGAGGCAGGGCGCGATCGAGTTCGATGCCGCGCCAGATATGCTCGCCTGGCGCGCCAAGATCCAGCACCCGTTCCGCCAGTTCGGTGACGAGGCGCGACCGTCTGTCGAAGTCTTCGTAGGACCAGGCCTGCGCGTCTTCCAGCTGGATATAGGCCGGTTGGACGCCAGCATGGCGCAGCCGGACGAGGTGACCGATCACGTCGTAGGGCGTGTAGCCGGCCTTTCCGAGCGGTCGATGTAGTCGATCGGCATGCGCGTTGAGTTCGTCACGAACCTCCGTCAGACGGGCGTTCAGCGCCGACAGATTCTCGGTCCGGGGCGCGCCCAAATCCCAGGTGCGGCGAAGCTCTTCCAGGACGGCGCGCTTGTTGGCCTTGTTGCTGTGCAGCTCAAGGCAGGCGTCGCCGACGCCCGTCGTGTCGAGCCGGCGCTTGACGACCTCCAAGGCCGCCATCTTCTCTGCGACGAACAGGACAGTCTTCCCGTCAGCCACGGCCGCAGCGATCACATTCGCGATCGTCTGCGATTTGCCGGTGCCGGGCGGTCCCTGGATAACCAAGTCGCGGCCGCGCCTGACCTCCTCGATGGCGAGCGTCTGCGAGCTGTCGCTGTCGACAATATGGACCATCTGCGCGGGTGACACATGCGTGTCGACCGACGACTCCTCGGACAGGAGCGGCTCCCCTTCCGGGAAACCTTCGGTCATCAGCGGCTTGATGAGGGCGTGCTCGGACAGACGGGCGCCGGCCGGCCAAGTCAGAGGGTCCAGGTCTCGGTACATCAGGAACTTGGCGAACGAGAAGAAGCCGAGCACGAGATCATTCTCGTCGACCGACCATCCCGGCTTCGCCGAAACGGCGTCGGCGACCGCGGCGGCGTAAGTCGATGGGTCGAAATCGTCGCCGGCGTCGAACGTCGGAAGCTTCAGCCCGTGTACGCGATCGAGGTAGGCTTCGAGCGACAGGTTGGCGGAAATGTCCTCCGGGCGCGCCCTCAGCCGGAATTTCTCGCCGACGTTGCCGCGCTCCAGCTCCACCGGGACGAGGATGAGGGGCGCGTAGCGGATCGCAGTCGCGTTGTTGGGATCGATCCACTTCAGCGTTCCGACCGCCAGGAACAGGATGTTGACCCCTTGCTCCTCCTCGAGGGTGCGGGCGTCGTAGTAGAGGTCGAGCAGCTTCTTCTGGAGGCCCGTGGCCGTCAGCCTCGTCTGAAGTCTTGTGTCCGCATGGCGATTGGCGACGCCGCGGGCATCGACGCCGTTATCGTCGGGCTGCACGAATTCGGCGATCTCCTCGCCGCCTTCGTCCCCTTCGACGACTTCGCCTTTGCCGGCGAGGAACGTGAACGCCTTGCCGTCCCTCACCAGCAGCCGGATGACTTCGGGCCCGCTCTCGTCGACGATCTCAAGGGTTTTGGCGCTCTTGGCCGATCGGGGGATGTTGAGAAGCCGGTTGCGGGCTGAAAGGTCCAGCAGCTCCGTTCGCGCCCGATCCAGCTTTACGTCGATCGGCAAGTCGCTCTGGAACACAGACACCGGCTCCGTTGCCGGCGAGACAGCATTTTCTGTCGACATGCACGCCCCTTCCCCTTTGGAAACCACTGCACGGGATGAGGCCGCCGTCCAGATTTTTCCCCGGAGTATGCAGCTATGGATTGTGGTTTGTCGCCTGTGTGCGGGGACAAATTGATGCGCAGCGGGGCGTGTCCCACGCCAAGAAGGGATTTATTGGAGGCAGTTCGCCTTTGCCGGCTTCTGTGGTCAGCCCCTGACTCCGACGCCACCTTCGCTATACCCCCTCCGCGGCGGCCGGGGAACATCTTGCGAACACGGAACAAAGAGGGTACTTCTCGAGTCGTCGCGCGGCTCCGGCCGCCCGGTCGGCGGAATCGTGGAATAGAGGGCGAATGGCATGTCGCAATCGGCGTTGAGGCTCGTGGGAAAAGACGATTCGGAGAAGCAGCGCGCGCTGGAGGCGGCGCTGACGCAGATCGACCGGGCGTTCGGCAAGGGCTCGGTGATGAAGCTGGGCGACAAGGGCAAGGTCGTGGAGATCGAGGCCGTGTCCACCGGTTCGCTCGGGCTGGACCTGGCGCTGGGCATCGGCGGCCTGCCCAAGGGCCGGATCGTCGAGATCTACGGTCCCGAGAGCTCGGGCAAGACCACCTTGGCGCTGCATGTGGTGGCCGAGGTGCAGAAGGCGGGGGGAACGGCGGCGTTCGTCGACGCCGAGCATGCGCTGGACCCGTCCTATGCGCACAAGCTAGGCGTGAACCTGGACGACCTTCTGGTGGCCCAGCCCGACACGGGCGAGCAGGCGCTGGAGATCACAGACACGCTGGTGCGCTCGAACGCCGTGGACGTGATCGTGATCGACTCGGTGGCGGCGCTGACCCCGCGCGCCGAGATCGAGGGCGAGATGGGCGACAGCCTCCCGGGCCTGCAGGCGCGGCTGATGAGCCAGGCGCTGCGCAAGCTGACGGCGTCGATCTCCAAGGCCAAGACGCTGGTCATCTTCATCAACCAGATCCGCATGAAGATCGGGGTGATGTACGGCAGCCCCGAGACCACGACGGGGGGCAACGCGCTGAAGTTCTACGCCTCGGTGCGCCTGGACATCCGCCGCACGGGCTCGGTGAAGCAGCGCGACGAGATCGTCGGCAACAACGTCCGCGTGAAGGTGGTGAAGAACAAGGTGGCCCCGCCGTTCCGCGAGGTCGAGTTCGACATCATGTACGGCGAGGGTATCTCGAAGCTGGGCGAGATCATCGACCTGGGCGTGAAGGCGGGGGTGATCGAGAAGTCGGGGTCCTGGTTCTCGTGGAATTCCCAACGCATCGGTCAGGGACGTGACAACGTGCGCGAGTTCCTGAAGGCCAACCCCGACATGGCGAGCCAGATCGAGCGCCAGGTCCGCGGCGCCAAGGACGCCGTGGAGGAGCAGATGCTGGTGGGCCCGGCCGAGGGCGCGGACGACGAGGACGGCTCGCTCTGACCTGGCCGGCTTTCCGGAAGAGCCAGGTTTTGCCGAGCCGGGCCGGCCTCTCCGCCCACGGCCGGTTCCGCGTCGCCTTCAACCCGCGGCGGCCCTCCGCATCTTTCGGGGTTGGGAGTCCGGCGTCGCCGCCCACCCCGGGCTTCCGCAGGCTCTGACGTCCCCGCATCGGAGCCGCCCGCCGACGTGGCTTGCCGTGTTCCGCCGGCGCTCGGAGTCGAGCAGCGTTCGGAGTCGATGCGCCCGGCGCCGGGTCGCGGCCGGCCTCGGTGAGGCCGCCCCTCGCCAGGAGCGACCTTTTCCTTTGGCGGGGCGTCGCAGGTTTCGTAAAGGGTCCCGGGTTCCCACCTGAATGGATCGCGCCCGTCGCGATCCGATCCCTCTCCACGACCTGACGACAGTAGCACGATGCCGAGCCTGAACGAGATCCGGACGCACTTCCTGGACCACTTCAAGCGGAACGACCACGAGGTCGTGGCCTCGGCTCCGCTCGTTCCGCAGAACGACCCGACGCTGCTGTTCGTCAACGCGGGGATGGTGCCGTTCAAGAACTACTTCATCGGCGCCGAGACCGCGCCGTGGCCACGTGCGACGAGTTCGCAGAAATGCGTCCGCGCCGGCGGCAAGCACAACGACCTGGACAACGTCGGCTACACGGCGCGCCATCACACCTTCTTCGAGATGCTGGGCAACTTCTCGTTCGGCGACTACTTCAAGGACGGCGCGATCGAGCAGGCGTGGGCCCTGATCCGCGACTTCGGCCTCTCGAAGGACAGGCTGCTGGTCACCGTCTATCACACCGACGACGAGGCGGCGTCGCTGTGGAAGAAGATCGCGGGCTTCTCCGACGACCGCATCATCCGCATCGCCACGTCGGACAATTTCTGGTCCATGGGCGACACCGGCCCCTGCGGCCCCTGCTCGGAGATCTTCATCGACCAGGGTCCGGAACTGGCCGGCGGCCCGCCCGGCAGTCCGGACGAGGACGGCGACCGGTTCCTGGAGTTCTGGAACCTCGTCTTCATGCAGTTCGAGCGCTTCGCGGACGGGACCGAGCGTCCGCTGCCCAAGCCGCAGATCGACACGGGCATGGGCCTGGAGCGGATCGCCGCGATCCTGCAGGGCGTCCATTCGAACTACGACACGGACCTGTTCCGCACGCTGATTGCCGCCAGCGTGGAGGCGACCGGCGTGAAGGCCGAGGGCGAGGCGGCGCCGTCGCACCGCGTGATCGCCGACCACCTCAGGGCGACCAGCTTCCTGATCGCAGACGGCGTGACGCCGTCGAACGAGGGCCGCGGCTATGTGCTGCGGCGAATCATGCGCCGCGCCATGCGCCATGCGCACCTGCTGGGCGCCGAGGAGCCCCTGATGCACCGGCTGGCGCCCACCCTGGTGAACGAGATGGGCGACGCCTATCCCGAACTGCGCCGGGCCGAGGACGCCATCGTCGACACCCTGCGCCAGGAGGAGGTGCGCTTCCGCACGACGCTGGGCCGGGGCATGGCGCTGCTGGACCAGGCGACCGCCGGCCTGTCGGACGGCGGCGTGCTGCCGGGAGAGACGGCGTTCCAGCTCTACGACACCTACGGGTTCCCGCTCGACCTGACCCAGGACGCCGTGCGGGCGCGTGGGATCAGCGTGGATCTCGACGGCTTCGACGCGGCCATGACGCGCCAGCGCGAGATGGCCCGCGAGGCCTGGAAGGGATCGGGCCAGACCGCGGCGGCGGCGGAATGGTTCGCCATCCGCGACCGCCTGGGGCCGACGGTGTTCGTGGGCTACGACCAGATCGAGGCGACGGCCGAACTGCTGACCCTGATCGTCGATGGCGCGGAGGCCGACAGCGTCGCCGCGGGCGGGCGGGCGCAGGCGCTGTTCGACCGTACGCCGTTTTACGCCGAGAGCGGGGGCCAGGCCGGCGATCAGGGCGAGATCGAGTGGCCGGGCGGCCGCGCGCGCGTGCTGGACGTCCAGAAGCAGGCCGGCGACCTGCACGTCCACGACATCGAAGTGCTTGAGGGCGACCTCACGCCGGGCGTGCGGGCCCGGCTGGCGGTCGACGCCGAGCGGCGCGCGACGACGCGGGCCAACCACTCGGCCACCCATCTGCTGCATTCGGCGCTGCGCAATGTCCTGGGCCGCCACGTCACCCAGAAGGGCCAGATGGTGGACGGCGAGCGCATCCGCTTCGATTTCAGTCACGGCCAGCCCCTGACGGCGAACGAGATCGACCGGATCGAGACCGAGGTGAACGCGGTGGTCCGTCAGAACCTGCCGGCCGACACGCGCCTCATGGCGCCGCAGGAGGCCATCGAGGCGGGAGCGATGGCGTTGTTCGGCGAGAAGTACGGCGACAGCGTGCGCGTGCTGACGCTGGGCCGGGCCCTGAGCGGCGAGGGCGACTATTCGGTGGAGCTGTGCGGCGGCACCCATGTGGCGCGGACTGGCGATATCGCGCTGTTCAAGATCGTCTCCGAGCAGGGGATTGCTGCGGGCGTACGCCGGATCGAGGCGCTGACGGGCGAGGCGGCGCGGCGCTGGCTTCTGGAGCAGGCGGCGGTGGCCAGGGGGCTGGCCGACCAGTTCAAGACGCCTGTGGCCGAGGTCGCGGGGCGGGTCGAGGCGCTGCAGGCGCAGGGCCGCAAGCTGGAGAAGGAGCTGGCCGAAGCCAAGCGGCAGCTCGCCATGGGCGGCGGCGGCGGCGCTGGCCCGGCTTCGGGACCGGAGGACGTGGGCGGCGTCCAGGTCATCGCGCGCGTCATGGAGGGCGTGGGCGGCAAGGACCTGCGGCCGATCGCCGAGGAGTTCAAGAAGCAGCTTTCCGACGGCGTCATCGCCCTGGTCGGTACGGCCGACGGCAAGGCGGCGGTGACCGTGGCCGTGACCGGGACGGCGCAGTCGAGATTCAACGCCGCGGACCTGGCCCGGGCGGGCGTCCTGGCGATGGGCGGGCAGGGGGCCGGCGGGCGCCCGGACTTCGCCCAGGGCGGCGCGCCTGACGGCGGCCGGGCGGCCGAGGGGCTGGCCGCCGTGAAGGGCGCTATCGCAGGCTGAGTCGGGCGAGCCCCCGTCGCGTCTGAGGCGAACGCGCGTGCGCGCGCCCAGGTTGTGGGCTTTAAGAGAGTCTTAGGGGTTCGGCCGTCGGGGCCGTTCGGGGATCTGACATGACACGGAAATTCGTCGCGGCGCTCGCCGCCACCGCGGGCCTCGCGTTCGCGGCCACCCAGGCGCAGGCGACCGTCTTCGCCGGCACGTGGGAACTGACGGCCTACAACAGCGCGGACCCGGGCCTGGTGCTCAGCATCAATGGCCCGCTGAGCGACTCGTTCAACCTCGATCTGGGATCCGATCCGGTCCAGAGCTTCGACCTGTTCAAGCTCTACACCAACGAGACGAGCGTCAACGGCGATGACACCGCATGGTCGGCCATCTCGCTGAAGTTCACGTTCGATTCTCCGGACAACAACAACGGCCCGATCTTCATCGACGGCGACACCAGCGGCTACACCTTCTTCGGCATCTACCAGGCCGGTCAGCTGGTCTGGGACAAGGGCGGCCAGGCGCTGCTGACCTGGGGCCACGGCGAAGCCGGCCTGCTCGACCCGGGCCGCATGACCATCACCGTCAACGGCGGGACCTTCAACGAGGGTCTGTTCGGCCTCAACGAGGGCAAGAAGCACGGCCTCAAGGTGGCGGCGGAGTTCCACTGGGACAACAACCCGACCTTTGCCGCCGCCGTCCCCGAGCCTGCCACCTGGGCGCTGATGATCGGCGGCTTCGGCATGGCCGGTGCGACCCTGCGCCGTCGCCGCTCGCTGGCCCACGCCTAGCACCCGTCTGATACGACACGCGAACGGCCGGGGGCGTCCCCGGCCGTTTTCATTGTCGCCGGGTTCGACGGTGGCGGTCTCGCGCGGTCAATCGGCGAGATAGACGCACAGCTTGTTGCCGACCGGATCGCGGAAGTAGGCCGCGTAGAAGCCGCTCACGGCTTCGGGCGGTCGATATCCCGGCCCGCCTTCGTCGGCCCCGCCGCCGGCCAGGGCCGCGGCGTGCGCAGCGTCGACCTGCGCCTTGGAGGCCGCCTTGAAGGCGACCATCACCCCATTGCCCGAGCGTGGGTCCCCGCCATCGTATGGGCGGCAGAGTCCGAGGCAAGGCTCCCCCCCGAGCGGTCCGTAAAACGCCCAGCCCGGGAAGGGATCCTTACGCTCGTAGCCAAGCGCGCCCAGGACGGCGTCGAAGAACGGCAGGGCAGCCTCGACGTCGTGGGCGCCCAGGGTGACATATCCGATGCTCATGCGCGGCCTCCTGTTCGTTCGCCATCCTAACCGCCCGATCGAACAAATCAAGAACATGAATTGACAAGAAGGCGTCGCAGGCGTCTTTTCGAAGAACGCCGTTTCTTCGGGAGGTCCCGAGATGGAAGACCGCGGTCACTTTGGCGAACAGACGACCGACGTCGTCGCGCACGAGCGCACCTATCATGCCTTCAGCGTCCTGGTCCGCTGGTCGATGCTGCTGATCGGCGACGCGATCCTGTGGCTGACCCTGTGGTTCGCTTCACCCGCGGGGTTCTGGGGCGCGACCATCGCGGGTGGGGCGGCGTTCCTGCTGGGCTACGTCTTCCTCGTCCGGCACGAGGAGAAGCAGCCGCTCGACGTCTGGATTGAAGGCCGCTGAAGACGAAAGCGCCGCCGGCGGGGTCCGCGGGCGGCGCTCGAAAGACGATGTGGCCGCCTCTTTAGGGAGGCGGCGCGGATCAGGCGGCCAGCGCCTTGTCCAGGTTGTCGGCCACCTTGTCGATGAAGCCCTCGGTGGTGAGCCAGCCCTGGGTGTCGCCCACCAGCAGGGCGAGGTCCTTCGTCATCGAACCGCTCTCGACGGTGGAGACGCATACCTCCTCCAGCGTCTTGGCGAAGCGGGCCAACTCGTCGTTGCCGTCGAGCTTGGCGCGGTGGCTCAGCCCCTGGGTCCAGGCGAAGATCGAGGCGATCGAGTTGGTCGACGTCGACTCGCCGCGCTGATGCTGGCGGTAGTGGCGCGTCACCGTGCCGTGGGCGGCCTCGGCCTCCATGATCTGACCGTCCGGGGTGATCAGCACCGAGGTCATCAGGCCCAGCGAGCCGAAGCCCTGGGCGACCTGGTCGGACTGGACGTCGCCGTCGTAGTTCTTGCAGGCCCAGATGAAGCCGCCGTTCCACTTCAGCGCCGAGGCCACCATGTCGTCGATCAGCCGGTGTTCGTAGACGAGGCCGGCGGCTTTGAACCGGTCGGCGAACTCGGCCTCGTAGACCTCGGCGAAGATGTCCTTGAAGCGGCCGTCGTAGGCCTTGAGGATGGTGTTCTTCGTCGAGAGATAGACGGGATAGTTGCGGTTCAGGCCGTAGGCCAGCGACGCGCGGGCGAAGTCGCGGATCGACTCATCCAGGTTGTACATGCCCATGGCGACGCCGCTGGCGGGGAAGTCGAACACCTCGTGCTCGATGACCTGCCCATCCTCGCCCTGCCACTTGATGGTCAGCTTGCCCTTGCCGGGGACCAGGAAATCGGTGGCCTTGTACTGGTCGCCGAAGGCGTGGCGGCCGACGATGATCGGCTGGGTCCAGCCGGGGATCAGGCGCGGCACGTTCTTGCAGATGATCGGTTCGCGGAAGACGACGCCCCCAAGGATGTTGCGGATCGTGCCGTTCGGCGACTTCCACATCTTCTTGAGGTCGAATTCCTTCACCCGGGCTTCGTCCGGCGTGATGGTCGCGCACTTGATGCCGACGCCGTGCCGCTTGATCGCCTCGGCCGCGTCGATCGTCACCTGATCGTCGGTGGCGTCCCGGTTCTCCATCCCCAGGTCGTAGTACTCGATCTGCAGGTCGAGGTAGGGGAGGATCAGCTTTTCCTTGATCAGTTTCCAGATGATGCGGGTCATCTCGTCCCCGTCGAGGTCGACGACGGGGTTGGTGACTTTGATCTTGGCCATGAGGGGCGGGGGCTCCGGGCGATAGAATGTCTTAAGGGCCGTATAGCCGCCGGGAGCGACAACGCAAAGGCTCGCGAGGGGTCACCTTACGGTACGGACGCCTCCCGGGCTCGGCAACGGGCAGACCGTGGCCGGGGCCTGTGCGGCGCGGGCGAGAGGCGCGGTCGGACGCATCCTTTCGCGCTGGCGCCGCGGCGGCGTTCCTGCGGGCGAGGGTTGCCTTCCGGCGGGCGGGCGCCTCTAAGACGGAGCATGGCCAACGCCGCCCTTCCTGCACCCGCCGTCATCCTGACCACGCCTCAACTCGCCGAGAACATCGGGGCCGTGGCGCGCATCATGGCCAACTTCGGACTGTCGGACCTTCGCCTGGTGAATCCTCGCGACGGCTGGCCCCAGGAGCGCGCCTGGGCTCTGGCCTCGGGCGCCGAATGGCCCCTGAATGCGGCGCGGGTGCACGACACCGTGGCCGAGGCGATCGCCGACCTGCAACTCGTCTTCGCCACCACGGCGCGGCCGCGCGAGCTGACGCTGCCCGTGCTGACGCCGCGGGCCGCCGCGGCGGAACTGGCGGGGGCGGCCGCCGCGGGCCGCCGCGTGGGTCTGCTGTTCGGCGGCGAGCGTGCGGGGCTGGAGACCGCCGACATCGCGCTGTGCCAGGCGGTCGTGACGATTCCCATCGATCCGCGCTTTCGCTCGCTGAATCTCGCGCAGGCGGTGGCCATCAACGCCTATGAGTGGCGCACGACGGTCCACGACGCTGCGCCCCCCGCCTTCCGCGCGGGGCCGGAACCGGCCTCGGGCGAAGCCCTGCTGGGCCTCTACCAGCACCTCGAGGGGGAGCTCGAGACCGCGGGCTTCTTCCATCCGCCCGAGAAGACCCCGAACATGATCCAGAACCTGCGTTCCGCGCTGGGCAAGGCGCGCTTCACCGATCAGGAGGTGCGCACGCTGCGCGGGGTCGTCACCGCCCTCAGCCGGGGACGGGGCAAGGTGCTGGAGAAGATCGCCCGCAAGCGGCGGGAGGGCGAGGCGTGAGCCGGCCCGGCGAGGGGCGGCCGGGAGACTCTCTGGCGCGGCTGCTGGCGGCGCGGCCCATTCCGATTCTCCAGGCGCCGATGGTGGGCGCGTCCCTGGACGGACTGGCGGCGGCGGTGAGCGCGGCCGGCGGCATGGGCGCCCTGGCGGCCGGCGCCCTCGCCCCCGAGGAGATCGGGCCGACGGTGGCGCGCGTGCGTGCGGCGACCGGCGCGCCCTTCATCGTCAACCTGCTGATGGCGCCGCGGGGCGACCCGGCGCCCGGCGAGGTGGCCGGCGGCCTGGCGCGGCTGGCGCCGTGGTACGCCCGACTGGGCCTGGATCCGCCCGAGGCTCCCAACAGCTTCGCGCCCGACTTCGACGCCCAACTGGAGGCGCTGATCGCGGCTGCGCCGCCCGCCGCATCGTTCACGTTCGACATTCTGGACCGGCCGCGGGTGGCGCGTCTCCGGGCGCGAGGGACCTTCGTCATCGGCACGGCGACCACCGTCGCCGAGGCCCGGGCGTGGGCCGAGGCGGGCGCCGACGGGATCTGCGCCCAGGGGTTCGAGGCCGGCGGCCACCGCGGCCACTTCCTGGCCGATCCGGAGGCCAGCCTCGTCGGGACGCTGCCGCTGGTGGCGACGATCCGGTCGGCCGTGGACCTGCCGGTCATCGCCGCCGGCGGGATCATGGACGGACGCGGGGTGGCGGCGGCGCTGGCCCTCGGCGCGGCGGCGGCGCAGATGGGGACGGCGTTCCTGCTGGCGGACGAAGCCACCACGTCCAGGCCCTGGCGAGAGGCGGTCGAGGGGGTGGGCGACGACGCCACGCGCCTGACGCGGGCGTTCACCGGCCGCTACGCCCGCGGGATCGAGAACAGGTTCATGCGTCTGATGCATGGGGTCCAGGACGAGGTCCCGGCCTATCCTGTCCAGAACAGGCTGACCCAGCCGCTGCGCGCGGCCGCAGCCCAGGCCGATGCGCCCGAGATGATCTCTCTCTGGGCCGGTCAGGGCGTGGCGCTCGCGCGGCCCGGCCGGGCGGCCGACCTGCTGCGGGCGTGGTGGGACGAGGCCGGCGAGGCCGCCCAGGCGCTGGCGGAAAGGGCGCTGGCGGAAAGGGCGCTCGCCGCAAGGACGCTGGCGACCCGTACGGAACGGAAGGACGGATCTTGAACGACCTGAGGACGGCGGCGCGGGACGCCTACATCTACACCCTGCCGCTGATCGAGGTGGCCACCACGCGCCAGCGCGGCCTGGGCCTGGGGCAGACGATGGGCGCCATCACCCACGTGCGGAAGCTGGCGACGCCGAAGCATCGCGCGGTGACGACGCCGAACACCGACACCCTCTACTCCACGGCGCATATCGACCTCTCGGCGGGGCCGGCGACGATCACCCTGCCCCCCGCGGGCGACCGCTATCTCTCGCTGGCGCTGATGGACGCCTACACCAACAATTTCGCGGTCCTGGGCACGCGGACCACGGGGCCGGACGGCGGGACCTTCCGGCTGGTGGGGCCGCGCGAGACGGCCGAGGGCTGGAATCTCATCCGCTCGCCGACGGACCATGTCTGGGCGCTGGCCCGTATCCTGGTGGAGGGGCCGCACGACCTGCAGGCCGCGCGCGAGGTCCAGGCGGGAATATCGCTGCAGGCGCCGGCCGCCGCGCCACCCGGGCCCTACGCGGGACGCAAGGCGGACTGGCGCGAGTATTTCGCGAGCGCCGCGAAGCTGATGGCCGCCAATCCGCCGCCGGTGACCGACCTGGGTTACCTGCGGCGGCTGGCGCCGCTGGGGCTGCCGGAAGGCTTCGACCCCGACCGCTTCTCGGCGGACGAGGGGGCGGAGATCGCCGCCGGGCTCGAGGATGGCCGCAAGGCGGTGCGCGGCGGCGGTGGGCTGGGCGGCGGGGCGTTCATCCAGGGCTGGTCGTATCCCAGCGCCAAGCTGGGCGATTTCGAGCAGGACTACGGGCTGCGCGCGGCGGTCGCCCTGGGCGGTCTGGCCGCCCTTCCGCCGACCGAGGCGATGTACCTTCAAGGTCAGGGGCCGGAGCCCGGAAAGCTGTTCGACGGCCGCAAGGCGTGGCGGCTGCACTTTCCCGCGGACGCGCATCTCCCGGTGGATTCGTTCTGGTCGCTCAGCCTCTACGAGGCGACCGACGACGGGCAGTACTTCTTCTGGGACAACCCGCTGAACCGCTACGCCATCGGTGACCGCTCGCCGGGACTGGAGACCAATCCCGACGGCTCGCTGGACATCTGGGTCGGGAACGAAAGCCCCGGCGCCGGGCGTGAGGGCAATTGGCTGCCGGCGCCGCCAGCGTCCTTCGCCCTGTTCATGCGCGCCTACCTGCCGCGCGCCGAGTTGCTCCAGGGCTATTATCGTATGCCTGCGCTGGAGGTTGTCTGACGCGCGCGGGGCCGCCAATCAGACCCGGCGTTGATGGAGGGGCACGGTGAACAGGCGGGAGATCTTGGCGGCGCTGGCGGTGATCGGGGCGATCCCGACGGCGCGGGCGCATGCGGCGACCGGCGACCTGAGGTCGGCGGCGCGGGAAGCGTGGCTCTATGGCCTGCCGCTCGTCGAAATGGCCACGGCGCGCGCCCGCGCGCTGGCCGGCCCGGATGCGGTGCTGAAGCGCCTGAACGCCTTCGGCCACGGCCGCCACCTCGCCGGGCCACAGTCGCGCAACGTTACCACGCCCAACAACGACACCCTCTATTCGCGGGCGTGGCTGGACCTGAGCCGCGGGCCGGTGACGATGGAGATTCCGCCGACCGGCGATCGCTATATCTCGGTGGCCGGCATGAACATGTTCACCGACAACGACTTCGTCCTGGGCACGCGGACCACCGGGGGCGGCGGCGGGCGATACACCATCGTCGGACCGGGCCAGGCCGGCGAGGGACCGAACGTCGTGCGGCTGAAGACACCCGAGGGCTGGGTGCTGGTGCGGATCCTCGTCGATGGTCCGGACGACCTCTCCGCCGTCCACAGGATTCAGGACGGCCTGCGCATGAGCGGCCCGACAGCCCCGGCCCCCGCCGCCTATGCCGAGCGCTCGGCCCCGCCGCTGGAGTACTTCGCCTCGGTGGCCCGGCTGCTGAAGGCCAATCCGCCGCCCGCCACCGACGGGGCGCTGTTCGGCCGGGCGGCGCCGCTCGGCCTGACGGCGCAGGGCGGGTTCGATCCCCGGCGGTTCGACGCCGCGGCGACGGCCGAGATCGCGGCGGGCGTGGCCGAGGCCCGGCGCGCCCTGATGGGCCAACGGCCCGGCGGCGCGGTCCAGGGCTGGACCTATCCGCGGACGACGCTCGGCGACTTCAACCAAGACTATGCGTTCCGCGCGGCGGTGGCGCTGGGCGGTCTGGCGGCCCTGCCCCCGGCCGAGGCGATGTATATGCAGCCTGTGGCCGAGCAGGGGCGGATGTTCACGGGGGAGGGGCCGTATCGCCTGCATTTCCCCGCCGACAGGCTGCCTGCCGTCGACGCCTTCTGGTCGCTGACCCTGTACGAGGCCACGCCCGACGGCCAGTTCTTCCTCGTGGAGAACCCGATCCAGCGCTACTCGATCGGCGACCGGACGCCCGGTCTCCGGAAGAACGCCGACGGGTCGCTGACGCTGTGGATCGCCCGCGGCGATCCCGGCGGCGAGCGATCCGCCAACTGGCTGCCTGCGCCGGCCAAGGGCCCCTTCAGCCTGAGCTTCCGCGCCTATCTCCCGAAGGACGAGTTCCGCGACGGCCGCTACCGCCTGCCGGCGCTAGAGGCGGTCGCCGGCTGACGGCCGAAGGCGGCCGGAAGGATCGCGCTCCTTCAGGCCCCTTCATGGGATAGCCCAGGCGACCGAGGTCGAGGTCGCGCCGCAGCGCCTCGGCCTGTTCGACGACCTTCAGGGGATGCATGCCGGCCACGACGTCGCGGTCGCAGCGCAGCATCCGCCCCACCTGGCCGGGCGTGGAGGGGATATCGCGCCGTGTATCGAAACCGTGGCGGTCCGGGCTCATCGCGGGCGTGCGGCGCCGACGACGGCTTGGCGGAGCGGCAGGGCGACCGATAGGCTGGCGAAAACGCACGGAGGAGGGGCGGATGCGACGGACTGGAGGAATGCGGGCGGCGGTCGCCGGCCTGGCGCTGATCGTCGGGGCGACGCCGACCGTCGCGACGGCGCAGCCCGCCGCGCCGGCCGAGGCGGCCCGCAAGGCGGCCCGCGCGGAAGCGCTGCGGGTGATCGACGGGTGGCTGGCCGGCGTGCGCGACTTCGAGGACATCCCCGCCCTGACCGCCGGTGTGGTGGTCGGCGACGACCTGGTCTGGGCGAAGGGCTACGGGACCCTGGACGCCGCCCGCAAGGTCCCGGCGACGCCGAAGACGGTCTACTCCATCTGCTCGATCTCGAAGCTGTTCACCGCCGTGGCGGTGATGCGCGAGCAGGAGGCGGGGCGGCTGTCGATCGACCAGCCGCTGACCAGCTACATCTCCTGGGCGAAGCTGAAGCCGGCGCAGGGCGACAGTGGGGCGATCACGCTGCGCGGCCTGCTGACCCATTCGGCGGGCCTGCCGCGCGAAAGCGATTTCCCGTACTGGATCGGCGAGAGCTATCCGTTCCCCACCCAGGCCGAGATGCGGGCGAAGACGCCGGAGCAGGCCGCGCTGTTCCCGCCCGGACGGTGGTTCCAGTATTCCAATCTCGGGATCACCCTGGCCGGCGAGGCCGTCGAGGCGACATCGGGTCAGTCCTATGCGGCCTACATGCAGGCCTCGATCCTGGGGCCGCTCGGCCTGAAGGACACTCAGCCCGGCTTTCCGACCGCACGGCTGGGCAAGGACATGGCCGTGGGCTGGGGCGCGCGGAAGCGCGACGGGACCCGGGACCTGCTGAACACGTTCGACACCCGCGGAATCGCTCCGGCGGCCGGCTTCACCTCGACGGTCGAGGACCTGGGCAGGTTCGCCTCGTGGCAGTTCCGGCTGGCGCGAACCGAGACGCCCGAAATCCTGAAAGCGTCCACCCTGCACGAGATGCAGCGGGTGCAGTTCGTCGATCCCGACTGGCGCACCTACTGGGGCCTGGGCTTCCAGGTGGGGCGGGCGGGCGCCCGCACCTATGTGGGCCACGGCGGTTCTTGCCCCGGCTACGAGACGCTGCTCCGGCTGCACATGGACAGCCAGACGGCCGTGATCGTGATGCAGAACACGCCCGAACGGCCGGGCGACCTGGGCGCGGGCGTCTTCGGCCTGCTGCAGAAGCGGGAGGGCTTCGCGTTCAAGGCGCCGGCGCCGGCCAGGGACGTTCCGCTGGAGGATTACGCGGGACGCTATGGCGGCCAGCCGTTCGCGGCCGAGATCCTGGTCTCGCCGTGGGCCGGCGGGCTGGCGGTCCTGCGCCTGCCTTCGCGTTCGCCCTCCGATGACCTGCAGATCCTCAAGGCCAAGGGCGGCGACGTCTTCCTCCGCGTCCGCCAGGACGGCAGCGAGGCCGAGGAGGTGGTGTTCCAGCGCGACAAGGCCGGCAAGGTCACGGGCATGCTGACTTTCAGCAACGTGCGCCCGAAACTGCCGTAGCCGAGGCTGGCCTACGCAGCCGGGCCCAGCCCGCCAGCTTGACTCGGAGGGTCCCGACCGTCATACACCGCGCCTTCCAGCCGCCGGGCCAGCCCGCGTGGCCGGAAATCCATGACGGGTTGATGCAAGGCCGCCGTTGAAATCGCGATCTCCGTTTCGAGAGGTCGCCGGCCCGCGTCGCAAGAGAGTGAACAATGTCGAAGCGCCATAGCGCCAAGTACAAGCTCGACCGCCGGATGGGCGAGAACGTCTGGGGTCGCCCGAAGTCTCCCATCAACTCCCGCGCCTACGGCCCCGGCCAGCACGGCCAGCGCCGCAAGTCCAAGGTGTCGGACTTCGGCCTCCAGCTCCGCGCCAAGCAGAAGCTGAAGGGCTACTACGGCAACATCACCGAGAAGCAGTTCGTCCGCATCTACACCGAGGCGGCGCGCCGCAAGGGCAACACCTCGGAGAACCTGATCGCGCTGCTCGAGTCGCGCCTGGACGCGGTGGTCTACCGCGCCAAGTTCGTGCCGACCCCGTTCGCCGCCCGCCAGTTCGTCAACCACGGCCACGTGCTGGTGAACGGCAAGCGCGTGAACATCGCGTCGTACCGCGTCAAGGTCGGCGACGTGGTGTCGGTGCGCGAGCGGTCGCGCCACATGGCCCTGGTGCTGGAAGCCCTGGGTTCGTCCGAGCGCGACACGCCCGACTACATCACCGTGGACGCGAAGGGCATGGCCGCCACCTTCGTCCGCGCGCCGGAACTGGCCGAGGTGCCGTACCCGGTGAAGATGGAACCGAACCTGGTGGTCGAATTCTACGCGTCGTAAAGGGCGCCGACCGCCGATGAGCCTTGCGGAGGCCCCGGAGAGATCCGGGGCCTTTTGCTTGGGCGCGGCCTATGGCCAAGTCGCGCGCATGGACCGCCGCGCCTTCCTCCTCGCCGGGCTGTCGCTCAGCGCGTGTGCGACGCTCAGGCCGCCGGCCGTCAGCCCCGCGCCCGAGCCGCGGGCCGAGCTGGAACCGCTCCAGGGTTTCGAGGTGACGCGGGCCGGCCTCGTGGTGCGCGTGCGGGCCGACGGCTGCACGCCGGCGGAAGACTACGTCGCCTATGTCGACCGGACGTCGCGCCCGGCCACCCTGGCGATCGCGCGCCGCAGGCTCAGGCCGTGCCCGCCCGGCGCGGGGCTGGGCTATCTGACGGTGACGCTGCCGTGGTCAGGCCTCGGCCTGCGCCCGGGCGAGCCGGTCCTCCTGCTCAACCCGGTCGCGGCCGTCCGCTAGAGCGCTTTCCGGCGAAGTGGATGCCGGTTCGCCGTTAGAAAGCGCGCTAAATCAAGAACCTAGAGCGCCGCTCCGATTCAATCGGAGCGAATGGCGCTCTAGGGCTCGGCGGGCGCGAGCTGGAGCCGGGCGTGCGGCAGGGCCTCGGGATGGGCCTCGCGCAGCCAGCCGATGATCTGCTCGCGGATCAGGCAGCGCAGGTCGAAGGCCTCGCCCGAGCTGCGGGCGCTGGCCAGGATGCGGACCTCCATGGTGCGTTCGCGCGCATCGGTCACCTGCACGACCGAGACCTTGCCGTCCCAGAGCCCGGTCCCGGCGAGGATCCCGGCCAGGCGCTCGCGGATCGCCTCCACCGGCGCGCGGTAGTCGAGGTAGAGCATCACCACGCCCAGCAGCTCGGCCGACTCCCGCGTCCAGTTCTGGAAGGGCTTCTCCATGAAGTACTTCAGCGGCACGATCAGGCGACGCAGGTCCCAGATGCGGATGACGACATAGGTCGAGGTGATCTCCTCCACGCGGCCCCATTCGCCCTCGACGATCAGGGCGTCGTCGATGCGGATGGGCTGGGTCAACGCGATCTGGACCCCGGCCAGCAGGTTCGACAGCACCGGCTGGAGCGCCAGGCCCACGATGATGCCGGCCGCGCCGCCCGCGGCCAGGAGGCTGACGCCGAGCTGGCGCACGCCGGGCACGGTCATCAGGGCGAAGGCGATGGTGAGGATCACGACCAGGGTGGCGGCGGCCCGGCGCAGGATGCGCACCTGGGTCTGGTGCTTGCGGGCCTCCAGGTTGTCGCTGACGTCGATCCTGTACCGGCCGAGGTAGAGCGTCGAGGCGATGTCGAGGGCCGACATCGCGGCCATGCCGACCAGGACGATGAAGGCGACCAGCAGGCCGTGATGCGCCAGCGCCTCCTGCCGCTCGGGCATGGGCGCCACATGCACGGCCCAGGCGACGGCGCCGATACAGAGCGCCAGCCGAGCGGTGCGGCGGGTGCGCAGGAGGAGCGGACGCCAGAACGAATCCTCAGCCGTCAGCCGCTTTCTGAGAATCCGTACGACGCCGCCGTAGGCCGCCAGCGCCACCGCCAGGGCGAGGCCTATGAGGATGAGGCCGAACAGCCAGGATGGCGCCCAGCCCAGGTGCTGCCGCGCGGCGGCCAGGAGGGTCTCGATCTGCATGAGCGCGTTTTAGCGCGCGACGGCGCCGGTCGTTCCGCACTCACGAAAAAATGCGGGAATCCAGTCGGGCACGCGGCGCGGGCGCCCGGTGGCCTGCTCGATCAGCACCCAGGTGGTGCGCACCTGGGCGCACATCGCGCCGTCGGGGCCGTCGATGCGGATGAAGCGGTCGAAGCGCGGGCCTTCGGGCGCGTCGGCGACCCAGGTGCGGCCGTGGGCAGTCTCGCCCAGCTTGAGTTCGCGGCGGTAGTCGATCTCGTGGCGCAGGGCGACCCAGGCCCAGGCGGCCTGCGCCTCGGCGCTGGCGCGGCTCTTCCAATGGGCGACGCCAAGGTCCTGAGCCCAGCGCAGGTAGACCACGTTGTTCACGTGGCCGTTGTCGTCGATGTCGTCGGGAACGGGCTCGAACGTCAGGTGGAAGACCTGCCGGCCCTCCGGGGGTTCGAGCAGTCGGCTCACGCGTCCAGGACGCCCTGTTCCTGCAGGAAGGATTTCAGTTCACCGGATTCGAACATCTCGCGGACGATGTCGCAGCCGCCCACGAACTCGCCCTTCACATAGAGCTGCGGGATGGTGGGCCAGTCGGAGAAGGCCTTGATGCCCTCGCGCAGAGCGTCGCTCTGGAGGACATCGACGCCGACGAAGTCCACGCCCAGGTGATCCAGCACCTGGACCGTCACGGCCGAAAAGCCGCAGCGGGGCTGTTCCGGGGCGCCCTTCATGAACAGGATCACGGGATGCTCGGCCACGGACTTGGCGATCCAGTCGTGGACAGGGTTGGCGGCGGCTTCGGACATCGGGTCGCCCTTTCGGCGAAGAGGTGCAGGCCAAGAGCTAGGGACGCCGGGTTCCCGGGTCAAGCGGGCGCGCTGGTCTCCAGCGCCAGGGCGTGCAGTTCCCCGCCCATCTTCCCCTTCAGCGCGGCGTAGACGAGTTGATGCTGGCGCACGCGCGGCAGGCCGGCGAAGGCGACGGACACGATCCTCGCCTTGTAGTGGTCGCCGTCGCCGGCGAGGTCGGTGATCTCGATCTCGGCGTCGGGGAAACCCTCGCGCAGGGCGGCTTCCAGGTCGGGCTGGGACATCGGCATGCGGAGGGCTTAGGCCGAACGGGCCTGCGCCTCAAGCGGCCGTTGCCCGCACTATCGCGGCGTGACGGTCAATCGTCCGTCCCGCACCAGCGCCAGGATCGCCTTCCGGACTCTCTCGTAGAGCGCCGGCGGCAGATGGCCATAGGCCCAGCGGTCCGGCCCGACGGCTTCGAGATCGTAGCCGGGCCAGGCCGTCTCGTTCACCTCGTCCAGCACGATCCACGATGGGGCGGCGTCCAGCCCCAGGTGCGCCTTCACCCTCGGCGGCAGCTCCAGGACGTGATCGCCTGCCCTGGGCGGCGAATGTGTGATGGCCGCGAGAGCCGCCAGCAGCATGCCGTCCGCGCGGCGGCGGTAGGTCAGGACGACGGCGCACGGCCGCGCGTAGCGGGCTTCCGCACGACCGCGATCGCGCTCCCGCCGCCACAGGTAGTTGAAGCGCACGACGAGGCCCGGCTCCGGGCTCGGGACGGTCATGCCCCGATCAGTCGTCGAGCAGGGCGTTCAGGTGGTCATGGCTCGGGTCCATCCGCGCACCCTCCAGGGCGGCGATGGCCTCATCTGAAAGCTCCGAGGCCGCCAGCGCGCGGGTCGCGAGGCTCTTCAATCGGAGGTAGTCGTCATAGTCGCTCTTCGACATGAGGACTTCAGTGACCCGGCCGTGGTGCGTCACCGCCACCGGCGAACGCTGCGCAGCTTGCCGGTAGCGGGAGAACCGCTTGGCGACTTCGGTGGCGGAAACTTCCAGCATGACAGGCCTCCAGTGCGGAAAATGCGGATTTTCCGCACTGGAGGCAAGCCCTCAGTCGATGATCGCCGAGTAGATGATGTTCTTGAGCTGGCCGCGGAAGTTGAAGGTGCCCGAGGGCATGAGCTGGGTCATGAAGACGAGGCAGAGGTCCTCCTTGGGGTCGACCCAGAAGATGGTCGAGGCCGCGCCGCCCCAGTAGTAGTCGCCCGCGCCCAGGCCGCCCGCCTCCACCTCGCCCAGGGTGGAGGCGAAGCCCAGGCCGAAGCCGACGCCGTCGTAGGCGGTCTCGGAGAAGCCGCCGAGGGCGAGGTCGGTGAGCTGCCGGCCGCCGGGCAGGTGGTTCATGTGCATCAGGGCGATGGTGCGCGGGCCCAGGATGCGGTGGCCGTCCAGCTCGCCGCCCCGGCGCAGCATCTCGCAGAAGCGGAGGTAGTCGGCGGACGTGCCGGTCAGGCCGCCGCCGCCCGACTTGAAGCCGGGCTCCCTGGTGAAGGCGCTGGTCGCCGGGTCGTCGATGAGCTTCAGCGTCTTGTCGGGGCCGCGCTGATAGTTGGCGGCGAAGCGGTCCACCTTGTCGGGCGCGACCTGGAAGGCGGTGTCCTTCATGCCCAGGGGCTCGAAGATCTCGTCCTGAAGGTACTGGGCGAACGGCTTGCCCGAGATGATCTCGACCAGGGCGCCGCAGACGTCGGTGGCGAGGGAGTACATCCAGGCCGTCCCCGGCTGATAGCGGAGCGGAACCTGCGACAGCTTCTCCATGAAGCCGTCCATCGTGTCGGGCGCGTCGAACGAGCGGATCTTCAGCCGGCGGTACACATTGTCGATCGGATGCTGGATGCCCACGCCCGGCAGGCCGCCGCCGTAGGTGAGGCCCGCGGTGTGGCTGAGCACGTCGCGGAAGGTGATGGGCCGGTGCGGCGCCTCGGTCTGCATGGCCTCGCCTTCGCCCGAGACCCACACGCGGTGGTTCTTCCACGAAGGGACGTAACGGCTGACCGGGTCGTTGAGCTGGAAGTAGCCCCGCTCATAGAGCGTCATCAGCGCGACCGAGGTGATCGGCTTGGTCATGGAATAGATGCGGTAGATGGTGTCGTCGCGCGTGGGCTTGCCGCGTTCCAGGTCCATCGACCCGAAGGACTTGAAATAGGCCAGGTGGCCGTGGCGGGCGACGCTGACCTGGCAACCGGCGATCTTGCCGGGGCCGATGTAGTTGCGCTCCAGGTGTTCGCCGATCCGTTCCAGGCGTCCGGCGTCCAGGCCGGTCCATTGCGACTGGGCGTCCATGAAATCCTCCCGACAGTATGGTGTCTTGCTTGAATGGCGGCATCATGGGCGCCGAACGCGTGTTTGGCCAAGAGCGCAGTCCGCCGGCAAGGCGGTCGGCTCGGCGGTGGATTGCGCTCTTGTTTCATGGGGAACGCCCGTCCCATGCGGGACGGCTTGGTGGAAGGACGGGTATGGACGAACTGGAGGCCCTGGCGGCGGAGATCGGCGACAAGCTCAAGGCGCGCGGCGAGAAGGTCGCCGTAAACGAAAGCTCGTCAGGCGGACTGGTTTCGGCGGCGCTGCTGAGCGTGCCGGGGGCCAGCGCCTATTTCCTGGGTGGGGCGGTGGTCTACACGCCCAAGGCGCGGGTGCTGCTGACCGATATCCCGCGTGAGGCGCTGGAGGGTGTCCGGTCGGCCAGCGAGGGCTATGCCCTGATCCTGGCCCGCAACGCCTGCGAGCGCTATGGCGCGACCTGGGGCGTCTCCGAGACAGGCGCGGCGGGACCGACCGGGAACGGCTATGGCGACGCGCCCGGTCATACCTGCGTGGCGGTGTCGGGACCCGTCGAAGCCGTGCTGACCGTCGAGACCGGTTCGGAGGACCGCAGCGCCAATATGCGCGCGTTCGCCGCCGCGGCGCTGGAACTGCTGAAGCGGGCGCTGGACTCCTGACAGCGCTCGGTCAGGGCGGGGCCACGGACAGGTCCAGGGCCTGGAGGGTCACGGCGGGCGTGGGCGCGCGCTGGACGCGGCCCGTCAGACGGCCATGTTCGCAGGTCCAGGTGAAGGTCCCTTCCATCGCCGAGGTCGCGGTGACCGGTTCGCCGGCGGCGCAGGCCCCGACCTCGGTCCGGAGCGCCGCGAGGCGCCTGCGCCAGGCGGCGGCGTCCAGGTCCAGCAGGACATTGTTCGCCAGCGGCGCAGCCGTGATCTCACCCTTCCGCCAGACGTCGCGAGCGGCCTCGTAGGCTGTCGCCAGGCCGGGGGAAACAGGAAGCGGCGCCGTCTTCAGCGCTCCCGCCGCCTCGAGCAGCAGGGCCGCACGCCAGGCCGGAAGGGCCGGCCCGCCGTAGGTGCGGCTGGCGAAGGCGAAGACGCCCACGCCGGCGTCCGGCAGCAGCAGGACGATCGATCCGTAGCCCGGATAGCCGCCCGTGTGGGTGACGACGCGACCCAGTTCGCAGTCCTGGATGACCTGCCAGCCCATCGCATAGGTCATCGCCTGGCGGCAGGGCGTGGCGCTGACGCCGGCGCGGCGCATGGGCGCCGCCGGATAGTTCGCGCCCTCCACGATTTCACGCACCGTCGCGCGCCGGAGCGGCCCGGCTTCGGGATCGTCGCGGGCCGGCCACGCGGAGAGCAGGAAGGCGACCCACCGCGCATAGTCGCTTGCGCTGGTCTCGACACCGCCCATCGCCCCGAAGGCGCCGTCCTTCATGTCGGCCTCGCGCACCCATTTCCCGTCCTGCCAGCGGTAGCCCAGGGCGCGGCGATCCTGGGGCGAGGCGAGGACGTCGTATCCGCTGGACGCCATACCCAGCGGCGCCATGATCTCGCGGCGGATATAGTCCTGGTACGTCGCGCCCGACACATTGGCGACGATGCGGCCCAGGGTGGCGTAGCCGAAGTTGGAGTACTCCATCGCCAGGCCGGGGGTGCGGGCGAAGGGCACGCCGTCGGCCAGCATCCGGGTGAACTCGGCTTCGCTGAGCACCTGCTGACGGTCGCCCCACGGGTTGTCCTCGACGAAGCCCGCGGTGTGGGTGATGAGGTCGCGCACGGTGATCTTCCGGGCATCGGTCGTGGGATATCGCCAGCCCTTCAACTCGGGGACGTAGGTCTCGGCGGGCGCATCGAGGCTCAGCCTGCCGTCGTCGCGCAGCTTTAGGATCGCCAGCGCGGTGAAGGCCTTCGACATCGAGGCGATGCGGAAGAGGGTGTCCGGCGTGACGGGAGTCTTCGTCGCGGTGTCCTGGACCCCCAGGCCCTTCACATGCACCAGCCGGCCGTCGGCCACGACGCCGTAGACGAGGCCCGGCGCGTGCGCGCTGAGGCGCCAGTCGGCGAAGGTCCGGTCGATCTTCTCCAGGGTCGCGGCGTCGGGCGCGGCGGCCAGGGCCGGGAAGGCGACGGCGAGGAGGGCGGCGATGAGGGGGCGGAGAAGCATCGGGACCTCGAGTGGCGACGCCGCAAGGCTTAGGCGATCGGGGTGCGGCCGTCACCGTGGCCCTGAGGGCGGGGCGTCACCGAAAGTGAGCGCTGCACGCCGGTCGGGCGGCGACACCACATCGGCGGGTTGGAAAGGAAGCGCCGTGCCCCCTACAGGGTCGGGTCCGGGCTGATCCGGACCAGGGTCTTGCCGAAGTTGTCTCCCTTCAGCATCTGGGCGAAGGCGGCGGGGATGGCGTCGAAGCCTTCGCGAACGTCTTCGAGATAGCGCACCTTTCCCGCCGCGACCCAGGGCGCCACCTCGGCGAGGAAGGCGTCGTGATGGCTCTCCACGTACTCGCCCACGAACAGGTTCGAGACCGTGACGTCGCGGGCTTCGGCGGCGTCGCGTTCGGCCGCGCCGGCGTCGCCGGCCTCGTCGCCATAGTGGGAGATCAGGCCGCAGATGGTCATGCGCGCGCCGGGACGGAACAGGGGCAGCACCGCCTGGAACACGGGGCCGCCCACGTTCTCGAAGTAGGCGTCCACACCGTCGGGACAGGCGGCCTTCAGGTCGTCGGCGAAGGTCGGCGAGAGATGGCTGACGCAGGCGTCGAAGCCGAGGTCTTCCAGGACGAAGCGGCATTTCGCGGGCTTGCCCGCGATCCCCACGACCCGGGCGCCGCGCTGGCGCGCAAGTTGGCCGGCGATCTGGCCCACGCCGCCCGAGGCCGCCGAGACCACGACCGTCTCGCCGGGCCTTGGCTGGCACTGGAGGATCATGCCGGCGTAGGCGGTGAGGCCCAGCATGCCCAGAACGCCGACCGCGTGGCTGATCTTCCCCTGGGCCGGATCGAGCCGCCGAGGGATCATGTAGCCCGGCCTGGCGACTCCCTCGCCCATCAGCCCGTACTCGGCCCATCCGTTGGTGTTGAAGACGAAGTCGCCCGGCGACAGGCCGTCGATCCGGCTTTCGACGACCTGCGCCACCGTGCGGGCGTGGCACGGCGCGCCCTCAGGCTCGACGCCGCGGCGCTTGTAGCCCCACTGGTAGGGATCGAGGGAGACGTAGATCGTCCGCGTCAGCGCCTGGCCCGGTCCGGGCGAGGGGATCGGGGCGGTGCGCGCCTCGAAGGTCCCTTCGTCGGGCCAGGGCGGGGGCGGGCGCTTCGCCTGGGTCCAGTACCGGTAGGTTCCGCTCACGCGGCGGCCCCGACGCGCGGCGTCGCGCGGACATAGGCGTCGATGTCGGCCAGCATCGCGGACCATGCGGCGTCTGTCCCGGCGGTCCAGTCGTCGCCCAGCAGATCCTTCAGCGTCTCGCCCACCGTGGCGAAGAAGGTGGCGAAGATGTCGCGCGGGACGTCGTAGCCCTCGTGGGTGATGATCTCGTTGCGGATCATGTGGCTGGCGTAGCGGCGCTCGCCGATGAAATCGAGGATGGCTTCGAACACCTTGGCCAGCATCTCGCCGCGGATCGCGCCGTCCTGGTCGCGCCAGAAATGCGGCTTCATGTCGGGATGCGTGGCGAACAGGCGCTCATAGACCTGGGCGGTGGGATCGATGCCGAGTTCGGCGATCCGTTCCAGGCTGGCCTCGACGGCGGCGGAATAGCTGTAGGCCATTCGACGTCCTCCTCTCGCCCGGTCTGCCGCGGGCGTCCCCTGTAGCATCGGCGGGCCGGGTCACCGAGGCAAGCGTCAGACGAAGATGATCCGACTATTGCGAGGCGCCTCGCGCGTCGACGCGGACGATGTCGACCAGGACGTCGCCCTGCACCAAGTGGAAGACGTCGTAGCGGTCCAGGGTGGGGTCGATATGGCCTGGCGCCAGCGCGAGGCGCTCGCCCCGGGCCACGTGTCCCGCCGCCGGCCGCATCAGCAGGCCCTGTTCGTCGCCGAAGAAGCGGTAGGCGCAGCCGGCGAACTTCGGGGTCAGGGGCTGTGGGAACGGCCCGTCGGTGTTGAACGCCTTCAGTCCGGCGTCGGTGGACACCCACTTCGGATGGTTGGCGGAAATCACGGTGGTGACCACCGTGGCGCTCTGCTCGAAGGCGCCTTCGGGATCGTCGCCGAGCGCGTCACGGTATTCCTTGTCCATGAAGGCGTAGGATCCGGGCTGGATCTCGGTCAGCACGCCCTGCGCCGCGTCGGCGGTGAAGGTGCCGGTGCCGCCGCCGGTGACGACGTCCACCGTCCCCCCGACGGCGCGGATCTCAGCGATGGCGGCGGACAGCTTCGCCATGCCGTCCGCCACGGCGGCGGCGCGGGTGTTCGCCCCTTCCATGTGCTGCCAGGCGCCGCCGTAGCCCTGGACTCCCAGCAGGCGGAGGTCGGGGTGCGCCAGGATCGCGCGCGCCGTCGCCGCCGCCTGGGCGGGATCATGGCAACCCGTGCGACCCAGGCCGACGTCGATGTCGATCAGCACCTGGAGGGGCGAGGTCGCCGCGGCGGCCAGTTCCGTGGCGCCGTCGGGGTGGTCCGCCACGATGCGGAAGTCGGGCAGGGTGGCCGCCAGGCGCGCGGCGCGGGCGGCGTTTTCGGCCCCGGCGACGGGCGAGGTGACCAGGATGTGGCCGATCCCGCGCGCGGCCAGCGCCTCGGCCTCGCCCAGCTTGGCGCAGCAGACGCCGACGGCGCCGGCCTCGATCTGCCGCCGGGCCAGGGCGGCGCACTTGTGGGATTTGGCGTGCGGGCGCAGCGCGAGGCCGGCGGCCCGGGCGCGGGCGGCCATCTTGGCGACGTTTCGATCGAAGGCGTCCAGGTCGATGGCGACGGCCGGGGTCGGGATGCGGTCGGCCGAGCCGGCCCGGCCCAGGATCGAGAGGGCGAAGGCGATGTGGGGCCGGGCGGCGAGGGGCCCCAGGTCGGCGCGGATCTCGTCTGGCGTGCGGCTCATGGCGCGCCAGCCTCCGGGAAGATCGACCGGATGAAAAGGGCGGCCCCGGAAGCTTGCCGAAAAAAGCTTGCCGAAAACTGAATATTAATTCATTACCGGGGAATGCGACAAAAGGACGAGTCCAAGGCTCAGGACATCCTGCGGGCGGCGCTGGACGAGATCCAGGCGGTCGGGCTCGCCGGGCTGTCGATCGAGGCGGTGGCGCGGCGCGCGGGGGTGGCGACCGGCACCGTCTATATCTATTTCAAGGGGAAGGAGGCCCTTCTGGAGGCGCTGTATCGTCAGGTGAAACTGGCGTTCGCAGACTTTGTCCTGCGTGACGACGGTCGGCCCCTCAAAGCCACGTTCTTCCGGATGAGCAAGGCCTATATGGACTATGTCATTCAACATAATCCAGAAATCGTCTTCGTTCGGCAATTGGCCAACTCGCCCTACATGACCGATGCGTCCCGCGAGGTCTCGGCGCTGGGGGCGCGGCCGGTGACGGCCATGCTGGAGCGGGGCAAGGCCGAACAGTTGCTGAAGGACGTCGACACGGCGTGGATGGTGACGTTCCTGAGCGAGACCCTGAAAGCGATGGCGGACCTGGCGGCCGGCATGCCGAAGGACCAGTACCCGGCGTTTCAGGAGACGGTGGCGACCCTCTGCTGGGATGCGCTGAAGGCCTGACGGGCGAGATCGTATGGGCACATCATGTGTCAAAAGTGATTCTATATTCATTTTAAAGGAAGCGGATATGGGCAAGACCATCTTCATCACCGGCAGTTCCACGGGCCTGGGTCGCGCCACGGCGCTGCTGTTCGCGCAGAAGGGCTGGAAGGTGATCGCCACCATGCGCAATCCGGCGGCCGAGACGGAACTGCCGGGCCGAGGGATCATCGTGATGCCGCTGGACGTGACCGATCCCGCCCAGATCGGCGAGACGGCGAAGGCGGCGCTGGCGCTGGGTCCGGTGGACGTGCTGTTCAACAACGCCGGCTACGGCCTCGCCGGGGCGTTCGAGGGGGCGAGCGACGACCAACTGCGGGATCAGCTCGACACCAACCTGCTCGGCGTGATGCGGGTGACCCAGGCTTTCCTGCCGGCGATGCGCGAGCGGGGGCAGGGGACGATCGTGACCACCACCTCGATCGGGGGGCTGGTCACCTTCCCGTTCAACTCGGTCTACCACGCGACGAAATGGGGCCTCGAAGGGTGGAACGAGAGTCTCGCCTTCGAGCTCGCGCCGTTCGGGATCAAGGTGAAGACCGTCGCCCCCGGCCTGATCCACACCGACTTCGCCGGCCGCTCGATCGTGCGCACCCTGCACCCGGCCTACATGGACGCCATCGGCAAGATGATGGCGACGTTCTCGGACCCCGGCCGCCGCGCGGGCGGTTCCACGGCGGAACAGATCGCCGAGGAGGTCTGGGCGGCGGTCCATGACGAGGGGGACGGCGTCACCCACGTGGCGGGCGACGATGCCCGCGCCCTTTACGCCCGCCGCCTCGCAGATGGGATCGACGCTTTCCGCAAGTCGATAGGGGCGCAGTTCCTGGGCGGATGAGCCCGGCCCCGGGATCTTCGCACGAGGCCCCCGCGTTCGCCGCGCGATGGCCTCGCGCGTGGCGGCTCAGGCCGCGTCCGCCGTCTCGGCGACCGGCTCGGCGGCGGGCAGGCGGATGAGATAGTCGAAGGCCGAGAGCGCGGCCTTCGAGCCTTCGCCCATGGCGATCACGATCTGCTTGTACGGCGTGGTCGTGGCGTCGCCGCCGGCGAAGACCCCGGGCACGGACGTCGCGCCGCGATGGTCGGTCTCGATCTCGCCATGCCGGCTGAGCGTCACCGAGCCCTTGAGCCATTCGGTGTTGGGGACCAGTCCGATCTGGACGAACACGCCTTCCAGGTCGACGCGATGGACCGCGTCGCCGTTGCGGTCCTTGTAGGTGAGGCCGGTGACCCGGGCGCCATCGCCGTGGACTTCGGTGGTCAGCGCCGAGGTGACGATGCGGACGTTGGGCAGGCTGGCCAGCTTGCGTTGCAGCACCGCGTCGGCGCGGAGCTGGCTGTCGTATTCGATCAGGGTCACGTGGGCGACGATGCCCGCCAGGTCGATGGCGGCCTCGACACCCGAGTTGCCGCCGCCGATCACCGCGACGCGCTTGCCCTTGAAGAGGGGGCCGTCGCAGTGGGGGCAGTAGGCAACGCCCTTGTTGCGGTACTCGTCCTCGCCCGGCACGCCCATCTGCCGCCAGCGCGCGCCGGTGGCGAGGATGACGGTGCGCGACTTCAGACTGGCGCCGTTCTCGAGTTCGACCTCGATCAGGCCGCCCGGCACGCCGGCGGGGACCAGCCTGGCGGCGCGTTGGAGGTTCATCACGTCGACGTCGTAGTCCTTGACGTGCTGCTCCAGGCCCGACGCCAGCTTCGGTCCTTCGGTGTGGGGGACCGAGATGAAGTTCTCGATGGACATGGTGTCCAGCACCTGGCCGCCGAACCGCTCGGCGGCGAGGCCCGTGCGGATGCCCTTGCGCGCGGCGTAGATGGCCGCCGCGGCGCCGGCGGGGCCGCCGCCGATCACGAGCACGTCGAAGGCGTCCTTGGCCCTGATCTTCTCGGCCGCGCGCGCCGCGGCGCCGGTGTCGAGCTGAGCCAGGATCTGTTCCACGGTCATGCGGCCCTGGGCGAAGGGCTCGCCGTTCAGCAGGGTGGTGGGCACGGCCATGACCTGGCGCGCTTCGACCTCGTCCTGGAACAGGGCGCCATCGATGGAAACATGGCGGATCCTCGGGTTGACCACGCTCATCAGGTTCAGCGCCTGCACCACGTCGGGGCAGTTCTGGCACGAGAGCGAGAAATAGGTCTCGAAGCGGAAGTCGCCGTCGAGGCTGCGGATCTGCTCGATCACCTCGGGCTCGACCCGCGGCGGGTGGCCGCCCACCTGGAGCAGGGCCAGCACCAGCGAGGTGAACTCGTGGCCCAGGGGGAGGCCGGCGAACGTCACGGCGACGTCCGAACCCTTGCGGCGGATCTCGAAGGCGGGGCGGCGCGCATCGTCGCCGCCGGTCGAGACCGTGACCTTGCCGTCCGAGACCGAGGCGATGTCTTCCAGCAGCGCCAGGAGTTCACGCGACTTCGCGCCCTCGTCGAGGGAGGCGACCAGTTCGACCGGCTCTCTGACGTTCTGCAGGTAGCCCTGCAACTGGGATTTCAGGTTCGCGTCCAACATGACGGCTCCGGGGGCTAGGGGAGGGGGTGCGCGGCGGCCTTGCGCCCCCTCCGTCTCGGCCTTCCAGGCCGATCCACCTCCCCCAGGAAACGGGGGAGGGGCTGGAAACTCTCGCTCCTCTCCCGCCTGCGGGGGAGGTGGATCGCGCGGAACGCGCGAGACGGAGGGGGCGCGAAGGGCCCTTAGATCTTGCCGACGAGGTCCAGCGACGGGGCCAGCGTCTTCTCGCCTTCTTCCCACTTCGCCGGGCAGACTTCGCCGGGGTGGTTGCGGACGTACTGCGCGGCCTTGACCTTGCGCAGCAGCTCGGCGGCGTTGCGGCCGATGCCCTCGGCGGTGACTTCCGTGAACTGGATCACGCCGTCCGGATCGACCAGGAAGGTGCCGCGGTCAGCCAGGCCCTGGCCTTCACGCATCACGCCGAAGTTGTTGGTGATGTCGCCCGAGGGATCGCCCACCATGAAGTACTTGATCTTGCCGATGGCCGGCGAGGTGTCGGCCCAGGCCTTGTGCGAGAAGTGGGTGTCGGTCGACACCGAATAGACTTCCACGCCCAGCTTCTGGAACTCCGCGTAGGTGTCGGCCAGGTCTTCGAGCTCGGTCGGGCAGACGAAGGTGAAGTCGGCGGGGTAGAAGAAGACGACCGACCACTTGCCCTTCAGGTCGGCGTCGCTGACGGCGACGAACTTGCCTTCCTTGTACGCCTGGGCGGAAAACGGCTTCACCGTGGTGTTGATGAGGGACATGGAGCACTCCTGAATGAGACGCTCCATCTAGGCCCTGATCGGCTATCAGCAAAATTGATTTTTGCAGCGCAGAAGCATTGATATTATCTATGCTGCATCGCAGAACGCGGGTATCTTAATTCCTGCCCCGGCTTGGGGTTCCATGGTGAAGCTCGTTTAGGGACGCAGGTGGGCTGTTTCCCGCCAGGATCGAGTGTTTCGATGGAATGCCGTGGAGACGAGAGGGGCCGGCCGCCTCGTCAGGCGTCCATGAAAGCCGGCATCCAGCCCTCGTGGGCGGCGCGCAGATCATCGAGCTGTATCGCCGCCAGGAGGCCGCCAGCGCCGGTGAACGACACCTCGTCGCCGCCGGCCTGGCCGACCACGAGATAGTCGACACGGGCCTCGGCCGCGGCGGCGTCGAGGTCGTCGAGACGGTCGGCGGACAGGGCGATCAGGTAGCGGGCTTGGTCCTCGCCGAAGAGGGCCGCGTGGTCGGGCAGGCCGGCCTCGACGTCCAGGGCCAGGCCGACGCCCGAGGCGAGGGCCATCTCGACCGCCGCCGCCGCGAGGCCGCCGTCGGACAGGTCGTGGACGGTCGAGGTCACGCCCGAGCGGATCAGGTCGCGCACCAGATCGCCCGTCCGGCGCTCCAGGGCCAGGTCCACCGGCGGCGGCGCGCCGTCCTCGCGGCCCAGGATCTCGCGCAGGTACATCGACGCGCCCAGCTTGCCCTGGGTGGCCCCCACCAGGACCAGCGTCTGGCCGGGTTTCAGTGAGCGGAAGTCGGCGCGCTGCGCGTAGTCGGGGATGAGGCCCACGCCGCCGACCGTGGGCGTGGGCGGAATGGCCGCGCCGTTGGTCTCGTTGTAGAGGCTGACGTTGCCGCTCACGACCGGGAAGTCGAGGGCCGCGCAGGCCTCGGCCATGCCGTCGATGGCGCGCACGATCTGGCCCATGATCTCGGGCCGCTCGGGATTGCCGAAGTTGAGGTTGTCGGTGATGGCGATGGGCGTCGCGCCCACGGCCGTCAGGTTGCGCCAGGCCTCGGCGACGGCCTGCTTTCCGCCCTCGTAGGGATCGTTCTGGACGTAGCGCGGGGTGACGTCCGACGTCATGGCCAGCGCCTTGCGCGTACCGTGGACCCGTACGATCCCGGCGTCGGCGCCGGTGGCCGAGTCCTCCAGGGTGTCGGCCATGACGTGGCGGTCGTACTGCTCCCAGAGCCAGCGCTTCGACGCCATGTCGGGGCACGACATCAGCTTGAGGATCGCCGCCGTCCAGTCGGTTGGCGCCGGCACGGCGGCGGGATCGAGCCGGGGCTGCGGCGCTGGCGCGACCCAGGGGCGGTCGTAGAGCGGGGCGTCGTCGAACAGCGGGGCGAGTGGCACGTCGGCCACCACCTCGCCGTGGTGCTTCAGCACCAGATGGCCGGTGTCGGTGGTCTTGCCGATGACGGCGGCGTCCAGGCCCCACTTCTCGAACACGCGGTGGCCGTCGGCCTCGCGCCCCGGCTTCAGGATCGCCAGCATCCGCTCCTGGCTTTCCGACAGCATCATCTCGTAGGCCGTCATGCCCTCTTCGCGCTGGGGCACGTGGTCGAGGTCGAGTTCGATGCCCACGCCGCCCTTGCCGGCCATCTCGACCGAGGAGGAGGTGAGGCCCGCGGCGCCCATGTCCTGGATGGCGGCGACGGCGCCGGTGGCCATCAGCTCCAGCGTGGCCTCGATCAGCAGCTTCTCGGCGAAGGGGTCGCCGACCTGCACGGTCGGGCGCTTCTCCTCGGCGTCCTCGGTGAATTCGGCCGAGGCCATGGTGGCGCCGTGGATGCCGTCGCGGCCGGTCTTCGAGCCGAAATAGACCACCGAGAGGCCCGCCGCCGGGGCGGCCGAGTAGAAGATCTTGTCGGCGTCGGCCAGGCCCACGCACATGGCGTTGACCAGGATGTTGCCGTCGTAGCCGCGGTGGAAGTTGGTCTCGCCCGCCACGGTGGGCACGCCCACGCAGTTGCCGTAGCCGCCGATGCCGGCGACCACGCCGGAGACCAGTCGCTTCGTCTTCGGATGCGACGGGTCGCCGAAGCGGAGCGCGTTCAGCAGCGCGACGGGCCGCGCGCCCATGGTGAAGACGTCGCGCATGATGCCGCCCACGCCCGTGGCCGCACCCTGGTAGGGCTCGATATAGGACGGGTGGTTGTGGCTCTCCATCTTGAAGATGCAGGCCTGCCCATCCCCGATATCGATGACGCCCGCGTTCTCGCCCGGACCCTGGATCACCTTCTGGCCCTTGGTGGGGAACTTGCCGAGGTGCCTGCGGCTGGACTTGTAGGAGCAGTGCTCGGACCACATCACCGAGAAGACGCCCAGTTCCACGTCGTTGGGCTCGCGGTTCAGCCGGCGGACGATCAGGTCGTACTCGTCGGGCTTCAGGCCGTACTCGGCGGCCTTCTGGGCCAGGGTCTTGGAGGGCTGGGCGCTCATGGCGCGCCTTCTAGCGGGACTCTCCGGAGAGGGCGATAGGGGGAGGGGATCAGACGCCGAACTCGACCCAGAGGGGGTAGTGATCGCTCATCCGCCACGACAGCTGATTGCGGTCCAGGTCGGTCAGCACCGCACCCTGGAAGTCGACGTGGCCCGAGGCCCGGAAGTCCAGCGTCAGGTACGGCCTGCCCCTCACGGTCTCGAACCAGGCGATCTGGTCATAGAAACTCTTGAGGTCGGGCTTTTCCAGCGATGAGAACAGGGTGCGCGGAAAGCGCTCGAGGCCTGGCGCCGGCGTCAGCCCGGTCGAGGTGAAGGCCTGCCAGAGCGGGTCGCCGCGGCGATCGATGTTGAAGTCGCCCATGCAGATGAGGTTCTGGCCGTAGTCGTCCATCCGCTCGGCCCAGTTGCGCAGCCAGCGGGCGATGCCGGCCAGTTCGCCCACCCGGTCGGCCGGCGAACCGCCATAGTTCACGTGCAACGTGACGAGGACGAACGTCTTGTCGCCTCGCAGGAAGCTGACGGCGTAGGGCGTCCGGGCGAACTGCCGCTGGAGCCGGTTCACCGGGATGGCGTGGTTCGGATCTCCGATCTCGGGCACCACCAGTTCGCAGGCCAGGCCCGAAGGGCGCACGCGGCGGGTATCGAACAGGAAGGCCAGCCGTTCGCCGTTCCCGGGATCGCCGAGGGTGACGTCGGTGAGCAGAAAGCCGTACTCGGGACCCAGCCTTTTCAGTACGTGGCGAAGGGCGCGCAGGTTGGCCTTCACTTCCTGCACCGCGATCACGTCGAACCGCGACAGGATCTCGGCGATCAGGACGCCGGCGTGCAGGTCGCGGCGCGGGCTGTCCCCGGCCGCACTGGCCCATTTGGAGGTGAGATCGCCAAACGCACGGATGTTCCAGGTGGCGATGAGCAGGTTGTCGCCGGCGCGGGCGGGAACGTGGGCCAGTCGCGAATCGAGCCGGGCCAGATCGTCCCGCACGACCGGAGGCGGCGCATCGGTGATGTCGGGCATCCGTTCGCTCCCACTCTACCCAGGGAAGCATCCCCCTGCGCAGGGGTTGTGGCAAGCAGACGGCGTCCGGCTGGAGTTCAGCGTGTCTGGCCGCCGTCCACGGGGACGACGGCGCCGGTGACGAAGCTGGCCAGCGGGCTCATGAGGAAGGCCGCCACGGCGCCGATCTCCTCGGGGCGGCCATAGCGGTTGAGCGGCACCTCGCGCTTGATCCAGCGGGCCCAGGCTTCGGACCGGGGACCCGTGGAGTTGGATTCCCACGTCCCGCCGGGAAAGATGATGTTGCCGGGCGCGATGGCGTTCACGCGTACGTTGGACGGACCGCTGATACGGGCCAGTTCCTTGGTCAGGTGGTTTATCGCCGCCTTCGCCGTGCCGTAGGTCAACGGCGTACCGAGCGCGCCCAGGCCGGCGATGGACGAAATCAGCAGCACCGAGCCGTCGCCTCGCGGAGTCATCCGGCGCAGCACCGCGCGCGACAGGCGCCAGGCCGAGTCGAGGTTCTGCGTGAATCCGGCGTCCCAGGTGGAGTCGTCCACCTCGATTCCCGGCGGGCAGGGATGGAGCCCGACATTGGCCACCGCACCGAAGATCGGGCCGAAGGACTCCTCGGTCCGGGCCACGGCGGCGTCGATGACGGCCGTGTCGCGCATATCGCCCGAGATGGCCAGCAGCCGGTCGGCGCCGTAGGCCTCGGCGAGGCGGGCGCGCTGTTCCTCCAGCGCCTCGGCGCCGCGGGCGGTCATGACCACCTTCGCGCCCTCGGCGAGGCAGGCCTCCACGATCCCCATGCCGATGCCGCGGCTGGCCCCGGCCACGAAGATCACCTTGCCGTCGAGTTGCAGATGCATGTCACCCCCAGAGGCCGCGCGGCGGCGGCGTTCGATTCGCGGTCGGAGAACGTCATGCTCCCGCCGGCGCGGATGCGGTCCTCATTCCCGTCCTTCGAGGATCGCCAGGGCCTGCTCCGCAAGGGGCGGGCATCCGTTGACGGCCTCGCGCTCGCTGGCCAGCACGCCGGCCAGGGTGCGTGCATAGACGCCCTGGGAGATCGAGGCGAGGCGGAAGATGGAGAACGCCATCAGGAACGGCCAGTCCTCGATCGTGTCACGTCCGACCCGCTCGCAGTAGCGGGCGACATACTCGGCCTCGGTCGGAATGCCGCTGGTCGCGAAGTCGACGCCGTCCAGGCTGCCCCAGTGCGGCGAATGCGAGCGCCAGATGAAGCCGTTGTAGGCGATGTCGGCCAGCGGATGGCCGATGGTGGACAGTTCCCAGTCCAGCACCGCGATGATCCGGGGCTCGGTGGGATGGTACATCACGTTCTCCAGCCGGTAGTCGCCGTGGGCGATCGATACCGACTGGTCCGCCGGGATGCGGCCGGGCAGTTGCGTGATCAGGGCGTCCATCGCCGGGATGTCCTGGGTGGCGGCGTCCCGGTACTGGCGCGTCCAGCGGGCCACCTGGCGCTCGAAGTAGTTCCCCGGCCGGCCGTAGTCGCCCAGGCCCACGGCCTCGAAATCGACCTTGTGCAGCTTGGCGAGCGTGGCGTTCAGGTCGTCGTAGATCGCCGCACGTTCAGTCGCCGTCATTCCGGGCAGGGCCGCGTCGCGGAAGATCCGGCCCTCGAGGTAGTCCATGACGTAGAAGGCCGTGCCGACGACCTCGGTATCCTCGCAGAGCGCCCGCATCCTCGGCACGGGCACAAGGCCATCCAGCGCCTTCATCACCCTGTACTCGCGGTCCACCTGGTGGGCGCTGGCGAGGAGCTGGCCCGGCGGCTTCTTGCGCAGCACGTAGCGGCGGCCCTCGCCGTTCGTCAGCAGGAAGGTGGGGTTCGACGCCCCGCCCTGGAACTGCTGGACCCTGAGGGTGTCGCCGACTTCGGGGACCGCGGCCTTCAGCCAGGCGTGGAGGCGCGCCTCGTCGAAGCGATGCTTCTCGACGACGTCGCGGACGGGCGGTTCGGTTGCGGGCGGATCGTTGGCGGCGCTCATGATGCTCCATTGCCGCCAAGGAGCCGCCCGCGGTCAACGGGGACCCTGCGTAAGGCTCTGGCCCTACTTCGCCACCATGTCGCGCTGGAGCCAGCGGCACGACAGGATGAAGAAGCCGCCGCCCACGGCGTACAGGGCCGACGTGATGAGCATCGACCGCTGGAGGCTTTGGGGGTGCGCCACCTTGCAGACGGCCTGGAGATCGGCCGGAAGCGGCGCGCGCGCGGCGCCTTCACAGGCCTTTCGCGTCAGCTCCGCCGCGCCCATTCCGGTCGCCTGGAGATGGAACAGGGCGTCGCTGAGCGCCCCGATGAAGAGCGGCCCCAGGCCGTAGCCCAGCAGGTTGACCACGAACAGGAGGATGGCGATCGAGACGGCGCGGACCTGGGCGCTGACCACGCCCTGGCCGATCGTGTACTGGCCCGTCAGGTAGCCGTATTTCGACATGCCGCCGATGCACAGGCCCGCGAGGCAGAACCACAGATTGTGGGTGGTGAAGGCCAGGACGTAGAACGGCACGCTCACGATCATGCCCAGGCCCGGCAGCCAGCCGATCGCCGTGGGATGACGGGGCGTGAGCCGCTGGACCAGCCAGCCCATGGCCACGGTGCCGAACGCCGAGATGACGCCGACCGGCGCGTTGATCATCACCGCGGCGTCCCCGGCCGAGAGGCCGAACGAGCGGTTCAGGAACAGCGACTGGAAGGTGGCGATGCCGTAGCCGCAGAAGGCCGCGATCGTGGCGCCGGCGGTCATGGCCCAGAACGACGGTTTCGAGGCGATCTCGCGCAGGCCGTCGCGGAAGCTGGTCTTGGCCTTTCGGACGGTTCCCGGCGGATCAGTGTAGCCGCGCGGCGGTTCCTTGACCGTCATCTTCAGGACGATGGCGATCAGGACGCCCGGCATGCCGACGATGAAGAACGCCCAGCGCCAGCCGAACGCGTCGGTCACCGGGCCGCCGATGACATTGGCCAGCACGCCGCCCAGCGTGACGCCCATGGCGTAGTAGCCCAGCGCGGCGGCGCGGTTCTGGGGCGGGAAGTAGTCGGCGATCAGGGAATTGGCCGGGGGCGTGCAGCCGGCTTCGCCGATGCCCACGCCGACACGGCAGGCCAGCAGGACCCAGAAGGCGCCGATGGTTACGCCGCCGATGACGATGGGCGCGGCCAGGCCGCACAGCGCGGTCATGAACGACCACAGCGCCACGCAGATGGTCATGATCCACACCCTGTGCCGCGTCTCTGAGACCTGGGCCAGGGGAATGCCGACCACGGTATAGAGCAGCGCGAAGCCGAAGCCGGTCAGGAGACCGAAGGCGGTGTCCGAGATACCCAGCTCGGGCTTCATCTGCGGCGCCACGACCGACAGGAGCTGCCGGTCCACGAAGTTCATGATGTAGATGACGAGAAGGGCGGTCAGGACGTAGCTGCGATAGGCCTTGCTGCCGAAGCCGTGGATGTGGCCTTCGGCGGCTGTGGTCGTGGTCATGCGCTCTTCCCCCCGGTAAGGCGCGGGAACGTACTGAGGCTTCGAGGACGCCGCAACGGGACATCCCGTGCGCTCGGCGGCCGGGAGCCGTACCTCAGCGGACCTGGAAGAGCTGAAGCAGGTAGGCGGGTTGCCGGTTGGCGATCTGCATCGCCATCAGGGCCAGTTGCTGGCGTACCTGAAGGGCCTGGAGGCGCGCCGATTCGCGCGCGAGGTCGGCGTCCACGAGGTTGCCGATCGCCGCTTCCAGCGTGTCCTGCTGCTTGACGACGAACTTCAGGTGGTTGTCCAGCGCCTTGGCGCCGGTCCCCAGCTTGCCGATCGCGCTGTTCACCCTGTCGGTGGCGGTCTTGATGTCGGTGATCCCCGTGGCGCTCAGGCCTCCGAGGAGGTCCGTCGGCAGTCCGGCCAGCAGTCCGCCACTGGTCGACATGTCCATATGGTCGACATCGATGGTGGAGGTGGCCGAGGTGTTGGCCAGCGCCCGGACCCGGTCGGTTCCGCCGGCCGAAAGCAGGTTGGCGCCGTCGAAGCCGGCATTGGCCACGGTGATGTCGATCTGCCTGCGGAGGGCCATGTACTGGTCGTCGAGCGCGGCGCGCGAGGCGTCGCCCAGGGGAAAGTCCGAGGCGGCGACGGCCAGGGCGCGCATCTCGTTCAGCAGGTCCGACACGGTCTCGGCGGCGCTCATCGCCACATCGACGATCGATCGTCCGCGCTGGAGCGAGCCCTTCACCGCATCGAGGCTGCGCAGCTCGCCCCTCTGGTTCTGGGCTATGGCCCAGATGGCGGGATTGTCCTTGGGGCTGTTGATCTTCCGGCCCGTGGTGATGCGCATCTGCACCTGGGCCATCTCGGCGTTGATCGCGTTGAAGGCGGCGACCGCCTGCATGGCGGCGATATTCGTGTTGATGCTGTTCAAGGGCATCACGCGACCCACACTTCACGGAGACGGCTCAGGCCGTGGGACATTCTGCCCTGGGCGCACCGTGCTTCGGCGGGCCTTACCCGGAGGTTACGGCGACCGCCGTCAGGCGCTCGCGAGGGCGCTCTGGAAGAGGATGGCGCCGTCGGCTGAGCCGAGTTCGGGTTCGAAGGCCCGGTCGGGATGGGGCATCAGCCCCAGGACGTTTCCGTTCGCGTTGACGATGCCGGCGATGTCGCGGGCCGAGCCGTTCGGGTTCTCGCGGTAGCGGAAGACCACCTGGCCTTCGCCCTCCAGCCGGTCCAGGGTGGCGTCCTCGGCGAAGAAATTCCCCTCGCCGTTGCCGACCGTCATGGTCACCTCGCGGCGGTCGGAATAGCCGGCGGTGAAGCGGGTCTGGCTGTTGACCACGTCGAGGGCGACGGTCTTGCAGACGTACTTCAGCTTCTCGTTGCGCAGCAGGGCGCCGGGGAGCAGGCCCATCTCGCACAGGATCTGGAAGCCGTTGCAGATGCCGACCGTGGCGACGCCGCGGTCGGCGGCCGCCTTCACCTCGGCCATGACAGGCGACAGCGCCGCCATCGCCCCGCAACGCAGGTAGTCGCCGTACGAGAAGCCCCCCGGGAGGACGATGAGGTCCAGGCCGGCGGGCAGGGCGGTGTCCCTGTGCCAGACCATGTCGACCGATGCGCCGGTGGACCGCTCGATGGCGACCTTGCAGTCGCGGTCGCAGTTGGAGCCGGGGAAGACGATGACGGCGGCTTTCATGGCGCGGCCCCTAGCACTGTTTTCGCCGCGCGGCGAGGCGACGGACCGTCACTTCCGCGTCCAGGCCTTCAGGCTGTCGAGATAGGCCAGGAGCTGATCGTAGGCCGCCTGGTCGCCATAGCCGCAGCCCGTGGTGATCACATCGGTTCCGCGCGCCCTCTGCATCATGATGGCGGGGTGGGCGGGCGCTGTCGGTTGGGTGACGAGGTACGACGTGCGGCCGTCGGCGCTGGAATAGAAGCGGTAAGGTTCGGCAGGTTCGACCGGTGCGGGGTTGAGCTTCGCCTGGGAGACCACAGCGGCGGACTGGGCGTCGAACGGCTGCTGGCAGTCGAGGTCCAGGTAGGTGGTCCGGGACTCCGGCTCGGGGGCGCAGGCGCAGAGCACCGCGAACAGGGATGAGCCGACGGCGCCGGGCAGGGCGCGGGACACGGCCCGGGACAGGGCGCCGGAAGCGCTGCGGCTCCCCCGGACGGGGAGCGCCGGCTTCACGCCAGCTCCACCCGGTAGCTTTCGATCACCGTGTTGGCGAGGAGCTTCTCGCACATCGCCTTGACTTCGGTCTCGGCGGCGGCCCTGTCGCCGGCCTCCAGGTCGAACTCGATGGTCTTACCCACGCGGACATGTTCGACGCCGCCCCAGCCCAGGCCGTGCAGCGCCTGTTCGACGGCCTTGCCCTGCACGTCGAGGACGCCGGGCTTCAGGAACACATGAACCTTCGCGCGCATCAGTGGAGCCCTCCCTGAATCACGGTCGGCATCTCCTTCATGATCCCGAGGCGGCGCGCAACCTCGGCGTAGCTCTCGATGACGTTGCCCAGGTCGCGGCGGAAGCGGTCCTTGTCCAGCTTCTCGTTCGTCTGGGTGTCCCAGAGGCGGCACGAATCGGGGCTGATCTCGTCGGCCAGGATCACGCGGCTGAAGTCGTTCTCCCAGATGCGGCCGAACTCGATCTTGAAGTCCACCAGGGTGATGCCGACGCCCAGGAACAGGCCGCTCAGGAAGTCGTTCACCCGCAGCGTGAGCGCCATCATGTCGTCGATCTCCTGGGTCGAGGCCCAGTTGAACGCGGTGATGTGCTCCTCCGAGACCATCGGGTCGTGGAGCTTGTCGTCCTTGAGATAGAACTCGATGATCGAGCGGGGCAGGGCCTGGCCCTCGGGCAGGCCGTAGCGGGTGCTGAGCGAACCGGCCGCGACGTTGCGGCACACCACCTCGAGCGGGATGATCTCGACCTCCCGGATGAGCTGCTCGCGCAGGTTCAGGCGCTTGATGAAGTGGTTCTGAACGCCGATCGCGTTCAGCTTCGTCATGATGTACTCGCTGATGCGGTTGTTGATGACGCCCTTGCCCTCGAGCACGGCCTTCTTGGTGGCGTCGAAGGCGGTGGTGTCGTCCTTGAAGTACTGGATCAGGGTGCCCGGCTCGGGCCCCTCGTACAGAATCTTGGCCTTGCCCTCGTAGATCTTCTTACGGCGGGTCATGGGTGGGCCTTCTCCACGGCGAGGACTTGTCCGGTGTCGGGAAACGAAAAACGCGCGCGGCTTGATCGTCGCGCGCGGGTCCGACTTCGGCCTCTCGCCAAATTCCAGGCCAGGCGAAAATAGCGAAAGCGGCGCTGCGGCGCAAACGCGGGCAGGTAGCATCAGGCGGGCAATGTGAGGTCGACGAACGCGAGGGGGACGCGGCTTTCCGTTGCAGGCCGTTCCGGCGCGCGATATGGGATCGCCCGCTTACGAAGTTTGACCCTGGGACCCGATGACGACCTTCGACGATCGCGAACAAGGCTTCGAGAAGAAGTTCGCCCTCGACCAGGAGCAGGAGTTCAAGGCGCACGCCCGCCGCAACCGGGCTCTGGGCCAGTGGGCGGCCGGCCTGATGGGCCTGGAAGGCTCGCATGTGGACGAGTACGCCAAGGCGGTCGTGAAGTCCGACTTCGAGCTGCCGGGCGACGACGACGTGTTCCGCAAGGTGTTCGAAGACCTCAAGGGCTCGGGTGTCGCCGTCACCGAGGGCGAGGTGCGCATGAAGATGGCCGAACTCCTGGCCCAGGCCCGCGAGAGCGTCCGCAACGGCGGCTGATCGTCCTACACCCCTGTGGGCCTCGTCCGATTCGGGGCGCGCCGAAGGCGCAAAGTGAAGAGAACCGCGGAAAACGCGGAAGAGCGCGGAAGGGACCGCGTCTGCTGAACGTCCGCGTCCTTCCGCGTTTTCCGCGGTCTAATCCTTTCGGCGCTGACGCGCCTTCGCGGCTGAAAAGCGCGCGCCAGCCGGCCGCCGCTACGCCTTGAGCTGGCTGTCGAGGTACTTGCGGATGCCGGCGCCATAGGGCGGGCGGAGCATCTTCAGGGGGCCGATGTCCTTCTTCATCTGGGTGAAGACCGCCTTGCGATGGCTGAACTCGCGGAAGCCGTCGACGCCGTGGTAGCTGCCCATGCCCGAGGGGCCGACGCCGCCGAACGGCAACTCCTCCTGGGCCACGTGCATGACGACGTCGTTGACGGTGACGCCGCCGGCGGTGGTCGAGGCCAGCACCTTCTCCCGCTCGGCCGCATCGTCGCCGAAGTAGTAGAGGCCCAGCGGCCGGTCGCGTCCGTTCACATAGGCGATGGCGTCGTCCAGGCTGCGGTAGCCCTTCACGGGCAGCACCGGGCCGAAGATCTCCTCCTGCATCACCTTCATGTCGTCGGTGGGGTCGAGAATCAGGGTCGGGGCGATCTTGCGATGCTCCTGCTGGGTCAGGTCCTCGCCCTCGGGCTTCAGCTCGATCACCCGGGCGCCCTTGGCGCGGGCGTCCTCGACGTAGCCGGTGATGCGCTCGTAGTGCCGCTGGGCGACGACCGAGGTGTAGTCCGGATTGTCCTTCAGCGTCGGGAACATGCGCGTGACCGCCGCGCGGGCGGCCTCGACGAAGCCGTCCACGGTGTCTTCCGGGGCCAGGACATAGTCCGGGGCCAGACAGATCTGGCCGGCGTTCAGCGTCTTGCCGTTCATCACCCGGGCGGCGGCGGTCGACAGGTCGGCCGAACGGCCCAGGATCACCGGGCTCTTGCCGCCCAGTTCCAGGGTGAGGGGCACGAGATTCTCGGCGGCGGCGCGCATGACGTGGCGGGCGACCGAGGTGGCGCCGGTGAAGATCAGGTGGTCGAAGGCCAGGCGGGAGAACGCTTCGCCCACCTCCGGCCCGCCGGTGACCACGGCGATCTCCTCCTCGGAGAACGACGAGGCGAACATGGTCTTCATCAGCTCCGACGTGGCCGGCGTATATTCCGATGGTTTGATCATCGCCCGGTTGCCCGCCGCCAGGATGCCGGCGAGGGGGCCGAAGGTGAGGTTCACGGGGAAGTTCCACGGGCTGATGACGCCGACGACGCCCTTGGGCTGATAGCGGACTTCCGCCCGGGCGCCGAACAGGCTCAGGATGGCGGGTGTCGTCTTCCGCTTCTCGGGCCGCATCCACGTCCGGAGGTGGTCGCGCGCGTGCGTGAGCGGGCCGATGGATCCGGCGATGTCTGTGACGGCTGTGGCGTCACGCGAGCGCGAGCCGAAGTCGGCGTTCACCGCATCCTCAATGGCGGTGCGGTTCTCGCGCAACAAGCGGATGCAGCGGTCGATCCGCTCGATGCGCAGCTCGGCGCTCGCCTCGCCGTCGCGCAGATGCGCCGCCTTCTGGCGCTCCAGGGCCGTCTGCATGTCCATCGGATCGTCCTCCCTCGTGGGCAGAACAGGCGCAAAGATGACGCCTCCGTCAAGATGAGACTGCGTGGCGACGACCGCCCCGGGCGACGACTCAGCGCCGCGCCGCCTCAAGCACCGGCCGGCTGATCGTCTTCGGGACCACCTGCGCCCAGGCCTCGCGGACGAGGTCGGCAAGCTCGGCGTCGTCGAGGTGGGAAAGCTCCACCGCGGCCCAGTGGACGGTGGCCACCGGGAACTTCTGGAACGTCTCGGGCCGGATCTCGAACAGCAGTTCCTGGTGGCCCCGATCCAGCTTCAGGACGACGCGGCCCTTCCAGCGCAGGGCGAAGGTCTTCTTGCCCACGTTGAACCAGGGCTCGTCCCGGTAGGTCACCTCGTGGGCGCCGGGAAGCGCGAGGGCGAGGCGGCGGAGGTCGTCGAAGGTCGCGATGACGGGCCTCCTCCCGTGACCGGCTACTCCGCCGCGAGGGCCTTGGCGTGAACGTCTTCGCCGAAGACGCGGGCGAAGATCACGTCCACGTTCTTGAAGTGGTAGCCCAGGTCGAACAGCTCGCCCAGTTCGGCGTCAGAGAGCGTGATCTCGGGGTCGGCCTTCAGGAAGTCGAGGAAATTGCCCTCGCCACGCCAGACCTTCATGGCGTTGCGCTGGACCGCCGCGTAGCTGGCCTCGCGCGAGAGGCCCTTCTGGGTCAGGCCGAGCAGCACGCGTTGCGAGTGGACCAGGCCGCCCAGGCGGTCGAGGTTCTTCGCCATGTTCTCGGGATAGACCACCAGCCGCTCCACCACGCCGGCCAGGCGGCGAAGGGCGAAGTCGAGGTGGACGGTGGCGTCGGGGCAGATGCCGCGCTCGACCGAGGAGTGGCTGATGTCGCGCTCGTGCCAGAGGGCGACGTTCTCCATCGCGGGCGTCACCGCCGAGCGGACCAGACGAGCCAGACCGGTCAGGTTCTCGGTCAGGATCGGGTTGCGCTTGTGGGGCATGGCCGAGCTGCCCTTCTGGCCCACATCGAAGAACTCCTCGGCCTCCAGCACCTCGGTGCGCTGGAGGTGCCGGATCTCGACGGCCAGGCGCTCGACGGAGCTGGCGACCACCGCCAGGGCGGCGAAATAGGCGGCATGGCGGTCGCGCGGGATCACCTGGGTGGAGACGGGCTCGACGGCCAGGCCCATCTTGTCGGCCACATAGGCTTCCACCTCGGGCGCCACATTGGCGAAGGTGCCGACGGCGCCCGAGACCGCGCAGGTGGCGATCTCGAACTTCGCCATGGCCAGCCGCTCCTTGGCGCGCTGGAACTCCGCATAGTGGCCGGCGAGCTTGAGGCCGAACGTGGTGGGCTCGGCGTGGATGGCGTGGCTGCGGCCGACGGTCGGAGTCAGCCGGTGCTCGTAGGCCCGGCGCTTCAGGGCCGCCAGCACGAGGTCGACGTCCTCGATCAGAAGGTCGGTCGCACGCACGAGCTGGACGGCCAGTGTCGTGTCGTTGACATCGGACGAGGTCATCCCCTGGTGCAGGAAGCGGGCTTCAGGGCCGACGATCTCGGTGACGTGCGTCAGGAAGGCGATGACGTCGTGCTTCACCTCGCGCTCGATCTCGTCGATGCGGTCGGCGTTCCAGATGGCGTCGCGGCCCTTCTCCCAGATGACCCGGGCGGCTTCCTTCGGGATCACGCCCAGGTCCGCCATGGCGTCGGCGGCGTGGGCCTCGATCTCGAACATGATCTTGAAACGCGTCTGGGGCGACCAGACGTCGGCGGCTTCCTTGCGGGTGTAGCGGGGGATCATGGCGCGCGGTATCCGGCTCGCGGGAGCCGGAGTCAACGCCGCCCCGCGCGTTCCGTCAGGCCAGGGTCGCGCCGCGGCGGCGCAGGGCCGAGCCGGCCAGGCCGAAGCCGCCGATCAACAGCGCCCAGGTCGCGGGTTCAGGCACGGCGGTGACGGCCGGCAGATCCCGCGTCGCGATGTCCTGCTGGTCCGGTCCGGGCATGGATGTCTGACTGAAGGATTCGTCCTCGACGCGTGCGGAACTGAAGAGGCCGAAGCCCCCGCCGGCGGCGGGGGGCGGGATGAGCGCCAGCACCAGGACCAGGTCGCCATCCTCCGGGTTCCAGACGAAGGCGTCGCCCGTGAACGACAGGACGTCGCCGCCGATGCCGCCCATGACGAACTTGCCCCAGGTCCCCAGCTCCTCTCCGTTCAGCGCGAACGAGAGGCGGAACATCTTGGAGTCGAGCGCGCCCAGCACGCTACGGTCGAGGAGAAGCTGACCGATCGTCACCGGTCCGCTGAAGTCGGAGGCCGAGAAGGTCCGCGTGACGACGCCCTTTTCGTTGAAACAGGTCGTCTTGCCGCAGCTCGTGTCCCAGCCCGCGCCGAGAATGGTCGCCGCCTGGGCGGGAAGGCCGCCCAGAATCAGAGCTACGCCGGCCGCAGCCGCCGCCAGATATCCACGCATGTTCGATTCCCGTGCCGAATCGGGTTGAGCATGCACAACGGACGGTAGAGCCGCAATCGCCTGCGCCTGGAAAGAGACTGGCGCTCGCCTGGCGGGCGTATGCTCAGCCGGATTGCGGGCTGCGGCGCCTGTTTCTGAGCATCGCGCCAGCGCCGCCGAACCCGAGAATCATCGCGGCCCAGGCGTCCGGCTCGGGCACGGCGGTCGCCAGGAACCCGGCGCCGGGCAGCGACGGCCGGGCGGCGGGGAAGCCCACCACGGAATCGGGAAGAGGGCTGAAGGCAGGCGGCGCCAACGAGACCGGGCTTCCGCCGAACCCGGCAAACCCGCCGCCCCCGCCCGCCTGGGGCAGGAGGAGTTCGACCCTGACGGTCAACTCGCCCAACGCGCCATCCCAGTCGAATGACTGGCCGCGCAGGGTGACGACGTCGCCGCCCAGGACGCCGACCACGAACTTGCCCCAGTCGATCACCGTTCCGTCAGCCAGCTCGAAACTGATGCGCACGGCATGGTGCTGCATGTCGCCCACGATGCCGCGACTGAACGCGAGGGCCGAGACGCCCTTCAACCCGCCGGTCCCGGGGGAGAAGGTCTGGCTGAAACTGCGCCGGCTTTCGGACAGGCAGCCGCCTGAACCGCACAGGCTGTCGGGTCCCACCGACAGGAAGGTGGCCGCGTCTGCGGACGACGCCACCGCGGTCATGACCGTGGCGAGCGCCAGCGCTCGGATTTTCTGCATGTCAGCCCCGCCGTGTCTTGAGGTTCCGGACATGCCTTCAACTTCGCAGGCGCAGCAAAGTTTCCGTCACCGTGCGACGACGGTGAAGTTTTTTTCAGCCTGTCACGCCTCTCCCCGGGCGCGGGCCATGTCGCGGGGCAGGGTGATCGCCGCCAGCAGGTAATGGACGCCCGCCCAGGCATAGATCAGCAGGTTCGAAACGATGCCCATCCGCGTGCCTTCGGCCATGGCGGCCGGACAGGCGGCGAGCAGCTCGGGCGACGAGCCGGCGGGCGCCATGCCGCCTTTGCAGACCTCCAGGAAGTCGCCCACCATCCCCTTGGCCGTGAATGCGGCGCGCGCGAACTGGTCGATGCACCAGCCGCAGAAGGGGGGGCCGAAGCCCAGCGCGATCAGGTTCAGCACGAAGAACAGGACGGCGACGGCGGTGGCCCGCATCCGCACGTCCATGACGTTCTGGACCACCCCGAACGTCGGTCCGAGGTAAGTGTAGTGCAGGATGCCCGGGATCAGCAGGATCGCCCAGGCGACCTGGTAGCTGTCACGGGTGAAGGCCAGGATGTAGATCGGCGTGGCCAGGATCAGGCCGATGGCCGGCACCAGGGCGTACCAGCGGGCGCTGCGCTTCGAGGCGAAGTCGGTGAGGAAGCCGCCCAACAGGGTGCCGGCGCCGTTCGAGATCCCCGAGATCAGGCCGATGGCCATGCCCACCAGCCCGAGCCCCAGCCCGAACTCGCGGATGAAATAGGCCGGGACGTAGTTGCCCGTGCCATAGCCCGCGAAGCTGGCCAGGGTGATTCCCGCCGCCATGTGGAACATGCCCCAGCTTCCGAACAGGCGCTTCGAGACCGCCATGATCGAGGGGGGCGGCTCGGCGGGCGCTTCCGCGGGCGCGCCGGCCACCGACGCCTCCTGTCCCAGGGCCGCGGGCGGCTCGTCGGCGAGCGCCTGCCGGTCCGCCCAACCCCGCGGCGGCTCCTTGATCACCAGCTTGATGGCGATGGCCACCAGGATGCCGGGCAGCCCCACCACCATGAACGCGGCCTGCCAGGAGAGGTTCTCGGCGATCCAGCCGCCGGCCATGGCCCCGAACATGGTCCCCAGCGGAATGCCGAAGGCGTAGATCGAGAGGGCGGAGGCGCGCTTCTTCGGCTCGAAATAGTCGCTGATGAGGCTGTGCGCCGGCGGCGATAGGCCGGCTTCGCCGACCCCGACCCCGACCCGGAACAGCAGGAGCTGCAGGTAGCTGGTCGCCGTGCCGCAGAGCGCCGTGAAGGCCGACCAGACCACGATCGCGATCGAAATGATGTTCACGCGGTTCGTACGCTCGGCCAGGCGCGCGATGGGGATGCCCAGGGTGGTGTAGAGGAGGGCGAAGGAAAGCCCGCCCAGCCAGCCCAACTGCTGGTCGGTCAGTTCGAGGTCGACCTTGATGGCCTGCCCGATGGTCGAGATGATCGTGCGGTCGATGAAGTTGAAGGTGTAGGCCACGACCAGCAGCCAGAGCACCGTGTTCCGGTAGGCCGGCGTGAACGTCGGCTGGGCCGGCTGAGCATTGGCGGTCATGTGCCATTCCCCCAGGCCGGTTCCCGCCGGCCCGCTGTCGGCGCGGACGTTAGGCTGAACCCGGGTCGCCGGATAGGGGGCCGTAGCGGCGCCCGGAGCTCTCCCTGCAGACGCTTTTCAGGGGTCTCCGCCGAGGAGGGCGGCCAGCAACTGGCCGCGCAGCAGGCCGCGTTCCACCTTGCCCATGGCGTTGCGCGGGATCGTGTCGATCCAGGCCAGATGGACAGGCGGCAGGTCGGCCCGAGCCGCCAGGAGGGCGGCCAGCCGGTCGCGCTCGCCGCCGGGGGCGGCCACGACCGCCAGCCAGCACTGCTCGACGCCGTCGGTCCCGGGCGCGGCGAAGGCGGCGCAATCCGCGACGCCGCCGGCGGCGTAGGCGGCCTGCTCCACCACTTGCGGCATCAGCTTGAGGCCGCCCAGGTTGAGGCGGTCGTCCACGCGCCCCTCCAGGATCAGCCGGCCGTCGGGCAGGCGGCGGCCGAGGTCGCGGGTGTGGAACCAGCCGTCGCGGAACCGCTCGGCCGAGGCCTCGGGATCGTCGAGGTAGCCCTGGCTCATCCGCTCGGACGTGATGCGGAACTCGCCCGTCTCGCCGTCGGGCAGGGGGCGGCCGTCGTCGTCCACGACCTCGAGGATCGCGCCGGCGGGCGTGCGGCCGACGAGGCCGGGATGTTCCTCGAGGTCGGCGGCGTGACCCACGGCGAGCAGGCTGGCCTCGGTGGAGCCGTAGATGATGCGCACGTCGGGTGTCAGGCGCAGCCGCGCCTCGTGCGCCAGCGGCGCCGGCAGGAGCGCCCCGGCCGCGCAGATCCGCCACTCGGGCCGGGCCAGGAAGCCGTCCGGCAGGACGGTCAGCAGCTCGCGGAGCTGGCGCGGTGTCAGGCCGATGATTCCCGGCTCGACCTGTTCCATCAGAGCCGGGATGTCGCGGATGCGGAAGCCCCAGGCGACCGCGCCGCCGACGCTCCACGCCGCGACCGACATGCTGAAGCCCAGCATGGAGTCCACGCCCGTCACCGGCGCCCAGGTCCCGGCCTTGCCGGCGGCGTAGCTGCGCAGGTTGGCGTGGTTGCCGGCCTCGAGCCGCCGCCAGGTGAGGCCGACGCGCCGCGGCGACCGGGTCGTGCCCGACGACAGCATCACATGCCCCAGCGCGTCCGGGTCCAGCTCGAGCTGGGGCAGGTCAAAACGGGGTTCGGCGGCCAGGATCGCGGTGACCTCGTCGGGGGTCAGCCGCAGGACGGGCGGCCCCTCGCCCAGGCCGTCACTGTCCGTCAGACGCAGGTCGGCGCCCGGGTCCGCGCCGGGCGCGCCGCAGATGCCCAGGCGGGCCAGGGCGGCCATCGTCAGAAGCTGGAGATAGGGGGAGGCGATGGCCACCGCCACGACCCCGCAGACCGGGCCGAGGCCTCGCTCCGCGAGCGCGCTTCCGAGACGGTCGATGTCGGCGTCGAAGGCGGCGTAGCTGTATCGCCGGCCGGGAAGGATCACCGCCGGCGCGCGCGGGGTCCAGGCGGCGTTGTCGCGGATGAAGCCGTCAAACATCAGGGGCCTTTCCGGCGGCCGGCGGGCGGGTCGCCGCCAGGACGGCCTCGCGCAGCGCGTTGCGGTCGACCTTGCCCATGGCGTTGCGGGGGATGTCCCGGGTCCAGGCGTAGCGGGGCGCCGGAAGGTCGCCGTGGCCGGCGAGGTGGCGGGTGAGCCTGCCCCCGTCGAACCCCGGCTCGGCCACCACAGCCAGCCAGCAGGCGTCGAGCCCGTCCGGCGTCGGCACGGCGAAGGCGGCGCAGTCGCGCACGCCCGGGCAGGAGAGGGCTGCGGCCTCCAGGACCGCCGGCATGATCTTCAGGCCGCCCAGGTTCATGCGGTCGTCCCGGCGGCCTTCCAGCACCAGACGGCCATCGGGCAGGCGGTGGCCGATGTCACCGGTCAAGTACCAGCCGTCCCGGAACCGCTCCGCGTCGGCCTCGGGATCACCGAGGTAGCCCTGGATGACCCGGGGGCCGCGGATGCGCACCTCGCCCGACTGGCCCTCCGGCACGGGGCGCCCGTCTTCGCCGACGATGGTCACGATCGCGCCGGAAGGGGTGATGCCGACCTGACCGGGCGCGTCGTCCAGACCGGAGGCGAGGCCCTGCCCGCCCGCGCCGCCTTCCGTGGAGCCGTACAGCGTGCGGATATCGGGGGTGATGCGCGCGCGGGCTTCCCGGGCAGTCTCGGGCGGCAGGACGGCGCCGCCCACCATCAGGCGCCACCTGGGCGTGGGCCGGAAGCCGGGTGGCAAGGCGTCCAGCACGCGGCGGAGCTGGATCGGCGTCATGGCGACGATTCCCGATTCCAGGCGTTCGAGCCACCGGGGCAGGTCGTCGGCCTCGAACGAGGCGGTCACCGCCGCGCCGACGGCCCAGCCGCACATGGCCATCGTCAGTCCCATCATGGCGTCGATGCTCACCAGCGGGATCCAGGCGCCCAGGCGGCCCCCGCCGTATGAGCGCAGGCTGAGATGGTTGCCATGTTCGATCCGCCGCCAGGTGTAGCCGACCCGTCGCGGCCGGCCGGTCGTGCCGGACGAGAGCATCACGCGGCCGAGATCCAGGGGGGCATATGCCCGGGATGGCCAGGGTCGGGGCTCCCGGGCGTACATCGCGCGTAGCCAGGCTTCGTCGATCCGATGGACAGAAGATCCTTCCGGAGATCCCCCGGGCGGAACGTGGCCGTCGCTCAGGTGGGCGTCGCTCAGGCGGGCGTCGGCGCCCCAGTCTCCGGCCGGCGAGGAGGCGACGCCCAGCCGGGCGAGCGCGGCCGTGGCCACGAGCTGGATGTAGGGGGCGGCCAGGGCGACCGAGACCACCTGGCCCGGTCGCAGCTCCAGTTCGGCCAGGGCGGCGGCGCAACGGTCCACGTCGGCGTTCACCTGGGCATAGGTGAACGTTCCGCCGGGTGTCACGATGGCGGTGGCGCGCGGCGTCCACCCGGCGTGGTCGCGGATCGGTCCGTCGAACATGTGGTGAAGCTAGCCAACCCATGCCGCCGGGGGGAAGCCTCTCCCGGCCGGATGCGGCCCGCCGGCTTGTCCAGCCCGCCTTCGAGCTCGGTTCCTCAGCTCACCGTGTCTTCCCGGATCGTCCTCCGCGCCAGCCAGAAGCAGGCGAAAGCGGCCAGCCCGAAGAGGGTCGAGATGATCAGCGCCCAGCGGACGCCCTCGGCCGGGCCCATGCCCAGGCCCGTGTTGAGGTAGTCGGACAGCATGCCCACCGCGAGCGGCCCGAGGCCAAGGCCGACGAGGTTGATGACGAAGAGAAGGATGGCCGAGGCGGTGGCGCGCATGTGCGGCGGCACGACCGACTGGCCCGTGCCGTAGACCGGGCCGTACCACAGAGTTCCAAGGAAGGCGTTGATCCCCAGGATGAAGAGGGCGGTCGTCGCCGAATCTATGGTCACCGCCAGGATGTAGATGGGGATCGTGATCAGGCTGGCCAGGGCCGGGGTCACCATGTAGGCGCGCAAGTCGTTGCGGCCGAAGCGGTCGGCGATCACGCCGCCCACCCAGGCGCCGAGGGCCCCGGCCGTTCCGCTGATGATGCCCAGAGCCAGCCCGAGGAAGCCGACGGGACCCAGGCCGAAGCCGTCCGCGAGCCGGCCGATCTCCTCGGCGTGGTTGCGCAGGAAGAACGAGGCCGTGAACGGCGCGTGGCCATAGCCGATGAACGCCTTCACGGCGGCGGCGAAGGCGATGAACCAGAAGGTGCGGCGCTTGGCCAGATAGGCCATCGTCTGCCCGAAGGTGGCCGAGGCGGCGGCGACCTGCTGGGCGTGCTGCGCCATGATCTTCCGGGGTTCCTTGAGCGTGAAGATCGCCAGGATCGCGAAGACCAGACCGGGGGCGCCGGCCACGAGGAAGGCGGCGCGCCAGCCGTAGGCGTCGGCGATCAGGCCGCCCATCACCAGGCCCAGGAGGCTGCCGATGGGCGTGCCCATGGAATAGAAGGCGAGGGCTGAGGCGCGCTTCTCCTTCGGGACGTAGTCGGCGATCAGCGAGTGGGCGGGCGGGGTGCAGCCGGCTTCCCCGACGCCGACCCCGATCCTGTAGATGATGAGCTGCCAGAAGTTGCCGGCGGTGGCGCAAAGCGCGGTGAAGCCGCTCCACACACCCACCGCCGTGCCGATGATGACCGCGCGGTTCTTGCGCTCGGCCATCCGCGCGATCGGGATGCCGAGGAAGGTGTAGAAGACCGCGAAGGCCAGGCCGCTCATCAGGCCGAGCTGGGTGTCCGAGAGGCCCAGATCGCGCTTGATCGGTTCGGCCAGGATGTTGATGACCTGCCGGTCGAGGAAGTTGACGACATAGATGCCCAGCAGCAGCCACATCGCATAGCGCGTGTAGCCCTTGGAGAAGGGCGTCGCCCCTTCGGCGGGAACGGCCGGCTTGGCGGTCGGTGTCACCTCGGGGGAGACGGCTTCGGTCATCTTGGACGCGTTCCTCGGAGTTTTTTCTTGTGGGCCGCCGCGACTAGATGGCGCCCGGCGGCGCGCTGCAACCGTTGAAGTGTTTCAGGTCAGCAGTATGGAGGCGAAGGAATGGAGCTGGTGATCGGGACCAAGAAATGGTCGACATGGTCGTTGCGACCCTGGCTCGTCCTCAAGCGCACAGGCCTGCCGTTCGACGAGACGCTGATCGCGCTCCGCCAGGAGGACAACCGCACCGAGTCGGCGATCCGGCCGCATTCCCCGTCGGGCCTCGTGCCCTGCCTGAAGGACGGCGACCTGACGATCGTGGATTCCCTGGCCATCTGCGAGTACCTGGCCGAGAAGGTCCCGGGCCTGTGGCCCGCCGACCCGGCGGCCCGCGCGCTGGCGCGGTCGGCGGCGGCCGAGATGCATTCCGGCTTCGCCTCGCTGCGCGGAGAGTGCCCGATGGCCCTGGAGACCGAGCCCCGGGTGGCGGCGATCTCGCCGGCCACGCAGAAGAACGTGCGCCGGATCGTCGAGCTGTGGCGGAGCATGCTGGCGCGCTTCGGCGGACCGTACCTGGGCGGGGACTGGTCGATCGCCGACGCCTTCTACACGCCGGTGGCCACGCGGTTCCGCACCTACGGGATCCATCCCAGCGACTACGGCGACGATGGCCGGGCCGGCGAATACATGCAGCGCCTGCTCTCGACGCCCGAGTTCCTGGAATGGGAAGCGGCCGCCCGGGCATGAGACGTGTCGCGGCGCTCCTGCGGGCGGTCAATGTGGGCGGGCAGGGGGCGATCCCCATGGCCGACCTGCGCGCCCTCCTCTCCGAGGCCGGCTTCGAGGGGCCCGAGACCCTGCTGGCCAGCGGCAACGCCCTGATCGGCACGTCCTGGGACGACGCCCGGACCGAGGCGCGGTTCGAGTCCGCCGTGGCCGAGCGGTTCGGGTTCAAGACCGATGTCCTGGTCCGCGGACGCGACCAGCTCGCCGCCACGATGGCGGCGAACGCCTTCCCGGAGATGGCGGCGGACAAGCCCAATCTCCTGATCGTGATGTTCCTGCGCGGCGAACCCCAGGAGCGCCTGGACGTGCTCGAGTCCTACTGCACCTCAGGCGAGCGGGTCGCCCTGGGGCCGGCCTGCCTCTATCTCGCCTATCCTGCCGGGTCGGGGACGTCGAAGCTGTCGGGCGCGGTGATCGAGCGCAAGCTGGGCGTGCGCGGCACGGGCCGCAACTGGAACACCGTGGGCAAGCTGTTGACCCGGCTCAGCTAGGACCGGCCCGGTCAGGTCAGGACGCGCGGACCTCGACCTCGCGGGCGGTCACGGACTCGCCACAGGCCGAGCAGGTCATGACCGGTGTGAAATCGCAGCCGCAGGCCCTGTGCCGGTGCAGAAGCGGCGGTCCTGCCTCGTCGGCGTAGTGGACATCGCCCCAGTGGACGATCGCCATGATCACGGGATGCAGGGCCAGGCCCTTGTCGGTCAGGCGGTACTCGTGGCGGACGGGGCGGTCCTGATAGGCCTCGCGGCGCAGGACGCCTTCCTCGACCAGATGCTTGAGGCGGTCGGCGATGATGCTGCGCGAGATGCCCAGCCGCGCCTCGAAGTCGTCGAAGCGGCGCACGCCCAGGAAGCAGTCGCGCAGGACCATCAGGGTCCAGCGGTCGCCGATCACGGCCACCGACCGGGCCACCGAGCAGCGCACCGAGCCGAGTTCATTCCACTTCATCGTGCGGGTTCCATGTCGCCCGGGATGATCCCATTGACTGGGTTCGGATTCAAGACGAACATGAGTTCTGTTTTCGAACGGAGGTGGCGATGGGTGATCCGCCAGGGGACGAACGACCCGGCGTGTGTCTCGTGGTCGGCGTGGGCGAAGGGCTGGGCTCGGCCCTGGTCCGGGCCTTCGCCGCCGAGGGCTATGCGGTGGCGATGACGCGGCGGCCGCGCAACGTCGAGGCGCTCGAACCGCTGGCCGGCGAGATCCGGGCGGCGGGCGGGTCGGCGTACCCGTTCGGTGTCGACGCCCGCTCGGAAGAGGAGATGGTCGCGTTGTTCGACACCATCGAGCGCGACGTCGGCCCCCTGGAGGTGGTGGTCTTCAACATCGGGGCGAACGTGCGCTTCGGCATCCGCGAGACGACGGCGCGGGTCTTCACCAAGGTCTGGGAGATGGCCTGTTTCGGCGGCTTCCTGGCCGGGCGGGAGGCGGCGAGGGTGATGGTCCCGCGCGGGCGGGGCACGATCCTGTTCACGGGCGCGACGGCCAGCGTCCGGGGCCGCGACGGCTTCGCGGCGTTCGCTTCGGCCAAGCACGGCCTGCGGGCGGTGGCCCAGAGCATGGCGCGCGAATTGGGGCCCCAGGGAATCCACGTGGCGCATGTGGTGGTGGACGGTCCGATCGACGGCGTCTTCATCCGCGGCCTGCGCGGCGGCGACGTGGACGAGGCGCTGGCCCGGGACGAGATCCTGAAGCCCGAGGAGATCGCCGCCAGCTTCGTGGCGGTCCACCGCCAGGGCCGTTCGGCGTGGACGCACGAGCTGGACCTGCGGCCCTGGAAAGAGACTTGGTGAGGAGACGCCCCGTGGCGACCATCGACTTCATCTTCGATTTCGGCAGCCCGAACGGCTACCTGTCCTGGAAGGTCCTGCCCGCGGCGGCGCAGCGGGCGGGCGCCGAGGTCAACCTGATCCCCTGCCTGCTGGGCGGCGTCTTCAAGGCGACCAACAATCGCTCGCCGATGGAGGCCTTCGGCGAGGTGAAGGGCAAGCTGGCCTACGAGGCTCTGGAGACCAGGCGCTTCGTCGAGAAGCACGGCCTTTCCGCCTACCGCCCGAACCCGCACTTCCCGGTGAATACGCTCCTGATCATGCGCGGCCTGGTCGCCGCCCGCCGGATGGGCGTGGGCGAGCCCTATCTGGACGCCGTCCTCAAGGCGATGTGGGAGGACGGCGAAAAGATGGACGACCCGCAGGTCGTCGCCCGGGTGCTGTCGGCCGCCGGCCTCGACGCCCCGGCCCTGTTGGCGGCGACCCAGGATCCCGAGGTCAAGGCCGAACTGGTCGCCAACACCGAGGCGGCGGTGGCCCGCGGCGTCTTTGGAATCCCGACCTTCTTCGTCGGCGACGAGATGTTCTTCGGCAAGGAGCGCCTGGAGCAGGTGGAGCAGGAAGCGGCGCGGCAAGGCGCCCGAGGAGGATCGCATGACTGAAGCCGCCGCGGGCCGGGTCCGCACCGAACGCCACGACCGCATCCTGCAGATCGTGATCGACAATCCGGCCAAGAAGAATTCGTTCAGCCCGGAGATGATGGCCGAACTCTCGGACGCCCTGACCCAGCTGGACCGTGATGAGGAACTGTGGGCCGGCGTGATCTGCGCCGTCGGCGACAACTTCACGGCCGGCCTCGACATGCCGAAGTTCTTCGGCCCGGGCGCGCGGCCCGCGCCGATCCCGGACGACAACATCGATCCGTTCGGCCTGCGCAACGTCTGCCGCAAGCCGGTGATCACGGCGGTCCAGGGCATATGCTTCACCGTGGGGATCGAGATGGCCCTGGCCGGCGACATCGTCGTGGCCGCCGAGGACACCCGGTTCTGCCAGATGGAGGCCAGGCGAGGCATCGCGCCGCTGGGCGGGGCGCACTTCCGCTATGTGACGCGCGCCGGGTGGGGGAACGCCATGTACCACCTGATGCTGTGCGACGAGTTCGACGCCGCCGAGGCCTATCGGATCGGGCTGGTTCAGGAGGTCGTGCCGGTGGGGGCGCAGACCGAGCGGGCCATGGAGATCGCGCGCCGGATCAACGCCAATGCGCCGCTGGGCGTCCAGGTCACGAAAGAGGCGGGCCGCATGTTCATCGCGGCGGGAGAGGCGGCGGCGGTCGCCGCGATCCCCGGCATCCGCGAGCGTGTCATGGGAACGGCCGACGCCGCCGAGGGCATCCGTTCGTTCGTCGAGCGCCGGGCCGCGGTCTTCCAGGGCCGATAGGCGGCCGTCCCCATTCACAGGGGCTCCGGCCACAGGGGCTTCGGCGCCGCTACGTCAGCCGGGTCACAGTCGCCCGAAACTCAGGGGAGGCTGGAATGGAGCGGGGATCGGCGCGGGCTTTCGGGCCGGAGGTGGCGGTGGATCCGGCCGCCTTCATCCACCCCACGGCCCAGCTCTATGGCCGGGTGACGATCGCCGACGGGGCGTCGATCTGGCCCAACGTGGTCGTTCGCGCCGAGTCGCAGGAGGTGATGATCGGCGCGCGGACAAACATCCAGGACTTCGTGATGATCCACGTGGGCGCGGGGACGGGCACGATCGTTGGCGAGGACTGTTCGATCACCCACCACGTGACCCTGCACGGTTGCCGTATCGGTGACCGGGTGCTGGTGGGAATCGGGGCGACGGTGATGGACGGCTGCGAGATCGGCGACAATTCGATCATCGCCGGCCACGCGTTCCTGAAGGAGGGGACGGTGATTCCGCCGAACGCCATCGTCATGGGCGCGCCCGCGAGGGTGGTGCGGGAACGCGACAGCGCGGCCGCCAATGCGTTCAACGCCTGGATGTACCGCGAGAACGCCGAGGCCTATGCGCGCGGCGAGCACCGCCTGTGGAGCACGGCCGCCTTCGGAGAGCGGGCGCGCGCGGAACGGGCGCGGCTGGAGACGCTGCATCACCCGTGAGCGGGCTCGTCGGCCGCGCTGAAGCGCGGGCCTGGAGGCCGCGCCGTCGTCTGACCGTCGCAAACTTCGGATACTCCGGAAGCGTGGAAACACGGGTGGCGATCGCGGCGCTGTCGGCGCTGGCGCATGAGGGGCGGATGGCGGTCTTCCGCCTGCTGGTCCGGGCGGGACCTGCGGGGATGCCCGCGGGCGAGATCGCGCGCGCCGCCGGCATGCTGGCCAACACCCTGTCGAGCAACCTGAGCATCCTGGTCGCAGCGGGACTCGTCACGTCCCGGCGCGAAGGCCGGTCGGTCATCTACGCCGCCGTCTATGGCGAGGCGCGTCGACTGCTCGAGTATCTGGTGGACGACTGCTGTGGCGGGCGTCCCGAGATCTGCGCCGCGCTGCCGCCCGCCGCGCCGCTGGAGGCGGCTCCCCGACCGGCGATCGAGGCCGTGTTCGTCTGCGCCGGCGACCCGGCGCGGGCGGTGCTGGCCGCCGCCCTGATGAACACCCTGTCCGATGGCCGCTTCCACGCGCGGGCCGCGACGCTTTCGGGCCAGACGCGGGCGAACCCGCACGTCGAGCCGCTGCTCCGGGCGCTGGGCGTTGAGGAAGGCGAGGTGGCGCCTGTCCCGGTGGCGAACCTGACCGGTCCGGATGCGCCGCCCCTGGCGTTCGCCATCACCGTCTGCGCCGAGGCGGCGCGGGCCCCCAGGACGGTGTGGCCTGGCCAGCCGATCACGGCCCAATGGGACATCCCCGACCCTGCTGCCGCGACGGGCACGCCGGCCGAGATGGCCGCTGCGTTCCGCGAGGCCGCGCGGCGGCTGCGCAATCGGATCGAGTTGTTGCTCGCCCTGCCGATGGAGAAGCTGGACCGCCTGGCGCTGCACGCGCGGACTTACGAGATCGGCCGTGGAACCGACCTCGCCGACGGCGAAACCTGAGGCGCCCGCCAGGCCGGCGCGACGGCCTGTCCCAGGGGTGTGTGTCGGATTCTTCTGGACAGACCAGAGGAAAGCCCTCGCCATAGCTCCGGGAACAGGGACGGAGACAAGCCGGATGTCGACGACGCCCGCAAACGACGACGCGCGACCGAAGGGTCGACTGAACATCTCGGACCAGGACCTGGAGGCCTATGTCGCCGACCGCCTGGGAGACGGACGGCGGCTAGAGGTCGAGGGCTTTCTGGCCTGCAATCCCGATCTCGCCGCACGCGTGATGACCGAGCGGCACAGGCGCGGCCGTCGTCAGACGGGGCGGCTTGGGCCGTCGTGGGGCCGTGTGGCTGCGGCGGGGGTCGCCGCCTGCGTGATGTCGGCCGCCGTGGGTTGGCACGCCGCCGCCCAGCCGCCGGTGACGGCGCACTGGCGGGAGGCGGATGGGGACGCCGCGCCGCGCTACGTGGAGGACGCCCTGGAGTCACGGCTCGCCGCCCGCGTCCGCGCGGTGATGGTGTCGCAGACCGACACGCCGGTGCTGGACGCCGCCGAGGTGGAGCGCACGCTCAAGGTGCGGATTCCACGGCTGCCGGAGGGGTGGCGGGTGGTGGACGCCCAGATCTATCCGTCGGACGATGGGCCGGCGCTGAACGTGATCGTCACGACGGTTCCCGGCGCGCGCCTGCACCTCTTCGTGGTCAAGGCCAACGCGTCTGTCTCGGCGTCGCCCGTGCTCGCCCGCAACGGGCGCGACGCCGTCGCCTACTGGGAACGGGGGGTTTCGGCGTATGTGTTGCTGGCCGACTCGCCGGGCGTGGACCTGTTGCAGGAAGCGCGCACCCTGGCCCGATCGGGATGACGGGCGGTGGGCCGGGGTTGGCCCCGGCCGCGTCGCCGCCTAGCTAAGGGACATGCACCTTGATCTTCATGCCGGCGACAATGCGGCCGAACTGACCGCCGAAGCCTGTGTGGTGGGCGGCGGGGTCGCGGGAATCACCACCGCGCGTCGCCTGCTGGAACTGGGCTGGTCGGTGGTGCTGTTGGAGAGCGGCGGGCTGGACTACGAGCCGGCGACGGCGGCGCTCAATGCCGGTGAGAACATCGGCGAGACCTATTACGACCTCGAGGACGCCCGCCTCCGGTTTTTCGGCGGCACGACGGCCATCTGGGGCGGCCGCGTCGCGGAGCTGGACCCCATCGACCTCGAGCGCCGGGACTGGGCGCCCCATACGGGCTGGCCGATCGCCTGGCGTGACCTGGAGGCCTACTACCGGCCTGCGCGCCGGATGTTCGGTGTTGCGGAAGAGGCCGCCGCGGCAGCCGACCTGCTGGCCGCCGGCGCTGCGCCGCCCGCCCTGGATCCGTCGCGCCTGGAGCTGGGGGTCTGGAGCTTCGACCGGAAGTTCAACCGCTTCGTCTTCGCGGAGTGCCGCGACCTGATCGCACATCCGCGGTGCCGGATCGTGACCCATGCGACGGTGACCGAGATCGAACTCGACAGCGGCGGTCAGCAGGTGGCCGGGCTCAAGGTCGCCTCGCTGTCGGGCCGCCGGCTGACGGTGCGCGCGCGGGCCTACGTCCTGGCCGCCGGCGGCATGGAGAATCCGCGCCTGCTGCTGGCCTCCAGGTCGGTGGCTCAGGCGGGGATCGGCAACGGCCACGACCAGGTCGGTCGCTACTTCATGGAGCATCCGCACGCGCGAGGCGGCCGGGTCCTGGGACGCGGGGTGTGGAGCCTGCTGCGGGCCTTCGGCCGCACCCATCGCCTGGGCGCGCAGGAACTGGCGGGGCTGATCAAGCCCAGCGCGGCGCTGCAGGCCGAGAAGGAAATTCTCAACAGCTCGCTGACCATTGCTGCGCGGCAGCCGGCGGGCTCGGCCGAAGCCTGGGGCATGGCGACCTACAATCGTATCAAGCACAACGTCGCACCCACCCGCGGCGGTCGTGCTGTGTGGATGGTGACCAAGACCGCCGCGCGCTGGGCGCAGCAGCGAATCGACCCGGCGCGGCCGTGGTTGCTGCACCAACTGGGCCTCCGCGACGTGGCCCTGGTGGTCCGCGCCGAGCAGGCGCCAAATCCCGAGAGCCGGGTGCTGCTGACCGACCGCACCGATCCGCTGGGGGTGCCGCGCGTGGCGCTGGACTGGCGGATGACCGAACTGGACGTGCGCAGCGTGGCGGTTCTGGTGGAGACGCTGGACGCCGAACTGCGCCGCCTGGGCATGGGCCGGATCGACGTGCCGGACTGGCTCGGGGACCCGGCCGGCGGCTGGCGGACCGATCCGCTGATCAGCGCCCACCCCATCGGCGGCTATCATCACATGGGGACGACCCGGATGTCCGCCGATCCCCGCTCGGGCGTCGTGGACCCGCACGGCCAGGTGCATGGCGTCGCGAACCTCTTCGTGGTGGGCAGTTCGGTGTTCCCCACCTCGGGCTGGGCCAACCCCACCCTGACGATCGCTGCGCTCGCCTTGAGGACGGCCGACCGCATCGAAGGCCGTGCGGCGGCCTTCCGCGCCGCCTGATCCGGACCTGCGGCGAGAGGTCGCGGCGCACACGACACCCCCATCACCCCCGGCGTTCACGGTGTCGAAACCGGTTGCACGCCTAGGCTGCGCGGCGCCGGCAGCGCGCAGGGAGACGTGGTGGACCGCCAATACGCCGATGCGGAGGCGCTCGCCTTCATCGCGGAGCACGCGAGCGACGTGATCGTGCGGACCAACCGCGCGGGTGTCCTCACCTATGTGTCGCCCTCGATCCGGCGGTATGGCTATGAGCCCGGCGACATGATCGGCAAGGCGTACTCGGCGTTCGCGCACCCGGACGACCTGGCGGTCCTCTCGGCCAACTCCGAAGCGCTGTTGGCCGGGATGAAGGACCCGGACGCCAACCGCCTGCACCGCTTCCGCGCCGGCGACGGTCGCTGGGCCTGGGCGGAAGGCGCACCGCACGTGGTGTTCGACGACAACGGCGAGGTTGTCGAGATCATCAATATCTTCCGGGATGTCACCGCACGCGTGGCCCAGGCCGAGGCTGCCTCCGAGGAGGCGCGTCAGTTCGAGGCCGCCTTCCGCTATGCCGCGATCGGAAAGGCGCTGGTGGGTCTGGACGGCGGCTTCATGCGGGTGAACGACGCCTTCTGCCGGCTCGTGGGCTACACCGAGGCCGAAGCCCTGGCGCTCGACTTCCAGACCTTGACCCATCCTGCCGACCTCGACGCGGATCTGGAGCAACTCGGGGCGCTGACCGCGGGTGCGATCGACAGCTACCGCATGGAAAAGCGCTATGTCCGAAAGGACGGTGGCGAGGTTTGGGTTCACCTGACGGTGTCGATCGTGCGGGGGGATGACGGGACGCCGCGGCACTACGTGGCCCAGGTCGAGGATCTGACCGAACGGCATGCGGCCCAGGCCGCGCTGCGGGACAGCGAAGCGCGCTACCGGCTGCTGGCGGAGAACAGCGAGGACGTGACGGTTCAGCTCTCGCTGACCGGCGAGATCCGGTATGTTTCCCCGGCGGTGCGGGCCTATGGCTATGCCCCCGAGGCGCTGGAAGGTCGGCTGATCCGCGAGTTCATCCACCCCGACGATCTCGAGCAGGCGGGGGCCAACCTGGCGGCCGCCCTCGGCGGCCAGCCCTCGCCGAATCATCTTCGCCAGCTCCGCTTCCGTAGCGGCCGCGGCGACTGGGTCTGCATGGAGGGCAACGCGCGCGCGCTCCGTGACGCCGCCGGCGCGCCCGAGGGCTTTGTCACGACCCTGCGCGACGTGACCGAACGTCTGGAGCAGGAGGCCCTGTTCAAGGCCGCGTTCGAGCATGCCGCCATCGCCAAGAGCATGGTGGGGCTTGACGGGCGGCTGCTGTGGGCGAACGAGGCGGCCTGCCGGCTTACGGGATACGGGCGCGAGGAACTGATCGGCACGGCGTTCGCCGACATGGTCCATCCCGACGAGGCGGGCATGGACGGCCCGAAGATCGAAGCGCTTCGGCGGGGAAGGATCGCCAGCTACGAGTCCGAGCGGCGGTTCCGCCGGATCGACGGCGGTTACGTCTGGGTGCGCCAGACCGTGTCCCTGGCCCGCCACGCCGACGGTCGGCCGAAGTATTTCCTGGCCGAAGTCGAGGACCTGACCGAGCGTCACGCGGCCCAGGCGGCGCTGAGCCGCAGCGAGGAGCTCTATCGCCTGATTGCGGAGAACACCTCGGACATGATCGTGATGTCCGACCTGAACGGAGTGGCGACCTATGCCAGCCCTTCGGTGCGCGCCGCGGGCCGACAGCTCGGCGAGGTGCAAGGGCGCAGTTTCCGCGACAACGTGCATCCAGGCGATATCGCCGTCCTTTCGAAGGCTTTCGTCAGGCTGCTTTCGGGCGCGCACATCCAGCAGGTGCGCTGGCGCGGCCGCAACGCGGCGGGCGACGGATGGGTGTGGCTGGAATCCAATCCCAGCCTGGTCCGTGACCCGCGCACGGGCGAGCCGACGGGATTCCTGGACGTCATCCGCAACGTCCAGCATCAGGTCGAGCAGGAGGAGGCGCTGGCGCGCGCCCATGCCGAGGCGCAGACCGCGGCCCGGGCCCTGCAGGAGAGCGAGGCGCGGTACCGCCTGATCAGCCACAATACCTCGGACATCATCGTGATGGCCGAACCGACCGGCCGCATCTCGTTCATCAGCCCCTCGATCGCCAGCCTGGGCTACACGCCCGAGGAACTGGTGGGGACGGCGTTCACGAAGCAGATGCATCCTGACGACCTCCCGAGGGTGTGGGGCGAACTGAAGGACCTGCCGGCTGGAGCGACGTCCACGCGCATGCGCTGGCGCGCGCAGCACAAGGTGACCGGCGAGTGGATCTGGGTGGAATCGCAGCCCACCATGCTCCGCAATCCGGAGACAGGCGCCGCGGCGGGTTTCCTCGACGTGGTCCGCAACGTCACCCAGCAGGTGCAGCAGGAGCAGGAGTTGGCCGCCGCCCGTGCGGCCGCCGAGGCCGCGGCGGCGGCGAAGTCGCAGTTCCTGGCCAACATGAGCCACGAAATCCGCACCCCGCTGACGGCGGTCCTGGGCTTCACCGGCCTCCTGGATGGCATGGCGGACCTGCCTCCCGCCGCCGCTGGCCACGTCGACCGGATCGCAGCGGCGGGCAAGGGGCTGCTGGCGATCGTCAACGACATCCTCGATTTCTCGAAGCTGGAGGCCGGGAAGTTCGAGATCCGGCCTGCGCCGACCGACCTTGCCGCCGTCTGCCGGGAAAGTCTTCTGCTGTTCTCGGGTCAGGCCGAGACCAAGGGGCTCACGCTCGCCTTCGAGGCGACGCCGGACCTGCCCCATGCGGTCATGATGGACGGCGACCGCCTGCGCCAGACGCTGATCAACCTCGTTGGCAACGCGGTGAAGTTCACCGAGGCGGGCGGGGTGACCCTGTCGATCGGCGAGGCGGCTCCGGGTGTCGTCTCGGTGGCGGTTTCGGATACGGGCCCGGGCCTGGACGCCGAGGCCCAGGCGGTGCTGTTCCAGCGGTTCACGCAGATCGACGGCTCGATGACGCGCCGGCACGGCGGCACGGGGCTGGGACTGGCGATCTGCCGGGGTATCGCCGAAGCCATGGGCGGAGAGATCGCCGTGGAGAGCGCGCCCGGCCGCGGCGCGACCTTCCGCCTGACCCTGCCGGCTCCGCCCGTGGGCGATCGACAGGCCGAAGATGATGCGGCGCCGGCGCTGTCGGTCGAGGGACTGCGGGTGTTCCTGGTGGACGACAATGCGACGAACCGCGAACTGGGGCGCCGCATCCTGGAAGCCGCCGGCGCCATCGTGCACGAAGCCCAGGACGGAGCCGAAGCCGTGGCCCGCCTGGGCCTGCTTCCTGCCGACGTGGTGCTGATGGACCTGCGGATGCCGGGGCTGGACGGTCGGGGCGCCCTGGCGCGTCTGCGGGCCACTCCCGGTCCCAACCAGCGGACGCCGGTCCTGGCGTTCACGGCCGACGCGGACGTGCGGACCGATGGGGACCTGGACGGCTTCGACGGTCTGGTGCGCAAGCCCATCCAGCCAATGGAGATGTATGCCGCTATCGCCGAGGCGGCGCTGCTGTCCCGGGGCTGCACGATCGACATGCGGGCGGCCGGCTGAGGCCAGCTCAGGCGGCCGGCGCACGCAGGCGGCAAACGAGCCCCAGGGGATCGTATTCGACCTCGGCGGCGGCGCCCAGTTCGGCGCCGAGGCTTCGCAGCAGGCGGGAGCCGAAGCCCTGGGTCGCCGGCCGTGACACCGGGGGGCCGCCGGACTCGCGCCATGTGAGGACGCTGGCGGCGTGATCGGCGGTAGGGCGGGTCCAACTGAGGTCGACGCGTCCCCGCAGCACCGACAGCGCGCCGTACTTCTGGGCGTTGGTGGCCAACTCGTGCAGGGCCAGCGACAGCGCCAGCGCCACATTGGGGGCGATCCGAAGCGAATCGCCGGTGGTCACGATCCGCGCACCGCCGGGCTCGTGCCAGGGGCGGACCGCCTCGCGCACGATGTCCTGGAGGTCGGCGCTTTCCCAACGGTCGCGGGTGAGGACGTTGTGGGCGGCGGACAGCGCCATGAGCCGCTCGGTCAGGACCTGCCGGGCCACCCGCATGGGGACGTCGTCGCGAAGCGTCTGCCGCGCGAGCGACTGCACGGTCGCCAGGGTGTTCTTCACCCGGTGGTTCAACTCGTTCATCAGCAGGCGCTGCTGCTCCTCGGCGCGCCGGCCGTCGGTCACGTCGCGCGAGATGAGGCCGAACCCGCCCTGCAGCGGAAAGGCGCGCAGATAATACCAGCGGCCCCGGTGGATCTCGGACGGGACCTCGGCGTCGACGGCGGCGCCCAGGGCGGCCGCGCGTTCCACGAAGGTCCGCAGTTCGGTGTCGTCGCGCAGGCCCGGCAACGCCCAGGCGACCTGGCCGATCATCTCACGAGGGGCCAACCCGTGATGGGCCGCGCCGCCTTGGTTGCAGTAGGTGATGCGCCACTCGAAATCGAACGCGATGAAGCCATCGCCGAAGCTGTCCAGCATCTCGGCGAACGGATCGTTTCCAGTCGCGTCGTCCCCGCCGCTGATGGCGAAGGTCTCCCATGCCGCTGTAGGCCCGGTGTTTATGGCCGCCCCGCGGGGCGTTCCACAAGTCGCGGTGATATCTTCACGGATGACGGTCACGTGTGCCTGTGGCTTGATCGCGGGCAAGGCCCCGGAGGCGCAGGTCCGGCAACTTGACGAAGTCCACGCCCACGCTCGATCCCGATGAACGGCTGATCGCCGTGCTCGACAGCGTGAGCGACGTTTTCTACGCGCTGGACCGCTCGTTCCGCATCATCCTGTTCAACAGGCGCGCCGAGGAGTTCTTCGGCCGGCCGAGGGACCAGATCCTGGGGCAGGTCGTCTGGAACCTCTATCCCGTGGAGCAGGGGCCGGTCTTCGCGCAGATGATCCGCGACACCATGGGCGATGGTGTGCCGCGGACGCTGAACGCGGGGTCGATCCTGCAGCCTGGGCGCAGCCTCGAGGTGCGCATCGCCCCGATCGGGAACGAAGGGGTAGGCGTCTCCATCAACGACGTGACCGAGCGCGCCCGCGCCGAGCGCGAACTGCGTCGCAGCGAACGGCGGCTCAATCTGGCGGTGGGCGCCAACAGGATCGGCATCTTCGACTGGCACATCCCGAGCGGATCGACGGTCTGGAGCCCGGAGATGGAGGACATCTTCGGCCTCCGGCGCGGCGGCTTCGAAGGGCGCGCCGAGGATTTCCGCCGCCGTCTCATGCCCGAGGACCTGTCGCGGTTCGAGGCCGAGATCGACGAGGCGCTGGCCACGGGCGCCGAGCATGTCACGTTCGAGTTCCGCATCCTCCGCGCCGACGGGGCGATCCGCTGGCTGGGGGGCGCGGCGCAGTTCGTCAGGAGCGAAGACGGACGCCCCGTCCGTATGGTGGGGACCAACGTCGACATCACGGACCGCAAGGTGGCCGAGGCGCACCAGCGCCTGCTGATCAACGAGTTGAACCACCGGGTGAAGAACACGCTCGCCATCGTTCAGGGGATCGCCTGGCAGTCCTTCCGCATGGGCGGCGTTCCCGCCGAGGTGCGCCACGCCTTCGAGGGGCGGTTGGCGGCGCTCTCCGCCGCCCACAACGTCCTGACGCGGCAGAGCTGGGAAGCGGGGGCGATCGCTCACATCATCGAGGAGGCCACGGCGCCGCATCACGCCGGAGATGGCCGGCTCACCCTGTCCGGGCCGGGCCTCGACCTGGAGCCGAAGACGGCCGTGGCCCTCGGCCTGGCCATGCACGAACTGGCGACCAATGCGGTGAAGCACGGCGCGCTCTCGGAGCGGGACGGGCGTGTGCAGATCACCTGGACGGCGGGCGAGGGCGTGCTACGCCTCACCTGGCGCGAGTCCGGTGGCCCGCCTGTCCGGGTCCCGGCCGTTCGGGGCTTCGGGACACGGCTGCTGGAGCAGGGACTGGCGGCGGACTTGGGCGGCCGCGTGAATCTGGACTTTCGCGCCGACGGTCTCGTCTGCACCGTCGAGGCGGCGCTGACCTGAGCAATCGGGGATCGGCCCGCGTCAGGCCGCAGCGGCTTCGGAGGTCTCGGAGCCGAGGCTCAGCTCGAAGTCCTGCAGCGTGTCCATGAGCTGGATGACGTTGGCCGCCAGCGGACGCCCGCGCGGGAACTGGTAGCGCCAGTAGGTGGCGATGTGGCTGACCAGGCCGCAGCCTTCGCCAAGCGACAGGAACATGTCGGGCGACTTCAGCAGGAAGTCGCGGAAAGCCAGGGCGTTGCCGTCCTGGGTGAGCTGGCCGAACACCTCGTCGTAGGTGTTGAGGTGGTTCATCACCGATTTCACCTGCCGCTCCATCTTGTGCCGCAAGCGTTGTTTGAGCTGTTCGAGCTCGACGGCCGTCTCGGAATCGACCGGGCCGATCACCCGGACCTTGCCGAGTTCGGCGAAGACGTCACGCAGGTTGGCCCACAGGGTGTTCAGCACCCACTTGTAGTAGAGGAAGCCCTTCCAGGCGAAGATGCCCTCCTTGTAGTGCTCCTTCTCCAGGCGCAGCGTCAGCCGCAGGGGTTCGAGGCGTTCGTCCGTTCGAGCGGAGAGCAAGGCCTCCACCAGCCGCGTGATGTTGCCCTCCTGGCCGTCGCTGTCGCGGTAGGCCAGCTCGATCAGCTTGGCGATCTCGGAGCCGACAAAGCGCTGCATCCGGGAGAGGTCGGGCGCGGAGATCTCGAAATAGGTCGTGCTGATGTCGAAGCCACGTCGCTTCAGGTGCTCGCGCAGGAGGAAGGGATCGAGCGATGGCAGTTCATCCACGGCCTCCAGCACCGCCACGTCGCGGGCGAAGTCGGGAAAGTCGCCGCGGAGTTCCTCGAAGATGTCGAGCCAACCGACCTCGCCCACGAACAACGACCGCCCGCCCAGGCCCAGGTCCGAGCGCTCGAACGGGATGATGAGCTTCGTGGCCGAGAAGCGGATGCGGTCGAAGGCTTCGCGCTCCTGCTCGCGCAGACGGTGGCGCACGATCACCGAGCCGTTGAGGCTCTGCCCCACGAAGAAGGGATTCTTTTCGTGCTCGGGGTTGCCGTCGTTACGCGCCGCGAGAGCGGCCAGATTCAGGACGCGGCTCGTCGAAGCGGTCTTTTCCAGACCGCGTAGGCTGCGAAATGTCCTGTCGGATCCCCTACCCACGTCACGCACCTTGAAAGACGGCGCCGCCGGTCTCGGAGGACCGCAGCGTCGGGTCCCAAAGTCTCAAGTCCGCGCTACCGAAACGTTGCCACGAAGCCGGCGATTCGCGACCCTCGGGTAGTCGCCCACCGCCAGGGGACTGGCTCTCTACCCATTATGGGGGGTTTGGTCGGCGGCGCGCGATTTCCAGCCATCCGGGACCGGGGGTCGGGCAGATGGGGAATTCACGCCTGCAGCCCCTTGCGCTCGGGCGGCATCGCGAACAGTTTGCCCGCGGTTTTGTGGGGGTGTGTATGACGGTGCGTGCGGGATTGGCGGCGGCGATCGCCGTTTGGAGCCTGGCCGCCGGAGGCATGGCCTTTGGCCAGGACGCGCCCGCGTTTCCCGAGTCGCTGAGCCGCGAATCCCTTCTGCGCTGGTTGCAGCGTGAGACCGACATCATGCCCGAACGGGTTCTCGCCGTGACGCCCCAAGCGGTCAGCTCGGTCGTCTCGACGTTTCCCGCAGGCGGCGGTCAGGGGCCACGGCTCGTCATCCGGGCCGAGGCGCTGTCGGCCGAAACCCTCATGCGCACGGGCGCGCTGTCTTGGCATGTTTCGCTACAGGCCGACTGCCAGGGACGCCGGCTGCGGCTGGGCGAGACCACGGGCTATCCGCAGCGGAACCTCCTGGGTGAGCGCATGCTCCTCCGGGTGGCCGAGACGGAGTGGCGGCGCCCCGAACCGGGAACGGCGCTGGAGAGCGCGTGGCGGGCCGCCTGCGAACCGAGCTTCAAGGGTCCGTTCCAAGCTTCCGCTGTCAACGTGACCCGGCCTGACGATCCCACGCCGCCGCCCGCTCCGGCCCAAGCAGCCAACGACCTGGGCGTCAAGGATCCCGCCGCCGCGTCGCCACCAGAGATTGCGCCGCCTCCGCCCCGCCAGGTCCGCACGGGTGGCTATGTCGTGCAGGTGGGCGCCTCGCCGTCCGAAGCCGAGGCGCGGGGCTTGCTGGCCTCGGTCCGCGATCATGCGGGTGGCCATGAGACCCGCATCGAGACCGCCGTGATCGGGGGACGCACGTGGCGCCGCGCCGTGGTGGCCGGCTTTGGCGATGCGGCGGAGGCGGGCGCTTTCTGCAACAATCTGAAGGCGTCCGGCCGCGAGTGTTTCGTGCGCCCGGCGCGCTGAGCCCGCCAGCGGTATCCCGCAAGCTGAGCCGTCTCATCGAGGGCTGCCCCTCCGGAACCGCATGTCCTCGGGGCTGATGACGGGCTGGGCGCCACGGCGTCGACTTTCCCTGTTGAGTTGAATTACGATGCGCGTGAAAGGCGAGTGGCGCAAATCTGAGCCGTAGTGGCCTGGACTGGACGGAACGGCCGGGCCTCGAAATGGTCACAGCGGCGCTATTCATTGGCGCCATCGGGTCGGCGCGACCCTGGAGGAGCCATGTCGGCGGGGCTGAAGCAGATTCTGGTGAGCCCGATCACGAGTTCGATCTCCCTCGCCCTGGCGGTGGCGCTCGCCGCGGCGCTGGGGATCTCGGCTGGCGCGTGGCAATCCGAGCGGGCGGGCTATCGCCAGCGCATCGCCGAGTTGACCGGCGCCGCCGACCGCGCCGAGGCCGGCCTTCGCCGCGAACTCACCGCCTGCCACGCCAAGCAGGTCGCGCGGGAAGCCCTCGAGGCCGAGTTCGCCGCCCGAGGAACCACCGTCGCCGACGAGGCCCGGCGCCTGCTGGCGCAACAGCCCGAGGGGATCGACGCCTGCGCCCGCATGGAAAGCGCCGACCGCGCGGTGTTGTCGAACCTGAAGAAGTGATGCGCGAACTTGTCCGTGTCGTCCTCCTGTCCAGCGTGCTGCTCGCCGCTGCCGGGTGCCAGAACCTCAAGCGCGCCGAACCGGCGCCCGCTCCCCCACCGCCGCCGGTTGTCGAGCCGGCGCCGGTGTTGCCCCTTCCGCCGCCTCCGCCGCCGCGCCCGCCGCCGCCGCCGGTGACCAAGAGCTGCGTGCCGAGGAACCTGCCGCCGCCCCCCCGCTACCCCGACACCGACGCGGCGCTGCGCGCGGCGGCCGGGGCGGCCGACCGCTACCAGCTGATGGCCGCGGGCCGCCTGCTGCGGCAGAAGCGGTTGGAGGATCTGGAGCGCGTCATCCAGAACTGCCGCTAGTGTCCCGCTTCCGAAGTTCGCAAGCGCCTGTGGCGGGCGCGGACGAACTCCGGAATCGAGAAGGACACTCGCAAGTGCGGGCTTCCAGCGTGCTTTCTGGATTTGAAGTTCGCTCCCACGCACGACCTCGACGCAGGCGAACTTCAGATCCAGCCCGCTAGAGGGCGAGGCCGACGGTGACCGAACCGGTGTAGCCGGCGCTCGCGGAGCCGGTGAGCGTCGGCGTCATGGCGGCGTTCTGGGCGGCGGTATTGTCTCCGAAGATCCCATCGCTCGACAGACTCGTGCGGGCGAACCGGGCCGCGCTCGTAGGATAGCCGCTGGTGGCGTAGACCGCATTGCAGACGTCGGCGGGCAGGGCGAACTGCGAGACCAACAGGCGGTTCGCATAGGCCGTGGCCGTGGCCAGGCTGCGGTAGACCTCGAAATGGATGTGGGGGTAGCGACCCTCGTAGCAGCCCGGGACGATGGTGGTGAAGGTCGCCTGGCCGGCGGTGGTCGTGGCCTGGACCCCGCGAAGGTAGTTCTGTTGCGGCAGGTCGTAGATCGAGTACCGGCCATCGGCGTCGGCCTGCCAGATGTAGATGGCGTACTCAGCCAGGGCGGCGCAGCCAGCGTTCACGTTCGCCAGGTTTATCGTCAGCGTCAGAGGCACGCCCGGCGCGGTCCCCGACAGGCCCGCGATGCTGGAGCGGATGTCGCTGCGCACGACCCCGCTCGTGGTCAGGATGTTGGACAACACCCCGTTGGCCAGGTTGGAGCCATCGGCGGGATAAGGGCCGTTGGTTTCCGTGGGCGTGGTGGAGCAGGCGGCCGACGCGGTTCCGGTGGTTCCCGAGCCGGTTCCCCCCGTGGTGGTCGTTGTCGTGGTCGAGGTGGAGGCGTTGGCGTTTGCATCCTCGGACCCGGAGCCGCCGCAGCTCTGAAGCAGCAGGCCTCCGCCTCCGGCCGCCATCAGGGTCAACATCCGGCGACGGCCCATAGCGGCCAGATCGAAAGGCAGGCCCCGGTCGTGGTCCTCGATATGGCGCATGCGTGCAGCGTCCTTCGTCACATGTCTGGAGCCTGACGATGACGGCGCGGATGGGACCGCCGAATGTCCCGCGCATTGCGAGCGCGTTTCACGTTGTCACGAACGAAAACGACGCGGCGGCGGCCGTTGCGATGGCCGCGCTGGCCGTTCAGACTGTTCGTCGGAGGAGACCTCATGGTCGGCTATCGCGAAAGGCTGGAGCGCGACCTGGACGGGTGGATCGCCGCGCGACTGGTGCCGGCCGAGAACCGCGCCGCGATTCTGGAGAGCGTCGCCGAGCCGCGGCGGTTGGATGCGGCGAGCGCCTTGGCGATCGTCGGCGGGTTGCTGGCTGGTGCGGCGGTGATCGCCTTTGTGGCCGCCAACTGGTCCGAGATTCCCCGGCTGGTGCGCTTCGCCCTGGTCCTGGCCGCGTTTCTCGGTGCGGCCGGCGGTGCGGCGTGGGCGTCGGACCGGGGTCGACCCGTGCTTTCGCAAGTGCTGCTGTGCGTGGCGGCGATGGTGTTCGCAGCCGCGATCGGGCTGACGGGCCAGATCTTCGACATCGCCGGGGATGCGAAGACCGCCCTGCGGGGCGCCGGCCTGGCCGCCGCCCTGCTGGCGCTGGCCGGGGGTTCGCCCTGGGTTGGCGTGGTGGCGCTGGTGTTCGTGGGGTTGGGCGACTTCGGCGGTCCGGGCCGCGGGGGCGATGGTCAGATGTGGCCGGGATGGCTCGTGGCGGCGGCGCCGCTGGCCGCTGCGGCCGCCCTGGCGACGCGGTCTTCCGCCTTGGCCCACGCCGCCGGGATCGGGGCGTTCGTGGCTGTCTTCACCCTGCAGGGATTCGCCGCCGGCCGGACGGAGGCCGTCTTCCTGTCCGCCGCCGCGATCCTCGGGGCGGGGGCGGCTGGCGTGCGCGCGCTGAGGCTCCGCTACGACGCGCCTGCGGGCGTACTCTACGGCTGGCTGACCTGGGGCGCGCTGGCGTGCTTCGGCGTGGCGGGGTTCGGCGACGGCCTGCAGGGCGTGGGCCACAGCGCGGCATGGATGGCGCTGTCCGTGGCGGTCATCGCCCTGGGTCGCCATGATCGTCACGCCCTGGTCACCGCCGCCGGCGTCGTCGGCCTCCTCGCGGCGGGGGTCAGCCTGCTGCACAACCTGGGCGTGGACCTGATGTTGACCGCCGGCGTCTTCGGCCTGGGCTCGCTGGCGGCGCTGGCGGTGGCCTTCGCCCTGCGGCGCAGGCGGGCGTCATGAGATTTCCTGCGCCTCGGGCGCGCATCCTGGCGGCGGCCGTCGTCCTGACGGTGACGCTGTGCGGGCTCGTGGTCAGGGAGGGCGTCGCGCGGGCGGGCGGGCAGGAGATCCGGTTGGCCATCACGGGCTACGATCCGCGCAGCCTTCTGAGCGGCCACTATGTGCGTTTCCAGATCCGAGGCGACGACCCGGGGGGGCTGGCATGTCCGCCGGGTTCCGAGCGGAACGCGGGCGCGCCGAGGCGATGGGTGGCGTTGCGCCGGCAGGGCGAGGCGCATGTGGCGTCGGGCGCCGCAGGCACCCGGACCGAAGCCGCGGCGCTGGGCGAGGTGGTCGTCCGCGGGAGCCTGACCTGCATGAGGGTCATGGACGAGACGGTCCTGCCGGACGGCGCCGTCCGTCGTGAGTCCGTGAGCCGTCTGGCGGCGATCGACCTGGGCGTCGATCGCATCCACCTCGACCAGGCGCAGGCCCAGACGCTGGAGCGCCGCCTGCAGGGCCGTGAAGAGGCCGCGGCCCGCGCCTTCGCCGTGTTCTCCGTCGACGCCGGAGGCAAGGCGCGGCTCAAGGGCCTGGTCGTCGACGGGCGGCGCTACGATCTCAACTGGTGGTGATCCGCATCCGGCCTCTCCGATGTTCGGTCAGGGGCGGTCAGTCAGGGGCGGCCGGTCAGGGCGGCGTAGACCGCGGCGGGCGAGATGTCGCGCACCGGCGGCGTCCCGGCTCCGGGGATCGAGCCGTTCAGGTTCTGGATCATGCCGATGAAGACGATGTCGTGGGTGGGGTCGATCCAGAACCAGGTGCCGAAGGCGCCGCCCCACCAGTAGGTGTCCTTGCCCTGAGGCAGGCCGCTGATCGACGGGTCCTCGTGGACCGCGAAGTCCATGCCGAAGCCGACACCCTTCTGCACCGGGCCATAGAGATCGACTCCGACCCCGGGCGTCAGGACGCTTCGACGCATCAGCGCCACGGTTTCCGGCCTGAGGATGCGTACGCCGGCCAGCTCGCCGCCCTGCAGGAGCGCCTGGCAGAAGCGGTAGTAGTCCGGCGCGGTCGAATAGAGGCCGCCCGATCCCGACAGGAAGCGGGGCTTGGCGGTCAGGACGGGGCTCTGCGGCAGGGCCGAGATCCTGCCGCCGCTGTCGTACGTGTGGATGCGCGCCACGCGGGAGGCCTTGGCGGAATCGACCCAGAACTGGGTATCGGTCATCTGCAGCGGATCGAAGATGCGCTTCTGGAAATAGTCCGCAAGATCCATTCCGGACATCTTCTCAACGAGATAGCCCTGGATATTGACGACAGGCCCGTAGGCCCAGTCGGTTCCGGGCTGGCTGGCCAGGGGCAGCGCGGCCAGCTTGGCGATCATGCCGGCAAGGTCGCTCTCGGCCAGGTTCTGTGAGGCGTAGGCGGCGCTGACGCCGAAGCCGGCCGTATGGCTCATGAGTTGGGCCATCGTCATGGGGGAGGCCTGGTCGACGAGGTCGCCGCCGGCCGTCCTCACCTTCAGGCCCGCGAATTCCGGAATGTGCCGGGCGACGGGGTCGTCCAGTTTCCACCGGCCTTCCTCCCAGAGCTGCATCATGGCGACGCCGGTCACGGGTTTGGTCATGGAGGCGATCCGGAAGATCGAGTCGGCCGCGACGGGATCGGGCGCGCCGGCGTCCAGGCGTCCGTAGGCGTCGAGGTTCACAACCTTGCCCCGGCGCGCCAGCAGGGTGACCACGCCCGCCAGTTTCTGCTGGTCGACCAGAGCGCGCATCTGGGTATTGAGGGCGGCCACGCCGCCCGCCGAAAAGCCTGCTGAAGCCGGAGGTTGTAGCCTGATCTTCGCCCATGCCGGCGAAGCGGCCAGGCCGAGTCCGCCGACAGCCCCCAGGATCAGTCCCCGGCGATCAAGCATCCGCATGGTGTCTCTCCCCAAAGTCTTCCGGAGCCCGCCGCACAGGTTCTCGTCCGGGTCGACGGCCCCAGCGTCCGAAATCTCGTCGGCCTGTTTTGCCGGCATGTTTCAGCAAGCAGGCCGCCGCCTTCCTGGAAGGGGAGGGTCGTGCGCAAGCTTCGGGATCGCAAGGACGAGATGCGCCGTGCGGGCCGGACGGCGAAAAAGCTCTCGGCGCAGTGGAGCCGCTGCAGCGGCGTTGATACGGTCGTCGCGACGAGGGGGAGAGTCGATTGGCGGGGATCAGGCAGGCGCAGACGCCGATCGGCCGACGGCCCTGGTGGACGCAGCTCTATGTCCAGGTGCTCGTCGCGATCACCCTGGGCGCCCTGATCGGGCACGTCTGGCCCACGACGGGCGAGGCGCTTAAGCCGCTGGGCGACGCCTTCATCAAGCTGGTGAAGATGATCATCGCCCCGGTGATCTTCCTGACCGTGGTTACCGGCATCGCCGGAATGCGGGACCTGAGCAAGGTGGGGGGCGTGGCAGGCAAAGCCTTCGCCTACTTCATCGTGGTGTCCAGTTTCGCCCTGGTGGTGGGGCTGGTGGTGGCCAACGTGGTCCGACCGGGCGCCGGCATGAACATCGATCCCGCCAGCCTCGATGCGGCGGCGGTGGCGGGCTACGCCAGCAAGTCCCACGACATGACCATCGTGGGCTTCCTGATGGACATCATCCCCTCCACGGTCGCCGGCGCGTTCGTGGACGGCAACATCCTTCAGGTCCTGTTCTTCTCGATCCCGTTCGGCCTCGCCTTGGCGATGATCGGCGACCGCGGCCAGCCGGCGCTGGACGTCTTGAATTCGGTCGGCGAGGCCTTCTTCCGGCTGGTGGCGATCTTCATGCGCGCCGCCCCCATCGGAGCCTTCGGCGCCTTCGCCTTCACGGTCGGCAAGTACGGCATCGAGAGCATCCTGAGCCTCGCTGCCCTGGTCGCGACCTTCTACGCCACGTCGCTGATCTTCGTGCTGGTGGTGCTGGGGGCGATCGCGGCGGCCAACGGCTTCTCGATCCTGAAGCTGATCCGCTACCTCAAGGAAGAACTGCTGCTGGTTCTGGGCACCAGCTCATCCGAGGCGGCGTTGCCGTCGCTGATGGAGAAGATGGAGCGGGCGGGCGCCGCCAAGCCGGTTGTGGGCCTGGTGGTGCCGACCGGCTATTCGTTCAATCTGGACGGCACCAACATCTACATGACGCTGGCCGCGCTCTTTATCGCCCAGGCCCTGGGGATTCCGCTGTCGCTCCAGGAGCAACTCCTCCTGCTGGCCGTGGCGATGCTGAGTTCGAAGGGGGCGGCGGGCGTCACGGGGGCGGGCTTCATCACGCTGGCCGCCACGCTTCAGGTGGTGCCCAGCGTGCCGGTGGCCGGCATGGCGCTGATCCTGGGCGTGGACCGGTTCATGAGCGAGTGCCGGGCGCTGACCAACTTCATCGGCAATGCGGTGGCGACGTTGGTGGTCTCGCGTTGGGAAGGCCAGCTCGACCGCGAGCGTCTGGCAGAGGTGCTGGCCGGGCGGCCCGGGCCCGTGGCCGCGCCGCCTGTGGAGGCTGACGCCGACTGATCAGCTCGCTCGGCTGAGGGTTTCCGCGGACGCCGGGGCGACGCACCGCCGGATGCTCGCCATCAGGCCCGCCACGAGGATCGGCTTGGAGACGAAATCGTTGAAGCCCAGGGCCACATACTCCGCCGGACGACGTGAATAGATGTCGGCCGTCAGGGCGATCACAGGGGTCTTGCTCTCGGGGCCGGGCAGGGCGCGCAGGCGCTCGATCACCTCGATGCCGGTCATGCCCGGCATATGGATGTCGAGCAGCATGATGTCGAAGGATTCGACCGAAAGGCGCTCCAGCGCATCGGCGCCGGAACACGCCATCACCGCCTGGTGGCCGAAGGCGCCCAGGATCTCCTGCACCACGCGCAGGTTCATCGGATCATCGTCGACGTGCAGGACCTTGAGTGGCCTGCCGACGTCCGCCGGGCTGTTTCGCACGGTTCGGCTCCGGAGGGGCGGCGTGACGGTACGCGCCCAACTTGCTCCTGGAAGCTGCACCCTGCGGTTTAAGGTAAGACTGACGGATGTGCTGAATCCTCGTTAACCCTGGTGATTTTCGTCGCCTAGACTTGGCTGGCGACAGTTCTCGCGCCGCAGCCGACTGGCGAAGACAGAAAATATCGCCAAGGTTGTGAATTGGGATCGTTAAATCCCAGGCGCCTCAAGCTGGCCGGGGTCAGACCACGCCCGCGGCCACGCAGATCAGGGCGGCCGCAGAGGCCAGCAGCGCCAGGGTCTCGGGCATACGCGACCAGCGGATGGCGTAGCGTTGACGCATGGGACCTCCCGTCAGGGCCAAGGGCTCGCCACCCGGACCCCCGCGTTCCGGGGGGAGGGAGTTCTTGCGGGTCGGACGTTTCACGGCTGGGGCGGCCGGGGTCCGTCGGCCCGGGTGACGAGGTCTCGATGTGCAGTTTCTGCATGTTTAGTATTTACTGTACGATCGGATGTCAAGCCGTTGTGAGAGGGGCGGCCTCAGTCGCGGTGACGCCTCCTCGCCTTCAGCTGAGATGGAGCGGCGGCGTCGCCTCCAGGGGCGCGGTGATCCGGCAGACGAGCCCGCCGGGCTCGAAGCTGAGCTCGGCCACGCCGTTGAGGTCGGCGCGGACGCCCTGGGTCAAGAGGCGTGAGCCGAACCCCTGCCGGGACGGGGGCGTGACGGCGGGACCGCCCGCCTCGCGCCATTCCAGCTCCAGGAAGGCCTGGCCCTTCTCGCGCCGGGCGCGCCAGGCCAGGCTCACATGGCCGGTTTCGTTGGACAGCGCTCCGTACTTCGCGGCGTTGGTGGCCAGTTCGTGAAGGGCCATCGACATGGCGAGCGCCGCGCGTGCGCCCAGCCGGACATCCGGGCCCAGCATGGCGATCCGCGGCGCGTCGAAGGGCGCCATCGCCACCTCGATGATCTCGCGCAGGCCGGCGCCTTCCCAGCTCTCGCGCGTCAGCACATTGTGGGCGGCCGAAAGCGAGACCAGCCGGGCGGTGAAGATCTCGCTCATCTCCTGCGGATCGCGATCACGACGCAGGCTCTGCCGGGCGATGGACTGGACCGCGGCCAGAGTGTTCTTCACGCGATGGTTCAGCTCGTTGATCAGGAGAGCCTGACGCTCGTCCGCGCGCCGGCGTTCGTCGATGTCGCTGGCGGAACTCAGGGCCTTCACGACCCGCCCTTCGGCGCCGCGCTCGAACGCGATCGCCCGGATCAGCAGCCAGCGATAGGTCCCGTCACGCCGACGCGCCCGAATCTCGAACTCCGCCACCGTGCCGTCGGGCAGGGTGCTCAGCGCCTTCATGTGGGTGTCGATCCGGTGGCGGTCGTCCGGGTGGATCAGATCGCGGACTTCAGCCGCACTCAGGGCCATCATGTCTTCGGGCGAGATGTCGTAGACGGCGTCTATGCGACCGGAGACCCAGAACGCCCGGCCCGTGACGAAGTCGAAGACATGGTAGGCGCTGGGCGCGACCGCGTTCATCCGGTCGAACCACGCCTCCTTCTCCCGCACGGCCTCGAGGGCGCGCGTCCATTCGGTCATGTCGTAAACGGTGACGACGAAGCCGGTGATCCCCATCGCGCCGGCCGCGCGAGGCGCCACCTGGACCCGGATGTGACGGAGGTCGCCGGAAACGTCGGCGACGTCGGCTTCCAGCATCTTCACATGACCCGCGCGGGCCTCGGCCAGGGCAGGGAGAAGCTGCGTCAGCAGCGGGGGATGCACGACGGTCTCGAAGTGGGTCCCGATCGCGGGGGCGGTCGTCCGCAGCCAGGGCTTCAGCGCCGGGTTCGCATAGTCGACGCCACCCTCGAGATCGGTGACCAGGACGCCCCACGGCGCACGGTCGGTCAGGCGGTAGAGGCTGCTGCGATCCGCCGGCGGCCGGCCCATCATGGCTTCGAGTTCCGCCACGCGCGCTCTCAGGCGAACATTCTCGGCCTCGAAATCGGGCGTGTCGGAGGGCTTCATCCGTTCCTGCGACGCATGTGGTGCGCAGGATGCATAGCTCGGCTATCGCCCTCTGACGAGCCGGGCGACGGCGGCGATCGCGCGAAGCCCCGTGCGTCCCGCGCCGTCAGCAGGCGTAGCGGCGCTCCACCGTGACACGGCGGCCGACGTAGGGATCGTACACGCGGTCGCGAACCACGCAGGTCCGGTAGCGCGGAGCCCGCTCGTAACCGCGATAGTAGCCGCCCGAATAGCGATCGTAGCGGGGGTCGTACGAGTAGCCGTTGTAGTCGTAGCCGCGATCCCTGCGTCCGTTTCCGGCCAGGGCCGCGCCGAGGGCCAGGCCCGCGACGCCGCCGATGATCGCGGCGGCCACCTCGTCGTTGCCGCGGTCGTGGTGGCGGTGATGGTAGCGGCGGTCGGCGTTGGCCGGGCCTGCGGTCGCCAGCACGGCGCCCGCGGCGACGACGGCGGCCAGGGCCGAGGTCATGACTTTACGCATGCAGGTCTCCTCACTGTCTGAAGAGTTGGCGCGCGGGCCCATGAACCGCGCCTGAACGCCGCTGTCAGCCGGCCACGGCAGCGTCGCCGACACAGAAATCCCGCGCCTGAGGGCTGGAGCGGTAAAGAGACGCATCATAAATCTGCTGTAGAGTGTGGGTTGGCCGGCGCCTTGTGATCGCCATCAAGGGGACCGGTGATGGAGCCGACACGCCAGGAGAGACGCGGGCGGGTCCGAGGGGATAGGATACGATCGATGGGACTGTTCGACGACACCACCCGCAAGCTCGGCGACGACGCCTGGGGCCGGCATGTGAAGCCGGAACGCCTGGCCGGACACTATGAGATCTATGAAGGCTACGACGAGAATCCGCTGAGCCGGGTACGTCGGATCTCGCGTTCCGCCCGGCGCAGCCTGCAGGCGGCGATGGACCGGGAGGCCTTGGCCATGGGCGCGCTGGGGTTGGCGATCGGCCTGGCCATCGGCGCGGCGATGTTCAACCGTCACCGGCGGTAGCGGCCGCGATCCGGCGGTTTCCCGGCGCTCCCCGAGTGTCGGACGCCCGACGCAACTCCCGAAAAAATCGAGATTCCTTGTCGATCTGAAGCGACCTTCCGGGCTCTTCGGCGTTTAGGTCCGGACGCCGGCGTGAGGTTCTGCGGCCCTGCGCTGCGCGTCCAACCCGGACGCGGAGAGGAAGATGAGCGACTTCGGAACCACGACCCAGCCCGCCGGCGCGTCGCGTGGCGGTCAGGCCCGAGAACTGATCGATCAGGCGGGCAGCACGCTGAAGCACGAGGCCAGGAGCTTCGCCCACGCGGCGCAGGACCGGGTGCGCACCGAGGCCCACCGCGGCGCCCAGGCGGCGGGCAGGACGCTGGGTGACTTCGCCAATGCGGTGCGCCGCGCGGGCGACGACCTGGGCCAGTCCGACCATAGCCCGGCCTCGCGGCTGGTCATGAAGGCGGCCGACGGCCTGGAGACCTTTTCACGCTCGCTTGCCGACAAGGATCCCGGGGACCTGCTGAATGCGGTGCGCGATTTCGGCCGCCGCAATCCGATGGCTTTCATCGGCGGCGCCGTCCTCGTGGGGCTGGCCGTAGGCCGGTTCGCCCGGGCTTCGGAGCGCCAGGGCGAAGTGCGGCGCTTCTCGGACGATGATGAAGCCACGGTCGAGCCGATTCATCTGGCCGAAAGCCCCTACGATCCCACCCTGGTCCCTTCGGGCGACGCCGACCTTGCCGCGCCCGCCGATGCGGCTGCGTCTGGGCCGATCCCTGACTCCACGTCGGACTCGGCATCCACGCCTGACTCGGCGCCATCCGCGTCGGGGAGCCGCTAGATGGACGGGGGTCAACCGCCGCGTGCGGGCATCGTCGATCTCGTGACTCAGCTTGTCGACGACGTTTCGGGCCTGCTTCGGAAAGAGGCCCAGTTGATCAGGACCGAGGTGGCCGAGAAGGTGCGCAGCGCCGGTCGGGCCGTGACTGACATCGCCGCGGGCGGTCTCCTTCTGATCGCCGCGCTTCTGATTCTGCTCCAGGCGCTGGTCCTCGCTCTATCGAAGGTGATGGATCCCATCTGGGCCGCCCTCCTGGTGGGACTCGGCGTCGCGGGCGTGGGCTATCTCCTGGTGCGTTCGGGGATGCGCGCGATTTCGCCCCGGAACCTGTCGCCCGATCGCAGCACACGCCAGCTCGGGAAGACGGCCGGCCTGATGACGTCCGGCCTCAGGAAGGATGCGCAGCCATGACCCGCACATCCGCCGAACTCGAGCGCGAGGTGGAGGACGCCCGCGGCCGGCTGAGTCAGACAGCCGAGGCGCTCAAGGAGAAGATGCAACCCCAGGACCTGTTGGACGAGGCGACGAAGATGATGGGCCAGACCGGAGAGAAGATGCTGACCACGGCGGTGGACCACCTGCGTGAGAACCCGATCCCGATCGCGCTGATCGGTCTTGGCGTGGCATGGCTCGCGCTGGAGAGCGGGCGACGGGGACGTCGGGCCGCCGATGCGGAAATGCGCTACGCCACCTACGAGGGCTATGACGTGGGTGACCACGACGGCGTCGGGGCGCGGGCGAAGGCCGGGGCCGAAGCGGCGAAGGCAAGGCTGTCGAAGACCGCGGAGACGGCCAAGGCTCATCTGGCGGAGGCTCAGTCTCAGGCGGAAGAGGGACTGTCCGCCATGCGCCACAAGGTGACCGACTACGCCCATGCCGCCCAGGCGAAGGCGGAAGCGTACGGTCGGGCGGCCAGGACGCGTTTTGACGAAACGCTCGACCATGAGCCTTTGGTCATCGGCGCCATCGGCGTGGCCGTGGGCGCGGCGATCGGCGCCTCGTTGCCCGCGACCGAGGCCGAGCGGCGCTATATCGGTCCCGCCCGCACCAAGGCCGCCGAGCGGGCCAAGGAGTCGCTGGACGGAGTCCGTCACGTGGCCGAACGCACCTACGCCCAGGTCAAGGACGAACTGCGCCGCCAGACGGGGTGACCGGTGACACACACGGCTCCGGACACCCAGAGGTCAGAACCCGGCGGTCAGAACCAGGCTTTCAGGCCCACCACGGCGCGGGTGTCTTCCACATGCTCGCCGGCGGCGCGGGCGAAGTCGGCGGTCCGGCCGACTTTTCGCGCCCAGTGGACGCCCACATAGGGTGAGACCTCCGGCTGGATGTCGTAGCGGATGCGCAGCCCGGCTTCGATCTCGGAGAGGCCCGAGCCTACGCCCACCGCCCGGTCTGAACTGGCGGCGAGACTGGCTTCGGCAAGCGGCTCCAGGATCAGCTTCTGTGTCAGCCGCAGGTCGTAGGCGGCCTCCAAGCGCGCGGAGAGGTCGCCCTTGCTGGACAGGAAGGCGGTAGCGCCCACCTCGAACCAGTACGGGGCGACGCCCTCGATCCCGAGGGCGGCGTACGTCCGCCGCGGCCGAGGCTGGAAATCCTGGCGGACGCCGCCCTGCACGTTGAAATAGGGGCCGATGGCGCGCCGCCACAGAGCGTGGACCTCGGCGCTTTCGAGATCGCCGGCGTTCCCTTCGCCCTCGGTCTTGACGACCAGGCGGTCGACGTCCCCGCCCCACGACACCTCGCCCTCCCACGCATAGCCGTCGGAGCCGGACTCGGGGCGTATCTCGGCCGTCTCGACCCTCACGGTGGTCCAGCGCATGCCGCCATGCTCGTGCCGCAGGCGTTCGCGAGCCGCCGCCATCCGGTCGGCGGGAAAGATGCGTTCGGCGGCATGGTCGGTGGGGACGGGCGGGGGCGTTCCCTGAGACGCCGCGGGGGCGTTGTGGCCCGCATGCGGATCGGGCGTGTGTCGGTGATGGGCGTGGGGGTCGGCCGCAGGGGGTGCGTGCGCGGCGTGAGGATCGGCGGCGACCCCTGGTGACACCGGCTGATGATGCGCGTGAGGGTCGGCCGGCGCAGCCGGCGCCGAAGCCTGCGGCGCGGGGCGGTGGTGGGCGTGTGGGTCCGCGGGCTGGGCGAGGGCTGGCGCGGCCAGGCCGGCGATCAGGAGCGACAGGCGCTTCACGCCGACTCTCCGTCCAGCGGGCGGACCGTCACCACCTTGAACATGCCGGCGTGCATGTGCAGCAGCATGTGGCAGTGGAACGCCCAGTCGCCGGGCGCGTCGGCGGTCAGGTCGAACGTCGCCTTGCCGCCGGGCTGGACGTTGATCGTATGCTTGCGGGGATGGCGGCCCGCATGGCCGTTCACCAGTTCCATGAAGTGGCCGTGCAGATGGATCGGGTGGTTCATCATGCTGTCGTTGACCAGCGTGACGCGCACCCGCTCGTCGCGGCGGAAGGGGATCGGCCGGGTGACCTCGTGGAACGCTTCCCCATCGAACGCCCACATGAACCGTTCCATGTTGCCGGTCAGGTGCAACTCCAAGGTCCGCGAAGGCGGTCGTGTATCCGGATTGGGCTCCAGCGCGACCAGGTCGGTGTAGACCAGCACCCGGCCCGGAACGTCGGCCAGTCCCGTGCCCCGCTCGCCCGTCCGGTCGGCCGGCATCGGCGAGATCATCTGTACGCCCGGCCCGGCCCTCACCTGAGGCGCGTTCCTCGGGTCCAGCATCGACATGCTGTGGTCGCTTCCGTGGCCGGCATGGCCCGACATGTCCATCCCCATGTCCTTCATGCCCAGCAGGGGCCGCTCGCGCAGGGGCGGGACCTCGGCGGTCATGCCGGGCCGGGGCGCCAGGGTGGCGCGCGCCATCCCCGAGCGATCGATCGCCTCGGCCACGAACGTATAGGCGCGGTCTTCCTTCGGCGTGACGATGACGTCGTACGTCTCGGCGTTGGCGATCTGGAGTTCGTCCACCTCCACGGGCCGCACGTCCAGGCCGTCGGCCTGGACGACGCTCATGGCCAGGCCCGGGATGCGGATGTTGAAGATGGTCATGGCCGCGGCGTTGATGATGCGCAGCCGCACCCGCTCGCCCGGCTGGAACAGGCCGGTCCAGTTCTCCTGCGGGCCGTGGCCGTTCACGAGGAAGGTGTAGCTGGCCCCGGTGACGTCCGAGATGTCGGTGGGGTCCATCCGCATCCCTGCCCAGGCGATACGGTCGGCCATCCGCTGGTCCCTGCCGGCGAGCAGCCCGGCCACCGTCTGCTTGCGCCGGTTGAAGTAGCCCGCCTTCTGCTTGAGCTTCATCATCATCCGGTGCGGGTGCATGAAGCTGTAGTCCGAGAGCACCAGCACATGCTCACGGTCGTAGGGCGCGGGCTCGGACCCCGCCGGGTCGATGATCAGGGGGCCGTAGTGGCCCAGCAGCTCCTGCAGGCCCGAGTGGGAATGGTACCAGTAGGTGCCTGCGTGCCGGATCGGGAACTCGTAGACGAACGTCTCGCCCGGCGGGATGCCGGGGAAGCTGACGCCCGGCACGCCGTCCATGTGGAACGGCACGAGCAGGCCGTGCCAGTGGATCGAGGTGTCCTCGCCCGACAGTCCGTTGTGGACCGCGAGCTGGACGGTCTGGCCTTCGCGCAGGCGGATGAGGGGCGCGGGGACGGTTCCATTGACCCCGATCCCGTGGCCCGTGCGTCCGCCGATCCGGATCGGCACATGGCCGATGGAAAGCTCGATCCGCTCGCCGGAGAGCGTCCTGCCCGAGGGGATCCCCGAGCTGAACCCCGGGCGGGGCGCCGGGGCGTTCCCCGGCCCATGACCTGACATGTGACCTGAGGCCAGCCCCGGGGCCTGGCTGCGGGCCCAGTCCGGGAGGAGGCCGGCCGTGGCCAGGGCGACCGCGCCGGTCAGCATGCGGCGGCGATCCGGCCGTCCGTTTGAGGGGGTCATCGGGCCGTACGCTCCAGGAGTTGGATCAGTTCGGCGGCCTTGCGGCGCTGTTCGTCCTTGTCGCCCGAGACGATCGCGCCCTCGACGCAGTGGCCCAGGTGGTCGCGCAGCATTTCCGTCTCCACCTTGGCCAGGGCGGCTCGCACCGCCTGGATCTGGGTCAGGACGTCGATGCAGTAGCGGTCATCCTCGACCATGCGGGCGACGCCCCGGACCTGACCCTCGATACGGTTCAGGCGGTTCAGGAGGCGGGGCTTGTTCTCACGCTTCAAGGTGACCTCCTCATTCTGTTCGAGAATATACCCCTATAGGGTAATTGCAATATGCCCATAGGGGGTATATCCGGACTTGCGGGCGCACGCTCGATCGGCGCGCCGGGGAGGGCTCATGTCGCATCCGCATCACCAGCCTCACGCCGATGGCGGCCAAGAGCGCGACGACGCCTGCTGTGGCGGCGGGAAGGCCCTCGATCCGGTCTGCGGGATGACGGTCGATCCAGCCAAGACGCCGCACCGGACCCGACACGAGGGGCGGGATGTCTTCTTCTGCTCGGCGGGCTGCCGCACGAAGTTCGAGGCGGACCCGGCCCGATACGCCGGCGGCCCCCCCGCCCCGACGGCGGGGGAAGCCCCGCCCGGCGCCATCTACACCTGCCCCATGCATCCCGAGGTTCGCCAGGTCGGCCCGGGAAGCTGTCCGATCTGCGGCATGGCGCTGGAGCCCGAACTGGCGACAGCCGACGCCGGCCCCAATCCCGAACTCGTGGACTTCACCCGCCGCTTCTGGGTGGGTCTCGCCCTGACCTTGCCGGTCTTCGTTCTGGAGATGGGCGGCCATCTCCTGGGCCTGCATCTTCTGGCCCCTGCGACATCGAACTGGGTCCAGTTCGCGCTGGCGACCCCGGTGGTGCTGTGGGCCGGCTGGCCGTTCCTGGAGCGCGGCTGGCGGTCGCTGGTCACCCGCAACCTCAACATGTTCACCCTGATCGGCATGGGAGTGGGCGTCGCCTGGCTCTACAGCGTCGTGGCGACGCTGGCGCCCCAGGTCTTCCCGGCGGACTTCCGGCAACACGACGGGGCGGTGGCGGTCTATTTCGAGGCGGCGGCGGTGATCACCGTGCTCGTGCTGCTGGGCCAGATCCTGGAACTGCGCGCGCGCGAACAGACCTCGGGCGCCATCCGCGCCCTCATGGACCTTGCGCCGCGTACGGCGCGCCGCGTCCGGGACGACGGAGACGACGAGGAAGCGGATCTCGATCAGGTCCGGGTGGGCGATCGCCTCCGCGTGCGGCCGGGCGAGAAGGTTCCCGTCGACGGCGTGATCCTGGACGGCCGGGTGGCGATCGACGAGTCGATGGTGACCGGCGAATCCATGCCCGTCGACAAGGGCCCAGGCGACAAGGTGGTCGGAGGCGCGCTCAACACGACCGGCTCGTTCGTCATGCGCGCCGAGAAGGTGGGCGCCGAAACCCTGCTCTCACAGATCGTCCAGATGGTGGCCCAGGCGCAGCGCAGCCGCGCGCCGATCCAGCGGCTGGCCGACCGGGTCGCGGGATGGTTCGTGCCGGCGGTGGTCCTCGTCGCCGTCGCCGCCTTCGTCGCCTGGGCCGTCCTGGGGCCGGACCCTAGGCTGGCCTACGCCCTGGTGGCGGCCGTGTCGGTGCTCATCATCGCCTGTCCTTGCGCGCTGGGCCTCGCCACGCCGATCTCGGTGATGGTGGGGGTGGGACGGGGCGCCCAGGCCGGCGTGCTGATCCGCGACGCCGAGGCGTTGGAGCGCTTCGGCGCCCTCGACACCCTTGTGGTCGACAAGACCGGCACCTTGACCGAGGGGCGGCCCGTCCTGTCCGACATCCGCGCCGTGGACGGCCTCGAGCCCGCGGAGGCGCTTCGCCTGGCCGCCAGCCTGGAGCGGGGCAGCGAGCACCCCATCGCCACGGCCATCCTCCGCGCGGCGTCCGAGCGGGGCGTGGCCCTGGCCGAGCCCGAGGCCTTCGACTCGCCCGTCGGGCGCGGCGTCGAGGGCCGTGTCGAGGGCCGCGCCGTGCTGCTCGGGTCGCGGCGCTTCCTGTCCGAGCGCGGCGTGGACGCCGCCGCCCTCGACGCGGAAGCGGACGCCCTGCGGCGCGAAGGCGCCACGGTCGTGCTGATGGCGCTCGACGGGCGGCCCGCCGCGACCCTGGCCATCTCCGACCCCGTCAAGGCGACGACGGAAGCGGCGCTGAAGGCCCTGCGCGCCGACGGCGTCCGCGTGGTGATGATGACCGGCGACAACCGCGCCACGGCCGAGGCGGTCGCCCGCCGCCTGGGGATCGACGAGGTCGAGGCCGACGTCCTGCCCCAGGACAAGGCCGCGGTGGTCCAGCGCCTGCGCGACGAGGGCCGGCGGGTGGGCATGGCGGGCGACGGCGTCAACGACGCCCCTGCGCTGGCGGCCGCCGAGGTGGGCGTCGCGATGGGCGCAGGCGCCGACGTGGCCATCGAAAGCGCGGGCGTCACCCTGCTGAACGGCGATCTCCAGGGTCTGGTGAAGGCCCGCACCCTGTCGCGGGCCACGATGCGCAACATCCGCCAGAATCTGACCTTCGCCTTCATCTACAACGCCGCGGGCGTGCCGCTGGCGGCGGGTGTGCTCTACCCGGTGTTCGGCCTGCTGCTGTCGCCCGCCGTGGCCGCCGCGGCGATGGCGTTGTCGTCGGTCAGCGTCGTGGGCAATGCGCTGCGGCTCCGGGCTCTACGGCTCTGAAGGTCATTGCCGGCGTCCCGACTCCAGGAGGGGGATGTCGGGCGAAGCCGGAAGTCAGCCGTCGACCTCGCGCCGGAGGGCTTCCACCGCCCGCCAGCCCAGCCAGGCGGCGGGCAGCATGAAGAGCCCCGCGAAGGCGATCGGCGCCCAGGGGCCGATGGCCGAGAACAGGATTCCGCCCGCCACCGGCCCGGCGACCCGCGACAACGCTCCTGAGGCGCCGGCCGCGCCCAGCATGGCGCCCTGGCGGTCCAGGGCGGTGGCGCGGGAGACGATGGTGGTCGCCGCCGGCTGCCAGACGGCATGGCCGACGACCGAGGCGGTGAGGAACAGCACGGCCATCCAGCCCCAGGGCGCGGCCGCCATGACGAACAGGCAGAGCGAGGCCGAGACCAGCCCGGTCACGATGGTCGGGCCAAGGCCCAGGCGACGCACGGCGATGCCTGACAGGAGGCCCTGTGCGCTGGCGGACGCGACGCCCGTGGCGGCCATGACGAGGCCCATGTCGCGCGGGCCCCACCCGAATCTCGCCAGGGCCCACAGGCCCAGCACCGACCACATGGCGGACGAGGCGAAGAAGCCCAGGGCGGTGACGCCGAAGGCGCGGGCGAGGATCGGATGGCGCAGGGCTTCACCCAGCGCGGCCAGGGGGTTGCGGCCCCGGGCGGCGTCGCGCCCGCCAGTACGGCTTTCCCGGACGAACCCGAGCAGCCCCGCGACCGCGAGGGCGCAAAGGGCCGCGGCCAGGATGAGCGGGGGCCGGAACCCCGCGGCGCCCTGGCTCGGGTCCGCCATCATCCCGCCGATGGCCGGTCCCACCACGAAACCCACCCCGAACACCGACCCGATCAGGCCCAGGCGTCCCGCCAGTTTCTCGGGCGGGGTCACATCAACGATGTAGCCCTGGATCACCGAGATGTTGCCGGCGAAGAAGCCGGACGCCAGCCGGACGGCGATCGCCACCCAGATCGCCGGCGAGAACGCCAATGCCAGGTAGCCCAGGCCCGAAGCCACCACCGTCATCAGCAGCACGGGCTTGCGCCCGATCCGGTCGGACAGGCGGCCCCAGTAGAGCTCGCCCATGAACTGGCCCGAGGAATAGGCCGAGAACATCAGGGTCACCTGCCAGGCCTCGGCCTCGAACGCGGTCGCGAAGAAGGGGAGCAGGGGGATCACCACGCCCCAGCCCACGAGGCTCAGGAAGACGAGCAGCAGCAGCACCGGCACCGCGGCCGGCGACGGACCGGCGCCTGGAGTTGTGGATGAGGGTTCGCTCACCTTGTCCGCATACAGGGCTCCGTGGAGCCTCGCGAGGTCCAAAAGGCCGTGTGAAGGTCTCTGTCGGGTGTTGTCGCCACCCTTCTCCTGGCTCGTGACGAGCGGAGTGTGCGCGCTCTCACCGAGGTGTGGGCGCCATGATCACGCCGGGGGGCGAGAGGTGCAGGCGATCGCCCGGAAGGTCCAGCGCCATCCGGTGGCGGCGGAACAGGCCCGCGCCCAGCAATCCGTCGGGGGCGGGCGCGCCGGCGCCTGGTCGGAAGATGAACACGTCCACGTCGCGCAGCGCCAGCGGCCCGACGCCGATCCTGTCGACCGTGACCACCCGGTTGAGGCCGAGGCCGCCGAGGCTGACCGAACGGCCCTCGCGCACCTGGGCGTCGGCGTGGAGAAGCCCCAGGCGCAGCGCCGCATCCTCCGACACGGCCAGCACGTTCGACGATCCGGTGTCGATCAACGCCTCCACCGATCCGGCTTCGCCGACCTGGACGGATGCGAGAGGCGCGCCGCGCCGCCAGGTGACCGGCAGGCTGTGGGCGTCGTACGGGACCCGGAAGGCCTCGGGGGCCACCAGCCGGGTGCGCCGGGCCGGCAGGTCCGCCTCCAGCACCACCCGACGCAGGAGGTCACGGCCGATCAGAAGGCGGAATTCGCGCCCGGCCAGTTGCGCCACCTGGGCCAGGTCCAGGGCCGCCGCGCGCAGGCCCGGCGCGGCAAGGCCCGGAACCTCCAGGTCCAGCCGGACGGTATGGGCCATCGTGGGGCCGCCGCTGACGCCATAGACGATCAGCGGCGCGGCGACCGGGCGCGGCAGGCCCAGCGCCTCGGCGGTCTGCCGGTCGATGGCGGTGAACTCGGCGCCGGAGTCGATGACGGCCGACAGCGTGCGCCCCCGGATCACGGCCTCGATCTCGATCAGGCCCGAGCCGTCGCGGACCGGCAGCCAGGAGGTGGAGCGGCCGTTGGCGAACCGCACCTCCTGCGGCGGCCAGGGCAGGCGGTCGCGGACCAGGAACAGCCCGCCGCCGGCTGCGGCGACCAGCAGCGCGCGGGACAGGAACGCGCGGCGCGAGGTCACTATTGCGTCTGAAGCTCCTGGGCGCCGATGGCGAAGGCGCCGTCCAGCCAGGCCAGGATCTCACGCGCGGCGGGATGGTCGAAGGCGCCAAAGCGCTCGCGGAGGCGGCCGACACGTTCCGGGTCCAGCCCGTCCAGGCCGGTGTCTTCCAGGAGCAGCAGGGCGCGCTCCACCGCGTCGGCGAGTTCGGCGCCCAGCACCGTCGTCGCGGCGCGCCGGAAGGCGGCGAGGTACTCGTAGTCGGCGCCCCTGGCATAGCTCTCGGCCAGGGTGAGCGCCGGGATACGCGAGAGCACGGCCTGGGAGGCGGTGTTGATCCCGTGCGCGGCGACTTCGGCGCCCATCCCGGCCGGGCGGCCTGTGAAGGCGCGCAGGTGCAGGTGACGGCTCATCCGCGGGCCGTCATTGACCGGATAGTTGTCCCAAAGGAACGGCTTGCGTCGCATCTGATCGGCCACGCGTGCGAGGTGACCGGGGGAAAATTCCCTGGCGCACACCTCTTCGCCCGTCCACATGAGATGGATGGCGGGATCGAGCCCTGCGCCCAGATCCTCCAGGTAGTTGTCGGGGCGTTGGCCGAACACCCGGTCCAGCACCGGGTCGTCCGTATAGTAGCTGGGACAGACGATCAGGCGATCCGCGCCCGTGCGGCCGGCGATCCAGTCCACGATCTCCACCTGCCGCCCGGCGAGGTCGGGTAGGTCGCCCTTCATGTCGTCGAAGAAGACGCCCAGGTCGTCCAGGCCCAGGCTCTCCAGTTGCGCCAGCTTGACCGACAGAGCCTCGCGGGAGGGGCCGTCGAAGTCGAGGAACAGCTCGTACGGGCTGAGGCCCACGCCGAAACGGACGCCTTCCTCCCGGCAGGTTCGGGAGAGGGCCGTCAGCGCCGCCAGTTCGGTGTCGGGGTACGGTTCGCGCCAGCGGCGGCGCAGATAGCCGTCGGCCTTGGGCGCATAGAGGTAGAAGCCGTAGCCGGCGGGCGCCAGGGCGCGCACCATGCCGGCGCGCTCGTCCCACGAGTAGGGCCGCCCGAAGAAGCCCTCGATGATCCCCAGTTCCGGTGTCATGGCTTCCTGCATAGCCGAGCGGTTGCGATAACGCCGTAAATTCGTAAGGTCCGAGCCGAGACGCCGCCGGGACGGAGGAGCCCCCATGAACCCCAACGCCGAGTTCGACATCATCGTCTATGGCGCCACCGGCTATACCGGCCGCCTGGTGGCCGAGCACCTGGCCCGGCGCTACGGCGTGGGCGGCGAGGTGAAATGGGCCATGGCGGGCCGCTCGGCGTCGAAGCTGGCGGCGGTGCGCGACGAGATCGGGGCGCCGGCCGACACGCCGCTGGTGACCGCCGACGCGGCCGACCCCGGCGACCTCAGGGCGTTGGTCGCGCGGGCGAAGGCGATCATCACGACCGTCGGGCCGTACCAGCTCTATGGCTCGGACCTGGTCGCGGCGTGCGCGGCGGCGGGGACCGACTATCTCGACCTGTCGGGCGAGCCCAACTGGATGCGGCGGATGATCGACGCCCATCATGCCGAGGCGCAGAAGACGGGCGCGCGCATTCTCCATTCCTGCGGCTTCGATTCGATCCCGTTCGAGGCCGGCGTCTGGTTCTGTCAGGAGACGGCGAAGGCGAAGCTGGGCGGGCCGGTCCCTCGGGTGAAGGGCCGGGTGCGCGCCATCAACGGCGGCCTGTCGGGCGGTACGGCGGCCAGCGGCGCGGCCACCATGGCGGCGATCCAGAAGGACCCGGCGCAGCTCGCCGTGATCATGAGCCCCTTCGGTCTGACGCCCGGCTTCGAGGGGCCGCCCCAACCGCCGGGCAATGCGCCGGAGGAGGACCCCGACGTGGGGCCGGTGGCGCCCTTCATGATGGCGATGATCAACGTCAAGAACGTCCACCGCTCGAACCTGCTGATGGGCCATCCCTGGGGCCGCGACTTCGTCTACGACGAGATGGCGGTGGGCGGCCCGGGCGCCCCGGCCTTCACCGACCTGGGCAGCCTGCCGGGCGGCGTGCCGAAGCCCGGCGAGGGGCCCTCGAAGGAAGAGCGCGAGGCGGGCTTCTTCGACGTCCTCTTCATCGGGATCGCCGCCGACGGCCGACAGGTGCGGGTCGCCGTGAAGGGCGACAAGGACCCCGGCTATGGCTCCACCTCCAAGATGCTGGCCGAAACCGCCGTCGCCCTGGTCCGCGCCCCCGACGTGCCGGGCGGCGTCTGGACCCCCGCCGCCGCGCTCCAGGGCCGGCTGGTGGAGCGGCTGTCCGCGAACGCGGGACTGACGTTCGAGGTGGAATGAGGGTGGGCATGCGCCCCCTCCGTCTCGGCCTTTCAGGCCGATCCACCTCCCCCGCTTCGCGGGGGAGGAACTGAGAGGCGACAGGTCCTCCCCCGGGGAACGGGGGAGGTGGCTGGCGGCAAAGCCGTCAGACGGAGGGGGCGTGAAGCCCCGTCCTCACATCAGCCCCAGCGCCTTGAAGCTGGCCACGCCGTCGCGGCCGGCGACGAGGTGGTCGTGGACGGCGATGCGCAGCGGCCGCGCGGCCTCGACGATCTGGCGGGTCATGTCCACGTCGGCGGGCGACGGCGTCGGGTCTCCCGACGGGTGATTATGACAGAGGATGATCGCGCTGGCCGACAGCTCCAGCGCCCGGCGCACCACCTCGCGCGGATAGACGGGCGCGTGGTCGACCGTGCCGTGATTCATGATCTCGTCGGCGATCAACGCGTTCTTCTTGTCCAGGAACAGCACCCGGAACTGCTCGCGCGGCTCATGCGCCAGGGCGGTCTTCACATAGGCCAGCAGCGCGGCCCAGGATGAGATCACCGGCCGGCGCGCCACCTGCTCGCGGGCCGCGCGCAGGCCGGCTTCGTGCAGCAGCTTGAGGTCGAACGCCGCTTCGGGGCCGACGCCCTTCACCGTGCGCAGGTCCTCGGCCGTGGCGCCCAGGACGCCGCCCAGCGAGCCGAACCGGGCCAGGAGCTGCTTGGCCAGGGGCTTCACGTCGCCGCGCCGGATCGAGCGGAAGAGGATCAGCTCCAGCACCTCATAGTCGGGCAGGGCGGAAAACCCGCCGCCGGCGGCGCGCTCGCGGAGCCGGTCGCGGTGGCCGATGTAGTGGGGCGGGGGCGGGCGCGACGGCGCCCGCCACAGGTCGGCCTGAGGCGCGGCGTCTTCCACGGCGGCGGGCGGATGCGGCATGGCGTCGAATGTTCCTGAATTGTTCGGATCGCGCAAGGCCTTGAAAAAGGAGCCCCCAAACGGGGGAGGGCGCGCAGGTCGCCGTCTGGCAGCTTCACCGTGGAGGTGGGGGTATGCGGGTCGGAACCTTGCTGGGCGTCTTCGGCGTGGCGATCGCCACGGTGCTGATGCTGATCGTCGCGCCCGGCTGAGCCGCGATCGAGGCGCGCCCTCAGTCGCCGCTCACCCGGATCGCGTTGTCGTCGGAATTGCGGTCGATCTGCTTGTTGTAGGGGTCGATCCCCGCGAACGTCGGCGGCTTCTCGACGGTCAGCGTCAGGGTCTGGACCCCGGCCTTCAGGGGGACCCTGCGGAACGCCAGCACGTTGGCGGCCTTGAAGCCGGGCTTGCCGGGCTCGGCGTCGAACACGCCCACGTCGAACACTTCGCCTTCGCCCACGGGCGCGGGCGTTTCGGCGCCCTGGCCATCGGCATAGGCCTTGGCGACCTCCAGGGTCAGCACGACGTCCCATTTGCCGTCGGCCCGCTGGCGCACGGTCGCGGCCTTGGTCTTGAGGTCATAGAGCGTGATCCTCTCGAAGAGGTCGGTGATGAGCCGCTGGGCCGCCGGATCGGTCCTGGCTTCGGCGCGCAGGGCGTCGATCAGGTCTTGCGAGCGGGGGTAGGGCGCGCCCTTGAACGCGTACTGCGCGATCACGCGGCGGAGCGCGGCGTTGACCTTGTCCTCGCCGATGCGATCGCGCAGCAGGTACATCACCAGCGAGCCCTTACGGTAGTGGATGTAGGGCTGGTTCTCCACCCGGGCCAGCGGCAGCTCCTCGACCAGCTCGCCGCTGCGGCTGCGCAGGTAGCTGTCCAGTTCGTACTTCAGGAATCGGCGGATGGCGTCGGGGCCGTAGGTCTTCTCCATCACGATCAGGGCCGAGTATTGCGCGAGCGTCTCCGAGAGCACGGTGCCGCCCTGCATGTCGGCGCCGATCACCTGATGCGCCCACCACTGATGCGCCAGCTCGTGGGCCGTCACGTAGGTGACGTAGTCGATCTTGTCGGGTTTCGTATTGTCGGTGACGAAGCCGATGGCTTCCGAATAGGGCATCGTGTTCGCGAAGGCCTGGGCGAAGGTCTCGTAGGCCGGGAACTCCAGGATGCGGGCCTGGCGGAACTGGTAGGGGCTGAAGTTGGCCTGGAAGTAGTCCAATCCCGTCTTCAGCGCCGCGATCATCCGCTGGACGTTCCAGGGGTGCTGGGGATCGTAGTAGATCGCCAGCTCGACCCCCTCGTGAGTCTCGACCGCAATGGCGTAGCGCGCCGACTGCACCGAGAAGAAGTTCAGCACCGGCGCGTCGGTGCGGTATCGGATGGTGCGCCGCCCGTCGCGCGTGGTGTCCGAGATGCGGTAGCCGGGCGCGACGGGCGTCTGGTCGGCGTCGGTGGTCACGCGGATGTCGGCGTTCACCCAGTCGGCGTTGGCCAGGTAGTTGCGGTTCCGCGCGTTCAGGTCCTCCAGCTTCGGCGGGCGCAGTTCGGGCGGCAGGCCGTACTTGCGGCGCTTGGCGCGGTCCTGGAGCAGCCGGCTGCGGTCCATGCCCACGACGGGCGCGAACTCGAAGTTGTTCACGAAGGTCCCGTTGTCGACGATGCGGGTGGTGTTGCCGCTGTTCTTGAACCCGCGCTGGCTCATCACCGTCTCGAACGAGAGCGCGGTGCGCTCGCCGGGCATCAGCGGGCGGTCGAAGGTGAAGATGCGGTAGTTGAACCGGTCGAAGGCGCGGACGGACCGGGCGCCGTTGACCGTCATCTGCAGGGCCTTGGTGTCGCGGTCCAGGCGCACGTGCAGTTGCCGGATGGGAACGGCCTGGTCGTTGACGAGCTGGTAGACCCCTTGCGCCTGCGCCCGCGGCGCGCGGGGATGGAGGTCCACCTCCAGGAACACGTCGGTCACCGACGGCTGGGGCAGGGTCTCGAAGGCCAGGAACTGCTTCTCGTAGTCGGCCAGCCAGCGCTCCTGGTCCCGGGTGGTGCGGTATTCGTTCCAGACGTTGGTGTTCGTGTAGATGTAGGCGCCCAGGCCCACGAAGGCGCCCAGCGCCACGCCGCCGATCAGGCCTGCGGGGCTGGCCAGCCGGCGCGGCAGGCGCTTGAGCCGCGGCGCGAGCCGGACCTCGGTCCCCCGCCGCCACAGGCCGTAGGCCAGCACCAGCAGCATGACCGCGAACGCCGTCCAATAGGCGCGGAACCAGGCGGCGAAGCCGGCGTAGTCGCCCTGGCCGTTCATGTCGGACAGCGGCGTGGGCGGGGTCGCGCCATAGAGGTAGAGCCGGTGCTCGAACCCCATCTGGAACAGGGTCTGGGTGGCGACCAGGTAGAGCGCCATCAGGCCCCAGCCGATGAACTTGTGGGGCGAGACGGCCTGGAAGAAGATCGCCAGCACCGCCACCAGCACCCAGTCGATGGTCGTCGGCAGCAGGTACCAGAGGAGGTACTTCCCGGGCTGGATGTCGACGTAGCCCTTGAAGAGCTGCACCAGGACCCCGGCGAGCGCGCTGACCAGCAGGGTGGCCAGCAGCACCAGGGCCAGGGCCAGGGTCTTGGGGACGATGAAGGTCCAGTCGGGCGCGGCGGTGGCGTCGACGATCTCGTGGGTCTTGCGGTCGCGGTCGCGCCAGACCAGCTCGCCGGCGTAGTAGATGGCGATGATGATTACCACGAGGGTGAAGCTGCCCTGGAGGATGGTGATCACCCAGCGGGTCACCGGGTAGAGCGCGGCCCCCTGCAGCTCGCCGCCCAGGAGCAGGCCGCCGACGGAATTGAACAGGCCGATCAGGATCAGCACCACGAAGGCCGGGCTCTTGAAGACCTGGGCCATCTCGAAGCGCGTGCGCTGCGCGAGCTGGGCCCAGGCGGCGGCCGCATCGGCGCGGGGGCGGGCGAGAGGGCGGAGTGCGGGCGGTGATGCGCTCTCGGCCTCGACCTTGGGCGGCTTCGCGCGGCGGCCCTTCTGCTCGAAGCCGTAGGCGAAGTAGGCGAGCGCCAGGATGGCCAGGGCGACGGGCGTCCAGATCAGCCGGTTCCAGAGCAGCGGGCCTTCGATGGGCGGCAGGCGGCTGTTGGCCTCGGCGGCGGTGAAGTAGCGGGTGGCCAGCTCCCAGGCCGCCAGCCCGAACGGCTCGACGTAGGCGGCGAACTGCAACCGCTCGGCGTCGGCCAGGAGCGCGTTGCCCACGAGGTAGAGCACCAGGAAGGCCGCCACGCCCAGGTAGGTCGCCATCATCGAGCGCGTCGCCGTCGCCAGGGCGAAGAAGATCGCCGAGACGAGGAAGAGGCCCGGCAGCGCCAGCCACACATAGGGGACCAGGTAGTAGCCCAGCCGGTTCGGCCCCATGGTCTCGGGATCGACCCAGGGCATCACCGAGCCCACGGCGATGGCCAGCGGCACGAACAGGAACGCCAGCGCCACCGCGGCGAAGGCCCCGGCGAAGCGGCCGTAGAGGTAGTCGAACCTGCTGATGCGGGTGGAGCGGATGATCGGGCCGAAGCCCGTCTCGTCGTCGCGCACGACCACGTTCGCCACGAACGCCGTGGAGGCGAACATGAAGAACACGGTCATCACCAGCATGATCTCGCCGATGGCGCGGGGCGCGTTCTTGTGGACGTTGCCGCCCGAGCCGATCTGGATCACGTCCACCGCGATGGCGGCGAAGACCAGCAGGAAGAAGACGGCGCCGGTGATCCAGAAGATCGGCTGGCGGAGCTGGTAGCGCAGCTCGAAGGCGGCGATCCTGCCGAACACGTCAGGCGGCCCGGCGCGAGGCGGCGAGGGTGGAGAAGTAGACGTCCTCGAGGCTGGGCGCTGTGGTCTGGAACCCTGCGTCGGGGGCGGCGTCGGCCAGGACGTGGATCACGGTGCGGCCGCCGGCCAGGCGCGTGGAGATCACCGAATTGCGGGCGCGTTCGCCCTCCAGCTCGCCCCGGTCGATGGCCTTTCGCCACACCTTGCCGTCCAGGCCGGCGATCAGCTCGGCCGGCGCGCCCTCGGTCAGGATCCGGCCGCCGGCCAGGATGGCCATGCGCGGGCAGAGGTCGGCCACGTCGTCGACGATGTGGGTGGACAGGATCACCACCACGTTCTCGCCGATCTCGGCCAGTAGGTTCAGGAAGCGGTTGCGCTCCTCCGGGTCGAGGCCGGCGGTGGGCTCGTCGACGATGATCAGGGCGGGGCGGCCGATCAGCGCCTGGGCGATGCCGAACCGCTGGCGCATGCCGCCGGAATAGCCGGCGACGGCCTTCTTGCGCACGTCCCACAGGTTGACCTGGTGCAGCAGGGTCTCGACCGTGTCCTTGCGCTCGCCCCTGCCGGCGATCCCCTTCAGCACGGCCATGTGGTCCAGGAGGTCGAGGGCCGAGACGCGCGGATAGACCCCGAAGTCCTGGGGCAGGTAGCCCAGGGTGCGGCGCAGCGCCTCGGGCTGGGCGATCACGTCGATGTCGCCGAAGCGGATCGTCCCGCCGGTGGGCGCCTGGAGGGTGGCGATGGTGCGCATCAGGGTGGACTTGCCGGCGCCGTTGGGGCCGAGCAGCCCGAACATGCCCTTGCCGATCTCGAGGTCGACGCCGTCCAGCGCGCGCGTCCCGTTCGGATAGACGTGCGTCAGCCCTGTGATCGAAAGCATGCCGGTCGAGACTCCACCCACCCTGGGCAAAGCTGCCCGGAGCGCGCGGCGGTAGCAAGTGAGGGATGCGTAACGAAGCGTGGTGACGGGTTACGTCGCCCCTGGCGCATCCGCCTCTCCCGCGTGTGCTGGTCGTCTCCGGCCGCCGGACAGCGCCCACGTGCAGCGGCGCCACTTGGCGTTGCAGGGACGGCCCGATCATGATGCTCTGTCGGCGCGAGCAGGAGGACCAGCGGTGTCCGACACGTCCGGTGACAAGCCGCGAGGCGGGATGAGTCCCGCCGCCTGGGCCGCCGTCAGCGCGATCGCCGTGGCGGCGATCGGGGCGGTCGTGACGCTCACCACCAACTGGTGGCAGCGATCGCCGCCGGCGCAGCCCGCCGCAGCCGTGGCGAAGGCCGCGGAGACGCCGGCCGACGCCCCGGCGGCGCAGCCTGGCCCGGGCGCCTCGACCTTGTCCGACGCGGAGCCAGACGCCGGGCCAGACGCGCGGCCAGACCCTGGGCCCGACCCCGCGCGATGGGCGGGCGCCTGGAGCGGCTCGTTCCTGGAGGGCGGCCAGCGGCGGCGGATCGAGCTGACCATCACGCCGGGCTGCGCGAAGGGGAAGGCGTGCGGGACCATCCGCGTGCCGCACGTGCCCTGCGCCGGCGACATCAGCCTGCACGACGTGCGCCCCGACGGCGCGGAGTTCAGCGTCGACCGCTTCGAGCCCGGCAGCGCGGCGGCCTGCCAGCCCGGCGCCGGCGAGGTCTTCCGCGAGACCCCCGAAGGCGCCCTGGCCTACACCGCCACCTACTCCGGCGCGACGGGCGTGCTGACGCGGGCGGACTGAAGCGCTCGCCGAGGCGGCGGAGCGCGCGGGAGGAGGATCAGGCCGCCTGGATCGGCGGCTTGAACTGGCCGGTGGGCGAAGCGGTGAAGATTTCGACGCCGTCCTCGGTGACGCCCACCGAATGCTCGCACTGGGCCGACAGGGACTTGTCGCGGGTGACCGCCGTCCAGCCGTCCGAAAGCAGCTTCACCGCATGCTTGCCCAGGTTCACCATCGGCTCGATGGTGAAGAACATGCCCGGGCGGAGTTCGGCGCCTGTGCCCTTCTGCCCGAAATGCAGGATGTTGGGCGCATCGTGGAACACGCGGCCCAGCCCGTGGCCGCAGAAGTCGCGCACCACGGAACAGCGCATGCTCTCGACATAGTGCTGGATGGCGTAGCCGATGTCGCCGGTCGTGGCGCCGGGCTTCACCTGGGCGAGGCCGCGCTCAAGAGCCTCATAGGTGACGTCCACCAGCCGCTTGGCCCGCGGAGCCACCGTACCCACGCCGTACATCCGCGAGGTGTCGCCGTGCCAGCCGTCGACGATCACCGTGACGTCGATGTTGACGATGTCGCCCTCGCGGAGGGTCCGCTCGCCGGGGATGCCGTGGCAGACGATGTGGTTGGGGCTGATGCAGACCGTCTTGGTATAGCCGCGATAACCCAGGCAGGCCGGCAGGGCGCCGTGATCCAGGATGAACTCCCGGGCCAGGTCGTCCAGCTCGCCCGTCACCGCGCCGGGGACGACGTGCGCGGTCAGCATGTCGAGGCACTCGGCGGCGAGGCGGCCCGCCTTGCGCATGCCGTCGAAGTCTTCGGGCTTGTGCAGCTTGATCGCGCCGGTGCGGTATTCGCTGTCGAGGGTATCGGTCATGAGCGGCTCCAGAGCGCCTATGTCGCGATCCTGGCGCGGAAAATCAACCGAGGCGGATCGGCGCGAGCGCTCGCGTGCGGGCGCGACACGCCTTACATAGCGGTGACATGCACGCCGTCCATTTCGAAGCGCCCCTGCCGGGCGGATCGCAAACCCCGACGCCGGGCGATCCCGAGCTGCGGCGCCCGCCGCCCGAGCCGATCGTCAATGCGCCGTGGCCGGTGGTGACGCTGACGGTCGCGATCGTGGGGCTGTACTTCCTCCAGACGCGGTTTCCATTCGTCGCAGATCTGCTGGCGTTTTCGCCGCACGATCTTCTGCGCGGGCGCTATGAGGGGCTGATCACCTCGCAGTTTCTGCACGGCGGCTGGCCGCACGCCCTGATGAACGCGGCGTTCGTCCTGGCCTTTGGCGCGCCGGTGGCCCGGTTCTTCGGGCCGCGGCCGGGCGGCGTGACGGCGTTCTTCCTGCTCTATCTCGTATGTGGAGTGCTGGCGGCCCTGGGATTCGCGGCGTTCCACTGGGGTCAGTACGCTCCGATGGTCGGCGCGTCGGGCGCCGCCTCGGGCCTGATGGGCGCCGCGGCCCGGCTGCTCGGCGGGCCGAATGCGAACGGGGGGCGGGTGGGCCCGCTCCTGTCGCAGCCCGTGACCGGCATGGGCCTCGCATGGATTGTCATCAACCTGATCCTGGCCTTCACCGGTGGTGCGTTCATGCCTGGGGCGGGCGAGGCCGGCGTGGCGTGGGAAGCGCACCTGGCGGGTTTCGCGGCCGGGGTGCTGCTGATCGGCCCCGTTGGCTGGCTGGCGGGACGACGGTAGGCCAGGCCCCGCCTCACGCGTGCGTGACGCCCGCACGGATTGTATCGGTCGAGAAATTGCGCAACCCTGTTCTCCGACATAGACGGGAACAGGAGGCCCCATGCTGGTCTCGCAGATTCTCCGGACCAAGGGAGATACGGTCTTCACCGTAAAGCCGTCCGATACGGTCGGCGAGGTGGCCGAACTGCTTCACACTCGCCGCGTGGGCGCGCTGGTGGTGCTCGACGCCGAGCGGGTGGCCGGAATCGTCTCCGAGCGCGACGTCGTGCGGGCGGTGGCCACAGGCGGCGCCGGCGCCCTGGCGCGTCCGGTCTCGGACTTCATGACCGCCAACGTACTGTTCGCCGAACCGGGCGAGACGGTGGACAACTCCCTCTCGCGGATGACCGACCGGCGCATCCGCCACCTGCCGGTCTGCCAGACCGAGCGGCTGGTCGGCATCGTCTCGATCGGTGACCTGGTGAAGTGGAAGATCTCCGAGGTCGAGGCCGAGGCCGATGGCCTCAAGGCCTATATCGCGGCGAGCTGAAGATCTGCGGACCCCCTCCGTCCACCGGAGGGCTGAAAGCCGGCGGTGCGTCGGCGAAGGGGCGGGGATGGGGCGACGCCCTTCTCCGCCCCGGTTCGTTGGCGGGGTCGCCACAGGCCGTACGACGGCGCGTCGTGGAGGGCGCGTCGTGGAGAACGCCCCGCGGCTGACCGGAGAAGCTGGCGAGGCCAGCTTTGCGCTCGGACCGGGTCTGACAGCCAGGCGGATCATCGCGCGAAGGCGCCGGCGGCTGGTGTCGGTTGCGGCCGCAACCGAAGTTGGGAGAGCGGCCTGGGGACAGCGCTGTCCTGGGCGCAGGTCCTTCAGGAACGGGTCGGGGCGAGGCCCATGTCGAGCGCCGCCCCCGAACGGGCCGCCTCGGCCAGGCTGTAGGCCTCCAGTACGTCGGCGGTGGCGTCACGCGCCTTGAGGAGGGCCTCGCGCAGGGTGCAGGCCTCGAGGCTCGCGCAGTCGGCGCACTTTCGGAATCCCAGACGGGGCGACACGCAAGGGGCCAGGGCCAGGGGGCCGTCGATGATGCGGATGATCTCGGCGAAGCTGATGCTGGAGGCGGGGCGAGCCAGGGTGTAGCCGCCGAACTTGCCGCGCCGACTGACGACGACCTGATTGCGGGACAGTTCGAGAAGAATCGCTTCCAGGAACTTGCGCGGCGCGCCGGCGCGCGCGGCCAGTTCGCCCGCGCTGAGCTGGGCGACGCCTTCCGACTCGCCGGACGCGCCCGAGGCCCTGGCCAACTCCACAAGGGCCCGCAGGCCGTATTTCGCCTTCTGCGACAGCATCGCCACCTCTCTCGCCCCCTTGTGGCCCGGCGCGGCCTCGGTGCGCAAGGAACGGACCTCCGGCGAAAAATCCGGGAACCATGAAAAACACGAAGGGACACGAAAGGGCGTGCGCCGCGCGAGGCCGCGAAGCGGCGGCTTCCAAAATCAAGGAACCGCGGAAGGACGCGGAAGGCGAAGCTTTCGATTCCGCGCTCTTCCGCGTTTTCCGTGGTTTGCATGATGGAGGCTCCGTTCAAGCGGAGGCTCGACGCACGGCCCGCCCTTTTTCGTGTTCCTTCGTGTCTTTCGTGGTTTGAATGACGACGCTCCCCGCCGGGGCGGCGGGGCGGGCGGCTGCGGCATTCCGCCGGTCTGCGAGATTCTTTGCGCGAGCCTGTTGACGCGGCCCCGACCCCCGCATAGATAGCCGCCTCCGCTCGGGACGGGGCGGCGACGAAGGGATCGAAGAGGCTGCAAGCCTTTGAAAATCCTGGAGAAGCCGCATCGGATCGGGACATCGACAGCTCCGCTTCGAACGTGGGAAGAGCGCAAGTTCCTCCAGCCGACGTGGCGGGCCCGGTTCGAAGATCCGAAGCTTTTCGGAGATCAGCCGGGGTCCTCCAAAAGGATCGGTTGACACTCCGGGGGACGGCCACTAGTTAGCCGCCTCCCGCTCGGGCGGGGCTCAGATCGGAACGACGGCAGGGGCCGAAAGGCGCTTGATCTTCGGACTGAAATGAGTATGTTCCCGAGCCTCAATCGAATCGTCACGGACTTGAGGGAAGCCCCTCGGCGGCCCGGGACGGTTTTTGCGGCCAAATTCTGAGGGTTCTCGGAATTGTCGCAAATGCCCGAAAAGGCCGGTTGACACCAAAGAGGTCGGTCACTAGATAGCCGCCTCCGCCGACCACCGGCGCTAAACAGTGGGCTCGGCGGAAGCCGGTGCGGGTCTTTGACATCGTTGATTTGGAAAGAGAAACGCAGGCGGCGGCGTCCTGGCGACAGTCCTAACCAGACTGTCTCGACGCTGACTGTGACTGCGGTCTCTTGAAGACACCATGAATATGGTCGGCTTCGGCCGGCCACGATTTGTGGGAACTCGTCAAGAACTACGCAGACTATAGCCAGCCGGCTCGTTGAGGGTCGGTTACGCAGAAAGTCAGAACGTCAACTCAACCTGAGAGTTTGATCCTGGCTCAGAGCGAACGCTGGCGGCAGGCCTAACACATGCAAGTCGAACGCCCCTTCGGGGGAGTGGCGGACGGGTGAGTAACGCGTGGGAACGTGCCCTTTGGTTCGGAACAACACAGGGAAACTTGTGCTAATACCGGATGTGCCCTTCGGGGGAAAGATTTATCGCCATTGGAGCGGCCCGCGTTGGATTAGGTAGTTGGTGGGGTAATGGCCCACCAAGCCGACGATCCATAGCTGGTCTGAGAGGATGATCAGCCACACTGGGACTGAGACACGGCCCAGACTCCTACGGGAGGCAGCAGTGGGGAATCTTGCGCAATGGGCGAAAGCCTGACGCAGCCATGCCGCGTGAATGATGAAGGTCTTAGGATTGTAAAATTCTTTCACCGGGGACGATAATGACGGTACCCGGAGAAGAAGCCCCGGCTAACTTCGTGCCAGCAGC
>NZ_JBBCIT010000032.1:0-97284 GCF_037189685.1 Phenylobacterium sp. | reverse complement strand
GGGGGAGGAGCGATGATCCAGGTCCTCCCCCGAAGGGCACACTTCGGGGGAGGTGGCCGCGAAGCGGACGGAGGGGGTGCTCAGCCGCGGCCTCACCCCGTCGGTGGAACGCGGTCGCGGATGCGGCTGAAGCCTTCCCGGATGGCGGCGAAGCGGGCCTCGACGACCGGCTCGAACTCGGCGTCGGTGAAGATGTAGGGCCAGTCGCCCTCGATGCCCTCGCGCACCAGCTCGCCCACGTAGCGGGGGTCGATGCCGGTGTCGACGCGGGTGCGGAGGTTCTCGATCCACGCCAGGCGTTCGCCCGCCGGGGCGCCCGCCGGCTGGTCGTCGGCGAAGCGGTCCGGGCGGTTGCGGCCGGAGTCGACGATGCGCGTGCGGATGAAGCCCGGGCAAAGCACCGAGACGCCGACGCCACGCGGCGCGAGTTCGACCCGCAGGCCCTCGGACAGCGCGACGACCCCGTACTTCGTGACGTTGTAGGCGTTGCCCGAGCCCGAGACGAGACCGGCGATCGAGGCGGTGTTGACGATGTGGCCGCCCTGGCCGTGGCGCTCGATCAGGGGGCCGAAGATCTCCGCGCCCCAGACCACGCCCATCAGGTTGACGCCGATCGTCCAGTCCCAGCTCGCGTCCGTCCAGGCGTCGTAGCTTCCGCCCCCGCCGACACCCGCGTTGTTCACCAGGATGTGGACCTCGCCATAGGCGTCGAGCGTGGCCTGGGCCGCCTCGCGCAACTGGTCCTTCAGCGACACGTCCGCCACGACGCCGGCCACGTCGGCGTTGGTGGCGCGCAGGCCCGCGAGCGCGGCGTCGAGCGCGGCCTGCTCGATGTCGCACAGCATCACCTTGACCCCGGCCTGGGCCAGGGCGGTGCCGATGCCCAGGCCGATGCCGGACGCCCCGCCGGTCACGAACGCGGTCTTGCCCGCCAGGTCCTTCATGTGTCGCCTCTCAGATGCGCCGTTCCAGCCCGGCCCAGAAGGGCTCGCGCAGCTTCCGCTTGAAGATCTTGCCCGAGTCCTCGCGCGGCAGGTCCGTGGCCAGGTCGACCCGCCGGGGAACCTTGAAGCCCGCCACGTGCGCGCGGAGGTAGGCCTTCACGCCGGCCTCGGTGAGGTCGGCGTCCGGGCTGGGCTGGACCACCGCGCAGATGGCCTCGCCGAACTCCTCGTCCGGGATGCCGAAGACGGCGCAGTCGGCGACGCCGGGCATCTTCAGCAGTTCGGCCTCGATCTCGGCCGGATAGATGTTCACCCCGCCCGAGATGATCATGTCCTTGGCCCGGTCGCAGAGATAGAGGAAGCCGTCCTTGTCGAAATAGCCGACGTCGCCCGGCGCGATCAGGCCGGCCTTCTCGCTGTCGCGCCGCTTCTGGTCGTCGCCGTGATAGGTGAAGTCGGAGATGCCGCGGATGCGGGCCACCACCTCGCCGACCTCGCCGGGCGGCAGGCTGTTCCCCTCGGCGTCGACGACCCGCACGTCGGCTTCGGGCCATGGCCGGCCCACCGTGCCGGGATGCGCCAGCCAGTCCTCCGAGGTGCAGAAGGTGACGACCGAGACCTCGGTCGAGCCATAGTATTCGGTGATGACCGGCCCCCACCAGTCGATCATCGCCCGCTTGATCGGCGGCGGGCAGGGCGCGGCGGCGTGGACCACGAACCTGAGCGACGACAGGTCGTACCTGGCCTTCACCTCGTCGGGCAGCTTGAGCAGCCGGTGGAACATGATCGGCACCATGTGCAGGTGCGTCACGCGATGCCGCTCGATGAGTTGCAGCAGCTCCTCGGGGTCGAAGCGGGGCTCCAGGATCACGGTGGCGCCGAGGCGCGCGGCGGCCAGGCCGTAGGCGTTGGGGGCCGAGTGGTACATCGGGCCGGTGACCACGGTGACGATGTCCTGCGGATCGCCGTGGCCCACGAAGCCGAAGGCGCGGCCGATGACCGCGCCGGTCAGGGCCGCCTGTTCCGGCGTGGGCGGCGCGCGGCGGACGCCCTTGGGCCGCCCCGTGGTGCCCGAGGTGTAGATGATGGTTCCGGGCGCCTCGACGCCGGTGGCGGCGAGCGGCGCGAAGCCTTCCAGCCAGGACGACCAGTTGATGAAGCCTTCGGGGACCGGCGCGGGATCGATCCCGTAGGCCTCGGCGATCTCGGGCGGGGTGGCGACGGCCAGCACCGGCACGCCGGGGGGCAGGGCCTCGCGGATGGGCGCAATCAGGTCGGCGTGGATGACGATGGCCTTGGCGCCCGAGTTCTCGAAGAGGTAGGCCGCCTCGTCGGGCGTGTAGTGCCAGTTGACCGGCGTGGGATAGGCGCCCAGGAGGCCCGCCGCGCCGCTGGCCTCGAAGAAGGGGAAGTCGTTGCGCAGGTAGAGGGCGACCAGGTCGCCCTGGCCGAGGCCCAGGCTGGCCAGGCCCGCCGCCGCCCGCGCCGCGCGGTCGGCCAGCGCTTCCGGCGACAGGATGCGCGATCCGCTGATCAGTCCTCCCATGACAAGCCCCCTATCGCGCGGGGTTCGGGAACTTGGGCAGGCCGGCGAAGTCCTCGGGGACGTGCTGGAGGATCAGCCGGGCCTTCTCGGCCCTGGCCAGCGCCTCCACCGCCTCCATGGTGTCCAGCGTCTGGGCCTTGTCGAAGTTGAACCGCGGCACGCGCCGGTTCGGCCGGCTGGCGGCGATGTGCCAGAGGTCGCCCGTCAGGATCACCGGGCCGGTCTCCTTCAGGCGCACCAGCAGAACCGTGTGGCCCGGGGTGTGGCCGGGCGCCTTGTGGATCACCACCTGGCCATCGCCGAACACGTCGTAGGTGGGCTGCTCGATCAGGCGCGTCTTCGCCGTCTCCAGCGCGGAATAGGCGGCGAAGGTACCGGCGTTCTTGCGCGCGGCCTCGTTGAACGCGACCTCGCGCTCCTTCGGGTCCACGATCCAGGTCGAGCCGGTGAACAGGCCCGCATTGCCGATGTGATCGAAATGGCTGTGCGACACCGAGACGTATTCGATGTCGGCCGGCGTCAGGCCCAGGTCGCCCAGTTGATCGGCCAGCGAGCGCGCCGGCGTCCCGGGCGGCGGCGGCTTGCCGGCCGCAGGCGCGGGCAGGCCGGTGTCCCACACCAGGTCGCCCTTGGGATGGCGGATCAGGTAGCAGGGCACGACCATCTCGGCCGCCACGCCCTTGTACGACCCGTCGTCGGCGAACATGTCAGCGTTGGTCAGGCTGATCCGCCCGCAATCCATCGCGTAGAGTTCGACGGTCTTCGGCGTGTTGGGCGTCGCCTCCGCGGGTGCGACCCCCAGGCCGCCCAGAACGGCGGCGGCCGCAGCGGCGGCCAGCATCCGGAACATCGGCGTTTCCTCATCTTGTCGTTGACGCCAGCCTGACGCCGCGGAGGCGGCGGACACAAGCCCGCAGATCGACGGCTGTCGAAAATCATCGCGAAACGCTGGCTGGCTCGAGAGCGCTCGGCTGAGGCCGCGAAGGAGATCGAGATCCTCATCTCGGCGGCGATGGTCGAGGAGACGACCGCCGCCGCCCGATCGCTGAACGCCCGAAGCGCGGAGCCCGCCGCGGGGTCGCGTGACGCCAGGTACAGATCGCGGCGGGGGCGCTGGTGCTGGCGGGCGTCGCCCTGGGCGTGGCGGCCCATCCCGCCTTTCTGGCCGTCCCGGCGTTCGTGGGCGCGGGCCTGGCGTTCGCCGGCGCGACGGGTTTCTGCGGCCTGGCCCGGCTGCTGGCCGTCATGCCGTGGAACCGTCCCCGGACCCTCTCGCGGGATCTCGGGGCGGCCTGAGCGTGGACATCTCCTGGGCGCTGGGCGCCGCCCTCGCCAACGGCGCGCTGGTGGGCCTTCTGCCGGGCGTGTTCGGCGGCGGCGGTTCGGTGCTGGCCACCCCGCTGCTGATCTACGCCGTGGGCGTTCGCGACCCGCACGTGGCCATCGGCGCCTCGGCGGCGGCCGTGGCGGCGAACGCGCTGGCCGGCCTGGCCGTGCAGGCGCGGGCCGGCCGCGTGAAATGGCCCTGCGCCCTGGTGGCCGGCGGCGCGGTGGGCGTCCTGGCCTCGGGGCCCGTCGCCGGAGCGCTGTCGGACCGCGCGGATCTGGCGCGGAGGCTCTTCGCCCTGATGGTGATCGCCGTCGCCGCCTATGTCGCCTTCCGGGCGCTGACCTAGGCCATCCCCGCCTTGCGCAGCGCCTGGTAGGACTTGATGACCCGCTGGAGCCGGTTCTCGCCCGAGCGGTCGCCGTTGTTGGCGTCGGGGTGCAGGCGGCGCACCAGTTCGGTGTAGCGGGCGCGGATCTTCGCCGAGTCGGCGTCGTCGTCGAGGTCGAGGTCGGCCAGCGCGTTGCGTTCGATCTTGCCCAGGCGCCGTCCCGGCGTCTCGGCCTTGGCCTGGGGCCCGCCCCCGCCGAACAGATTGAAGGGATCGCGATAGGCGCCGGGGCCCTGCTTCGTCCCGAACTTGGCCGCGAAGGCGGCGGCCTCGCGGCTCATGCGGCCGGCCTTCATCTCCCAGGTGGGGCGGCCGCCGGTCATCATCTCCTCCTGCTGGCGGCGGCGGACCTCGCCCTCGGCCATGCCGGCGAAGAAGTTCCAGTTGCGATTGTACTCGGCGGCATGCGGCTGACAGAACCAGTAGTGCTCGTTCAGCATGTCGCGGCTCTTGGGCGCGCGGGCGGTCGCAGCCTGGCGGCAGCCGGGATGGTCGCACGGGCGTTCGCCGGGCTTCAGGGCATGAACGTCGTGCGCCGTCTCGTCCTTCTCGGACGGCGGTCGCACGCGGATATCCACGAACTTGGGCCTGTATTGAAACGCGCCGGGCATGAGCCGAGTATGGTGGGGAGAAAGTTCCGTACAAGAATTGAAGATCGAGCCGATGGGCGCCATATTTGATGCCATTCAGGACAAGCTCACCACGGCCTTCCGGCCCACGCGGCTGGAGATCGTGGACGACTCGGACCGGCATGCGGGCCACGCCGGCGCCCGCGAGGGCGGCGAGAGCCACTTCAACGTGACGATCGAGTCCACGGCGTTCTCGGGGACGCCCCGGGTGGCGCGCCAGCGGATGGTCTATCGCGCGCTGTCCGAGGAACTGGCCGGGCCTGTCCATGCGTTGTCGGTGAAAGCCCTGGCGCCGGGCGAGACCTGAGGATCGAAGAGACGAAACGACCGCCCACCAAGGGCGGCGCTCCAGCGGGAGGGACGGGTTGAGGATCACCATCACCGTCAATGGCGAGGCGCGGTCCCTGGACCTTGACCCGCGGACGACGCTGCTCGACGCCCTGCGCGAGCACCTGAAGCTCACCGGCTCGAAGAAGGGCTGCGACCACGGCCAGTGCGGCGCGTGCACCGTCCTGGCGGACGGAGTCCGCATCAACGCCTGCCTCTCGCTGGCCGTCATGCACGACGGCGACGCGGTGACGACCATCGAGGGCCTGGGCTCGCCCGGGAAGCTGCATCCGATGCAGCAGGCTTTCCTGACGCACGACGCCTTCCAGTGCGGCTACTGCACGCCGGGGCAGATCTGTTCGGCCGTGGCGATGCTGGCCGAGTTCGAGGCCGGCGCGCCCAGCCCGGAGACGCCGCGCGGTGCGGCGCCCGCCTTCTCGGACGCCGAGATCCGCGAGCGGATGAGCGGGAACATCTGCCGCTGCTCGGCCTATCCCCAGATCGTGGCGGCGATCCGCGACGCGGCGGAGGGGCGCGCGTGAGGCCCTTCACCTATGAGCGCGCGGCCTCGGCCGAGGCCGCGGTGAAGGCCGCCCAGGCGCCGGGCGCGCGCTTCATCGCCGGGGGCACCAACCTTCTGGACCTGATGAAGCTGGACATCGAGGCGCCGGCGCACCTGATCGACGTGGGCCGCCTGCCGATGGCGGGGATCGAGGCCACGGAAGACGGCGGCCTGCGCATCGGGGCGATGGCGACCAATACGGCGGTGGCGTCCGATCCCGGGGTGCGGGCGCGCTTTCCGATGCTGTCCGAGGCGATCGTGGCGGGCGGCTCGCCCCAGCTCCGCAACAAGGCCCGCGTCGGCGGCAACCTCCTGCAACGGACGCGCTGCGCCTACTTCTACGACCCCACGAAGCCCTGCAACAAGCGCCAGCCCGGTTCGGGCTGCGGCGCGCTGGAGGGCCTGAACCGCAACGCCGCCATCTTCGGGGCCAGCCCGTCCTGCGTGGCGACGCATCCCTCGGACATGGCGGTGGCCCTGGCCGCGCTGGACGCCCGGGTCGAGACCCTGGCGGCGAGCGGTGCGGCGCGCTCGATCCCTGTGGCCGATCTGCACCGCCCGCCGGGCGACACGCCGCACCTTGAGACGGCGCTGGACGACGGCGAACTGATCACCGCGGTGGTCGTGCCGCCTGCCCCGGCGGGGGGGCAGGCCTATCGCAAGGTCCGCGACCGGGCGTCGTACGCCGGCGGCCTGGCCAGCGTGGCGGTGGCGGGCGGCCGGATGGCCCTGGGCATGGTGGCGCTGAAGCCCTGGCGGGCCACGGCGGCCGAGGCGGCGCTGGCGGATGGCGCCGACCCGGCCGAGGCCATCGCCCGCGAACTGGCGGGGGCCAGCCCGCTGGGCCGCAACGACTTCAAGGTCCCGCTGGTGGCGCGCCTGGCGGTCGCCACCCTGGCCGAGGCGCGCGTCGCCGCGAGCGTGGGAGGGCAGGGATGAGCTCGGTGAGCGACTGGGACGCCCCCAATCCGGTCAAGGACAACCGCGCCGGGCTGATCGGCAAGGGCGTGGATCGCTACGAAGGCCCGCTGAAGGTCACCGGAACGGCGCCCTATGCCTATGAGGTCCAGCCGCCGTCGCCGCCGGCCTATGGCGTCATGGTGGGCGCCGCCATCGCCCGGGGCCGGATCACCGCCGTCGACATCGCCGCGGCCGAGGCCTCGCCCGGCGTGCTGCTGGCCTGGACGCACCTGAACGCCCCGGCGCAGCCGCCGCGCGGGACCAAGGGCCATCCGCGCAGCACCCAGGGCTCGAAGCCGGCGCTGGAGAGCGACCGGGTCGCCTATTTCGGCCAGCCCGTGGCCTTCGTGGTGGCCGACACCCTGGAGAACGCCGTCGCCGCCTCGCATCTGGTCCGGCTGAGCTATGCGGCCGAGGCGCATGACGTGGCGTTCCACGAACGCCTGGACGCCGCCGGTCAGCCGCCGGGCGAGCAGGATGTCGAGATCGGGGATTTCGACTCGGGGTTCGCCGCCTCCGAGGTCCGCCTGGACGAGACCTGGACCACCCCGCTCCAGAACCACTGCCAGATGGAGCCCTGCGCCTCGCTGGCGTGGTGGGAGGGGCCGAGCCGTTGTGTGGCGCACACGTCGGTCCAGATGGTGAAGCCTGCCCAGCACGGCCTGGCCGAGACCCTGGGCATCGGGCGCGACGACGTCCATCTGCTGACGCGCTACATCGGCGGGGGGTTCGGCGGGAAGGGCCAGACCTATGACGACCTGACCCTGGCGGCGCTGGCGGCCCGCGCCCTGGGCCGCCCCGTCAAGGTGGCCTTCACCCGCCAGCAGATGATGCACGGCACGATCCACCGGCCCGCGACCGTCCAGCGGGTGCGGCTGGGCGCGGGGCGCGACGGGCGGCTGAACGCCATGTCGATGATGACCTGGACCCACTGCCATCGCGACGGCGCCTTCACCGAACATGCGTCGAACTTCGCGCGCAGCCTCTATGCGGCGCCAAACCGGCTGACGGGCCACCGGCTGGTGAAGCTGGACCTGCCGCACGCCGGGGCGATGCGCGCGCCGGGCGAGGCCTCGGGCACGCTCAGCCTGGAATGCGCCATGGACGAGCTGGCCGAGCAGCTCGGCCTGGACCCTGTCGAGCTGCGCATCCGCAACGAGCCCGAGGTCGATCCCGAGAACGGGCGGCCGTTCTCGCAGCGCCAGCTCGTCCGCTGCCTGCGCGAGGGCGCCCAGCTCTTCGGCTGGGACCGTCGGATGCCGACGCCTGGCCAGGTGCGCGACGGCCGCTGGCTGGTGGGCCTGGGCATGGCGGCGGCCATCCGGGGCAACTTCCTGCTGCCGGCCAAGTGCAGCTTCTCGGTCGACGCCGACGGCGTGATCACGGTGCGCCAGGGCATGACCGACATCGGGACCGGCACCTATACCGTCCTGGCCCAGATCGCGGCCGAGACCCTGGGCGTGCCGCTGGGCCAGGTGAAGGTCGAGATCGGCGATTCCGAGCTGCCGCCGGCGCCCGGCTCGGGCGGCCAGTTCGGCGCGGCGACGGCCGGCTCGGCGGCGCTGATGGCCGGCATGAACCTGCGCCGGGCGATCGCCGACCTGGCCACGGGTGATCCGGGCTCGCCGCTGCACGCCGGCGACCCCGGCGACGTGACGTTCCAGGACGGCGTGGTCGCCATCGAGAACCGCTCCGAGACGCTGTCGGACCTGATCCGCCGCGCGGCGCCCGACGGCCTGACGGTCGAGGGCGAGATCCGGCCGGCGCAGGACGCCCAGAAGTGGAGCCAGCAGACCTATGGCGCCCACTACTGCGAGGTGGGCGTGGACCCGGTGACAGGCGAAGTGCGCGTGCGCCGGATGCTGGGGGTGTTCGCGGCCGGGCGGATCATCAACGCCAAGACCGCCCGCAGCCAGCTGACCGGCGGGATGATCTGGGGCGTGGCCTCGGCCCTGCACGAAGGCAATCCGGTCGATCCCCGCTACGGCTCGCTGATCAACCAGGACCTGGCCCAGTACGTCCTGCCGGTGCAGGCCGACATCGGCGAGCTGGACGCCATCATGCTGGACGAGGTGGACGACAAGGCGAACCCGATGGGGATCAAGGGCGTGGGCGAGCTGGGCAACTCGGGCGCCGGCGCGGCGGTGGCCAACGCCATCTACAACGCCTGCGGGGTGCGGCTGCGCGACTATCCCATCACGCCCGACAGGCTGCTGGCGGGGCTGATCGCAAAGGGGATGTAGCCCCAGAAAAGGACGGCGCGGCTCCTGGGGAGCCGCGCCGGAGGCGTCCGGGGAGGAATACGCCCGGTCGGAGGAAGAAACATCGTGCGGGGCTAGCGAGGCCCCCGGCAGTAAGTCCTTTCGGCCTAGAAGGTCTTCTTCACGCCCAGCTTGAACGACCGCCCGATGGGATTGCCCAGGAAGGGATCGTAGTTGAGCACCAGCCGGGCGCGCGACGGATCGCGGTCCAGGACGTTGAGCACCGAGGCGGTGACGGTCATGTCCCAGGGCAGTTCCACCCGATAGGTGAGGTCGTGGCTGATGAAGGACTTCACCTTCAGGCCGTCGGTGGTCAGGACGCAGTTGACCGCGGTCCCGGCCAGGGCGTTGGCCACGGTGCAGTTGGTCGACGGCCCGTTCTGGACCACCGTGGGGCCGCGGTTGTCGTCGGCGCCGCTGGTGTAGTGGACGGTCCAGCGCAGGTTGTGCGGGCCGCGGCTGTAGTCGGCGTAGAACTGGCCGCGCCACTTGGCGATCGTCTGCGAGGTGCGGTCGTAGTTGGTGAAGCCCGCCGCGTCGTAGGCCGGCGTGACGGTGATGCCGCCGTAGACGAAGGCGTCCTGCTTGTACGAGATCGTGTGGGTCAGGCTGCCACCGATGTCGAGGACGCCGTCCCACACGTCGGGGAAGCGGTAGTTGACGTCGGCGTCGACGCCGTCGGTGCGGATCGTCGGGCCGTTGGTGATGTCGGACCGGACCCGGGCGATGTTGGTCCCCTGGGTGACGCCCTGGACGCAGGCGTTTCCGTTGTCGAAGGTGATGAGGTAGCGCAGGGCGCTGGCGCAGTTCACGAACTGGCTGCCGTTGCCGATACCCGCGACCGCCGTGGCCACCACATTGGCCGGCACGTCGGTGATCTGTCCGCGCACGCGGTAGTTCCAGTAGTCGATCGTGGCGGTGAAGTTCTCGATCCGGACGATCGTGCCGACGCTGTAGGTGACGGCCTTCTCGGGGCCGACGCTCGGGTTGCCGAAGAAGTCGATCGAGCGCGAGTTGTTGCCGGCCGCCGCGATGCCGGTCAGGCCGGTGGTCCCGGTCGGGGCCACGTTCGCCGCCGTCGGGCCGCGGAAGGACGATCCCACCGACCCGCGCAGGGCGACAGCGTCGATCACCTGCCACTTCAGGCGGAGCTGCGGGTTGGTCGTCGAGCCCGTGAGGCCGCCGTAGTCCTCGTAGCGCAGGGCGAGCTGGGCGTTCAGGGCGTCGGTGACCGGTACGTTCAGTTCGCCGAACAGGGCGTAGACGCTCTGTTCCAGGCTGAGCGGACGGCTCTGGCCCAGGAAGGTGAACGGGCCGGTGCGGAAGGTGCAGGATGTAGAGCCGATGGTCGGGCAGGGCGTGATCTGCGAGTTGAACAGCGGATTGTCGACCATCTGCTGGAAATGGATCTTGCGGTACTGGGCGCCGGCCGCCCAGCCGATCTCGCCGCCGGGCAGGCTGATCCCCAGCTTGCCGTTGAAGACGGCGTCCAGGACCACGGTCTCCTGGTCATTGCGCAGCGACTGCATCTCGAAGAGCCAGGCGACCAGCTCCTTCGAATTGGCGTTGGCCGACACGAAGCCGGGATTGGTAAGGCCCAGGGCCGGGTTGTTGGGGAACGCGTTCGAGAACGGGTTGAAGTACTGGCAGCCGTTGGCGCCCGGGGTCGTCCCCTGGCAGTTCGGGCCGCCGAAGCCGCTGAGGGCCTGCTGAAGCCGCGGGATCAGGATGTCGGTGACCCGGGTGTCCTGCTTCTCGCGGATGTAGGTGGCGCCCAGGTCGTAGTTGATCCCGAAGTAGCCGGTTTCGCCCTTGAGGCTCGCCGACACCCGGAACTCTTCGTTCTTGCGGCTGCCGGTCTGGCCGCCCAGGCCGCCGGTGGCGGGATTGCCGCCGTTGCCGAACGGCCGCCACAGCGTTCCGGTCGCGCTCTGCGCCACGCCGATCAGGGCCGCGTTGCCCGTCTGGGTCAGGAAGGTGTTGAAGCCAGGGTTCGACGACGGCACGAAGAAGGCGTTCGTGCCGCCCGGCCCGTTCGGCCCGGAGGTGGGTGCGAAGCTGGGCGAGGCCCGGACGTCGGGCTGCGAGGTCTGGGTATAGAGCGCCTCGACGTGGAACCGGCCGGTGTCGCCGATGCGGGCGTTGAATTCGCCGTAGAGCTGGTACTGGTCCTGCTCCTCGACCAGGTTGTCGAACGGCAGGTAGATGAAATAGCAGGCCGGCGTGTTTCCGGTGAAGGTGGGCGTGCCGCCGGTGGCGGCGCAGTTGGCGTCCTGGAAGAAGCCCAGGTTGGCGCCCGTGCCCGCGGGTCCGCCGCGCACGGTCCAGCCGCCCGGATTGCCGCTGGGCGACCAGGCCGAGGGGTTCTGGAAGTAGGTGGGCTGCGACCACTTGCGGTCGACCGTGCTCAGCTCCGAACGGTGCTGGTAGCCCGCGGTGAGCAGCAGGTTCGAGTTCTCGCCGACCCAGCCGTAGACCGCGCTGGCGCTGTAGTCGCCGCCGTCGTCGGCGCCGCGGATCAGGCGATAGTCCGCCTGGACCTCGAGGCCCTCGAAATTGGTGCGGGTGATGAAATTGGCGACGCCGCCGATGGCGTCCGAGCCGTAGGTCGCCGCCGCGCCGTCCTTCAGGATCTCGACCCGCCCGATGGCGGCGGCCGGGAGCAGGTTGGTGTCCGAGACATAGCCGGCGAACCGGCGGCCGTTGAGCAGCACCAGGGTCCGTTGCGGGCCCAGGCCGCGCAGGTTGATGGTGCCGCCGCCGCCGCGTCCCTGGGACGCGACGTTGAAGTTGTTGGTCTCGCCCAGGACGCCGCCCACGACGGGCAGGGTCTTGATGATGTCGAGCATCGAGGGCGAGCCGCGGCGTTCCAGTTCGTCGCGGCCGATGATCGCGACGGGAATCGCCGAGTCCTTCGGCGTGCCGGCGATGAAGGAACCGGTGACGACCACCTCCTCCACCGACGTCGCATCGGCGCCGCTCTGCGCCGCCGCCGATGTCGCGGCGAGGGCCGTGAAGGCGGCGGAGCCCGCCATGAGCCAGAATCTGAATGTCGTCATAGTCCCCTCCCGAATTCCGCGCCGGCGTGCGGCGACGGTGTCCTTTGTCTGGATGTCAGCGGCCCGCGTACCGGGGGCTGCGTTTCTCGGCCGCCGCCGCAGCCGCCTCCCGGCGGTCCTCGGAGGTCAGCACCCGTTCGTAGAGCGCGGCTTCGACCTGAAGCCCCGACTCGAGGTCGGTGGTGAGACCCAGGTCGATGGCCCGCTTGGCCGTCTGGAGCGCCGTGGGCGACACGGCGGCCAGTTCCCCGGTCAGCGTGGCCACCGCCTCGCTCAGCCGGTCCGCTGGAACGACCCGGTTGACCAGTCCCCAGCGCTCGGCGTCCTCGGCGACGAAGCGGCGGCTGGTGAAGATCAGCTCCTTGGCCCGCGCCGCGCCGATCAGGCGGGGCAGCACCTGGGTGCCGCCGCCCGCGGGGATCGAGGCCTTGGCGGTCTCGGGCAGGCCCATGACCGTGCCGGCGGCCGCGTAGACGAAGTCGCAGCCCAGGGCCAGTTCCAGGCCGCTGCCGATGGCGTAGCCGTGCACCTGGGCGACGACCGGGCGGGAGAACCGGCGCATGGCGCCGAAGGCCAGGGGCGCCAGGCGGCGGCGGGCGCGGACCGCGTCCTGGGACATGGTCCCGCGTTCCTTGATGTCGGCGCCCACGCAGAAGGCCCGCCCCGCGCCGCGCAGCACCGCGCAGCGGATCTCCGGATCGCCGTCGAGGCCCGTGAAGGTGGCGACGATGGCTTCCAGGAGGCCGTTCGAGAGCGCGTTCAGCGAGTCTGGGCGATCGAGCGAGACGGTGGCCACGCCGCCGTCCACCTCGACCTGGATCAGGCCGGCGCTCACGGCCGCACCTTGGCGGCGAAGGCGCTGCCGGCGGCCGGTTTTGTCTGCCGGAGCATCTGGTTGAAGTCGCGGGCGTAGTCGAGCGCGCGGTCCAGGTCGAGTTCGGCCACGTTGTAGTAGAGCGACTTGGTCATCCGCAGCGCCTGGGCGCTGTGCTGGGCGACCTCCCCGGCGTAGGCGACCGCCTGGTCCAGCAGGTCGTCGTGCGGGGCCACGCGGTTGACGAGGCCCAGGCCGAGCGCGTCGGCGGCGGTCAGCTTGCGGCCGGTCAGCAGCAGGTCCAGGGCCTGGCGGCGGCCGACGATGCGGCTCAGGCTGACCATCACCATCGCCGCGACCAGGCCCTGGCCCACCTCGGGATAGCCGAAGGTGGCCTGGTCGCTGGCGATCACGAGGTCGCACGACATGGCGACCCCGCAGCCGCCCCCGAGCGCGAAGCCGTTGACCGCGGCGATGACGGGCTTTGGCAACCGGGGCAGAAGCCGGTGCAGGTCGAGCGACTGGCCCGACCGTTCGTACTGAAGCCAGAAGCCTTCGGCGCCCGGAGGGGTTTCCAGGGCCTCGCGCAGGTCGGCGCCGGCGCAGAAGGCGGGCCCGGCGCCGGTCAGGACGACGGCGCGGACCGAATCGTCCTCCATCGCCGCATGAAGATGTTCGTGCAGTGCGGCCAGGAGGGCGCGGTTCAGCGCATTGCGCGCTGCCGGGCGATTCAGGGTCACCACGGCGACGGCGCCCCTGCGTTCCGCCAGCACGGGCGGCGGCGCCTCTACGGTCTCGGTCAAGACAATCCTCCCGACTTCGCCTGCAAGCTCTCCGAAGGGGCTTGCTATTTGTGCGATAATCGAACATAAATCTAGATAACGAACAAAATACCAAGCCTCGCCGCGTGTCAACAGGGCGTCGGCGGCGCGCGTTCGGGTGTGGAATGGGGTTGCGCGGCGGGGTTGTGCTATCGCTTGGCGCCAGGAGCAGGCTCGGGATCAGGCGACGGGAGTCGCAGCCCAAGGGAGAGGCATGAAGACGAAATTCCCCTACGCCGCGATCCTGGCCGAGCAGGACCCGGAGTTCATCGCGGGCTTCGCCAAGGGGCTGGCGGTGATCGAGGTGTTCGGCGACCAGGACCAGCGGTTGACCATCAGCCAGGTGGCCGAGCGGGTCGGGCTGGAGCGCGCGACGGTGCGGCGCTGCCTGCTCACCCTCACGCGGCTGGGCTACGCCGAGTACGACGGGAAGTTCTTCTCGCTGACCCCGCGCATGCTGCGGCTGGGCTACGCCTATCTGTCATCGACGCCGTTCATCAGCATCGTCCAGCCGTTCCTGGAGGAACTGACCCGCAAGACCGGCGAGACCAGCGCCGTGGCCAGGCTGGACGGGGCCGAGATCGTCTACCTGGCGCGTGCGATGGATCCGACGCGCGCGCTCACGGTCAGCCGCAGCGTGGGCGGCCGGCTGCCGGCCTACGGGGCGTCCCTGGGGCGGGTGATCCTGGCGAGCTGGCCCGAGGACCAGGCCCGCGCCCTGCTGGAATCGACCGAGCGGCCGAAGGTGACGGACAAGACCCTCACGTCGATCCCGGACCTGATGGCCGAACTCGCGCGTGTCCGCGACCAGGGCTATTCGATCAACGACGAGGAGACCGGACAGGGGCTGCGCTCCATCGCCGTTCCCCTGGTGGACGGCGCGGGCCGTGTCACCGCGGGCCTGAACATCGGCGTCGTGGTCCGGAACGTGTCGGTCGAACGCATGCTGGCCGAGTTCCTCCCGATCATGCTCGACATCCAGCGGCGGCTTCGCCAGCTGATCGCCTAGGAGCGGCCGGCCGAGCCGGCGCTCGAAAGTCTTTCTGAAACAGTCGGATGGGGGGTGGCTTCCGCCCCGGCGCAGCGTCGCGGACCCCTGGGGGGACGCGGGCGCGCGCCGCCGTGTCCGATCTTCCGTAGCGGCGCCCGCCGATTTTCGAAAACCCGCCCCGGACGGCCTTGACGGCCGAAAACGCCACGGCTAGGTCTGTGTTCGTTATCTAGTATACTGTTCGATAAACGAACAAATGGGACGGGAACTTGCGCTACCCCAGCCGCATCCATCTGCGAGAAGTCTCGCCGCGTGACGGCCTCCAGGCCGAGGCGACGCACCTGTCCACCAAGGACAAGGTGGATTTCATCAACCTGCTGTCCGACGCGGGCTTTCCGCAGATCAACGCCGTCTCCTTCGTCAGCCCGAAGGTGATGCCGCACATGGCGGACGCCGCCGACGTCATGGCCGCGGTGACCCGCCGGCCGGGGACGATCTACGACGCCACGGTGCCGAACCTGTCCGGCGTGCGCCGCGCGATCGAGGCCGACATGCCGGTGATCTCGGTCTTCATCTCGGCCAGCCTCGCCGACTACCGGCCCGACAAGACCCAGGACGACAATCTGGTCTCCGCCGCCGAGGCGGTGGCCGAGGCGCGCGCCAACGGCCTGGGCGTGATCGCCGTGGTGGCCAAGGCGTTCGGCTGTTCGGCAGAGGGCGAGATCCCGTTCGACCGGGTGCTGCGCCTGGCCCGCGGCCTGCACGACGCCGGTGCCACCGAGGTCTGCCTGGGCGACACCTCGGGCGAGGGCGGGCCGGCTCAGGTCGCGCGCATGGTCGGCGGCATGCTGGACGCGTTCCCGGACACGCCGCTGTCGCTGCATTTCCACGACACCCGTGGCCTGGGCCTGGCCAACGTCCTGGCCGCCATGGACGCCGGGGCCACCCGCTTCGACAGCGCCGTGGGCGGCATCGGCGGCTCGCCGCAGACCCGCAACTCGACCGGCAACATCTCGACCGAAGACCTGCTGCACCTCTGCGAGGACGCGGGCGTCGAGACCGGCGTCGACCTGGACATCGTGCTCGAGGCCTACCGGTTCCTCGAGGAGAAACTGGCCCATCCGCTCCCCGGCCGCCTGGGGAAGTTCGGCCGCAGCAAGAGGGCGCTCGCGTCATGACCACCCAGCCCCCGCAGGACATGTTCGCCGGCGTGAAGGTCCTGGACCTGAGCCGCGGCGTGGCCGGGCCGCTGACCTCGATGATGCTGGCCGAGTTCGGCGCCGACGTGATCTTCGTCGAGCATCCGCGCGCCAAGGACGAGAGCCGCGTGTGGCCGCCCTTCAAGGGTGGGCTCAGCGCCTACTACGCCACCAACAACCGGTCGAAGCGGACCATCGCGGTCGACATGAAGCGGCCCGAGGGGCTCGAGGTGATCCTCGACCTCGCCAAGGACGCGGACGTGGTGATGCAGAACTTCACCCCCGGCGCGGCCGACCGCCTCGGCGTGGGTTACGAAGCGATCCGCGCGATCAATCCGCGGGTGATCTACCACTCGGTCTCGGGCTACGGGCAGACCGGTCCGGACCGCGGCAAGCGTGGGTACGACCCGGTGCTGCAGGCCGGCAGCGGCTTCATGAGCATCACCGGCGAAAAGGGCCGGACCCCTGTGAAGAGCATGGCGCCGGTCGCCGACGTCTCGACCGGGATCTACGGGTTCGCCGCCATCCAGGGCGCGCTCTACTACCGCGAGCGGACGGGCGAGGGGCAGCACATCGACCTCGCGATGTTCGACATCATGGTGTCGATGCTGTCGGTGATCGGCAGCCGCTACCTGCTGACCGGCAAGGTGCCGGAACGCCACGGCACCGAGAATCCGCAGCGCGTGCCCTCGGCGGCGTTCAAGTGCGCCGACGGCGTCTATCTCCAGGCCGTGCCCGGACAGCGCCAGTGGCCCGACTTCTGCCGCCTGCTGGGCCATCCCGAGTGGATCGAGGACGAACGCTTCGCGACGCCTTATGCGCGGGTGGCCCACGAGGAGGTGCTGTACCCGCTGGTCCACGAGGCGATGCTGGCCAAGCCGGCGGCTGAGTGGCGCCAGGAATTCGACGACCACGCCATCGTCTGCGGCCCGATCAACGATCTGAAGGCGGTGTTCGAGCATCCCCAGACCCTGGCCCGGGGGATGATCCAGACCTACGAGGCGCCGGGCGTGGGCGAGATGCCGGCCCTGAACCTGCCCTGGAAGATGTCGAAGACCCCGCCCAGTATCCGGCGGCCGCCGCCGCGGTTCGGCGAGCATACGGTGGAGATCCTGAAGGAGATCGGCCGGACGGACGACGACATCGCCGCCCTGATCAAGGCCGGTGTCGTCGCCGACATGGTTCCCCACGCCCAGGTCGGTCCCGCCCAATGACGGCGCTGCGGGCCGCGCGGGCCCGGTCCGACATGCCCGGCGGCGACCTGGCGGCGTTCCTCGCGCCGCGCGCCATCGCCGTGGTGGGGGCCAGCCCCGACCGGGCGCGCTCGGGCGGCCGGGTGCTCGCGACCCTGGAGGCGACCGGCTATGCCGGCGCGATCCACCTGGTCAGCCCCAGCCAGGATCGGATCGGGGACCGGCCGTGCCACGCGTCGCTGGCCGATGCGCCGGGCGAGATCGACCTGGCCCTGATCTGCGTCTCGGCCGAGCGCGTGCCGGCGGCGGTGCGGGAATGCGGCGTGCGCGGCGTCCGGGCGGCGCTGGTCTTCGCGGACGGCTTCTCGGAGCCTGCGCTGGGCGACGGCCTGCGGGCGGCGATCGCCGAGAGCGGCGTCCGGGTCATGGGGCCGAACACGGTCGGGTCGCGCGACGTGGCGGGCAAGGTGTTCGTCACCATCGCCACCGACATCAACCAGCCTCAACGGCCCGGTCCCGTCGCGGTGATCGGACAGAGCGGCGGCCTGACGCTGTACTTCGGCTCGGCCCGGCTGCGCGACCGCGGGGTGGGCGCGAAATACGTCATCGACACGGGCGCCGAGTTCGATGTCGACGCCGCCGAGTGCCTGGAGTGGGTCGCCGACGACCCCGAGGTGGCGTGCGTGGCGCTGATCCTGGAGGGCTGCCGCGACGGACGCCGGCTCATGGCGGCGGTGGAACGCGCCACGGCCCGCGGAAAGCCGGTCGTCTTCTGGAAGACCGGCCGGGGCGCCGGCGCGGCCGCGCAGATCGCCTCGCATACCGGCAGCCTGGCGGGCGACGCCGCGGTGTTCGAGGCCGCGATGGCGGCGGCGGGCGCCATCGTCGTGCGCGACGAGACGGCGTTCGGGGACGCGCTTTCGGTGGTCGCCGCGGGCCGTGCGCCGGAGGGCCGCCGGCTGGGCGTCGTGACGCCGTCGGGCGGCTACGCCATCGTCACCCTGGATGCGGCGGAGCGCTTCGGCCTGGAGGTTCCCGCCGCCTCGGTCGCGCCCACCGCGGCGCAATCCGCCGCCCTGGGGCCGGCCCATTTCGCCAATCCGCTGGACGTCTACGCCCTGTTCGGCAAGGGCCGGCGCTCGTTCGACGCGGCGCTCGCGTGGATGGACGCCCAGCCCGTGGACGCCATCGCGATCTGGCTCTCCTACGCCTGCATGGCGGGGCACGTGCAGGCGATGGTCCGCGACAGCCTCAGGGATTTCGTCGCCGCCGGCCGCAAGCCGGTCTTCTGCTGCGGCCTGACGACGGTGTCGTTCGAAGCCGAGTTGCGGGACCTGGGAGTCGTCTGGTTCCAGGAACCGACCCGACTGGTGCAGGCGCTGGGGTTGGTCGCGCCGCGCGCCAGGCCGGCCGACGTGTCTGAAACGCGCACGTCGGCCGGTCACTCCCCCGGTCGGGATTCCGGCGTCGTCGCGGGCGAGGCCGCGCGTGGGCGGCTCGCGGGGCTGGCCGCACTGCCGCATGTCGCCACCTGGCCCGTGGCCAGCGTCGAAGACGCGATCGCCCGCCAGCGCGAGGCCGGCGGGCCGGTGTTCCTCAAGCTCGAAGCGCCGCGACTGGCCCACAAGACCGAGGCGGCCGGCGTGGTCGGCCCGGTTGGCGCGGATTCCGTCGCCGACGCCTACGATCGCGTGGCCCAGGCGCGCGCGCGCCTGGGCGATCCCGCGTCCGCCATCGTGGTTCAGCCGTGCGAGGCCGGGGTGGAACTGGCCCTGGGCGCCTTCGTGGACCCGGCCTTCGGGCCGTTCGTCATGGTCGCCAGCGGCGGCGTCTTTCTCGAGATCCTCAGGGACACGGTCTTCGCGCCCGCGCCGGTCACGGCGGACCAGGCGCGCGACATGATCCTCAGCCTGCGCGGGGCGCCCCTGTTGCTGGGCGCGCGCGGCAGGCCCCGTTGCGACGTGGAGGCCGCCGCCGCGGCGCTCGCGGAGCTGTCGCGGTTCATCGCGGCCCATGCCGACCAGTACCGCGAGATCGAGATCAACCCCCTGATGGTGCGCGAAGAAGGACGCGGCGTGGTCGCCGTGGACGCGCTCATCGTGGCCAGGAGCCCGAGTTCATGAGCGACATCGTATTCCGCAAGGTCGAGGAGGGGATCGGCGAGATCGTCTTCAACCGGCCCGAGAAGCGCAACGCCTTCACCAACGCGATGTTCGCCGAGTTCTACGACACCCTGCGCTCGCTTGAGGTCCAGGAACTGAAGGCCGTGGTGATCCGCGGCGAGGGCAAGAACTTCTGCGGCGGGGTCGACCTGAACGAGGTGGCCAATCCCGTGAAGTCCAAGGCGCCGCCGTCCATGGCGGTGGACCTCGCCGCCCTCTACCGCAACACCCGCCCGGTGCTGATCGCCGCGGTGAACGGCCCAACCCTGGGCCTGGGCGCCAGCATCGCCATGTCGTGCGACATGGTGGTGGCCGGCGAGACCACGCAGTTCGGCTATCCCGAGGTCCACCATGGCCTGGTGGCCACTTTCGCCCTGATCGGCCTCTCGGCCGTCGTGCCGATGCGCAAGGCGTTCGAGCTGGTGATCACCGGCCGCCGCATCCCGGTAGCCGAAGCGCTTCAACTGGGCATGATCAACGAGATCGCGCCCGACGCCGACGTCGTGGAGCGCGCCTACGCCATGGCGCGTGACGTGGCGCAGTACAACGACATGGCCATCCACACGACCAAGCGGTTCTTCTACGAGAACCAGGAGATGCCCTACAGCGTCTCGGCCCACGCCGCCGACCGCGTCACCCGGCTGATGCGACAGACCAACGCCGCCAGGAAACAGGCCGCGGCCTTCCTCGAGGCCAAGGCCAAGGAAGGCGCGCAATGAGCGCCGCCGCCATGGACCGCGCGCACTACGACGCGATGGAGGGATTCTACGACACCTCGCCCATCCACCGGACCCTGGGCCTGAAGCTGAAGGTGCCGGGCGACGGGGAGGCGGTCATCGTATTCGACGGCAACGCCGGCGCCACCAACCGGCGCGGCGACGCGGCCGGCGGCGCCCTCGCGCAGATGATCGATTCCGCCGTGGTCCAGGCGGCGCGCACGCGGCTGGCTCACACCGACAGCACCGTGACCCTCGAGTTGAAGGTCAACTACCTCCGCGCCGCGCCGGCCCGGCTCAATCTTTCCGCCCGGGGCCGGCTGGACCATTTCGGCCGCACGACCGCGGTGGGCAGCGCCCGCGTCGAGGACGAGACGGGCAAGCTCTATGCCCTCGGCATCGTCACGGTCAGCATCAAGAAGGCGGAGGCGGCGTGAGCGCGGGGGCTTTCGACGGCAAGATCGCCCTGGTCACGGGCGCCGGCTCCGGCATCGGCCGGGCCTGCGCGGTGCTGCTGGGGGCGCGGGGTGCGGCCGTGATCGTGAACGACCTGAACGCCGAGACGGCCCGGGCCACCGTCGAGGCGATCCGCGCGGCGGGCGGTCGCGCTGAGGCCGCCCCGGCCAACGTAGCCGAGCGGGACGAGGTCACGGCGGCCGTGAACGCCGCCCTGGGGAGGCTGGGGGGCGAGATCATCGACGTGCTGGTCAACAACGCCGGCGTCGGCAGCCGCCGCATGCCGATCGAGGACATCGACGACGACGCCCTCGACCGGATGCTGGGCGTCCATGTGAAGGGCGCCTTCCACTGCGCGCAGATCGTCCTGGCCGGCATGAAGCGGCAGAGGGCGGGGAAGATCGTCAACATCTCGTCCGCCATGGGCACGGTCGGCGGTCGGTCGGGCTCGCACTACGCCGCCGCCAAGGGCGCGCTGCTGGGCATGACCCGCACCTGGGCGCGGGAACTGGCGAAGTGGAACATCCACGTGAACGTGGTGGCGCCTGGCGGCGTGTTCACGGCGGCCACCGCCACCATCCCGAACTATGCCGACGAGGCGAAGACGCGGGTGCCGATCGGCCGCTTCGGGCAACCGGAGGAGATCGCCGCCCTCGTCGTGTTCCTGGCCTCGGATGAGGCCAGCTACATCACCGGCCAGACCGTCAGCGCCAACGGTGGCGAGTTCATTCACTGAGTATCCCGATGCAGCTCCTGTCGCACCACGAGGGCGTGTCGCCCGACAAGCCGGCCCTGGTGTTCGAGCCCAGTGGCCACATGATCACCTACGGCGAGCTGTCCGAGCGGACGGCCCGGCTGCGCCGGCTCCTGTGGCGCCAGGGACTGCGTCGCGGCGACCATGTGGCGATCCTCATGGAGAACCACCCGCGCTTCCTGGAGATCTGCTGGGCGGCGCTGAAGAGCGGCCTCTACATCACCGCCATCAACCGCTACCTCACGCCGCCCGAGGCGGGATTCATCCTCCAGGACTGCAGCGCCGCCGTGCTGATGACGTCGGCCCATATGGCCGAGACGGCGGCCGGCGCCGTGGCCCATGCGCCCGGCTGCAAGGTCCGGCTGATGGTCGACGGTGTGGCCGAGGGTTTCAACTCCTACGAGGCGGCGCTGGCCGCGACGTCCCCCGATGCAGCCGACGAGCCTGTCGAGGATTGGGCCGGCGACTTCATGCTCTACAGCTCGGGCTCCACCGGCCGGCCCAAGGGCATCAAGCGGCCGCTCCAGGACTGTCCGATCGAGGACGGCTGGCGGCTCAGGCCCAGCCAGGCCAAGTACGGCTTCGGGCCTAAGATGGCTTATCTCTCGCCGGCGCCGCTCTATCACTCGGCGCCGCTGAGCTACGTGCTGGGAACGCACTACTTCGGCGGCACGGCCGTCGTCATGGAGCGGTTCGAACCGGCCGACGCCCTGGCGCTCATCGAACGCCACCGGATCACCCACAGCCAGTGGGTGCCCACCATGTTCGTCCGCTTCCTCAAGATGACCGAGGCCGAGCGCACAGCCCATGACCTTTCCAGCCATCGCTGCGCCGTCCACTCGGCCGCGCCGTGCCCGGTCGAGGTGAAGCGGGCCATGATCGAATGGTGGGGGCCGATCATCGAGGAGTACTTCGGCGCCACCGAGGGCAACGGCTCGACCAGCATCACCAGCGCCGAATGGCTGGAGCGGCCCGGATCGGTCGGCCGGGCGCGCGCCGGGATCATCCACATCTGCGGCGAAGACGGCGAGGACCTGCCGCCCGGCGAGATCGGCCAGATCTACTTCGAGCAGCCGACGCTGGTGTTCCGCTATCACAACGACGACGCGAAGACGGCGTCCGCGCAGCATCCGAGGCGCCCGACATGGACCTCGGTCGGCGACATCGGATACGTCGACGACCAGGGCTATCTGTTCCTCACCGACCGCAAGAGCTTCATGATCATCTCGGGCGGGGTGAACATCTATCCGCAGGCGATCGAGAACGCCCTGGTCCTGCATCCCAAGGTGGCCGACGTGGCGGTCATCGGCGTGCCCAATCCCGACTTCGGCGAAGAGGTGAAGGCCATCGTGGAGCCCGCTGCGGGCGTCGCCGGCACGCCCGAGCTGGCCGCCGAACTCACGGCCTTCCTGGGCGGGCGGATCGCGAAACACACCATCCCGCGCAGCTTCGACTTCATGGAGACGCTGCCGCGACTGCCGACGGGCAAGCTCTCGAAGCAGGCGCTCAAGGCGAACTACTGGCCGGCGACGGCGCGTTGAGCGCGCAGCGGGGATCCGGGGGGACATCGTGACGGAAGCTGTCGTTGGAGAGACGCCCCGCGCCGGGGCCGGGGCCGGGGTCGTGGTCGGAGATGCGCCGCCGGTTTCGGCCCGCTACCGGACCTATGCGCTGATCCTGCTGATGCTGATCAATGCGGTGAACATCCTGGACCGGATGGTCATCACCAACCTGATCGAGCCGATCAAGGAGGACCTGAACCTCACCGACGGACAGGTGGGCGCCATGGCCGGCTTCTACTTCGCCGTGGTCTATACGCTGCTGGGCATCCCTCTGGCGCGCTGGGCCGACCGGGGTGACCGGCCGCGCATCCTGACCCTGGCGCTCACGGTGTGGAGCGGGTTCTCGCTGCTGGGCGGCTTCGCGCAGAACTTCGCGATGCTGGTGGCTTCCAGGATGGGCGTCGCGGTGGGGGAGGCGGGATGCTCGCCCACCGCCCATTCGCTGCTGACCGAGTACACTCCCCGTGAAAAGCGGGCGATGGCGTTGTCGGTGTATTCGATGGGGGGACCCATCGGGGCCATGGCCGGCATGGCGATGGGCGCCGTGGTGGCCGAGTCCTACGGGTGGCGGACGGCCTTCCTCGTGGCCGGCATGCCCGGACTTGTCCTGGCGCTGTTTGCGATCTTCACCCTCAAGGAGCCCCGGCGGGCGCTCAAGGCGGCCGGGGCCGCGGCGGCGCGGGCCGCCGAGCACGTCCCGATCCGCGCGGCGGTGCGGGTGCTGTCGCGCAAGCCCACATTCTGGTTCTTCGCCATCGGGGCGGCCTTGTACGCGGTGGTGGCCTACGCCCACTCGCATTTCCTGGCTTCGTACTTCGTGCGCAACTACACGCCCGAGCTGACCGAACTGGCGGCCGGGTTCGGGATGCAACCGCGCGGCTTCCTGGGGACCGCACTGGGCGTGATCTCGGGCGTCGGGGGCATCGCGGGCTCGCTGATCGGCGGCTGGTTCGCCGACCGGTTCGGTGCGCGCGACCTGCGCTGGTACGGGGTGCTGCCGGCCGTCTTCCCGCTGCTTTCGACCCCCCTGCTGTGGTGGGCCTTTCTGACGCCGAACCTTCCGCTGGCCCTCCTGCTGCTGATCGTGCCGACCATCGGGCATGCGCTCTGGTACGGGCCGGTCTACGGTGGGGTGCAGGGGTTGGTGCCGCCTGGTATGCGCGCCACGGCGGCCGCGGTGCTGCTGTTCGTGATGAACATGATCGGCCTGGGCGGCGGCCCGACGCTGTTCGGGATCGCGAACGACATGATGACGAACCGGCTGCTGGCGGACGCCGGCCTCACCGTCTCGGCCTGTCATCAGGCCGTGGGCGAAGCGGCGGCGATCTGCGCCACGGCCAGTGCAAAGGGCATTCGCGAGACCATGCTGTGGTCGACCGCCCTGATGATCCTGCCCATGATCTGCTTCTGGCTCAGCCGCCGGACGATCCGCCAGGACATGGAAAGCTGAGCTTGCGGGGCGCCTCCGGCCGGATGCGGCGGCCGGGGCCTCGTTTCCGCAGAGCCAGTCTGCACAAAGCGTAACTGTTCGCGGCGCGGTCCAGCCCTTATCTCCATCTCGTCCGGCGCAGCCGCCGGAAGAAAGGAGACAAGGCTGTGAAACTCCTGATCGCGACCGCCGTGCTCGCCGGCTCGCTGGGCCTGCTGGCCAGCGACTGGGCCACCGGCGGGCTCGCCTACCTGTAGGTCAGCCCTATCTGCAGGTCGGCCCTGTCTGCAGGTCAGCCGCGCGCGCGCAATTCGCCCAGGACGCGCGCCAGATCGCCCTCGCGGAAGGGTTTCTGGAGGACGGGCGAACCCTTGTCGACATCCCGCAGGCCCGCGTCGCCGTAGCCGGTGGCGAAGGCGAAGGGCGCGCCCTTTTCCCGGAGCAGGTCCGCGAGCGGGAAGATGGGCTGGCCGCCCAGGTTCACGTCAAGGACAGCGCAGTCCAACTCGGCGCGGTTGGCCAGGTCTATCGCCTCTTCCAGCCGGGCGGCGGGTCCGACGACCACGCAGCCGAGGTCGGCCAGCATGTCCTCGATCAGCATCGAGACCATCATCTCGTCCTCGACGACAAGGACGCGAAGCCCCTGCAGATCGGCCTGGCTCGTCATACCCCGGACTCCAATACCCGCGTCGGCGAATTCACTCGGCATCCGTGCATCCCGCAAATGAAAAGTGGAGCCCATACAGATTGTCACGGGGCCGACTCGCCCGTTCGGCGGGTCGTCGTCGTCCGACAGCCCGATCCTGAAGCCCGAACGCCCAAGCGTGGCCTTGGTTCCGGACGAGGCCGCTCGTGACCTTCCTGCGTCGGCGCGCCGCAGGCCGGGCGGTTGGCCCTTCGCCTTTCGGAAACACTTCGGCCGGACACTGGCCGCAGGTCGGAGGACCGATTCGATGTTCGACTTCACGGTTCGGGCCCGCAGCGGCCATTGGGTGCTCCAGGACGCCGAGGCCGGCGACCTCGGCGCCTACGAGACCCGGGACGAGGCCCTGGCGGCGGCCGGCGACTGGCTGCGCCTGATCGAACAGCCCTGGCCGGTGCTGATCTGCGACGACGACGGCGAGTGGCGCCAGACGCTGGTGGAGCCGACGCGCCCGCACTGAATCTTGCGCCACATTACGGGGCGTTAAAGTATTAAGTCGCTGTAATTATCTTAAATCGGTGTCATTACTCCCTATTCACGGGAGTTGATCCGAACATCGAAGTATTCGTTTCCTCGCCGGCGGACATCACCGCCGGGGCACAAACCGCTCCGAAGGAAACGACGATGACCAACCTGACCGCCAAGATCTCCGGCGTCGCCATGCTGGCCCTGGCCGCCCTCCCCATGGTCGCGATCCCCGCCTCGGCCCTGGCCGCCCCCGCCGTGCAGGTCGCCGACCTGAACGTGCTGACCGCCGAAGGCTCGGCGACGTTCCAGGCCCGCGCCGAACGCGCCGCCCGCGACTTCTGCCGCAACGAAGCCCGCCTGAGCCGCGCCGCCGACTGCCGCGCCGCGGTGGAACAGGAACTCGCCGAGAAGTTCGCCGACCTGCGTCTGGCCGCCTTGCCCCAGGCCCGGACGCTCGCCGCCCGCTAGCTCCCCCTTCCGTAGCGGACGTGCGAAAAAGGGCCCGAGGCCGCCCCAGCCTCGGGCCCGTCGCATTTCCGGATGCGGCCCGGATCAGGCCGCGTCCACCAGGACGACCTCCGCGTCTTCCAGCGCGGTCACCTTCAGGACGTCCTCGTCCCGCACCGCCGCCCCGTCGCGGGTGTTCAGCCGGACGCCGTTGACCTCGATGCTGCCCACCGCCGGCACCAGGTAGGCGTGGCGGCCCTTGCCCAGCACATATTCGGTCGTCTCGCCGGCCCTGAGCGTCGCGCCGGACACCCGCCCGTCCGTGCGGATCGGCAGGGCGTCGTCGTCGCCCGGGACGCCGCTGGCCAGGGTGACGAACCGTCCGGCCCGGTCGCCCTTCGGGAAGGGCCTGGCGCCCCAGCTCGGCGCGCCGCCGCGCGCGGTCGGCTCGATCCAGATCTGGAACAGCGTCGTGGTCTCGGGCTCCAGGTTGTACTCCGCATGGCGGATGCCCGAGCCGGCGCTCATCACCTGCACGTCGCCCGCCGCGGTCCGGCCCTGGTTGCCCAGGCTGTCCTGGTGGGTGATCGCGCCCGTGCGGACGTAGGTGACGATCTCCATGTCCGCGTGGGGATGCGGCGGGAAGCCGGAATTGGGCGCGATCTCGTCGTCGTTCCACACGCGGATCGGACCCCAGCCCATGTTGTCCGGGTCATGGTAGCCGGCGAACGAGAAGTGGTGGCGGGCCTTGAGCCAGCCGTGGTCGGCGCCGCCCAGGCGCGCGAAGGGTCTGCGGTCGATCATCGTCGTCACTCCCTTGGGGGTGCGGCGCACCCCGTTCGAGGAGGAAGATAATCATTCAATATAGGGTATAAACTCTCCTGAAAGAACTACATTGTTTCCGAAACGGAATTCTTCCCCGGTGACCGGAAGCTGGCTCTGCGCTTCAGCGGCGGTTCATGCGATGCACGCTCAAGCTGGAGATCAGGATCGGCTGAGGAGGCCCGCCATGAACACCCCTGCGACCCGTATCGCCGTCGCCACCCTCGTCGCCGCCTGCGTTCTGGGCGGGGCGGCCCACGCCCAGCCGGGGCGCGGCGCGACGGCCACGCTGTACGACCAACCCAACTTCCAGGGGAACTCGGTCACCATCACCCAGTCGGTGTCCGACCTCAGCCGGTGGCGGTTCAACGACCGCGCCCGCAGTGCGCGCTTCAACGGAACCTGGCGGATCTGCGAGCATGACCAGCTCAAGGGGCGCTGCCAGGAGGTGCGCGGCGACGTTCCCCATCTGAACGCCTACGGCCTGGCCGAGCAGATTTCGTCGCTGGAGCCCGTGGGCCGCCCTGGCGGCGGAGGTTATCCGGGCGGCGGCCATCCCGGTGGCGGCGGCTGGCCGGGCGGGGGCTCGACGTCGCGCGGGATCGAAGGTGACTACACGGTCTTCTTCGCCCGGCCGACCCTCGGCGGCGTCGATGTGGCCGCGGGCCAGCGCGGCGCGGACACCTTCTGCCAGCGGGCCGGCCTGGGCCGGTCCGTCTGGTTCGACTCCAGCACGCGGGCGAACCAGGCGATCGGGCCCGACGGGCAGTATGTCGGCCGCTCCACGGTGATCCGCGACCTGCTCTGCCGGAAGCGTTGACCGCAGGCCGCAGCCCTGTCCCTCTCGGAAGTCCAGAACCGGGAGGGGCGGGATGTGGCGGACGATGATGGCGGTTGCGGCGCTTATGGGCGCGACACCCGGCGCGGCCTGGGCGGCCGACTGGCGGCCGCTCGATCCCGAGAACGCCCTGGTGATCGGCACCACCAAGGGCCGGGTGGTGGTCGAACTGCGGCCCGAGATCGCGCCCAAGGCGGTGGAGCGGATCCGGCTGCTGGCCCGCGAGGGCGTCTACGACGGCCTGCAGTTCCATCGCGTCATCGACGGCTTCGTCGCCCAGACCGGCAATCCGGACAACCGCGACGGCGGCGCCTCGCGCCACCCCGACCTGGCGCCCGAGTTCAGCTTCCGCATCCCGGTCGAGCAGGCGGTGATCGCCGTTTCGCGCAGCGACGCCCGCGAGGGTTTCGTGGGGGCCACGCCCATACAGGCGGTCTCGGAGGGTGAACAGGCGCGCAGCGCCGATCCCCGCCTACGCGGCTGGGGCGCCTATTGCCCGGGCGTGGTGGGCATGGGCCGGCAGGCCGATCCCGGCACCGCCAACAGCGAGATCTTCTTCATGCGCGCGCCGGCCCGGCGGCTGGACCACGAGTACACCGTGGTCGGGCGGGTGGTGGACGGGCTGCCGGCCATCCTGGCGGTGGCCGCGGGCGAGCCGCCCAAGGTTCCTGACCTGATGCTGAAGGTGCGCGTGATGGCCGACCTGCCGCCGGCGGAGCGGCCGGCGATCGAGGTGGCGGACGCGCGAGGACCTGCCTTCAAGGCGCAGGTCGAGGCGTTGAAGCGCGCGAAGGGCGCCGCCTTCAGCATCTGCGACGTCGAGATCCCCTCGCGCCACAGGTGAGCTTGACTGCGACGATGCGCGCAGTTGTTGCAGCGCAGCAGCGTTCGTACATGCGTGGCCCTAGGACGGGTCTGGCATGCGTTACGAAGTGGTCGAGGACGCGGACGAGTGGATCGTCCGCAGCGAAGGGTTCGAACTGGCGCGCTACGGCGACCAGGATTCGGCTCTGCATGACGTCGCCGACCGCCTGCGCGAAGCCGATGCGTCGGCGCCCGCTTCCATCTCGGTGCGCTACCGCAGCCGGCCCGGCTGACGACGCCCCCTTGCCCCCGGCGCGCGCGACGGGCCAGATCGGGGCGCGCCCACGGCGGGCGGTGAGAGCGGGGCGGCCTTGAGATTCCTGAAGACCCTGAGCGTGCAGGTCCTGCTGTCGCTTGCGCTCGGCCTGGCGGCGGGCGCGGCGGTGGCTTGGGGCGGCGGCGTGGGCGGCGCGCGCGTCGTCGAGGCGGTGGAGGCCGTCGGGGGCCTCTGGCTGAACGCGCTGCGCATGACCGTCATCCCGCTGATCTTCGCGGTGCTGGTGACCGGGATCGCCCAGGTGGCGGACGCCGCCGCGACCGGCCGGCTCGCAGGACGCGCCGTGGCCTGGTTCGCCGGGCTGCTGATCGTCTCGGCGGTGACGGCGATCGTCCTGGTGAATGGCCTGCTCGCGGCCTGGCCCGTGGGGGAGGCGGCTGCGGCGGCCCTCCGCGCCGGCGCCGAGGCTCCGGCGCCGGGCGCGGCCACGTCGCCCGACTTCGCCGCCTGGGTCCGCAGCCTGGCGCCCTCCAACCCGATCCGTGCGGCCGCCGAGGACGCCGTCCTGCCGGTGGTGGTCTTCGCCGTCTTCGTGGGCTTCGCCCTGACGCGCCTGCCCGAGGGGCGCGGGCGTACGCTGCTCGAGGTGTTCCAGGCGTTGGGCGACGCCATGATCATCATCGTCCGCTGGGTGCTGATGGCCGCGCCGCTGGGCGTGTTCGCCCTGGCGCTGGGCGTGGGCCTGCGGGCCGGCGTGGGCGTCGCCGGCGTGCTGGGCCAGTACATCGTGGTGGCCTCGGCCGCCGGGCTGGCGGTCAGCATCCTGGCCTACCTGCTCGCCGTGACCGTGGGACGCGTTCCCCTGCCGCGCTGGGCCCAGGCGACCTCGCCGGTCCTGGCCACAGCCTTCGCCACCCAGTCGTCGCTGGCCTGCCTCCCGGCGATGATCGAGCGATCGCGGGACAACCTGGGCGTCCCGCCCCGGATCGCCAACCTCGTGCTGCCGCTGGCGGTGGCGGTCTTCCGCATGACCAGCCCGGCGGTGAATCTGGCGGTCTGCCTGTTCGTCGCCCATATCTACGGGATCGAGCCGACGCCGCTGCAATACGCCGGCGCGGTGCTCGTGGCCCTCGCGGTGAGCATCGGTTCGGTGGGGCTGCCGGGGCAGGTGTCGTTCATCGTCAGCGTCGCGCCCATCTGCCTGGCGCTGGGCCTGCCCATCGAGCTGCTGCCGATCCTGCTGGCGGTGGAGGTCGTGCCCGACATCTTCCGCACCCTGGGCAATGTGACCGGCGACATGGCCGTCACCGCGATCCTCGCGCGCGACGAGCCCGAGGCGGCCGCGGAAGCCTGAGCCTCTGGCCAAGCTTGACCCCCTGGCCAAGCCCGGGCCGTTGCGGCAGGGTCCCCGCCGCCATGACGAACGAACCCTTCTTTCGAAAGGACGCCCAGGGGCGCTTCCTTCCCACCCGCGCCGGCGTCGGCCCCTGGAGCCAGGACAGCCTGCACGGACGCCTGATCATCGGCCTGCTGGGGGCCGAGATCGAGCGCCAGTTCCGTACCCCCGAGTACATGCCCGCGCGCCTGACGGTCGACATGTACCGCCTGCCCGACCTCTCTCCCGTCGAGGTGGTGACCCGCGTGGTCAAGGACGGCTACCGCATCAAGGTGGTGGACGCCGAGTTCATCTCGGGCGGGCAGAGCGCGGGCCGCGCCACCTGCCAGCTCCTGCGGCGCACCGAGAACCCGCCAGGGACCGTCTGGACGCCAGAGCCGTGGGACGTCCCGAAACCCGCCGACATCGTCCCGCCCGACGGCGGCCGGGGCGCGATGGGCGGCATGTGGACCATAAGGCCGATCTCGGGAGGCTTCGGCGAGCCTGGCATGCCGCGGCGGCTATGGATGGCCGAGGTGCGGGAACTGGTGGAGGGCGAGACGTTCACCCCCTACGCGCGCGTCGCCACCGCCGCCGACTTCGCCAGCCCGTTCGCCAACGCCGGCGACCAGGGGCTCGGCTACATCAACTCGGACCTGACCCTCTACCTCCACCGGGATCCTGTGTCGGAGTGGGTGGGCTTCGACGTCATCAACCACGGCGCCAGCGACGGGATCGCCGTCGGTGAATGCCTCGTCTACGACGAGCAGGGCCCGATCGGTTCGGCGAGCTGCACCGCGCTGGCGCAGAAGCGCAAGGCCTAGGCGGGTCCGCCCGAGCTTTCCGTGACCGGGGACTCCGGCGCCGGGGCCTCGCCCTCGGGCGCAGCGATTCCGCCCGGATCGGAGGCGGCGGGCTCAGGCTCGGGCGTCACGGTGGCCTGGAGGGAGTCGTCCGTTGCGGAGGGGCGCACCTCCTGCTGGTTGGCCCGCAGGGTGGCGCCGATGAGGTTCGAGCGGCTCTCCAGCGACGCCGACACCGTCTCGCAGCGCGCGGGCAGGGCCCAGCTCATCCATTCCTGGGCCTTGCGGGCCTTGGTCACCTCGGGGCCGGTGTTCCAGATCTGCCGGCCCTGGCGCACGGCCACGGCGCCGGTCGCGTTGATCGGGCGGACCGAGGCCTTCTCGGCGGCGGTCAGGGCGGCCTGGAACTGCTGGAGTCGCGCGCGGCCGTCGCGCCGCATGTCGGCGTAGACCTTGAGGTCGTCCTCGAGTCGGGTCCCCGGCTTGCGGAACTGTTTCTCGATGCGGGTCACCTCGGGCATCATCTCGTCGTGCAGGTCGAGGTAGCCGCGCAGGGCGCCATAGCACCAGGCCACGAAAGGATAGTCGTCCCGCGGGGCGCCGGGGGGCAGGCGATCCTCCGGCGCCGGGGCGGCCGCCGGTGCGGGCGCAGGGGCCATCTCCGCCGCGGCGGCGGGGTCCTGGGCGAACAGGGCGAGAGCGAGAGCGAAGGGCGTCATTCGGAGCCTTGTATCGTGGGTCGGGGCCTTGTGTCGGCGGATTGTGTCAGCTTCGCGCCGGAACGGCTCCAGCCTTCAGGCCGGTGATCCGTAGCCGCCGCCGCCCGGCGTCTCGATCTCGATCGCGTCGCCAAGCTGGACCGTAACGGAGAAACAGCCGGGAAGTTCACGAATCACCCCGGATGCGGCGATCAAGCGCTGGCGGCCGGGCGCGCCGGGGCCGCCGCCGGCCAGCCCCTGCGGCGCATGTTCGCGCCGCGACGAGAGCAGGGCCGCCTCCATCGGCGCGAGAAACCGGATGCGCCGGACCACGCCGTCGCCGCCGCGTCGCAGGCCGGCTCCGCCCGACCCCTCGCGGATGCGGAACGTCTCCACCCGTACGGGGAACCGACGCTCCAGGATCTCGGGATCGGTGAGCCGGGAATTGGTCATATGGGTATGGACCGCGCTGGCGCCGTCGCGCTCGGCCGTGGCGCCCGCGCCGCCGCAGATGGTCTCGTAATACTGCCGCTGCGCATCGCCGAAGGTGAAGTTGTTCATGGAGCCCTGGGCGTTGGCCATCACCCCCAGGGCGGCATAGAGTGCGTCCACCACGTGCTGGCTGGTCTCGACATTGCCGGCGACGACCGCAGCCGGCGGACGCGGCGCCAGCATCGATCCGTCGCGGGTGCGGATATCCAGCGGCTCCAGGCACCCGGCGTTCAGCGGGATGTCGTCGTCCACGAGAGAGCGGAACACATAGAGCGCGGCGGCGTCCACGATGGCCGAAGGCGCGTTGAAGTTCGAGGCGAGCTGGTCGGCCGACCCGGTGAAGTCCAGCACGGCCTCGCGGCGCGCGGCGTCGACCGTGGTCCGCACCACGATCTCGCCGCCGCCGTCCATGGGAATCCGGGCCGCGCCGTCCGAGAGGCGGCCCACGGCGCGACGGACGGATTCGGCGGCGTTCTGCTGCACGAAGGTCATGTAGCGGGCGACCGCCTGGCCGCCGTAGGTCGCGATCATCGCCGCGACCGCCGTGGCGCCGGCCTGGCTGGCGGCGACCTGGGCCTTCAGGTCGGCGAGGTTGCGGTCGGGGGCGCGGGCGGGCCAGCGCCCGCCGGCCAGGGCCGCGCGGACCTCGGTCTCCAGGAACCGGCCGCCGGCCATGATCGGCAGCGCATCGAGGAGCACGCCTTCCTCGTCGATGGTCGCGGAGAACGGCGGCATGGAGCCGGGCTGGACGCCGCCCACGTCGGCGTGGTGCCCTCGGGCGGCGACGTAGAAGGCGGGCGCGATGTCATGTTCGCCGAGGAACACCGGCATCACCACGGTGATGTCCGGCAGGTGGGTGCCGCCGGCGTAGGGGTTGTTGAGCGCGAAGGCCTGGCCGGCCGCGAGGCGGGGATGCCGGTCGCGCACCGCGCGGACGCTGGCGCCCATCGAGCCCAGATGGACCGGCATGTGCGGGGCGTTGGCCACCAGGCCCCCATCGGCGTCGAAGAGCGCGCAGGAGAAGTCCAGGCGCTCCTTGATGTTCACAGAGTGGGCGGTCCGCTCCAGCGCCGCGCCCATCGCCTCGGCCACGCCCATGAAGCGGCGATTGAACAGTTCCAGGGTGACGGGATCGGGGCGGTCGAGGGCGATGACGTGTTCCTCCGCGGCGTCCGTTCGCGTCAGGCGGACGAGGTCGTCCCCGCCGGCCGTGGCCCGCCAGCCGGGCAGGACGGCGATCTGGGTGTCGGCGCGGACGATCAGCGCGGGGCCGTCGACGGCGTCCAGCGTCTTCGCCTGGATGACGGGAGCCTCCTGCCAGGCGCTGCGGACGAACATCCTCACCCCTCCCTCCCCTCGATGGGGAGGGCGGCCGGAGCGGAGCGACGGCCGGGTGGGGAAAGGAGGATCGTCCGTAGCGTGTGTGGTTGGCGTGGGGACGCGGGGATCGTCTCCGGCCTCAGCCCTCCGGCCCGCACTTCCCCACCCTGGCCGCTTCGCGGCCTGTCCCTCCCCATCGAGGGGCGAGAGGGCCTCCGCCTCGACGGCGGCGATCCGGATGGGCCGCTCCGGCTCCACGAAGCCGAACAGGCGCCGGTGGGCCGATTCGAAGGCGGTGCGGGCGGCCGGGGTGTCCCCCGCGGAGACGGGCAGTTCGGCGTCCGCACCGTCGTAGCGCAGGCGCAGGGTGCGGCGGATATCGGCGACCTCGCCGCCCTGAGCCCTGACGTCGTCCGCGGCGTCGCGCCCCAACCTGTCCAGCGCCGCCCGCGCGATCTCCAGGCCGGCGGCGTCCAGCGGCGCATCGACGCCCGCCTGGCGCAGAGCCGTCACCTGGGCCTGGCCGATGCCCCAGGCCGACAGGACGCTGCCGTAGCCGGGGCAAAGCACTTCGCTGACGCCCAGCGCCTCGGCCGTGTGGCAGGCGACCTGGCCGGCAGCCCCGCCGAACGCCACCAGGGCGTGCTCGCGCGGGTCGAAGCCGCGCTCGGTGGAAATGCGCCGGACGGCCTGGGCCATCTGCTCCACCGCCACCGCCACGAAGCCCTCGGCGGCCGCCTCGACGCTGTCGGCGCCCATCGCGCGGGCGAGTTCGGCCAGGCGGGCGCGGCTGGCGTCGGGATCGAGGGGCGCGGTCCCGTTCGGCCCGAACACCGAGGGGAAGTCGCGAGGGTCCAGCCGGCCCAGCACCAGGTTGGCGTCGGTCACCGTCGCCGGGCCGCCGCGGCCATAGGCGGCCGGGCCGGGGTTCGCGCCCGCGCTGGCCGGGCCGGCGCGGGCCCTCAGGCCGTCGAAACTCAGGATCGACCCGCCGCCGGCCGCCACCGTCTCGACGTCCAGCATCGGGCTGCGCAGCTTCACGCCCGCCACGCGGGCCGTGTCGCGCCGCTCCAGGGCGCCGGCGAAGCGACAGACGTCGGTGGAGGTCCCGCCCATGTCGAACCCCAGGGCCGCGCCGCAGCCCGCCGCCCCGGCCGTGTGCGCGACGCCCACCACGCCGCCGGCAGGTCCGGAGACGACCGCATCCCGGCCGCGGAACGCCTCGGCGCGCACCAGCCCGCCGGCCGAGGTCATGAAGTAGAGCGGCGCGCCCGCTGTCGCCTCGGCCATGCGGCGCACATAGGCCTGGAGCACCGGCGTGAGGTAGGCGTCGGCCACCGTCGTCTCGGCGCGGGGGACGAAGCGGGGCAGGGGCGAGACCTCGGAGCTCAGGGCCACGAAGGGAAAGCCCGCCTCGCGGGCGATCTCCCCGGCCCGGCGCTCGTGCCCGCCATCGAGGTCGGCGTGCAGGAAGGCGACGGCCGCCGAGGCGAATCCCCCGGCCAGGGCCTCCTGTAGCCGCGCGCGCAGGGCCGCTTCGTCCAGCGGGACGACCACCGCGCCGTCGGCCGCCCGCCGCTCGCGGGCCTCCACGACCCCGGCGTACAGGGGAGCGGGCTTGTCGATGTGCAGGGCGAACAGGTCGGGCCGCGCCTGGTCGCCGATGGCTAGGGCGTCGGCGAAACCCTCGGTGGTCACCAGCAGCGTCTTCGCGCCACGCCGCTCCAGCAGGGCGTTGGTGGCGACGGTGGTCCCCATCTTGATGACCCGCACCCGTCCGGCCGGAAAGGGGGCGCCGGCTGGCGCTTCCAGGATGCGCCGCATCGCCTCGACCGCGGCGTCGTCGTAGGCCGGCGAGGCCGACAGCAGCTTGCATGTCGTCTCGGTTCCGTCGTCCCAGCGGCCGATCACGTCGGTGAAGGTGCCGCCGCGGTCGATCCAGAAGGCGCAGAGGCCGCGGTCTGGCATGTTCAAAACCTAACCTCTCCGGTCATTTGGCGATCTCGCCGCTTACTTCATTGACACAGAGAAGGGACGCTAGAGCAGGAAGATGTTCGTGCGCGGCCGCGCCTTCGGCGGCGCGGTGTGCGGATCGACAGGACTCCGGCTGCGGGCGAGTTCATTCGAGACGATGACGAGCGGGCCTAGGCGGGACGTGCCTATCAGAGACGCCCGGGAGGTCCGCGCTGCGACCTGGGATACGATTCCCTAGGTGGGTCAGTCCCAAGCGACCGTGTCTGGTGCTGAGTCGAAGCGCGCAACCCGCGGGGCGGTCTGAGCTGTCTCGTCGTCGACTTGCCGTGGCAACCTATCGCACAGCGCGCCGGGGCATGCCGGCGGCGCGTCGTGCGGCGGCGTCGTAGTAGAACAGCGACTGAGCAGCGTCCTCGGCGCCTGCCGGGTCCAGGGCGCGTCGCAGATAGGCGGCGTAGTGGCCGTAGGCGTTGCGGCAGTGGGTGTCGCGGTCGTTGATCTGCGGCGAGAAGCGGAACCGGTCGAAGTTCGCCAGCGTGTAGCCCGCGCAGGCGCCGTTCGGTGTCAGCCACTCCAGCTGGCCGTGCTCGCCCATCAGCGCCTCCGCGAGAGACGGGGGTTCGGGCAGGGCGTCGTAGGCGACGTGGGCGCCTGCGCGGACCCCTTTCTCCATCTCATCGGCCTGGCGGAGCATCTCGGCGCGGGCCTCGGGGGCGAGGGTCGCCTTGTGCTGTTCCGCGGTATCGCGAAGTTGCCGGGCGGCGGCCGTCATCCGCTCGGCTTGAGTTTGGGACCAGGCGTCAGACGCGATGAGGGAGAGGGTGGCGACCAGTACGGGCGCAAGGTTCAGCCGCATTCGATCGGCTCCGATCAGGTCAGGGATTGGAAGGGGTGGGAATGGGTCGCGGGACGGCCGGCCCGCGCGGCCCGCTAGACGGCGGAGACGCCCCTGCGGCGGCGCAGCACCGAACCCGCGACGCCGAAACCGCAGATCATCATCGCCCAGGCGGCAGGCTCGGGCACGGCGGCGAGCGTCGGGGTGAAGATGAAGTCGTCGATCCCCAGGGCGTCGTCTGCCGCCTGGCCGCTGCCGAGCCGCACGTCGAAATCCGCCCATCGCAAGGTGAGCACGTCGCCGTGCGCGATGTTCAGCCCCGTGATGGCGCCGTTCACGAGGACGCGGTTCGCCGCGGCGTTGCCGTCCCGAATCTGGGCGCCGGTCGTGTTCGGCGCCACGAAGTCGAGCGCGTCGACATCGGTGAAGACACCTGTGTCCAAGGCTCCGGCGCCGAGGCGATAGGCGAAGTCCATGCGGTCGGCGCCGCGTCCCGTCTGTCCCAGGCGCCACTGCTCGCCAACATAGCTGACCGTGAAGCCGGTGATGGTCTTTCCTGTCAGATTGACCAGCTGCACGCCGATCATCGGTTGGAGCACGCCCGTGGTGTTGTGCGTAAGGCCGCCGAAGGCGCGATCGCTCGCGCCGACCTGCCCCAGGCTGAAGGTGTTGCCGCTGTTCTCGGCGCCGTTCGTCGCAAAGTAGCTGTCGTTTCCCGAGGTCCCGAGTTCCAGGAACTCCCAACCCGCCAATCCCCCGGTGCTCTGGCCGGAGTTGGCGAGCGTGTCGAAGTTGTTGGCGTGGACGCCGTCGCCGGTGAGCACGACGGCAGCTTCCGCCTGCCCTCCAAGGGCGGTGAGCAAGGCAAGCGCCAGTGCGCCGCCGCAAAGGTGCGTGGTCATGATCGTTTCCTTCGTGCTTGATCAGTTCAGGGCGTGGTTTCGCCGATGGCCTCGGCGAGATGGCGCCAGGTCAGGACGCGATTGGGCGCCGCCGGCGTGGCGTACGGGTAAGACAGGGTGACGCCCTCGACGTCCCCGCGGTCCGGTATGGCGTAGGTCACGGCGATCGTCAGGCCGGGGCCGATGGTCTGGTCGTGCATGCCGAAGTGCGAGCCGTCCCGGCGCAACGGCTGCGCCGTCTGGCCCGAGGCGCGGCCCTGCCACCAGACCCGTTGAAGGGTCCGCGGGAAGGTGGGCGTGGCGCCGGTGTTCTTCAGCGTGAAATCCAGAAAGCGAACGGGAAGCCCGGCCTGCACGCCGCGCCGCATGCCGTCGAGGCGGAACGCGCCGATGTCGCCGATGGCGGTGAAGGCGCCCGGGCCCGCCGCCGCGCGGGCGTGGGCGGAGGTGTCGGCAGGTGCGGTCGGGGAGCCGGCGGCGACTGAACTCTCGCCTGCGGTCGCCTTGGCGGGCGCGCAGGTCATGGCGACGGCGCAAGTCGCGCCGATGAGGGCGTGGGCGAACATGGAATGCTCCGGACTCTGGGCGCAGCTTCGGGGAAGCTGGAGTGGGAATTGCACATGCCGTCCCCGGGCCTTGCTTCCCGACCAGGGCATGGCGCTCGGCTCACCGGCCGAGGTGTCCCGTCGAGGCGCGAAGCAGGCCGCCGTCGCTCGGGACAGTCACGGTTTAGCTTTGCCGCGCGCTTCGCTCCATCCGAAGTTACGCGGAGGCGTCTGCAGGAACGCCGAACCGTCCGGATCGGCGATCGCTAGGTTCGGACGCCTGCCAGCATGGGCCGCAGCGTCGAGATATGCGCCGCGAGGATGTCCGAAAGGGCGCGAATGTGCGGTTCGCTACGCAGGCGCTCAGGATAGACCAGCCACATCCAGGTGGTGATGGGGAGGTCGAAGCATCGCACCAGGTTTGCATCGCGATCACCGAGCATGCAGGGGAGGCCGCCTACCCCCAGGCCGGCCGTCAGCGTCTGGGCTATCCCCTGCGCCGAGTTCGCCTTGTAGCGGATGGCGCTCGGGGGGACGACGCCCTCCAGGAACAGCTGGGTGTGGGTGAAAGCCACGACGTCGTGGCCCGCCATCTCGGCGAGCGAGGCCGGCGCCCCACGACCTGCGATATAGGCCTTGCTGGCGTAGATGGCCCATCCCATCTGGCCGACCTTGCGCGCGACCAGGGTGGGATCCGTGGGCGGCGGCCCGGGGCGGATCGCGAAGTCCGCCTCGCCGCGGGTCAGATCGAAATGCCGGTTGTCGATCAGAATCTCGACGTCGACGTTCGGATGCAGCTTGTGGAAGGCTGGCATCGCGGGGCTGATGAAGAGTTCCATCATCCCGTCCGCCGTGGTCAGCCGTACGGTCTTGGCGGTTTCCCGCGCGTCGCCCGCGACGATCTGCAGGACGGACTTGGCTTCCTGAGCCATGGTTTCGACGGCGGGCAGGATGCGTTCGCCGAGCGGAAGCAGCCTGTATCCCGCGGCGTGCCGTTCGAAGAGCTTGGCGCCCAGCGCCTCCTCCAGCGCCGCGACGCGTCGCGCGCAGGTCGTCTGGTTGAGGCCCAGCGTCCGCGCCGCCCCGAGCGTCGTACCCTCGCGCGCGACCGCCAGGAAGACTTTCAGATCATCCCACATCCGCCCAGTCTGCGGCCAGGGGGGAGCCGTCGCAACCGTATGGCTAAGCCTGTCCGCCAGCGCGCTGGGCTGGCCCCTGGCCGAACATCTGCCGGAACCCGGCATGCGCGCTCACCCAGCTGGGACGCCCCTTCAGCGTGGCGACCCACCGCGCGACATTGGGCCAGGGCGACAGGTCGAACCCGATAGCGTCCGCCAAGGCGAAGATCGAGCCGCCCATGTAGTCTGCGAGCGTCAGCTCCGGTCCGCAGCAGTAGTTGCGGTTCGGCCCGATCATATGGGCGTCCAGCACGTCGAGCCGCCGCTCCGTCGCCGCCAGGCCTTGCTCCAGGACGAGCGCCTGCTGGGCGGGGTCGTCGAGACGATATTGCGGGAGCATCTGTGGATAGACGAACCCCAGCCCGAACGCCGAATGGAAACCGAAAAGCCAGTCCATGGCGGCGTTGATCCGCGCCCGCGTCTTCAGGTCCAGGGGATAGGCGGGCGATCCGACCTTGTCGGCGAGATACTTCAGGATGGCGGAGCTTTCGATCAGTTGCAGATCGCCGTCCTCCAGGAGGGGGATCGTGCCGTTCGGGTTCAGCGCCAGGTAGGCGGGGGCCTTCTGCGCCCCCTCAATCAGCGACACGAGCTCGAGTTCCAGCGGCACCGCGTGTTCCTCGGCGAACATGAGGATCGGCCGGGACGACGTGGACAGGGGGTCGTAGTAGAGGCGCATGGGAAGCTCCGCTGGAGGTGGCGCGACCCTACGTGCCGGGCGGCCTTGCGGACAATGTCGAAGCCTGCCGACGCGTCTGCACGGCTGCAGACCGGCGTACCGTTGAGCGTCTTGCGAATGTCGGCTTTCCGAGGAGCTCCGAACGTCTCTTGCTGGTGCAACGCTGGCCCCGTCGGGCGCTACGAGATCTGAAATGCACGACGAATCCTTGGCCACGCCACGCGCGGCTCGAGCGTCAGCGAGCTCATCTCATCGAGGTATGTGCCGGGCACGGCGCTTGGCGCCTTTTCCTTGCCACCGGAACCGGTGAATGACGTGACGATGGCGCGCCACGGTGATTTCGAAGGACAGGCCGCCAACTGAGAGGCGGCGAACGAGGACGCCCGTTGCGTTCACGTACGGCTTGAATCCCCTGGCTTCCTTGTCCCTCACGGTGGCTTTCGTCATCACCGCGTCCTACAACTCGACCTACAAATCGCCCGTTGCTTGGGGCGATCCGCAGAAACACGTTGGAAACCTGCTGCGCAATACAGCATTGAATTTTCTTATAAAATGGAACGAGGAGAGACGTCCTGAAACCGGCTTCTTCCTTCTGGCGCAAGATAGCCGGCCTGGCGGCGCGCAAGGTCGATGAGGCGGACTGCGATGTCTGTCCCCCCGGCCTGCCCGGCGAAGATCCCGCGTTCTCCACGGCGGTGACGGCGCTGGGCGCCAAGCTGGCCAAGGCCGACGGGCAGGCCCAGTCCTCGGAATACGACACCTTCCACGCCGTCTTCCAGGCCGAGCCGGGCAGCGAGGGCAACATCCGCCGCCTGTACCAGTTGGCCCGCCAGACGACGCGCGGGTTCGAAGGCTACGCGCGACGGCTGCGCAAACGCTACGGGACCTGCCCGCAGGTGCTGGAGGATGTGCTGGACGGCCTGTTCCACATCGCGGCTTCGGACGGCGTGGTGACCGCCGACGAGCTGGCCTATCTCGAACGGGTCGGAGAGCTGTTCGGCCTCTCGCCCCTGACCGTCCGGCGGCTGAAGGCCACCCACCTGGGCGCGGCGAACGACGATCCCTACGTGATCCTGGGGGTGGCTGCGGACGCGTCCGACGCCGAGGTCCGGGAGGCCTGGCGCGCCCAGCTCTCCGAGGCCCACCCCGACCGAGCGCGATCCAGGGGGTTGCCCGCCGAGTTCATCGAGGTGGCCGAGGCCAAGGCGGCGGCCATCAACGCCGCCTACGATCAGATCGCACGCGAGCGTCGGTCGCTCTCCGTCGACGTGGCATAGGCCGCCGGTGCGGCATAGGCGTCGCGGTCGTGTTTCCGACACATGTGCGGTTGACGATCCGGGTCAGTGTGCTGACATACGTCTTTCACGGATTGGCGCAGGCCCGCCGCGAGGAGCTGAAATGGTCAAGGACTACCCCGCGAACCAGGGATCGGCCCTTCGGAGCCTGGCGGCCGTGGGCGCCGCCCTCGCCACGACCGCCGCCGTGATCGTGGGCGCGATCCTTGCGGTCTTCGCGGCCGCCACGGTCGCGGTGATCGCCGTGATGGCCTCGGCGCTGCTCGGGTTCACCGCCCTGGCGATGCGTGCGAGGCGCAATGTGCGGGCCCGCCGCCGCGCCAGCGACGTGATCGAGGCTCGACACCAGGGCGGGCATCACTGGGTCGCCTATGGCTGGAACGAGCGCCGATAGGTCGCACGGAGCCTCCGCGTCGCCGGAATTCCCATAAGAGTGCTTGCTTGACGCGACCGGCATGATAATGCGAGGCGTTCTTAATTAGTCCGGCGGTCTGGCCGGTTTTTCGCTGTGAACGCCGCGCCACCCGCCGAACTTTCCGCACCGAACCCCGAAGCCGCCGCCGCCGAGCGTGCGCGGGCGAAGAAGCGCGCGCAGCGGCGCGCCGCTTTCCTGCGCCAGGTGATGCGCTGGCACTGGATCAGCGCCGCCATCTGCCTGGTGGGCATGATCCTGTTCGCGGCGACGGGCATCACGCTGAACCATGCCGGCGACATCAAGGCCGAACCCCGGACCATCACCCGCGACGGCGAGCTGCCGGCCGAGCTTCGGCCGGCGCTCAAGGCCGCCGAGGCCGCCGGCGGCGAACTGCCCGAATCGGTTCGCCGCTGGCTGGCCGAGGGCCTGCAGGTCAAGGCTCCGGCCGGTCCCGTGGAATGGTCGCCCGGCGAGGCCTACGTCGCCCTGCCGGGGCCGGGGTCGGACGGATGGGTCACGCTGGAGACGGAGAGCGGCGCGGTCGCCTACGAGCGGACCGATCGCGGCCTCGTCGCCTACCTCAACGACCTGCACAAGGGGCGCAATACGGGGCCGGCCTGGAGCTGGTTCATCGACGTCTTCTCGGTGGGCTGCCTCGTCTTCTGCATCACCGGCCTGATCCTGCTCCAGCTCCACGCCCATGCGCGGAAGTCCACCTGGCCGCTGGTGGGCCTGGGCGTGGTGATCCCTGTTCTTCTGATCCTGTTCCTGATCCACTGAGGAGTGCGTTGCGTATGCGCGTGAAGCCGTCCTGGACCCTGTTCGCCGCCGCCTCGGGCCTGGCGGCCGCGCCGGCTGCGGCGAACGCCGCCGAGCTCTCGGTCAGCGTCGAGATCCCGCGCCTGTCGGTCGCCGAGTATCACCGGCCGTATGTGGCGCTCTGGATCGAGAACGCCGATCAGGCGGCGGTGAAGACCCTGGCCGTCTGGTACGACATCAAGCTGAAGAACAACGAGGGGAACACCTGGCTGAAGGACATGCGCCAGTGGTGGCGCAAGGCCGGCCGCAGCCTGACGATGCCGGCTGACGGGATCAGCGGCCCCACCAAGGCTCCGGGCAAGCATCAGGTGACGTTCTCCGGCGCCCAGGTCGCGGGCCTCGCGCCCGGCCAGTACGCCCTCGTGGTCGAAGCGTCCCGCGAAGTGGGCGGCCGCGAGGTCGTTCGGGTCCCGTTCACCTGGCCGCCCAAAGGGCCCGCCCGTCCGGCCCAGGCCGCCGGGACGGCCGAGCTCGGCGCCGTCGTCGTCACCGCAAAACCCTGATCCTCTGGAGAAATGCCGATGTCCGCGCTCCGCTTCGCCGCCGTGGCCGCCCTTCTGGGCGTCGCCCTGGCTCCCACCGCCGCCCAGGCGCACCGCTCCTGGCTGGCCCCGTCCGCCACCGTCCTTTCCGGCGCCCAGCCCTGGGTCACGGTGGACGGCGCGGTCTCCAACACCCTGTTCTACGCCGACCATGTGCCCATGCGCCTGGAAGGGGTGAAGGCCGTCGGTCCCGACGGCGCGCCCGTGGCGATCCAGAACGGGGCTACCGGCAAGTACCGCTCGACCTTCGATGTGCAGCTCGCCAATCCGGGCACCTACAAGATCGCCAATGTCTCGGAGAGCGCGATGGCGTCCTACAAGCAGGGCGGCGAGACCAAGCGCTGGCGCGGGCCGGTGGGCCAACTGACGACCGCGCTGCCCAAGGACGCGACCGAGGTCCAGGTCACCTACAGCAGCCGCCGGGTCGAGACCTTCGTCACGGCCGGCGCGCCCAACACCACGGCCCTGAAGGCTGAAGGCAAGGGCCTGGAGCTGGAGCCGATCACCCATCCCAACGACCTGGTGGCGAGCGAGAAGGCGCGCTTCCGCCTGCTGTCCGACGGCAAGCCGGCCGCGGGAGTCGAGGTGGAGATCGTGCTGGGCGGCGTCCGCTATCGCGAGAAGGGGCCCGAGCTGAAGGTGACCACGGGCGCCGACGGGGTGTTCGAGGTGACTTGGCCCGAAGCCGGCCTGTGGTGGCTGGAAGCGACGGTGCAGGGCGCCGACGCTTCGGGCGCGCGCAAGAGCTCGGGCTATGTGGCCACGCTCGAGGTGCTGCCGGATTGACCCCCGAGCCGGCGGCTCCGCGGCGTATCGCCGTCCCACGGGTCCTCGGCCGCGAAACGGCGCGGCCCCGCGAGGGTCGCGACGTCGTGCTCGAGGGGCCGACCATGGGCGTCACGTGGCGCCTGCGCGCCCGGGCGCCCGCCGGCCTGCCGGATGCGGCCATCGCGGCCGCTGTCCGGAGTGCGTGCGACGCCGTGGTGGCGGCCGCCAGCACCTGGGAGCCGGAGAGCGAGATCGCCCGGTTCAACCGCGCGCCCGCCGGCGCCTGGGTCCCCGTGGGGGGGCACCTGATGGCGATCGTGCGCGCGGCGGTGAGGCATGCCGAGGAGAGCGGCGGGGCGTTCGATCCCGCCGTCGGCCGCCTCACCGACCTCTGGGGGTTCGGGCCGCCCGGCGCGGTGGCCCGGCCCCCGTCGGTCACGGCCCTCGCTGCGGTGGAAGCCGGCTGGCGCGGCCTGGGGATCGACGCGGCGGGGATGCGCCTCCTCCAGCCCGGCGGCCTGTCGCTCGACCTCTCGGGCATCGCCAAGGGCTACGGCGTCGACCTCGCCGCGGGCGCGCTCGCGGAGCTGGGAGTCCGTGACGCCCTCCTGGAGATCGGCGGTGAGTTGTCCGGCCGCGGGGTCAAGGGCGACGGCGAACCCTGGTGGGTGGAGGTCGAACGTCCGCCGGAGGCGGCTTCGGACGCCGCGCTGGACGAGCCGCCCGTCGTGATCGCGCTGCACGAACTGTGCGTGGCCACCTCGGGAGACTGGCGTCGCACCTTCGAGTCCGGCGGACGCCGCTACAGCCATACGCTCGATCCCGCCACCCGCGCGCCGGTGGATGGGCGGGTGGCGGCGGTGACCGTCGTCCACGAACGCTGCATGGACGCCGACGCCCTCTGCACCGCCCTCATGGTGATGGGGTCTGAACGCGCGCTGGCTTTTGCCGAGGACCGCGACGTGGCGGCCCTGCTTCTGCTGCGCACGGAGCACGGTCATGCCGAACGCCTGTCCCCCGCGTTTCGCCGGCTTCTCGACTGACCGCGCCCCGCGCGCGGGAGGGGGAGCCGGTTCCCTCCGGGGCCGACAGGCTCTAAGGAGATCGAAACATCAAAGGGAGTCGAGGCGATGGAGTTGAAGCCGGGTTCGCGCTGGAGAAGCGCGGTATGCGAGGCCGAGTTCGTGGTGGTCCGCCCGGCCAAGACGCCCGTCAGCCTCGAATGCGGCGGCCGGCCCATGATCCCGCACGCCGAGGCGCGCGATCCGGCGGCGTCGCCGTCGGCCGACCACGCGGCCGGCTCGGCGGCCGGCAAGCGTTACACCGACGCCGATACGGGGCTGGAGGTCCTGTGCTCGAAGGCGGGCGCGGGTTCGCTGTCGGTGGACGGCCGGGCCATCGGCGCCCAGGAGGCCAAGAAGCTGCCGTCTTCGGACTGATCCGATGCATACGGCACTCCTGCTCGACATGATCGCCGACGCCGCGCCGGACCGGTTGGCGCTGGGCCGGCGGTCCGAGGGGCTGACCTTCGCCGAGACCCGACGCCGGGCGCACCACGCCGCCGCCTGGCTGGAGCAGCTCGGCGGGACGAACGTCGCCTTCGTCGGCCTGAACGGGCCGGCGCTGCCCGTGGCCGTTTTCGCCGCCGGGATGCTGGCGCGGCCGTTCGCGCCGCTGAACTACCGCCTGCCCGACGCCGACCTCCGGAAGCTGCTGGCGCGCACCGCGCCCTCGACCGCCGTGGTCGACGACGACATGGTTCCGCGCCTGGGACAGGTGGACGACGTGACCATCGTCAGCCGCAGCGCCTTCGAGGCGGCGTGCAAGGTCCACGGCGACTGTGACGCTCAGTTCCTCGACGTGGATCACGACATCGCCGTCCTCCTGTTTACCAGCGGCACGACGGGCGAGCCCAAGGCGGCGATCCTGCGCCACCGCAACCTGACCTCCTATGTGATCTCGACGGTGGAGTTCCTGGGCTCGGAGGAGGGAGAGGCGGCGCTGGTCAGCGTGCCGCCCTATCATATCGCCGGGATCTCGGCCGTGCTGACCGGGGTCTACTCCGGCCGCCGTATCGTCCACCTGGACGCCTTCACGCCCGAAGGCTGGGTGCAGGCCGCGGCGGACGAGGGGATCACCCACGCGATGGTGGTGCCCACCATGCTGGGCCGTATCCTCGACGTGCTGGAGAAGACCGGGGAGAGCCTGCCGGAGATGCGGGCCATCAGCTATGGCGGCGGGCGCATGCCCCTGCCCGTCATCGAGCGGGCGCTGGCCCTGCTGCCGCACGTGGACTTCGCCAACGCCTATGGGCTGACCGAGACGTCCTCGACCATCTCGATCCTGGGGCCGGACGATCACCGCATGGCGATCTATGCCGACGACGACGCGGGCAAGCGCCGGCTGGGGTCGGTGGGCAAGCCGCTGCCCAGCCTGGAGGTGGAGATCCGCGATCCCGATGGAAATGTCGTGGGGCCGAACCAGCCGGGGGAGATCTACGTCCGCGGCGAGCAGGTCTCGGGTGAATACGCCGGCAAGAAGGTGATCGACGACGAGGGCTGGTTCGCCACCAACGACGGCGGCTTCATCGACGAGGAAGGCTACCTCTTCGTGGAGGGCCGGCTGGACGACGTGATCGTGCGCGGCGGCGAGAACATGAGTCCGGGCGAGATCGAGGACGTCCTGCGCGAGCATCCGGGCGTGGCCGATGTTGCCGTTCTGGGCGTGCCCGACGACCAGTGGGGCGAGACCGTGGCCGCGGCGATCGTCCCCCAGGGCGCGGCGCCGTCGACCGACGAGCTTGCCCAATGGGTGAAGGCCCGGCTGCGCTCCACCAAGGTCCCCGAGGTCTGGGCGTTCCGCGACGCGCTGCCGTACAACGACACCGGCAAGCTTCTCCGCCGGCAGTTGAAGGCCGAGATGGCCAGGGATCGGGCGTCGGCCTGAGGGTTCGCGGGCGCTCGGGATCACGCTCCGGCATTTGCCGTGGCGGGCCTTTGGGCCTACGCCTCGACGCTCGACCTCCAGGATCCGCCGTCCCGTGCGTGACATGGCCCTCATCGCCGACCTGATCGACCTGGGCGGGGCCGGCGTCGCCGTCGAGCCCTTTGGCCCGCAGGACCCGTTCGAGCGCGGGCCCGGCGTGGTGCGGGTCGGTGTGGACCGCGAGGGCGCGCTGGCCTTCGGGCCGATGGAGGCCTTCGACATCCTGCTGACCACGACGGCGGCCGCGCCACGGCCGTGGGTGTCGGTGAGGCCTCAGCGGCTGGATCCGGCGATTGCGGAACTCGAGGCCGCCGTCGCGGCGCAGCCGGCCGCCGCCGCGGCCCTGATACAGGTGCTGCGGGCAAGCGAGGACCTCGCCTTCGACACCGCACTGGCGATGGAGTCCCTCGCCTATTCGATGCTGCTGGCTTCGGACGGGTTCGGGGCCTGGCGGGCCGCGAACCCCGCGCGGGACCGGCCCGACGACGGCCAGCTTCGGGTGCGGGTGGAGGTGGGGCGCGAGATCGCCGTCCGGCTGACGCGCCCGGCCGCCCGCAACGCCTTCGACGCCCGGATGCGGGACGAACTGGCCGAGGCCCTGGCCTTCGCCGCCGATCATCCCGACGCCCTGCCGCTGACCCTGAGCGGAGAGGGGCCGGCGTTCAGCGCGGGCGGCGACCTGGACGAGTTCGGCCGCGCGGGGGATCCGGGCCTGGCGCATCTGGTGCGCACGCTGCGGTCGCCGGCGCTGGCGCTGCACCGGCTGGGTGGACGGGCGACCGCCCGCCTCCACGGCGCCTGCGTGGGCGCCGGGATCGAGGTTCCGGCGGCGGCGGCGCGCGTCGCCGCGGGGCCGGGCGCCTTCTTCCGGCTTCCGGAGGTGGGCATGGGGCTGATCCCGGGCGCCGGGGGCACGGTGACGATCCCGCGGCGCATCGGCCGGCATCGGACGTGCTGGATGGCGCTGACCGGCGCCGAGATCGACCTGGCCACGGCCGTGGCCTGGCGGCTGGTGGACGAGGTGGCGGCGTGAGCGCGATCCAGCCGGCTCTGGACGCGCTTTGCGTCGAGGTGGAGGGGGCGAGCGCCTGTGTGGGCGACCGGGTGCGGCCGCAGGACCTGGGCGTGCTGGACCGGGCCGGCCACCTGGTCCTGGGGCCGCCGGGCGGCCGGGTCTCGCCCAACGGGGCCTGCCGCCTTCTGCGCGCCGCCGATGGCTGGATGGCGCTGAACCTGGCGCGCGACGAGGACCACGACCTGATCCCGGCCTGGCTGCTGACCGGGGATGTGGGCGACGCCTGGGACCTGGTCGAGGCGCACGCGGCGGAACACCCGTGCGCGGCGCTGGTCGAGCGGGCGGCGTTGCTCGGGCTGCCGGCCAGTCGGGTGGGCGAGGCGGCGGGCGCGCCCGCTGTGAGGACGATATGGCGAGGCGACGGCCGGGCGGCGCGCGCCGGGCTCCGCGTCGTGGACCTCTCGGCGCTCTGGGCGGGGCCGCTGTGCGGCGCGATCCTGGCGGCCACGGGCGGAGCCGTGACGAAGGTGGAGAGCGTGCGCCGGCCCGACCCGACGCGGGCGACAACGCCCGGCTTCCATCGGGCGCTGAACGGGGCCAAGGCCGACCTCGTGCTGGACCTGGCGACCGCGGCGGGACAGGCGATCCTGCGCGACCGGATCGCCCGGGCCGATGTCCTGATCACCAGCGCGCGGCCGCGGGCGCTGCCCTCGCTGGGCCTGGACGCGGACGCCCTGTTCGCGGCGAACCCCGGCCTGGTCTGGGTGGCGATCACGGGTCACGGATGGGCCGGCGAGGCGGGCGCGCGCGTGGCGTTCGGCGACGACGCGTCGGCGGCGGGCGGGCTGGTGGGCCGGGTCGGCGACGCGCCCTGCTTCCTCGGCGACGCCTTGGCCGATCCCGTCGCGGGGCTCGCGGCCGCGGCGGCCGCGCTGAAGGCCCTGGCGGACGGTCGGGCCGCGTTCCTGGAGGTGTCGATGGCCGGCGCGGCGGCGTCCGCGGCCGTCGCCAGCGGCCTGGCGCGCGCGGCGTGAGCCTGATCCTGCGCAACGTGGAGGTCGAGGGGCGGGCGGGCCTGGACGTGCGGATCGAGGCCGGCCGTATCGCCGCCGTCGGCGAATGCCTGCCCCGCGCCCGCGACGAGATCGACGGCCGGGGCGGCGCGCTGATCCCCGGCCTGTGGGACCATCACATCCACATCCTGGCGCTGGCCGCGCGCGACGCGTCCCTGGACCTTTCCGACGTCGACGATCCCGGCGAACTGGCGCGACGGATCGCGGGGGCCACCGCGGCGCGGCCGACAGGGCGCTGGCTCCGCGCCATCGGGTGGCACGAGGCGCAGATGGGCGACCTGGATCGCGCGACGCTGGACCGGCTGGCGCCGGACCAGCCCGTGCGGGTGCAGCATCAGACCGGGGCGCTGTGGGCGCTGAACAGCCGTGCGCTCGACGCCCTGCCGGCCGGCGACGATCCGGCGGGGCTGGACCGTGCGGCGGGCCACCTGTGGCGCGGCGACGCCTGGCTGCGGGCGAAACTGGGGTCGGACCCGCCGCCGCTGGCGCCCCTGGGCGCTCGGCTGGCCGCGATGGGCGTCACCGGCCTGACCGACGCCAGCGTCACCACCGACGCCACGGCCGCCGCCCGGTTGGCCGGGGCGCATCGGGTGGGCGATCTGCCGCAGCGCCTTTGCCTGATGAGCGGCGGACCGCTCGCGGCGAAGGACGACGGCGCCTATGCCGTGGGGCCCGTGAAGGTGCTGCTGGACGACGCCGACCTGATCGACCTGGACGACTTCATCCAGCGCATGGCGACCGCGCGGGCGTCCGGGCGCGCCGTGGCCGTTCACTGCGTCACGGCGGCGGAGCTGGCGTTGACCCTGGCGGCGTTCGCGACCGCCGGCGCGCGGCCCGGCGACCGGATCGAGCACGGCAGCGTGATCCCGGCGGACGCCATCCCGACCCTGCGCGACCTGGGCCTGACGGTGGTGAGCCAGCCGGCCTTCGTCCGCGAGCGCGGTGACCGGTACCTGCGCGAGACCGATCCGGCCGACCGCGGAGACCTCTACCGCCTGGCCAGCTTGCGGGCGGCCGGCGTGCCCCTGGCCGCCAGCTCGGATGCGCCCTATGCCGCGCCTGATCCCTGGGCGGGGATCGCGGCGGCCCGTGACCGGCGGACAGCCGGAGGCCGCGCGCTGGGCCCGGCCGAGGCGCTGCCTGCGCGCGCCGCCCTGGAGCTGTACCTGGGCAGCGCGAGCTGTCCCGGCGGAAAGGCGCGGCGGCTGTCGGCCGGGGCTATGGCCGACCTTGTCCTGCTGGACGGTCCCCTGAGGCGGGTCCTGTCCGCACCCTCGGCGGAGGCCGTGCGGATGACGCTGATCGGGGGTCGCGCCGTTCACGGCGCCTAGCTCCCCGGAGACGGGGAGCATCGACCCTCGCCACCGGTGCGGGCCGTGCGCCGGATTGTGTCGGACGGTGTTCTTCGGGTTGGCCCCAAGGCCAAGCTTGGATAACGTATGGCCGAGCTTGGGGGGCGTCATGAAATTCGTTCTGAGTGCTTTGGGGCAGGACCTTTCCTGGCCGGGTCTGGTCGCGGTGCAGGGCGGGGTCGAGGACGCGGTGCGGGAGGCGGAGGCGCTCCTCGCCCTCGATCCGGATTGTGAGGAAGTCGAGATCTTCAGCCAGGGGCGTTTCGTCGCCGACCTCTGCCGACGGGCGGGATAGCGGTTCTCCGTGCGGGGCGCGCGCCGCCGCCCCTGACCTTCATGGAGAAAGCAAAGGGCCTCGGATCACTCCGAGGCCCTTTGCTTTTCCGACGTATCGGCAGCCCGTCACCCCGGATGGTGTTGGCGTCCTCCTCCATGATCGTCGCCGAGCCGGTGGGGCCTGCGCCTGAGGCAGGCCCGGGTCGGGAGGGACGCCGGGACGGGTGGCGTCCCTCCCGGGGGGCGTCGCTCCGGGTCGGGGGGCGGTCCCGGACCGTTCGGGGGCGCGGAGGCCGCGCTAGCCCGAATGCCCCGCGGGTTCGTGGACGATCGTGGCGCCGAGGCGGAGGCCCACCTCCCGCACGCCAAGGGCGACCACGATGCTGATGGAACTCTCGGTGGAGAGCCCGGTCGTGACGATCTGGGTCCGTTGCTCGCCGGCGTCGAGGATGCAGACGACCTGCTCCGGATTGACCAGGACCTCACGGCCTCCGGAACCGGCGACGGGCAGGGCGACGAACTGCATGTGAGAACTCGAGGCGCGAGGGTTAAGACCTCGGCAACGATCCGGCGGCGCGCCTTACGGAAGCGTTTTCAGGAATGTTTAACTCTCGGGCGTCGCCCACCCGCCGGGAGGATGCGGTTCTCGTGCTGGCGGCGCCCCAGGAATGGCGTTCTCGCGGAACGGACCTCGGGCCGGAACATCGGAGATGATAATCCCGACGGCGTGCGTCACCCTGGGGTCTGGCGATCCGACGGAGGGGAGCACGTGTTCAGGGCCTTCACCGACCATCCGCAGGCGATGGGCGAGACCTACGGAGAGCACCTTGCGAAGGCCTGGAGCTTCGCGGGGCCGCTGGCCGCCGCCGCGGCGGCCTGCGTACTGCACGGCCTGTTCCCGTTCGCGTTCCAGACCTCGGCCAGCCGGCGGGTGCGCGACCTCCACGACCGGATGGTCGTGGAGCGTGCGCCGCGGGACTGACGGACCCCGCCGACGGCCTGGGAGGGCCGCCGGCGAGCAAGGCGCATCACCAGATGTCCGCGCGGTCGGCAGGCGCGACATAGAGCTTGTCGCCCGGCTGGATCGCGAACGCCTCGTACCAGCCGGGCAGGTTCCGGATCGTGCCGTTGACGCGATAGTAGGCCGGCGAATGCGGGCCGGTGACGACCCGCTGGCGCAGGGCTTCGTCACGGATCCGCTCGCGCCAGACCTGCGCCCAGCCGAGGAACACCCGTTGCTGTCCGGTGAAGCCGTCGATCACCGGCGCGGGCCTGCCCTTCAGCGAAGCGAGATAGGCGTCGTAGCCCAGGGACAGGCCGCCCATGTCGCCGATGTTCTCGCCCATGGACAGTGCGCCGTTGAGGCGCAGGCCCGGCAGCGGCTCGAACTCGGAGTACTGGGCGCCCAGGCGGGCGGCCTGGGCCTGGAACTTGGCGTTGTCCTCGGCGGTCCACCAGTCGCGCAGCACGCCGTCGCCGTCGGACTTGCGGCCCTGGTCGTCGAAGCCGTGGCTGATCTCGTGGCCGATGACGCCGCCGATGCCGCCGTAGTTGACGGCCGGGTCGGCGTCGGGATCGAAGAACGGCGGCTGCAGGATGGCGGCCGGGAAGACGATCTCGTTGTTGGCGAAGTTGTAGTAGGCGTTCACCGTCTGGGGCGTCATGCCCCACTCGCGCTTGTCGACCGGCTGGTCGAGGCGATCCACGTCGCGGCGCCATTCGTAGGCGGCCGAGCGGATGACGTTGCCGACGAGGTCGGTCGGGTCGAGGCGCAGGTCCGAGTAGTCTCGCCACTCCTCGGGATATCCGATCTTGACCGTGAACTTGGCCAGCTTGTCGAGGGCGCGTTCCTTCGTCTCTGGGCCCATCCAGTGCAGCTTCTGGATCCGCGCCTGCATGGCCGAGCGCACATTCACGACCAGTTCGTCCATCTTGGCCTTGGACTCGGGCGGGAAATAGCGGGCGACATAGACGCGGCCCACGGACTCGCCGATCACGCCATTGGTGAAGGCGACCGCCCGCTTCCAGCGCGGCCGCTGCTCGGGCTGGTCCATCAGGGTCCGGTTGCGGAACTCGAAATTGGCGTCGACGAAGCGTCGGGACAGGTAGGGCGCCGCGTCGTCGGCCACGCGGAAGGCCTGCCAGGCCTTGAGCGTCTCCACCGGCGTGGCGGCGTAGATCTCGGCGAACTTCGGATAGGCCGACTTGGTGGACACCACGATGCGGTCGGCCTTCGGCAGGCCGGCCGCGGTCAGGTAGCGATTCCAGTCGAAGCCCGGCGTGAAGGCGTTGAGCTCGGCCGGGGACATGGGATTGTAGGTGCGGTCGCGGTCGCGCCTCTCCGCACGGGTCCAGGACACCTCGGCCAGCTTGGTCTCGAACGCGACGATCGCCTTGGCGTTGGCGGCCGGCGAGGGCCAGCCGATCATGGTGAGCATCTGCTCGACGTAGGCCTGGTACTTGGCCTTCTTCTCGGCGAAGGCCGGCAGCAGGTAGTAGTCGCGGTCGGGCAGGCTCAGGCCGGCCGTCGTGGACCCCACCGCGTAGCGGGTGGGGTTCTTGGCGTCGATCGTGACGTAGACCGGCAGGATGCTGGAAAAGCCGGTCGCATTGGCGCGGCCCATCAGGGCGGTGAACTGGTCGCGGCTGCGCACCTTGCGGATCTCGTCCAGGCTGCCGGCGATCGGCTTGGCGTCCAGCTTCTCGATCCGGGCCTCGTCCATGAAGGCGGTGAAGGCCGCGCCGATCTTGGCGGCGTCGAGGTCGTCGAGGCGGCCGGCGGCGGCCTCCTGCAGGATGGCGTGGACCCGGTTCTCGGAGAGCTGGCCCAGGATGTCGAAGTTTCCGAACCGCGTGCGGTCGGAGGGGATCTCGGTGCGCTCGGCCCACTTGCCGTTTGCGAACCGGTAGAAGTCGTCGCCGGGCTTCGCGCTGCGGTCCATGCCCGACATGTCGAAGCCCCAGGCGCCGAACCGGGGCGATTCCAGCGATGTCGAGGCGCCCTCGGGAGTATTGGCCGAGGCGAACAACGCTTGGGAAACGCACGTCGCGTCGAGGCAGTCGCGCTCATGCGCCGTCGTGCTCTGGGCGGCGAAGGCGAGGGCGGCGGCTGTGCCGGCCGACAGCAGGATTTTGCGTTTGCGGAAGATCATGGGCTTTTTCTCGACAGCAATTCGGGCCGTTCCGCATCGGAAGCGGCGTGGCCGCGCAAGAAAGGGGGAATATCGCTCCAAGGCAACCTTCGAGCGACGAGCGGCGCCGATGTCAGCGTTGGGCGGGGTCGCTCCGGGGCCGCGGGGGTCGTTTCGGCGTCCCGCCGAGCAGGCGGTGGTAGTGGCCGCGGACCACGCCGTAGCATTCGCAGGCCACCGCCTCGAGCCCGTCGGGGTCGAGGATGTCGACGACGCCGCGGCGGTAGCGGATGAGACCTCTGGTCTGAAGCGTGCGCGCCACCGCGGTCACGGTCGTACGCTGGACGCCCAGCATGTCGGCCAGAAGCTCCTGGGTGAGGGCGATCTTGCTGCTCTGGACGCGTTCGTGACAGCTCAGCAGCCAGCGCGCGAACCGGGCTTCGACCGAGTGCAGCGCGTTGCAGGCCACGGTCTGGATCGCGTGAGCGTAGACCGCCTCGGTGTGGCGGTCCACGAGATCGCGCATTGCAGGGCTGACGGCGCAGACTTCCCGTAGCCGCTCGGCGGCGATCCGCGACGCCCGCAGGGGCGTCTGCGTAACGGCCCGCGACAGCGACTGACGCGGCGCCACGGCCGCCATGAGCCCGAGCGCCCCCTCGGGCCCGATGATGGCGCTCTCGATGGCCGCGCCGCTTTCCATGAGCGTCATCAGCGAGATGACGCCTTCGTTCGGGAAGTAGACGAATTCCACCGAGTCACCCGGATCGTACAGAACGCGGCCGCGTTCGAGCGTCACAGCGACCAGATGGGGGATGATCCGGGCGGCGTCGCCGGGCGGGAGAGCTTCGAGCAGGCGATTCTGCAACGCGGAGACGGGCCTTTGCATCGGGACCTTGAAACGCCGTTCTCCGGCTCAGGTTTCACGCTAGCGGTCGCGAAGGACAAAAACTGTCGACAACTCGACACTGCGAAGTTGTGTCGCGCCAAAACACGCGAATATCGGGATATCCCTTTCCGTGGAGCCCGTCCCTCGAGGCGGGTGTGCCTCGGCTATCCGCGAGAGGTCCGGGTGTATTTGACGGATGTCAGTCTCGGCCCGGCCGATCGGTGTCGACCGCCATCATCGGCCGTCGGAGGTCCGTCTGGCCCGATCCCGGGCGCGTGGGGTCATTGCGCCTGGTGGACCACCTTGCCGTCCACGACGGTCAGGACCGCCCGACCCTTCGGGATCTCGGCTTCGGGCGCGGTCATGAGATCGACCGAGAAGGCCGAGAGATCGGCGCGCTTGCTGACCTCTATGGTCCCGAGTTCGACCTCGGCGAAGCGGGCGTAGGCCGGCGCCGAGGTGAACATCGCCAGGGCGGCCTCGCGGCTCAGGGCCTCCTGCGGCGCCCAGTTGGGCGCGGAAAAGCCGTTCAGGTCCTTGCGCGCCACCGCGGCGTAGAACTCGATCAGCGGGTCTCCACGTTCCACCGGCGCATCCGAGCCACCGGCCACGACGACGCCGGCCCGCCGCATCGATGTCCAGGCGTAGGCGCCGCGCAGGCGGGCGTCGCCCAGGCGGGACGGCGCGAAGTGCAGGTCGCCGATGGCGTGGCTGGGCTGCATCGAGGCGATGACACCCAGGTCGGCGAAGCGCGGGATGTCGGACGGTCGCACGACCTGGGCATGTTCGATCCGCCAACGTAGGCCACGCGCGTTCTCGGCGGCCATTATGTCCAGCACCTCGGCGTTGCCGCGGTCGCCGATGGCGTGTGCGGCCACCTGTATGCCCGAAGCGCGCGCCCGGGCCATGGACGCCCGCATCGCCTCGGGTGGGGTGACCACCAGCCCGCGGGTGTCGGGCGCATCGGCATAGGGCTCGAACAGCGCCGCGCCCCGTGAGCCCAGGGCGCCGTCCTCATAGAGCTTCACAGCCCGTGTGACGATGAGGCCGTCCTTGGTCGCGCGAGGGCCGCCTTCGAACAGCGGCCCGGCCTGGGCGGCGTCCACGGCGTTGTAGACGCGCAGCGGCGTGACGCCCTCGGCGTTCATCCGCTCCAGAAGGTCGACGTCGGCCCATGTGGCGCTCATGGAATGGACGCCGGTCCAGCCGTAGGCGGTCTCGACCCGGAAGGCGGCCTCGAAGGCGGCGCGGCGGTCGGCCTCGGTGGGCGCGCGGCGCAGGGACGCCACCAGCCGCATGGCGTTGTCCACCAGCACGCCGGTCAGCCGGCCGTCGGGCCCCTTGAGAATCTCGCCGCCGGGAGGCGCCGCGGTGCTCTCGTCGATGCCCGCGGCCTTCAGCGCGGCGGAGTTGGCGACCAGCGCGTGGCCGTCGGCGCGGGTCAGCAGGACCGGCTGGTCCGGGGCGATCGGATCGATGTCGCCGCGCTCGAGGAAGCGCCCCTCGGGCCACCCCGTCTCGATCCAGCCGCGACCCCAGACCGGGCCTTCGGGCTTGCGGGCGTCGAGGTGGGCCTTCACCCGCCGCACCGCCTCGGCCGCGGATTTCGCGCCTTCGAGGTTCAGGGACAACTCGCGCTCGCCGACGCCGCGCAGGTGGGCGTGGCTGTCGGTGAAACCGGGGAACAGCGCCGCGCCGGCGAGGTCCACGACCCGGGTCGCCTCGCCCACCAGGACCTGTGCGTCCGCGCGGGGGCCGACGTGGACGATGCGGCCTCCGCGGACGGCCACGGCCTGGGCTGTCGCCGGTTGCGCGCCGGTATAGATCGGCCCGCCCCAGATCACGAGATCGGCCGGCTGGACGTCGGCGGGTCGCGCAGCGGCGGGCGCCGCGAGGACCGCCGCGAGGGCGGCGGCAAGGAGGGACCTCATCGTCATGGGGCCACGCTAGTCGCGGCTGAAGGCGGAAGCCAGGGCCGTGGCCCGGCGATCGCCTCAATGGGCGTCGCCGTCCAGCGCGTGCTCGTAGACCGCCTTCGCCGTGCCTCCGATGGTGTTGGCGGCGGTGCGCAGCGCGGCTTCGCCGATCAGGGTCTCGGCCTGTTCGGACAGGGCCATCAGCTCCTCCGCGACGGCCGACAGCTTGAGGTAGACATCCCGGTCGTTCATCCCCCGCCTATCGCCCCAACGGGCGCCTTCGGCAAGGCGCGCACGAAAAGGCCGCGGCGGGCGGGAGCCGGCCGCGGCCTCGTTCTTCGGCGCCGGGGGCGTTCCGGCGCGGCCGCTAGTAGGCGTTCGCCACGACGCTGGCGATCAGGCCCGTGGCCAGGGCCATCAGCACGAAGTTGCCGTCGGCGTAGACCCAGCGGTGGCCGGGCGGCGGGGCGCGCAGGCCGTAGTAGTAGGGGTCCTGCACGTAGTAGGTGCGGTAGGCGCGCGGCACGTAGGCGCCTTGACGCCAGGTGTAGCCGCGCATCACCGGCCGGTATCCGTAGCCGGGCGCGTACCAGTAACCGGAGCGGGCGCCGCGATAGTCGCGCCACTCGGGCCGGCCGCGCCAGGTATCGGCGCGATGGCGGTTGTAGCGCACCTCGCGCTCGCTGCGGCGGACCTCGGCGGCGTCGCGGCGGATCTCGCGGGCTTCGCGGGGGGTGATCACGCCGTCGCGGCGGGCGTCCCGCACGGTGTCGCGATAGTCGCGGCGATCCTCGCGGAGCTCGCGGCGGTCTTCCCGGCGCTCCTGATGCCAGCCCGGCTGGGCGGAGGCGACTGCCGGCGCGGCGACGGTCGCGAGGGCGACGGCGGCGTACAGCAGATGTTTCATGACAGCTCCTCGGGTTACATGTCCCATGGCCGGCCATAGTCACGGGCCGGACTGAACCCGTCCTGAACCCCCAGCTTCAGATTCGGTTCATCTTGCGCCACCCGGGCGCGGCGTGTGCTGGCGCGAAGCTTGCACGGAAGATGATCGAACCGGCCTTGAAACTTGACGGACGGCCAGGCCGTACTTCCTGCGAGCGATGAGACTCAGACGCGACAGCCTTTCCGACCTCTTGCGCGCCCGCGCCCCGCGGGGGGCGCCCGTCGAACTGCTGCTCGATTCCTGGTCGGATGTGGAAGACGCGCTGGTGGCGGACGGCGGCCGCGCGATGGAGGCGTTCACGGCGGCCAACCGCGACCTGCCGCCCGTGGCCGGAGCCATCGCCGACCGGCGGGCCCTGGCGCAGGCGGTCACGTCCGCGCACGGGAGCCTGTATTTCGCCGAACCCGCGTTCCGCGCACTCTTCACGGACACCGCCGACCTGCGCCCGCTTCTGAAACGCGCCCTGAGCGAGGGGCCTGTCGTCAGCCTGGCCGAGGGCGCGGACGGCGCGGCCTACACGGTCTGGATCGGCGACGAGGCCGCGGCGGCCCGCTGGCCGCTGACGCCCGACGCCTCCGCCGCGCTCCAGGCCGGCTCCCAGCGGCTGGTCGTGGTGGTGAGCGCGCCGTCGCGCTCGTCCGAACTGGCGCGCCGGGCGGCGCGGGCGCTGGACCTTACGGCGCTGGAGGCCCGCCTGGCGGAAGCGCTTCTGTTCGCGCCGAACCTGGAGGTGGCGGCGGCTGACGCCGGCGTGGGCCGCGAGACGGCCCGCGACGCGCTGCGACGCATCAACGCCAAGGCGGGCGTGCGCCGCGCGCCGGAACTGATCGCCCGGCTGATCGGCGTGATGTGCGAGGTCCAGGCTCAGGGTGAGGACGACGAGAGCCTGGCGGAGGAGGCCCTGGGGCTCACGCCGGGCGAGGCGAGGGTGGCGGTGCGGGTCGCGCGCGGCGCCACCACGCCCGAGGCGGCACAGGCGCTGAGCCTAAGTCCCGAGACGGTCAAGTCGCATATGAAGGCCGTGCTCCAGAAGACGGGGGCCAAGGGGGCGAAGGATCTGGCGCGCCTGTTCGCGGAGGGGCGCGAACTGGTCACGGTCGCCTCTGCGGCCGAAGCCGTGTTCGGGGAGGAGGAGGGCGGCGGACGGCTCCGGATCGTGCCGTCCCTCGACGGGGCGCGGCGCATCGCGCTGATCGACTACGGACCTTACGACGGCGAGCCGGTCTTCGTGTTCCACGGCTCTGCGGCCGGCCGTCGGCTGCCCGACGCCTATCGCCACGGCCTCATCCGCGCCGGGCTGCGGCCTATCGTGGTCCAGCGGCCCGGTTTCGGTCTTTCGGACCCCGCCGCGGGCGACTATGCCGCGGCGGCGGCTGACGACATGGCGGCCGTCGTCGAGCGGCTCAAGTTGAAGAGCGTCCGGCTGATCGTGCGGGACACCGGGGCGCCGGCCGGGCTGGCGTTCGCCAGCGCCTACCCGGGCCTCCTCGGACCGTCCGTGTTGATGAACCCCCATCCGCCCATGTCGCGGACCCAGCCACACTCCACCTTCATCGCTTCCGTGCAGAAGCACCTGCTGCGCAATCCGCAACTCGTCTCGGTGTTCGCAGAGTTCCTGCGGCGGCAACTGACCACGCCGACGATCGAACGCGTCATGTTCCGGGCGCTGAGCGAGGTCGCGGTCGATGGCCGCGCCCTGGAAGACCCTGAGGTGCGGGGCTTCCTGGTGCGCGACATCCAGGCCATGTGCGCGCGTTCGACCTGGGGCTTCGCCGGGGAGCACGCCGTCTATGCCGGAGGCTGGGAGCCGCCCGCCGACGTCGGCGCCGGTGCCGGCTGGACGGTTGCGGTCTCCGCAGCGCTGCCGGACCAGGGCGACTTCTCCTGGCTGCCCATCCCGGGTGTGAGGCGCGCCCGGATCGAGGGCGCCGGCGTCCTCCTGCAGTTCACCCATCCCGGCGAGATCGTGAAGCTGCTGGCCTGACCTCGGTCCCGGAATCCGGGCCGGCGCCGGAAGACGCGCGCAGGCACCCCCAAACGGGGGAGGTTTTCCCGCCCGGCCGGACGTAGCTTGCTTGGAAAGCGAGTTCATGGGGGCAACAGTGAAACGTACAATCATCATGGCTGCCGCGTCGGCGGCGCTGATGCTCGCGTCGCCGGCTTCGGCCCAAGGGCTGCAGGTGAGCTATCCGGGCGACGCCCAGATGGACTGCAACGCGATCGCGAACGAGTCGGCGCGGATGGACCAGATCGTGGCCGAGGCCAACGCCCGGGTGGCCAAGGCCGACGGCTCGGCCCAGGGCGCGGGCCTCGCCTCGACCGTGGCGGTCGAAGGCATGCTTCGGGCCGGGGTGCTGGGCCGCGTGCCCGGCGCCGGGATGTTCGCCAACAACGCCGCCGCGATGGCCAAGCAGCGCGCCGCCCAGGTGCGCGCCGAGGCCGAGGCCCAGGTGCAGACCGCCACCACCCGCAAGGCGGTGATGGTGGGCCTCTATTCCGGCAAGGGCTGCGATGCGCCGCCGGCGTATGAGGCTCCGGCCCCCGCCCCCTATGAAGCCGCGCCGGCGGGTGATGCGGCCGGCGGGGATGCGGCGGACGCGCCGACCGGCTGACGGGCCGCGGCCAGGCTCATTTCGGCCATCCGTGATTCCGCGCAGGTTCTTCCGGTGGGGTGACGCCCCCATGCGAAATTCCGCCGGATCGGCCTTCACGGGTGGCCGAAACCAGCCTGGCCGTCCGCCCGGCATGGCCCGTCTCCGGAGGCGGGTCTTCGCGCCGCTCGTGAAGCCGATTGCCTTCGCCCGCCGCGTCCGACAAAGCTGACGTATGGCCGCCTCGCCGAGACCTTCCGGAAACCGGGCGCTTCAGGCGTTGATCAGCCTGGCGGTGGCCGCGGTCCTGGTGGGGGCGGCCACACTTGTCCGCCTCGTGCTCAACGGCGCCCTTGGCGCGCTCTCGCCCTTCATGCTCTACGTCGCGGCGGTCCTGGCCGCCGGGCTGGCCCGGGGGCCGTTCTGCGGGGTGCTGGTGATGGCGGCGGGGGGCGCGATCGGCTGGCGCCTCTTCCTCAGCCCTGGTGGCGTCATTCACCCGGGTGCGGCGCCGGCGCTCCTGACCTTCTGGGCGGTCTCGTCCCTGGTGCTGGTGACGGCCAATGAGCTGCGGGTCCAGCTCAAGGTCGCGATGGACCGGCTCGCGTCGGCGCTGGAACGGAGCGGCCGACGGCCATAGCGAAAAATACGCTTGATACGCGAAAGTGTCGGGCGCCTGACACAACTTTCCAGTGAAGAACGTATAAGGTCGGACATCCGCGCGGGGACCCGCGCACCAAACGATGAGAGCCTGCGCTCCCGTTCGTCGCCGGGGAGTTGCGTCATGCCGCTGTTCACGTTCTATCCCTGTCGTCCCGACGGCTCGTCCACAGCCTTCGAGACCTTCGAGCATGAGGATGACGCCCACGCTCTCGCCCGGGCCGGCCGGGTGCTGTCCGAGCACGACAGCGCCGTCGAGGTCGTCGTGTGGCAGGGCGAGCGTCAGGTGGGCGCCGTCGGACGGCTCGATACCGCCTGCTGACGTCCACCCCCTTGCCGGACGCCTCGGGTTGCGCGAAAGCCAGCACATGGCTGAGATGCGCCGCCGGACCGGAACACCGCTCGCGATCCTCGTGATGGCGGCGCTCTGCGTGGGCCTCGGCCTGATGTGCGCCTGGCTGGCCTGGGCCTGGAGCATCCAGCGCGAGGAAGCCGCATGCTGGCGGGCGGCGGCCGAGTTCCAGCTTCAGCCGGAGGGCGACTGCCGCCGCTCCGAATGGGCCAAGACCCCACCGTCGGCGTTCCGTCCCGCCCAGGCGGAGTAGGCGACCCCTCTCAGGCGGCGAGGGGAACGCCGTCCAGGGTGATCCGGTGCATCAGGCGATAGTGGCCGTGATAGTCGTTCATGGCGAAGTGCCAGGTGCAGCGGTTGTCCCACACCGCCATCGTCCCGGGCCGCCAAGCGTAGCGCGCGACGAAGCGCGGCTGGATCGCATGGGCGTACAGTTCGCCCAGCAGCGCGGAGCTCTCGTCCGGGGCCAGGCCGAGGATCTCCCGCGTGAAGGCCGGGTTGACGAATAGCGCCTTACGGCCGCTGCCGGGGTGGATGATGACCACAGGATGGACGGCCTCGGGCGTGTCCGCGTGGCCCGAGAGGACGGCATGGTCGGTGGCGGCGTAGGCGCCGCCCTCGCCGAAGACGTGGGCCGAGGCGTGCCGCGCCCTCAGGCCGGCGATCCGGGTCTTCGTCGCGTCGGGCAGGGCCTCGTAGGCGGCGTACATGTCGGCGAACAGGGTGTCGCCGCCGGCGGGCGGAGTCCGCACCGCGAGCAGGACCGAGCCCATCGCGGGGGCGGTGTCATAGCTGTGGTCGGTGTGCCAGCCGCCGCCGATGTTGGACTTCTGGCCCTCGGTCTTCTCGACCTTGGCGATCTCGGGCCAGCGCTCGGTCTTCGGGAAATAGCGGTTGACCACGATGGGCGCGATGCGGCGGGCGAAGGCGATCTGATCGTCCGGGGCGAGCTGCTGGTCCTCGAAGAAGACGACGCCGCGACGGAAGACGGCCTCGCGGATGGCGTCGATCTGGGTGTCGGACGCCTTGCGTACGTCCAGGCCCCGGACCCGGGCCCCACAGCCTTCGACCTCCTCGATATCCAGGATGTCGGCCATCATCTCCTCCCTGTCTTTGAACGGATCAGGCCACGCATGCCTAGACGGAAATGTCACGATCGTTACACTAGGGGAGAATGTCGCCGGATGACCGCACCCTTGCCGAAGCGTGCCTGCGTCGCGCCGAATGGGTGCGGCAGGGCGGGGACGACCTCGTGGGGGCGCTGCTGGCCCACGGCCGAGTCGTGGCGCTGGGGCCGGGCCAATGGGTGCAGGCCGAGGGCGACGACGAGACCGGCGTGCTGGTCCTGCTGGACGGCGTGCTCCAGCTCTACTGCCAGGCGCCGGGCGACCGCGAGGTGCTGATCGGCCAGCTTCCGCCGGGCGCGGCCCTGGGCCAAACGACACGCTTCGGGGGCGGGCCGCGACTGGTGACCGCCATCTGCCGGACGGACAGCCGCATCCTCCAGGTCTCGGATCGTGCGCTGACGCGGATCGCCCATGACGCTCCACGGGTGTGGGAGGCGGTCGCGGCCCTGCTGTATATCCAACTCCGCAACCTGCTGGGGGTGGTGGCCGACATGACGGCGTTGCCGCCGCGCGAGCGCCTCGCGCGCCGTCTGGAGCTGATGGCCCGCGCCGCGCCCGACCGGACGGTCCACGCCACCCAGCAGGCGTTGGGCGAGATGGTGGGCCTGACTCGCAAGACGGCCAACGCCCATCTCGCCGAATTCGAGCGCGCGGGCCTGATCCGGCGCGCGTACGGCGTCCTTACCGTCGTCGACCCGGCGGGCCTGCGCCGCATGGCCGGCGAATGAGGGGAGGGTCGGGCGTCGGGCGCTGGCTGGGGCGGCGGCCGACGCTGTCGCTGGCGCTCGCCCTGGGGGCCGGGCTCCTGGTCTCGCTGGCGCTCAGGATGATGCCGCCGGACGGCCCGGTGCTGACCCGTACGCCCGTGGTCGCTGCGGTGCTGGACGACGCCGGTTCGCCGCGATCGGGGGCGGCGCGACCGGATGTGGTGGTTGTGGTGTTCACGGATTACCGGTGCGGCGTCTGCAAGCGCACCGACCCGGCCCTACGCCGGCTGTTGGCGGATGATCCCGGCGTCCAGGTGGTGTGGAAGGACTGGCCGATCCGCGGTGAAGAGTCGGTGTTCGCGGCTCGGGTGGCGCTCGCGGCCCATCGTCAGGGGCGGTACGACGCGGTCCATGACGCCCTGATGGCGGCCACCGGCGCGCTCACGCCCGAACGGTCGCTGGCGGTCGCGGCGGCGGCGGGCGCGGATCCCCGCCGGCTGGCCACGGACCTCGAAATCCACGCGCAGGCGCTGGACCGGCAGATCGGAGACCATAACGCCCAGGCGTTCGGCCTGGGTCTCCAGGGGACGCCGTCCTATGTCGTCGGCCCCTACCTGCTTCAGGGCGGCCTGGATGACGGCGCTCTCGTCGCGGCGGTGCGGCGCGCCCGGCGGGCGGGGCCGCCGAAGGCGCCCTGAGGCCGGGAGGGCTTCCGAATCTACGCCTGCTGGCTCCGGGTGGGCGTGACGCGGCCGTCGTCGAGATCGTAGCGGGCCGCCACGATGCGCAGCTTTCCCTCGAGGACCCGGGTCCGCAAGGGTCGGCTGCCGGCGAAGATCTCGCCCGCCGCATGGGCGGCGTTCAGCGACACGGCGGCGTCGAGCCGGTCGGCGGCGTCCGACGGCACCGCGCGGGCGGCGGGCGTGATGAGCGCGGCCAGAGCGCCGATGTGGGTGTCGCGGTCCGCCGGGTCGCCACGACCGGCCAGGGCGTCCAGGGTGGCCTTCACCGCGCCGCAGCGTTCGTGGCCCAGCACCATCACCAGCGTCGAGCCCAGGTGCAGGGCCGAGTACTCGATCGAGGCCAGGACGGCGTCGTCCACGACATTTCCCGCCACACGGATGACGAACAGGTCCCCCAGGCCCTGGTCGAAGATCAGTTCGGGCGCCACGCGACTGTCGGCGCAGGTCAGGATGGTCGCGAAGGGACGTTGGGCCGAGGAGACCTCGACGCGCCGCGCCCTGTCGGCGTGGGGATGGGTGGAGAGGCCTTCCACATAGCGCGCATTGCCGTCCATCAATCGCGCCATCGCCGCCTCGGGCGTCAGCGACGGCGGCGAGGCGTGGGCGGGCGGCGCCTCGGACGCGGCGGCGGGCTTGGCCGCCTCGGGCGGCTTGGCCGTTGGCTTGGCGGGCGCCCGGGGGCGTGGCCTGGGCCGTGTTCTGGGGGTGGCCTCGTCCTCGATCCCACCTTCGGCCAGGGCGTACGCGGGCAGGGCGGCGAGGCCGGCGCCCAGCGCCCACATGAGGCGGCGGCGGCAAAGGTCAGCCATCGGTCGGATCCCTTCTGGATCGGTCGTCGTTCGGCGCCGATGAGACCCGGGAAATCCTAAGATGCGGTGTGGGGCCGGCGATTTTCATGGCCAAGCTGCGCCCGAAAAGGGCCGTCTTCCGGCGAAACCGTGCGTTCCGGTGCGAGCGTTTGGGTTGGTGGGGCCGACCGAACGGAGAGGTCCAGACATGATCCACACAGGATCGAAGGTGATGATGGCAGGGGCGCTGATGCTGGGTATGGCCGGCCTGGGCGGCTGCGCCACGAAGGGATTCGTCCGCGAGCAGACGGCCGTGGTCGGAAGCCGCGTCGATGTCGTCGAGACGCGAGTGGCGACGGTGGAGGGCACGGCCCGGGACGCCCTGGACCGGGCGACCGCCGCCGGCAAGCTGGCCGAGGGCAAGTTCCTCTATACCGAGGTGCTGTCGGACGACAGCATGAAGTTCCCGGTCGACAAGGCCACCCTGTCGCCCGAGGCTCAGGCCCGGCTGGACGCCTTCGTCGAACGGCTGATGACCGAGAACCGCAACGTCTATGTCGAGGTCCAGGGCCACACCGATTCCACGGGCGCCAAGGACCACAACTACCGGCTGGGCGAGGAGCGGGCGGAGGCCGTGCGGCGCTACCTGAACCAGAAGGGCGTGGCCCTGAACCGCATGGGGACGATCTCCTACGGCCCGGACGCGCCGATGGCCCCGAACGACAACCGCGACGGCCGTCAGCAGAACCGCCGCGTCGTCCTGGTGGTCCTGACCTGACGCGGGACCGGGCCGCGGCATGTGGGCGAAGGCGACCCGCCGCGGCCCGCGGACCGGCCCGCGTGGCGCCCGCGCGGGGGCGGCGGGGCTGAGCTTGGCCCGGCATGGCGCGCTCCTGGCCGTCGGGGCCTTGGTCGCGCCGCAGGCGCTGCCGGTCGCCGAGCCGCGCGTCGTGGAGGTCGCCCTCGTTCCTCCGCTTCCGAAGCCCGTCGCGGCGGGAGAGGCGGCGCTCGATATGCCGCCTGGCCCGCCTGACGAAGCGCCGGCCGCATCGGCGCGCGTGGTGCCGGCGCCGCGCCCGGCCCCGCCGGCGCAGAATGTAGAGGCTGCCGCGCCGTTCGCACGCGCCGCTCTGTCTGGACCGTCGACCATCGCCGACGCCAGCGGCGTCAGCGCCGCCGAGCTTGCCGGCGCCGCGCGGGCGGGTGGCGGGCGGGCGGGCGGTGGAGGGACCGGCGGCTCCGGCGGGGGCCAATGCGACATGCTGGAGCGGCTGGAGGCGCGCCTGCGCCGCGACGCCCGCGTCCGCGAGGCGGCGGGCCGCGCGCTGGCGGCCCGTCCCGGCGAGGGCGGCACACCGGCGATCCGTGTTTGGGACGGCGACTGGGTGCGCCATCCCGGCGAAGAGGGCGGCGGTCTCGCGGCGGTTCGCGAAGCGATCATCTGGGAAGTGGGCTTCGCGCCCGACGCCTGCCGCGCCCAGGCGGTGCGGGGCCTCGTGCAGATCGCCCTGGGCGAGGCCGACGACGGGCCTCGGCTGGTCCTGGGGGCGGGCGCCTGGCGCTGGTCCGACCTGCTGTCCGCCCGTGGGCGGGCGCGGAGCTGACGCCGGTCAGCGGCGGAGGCGGCTCACGCGCTCTCGTCCGACACGATGCCGTTGAGCTGCCAGCCGACCTCCTTGGCCAGCCGCTGGAAGAAGGCCGGCTCATAGGCGTTCTCGGGGTCGGCGCGGACCAGGGCGTCCATCTTCTGCGCGTCCTCGCCCACCAGGATCCGCCAGCGCTCGGCCTTCACCCCGTCCAGGATGATCGTCGCCGCCTGCGCCGCCGTGGTGGGGGCGTCTTCCAGGAAGCGGCGGGCCCGCTCGTCGGCCAGGGCCTGGATCGCCGCGTCGGGGACCTGCGAGACGTCCACGCCCATGCGGCTCATCTGCTGGCGGGCGCGGGCGAGTTCGTCGGCCGAGAGCGCGTCGTCCTCGGTCCCGCGGATCACCTTGCGCGAATTGCCGGCGATCATGGTGCCGATGTGGCCCGGCATCACCACCGAGCACCTGATGTGCGGCGCGTTCAGCCGCAGGTCGGTGATCAGCGCTTCGGTGAAGCCCTTCACCGCGAACTTCGCCGCCGCATAGGCCGTGTGCGAGACGCTGGGGCCCAGGCTGGCCCAGAAGCCGTTGACGCTGGAGGTGTTGACGATGTGCGCCTCGTCGGCGGCCAGCATCATCGGCAGGAAGGTTCGCACGCCGTAGTAGACGCCGCCCCAGCAGACGTTGAACGTCCGCTCCCACTCGTCCCGGCCGTCGGCCACGATCGAGCCGCCGCCGCCGATGCCGGCGTTGTTGAACAGCAGGTGCAGCTTTTCCGCATCGTGCAGCTTGGCCGCCTCGTCCCGGAAGCGGATCAGGTCGGCCTCGCTGGACACGTCGGCGACATGGGCCGTGATCTTCGCGCCCTGGGGCACGCCGTCGGCCTGGCAGAGCGCGATCGTCTCCTGCATGGCCTTGTCCGAGACGTCGCACATGGCGACGCTGCATCCCTCGGCGATGAGCTGCCGGGCCAGTTCGCGGCCCATGCCCGTGCCGCCGCCCGTCACCACGGCGAATTTGCCGGCGAAGTCCTTCATGGCCGTTCCTCCCGTTCTTTCGCAGGACGATAGCGCCGGGCGCTGGCCGCGTAAGCCGTCACCCGACGTCAAGATGCAGGGCGACGGCTCAGTAGATCAGGTGCGGGGCGCGGGCCTCTTCCCAGGCCGCCTCGTCGGGCCAGGCGAGGGCGTCCAGGTCGCCAGGGTCGGCGGCAGGATCATCCACCCATTCGCGTAAGCCCGGCCCGCCGTTGATCATATCGATGGCCAGGCGGTCGTTGACGTACTCGTAGGGGAAGTCGCGCCAGAGCGTATAGTCGGGCTGCAACTGCCGGATCGCCTTGAAGCCGAGCGCCTGCAGTCGCCAGGGCCGGAAGGCGGCGTGCTCGTAGCCCGGCCCCTCGGTGTGGATCTGCACCCCGGCGCAAAGCTTGCCGACATGCTTGTGGAAGGTGGGCTCGAACCAGCAGTCGCGTAGGGCGCAGCCTTCCAGCCAGCGGGGCGCGAGCGCCCGCATCCCGGCGATCACGGCGCGGGCGTCGATGTCGGGGGCCCCGAACAGCTCCAGCGGGCGCGTCGTGCCGCGGCCCTCCGAGAGGGTGGTCCCCTCCAGCATCACGGTGCCGGCGTAGGCGCGCGCCATCCAGAGGTTCGGCGCATTGGGGCTAGGGTTGACCCATGCCCGTTCGCCCAGCGGCCAGCCCCAGCCGGGCGCGGCCCCGGGGTCCCAGCCGGTCATCTCGATGACGCGATAGTCCACGTCGAGGCCGAAATGGGCGACGAACCAGCGGCCCATCTCGCCCATCGTCAGCCCGTGGCGCATGGGCATCGGGCCGGCGCCGACGAAGCTCTCGTGGCCCGGCATGAGGGTCAGGCCCTCGACGGGCCGGCCGACCGGGTTGGGCCGGTCCAGCACCCACACCGCCTTTCCGTGCTTCGCGGCCGCCTCCAGCACGTAGAGCAGGGTGGTGACGAAGGTGTAGATGCGGCAGCCCAGGTCCTGCAGATCGACCAGCAGGACGTCGAAGCTGTCCATCATGGCGTCGGTGGGCCGGCGGACCTCGCCGTAGAGGCTGAACACCGGCACGCCGTGGACCGGATCGGCGAAGTCCGGGCTCTCGACCATGTTGTCCTGCTTGTCGCCACGCAGCCCGTGCTGGGGGCCGAAGGCGGACGAGAGCATGATGCCGGGACAGGCGGCCAGGGCGTCGAGGCTGTGGGTCAGGTCGGCGGTGACCGAGGCCGGGTGGGCCAGGAGGGCGATTCGACGACCGATCAGCGGCTTGCGCAGTTCGGGCTCGGCGAGCAGGCGGTCGATGCCGAAGTTCATGCGGCCTCCGGTTCGGGCAGGGGGGCGGGCGGGGGGAGTTCGACGACGAAGCTGTCGGCGTGGTGGAAATCGGGCCGGTCCGCCGCATGCGCGACGGCCCAGTAGCCGTGCCGTCCGTCCGCCGTCTCGACCACGGCGGTCAGGCTCGCGCGCCAGGGCCGGTCGGCCGGCAGGCCAGGGGGGAGGGCCAGCCGGGCGTCGAGGACGAGGCGCCCTTCGCCGGCGTCCACGGCGACGGCCGGGGGAGCCATGTCCGGGTCGGCGGCGCGCTCGCGATAGCCCGTGAAGGCGTAGGCGGCCCACTCGCCGGACGGCGAGAGATTGAACTCCAGATAGCCGGTCTGACCGGGCACCCGCAGGAACACCTCAAAGCAGGTGCGACGCCAGAGGTCGTCGCGGCGGGCAGGCGCGGCCGGGGGCGGGATCGCCAGCGCCGCCAGGTCGCCCGAGAGGACGAACCGCACGTCCAGGCCGCCGTTCGGGCCGTCCGGGCGCCGTGTGGCCGTCGCCGCGATGTCCGCCACCGGCGTGTCCGGGGACGGAGCGGCCGAATCGGGATGGCGCCGCAGTGGGAGCATGGCCTGCCGATAGCATCGAGGGCGGAGGGCCGCCTACTGCGGGGATGACGCCGGGGATGACGCTGGGGGCGACGGCGGGGACGAGGTCGAGGAGGGCGGGATCCGGTCGCCCGCGGTGGGTGCGACACGAAGGCCGTAGACCGACTGGCGGCCGGTCGCCAGGTCGATGGTCACGAGGTTGTCCACGCTTTCGGGCCGCCAGCCGCGCCGACGAACGACGGGTGGCTCGTCGCGGGCGCCCAGCAGCACCAGGGTCGTCTCGCCGGGCATGACCGCCTCCAGCGACTCGAGCGGGAGATCGGCGGTCCAGGCCGGCTTGCCGCTGGGGCCGGTGACCCGGGTGAGGCGCAGGCGGCTTCCCTCGCCCAGGCGGTCGCGATGCAGCGCCAGCAGGCTGTCGGGCTTGAACAGGAGGATCGGCGTGTCATGGCAGCAGCGGCCGTCCTGGAGCAGGCCGGCCGTCAGGAACTCGGGCCCTTCGGGCAGGGGAGTGAAGTCGCTGAACGTGGGGCGCGGCCCGAAGAAGGTGCTCCGCGATCCGACCCGCGCCGACCAGACCTGCGTGCGCGGATAGCGCGTGGGGTCCACACCGCCGATGACGCCGGCCTTCTGGAAACCCTCGACCTCGGGTTCGGCCAACAGACCCAGCCAGCGGTCCCCGACCCTGAGGCCGCGGCTGTAGAACGCCCAGGTCCCGTTGCCGCCGGCCGTCCGCGCGGGCAGGAACACGCCGGCCTCGGGGGCCGCGCGCTGGGCGTCGAGGTTCAGGCGCGGGCCGTCGGGCGCTGTTTCCGCGCCCTTTCCGGTCAGCCGCCAGTCGCGTCCGTCGGCGGCCGTGAACGACAGGCCCTTGGGGTCGAAGCGGATGTACCGCGCCTCGGACGGGACGACGCCGCGCAGGGCGGGGTTGGCGGCCTCGAACGCCGCGGCGTCGGCCGTGACGGCGCCGGTCGCGGGGTCCAGCCCCAGCAACTGCCGGCCGTCGAGGAGCCAGAGCACGCCGCCATGAACCCCCAGCAGGGTGCGGCCCATGTTCACGCCTGCGCGGTCGTCGGCGATGCGGCGGCGCCAGACCGGCTGGCCCGTCGCGCCGTCGAAGCCCCAGACATCGACGTAGAGCCGCGTGTAGGAGGTGCGGTTGGTGCGGCCCGCCGACCGGAAGGTATGCCACTGGCTGGTCAGCAGCATGACGCGCTCGCCCGCCGGGGTCGTGGCGCGGACGGGCGGTCCCTGCACGTCCGCCACGCTGGGGATCGCGCCACGGCCGACGATGGCGAAGACGACCACGCCGACGACCAGCAGGGGCAGGCCCACGGCGAGCAGGAAGGCCAGCAGCCGGCGGCGTCCCGCCCGCCCCGGTCGCGTCACGATCGATCCCGCCATGCCAGCCCTCCCCCGGCCCTGCGGAGCGAGGGTCCGCCGAGGCATGAGGATAGCGGAGCACGACGTTCGGCGGGCGGCAATCGCAGGACGCGCACGCTCCCTCTAGCCAAACGTGACTGATCGGCGTTCACTGTCGCTACAGAACCAGGAGGAACGGTATGGCCGACGGGCATGTCGCGGGGATCACCAGGGAACAGGCGCGGGCCGAGGCCTATTCGCTGCCGATCGAGAAGCTGGACCCGGCGCAGCCTGCGCTGTTCCAGGCCGACGCCATGTGGCCGATCTTCGAGCGCCTCCGTGCGGAGGACCCGGTCCACTACACCGAGGAGCACGAGTTCGGACCCTACTGGTCGATCACCAAGTACAACGACATCATGGCGATCGACACCGACCACAACCGGTTCTCGTCCGACTTCATGAAGGGCGGCATCACCATCGCGGGCGGCCAGCAGAACATGGATCCGCTGCCGATGTTCATCGCCATGGACCCGCCGAAGCACGACGTCCAGCGCAAGGCGGTCTCGCCCGCGGTGGCGCCCCACGCCCTGAACGAGATGGCGCCCCAGATCCGCGAACGCGCCGGCAAGATCCTGGACGGCCTGCCGATCGGCGAGGAGTTCGACTGGGTCGACCTCGTCTCGAAAGAGCTGACGGCCATGACCCTGGCCACGCTGTTCGACGCGCCGCAGGCGGACCGTCGCAAGATCACCTACTGGTCCGACGTGGTCACCGCCGCGCCCATGCCGGGCGCCATCGTCGAGACCTTCGAGCAGAAGATGCAGATCTTCACCGAGTACCACGCCTATTTCACCGAGCTGTGGAACCAGAAGGTCAACGCCCCGCCCAGCTTCGACCTGATCTCGCTCCTGGCGCACAGCCCGGCGACCCGGGACATGGAGCCGCGGGAGTATTTCGGGAACATCGTGCTGCTGACGGTGGGCGGCAACGACACCACGCGCAACACCATCTCGGGGTCGATCTACGCGTTGAACAAGAACCCGGACCAGTACGCCAAGCTGCGCGCCAATCCCGACCTGATCTCGTCGATGGTGTCGGAGACCATCCGCTGGCAGACTCCGCTGGCGCACATGCGGCGCACGGCCGTCGAGGACGTCGAGTTCCGGGGCAAGTCGATCAAGGCCGGCGACAAGGTCGTGATGTGGTACGTCTCGGGCAACCGCGACGACGAGGTGATCGAGAACCCGAACGCCTACATCATCGACCGCGAGCGGCCGCGCCAGCACATCTCGTTCGGCTTCGGCATCCACCGCTGCGTGGGCAACCGGCTGGCGGAACTCCAGCTCCAGATCATCTGGGAAGAGATCCTGAAGCGGTTTCCCGAGGTGATCCTGGTGGACGAGCCCAAGCGGGTCTACTCGAGCTTCGTGAAGGGCTACGAGACCCTGCCGGTCGTGATCCCCAGGCGGAACTGACGGACGCAGATCTCCCACCAACCCAAACGGAAAACACGAACGGGCGGCAGCGCCCGGTCCTTCGACGCCGCGAAGCGGCGCCTCTCGAATTGAAGGAACCACGGAAAACACAGAAGGCCACGGAAGGCGAAGCTGCGATTTCCGTGTCCTTCCGTGTTTTCCGTGGTTTCCATGACGGAGCCTCCGCTCGCGCGGAGGCTCGGGCGATGGCCTCCCTACCGCGCCGCGGCGATCCAGGCGTCGACGCGGGAGTCCAGGACGTCCAGCGGCAGGGGGCCGGCCGACAGGACGACCTCGTGGAAGGCCCGCAGGTCGAACTTCGGCCCCAGGGCCTTCTCGGCCCGGGCGCGCGCTTCCGAGATCTTGAGCTGGCCCACCTTGTAGCTGGTCGCCTGGCCGGGGAGGGTGAAGTAGCGGTCGATCTCGCTGTCGATATCGCGGTCCGAACTGATCGTGTTGTGGCGCATGTAGTCGACCGCCTGCTCGCGGCTCCAGCGCTTGTGGTGGATCCCGGTGTCGAGCACGAGCCGGGCCGCCCGCCAGATCTCGAGGCTGAGGCGGCCGAAGTCGTCGTAGGGGTCCTGATAGAAGCCGGCCTCCTTGCCCAGGGCCTCGGCGTAGAGGCCCCAGCCCTCGATATAGGCTCCCTGGAAGGCGTAGCGCCGGAAGAGCGGCAGGTCGGCCTGTTCCAGCGAGCGGGCGATCTGGAAGTGGTGGCCCGGCGCGCCCTCGTGGAAGGCGATGGCGGGAAGCTGCGGCTTCAGCACCTGGTTCATGTCGGACAGGTTGACGTAGAAGATTCCGGGCCGCGAACCGTCGGCCGCGCCCAGGTTGTAGAACGCCACGGCGGCGGTCTTTTCGCGGAAGGGTTCGACGGCGCGAACCTCCAGGGCCTGCTTCGGCAGGGTCGAGAACTGGCGGTCGGCCACGGCCATGTAGTCGGCGATGACCTTCTTGGCGTCGGCCAGGTACTGCTGCTTGCCGGCCTCGGTATTGGGGTACTTGAACTGGGCGTCGGTGCGGATGTGGGTAAAGAAGTCTTCCAGCGAGCCCTGGAAGCCCACCTTCGTCTTGATCGTCTCCATCTCGCCGCGGATGCGGGCGACCTCGTCCAGCCCCTTCTGGTGAATCTGGTCCGGCGTCATCGGTGTGGTGGTGTAGAAGCCCACCATGTCGGCATAGAACGCCGCGCCCTCGGGCAGGGCCCAGACACCGTTCACCGCGGCGGCCTTGGCGGACATCGCCTCCAGCGCGCGGATATAGCGCGTGTAGCCGGACTTCCACGGCCCGGTCAGCGCCGCCCGAGCCGCATCCAGCAGCCGGGTCTTGTCGGCCGGCTCGGCCTTCAGTGTCTCGACCTTCTTCTTGAAGTCGGCCCAGACGGGATGATCGGGGCCGGCATCGAAGGGCGCGCCCCTGAGCTGGTTGCGCGCGTCCGGGATCACGCGGGGAAAGACGAAGGCGGGCGGCAGGAAGCCCCGCGCCGTACGCTGGTCCAGGTCGTCGGCCGCTTCGCCGGCCACCCGCTCGACGGCGCGCAGGCGGGAGACATAGGCCTCGGCGTCGGCGACGGTGTCGACCCGGTGGGTGTTGATGAGGAAGACGGGCACGCCGTCCAGCGGTCCGCCGAACGAGGCGACGGCGTAGGTCTGCCAGTACCATCGGAACTGGGTCTTCTGGTTGGCGACCGACTTCTCGAACAGTGCGAACGACAGCCGGGAGGCCTCGTTCAGTTTGGCCGGATCGAACTCGCGCCGCATCTGGGCGAGGCGGCTTTCGGCGAGGTCCACGGCTTTCTTCTGGCCGGCGAAGGTATAGTCGCCCAGTTCGCCGTAGCGTTCCTTCAGGCCGATCTGGCTCAGGGTCTCGGGACTCAGCCGGGCGACCTCCATGAAGGCGCCCTGGAAGAAGGCGGCCAGGCGGGCGTCCTCGGACTGCGCCACGGGCGTTGCGGACGGCGGCGTCGTGGGCGCGGGCTGGGCCAGAAGCGGGCCGGCGATCAGGGTCGCGGTGAGCGCCAGGACGGAACAGGCTGTGCGGTTCATGTGACCCTCGGAAACGATGTGTTGGTGAGGCTTAGGAGCCGTCGGGGATCGCGCGAAGTGAAATCTGCTCGATCTCGCCCGCAGGGTGAGCGGGATCAGGCGGGGAAGCCGGCGATGTGGTTCAGGCGCGCCCAGCTCGCGCGGTGGCGGGCCGGTTCCCGGACGGACGGGACCAGCATCTGACGCCAGCGGGTCTCCGCCGCTCCGGCCTCGGTCCAGCAGGCGGCGATGGCGGCGTCCAGCGCGTCGCCTTCGGGCGATGCGTCGAGCCGGGCCTGGAACCGGGCCTCCAGGGCGTCGCGCTCGGGCGCGATGGCGGCCAGGGCGGCGGTGAAGTCGGGCAGGGCGGCGCGGTGCAGCGCCTCGTGCCGCCACCACAGCGACGCCGTGTCCGCCCGGTCGGTGGGGGGCGGGCCGAAGGGCGGCGCCGCCGCGCCGAACACGACGGGCTTGAAGACGCTGATGCAGGGCGCCGAGGTTCCGGTGACCCAGTGGACGGCGCGGCCGGGCCGCAGCTCGCTGACCATCGAGGCCACCGACTGGCTGCGGCGCGGGCCGCAGGAGGCGTGCATGCAGATCGTCCGGTGGCGGGTGTTGGCCGGGCTCCAGCCGTGATCGTCGCCGTGATCGCGCAGGATGGCCCGCATCGTCGCCGGGGTGATGGCCGGGGCGGCGCGGTCCAGCAGGGCCTGGCCCCGGGCGCAGCGCCCGCGCCCGAAGCTCACCGCGTCGCGCGCCGCGTCGATCAGGCTGGCGGCGACGTCGTAGCGCTCAGCCCGCGCCAGGCCGGGGCTCAGGGCGTCGTGGTCGTCGCCGATGGAATAGGCGTTGGAGAGCGCCCGGCGGTCGCGCACCCGTCGCCAGGCCCAGTCGCGGCCCACCGTCTCCAGCACATAGGCCTCGGCCGGATCGGCGATGATGAAGCCGTTGTGATAGTAGAACCGGCCCAGGTGGCCGCAGTCGCCGCCCTGGCCGTGCGTCTCCAGCAGGTCGACGATCACCTCCAGCGCCTCGCGCGCGGTGGCGGCGCGCTCCAGGCCCAGCCGGACCAGGTCCATGCCGGTCAGCGCCCGGCGGCGCGGCGCGGGCGTGCGCGCATGCAGCGCCTCGTTGCCGATGACCACGCCGTTGTCGTTGGCGCCCATCTCGGCGCCCCACATCCAGAACGGCCGGCTGAGCAGGCAGGCGTGGGTGCGCGCGACGTCGGGGATGGTGACGTAGGTCAGGCGCAGCGGCGCGCCCGCCGGCCCCGCCCGCGCGGGCGACAGCTCCAGTCCCTGGGCCTCGTTGCGCTCGCGGTCGCTGTTCTTGGCGAACAGCACGGCCCCGCGGGCGGTGGAGGGTGCGAGGCTGACCAGGGTGTCGCACATGTCTCAGGCCGCGGTCTTCAAGGGGCGTCGCACGGCTTGATGTCGGCCGGTTCCGGCCGGTCCGTCGGCGCCTCGAACACGGCCAGGTAGCCGACCCCACCCGTCATCGGCGCGGTGCGGATATGGCGATAGCCCACGGCTTCGAACTCGCACTTCAGCAGGGCGGGCGGGGTGCCGTGCCGGTCGATGGGCCGGTCCAGGTCGATGACGCCCACCTGGGCCCCTGGCTTCAGCGACGTGGCGAGGTTCCAGAGCAGGGCGTAGGGGCTCTCGACCTCGTGGTACATATGGACCATCACCGCGCGGTCGACCGACGCCTTGGGCAGCTTGGGGTCGTCGGGCGTGCCCACGACGATGCGGACGTTCTTCAGGCCCCGGCGCTCGGCCTCGCGGCGCAGGCCCGAGACATAGGCCTCGACGATGTCCTCGGCGTAGACCACGCCCTGCGGCCCCACGGCCGGCGACAGGCGGAGCGTGTGGTAGCCCGAGCCCGCGCCGATGTCGGCCACGGCCATGCCCGGCCGGATGTCGAGCCCGCGGATGAGCTGGCCCGACTCGTCGGCGGCGTCGCGGTCGGGGCCGGACGACCATTCGGGCGCCACGATCCCGGCCACCGGGCGGTCGGCGACGGGGAAGCCGGCCGCGTCGCGGGTCGGCGCAGGCGAGGCCTCCGCCTCGGGCGGGTCGGCCACCGGCGAGCAGGCGGCCAGCAGCGTGGCGGCGATCAGGGCGAAACCGAAATGCATGCGCCATCTTCTCAACCCGAATCCGGGCGAAATTCCAGCCCTGGCGACGTGCACGCCGATGAAACGGAACGGGAACGTGCTATAGCGCCCCGATGCCCGACGCCGCGGGACCCGACACCGACGTGCTGCCGCCCCGGTTCCGGGCGTGGTTCGCCAAGCGTGGCTGGGCGCCGCGACCGCACCAGCTCGAGATGGTCGCCAAGGGCCGGGCGGGGCGCCACGCGCTGCTGATCGCGCCCACCGGTGGGGGCAAGACCCTGGCCGGCTTCCTGCCCAGCCTGGTCGAGCTGTCCGAGCGGCCGCCGGCCAACTCACCGCGGGGGTTGCACACCCTCTACATCTCGCCCCTGAAGGCGCTGGCCGTGGACGTGGAGCGGAACCTGAACGCGCCCATCGCCGAGATGGGCCTGCCCATCGTCGCCGAGAGCCGGACCGGGGACACGGGGCTGGCGCGCCGCCAGCGCCAGCGGGTGAGGCCGCCCGACATCCTGCTCACCACGCCCGAGCAACTGGCGCTGCTCTGCGCCTGGGAGGGCGCGCGGGCCTATTTCGAGGGCCTGCGCTGCGTGATCCTCGACGAGATCCACACCCTGCACGGCAGCAAGAGGGGCGACCTGCTGGCCCTGGACCTGGCGCGGCTGCAGGGGCTGGCGCCGGAGATGCGCCGCGTGGGCCTGAGCGCCACGGTGGACGACCCCGACGTGATCCGGGCGTGGATGGCATGGCATGGGCGTCGCGCCCCCTCCAACGCTTCGCGGTCCCCCTCCCCCATTGGCATGGGGGAGGAGCGGGGCCCCATCGCTCCTCCCCCGCTTGCGGGGGAGGTGTCACCCCGGACTTGGTCCGGGGTGACGGAGGGGGCGCTCGCCGCCATCGACCTCGTCCGCGGCCCGCCAGGGGCCGAGCCGGTGGTGGACCTGCTGCTGTCCGAGGGGCGCGTGCCGTGGGCGGGGCACACGGCGCAGCACGCCATGGCCGAGGTCTATGACGCGATCCGCCGGGCGCGCATCGCGCTGGTCTTCGTCAACACGCGCTTCCAGGCCGAGTTCGCGTTCCAGGAGCTGTGGCGGCTGAACGAGGACGGCCTGCCCATCGCGCTCCACCACGGCAGCCTGGCCGCCGAGCAGCGGCGCAAGGTGGAGGCGGCGATGGCGCGGGGCGAGCTGCGCGCCGTGGTCTGCACCTCGACCCTGGACCTGGGCATCGACTGGGGGGACGTGGACCTCGTCATCCAGCTCGCCAGCCCCAAGGGGGCGTCGCGGATGGTGCAGCGGATCGGCCGGGCCAACCACCGGCTGGACGAGCCCAGCCGGGCGCTGTTCGTGCCGGCGAACCGGTTCGAGATGCTGGAGTGCCAGGCGGCGCGCGAGGCGATCGCCGAGAACCGGCTGGACGGCGACGCGCCCCGGACCGGCGCGCTGGACGTGCTGGCCCAGCACGTCATGGGCTGCGCGGTCTCCGAGCCCTTCGATCCGCTGGCGCTCTACGACGAGATCCGCTCGGCCGGGCCGTATCGCGACCTGTCGTGGGAGGACTTCGAGCAGGTGGTCGATTTCGTCTCCACCGGCGGCTACGCGCTCAAGACCTACGACCGCTTCCGGCGCATCGTCCGCGGCCCCGACGGCCGCTGGAAGGTGCGCGACCTGGCCACCGCCCAGCGCCACCGGCTGAACGTGGGCGCCATCGTCTCCCCGGCCATGCTGGCGGTGCGGATCGCCATGCGCGGCGGCCGCGGCGGGCGCAAGATCGGCGAGGTCGAGGAGGGCATGCTGGAGATGCTGGACCCCGGCGACACCTTCGTCTTCGCGGGCCAGATCTGGGAACTGGCGGGGATCACCAACATGGACGTCCTGGTGCGGCCGGCGCATCACCGGGACCCGAAGATGCCGTCGTGGGGCGGCTCGAAGTTCGCGCTCTCGACCTACCTGGCCCGGCGGGTGCGCCAGCTCATGTTCGACCAGTCGCACTGGGCGGTGCTGCCCGACGACGTGCGCGAATGGCTGGAGCTCCAGCGCGACCGCTCGATGATCGTGCGCGAGGACGAGCTGCTGCTGGAGACCTTCCCCCGCGGTCGCCGCCACTTCATGACGCTCTATCCGTTCGAGGGACGGCTGGCGCACACGACGCTGGCCATGCTGCTGACGCGGCGGCTGGAGCGGGCGGGCGCCGGCCCGCTGGGGTTCGTCTGCAACGACTACGCCCTGGCCATCTGGGCGCTGGAGCCGATGGACGGCCTCGATTTCGACGCGCTGTTCGACCAGGACATGCTGGGCGACGACCTGGAGGCGTGGCTCGACGAGAGCTTCATGATGAAGCGCGCCTTCAAGGGCTGTGCGATCATCTCGGGCCTGATCGAGCGGCGATTCCCGGGCGCCGAGCAGAAGACGGGGCGGCAGATCACCTTCTCGACGGACCTGATCTACGACGTGCTGCGGCGCCACCAGCCCGACCACCTGCTGCTGCGCTGCGCGCGGGCGGACGCCGCCACCGGCATGATCGACGTCGCGCGCCTGGGCGACATGCTGGCCCGCATCCAGGGCCGTATCCGGCACGCCGGCCTGGACCGGCTGTCGCCGTTCGCCGTGCCGCTGATGCTGGAGCTGGGCAAGGAGCGCTCGCCCGGATCGGCCGGCGAGGCGATCCTGGCCGAGGCCGAGGAAGACCTGATCGCCGAGGCCATCCGATGAACGACGTGACCTTGGCCGGGTCCTACATCTTTTCCGCCAGGGCGTGCGGCGGGCTGCACGTTCGCCTGGGCGAGGTCGGCGTGGTGATGCGCGCTTCCGGCGCCCTGTGGCTGGAGACCGAGCGGATGCTCGTCGTCGCGGACCTTCATCTCGAAAAGGGCAGCGCCTACGCGGCGCGCGGCCAGATGCTGCCGCCCTACGACACGCGCGAGACCCTGGAGCGGCTGGCGCGGGAGGTCGAGGTCCTGGCGCCGGCCACCGTGGTCCTGCTGGGCGACACCTTCCACGATCGGCGCGCCGAGGGGCGGCTGGATGGCGGGGACGTGGCGCGCCTGACGGGGCTGGCGTCGCGCCGGCGGCTGATCTGGGTGACGGGCAACCACGACGAAGACGGGCCGGTGTCGCTGCCGGGCGACGTCGTGGACGAACTCGCGACGTCGGGCCTCGTGTTCCGGCACGAACCGCGCGCCGGCTTCTGCGCGGGGGAGGTGGCGGGCCATCTGCATCCCGCCGCTCGCGTGGTGGCGGCCCGCGGAAGCGTGCGGCGACGCTGCTTCGTGACCGACGGGTCGCGGGCGATCCTGCCGGCGTTCGGAGCCTATGCCGGAGGCCTGAGCATCCGCGACATCGCCTTCGCCGGGCTCTTCGCCCGCCCGCCTCTGGCCGGCGTGCTGGGCGCGAGCCGGGTCCGCGCCGTGGGCTGGCGCCGGATTGCGCCCGACTGAAGCCCGCCGCCCCGAACCCGGTCAGGCGGCGAGGTAGAGCGTCGGCTTGGCCAGATGAGCCTCGAAGTCCTTGAACATGGCGACCACCTCGTCCGACGACGCGCGCAGCGGCGCGCCCGGTGGGAACCGGTAGCGCCAGTAGCTGGCGACGTGGGAAATCATGCCGATACGCTCGCCCAACTCCAGGAACAGGTCGGGGGCCGAGAGCAGGAAGTCGCGGAAGGCTATGGCGTCGCCCCGATCGATGAGGCCCGAGTAGGCCTCGTCATAGGTCTGCAGACCCTGGCCGACGTCCCGGCAGCAGCCCTGGATGCTCTTCTGGATGCGTCCGCGGGCGCCTTCGAGGAAGGCCGCCGCCTCCGGGGCCGGATGCTCGTTGGTCTGCAACCGGGCGATCCCGCGGATCACGTCCTGGAGATTGTCGAGCAGCGAGGCCAGGGACCATTTGTAGTAGAGGAAGCCCTTCCAGCTGAAGATCCCCTGCCGATAGGACTTGGGCTCCAGCCGCAGCGTCAGGCGCAGGGGCTCGAGCCGTTCGTCCACGTCGGCCGCCAGCATGATGTCGACCAGCTTGGCCGTGGACGCCCGCTGGCTGCCAGCCCCGCCCCCGCCGTAGGCCCGCTCGATCAGCCGGCCGATCTCGGCCTGGACGAACAGCCGCATCTGCTCGCGGTCCCCCGGCGAGATCGCGAAGTAGCAGTCGGCCGGCCGGAACCCGAGGCGGCCGAGGTGCTCCCGCAGCAGGAAGGGGTCGAACGACGGCAGGGTGTCGAGGCATTCGAGCAGCCGCCGGTCATGGACGCTTTCGTCCTCGGCATCGGCGATCTGGTCCAGCAATTCCAGCCAGCCGGTCTGGCCGATCAGGAACGAGGCTCCGCCGGCCGCCAGATTGCCCGGGTCGAGCGGCACGACGACCTTGGTGGCGGTCCCGCGTCCGCCGTCGAGCATTTCGGGATCGTCCGGCCGCAGGCGATGCTTGAGCACCAGCGAGCGGTTGAGTTGGGGCGCGAGGAAGAACGGGCGGTCGTGGTACTCGGGCAGGTGGGCTGACGTGTCCGCCACGAACGAGAGGTTGAGGACGCGCGTGGTCGAACCGCTCTTCCCGAGCGCGGCCAGACTTCGGTAGGGCTTGATCGCAGCCTTCTTCTTCATCACGCGGGTCTTACGCAGGGCCGGACGCCCTGGCGGGGCCTTAGGGCGCCGGGCGTTACGGTTGTCTGAAGTCGGCGGCGGAAGGACGCTGATTCGGCCGAGGGGTCAGACCCGCATCGCCGTCTCGAGCGCCAGGCCCAGGGAGATGCAGGCGGACACGGTGACGGCCGTGGAGAGGGCGGGATAGCGCGAGGGGGCGTCGGGGGCGTGGTGGTCGAACAGCCACTGGAGCAGGAAGGCGGCCAGGAATCCCCCGAGAATCCAGCTGTCGGGCGCTGCGCCGCGGGCCAGCAGGATGACCCAGGCCGCCACGGCGCAGAGCGCGGAGAACGCCTGGCGCATCCATCGGGGCCGGGGTTCGCGGGTCTCCAGCCCCCAACGGACGCCGCCCAGGAACGACAGCACCGCCGTCGAGCAGACTAGAAGGGTGGTCAGCGCCGGCCGCGAGACATCGGGCGGACCGTAGGCGTACAGCAGCGCTGTGACGGGGAACGGCGCCAACGCCAGCAGGGCGATGGCCCAGAGTGTCGCCGGAATGGACTCCGCCCGCCGGGCGGGCCGCACGTCTTCCATGAGCAATCAGTCTCTCCGGAACACCGCCGAGGCCGCCCAACCGGCCGCCAGCGCGAACGCCATGGCTGCTAGACCGTATGACCATGGCCTGTCATGGGCCCACACGTAAAGAGCCCGTTCGAGGCCGACCTTCTCGACCGTGAGGGTCCGGGCCCGGCTGGAGACCGGCCGGCCGTCCTGGAACAGCAGAATGTCGGCGCGGTATTCGCCCGTGGGCGCGCCCGTCGGCAGGGCGATCTCGGCGCGGAACAGGCCGCGGTCCACGAAGCGCACGCCCTGCTGGTCCTCATGGTAGAGGCCGGCCTTCTCCTTCAGCCGGACGACGGCTCGGCGCCAGTCGTAGTAGTCGGGTCCCAGGCGGCTCACCACCACGTCGCGAACGCCGTATCGGGTCTCGACCCGCTGCTCGGCCGGGGCGTTGATGGTCAGGTGGTCCACCCCGGCGCCCAGGCGGCGCAGCGTGCTGAAGGTCGCGATGTCCTGCAACGGCCGGTTCGAGGCGGCGCGGTAGAAGCCCGGCGCTCCGTGGAACACGACCGGCCGGCTGTTGAGCCACAGGCCGGCGACCTTCTGCTTTCGGGTCAGGCGCACCGCCTGCTCGGGGCCGCGGACCATCACGACCACGTCGGTGGGCTGGTCGCCCGTATCGAAGACGGCGCCGTAGAGCACGATCCGGGCGCCGCGGAAGTCCGATTTCACCTGCACCGTGGTGGTGGTCAGCGCCGCGGAGATGGCCGGCGCCCCGACCGCGGCCGGCGGAGTCGCCACGGGTTGGGCCGGGGGCGGCGGCAGGTCGGTCATCCGTTCGCCCCCGCCATCAGGACGAAGGGCTCCTCGGGCGTCAGGAACAGGCCCAGCCCCATGCGCAGGCCCACGACGAGGACGATCAGCGCGAGGATCGCCCGCAGTTCCTCGGCCCGGAACCGGTACGAGGCGCGCGCGCCGTACTGCGCGCCCACGATGCCCCCGGCGATGAGCAGGATCGCCAGGACGATGTCGACGGTCTGGTTGCGCCCCGCCTGGAGCACCCCGGTCAGCGCGGTGGTGACGATGATCTGCAGCAGGCTGGTGCCGACCACCATCCCGGCGGGCATGCGCAGGATGTAGACCATGGCGGGCACCAGGATGAACCCGCCGCCCACGCCCATGATGGCCGACAGGACGCCGACGAACGCCCCCAGCGCCAGGGGCGGGATCACGCTGATGTAGAGGCGCGAGCGGGGGAACCGCATCTTGAGCGGCAGGCCGTACAGCCAAACCGGCCGGCGGTCGCGGCGGGCAGGGGCCGTGTCGCCCCGGCGCCGGCGTAGGATGGCGCCGACGCTCTCCACCAGCATCAGGCCCCCGATCACGCTGAGGAACAGGAGGTAGGAGACCGAAACCACGAGGTCGGCCTGGCCCAGCAGTCTCAGCCAGCGGAACAGTTCGACACCCGCGATCGCGCCCGCGACGCCGCCGGCCGCCAGCACGGCTCCCATGCGAAGGTCCACAGCCCGCTTGCGGCCGTAGGCGATCACGCTGGACATCGAGGAGGCGGCGACGTGGTTGGCCATCGTCGAGACCGCCACCGCGGGCGGAATGCCGAAGAAGACCAGCATCGGCGTCATGAGGAAGCCGCCGCCGATGCCGAACATGCCGGAGATGAAGCCGACCAGAGCTCCCAGCGCGACGATCATCGGTGCGTTGACCGAGACTTCGGCGATGGGCAGGTAGATATCCACGGCGCCGGCCTAGGCCGCGCGGACCGGCCGCGTCAACGCTGCGCCGGTGAAGCTGGAGCGGGCTTGAGGGCCGCGAGCGCGCGGCGGGCTTCGCCGTCGCCGCGGGCCGCGGCCAGCCGGAACCAGTAGCGGGCCTGGGACTCGTCCTTCGCGACGCCGCTGCCCGACTGGTAAAGGAGCCCGAGATTGTACTGGCTCTCGACCACGCCCGCGGCCGCGGCCTTGCGGAACCACTGCGCGGCGCCCGCGAGATCCTGGGCGCCGCCTTCGCCGCGGAAGAGGTAGACGCCGAGGTTGTGCATGGCCTTCACATCCCCGGCCTCGGCGGCCTGGCCGGTGAGCCGCCGGGCTTCGGCGGGATTGCGCGGCAGGCCGGCGGAGCCCTCGTCGTAGAGCTGGGCCAGGTAGAGCGTGGCCTGGGCGTGGCCGGCCTCGGCGAGAGCGGTCAGCCGGCCCACGGCGCCGGGCGCGCCGGCTTCGATATCGCCGCGCACCTGTTCGAAAGTAGGGAGGGTCGTTCCGGCCGATCCCGTGAGGGGCGGCGGCCCCAGCGCCATCGCCGCGCGGGGCGCCGTCCGGGCGGGGGCCTGCGGGGCTTCGGCGGACTGGATTTTCGCGGCCTGGGACCCGCCGCCGTCCGGCCGCATCAGCGTGAGCCCGGCCGCGCCGACGCTGAGGAAGGCCGCGCCGCCGGCCACCATCAACGCCGTCTGCAACGGCGAGCTGGGTGCGCGTCGCGGTTTGACCGCGAAGCCCTGGAACAGGCGGCCCGACGCCTTGGTCCCGAGGCGAGCCCTCACATCCGCGGCCTGGACGCGCGCGGCCGCCGTATCGATGTCGCGTTCGTCCTGGCCTGTATCCTGAGCGGCGCGGGCCGCCGCGCGGGCGCGCTCGATGACCTCGCGGGTCGAAAGCTGCGGTCCGACCGCAGACGCCGTCGACGACGCGCCGGAGTATTCCTCCGGAGCTTCCTCCAGGGTTGCTTCAGGCTCGAACAGATCGTCGTCGGGGTCTTCGGCGATCGGCGCGAAGTCCGCAGGGACGTCCAGTTCGGGCGCACCCAGGTCGAGCCGCCGCCAGGGCGGATCGATGACGTCGTCCTCGGCGTCGTCCGTGGCCGAGGCGTCTTCCGCGCGCGCCAGCAGTTCGGGGCCGAAAGCCGCCGTCGCGACGTCGGTCAGCGCGGCCTCGGCGTCGCGCGCGGCCGCAGGTCGGGGCTCAGGCTCAGGTTCGGGCGGCGGTCCCAGCGCCGCGATCGCAGCGGCCAGGGGATCGACGGCAGGCGTCAGCGCCTCGTTGGGCCTGGGCGACCCGGCCGGCGTAGCCTCCGCCGGGGCGATATCCGACGCCGCGGCGAAAGCGGCTCCGGGCGTACGAACAGCCCGCGTCAGCTCGGCCTCGAACCGTCCGAACGCCTCGGCCTGGGCCTGTTCGGCGCGGGCCAGGCGCAGTTCGACCGCGCCGGCGATCCGCGCGACCTCGGTCCCCACCTGATCGATCGCCTCGGCCCCGCGGGCGTCGACATCGCTCAGCTTGCGGTTCACCGCCTCGGCCATGGCCAGGACCTGACGGCCGATGGCCTCCACGGCCTGGACGGAACGCCGCTCGGCGTCCTGGACCCGCGCCGCCAGTTCCGCCACCCGGTCTTCGAAGCCTGCGCCGCCCGCCTGGGTCAGCCGCTCCGCGACCTCGGCCCGCACCGCGTCCACACGCCGTCCCAGGGTCTCGGCCAGGGCGGCGAACCGCGGCTCAGGGTCGGCCTCGTGCTCCACCGCGCCGAGGCGCCTGTCGAGCGTGGCGAGCGAGCGCTTCAGGTCGTCGAGGGCGGCGGCGGTGCGCGCCTCAGCGGTCGATAGCCGGTCGCCCAGCCGCTCCAGCACGGTCTCGACCACCGCCTCGGGCTGGACGCGGGCGAGCCGGGTTTCGATCAGGCGCAGCGCCTCGGCCGAGCGTGGACCGGCCTCGGCCTCCAGCCGGCGGATGCGGTCGCCGTTGTAGCCCTGTTCGGCCGAAGCCTCCGCCAGCAGGCCCTCGAGGCGCGCGGCCGAGGCCTGCTGCTCGCGTTCGGCCGCCTCGATGCGGGCCAGGGCCTGGCGAACGGAATGCTCCACGCCGTTGATGGCGAGGCCCGTCCGGGTTTCCGACGCCTCGATGCGATCCGTCAGCCGGTCCAGGGCGAAGGCGATCCGGGCGAACTCGGGCGCGCCGGGATCGGGCACGGCCCGCAGGCGCGGTGTTGGAAGGCCGTGGGCGAGGCTCTGGGAAAGACCCTGGCGCAGCGGCCGGTCGGTCACCTGAGCTTCGCTCGTGACCTCGTCGGGAACGTCGTCTTCGAGGATGACCCGGTTGAGCCACTCGCCGAGGGTCATGCCCGAACGCCGGGCGAGGTCCTTGGCGACCTCGCGGGCCTTCGGGTCGATCCCCTTGACGCTCCAGGGCGCCCCCGCGCTCATCCGAATCGCTCGCTCCGTGCCTTCGGAAGGCTACCCACCGATCCTTGGGGTGTAAACGAAGCCTTAACGCTAGATGTAGTGTGCGGCGATAGTTCCTGTGGATGGCCGCGCGGGACTGGCGTAGGAGGGGCGCATGGACGCCCGGACCTTCTTTGCGCTCAGCGCCGGCTTCGCGGCGGCGGCCGCCTTCTCGGGCTGGCGGGGCGCCCTGCCGCCCAATCCGTTCAAGGGACCGCGGCTGGTTCCCTGGCGGGCGCTGATGCTGGCCGGCGCCACGGCGGCGGTGCTCTGCCTGACCCTGGCGGCCGAGGCGGCTGGCCTCATCCGCTGAAATTCGGGCGTCAGTCCTTCTTCGGGCGCTTGGCGAGCCCGGCCATGCCGCCTGAAGACAGCAGCCCCACATCGGCCATCAGGAGCGGGATGGCCCATTTCTGCGGTGCGGCGACGAAGCGCGGCTGCCAGGTGGGATCGTACTTCGACTTGTAGTGGCGTACGCCCTGGAAGTTGTAGATCTCCTCGCCGCGATCGTAGATCAGGCGGCCGACGCGGGACAGGGCCGGCGCCAGGGGGCGGTCGTCCAGGCCCGACAGCGGCGCCATGCCGAAGTCGAACGCCCCGTAGCCCTGAGCGCGGCCCCAGTTGATCAGTTCGACGAACAGGAAGTCCATGATCCGGGGCGGGCCGTCGGGCACATAGCGCATCAGGTCGATCGAGAAGGCGCTGCGCGAGGCCACCGTCCACAGGGTGGCGAAGGCGATGATCCGCCCTTCCCAGCGCACCAGCGCCACGGGAAACTCCTCGACGTAGCGCTCGTGGAAGCCACCGAGGGCGAAGCCCTTCTCCCCGCCGGCATGGCCCTGCAGCCAGCTGTCGGATATCCGTTTCAGGTCGGGCATGACCGCAGCGACCTCGGCCGGCGGGATGACTTCGAAGACGGCCCCGTCGTCGCCGGCCCGCCGCCAGGCGCGCCGCAGGTTGCCGCGCTTGGTCCCTTCGATGGTGAAGCTGTCCAGGGGCGAGACGGCCGCCTCGCCCATCTTCTGGATCGCGAAGCCCAGTTCGACCACGTCCGGCAGGTCGTCCGGCTCGAGGTTGTAGAATCCCGGCCGGGCGGCGTGTGCGTCGGCCAGTTCGCGGAACCGCCACAGCAGTTCGAGCCGTTCGTCGCGCCGGCCCACGGGCAGGCCCAGGGCGATCCAGCTCCGGCCCCGCACCCCGAACATCAGGAAGCTGTCGCCCGACGCCGAAAAGAGGAAGCGCTTGTCGCCCAGCAGGGCGAGGTTCGACGTGGGCCGGGAAACCTCGGCTCGCGCCAGGATCGCCCGGACCCGATCGAAGTCGGGATCCTCCTCGCCCACGATGGGCGGCTTGGCGGCCGAGGCGAACAGGCGCCAGACGCCAATGGCCAGGAGAACCATCGCCGAGCCGGTCCACGCGCGTATCGATCGGGCGGCGTCCTCGCCGACCATCATCTTCCAAAGTGGGATGTCGGCGTAGTCGGCATTCTGGAACGACCAGATGCCGATCATGCCGGCGCCGACCAGGAAGCACGCCGCCGACAGGAGCCAGCCGGGCGTGATCTCCATGCGGTAGAGGCGCGACTTCCGCGGGAAGGCGTGGTGGAAGGGCGCCAGCGCGGCGGCCAGGGCCAGCAGCAGCGCCGTCTCTTCCCAGACGAAGCCCTTCACCAGACTCAGCGGGGCGGCGATGAGCAGGGTGATGAGCGTGGCGGCCCATGCGCCGTCCAGTCGCGCCCGGAGGCCGAACGCCAGCATCACGAGCACCAGCCCCAGCACGCTGGAGAGAACGTGGCTGATCTCGATCAGCGGCGCCGGCACGACGTCGGTGAGGACGATGAAGCGGTTGGGCAGCGACGGCCGCGCGCCCGAGGCCAGCAGCAGCCCCCCCAGGGCGAGCGTCAGCAGGGCCGCGGTCCAGGGCGCGGCGGCGGTCACGGCCGGATGGCGGAAGAAGCGCATCGAATCGCCTGTATAGGCGAGGTTTCGGGACTTGCGCTCAAACAGATGTTTGGCCGCCCTTGCCCCCGCCCCCGCGGGCGCTAATCTTGCGGCCGATTTCGGAAAGTTTGGGAGATCGGTATGGCCGACTTCGGCGCCACGGACCTGGACGCCTTCGCCCGGGAGGTCAGGGCCGAACTGGAGGCGACGTACCCGCCAGAACTGCGCGAACCCGACGCGAAGACGGATCCCGAGGCCGTCTGGGGCGGGCGCGCCTTCATCGATTCGGACGATCCGCAGATCGTCTGGATGCGACGCATGGCGGCCAAGGGCTGGACCACCCCGACCTGGCCCAAGGAATATGGCGGCGGCGGGCTGTCCGCCGAAGAGGCGCGGGTGCTGGAGCGCGAACTGGCGCGGGGCGGCTACCGCCCGCCGGTGCTGGCCTTCGGCATCTGGATGCTGGGTCCCGTCCTTCTCGAATATGCTGACGAAGCGCAGAAGCGCACGCACCTGCCGCGGATCGTCAACGGCGAGATCCGCTGGTGCCAGGGCTATTCGGAGCCGGGAGCGGGCTCGGACCTGGCCGGTCTCCAGACCCGTTGCGAGGACAAGGGCGACCACTGGCTGATAAACGGCAGCAAGATCTGGACAAGTTACGCCGACAAGGCCGACTGGTGCTTCTGCCTGGTGCGGACGGACACGAGCCGGAAGCACGAGGGCATCAGCTTCGTCCTGATCGACATGGCCTCTCCGGGGGTCGAGACGCGGCCGATCGAGCTGATCAGCGGCGAAAGCCCCTTCTGCGAGACCTTCTTCACCGACGTGAGGGTCCCGAAGGAGAACCTGGTCGGGCGGGTGAACGGCGGCTGGGAGATCGCCAAGCGGCTGTTGCAGTACGAGCGGCAGAACATCTCGGCCGGCTTCGGCGAGGGCGGTTCGGCCGGCGGGGCGTCGGGCGACCTGGCCGAACTGGCGAAGCGGTACGGCGCCGCCGAAGACGTCGACCTGCGGCGGCGGATCACCGAGAACAAGATGGCCTTCGCGGCCCTGCGGCAGACCATCGCCCGCTCGGCGGCCGAGTCGCGAGCCGGAAACGGCCCGTCGGCCGCCACCTCGATCATCAAATATGCGGCCGCCGAGTTCGCGAAGGAGCGGTCGGAACTGATGGTCGAGGCCCTGGGGCACCAGGGCCTGGGCTGGGAGGGGCCGGGCTTCGAGACGCCCGAGATCCTGGCCGTGCGCGGCTGGCTGCGGACCAAGGCCAATTCCATCGAGGGCGGGACGTCCGAGGTGAACCTCAACGTCATCGCCAAGCGCGTGCTGGGTCTGCCCGACCCCAAGTGAAGACAACACCGTCCCGGATGGCCGGCGTGCGATCCGGGGACAGAGGAGGATATGAGATGGCGGACTTCGGCGGCGAGGACCTGGAGGCTTTCCGGGCCGAGGTGCGGGACTGGCTTGAGGCCAATTTCCCCAAGGCGCTGGCCGGCGCGCCCGAGGCGCAGCTCGCCAGGCTCCGGGCCGAGACCGAGAGCGAGGATGCGCTCAGGTGGCGGCAGGCCCTGGGCGCGAAGGGGTGGGGCACGCCCACATGGCCGGCGAAGTACGGCGGCGGCGGCCTGTCGCGGGAGCAGGCCCGCGTCCTTTCCGAGGAGATGGCCAAGGTCGGCGCCCGCAATCCCATCGGCGGCATGGGCGTGTCGATGTTCGGCCCGACCCTGCTGGAGTACGGCAGCGAGGCGCTGAAGCAGGAGCACTTCCCCGGCATCGTATCGGGCGAGGTCTGGTGGTGTCAGGGGTATTCCGAGCCCGGCGCGGGCTCCGACCTGGCCAGCCTCCAGACGCGGGCCGAGGACAAGGGGGATCATTTTCTTGTAAATGGTTCAAAAATATGGACTTCGGGCGCTCAGTACGCGGATCGCTGCTACTGCCTGGTGCGAACCGACACCTCGAAGAAGCATGAGGGGATCAGCTTCCTGCTGATCGACATGAAGGCGCCCGGCGTCGAGGTGCGGCCGATCCTGCTCATCAACGGCACCTCGCCGTTCTGCGAGACCTTCTTCACCGACGTGAAGGTCCCGAAGGACCAGCTCTTCGGCCCGCTGAACGGCGGTTGGACCATCGCCAAGCGGCTGTTGCAGCACGAGCGCGACGGCATCGGCGCCAGCCTGGGCGCGGGCAACATCGGGGGCGCCGCCACGGTGCCGACGGTGATCGAGGCCGCCAGGGCCAACGTGGGGCTGGACGACGGCGGTCGCCTGGCCGACCCGGACCTGCGCCGGCGCGTGACCGAGCACCTGATGGAGAACCGGGCGTTCCAGCTCACCGTGCGGCGCCAGCAGGACGAGGCCAGGGCCGGCAACGGCCCCTCCAACCTGGCCGCGGCGATCAAGTATGCCGGCGCCAAGATCGCCCAGGACCGCAATGAACTGGTGATCGAGAGCCTCGGGCATCAGGGCCTGGGCTGGCGCGGCGCGGGCTTCGGCGAGGGCGAACTGGCCGCCATGCGCAGCATGCTGCGCTCCAAGGCCAATTCGATCGAGGGCGGCAGCTCGGAGATCAACCTGAACGTCGTCTCGAAGCGCGTGCTCGGATTGCCCGACCCGAAGTAAAATTTCGCAGTGCGCGCCGAAACGACATGATTGCGTAACCGAGGGTCCTCAATTCCGCCGCCGCGACGGGCGAGCAAGCGTGCGGGACACGTGAAGGATCGAGGGTTGGGTGGTTCAGGATATTTCGGCGTCGCAGCGCGCGGCTTTCACTTTGGTCGCCTTGCTTCTGGCGGGCGGCGCCACCTCGGCCTACGCCCAGGCGCCTGAGTCCGGGCAATCCGCCCCGGCGCCTCAGGGTGCGTCGGCGGACTTCGCCGAGGACGACGAGTACGCCGTCTCCGAATTGGTGGTGGTGGCGTCGCGCAACACGCCGCAACCCGGCGCCGTGGTCGGGGACATCCAGCCCGAGATCCAGCTCAGCCCGGCCCAGATCCAGTCGTACGGCGTGAGTTCGATCGCCGACCTTCTGAGCGAACTGAGCCCCCAGATCAGCAGCAGCCGCGGGCGCGGCGGGGAAGCGCCGGTCGTGCTCCTGAACGGCCGCCGCATCTCGGGCATGGGCGAGATCCGGGACATCCCGACCGAGGCGATCATGCGCGTCGACATCCTCCCCGAGGAGGCCGCGCTGGCCTACGGCTTCCGCGCCGACCAGCGGGTGGTCAATTTCGTCCTGCGCCGCCGCTTCCAGGCGACGGCGGCCGAGGTGGTGGGCGCCGGGCCGACAGCCGGCGGGCAGGCCACGGGGCGGGTCGAACTGAACCGGATCGAGATCCGCGGCGACAACCGCGTCAACATGGTGCTGAAGGTCCAGTCGTCGTCGGCCATCACGGCTGACGAGCGCGACGTCGGCGACGCCGTCTCGGCCCAGCCGTTCGATCTCCTGGGGAACATCACGGGCGCGACGCGCGGCGGCGAGATCGACCCGGCCCTCAGCGCGCTCGCCGGCGGCCCGGTGACTGTGGCGGGCCTCCCGGCGGCGGTCGCCCAGGGACAGCCGCTGACGCTGGAAGCCCTGACCACGACCGCCGGCGTGGCGAACGCCGGCGACGTGGGCCGCTATCGCACGCTCGTTCCCGAAACCCAGACCGTCACGGGCAACGTCGTGGTGGCGCGCACGCTTCCGAACGATTTCCGCGGCACGCTGACGGCGAACTTCAGCGCCAGCCGCAGCGATTCGATGCGCGGTCTGCCCGGCGCCAGCCTGGCGATCCCAGGGACCGATCCCGCATCGCCGTTCGCCGGCGACGTCACCCTCAATCGCTACGTGGAGGCGTTCGGCCCCCTGCGGCAGACGAACGAGAGTTGGAGCGGCCAGATCGGCGGCTCGCTGAACCGGGATATCGATCAGTGGCGCCTGTCGTTGACCGGCGCCTACGATCACTCGGATTCGTTCACCCGCAGCGACGTGGGGGTGGATGTGGGCGCCCTGCAGGCGGCGGTGGACACCGCGACGCTCGCCTCGCCGTTCGCGGCCTGGCCCTCGGCGCTGATCGCCGAGCGCGGAGGGAACAAGGCCCGCTCGGTGAGTGATGGCGTCAATCTCCAGTTCGTGGCCAGCGGGCCGGCGTTCGAAGTTCCCGCCGGCCCGGTCCGGACGTCGATCAAGCTGGGCGAGGCGGCGAGCTGGCTCTCGTCGGACACGCTGCGCCTGGGTGTCGAGCGCAGCGTGGACCTGTCGCGCAACACCCTGAGCGCCCAGGGCAGCGTCGACATACCGCTCGCCAGCCGGAAGAACGATGTCCTGCCGTTCCTGGGCGATCTGTCGGTCAACGCCAATGCGGCCGTCGACGAACTGTCCGATTTCGGAGCCTTGACCACCGTGGGGTTCGGCGTGAACTGGCGGCCGGTGACCGGCGTCAGCCTGATCGTGTCGCACACGCGGGACGAAGGCGCCCCCAGCATGAGTCAGTTGGGCGGGCCGCAGGTCGTCACCGAGGCGAGCCGCGTCTTCGACTATGTCACGGGCCGGACAGTGGAGGTGCGCCGGCTGGACGGCGGCAACGCGGCGCTTGTCGGCGACGAGCGGAACGTGACCAAGGTGGGCCTGACCTGGAAGCCGATCACCGGCCAGGATCTGACGTTGAGCGCCAGCTACGTCCGCAGCCGCATCGACAATCCGACCGCGAGCCTTCCTGCGGTCACCGCCGAGATCGAGGCGGCGTTTCCCGACCGCTTCACCCGAGACGCCGACGGCGACCTCGTCCAGATCGACTATCGGCCCCTGAACTTCGCCCAGACCCGGACCGAGACGCTGCGCTGGGGCTTCAACTATTCGCGGCCGTGGGGTCCGCAGCCGCAGCGGCGGTTCCCGGGCGCCGGCCCTGGCGCTGGCCAAGCTGGCGGCCAAGGCGGTGGCGCGGGCGCTGGCCAGAGCGTTGGCCAGAGCGTTGACCAGAGCGCTGGGACGGGGCGGGGCGAGTCGTCGGCGGAGCGTCCGGACGTCGGGCCGCCGGAAGCCGCCTCCGCGGGCGCCTCGCCCGGCGCGGAGGGGCGTCCCTCGGCCGAAGGGGCGCAGGCCCAGGGCGGGTTCGGCGACGGACCGCGCTTCGGACCCGGCGGACCTGGCGGACCTGGCGGCCCTGGCCGCGGCTTCGGGCCCGGGCCGGGCGGTATGGGGGGGCGGATCCAGTTCGCCGTCTATCACACCGTCAATCTCGAGAACGAGATCCTGGTCCGCGAAGGCGGACCCGTCTTCGACCTGCTGCGCGGCTCGGCGGCCGGCAACGGCGGCGGGCAGCCGCGGCATCAGGTCCAGGCCCAGGCGGGGATCTCGCGCAACGGGATGGGCGCGCGCCTCAGCGCCAACTGGCAGAGCGCGACGACGGTCGATGCGCCGCCCGCCTCGCCGACCGGGGACCTGCGCTTCGGCAGCCTGGCCACGGTGGACCTGCGCCTGTTCGCCAACCTCGGGGCCAATCGAGACCTGGTGACGAAGCATCCGTTCCTTCGCGGGTCGCGCGTGAGCCTTTCGGTGACCAATCTGTTCGACGCCGACCAGAGGGTGAGGGACGCCGCCGGTCGCACGCCCACCGGCTATCTGGCCGACGAGCTGAACCCCACGGGCCGCGTGGTCAGCCTGAGTTTCCGCAAGCTGTTCTTCTGACGGATCTCCTGACAGGGCGAACGGCCGTTTGAACAGACTCCCGCCTGCCGGATGCGGATGCTACGGTAGAAAAAAGAGTACGAAGGGAGGATGTCATGGCGGATTCCGGCGGCGCGCTCGACGCTTTCCGCGCCGAAGCGAGGGACTGGCTCGAGGCCAACTATCCCCGGTCATTGCGCGACGATCCCAAGGCCGGCGAGCGGGCGCAGCAGGGCGGGTTCAAGCCCACCGGCGACGACCTGTTGTGGAAGCAGCGGATGGCCGAGAAGGGTTGGGGTTGCCCCACCTGGCCGAAGGCGTACGGCGCCGGCGGGCTCTCCCCGGCCGAAGCGCGGGTCCTGCAGCAGGAGATGGACCGGATCGGCGCCTACAACCCGATGGTCGGCATGGGCCTGTCGATGTTCGGGCCGACGCTGCTGGAATACGGCACCGAGGCGCAGAAGCAGCGCCACATCCCGCCCATCGTCCGCGGCGAGCTTCGCTGGTGCCAGGGCTATTCGGAGCCGGGCGCCGGCTCGGACCTGGCAAGTCTTCAGACAAAGTGCGAAGATGTCGGAGATCATTGGAAAGTCAACGGCCAGAAAATCTGGACAAGCGGCGCGCAATGGGCCGACTGGTGTTTCTGTCTCGTGCGAACGGATACTTCCAGAAAGCATGAGGGCATAAGCTTCGTCCTGATCAACATGCATCAACCGGGCGTCGAGGTGCGGCCGATCCGGTTGATCGCTGGATCGTCGCCGTTCTGCGAGACCTTCTTCACCGACGCGCGGGTCGAAAAGGATGACATGGTCGGGCCGCTGAACGGTGGCTGGACCATCGGCAAGCGCCTGTTGCAGCATGAACGGTCGGGACAGGGCGGCTCGCGGATGGCGGGCGGTGGCGCCGTCAGTCTCCAGGCGTTGGCGAAGACCTATGTGGGCGAGGACGAGCGGGGGCGGATCGCTGACCCCGACCTGCGCACCCGCATCGCCAAGCACCAGATCGATCAGCGCGCCCACATGCTGACCGTCGCCCGCGCGGCGGCCGAGGCGAAGGGCAACTCGAACCCCAGCGCCACCACTTCGGTGATGAAGAACTCGTCGACCTGGGTCGGCCAGGAGCGGGCCGAGCTGCTGGTGGAGATCCTGGGACACCAGGGGCTGGGCTGGGAGGGCGAGGCCTTCGAGCGCGAGGAACTCGACGCCGTGCGCGGCTGGCTCTCGGGCAAGGCCTGGACGATCTTCGGCGGCAGCCAGGAAGTACAGTCCAACATCGTCTCCAAGCGTATCCTCGGACTGCCCGACACCACGCAGGCGGGCTGAGCAGGCGGGCTGGAACGTCCGTCGCCTGCCGAGGCGTAGGTCTGTGGCGCCTCCGGATGTGACGGTCGCAACGGATGGGGTGAAGCAAGATGGCTGACTTCGGCGGCGCCGACCTGACCGCCTTCCGGGGCGAGGCGCGGGCCTGGATCGCGGCGAACTTCCCGCCGGCGTTGAAGGGCGCGGTGGCCCCGGAGGGCCGTGAACTGTCGCCCGAGCAGGACGCGTGGCGTCGCGTCATGGGCGAGAAGGGCTGGGGCGTGCCCACCTGGCCGGCTCAGTACGGCGGCGGCGGCCTTAGCCGCGGCGAGGCGCGGGTGATCGCCGAGGAGCTGGCCGCGGCCGGCGCCTACAACCCGATCGGCGGCATGGGCGTGATGATGTTCGGCCCGACTCTGCTGGAGTACGGCGACGAGACCCAGAAGAGGCGGCACATCCCGCCGATCGCGCGGGGGGAGCTGCGCTGGTGCCAGGGCTTCTCGGAGCCGGGCGCCGGCTCGGACCTGGCGGGACTCCAGACCCGGGCGGCGGACGCCGGCGGCCACTACGTCGTCGACGGGCAAAAGGTGTGGACGAGCGGCGCCCAGTGGGCCGACTGGTGCTTCTGCCTCGTGCGGACCGACCCCTCGAAAAAGCACGAGGGGATCAGCTTCCTGCTCATCGACATGCGGACGCCGGGCGTCGAGGTGCGGCCGATCCTGCTCATCAACGGGACCTCCCCGTTCTGCGAGACCTTCTTCACCGGCGTGAAGGTTCCCAAGGAGAACCTGGTGGGGCCGTTGAACGGCGGCTGGACCATCGCCAAGCGACTGCTCCAGCACGAGCGGGAGGGGATCTCGGGGGCGAACCAGGCCGGCGCGCCCGGCGTGACGCCCGGCCCGCCCCTGCCGGACCTCGCCCTTTCGCTGGTGGGGCGCGACGACGACGGGCGGCTGGCCGACCCGGACCTGCGCCGCCGCCTGACGGACCACCTGATGGAGGCGCGCGCCTTCCAGCTCACCGGCCGCCGCGCGGCCGCCGAGGCGCGCAGCAACCAGGGGCCGTCCGCCGCGTCGTCGGTGCTGAAGAACGTGGGCTCGAAGGTGCGGCAGGCCCGCGCCGAGCTGACGATCGAGACCCTGGGACATCAGGGCCTGGGCTGGAGCGGCGACGCTTTCGGACCTGATGAACTGGGCGCCGTGCGGGCCTGGCTGCGAGGAAAATCGGGCACGATCGCCGGCGGATCGTGGGAGGTTCAGCTCAACATCGTCTCGAAGCGCATCCTGGGCCTGCCGGAGGCGACGCCTTCGCGATAGGTGGAAACGTACAAGATATTGAAGATAATGGATAAAATAGAAGGCGCGATCTGAGCCTGGGTTCTGGGTTTTCTCCGCCTTCTGTGGTTTGAATAGGGCGCGCCCGCGGCGCCTTTGAACGACGATTTTCTGACGAGGACGATTTCCAAGATGGCTGATTTTGGCGGTACGGACCTGGAGGCCTTCCGCAAGGAGGTCCGGGACTGGGTGGCGGCGAACTTTCCCGCCGAACTGAAGGGCAAGCCCAATCCGATGGCGCGCGAGGAGCGGGGCTCGGATCCCACGCCCGCGCAGGAGGCCTGGCGCAAGGCGGTGGGCGAGAAGGGGTGGGGCACGCCCACCTGGCCGAAACAGTACGGCGGCGGCGGCCTGTCGGGCGCCGAGGCGCGGGTGGTTCAGGGCGAGTTCGCCCGCGCCGGCGCCTACAACCCGATCGGCGGCATGGGCGTGATGATGTTCGGCCCGACGCTGCTGGAATACGGCACCGAGGCGCAGAAGCAGGAGCACATCCCGCCGATCTGCCGCGGCGACGTGCAATGGTGCCAGGGCTTCTCCGAGCCGGGCGCCGGGTCGGACCTGGCCAGCCTGCAGACGCGGGCGGACGACAAGGGCGACCACTTCATCATCAACGGGCAGAAGGTGTGGACGAGCGGCGCCCAGTGGGCCGACTGGTGCTTCTGCCTGGTGCGCACCGACACCTCGAAGAAGCACGAGGGCATCTCGTTCGTGCTGTTTTCGATGCACCAGCCGGGCGTGGAAGTGCGGCCGATCAAGCTGATCGCCGGCAATTCGCCCTTCTGCGAGACCTTCTTCAACGACGCGCGCGCCGAGAAGAAGGACCTGGTGGGGCCCCTGAACGGCGGCTGGACGATCGCCAAGCGCCTGCTCCAGCACGAGCGCAACGGCCTGACAGGCGCCGGCGGCGGCCTGGGCTCGGGCGGCCGGTCGCTGGAGGACCTGGCGAAGCAGTACGTGGGCGTGGACGGCGAGGGCCGGATCGACGACCAGGACCTGCGCACCCGCCTGGTCACCAACGCCATGAACATGCGCGCCTTCCAGCAGACGGCGGTGCGGGCGATGGTCGAGGCCAAGGGCAACCAGGGCCCCTCGACGGCCACCTCGATCATGAAGAACGCCGGCACCCAGCTGATCCAGGAGCGTCAGGAGATGACGCTGGAGATCATGGGCCACCAGGGCCTGGGCTGGGAGGGCGACACCTTCACGGCCGAGGAGCTGGGCGCGGTGCGCGGCTGGCTGTTCGGCAAGGCCTTCACGATCTTCGGCGGCAGCCAGGAGGTGCAGTCGAACATCGTGTCCAAGCGCATCCTGGGCTTGCCTGACCTGACGCAAGCCCATTGAGAATGGCGGCGAGGCCGGCGCTCCGCACGGTGCGTCGGGCGCGCCCGCATTGAACCGAACCATTTGAACGACAACGCGAATTTGACGAGGAAAACACTGACATGGCCGTTCTGACCGAAGAACAGAGCATGCTGCGCGACGCGGCCAAGAGCTGGGTGCAGGAAAAGAGCCCGGTGACGGCGTTCCGCAAGGTGCGCGACAGCGGGGCCGAGCTTGGCTACGACGTCGCCGCCTGGAACGAGATGGCCGAGATGGGCTGGGCCGGGGTGATCATCCCGGAAGAGTTCGGGGGATCCAACTTCGGGTACCTGTCCCTGGGCCTGGTGCTCGAGGAGCTGGGCCGCACCCTGACGGCCTCGCCGCTGATCGCCTCGGGCCTGGCCGGCGCCTCGGCGCTGATCCTGGGCGGCTCCGACGCGCAGAAGGGCGAATGGCTGCCCAAGCTGGCCGACGGCTCGGCCGTGGCCACCCTGGCGGTCGACGAGGGCCCGCACCATCGCCCGGACAAGGTCGAGGCCAGCGTCAGCGGCGGCAAGCTGAACGGCAAGAAGGTGTTCGTGCTGGAAGGCATGGCCGCCGACGTCTTCGTGGTCTCGGCCAAGGACGGCGGCAATATCGAGCTGTACCTGGTCAAGGCCGACGCGGCGGGCGTGAGCCGCCAGAAGCTGTCGCTGGCCGACAGCCGCGGCGCGGCGAACGTGACGTTCGAGAACGTGGCCGTCTCGGACGCCGACAAGCTCTCGGGCGGCGCGGCGCTGCTGGAGAAGGTGCTGGACCGCGCCCGGGCCGGCCTCTCGGCCGAGATGCTGGGCGCCGCCATCCAGGCGTTCGAAACCACGCTGGACTACCTGAAGACGCGCGTGCAGTTCGGCCAGGTGATCGGCAGCTTCCAGGCGCTTCAGCACCGGGCGGCCAAGATGTTCACCGAGCTGGAGCTGGCGCGCTCGGCGGTGGAGGCGGCCCTGGCGGCCATCGACGCCGACAGCCCCGACGTGCCGGAACTGGCGTCGCTGGCCAAGGCCAAGATGGGTGACACCTTCCACCTCGTCTCGAACGAGATGGTCCAGATGCACGGCGGCATCGGCATGACCGACGCCCACGACGCCGGCTTCTACCTGAAGCGCGCCCGGGCCGCCGAAGCCGCCTTCGGCAACCAGGCGTTCCACCGCGACCGCTACGCGCGGATCAACGGGTATTGAGGCTTTGGGCTGACGGCCCGACGCCGGGTTGACGGAGCCCCGCCGGTCCATAGGCCGGCGGGGTTTTTTTTTACCTCCCCCGCGAAGCGG
>NZ_JBBCIT010000031.1:0-20800 GCF_037189685.1 Phenylobacterium sp. | reverse complement strand
CTTGATGTCCTGGAAGCCCTCGAAGAACATCCCGCACTCGACGCCCGAGCCCACTTCGGCGACTTCGTCCGTGAAGCGCTTGAGGGTCCGCAGGGTGCCCAGTTCCAGGACGACGATGTCTTCGCGGATGATCCGGACGCGGGCACCGCGGCGAACCACGCCCTCGGTGACCCGGCAACCGGCGACGCGGCCCACCGTGGTGATGTCGAAGGCCTGGAGGACGTCGGCGTTGCCCAGGAAGGTCTCGCGCTGGATCGGCGCCAGCATGCCCGAGAGCACGCCTTTGATGTCGTCGATCAGGTCGTAGATGATCGCGTAGTACCGGATCTCGACGCCTTCGCGTTCGGCCAGGTCGCGGGCCTGCTTCGAGGCGCGGACGTTGAAGCCGAGGATCGGGGCGCCGGCGCCCTTGGCCAGCAGCACGTCCGACTCGTTGATCCCGCCGGCGCCCGATAGGATGATCCGCGCGCGGACCTCGTCGGTGGCCAGCTTGTCCAGCGAGCCCACGATGGCTTCGGCCGAGCCCTGGACGTCGGCCTTGATGATGACCGGCAGCTCCGAGACCTTCTTGTCGGCCAGCTTGGCCATCATGTCGGCGAGCGAGGCCGAGGCGACCGGCGCGCCGGCCTTCTCGCGCTTCACGCGCGTGCGGTACTCGGTCAGCTCGCGGGCGCGGGCCTCGTTCTCGACCACGGCGAAGGGCTCGCCCGGATCGGGCGTGCCGTCCAGGCCGAGGATCTCCACCGGCACCGACGGGCCGGCCGAGTCGAGCTGCTCGCCGCGTTCGTTCAGCAGGGCGCGGACGCGTCCGAAATTGGCGCCGGCCACGACGATGTCGCCGCGCTTCAGCGTGCCGCGCTTGACCAGCACGGTCGAGACCGCGCCACGGCCCTTGTCCAGCTTGGCCTCGATGACCATGCCGTCCGCCACGCGGTCGGGGTTGGCCTTCAGGTCCAGGACCTCGGCTTGCAGCAGGATGTTCTCGATCAGGTCGTCGAGGCCCATCTTCTGCGTCGCCGACACCTCGACCGCCTGGGTGTCGCCGCCCAGGCTCTCGACCACGATCTCGTGCTGGAGCAGCTCGTTGACCACGCGGGTCGGGTCGGCGTCCGGCTTGTCGATCTTGTTGATCGCCACGATGATCGGGGCGCCGGCCGCCTTGGCGTGCTGGATGGCCTCGATCGTCTGGGGCATCACGCCATCGTCCGCCGCCACCACCAGGATGACGATGTCGGTGGCGTTGGCGCCGCGCGCCCGCATGGCCGAGAAGGCCGCGTGGCCGGGCGTGTCCAGGAAGGTCACGCGCTGGCCGTTCTCCAGCCGCACCTGGTAGGCGCCGATGTGCTGGGTGATCCCGCCGTGCTCGCCCGACACCACGTCGGTGGAGCGAAGGGCGTCGAGCAGCGAGGTCTTGCCGTGGTCGACGTGACCCATGACGGTCACCACCGGGGGGCGCGACTCCAGATGGTCGTCCAGGTCCTCGGCGCCGATGAAGCCCTCTTCGACGTCGGACTCCGAGACGCGCTTCACGGTATGGCCGAACTCGGTCGCCACCAGCTCGGCGGTGTCGTTGTCGATGACGTCGTTGATCTTCAGCATCACGCCCTGACGCATCAGGAACTTGATGATCTCGACGCCGCGCGTGGCCATGCGGTTGGCGAGTTCGCCCACCGTGATCACGTCGGGGATGATGACCTCGCGGGCCACGCGGGCCTGCTCGACGGCGCCGCCCTTGCGCTTCTCGCGCTCGCGCTCGCGGGCGCGGCGCACGGAGGCAAGCGAGCGCATCCGCTCGGCGCCCTCGGCGTCTCCGGCCACGGCCTGGATCGTCAGGCGGCCTTCGCGGCGGTTCGGCGCGCCCTTGGCGCGGCTGATCGCGCCCTTGCCGGCGTCATTGGCGCGGCGACGATCGTCCTCGTCGCGGCGGTCCATGATCGAGCCGCCCGGGCGGGGCGCCTGGCGTGCGGCGCGCTGGACCTCGGGAGTCGCGGGCGGCGCGGCGGCCGGTCCGATGCGCGGGCCACGGGGACCGCCGGGACCGCCAGGGCCGCGGGGTCCGCCCGGCGCGGGCCGGGGCGCAAGCGCGGAATACCGGACGGTTCCGCCTTCGGGACGGGGTCCGCCCGGGGCTCCGCCCTGAGGCCGGTCATCGCGGCGCGGGCCGCGATCATCGTCGCGGCGCGGCGGGCGCGGGCGATCGTCATCGCGGCGCGGGGCGCGCTGGTTGAACGTGGCGCCGTCGAACCGGCTGCCGGCCGGGGGCCGGTCGGGACGGTAGGTGGTGGTGGTCGGGCGATCGTCGCGCCGGTCGGGCGACGGCTGGTAGGTGCGGGTCTGGCCCGGCGCCGTCGAATGCGGCGCGGGGGCGCGCGGCGGAGCGGCCTGAGGCGCTGCAGCCTGCGAGGCTTGAGCTTGAGGAGCAACCTGAGGGGCCGGAGCCTGGGGCGCCGGGGCTTGGGGCGCCGGAGCCTGGGCCTGGACCGTCGGGGCCTGGGCGGGCGGCGCGGCTTGCGCAGGCGCAGAGGCGGCCGGGGCTGCGGTCTCGACGGTCTGTGGCGGGGGCGGTGCGGCGGCGGCCTGGGCCGCAGCCTTCGCCGCCGCAGCCTGGGCTTGCGCCTGGGCCGCGCGCGCGGTGTCTTCGGCGCGCTGGCGCTCTTCGCGGGCGCGGCGCTCGGCCTCTTCCTGGGCCTGACGCGCGCGCGCGGCTTCGATCACGCGCTGGCGTGCGGCGCGTTCCTCGGCCGAGAGGCCGTCGTTCGGCGTCGACCGCGGCGCGCCCTGCGTCGGCGCGGTCGGGCGCGGCGGTTCGTAGGCGCGACGTTCGGCAGCGGACGGTGCGGCCAGGTTGCCGCCAGCCTGCGCGTGGGGGCGCGCGCGCTTCGTCTCGACCACCACCGTCTTCGTCCGGCCGTGGCTGAAGCTCTGCTTCACCGTGCCCGAGCTGACGGACCCGCCGGTGCGGGGCTTCAGGGTCAGGGGCTTACGGCCGTTGTTGTCGTTCTCGCTCATTCGCTCGCTTTACTCGGCCCCGGGCGGATCCCGGACAACGCACATCCATCAACGTCGAGAGGCGGAAAGCCCTAGGGCTCCCGCTTGGCCTCGACAGGCTCCTCGCGCCAATCCTCAGGAAGGAGCGGACTGAAACCCGCCAGGCGCCGGACATCTTCGGCCCAACGCTCGGCGGCTCGCCCCGCAAGGAAGGCGGTGTGTATCACATTCTCCAGCCCCAAGGCCAAACCCAATTCGGTCGAGCCGTATATGGCCAGGAGGCCGGGGCGCGGAGACTGGTGGCGCGCAAGCGCCAGAAGCTTTCGGCGGCCGTCGGCGGCGCCGTCCGTCGCCTCGATCAGCCAAGCCGCCTTGCCCGCCCCGATGGCGGCGGCCACTTTCTCGAACCCCGAGGTAAGGTCTCCGGCGCGCCGCGCAAGCCCCAGGCCGGCCAGAATGCGCGCCCGAAGCAGGGCCTCCACCTGGTCCGCCAGGTCGGGTGCGGCCCTGACCGGCGCCTTCGCCGAGCGGGCGAAGAGGCCCTTCTTCGCCGCCGTGGCGACCGAGGCGCGGTCGGCGGCCGCCCACATGCCCCGCCCGGGCAGCTTGCGCGCCAGGTCCGGCACGGCGGCGCCGTCGGGGCCGATCACGAACCGGATCAGCCGCGCCTCGGGCATCACCTCGCCCGAGACGATGTCGCGCCGCTCGCGCGAGGCCTGGGCGTGGGTCCGCGCGCCTGAATTCTGGAGCATGTTCATCCCCCCCCTCCTCCTCGATGGAGGAAGGGCCGGGGATGGTGGTGGATGCAGGCTTTGCCCGTCGGAGCGCCGTTGGGCATTGGCGCCCACTCGCATCCTCTCTGCAGCGCCCAGTCCTCACCACCACCCAACCCTCCTCCATCGAGGAGGAGGGCTTTGACCTTTTCAATGCAATCGAAGACGTCCGCATCGACTTCGCGCGTGGTGAAACGAACGACCCGATAGCCCTGGCTTTCCAAGCGGCGGCGGAGGCTTCGGGCGAGCCCCGTCGCCGTCGCGCCAGTGCGCGGTCGCTGAAAGGTCATGCTCCCCTCCCCAGCGCAGAGAAGGGCTTTTTCGTGCAAGAGCAGGCCTCCGCGTCCTCAGCCACGACGCCATCACCCGACGCACCTTCCCGGAGAAGGAGAGCTAGAGGTTGATGTTCACCACGTCTGAGCACGAGCGGGCCACCTCTCCGGCCCTTAGGCGTCTTGGGCTTCGCCGACGGCTTCCGCCTCGGCGTAGCCTTCGTCCGACACCTCGGGCTCTTCGGGCGGCGCCTCGACCCAGCCCATCACGATCCGGGCGCGCATGATCAGCAGCTCGGCGTCCTGCGGGTCGAGGTTGAAGGCTTCCAGGATGCCCGGCTCGCGCACGCGTTCGCCGTTCTTGGTCTCGAACCAGCCGCGCAGGTCGTCGGGCACGAGGCCGGCCAGGTCCTCGACGCTCTTCACGTCGCCCTCGCCCAGGGCCACCGCCATCGGCAGGGTGATCCCTTCGATCTCCAGCAGGCCGTCCTCGACGCCCAGTTCGCGGCGCTTCGCGTCGTATTCGGCGGCTTCCTTGTCCAGGTACTCGCGGGCCCGGGTCTGGATCTCCTCGCCGGTGTCCTCGTCGAAGCCCTCGATCGAGGCGATCTCGGACACGTCCACATAGGCCACGTCCTCGACGCTGGCGAAGCCCTCGGTGACCAGGAGCTGGGCGATGACCTCGTCCACGTCCAGGGCCTCCTGGAACAGCGCCGTGCGCTCGGTGAACTCGCGCTGGCGGCGCTCGCTCTCCTGGCTCTCGGTCATGATGTCGATCTGCCAGCCCGTCAGTTGGCTGGCGAGGCGGACGTTCTGGCCGCGGCGGCCGATGGCCAGCGAGAGCTGCTCGTCGGGCACGACGACCTCGACGCGCTCGTCCTCCTCGTCCATCACCACCTTGGAGACCTCGGCGGGGGCCAGGGCGTTCACGATGAACGTGGCCTCGTCCTGGCTCCACTGGATGATGTCGATCTTCTCGCCCTGCAGTTCGGCCACCACCGCCTGCACGCGGCTGCCGCGCATGCCGACGCAGGCGCCGACGGGGTCGATGGAGCTGTCGTTCGAGATGACCGCCATCTTGGCGCGGCTGCCCGGGTCGCGGGCCACGGCGCGGATCTCGATGACGCCGTCGTACACTTCCGGCACTTCCTGCGCGAACAGCTTGGCCATGAAGCCGCCGTGCGCGCGGCTGAGCAGGATCTGGGGACCCTTCGTCTCGCGGCGGACGTCGTAGATGTAGCAGCGGATGCGGTCGCCGATGTTGAAGTTCTCGCGCGGGATCGACTGGTCGCGGCGCATGATGCCCTCGCCGCGGCCCAGGTCCACGACCACGTTGCCGTATTCGACCCGCTTGACCGTGCCGTTCACGATCTCGCCGACGCGGTCCTTGTATTCCTCGTACTGGCGCTCGCGCTCGGCGTCGCGGACCTTGCCCATCACCACCTGGCGGGCCATCTGGGTCTGCACCCGGCCGAACTCGAACGGCGGCAGCAGCTCCTCGTAGACGGTGCCGATCTCGGCGGCCTTGTCGCGGCGCTTGGCCTCCGCCAGGCGCAGGATGCCCGGCGGCTCCTCGAACGGCAGCTCCTCGCCCGTCTCCTCGTCGATCCCGCCGCCGAACACGGCGTCGTCGGCCACCACCGTGACCACGCGCTTGATCGTGGTCTCGCCGGTCTTGGGGTCGATGTGGACGCGGATGTCGTGCTCGGCGCCGTAGCGGGCGCGCGCGCCCTTCTGGATCGCCTCCTCGATCGCCTCGATGACGATCTCCTTGTCGATCGCCTTCTCGCGGGCCACGGCCTCGGCGATCTGGAGCAGTTCGAGGCGGTTCGCGGAAATCCCGGTCACGCTCATGGGGGGTTCCTCTAGTCGGGCGTCTGTTCGTGTTGTTCAGCGGAAAGGCGGGCGGCGCGGCTCTCGGCCCCCCGCTTCATGAGGTCGTCGTTCAGCACCAGCTTGGCCTCGACGATCCAGGCGAAGGGGACCAGCGCGGTCTCGGCCTCGCCGTCCAGGTCGATGGCCACCTGGTCGCCCTCGAGACCGGCCAGCACGCCGCGGAACCGCTTGCGGCCCTCGGCCAGCCGGTCCAGCTCCAGCCGCACCTCGAAACCCTCGAAGGCCTCGAAGTCCTTGGGGCGGGTCAGCGGGCGGTCGATGCCGGGCGAGCTGACCTCCAGAACGTATTCGCCGGAGATGGGGTCGGCGGCGTCCAGCACCTCGGAGACCTTGCGCGACAGGCGCGAACAGTCCTCGACCGTCATCTCGCCCTCGGCCTGGCCCGGGGGCGGCGGGCGCTCGGCCATGATCTGAAGCCGCCGCCGCTCGGCGCCGCCCATCAGCCGCAGGCGCACGATCTCGTAGCCCGCCGCCTCGGCGACGGGATCGAGCAGCTCCACAAGCCTCAGGTCTTCTGCAGTCTTCCCGCGCAAGGGAACCCTGGCCTCCGGCAAAGAAAAAAGCGGTCGGGCCGGAGCCCGCCGCTTGAAAGCGCCATCCAGCGCGATCAGCGATGTTGGAGAGGTATATAGCGGGGGAATGGGCGGTTGTCAGCCCCGATGAGTCGCTCCGCCCTTTACGCCACCCCGCGCGCCCCCTAGAGACGCGGCGCCTTCTGTGTGTCCCGGAAAGACCCTCCCCCAATGGACCTGTCCAAGATTCCCGTCGGCGAGAACCCGCCGTACGACGTCAACGCCCTGATCGAGATTCCGCAGGGCGGCGAGCCGGTGAAATACGAGATCGACAAGGAGTCGGGTGCGATCTTCGTCGACCGTTTCCTGCACACGGCGATGTTCTATCCCGGCAACTACGGCTTCATCCCGCACACCCTGGCCGATGACGGCGACCCGATGGACATCATCGTGGTGGGGCCGACGCCCGTGGTGCCGGGCGCGATCATCCGGGCGCGGCCGGTGGGCGCGCTGATCATGCGTGACGAGGCCGGCGGCGACGAGAAGATCCTGGCCGTGCCGGTGGACAAGTTGCACCCGTTCTACGCGGGCGTGGATTCGTGGCGCTCGCTGCCGGCCATCCTCACCGAGCAGATCGCCCACTTCTTCCAGCACTACAAGGACCTGGAGAAGGGCAAGTCGGTCGACATCGTGCGCTGGGCCGACCCGGCCGAGGCCGCCGAGCTGATCAAGATCTCGATCGAGCGCTACAACGCCCAGGCCTGAGTCCGATCTGAGTCTGATCTGAGTCCGGCCAGAGCCGGCGCCGCGGGCCTCACCCCAGCGCGCGCCGGTAGAAGGCGCGCAGGTCGTCGGTGCTCCGCGCCCGGGTGGCGAGGTCCTCGTAGACGCCGTGGCCGGCCGGATAGACCCTGGCCTCGAACTGGCCGGGCGCGAAGCCGGCGACCGTGAGCGCGCCAAGCGGGCGGCGATAGGGGACGACCAGGTCGAACCAGCCGGCGACGAGGAAGATCTTCGGCCTCGGCGCGGCCGGGCCCTCCAAAGCGGTCAGGCCCTTGAAGATCGACGGCGCATATCCGGGCCCGGTCAGAGTCGGGTTCCAACGGCGGTTGGCCTCGACCGGGTCGCGCCAGTACGGGCCCGCCGGCGTGTAGCCCAGTTCGTCGGTCAGCAGCCTCACGATGGACTCGCCCAGGTCGTACCCGTCGGCGACGCTCAGCACGCTGTCCTGGCCGGGCGGCGGCGGGACCCGGGCTTCGCGGGCGTCGCCCCCGCCCAGGCGTTGGCCCTGGTCGGCGAGAAGCTGCTCGCGGAACTGCGGGATCGAGGGCGTGAGGCCGGCGTCGAGGACGAGTTGGCGCGACAGGCCGATGAACCCCGCCACCTGTCCGGCGACGGCCTCCCGCTCGGCGGCCGGCAGGGCCGCCCCGCGGGCCAGGGCGGCGGCATAGGGACCGTCGGCAAACCGTTCGGCCTCCCGGACCACCGTTTCCAGCGGCTTCGCGGAATGGGCCCCGCGTCGGTGATGGTGTGCGACGGCGGCGAAACTGGGCAGGACGAGGACGGGGGCCGGCGGGTCGGGCGGTCCGCCGCTGCCCAGCGTGGGCGAGATCAGGACGATACCGGTCAGGTTCACGGGTCGGGGCCGGGCGGCCAGCAGCTTGGCGACCTGTCCCGCGCGCGTGCCGCCGTAGCTTTCGCCCACCAGGAACACCGGGGACTCCAGCCGGCCGTGGTCGGCCAGCCAGCCGGCGATGAAATCGGCGAAGGCGCGGCCATCGGCCTCGACACCCCAGTATTCCGGCTTGGCGTCCTCGGCGAGGAAGCGGCTGTAGCCCGTGCCCGGCGCGTCGATGAACACGAGGTCGCTGACGTCGATCGGACTGTCGGCATTGCCCACGAAGGCGTAGCCGCGCGGCGTGTCGGCCCGTTGGGTGATCTTCGGCGACAGGTGTTCGCGCAGGTGCCAGGTCGCGCCGCCGGGGCCGCCGTTCCAGATGAAGCTGACCGGCCGGGTCTTCGGAGCGGCGCCATCTTCGATGTAGCTGACCGAGAACATCGTGGCCCGCGCCGCGCCGGCCGGATCGCGCATCACCCGTTCGGCCGCCTCGGAGGCGTAGGCGATCGTCCGTCCGCGGACGGCGAGCCGGCCCTTGCGGATGGCGGGCGGGACGGGCGGCGCGGAGGAGACCGGCACAGGCGCCTGGGCCCACGCCGGCGTGCTCGCCAGCGCGCCGGTCAGAGCGCCGGTGAGGCCCGCGGCCGCGGCGCCCAGGAGGCCTCGGCGGTCGAGATGGGGCGCGTAGGGCATGCGTGACTCCTCACTGTCCAGTCGCATCCGTCTCGCGCTCGACGGCCGCGGCAAGGCCTCGCCGTTCCGGCGGCCCGTCGGGCGTCCCTGGTGTTCGTCGGAAGCACAAGAATATGCGCGATTGAGCTTGGATGCAGAAGAACGATGCCACATTGCGCCGTTGGCAACATAGCTCGAATAAAACTTGCGCATATACTGGACTAGATTTCACTTGCCGGACTTTGCGTGGCCGGCAGGTCTCTGGGGTGTTTCGCGATGTGGAGATCGTCCGGGTTCGTGCTGGCGGCCGCCCTGGCCCTGCCGCTCGCGGCCTGTGCGTCCGCCGCGACGCCGCCCGCCGCCGACGCGACGGCCCCCAGGACGATCCGTGCGGGCCTGGACCCCGCCGCGCGCGCCGATCCCTTCCCGTCCACCTATGAGGCGCCGGCGGCTCCGCCGGTCCTCATCGTCAACGCGACGATCCTGACCGGCGCGGGCCCGCGGATCGACGGCGGGTCGCTGCTGATCCGGGACGGAAAGGTCGTCGCGGTGGGCCGCGATGTGGCGCGGCCGGCCGACGTCCGCGTGATCGACGCCGGCGGACGCTGGCTGACCCCCGGCCTCATCGACCCCCACGCCCACATCGGGGCCGGGTCCAGCCCCTCGGGCGCCAACGGCGACGGCAGCAACGAGAGCGGCCCGAACCCGGGCGGGATCTGGATCGAGCACACGGTCTGGACGCAGGACCCGATGTTCGAGCGCGCCCTGGAGGCGGGAGTCACGACGATCCAGATCCTTCCGGGGTCGTCCAACCTGTTCAACGGCCGCACCGTCACGCTCAAGAACGTCCCGGCCCTCGCGCCCCAGGGCATGAAGTTCCCCGGCGCGCCCTATGGGCTGAAGATGGCCTGCGGGGAGAACCCGACCGGCGGCGGGGGCGGCCGTCCCGGCACGCGCGCCGGCGGCATGATGGGCTATCGCAACACCTTCATATCGGCCCAGGAGTACGCCCAGCGCTGGGCCGACTGGCGCCGGCGCGGCAGCGGCGACCCGCCTCGCCGAGACCTGATGCTGGAGACCGTGGCCGCCGCCCTGGCCGGCGACATCAAGGTCCATATCCACTGCTACCGGGCCGACGAGATGATCCAGATGATCGATCTCAGCCACGAGTTCGGTTTCCGGATCGCGGCGTTCCACCACGCGCTCGAGGCCTTCAAGATCGCGCCCCTGCTGGCCCGCGAGAAGATCGCCGTCGTCACCTGGGCCGGCGACTGGTCGGGCTACAAGATGGAAGCCTACGACTCGGTGATGGAGACCGCGGCCTTCGTCCAGAAGGCGGGCGGCGTGGCAGCCATGCACTCGGACGACGTGCGCCTGATCCAGCACCTGAACCACGAGGCGGCGCGCGCCATGGCGGCCGGGCGCGAGGCGGGGCTGGGCACGACGCCCGAGGAGGCCATCGCCTGGGTCACGATCAACGCCGCCCGGGTCGTCGGGATCGACGAGCGGACCGGGTCGCTGGAGGCGGGCAAGGCGGCCGACGTCGTCCTCTGGAGCGCCGATCCGCTGAGCGTCTACAGCCTGCCCGACCTGGTGTTCATCGACGGGGCCCTGGCCTACGACCGGGCCGCCCCGCCGGGGCCGCCCCGGTCGGACTTCGAACTCGGCAACGCCCGGCGGCCCGCCTCGCCGCCCCGGCCTGCGCCTCAGGGGTTGGGGGCGCCGCGATGATCCGCCGCCTGCTGTTCGCCGCCGCGCTGCTCCTGGGCGGGGGTCCCGCCGCCGCCGAGACGGTGGCCATCGTCAACGCCCGGGTCCTGACCCAGGGTCCGGGGGGCGACATCGCCCGTGGCGCGGTCGTGGTCCGCGACGGACGGATCGTCGCGGTGGGCGCGGGGATCGCCGTTCCGTCGGACGCCCGCGTCATCGACGCGAAGGGCCAGATCCTGACCCCCGGCCTCGTGGCCACGGTCACGCCCATCGGCCTGAACGACACCATCGGCAGCGGCTACGGCGGCCGGGGCTCGAACAACCCGCGCCTCAGCGCCGGCTTCGACGTGCTGAGCGACGTGAACCCCAACTCGCCGCAGATCCCCGAGGCGCGGATCGAAGGGGTGACGCGCGCGGTGGTCACGCCCAATCCCCAGATGCGGCCGCCGAATACGCCGCCGCGCCTGTTCGGCGGCCAAGCGGCGGTCATCCACCTGGCCGAAGGCGGCGACCTGACCGTCCAGCCACGAGCGGCGCTCTATCTCGACGCCGGCGAGATGGGGGCCTCGGCGGCGGGCGGCTCGCGCGGGGCCCTCTTCGTCCAGCTCGCCCGAGCGCTGGCCGACGCCCGCGCCCATGCCCGCAATCCCGCCTCGGTCGATCCGGCGCGGCTGGAGGAACTGTCCCTCTCGCGCGCCGACCTCGAGGCGCTGGTCCCCGTGGCCGAGGGCCGCGAACCGCTGCTGGTCGAGGCGAACCGCGCCTCCGACATCCGCAATGTCCTGGCGTTCGCGCGCGAGCAGAAGGTGCGGGTGATCCTGTCGGGCGGCTCGGAGGCCTGGATGCTGGCGCGCGAGATCGCGGCGGCGAAGGTCCCGGTCGTGATCGACGCCGAAGAGAACCAGGCCTTCCAGTGGGAGAACCTGAACGCGACTTACGAGAACGCCGCGATCCTGAGCCGGGCCGGCGTGCTGGTGGCGTTCAAGCCCAGCGTGGCCCGCATCGTCTTCCTGATCCGCACGCCGCGCTATCTGGCCGGACGGGCGGCGCGCTTCGGGATCACGCCGCACGAGGCGCTGGCGGCGATCACGCTCAACCCGGCGAGGATCTTCGGGCTCTCGGACCGGTTCGGCTCGATCGAGCCGGGCAAGGAGGCCGACCTCGTGCTCTGGAGCGGCGACCCGCTGGAGACGACGACGGTGGCGCGGATGGTGATGATCCGCGGCGTCGAACAGCCCCTGACCGCGCGCAACCGCCTGTTGCGCGACCGCTATATCGGGACGGTGCTCGCGCCGGCGAACTGAGGGGCGCGCGTTCTCCGGGCGGGCGGGAAAACTTGCGCTCGGGGCGGTCCAGCGCCACATCTGCGGCATGTTCATCCAGACCGAAGCCACGCCGAACCCCGAGGTGCTGAAGTTCCTGCCCGGGCGGGACGTCCTGGGCGAGGGCGCGCGCGACTTCCGCAGCCCCGAGGAGGCCGGCGCTTCGCCGCTGGCCGCCGAGCTGTTCGAGGTGACCGGCGTGAACCGGGTATTCTTCGGCCCCGATTTCATCACCGTGGGCAAGCATCCCTCGGTGGACTGGCCGCTGATCAAGGCGCCGGTCCTGGCGGCGATCATGGATCACTACACCTCGGGCCGGCCGCTGCTGAACGAAGGCGCGGACGCCGCGTCCGGTGACGACGATCACGACGGGGGCGCCTACGAGGGCGAGACCGCCCAGATCGTGGCCGAGATCAAGGACCTTCTGGACACCCGCATCCGTCCCGCCGTGGCGCAGGACGGCGGCGACATCCTGTTCAACCGCTTCGACGTCGACACCGGGGTGGTCTGGCTGCACATGCGCGGCGCCTGTTCGGGCTGCCCCTCGTCCTCGGCGACCCTGAAGCAGGGCGTCGAGAACATGCTGAAGCACTACGTCCCGGAAGTGACCGCCGTCGAACAGGCTCTTTGAGGCCCGAGGCGAACGCGATAGGCGAGGATCGATGCTGGTCCTGGGCCTCGACACCTGCCTGAACGCCTGCTCGGTCGCCGTGGTGGACGGCGGGACCGTGCTCGCGCACCACAACGAAGCCATGGCCCGTGGGCACCAGGAGCGGCTGGCCCCGATGGTTCGGACGGCGATGGCCGAGGCTGGGCGCGCCTTCGCCGACCTGGATCTCGTCGGCGCGACGGTGGGGCCGGGCTCGTTCACGGGGCTTCGCGTCGGGGTGGCCTTCGCCAAGGGCCTCGCCTCGGCCCTGGGCCGACCGGCCGCGGGCGTGGGCGCGCTGGAGGCGCTCGCCGCCGAGGCGGAGGGGATGGTCGCCGCGGCCATCGACGCGCGCCGCGACCAGCTCTATCTCCAGGTCTTCGACGGCGGAGAGGCGCTGATGGCGCCCGACGTGCTGCCGGTCGGAACCGCGGTTGCGCGACTGGCGGAGCTGGCCCAGGGCCGCTCCCTGACGCTGGTGGGCTCGGGCGCGCCCCTGCTGGCGTCCGCTGCGCCCGGCGCGGCCGTGCTGACCTCCGCCGGCTGCGACGCCCGCCTCGTGGCGCGGCTGGCGGCCCGGCGGTCGCCCGCGCCGCTCCGGCCGCTCTACCTGCGCGCGCCCGACGCGAAGCTTCCGGGCGGGCGGCTGCCGGACGGTGTCCAGCCGTGAAGCTCCACCCTGCCGTCCCGGCCCACGCCCCGGCCCTGGCCTCGGCCCACGCCCAGGCCTTCGACCGGCCCTGGGACGAGACCGACTTCCGGGAGATCCTCGCCCAGCCGGGCGTGGCGGGATTCCTGGCCGAGGCCGGCGACGCCGCGGGCGTGGTGCTTGTCCGTATCGTCGGCGGGGAAGCCGAGATCCTGACCGTGGGCGTTGCGCCCTGGGCGCGACAACGCGGGGTCGCCAAGGCCCTGATGGCCGCGGCCCTGGGGGCCGCGCGGGGCGGGGGCGCGAGTGAGATCTTCCTGGAAGTGGATGTCGGCAACCTGTCCGCCATCGGCCTCTACACCCGCCTGGGCTTCGTGCGCGCGGGCCTGCGGCGCGGCTACTACGACCGTGGCGCGAACGGGCGCGCCGACGCACTCGTGATGCGTCTCGACCTTACAAACGCGGACCTCTAGACCTATCCTAAGGCGAGACGGAAAGGGGCCCCCGTGGATCGAATCGAGAAGCTCTGCCTCGAGAAGAACATGCGCATGACCGAGCAGCGCCGGGTGATCGCGCGCGTGCTGTCGGCATCCGACGACCATCCCGACGTGGAAGAACTGCACCGGCGCGCGCACGCCATCGACCCGCACATCTCGATCGCCACCGTCTACCGCACCGTCCGCCTGTTCGAGGAGGCGGGCATCATCGACCGGCTCGATTTCCGCGACGGCCGCTCGCGCTACGAAGAACACACCGACGAGCACCACGACCACCTCATCGACATGAAGACGGGCAAGGTCATCGAGTTCGTGGACGCCGAGATCGAGGCCCTGCAGGAAGCCATCGCGCGCAAGCTCGGCTACAAGCTGGTGGACCACCGGCTGGAGCTCTATGGGGTGCCGCTCGAGGACTAGCTCGCCCTTCCCGTTCAAAGGGGAGGGATTGCGCCTGCGCGCCCGCGTCCCCATAACGCGCGGCATGTCCGAGCCCGCGCCCGCAAAGCGCCTCTACATCAAGACGTACGGCTGTCAGATGAACGTCTACGACAGCGAGCGCATGGCCGACGTCCTTGCGCCGCTGGGTTACGGCGTCACCGATGATCCGGCGGGCGCCGACCTGGTGGTGCTCAACACCTGCCATATCCGCGAGAAGGCCACCGAGAAGGTCTATTCCGAACTGGGCCAGCTCAAGCGCCTGAAGCAGGAGAAGCCGGGCGGCATGACCATCGCCGTGGCCGGCTGCGTGGCCCAGGCCGAGGGCGAGGAGATCATGCGCCGCCAGCCGGCCGTCGACCTGGTGGTGGGCCCCCAGGCCTATCATCAGCTCCCCGAGCTGATCGCCCGCGCCCACCGCGCGCGTGGCGAGCGCCTGGCCGCCGACTTCGCCCCCGACGAGAAGTTCGACGCCTTGCCCGCCGCCCGCAATCCGGCCGGCGTCTCGGCGTTCCTGACGGTGCAGGAGGGCTGCGACAAGTTCTGCACCTTCTGCGTCGTGCCCTACACGCGCGGCGGCGAGTGGAGCCGCCCGGCCGAAGCCATCGAGGCCGAAGCCCGCGCCCTGGCCGAGAAGGGCGTGCGCGAGGTCACCCTGCTGGGCCAGAACGTCAACGCCTATCAGGGCGACGGCGGTCTCGCCGGCCTCGTCCGCCGCCTGGCGACGATCCCGGGCCTGGATCGGATCCGCTACACCACCAGCCATCCGCGCGACATGGACGACGCCCTGATCGCCGCCCACGGCGAGGTCGAGGCGCTGATGCCGTATCTGCACCTGCCGGTGCAGGCCGGGTCGGACAAGGTGCTGAAGGCCATGAACCGCGCGCATACGGCCGAGAGCTATGTGCGCCTGATCGAGCGGATACGCGCCGCCCGGCCCGACATCGCGATCTCGGGGGACTTCATCGTCGGCTTCCCGGGCGAACGGGACGCCGATTTCGAAGCCACGCTGCAGCTCGTGCGCGAGGTGCGCTACGCCAGTGCGTTCTCGTTCAAGTATTCCCGCCGGCCCGGCACGCCCGCGGCGGCCATGATGGGCCAGGTCGCGCCCGAGGTCGCCGACGAACGGCTCCGGCGGCTCCAGGCCCTGCTGGACGAACAGCAGCAGGCGTTCAACGCGGCCCAGGCCGGCCGCACCCTGCCGGTGCTGTTCGAGAAGGCCGGCCGCCATCCGGGCCAGCTCGTGGGCAAGAGCCCCTATCTTCAGGCGGTCCATGTGACGGCGCCGGACCGATTGCTGGGCCGGATCGTTCCGGTGACGATCGAACGCGCGGCGAAGAACTCCCTCGCCGGCGTGCTGGAACTGGAGGCGGCTTGAGCCGCGCCCCCCGATGAGCCGCGCCCCCGAATTCGTACCGCTGTCCGACGAGGCTGTCCGCGCCGTGGCCGGCGCGAACAGCCGACACGCGGCTCTGATCGAAGACGCCTTCGGCGTGCTGCTGGAAACCCCCGGCGGCGGCGTCTCGCTGTCGGGCGACGCGAAATCGCGCGGCCAGGCCAAGAAGGCGGTGCAGGCGATCGCGGCCCGCGCCGACCAGGGCTTCGAAGTGGTCGAGGCCGACGTGCGGGTCGCCATCGGCCAGGCGCGCACGGGTGGCGGGGCCCCGGGGGCGCAGCCGCTGCCGGTGGGCCGTCGCGGTCAGGTGGCGCCCAAGACGCCCACGCAGGCCCGGTATCTCCAGGCGCTGGCCGACTGTGAGCTGGTGTTCGGCCTGGGCCCGGCGGGCACGGGCAAGACCTTCCTGGCGGTGGCCTACGGCGCCGGCATGCTGCTGCGGGGGGCCGTGGATCGCCTGATCGTCTCGCGCCCGGCCGTGGAGGCGGGCGAACGGCTGGGCTTCCTCCCGGGCGACATGAACGAGAAGGTCGACCCCTACATGGCGCCGGTGTGGGAGGCCCTGACCGACATCCTGGGGGCTGAGCAGCTCCGCCGGCGGCGCGAGAAGGGCGAGATCGAGGTGGCGCCCATCGCCTTCCTCCGCGGCCGCACCCTGAGCCACGCCTTCGTGATCGTGGACGAGGCGCAGAACGCCAGCCGCGCGCAGATGAAGATGGTGCTGACCCGGCTGGGCGAGGGTTCGCGCATGGCCGTGACCGGCGACCCGACCCAGATCGACCTGCCGAACCCCGGCGACAGCGGCCTGGCGCACGCCGTCGGCCTGCTGGAGGGCGAGAAGGGAATCGGGGTCACCCGCTTCGGCGCCGAGGACGTGGTCCGCCACCCGCTGGTGGAGCGGATCGTGCGCGCCTACGACGCCGATGCGGCCCGGCGGGGGCGCACGGTGTGATCGACATCGAGGTGGAGGACCCCGCCTGGGCCGAGGCCTTGCCGGACGTGGAGCTGCTGGTCCGTGGCGCGGCCCTCGTCGCGCTCGACCGCGAGGGCGCCGCGCACGAGGGCGTCGCCATCCTGCTCACCGACGACGAGTCGGTTCGGGAGCTGAACGTAAGATTCCGGCAGAAGGACTCGTCGACGAACGTCCTCAGCTTCCCGGCGCCGCGGAACCCGGAATTCCACCTGGGCGACATCGCCCTGGCGTTCGGAGTCTGCGCCCGCGAAGCTGCCGAGCAAGGCAAACCGCTGGCGCATCACCTCCAGCATCTGACGGTGCATGGCGTTCTGCACCTTCTCGGATACGATCACATCGGCGATGATGAGGCCGAAGCCATGGAAGGCTTCGAGCGCGCGGTGCTGGCGGAGCTGGGGATTCCCGATCCCTATGCGGCCGGCGAGGGAGAGCATGAACGACCCGGACCCTCCTAGTCGACGGAGCCCGCGCCACGGATGGCTCGGGCTCGTGCGGCTTTTCGATTTCTTCCGCCGGACGGCCGAGACGGCCGCCGACGAATCCCCCGAGTCCCTGACCGAAGCCGGCGGCGAACTCGTCAGCCACGCCCGGGCGTTCGAGGAACTGCGCGTCGGCGACCTCATGCGCCGGCGGCCCGACATCGTGGCCGTGGAGCGCAGCTGCACCTTCTCGGAGGTGACGGCCCGGTTCGTGGCGGCCGAACACAGCCGGATGCCGGTCTACAAGGAGACGCTCGACGAGCCGGTGGGCGTCGTCCACATGAAGGACGTCTTCAAGCTCCTGGCCCGCAAGACCCGCCAGCCCAAGCCCGACGACCGCATCCTGATGGGTCGTCACAATCTGGTCCGCGAGGGATTGTACGTGCCGCCCTCGATGAGCGCGGCCCAGTTGCTCACGACCATGCGCGCGCGGCGGATACACCTGGCCCTGGTGATCGACGAGTTCGGCGGCACCGACGGCCTCGTCACCCTGGAAGATCTGCTGGAGACGCTGGTCGGCGACATCGACGACGAGCACGACGAGGCGGGTGACCAGGGCTTCGCGCCCATCGTCCACGACGACGAAGGCTGGATCGTGGATGGCCGTGCGCCCCTGGAAGAGCTGGAACAGGCGATCGGCGACGGGGCGGACCTGGCGGCCGAAGCGCTGGACGAGGAGATCGACACCGTCGCCGGCCTGCTCAACGCCCTGGCAGGGCGGGTGCCGCAGAAGAACGAGACGATCGCGCATCCCGACGGTTTCACCTTCGAGGTGCTCGCCGCCGATCCACGTCGTGTGAAGCGGGTGCGGGTGCGCCTGGCCCAGCCGGCCGACGCCGCAGCCGTAGAGGCCTGAATGACGAGCCCGGGACGGCAGGTTCCGCCCGCCCCAGGCGAGTCCCGCGTGAAGAGCGCCGTGTGACCCGTCCCCGCTGGTATGCGCCCCTGACCGCACTGCTCGCGGGTCTTGCGGCGGGGTTCGCCCATCCGCCGTTCGGTGTGATCGTGGGCCTCGCGGGCTATGCCGTCCTCCTGCTCCGGCTCGAGGCGACGCGCGAGCGGCCGCTGCGGGCGGCGTTCGGGCTGAGCTGGCTGGCGGGCCTGGGCTACTTCGCGGTTTCGACCTTCTGGATCGCCGAGCCGTTCCTGGTGGACGTTGCGGCGCATGGCTGGATGGCGCCGTTCGCCGTCGTCCTGATGGCCGGCGGGCTGGCGCTGTTCTGGGGCGCGGCGGGTGTGGCGTATCGGGCGTTGCGGCCCCGCAGCGCCTGGAAGCCGCTGGTGTTCGCCGGGGTGTTCGCCGCGGCCGAGTGGCTGCGAGGCCACGTGCTGACGGGCCTGCCCTGGAACCTGGTGGGCGAGACCTGGCGCGCGGGCAGCGCGCCCTCGCAGGCGGCCGCCCTCTTCGGCGCCTACGGCCTGACCTGGATCACCCTGGCGATCGCCTCGGCGCCGGCGTTGCTGATGCTGCCCGTCCGGCGGCTGGCGCAGGCCGGCATGCTGATGGCGGCGGGTGTGGCGCTGACGGCGCTGTACGCCGGCGGCGCGGGCCGGCTCGCCGCCGCGGCGCGGGCGCCCTACGCCCCCGATGCGCCCGTGGTCCGCATCGTCCAGGCCAACATCGACCAGAAGGAGAAGTGGAAACCCGAGAACCTGAACGCGGTCTTCGACGCCTACCTGGACCTGACCGGCCGCCCCGCCGCCGCCGTTCCCGACATCGTGATCTGGCCGGAAGGCGCCCTGCCCGCCGTGATCGACGACCTGCTCGCGCCCGGGTCGCCCTTTGCGCCGCGGCTGCGCGACGCGGTGCGGCCCGGCCAGACGTTGCTGATGGGGGCGAACCGGGTCGAGGCCGATCCGAAGGGTCGCACGGCCGGCGGCGACGGCTGGCTCTACTACAACACGCTCCTGGCGTTCCGCCGGGAGGGGCCGGCCCTTCGGGTGATCGGGGTCTATGACAAACACCGGCTGGTGCCGTTCGGCGAGTTCATGCCTCTGGGCGACCTGGCCGACCGCCTGGGCGTCCGCGCGCTGGTCCGGATGCCCGACGACTTCTCCGCCGGCCCCCCGCCGCGCCCGCTGGAGCTGCCGGGCCTGCCGGCCCTCCAGCCATTGATCTGCTATGAGGCGCTGTTCCCCCGGCTGGCCGGCGGCGCCGAACGGCCCGCCTGGATCCTGAACATCTCGAACGATGCGTGGTTCGGGGGGACCAGCGGCCCATGGCAGCACCTGAACATCGCCAGCTATCGCGCCATCGAGGCGGGCCTGCCGATGGTGCGCTCCACTCCCACGGGCGTCTCGGCCGTGATCGACGCCCAGGGCCGCATCCTGTCCCGCCGTGTGCTGGGCCTCGGGCAGGCCGGGATCATCGACGCCCGGCTGCCGTCGCCGGGCGCGCCCACGCTCTACAGCCGGATCGGCGACGCGCCCTTCGCGGCCATGCTGCTGCTCTCGGCCGGGGCCTGGCTGGCGGGCCGCCGTCGTCGGCCCCGGAGCCCGGAAGCGGGTCTCCGCCAATCGCTTGGCGCCACATAAAGATTTCTTTATAGGCTGGCGCCCGACTTGCAGGTCGCTCCTGTGCAGGTCGCCTGGCGCGCCGATCCATTACCCGGAGTCTCCCCTTGAGCCGTTCCAGCTACATCTTCACCAGTGAGAGCGTATCCGAAGGCCATCCCGACAAGGTCGCCGATCGGATCTCGGACACCGTCGTCGACGCCTTCCTGGCCGCCAATCCCGAGGCCCGCGTCGCCTGCGAGACGCTGGTGACGACCAACCGCATCGTGCTGGCGGGCGAAGTCCGCGCGGGCCGGCCCGGCGGCTCGAAGGCCGAGAACAAGGCCCTCACCAAGGAGATTGTGAAGAGCCTGGAGCCCAAGGTCCGCGCCGCGGTGAAGGACATCGGCTACGAACAGAAGGGCTTCCACTGGGCCAAGGCCAAGTACGCCTGCCATCTGCACGAGCAGTCGGCCCACATCGCCCAGGGCGTCGACGCCACCGAGAAGAAGGACGAGGGCGCCGGCGACCAGGGCATCATGTTCGGCTACGCGAGCGACGAGACCGCCTCGCTGATGCCGGCGCCGCTGCAGTTCAGCCACGACATCCTGCGCCGGCTGGCCGAGGTGCGCCACTCGGGCGAATGCGCCGTGCTGGAGCCCGACGCCAAGAGCCAGGTGACCGTCCGCTACGAGGACGGCCGCCCGGTGGAGATCCTGGAGATCGTCGTCTCGACCCAGCACAAGAAGCGCATCGGCCTGCACTCGGCCACGCCCAAGCGGATCGAAGGCCTTATCCGGCCTTACGTGGAAGGCGTGATCCCGGCCGGTCTCATCACCAAGGCGACCAAGTGGCACGTCAATCCCACCGGACGTTTCGAGATCGGCGGGCCGGACGGTGACGCAGGCCTGACCGGCCGCAAGATCATCGTCGACACCTATGGCGGCGCGGCCCCGCACGGCGGCGGCGCGTTCTCGGGCAAGGATCCGACCAAGGTGGACCGTTCTGCGGCCTACGCCTGCCGCTACCTGGCGAAGAACGTGGTGGCCGCGGGCCTGGCCCGGAAGTGCACGATCCAGATCAGCTACGCGATCGGTGTGGCGCGCCCCCTGTCGTTCTATGTCGACCTGCACAACACCGGCGAGATCGATCCGGCCAAGCTGGAGACCATCCTGCCCGAACTGATCGGCGGGGCGACGCCGCGGGCGATCCGCGAGCACCTGCAACTCAACCGCCCGATCTACGCCCGCACCGCGGCCTATGGCCATTTCGGCCGCCAGCCCGACAACGAAGGCGGCTTCTCGTGGGAAAAGACCGACCTCGTGGATGCGCTGAAGAGCGTCGCGTAGCTTCCTCCCGAGGTGTCATCCCGGTTTCGCGTCGCGAAGACCGGGACCCACGAACGAATGGGACGTCGATATCTCCGAAGAGGAGCGGCGTCGATGTCGCGCGCTTCCTGCGACATC
>NZ_JBBCIT010000030.1:0-6740 GCF_037189685.1 Phenylobacterium sp. | reverse complement strand
TCCGTGGGGATCGGTGTGCATCCGTGGACCGACTGAGGGGGATGTTCGGGCGCCTGCGGCGGCTGGGGTTCGGACGGCGAAACCTCGCGGGCCTCGCCTTCGATGAGGTCGCCGTTGCCTTCGGGGCCGCCTTTCGGGTCGTCCTGGGGGTCGTTCCCGGAGCCGTCGTCGGAGTCCTTGTCGTGGAGGTCCATGAGGGTGCGGGCGCGGCGGATCTGGGTGTCGAGGTCCTCGTCCAGGAAGTCGGGCCTTTCGATCCAGTCCCAGGCCTCGTCGTGGAAGCGCTCGGCGAGGTCGCCCTGCTCGGCGGGATCGCAGCCCTCTCCGGCGGCGGCGTCGCGGACGGCGTCGGCCAGGACGTCGAGCCGCCCGGCGCGGGCCATGCGGTCGGGGTCGAGCCGGCCCGGCCCCCGGGCGGGCTCGGGGCGGGAGCGGCGCAGGCGGTCCTTGAGCGCCAGGGTCTGGCGCAGGCACCTGGCCAGGCGCTGGTAGGCGATGGCGAGCGCGGGCACGTCCTCGGGCTCGGCGGCCATGAGGGCGCCGTGGGCCTTCTCCGCGGCGGAGAGGTCCAGCGCCGCCAGCCGGTCCAGCGCGGCCAGCGCCTCGACGTCGATGTCGGGTCCCTCAGACATGAGGGACATCCAAACACCCCGCTACGTCAGAAGCGGACGTAGGCCGGCGGGAGGCTGATTTTCTTCTCCCGCGGGAAGGGCGCTCACGCTGCCGCGGCCCGCGGCGGCTCGACCATCTCGGCGCGATAGCGGTGGAGGACGCGGCGGAGTTCGCCCAGGGCCTCGTCCATGCGCGCGGTGGCCGCCGCAGTCTCGGCCTCGGGGTCGATCGCGCCGTCGGGAACCCAGAGGCGGATGGGCGGGCGGGCGCCGAGGAACGGGATGGGGGGCTGGATTTCCTCGGCGGGCGCCCACAGCTTGATCGGATGGAATTCACCGACGACGCCTTCGTGCTGGCCGCCCGCGCGCACGGCGAGAACGGCGCCATCGTCGACCTGCTGACGGCCGGGCACGGCCGCTGGGCCGCCCATGTCGCCGGCGGCGGCTCGCGGCGCATCCGGCCGCTGCTCCAGCCCGGCGCGCGGGTCCTGGCGCGCTACCGCGCCCGCGTCGCCGAACAGCTCGGTTCGGCCAGCCTGGAGGCCGCCGGGGCCGGGCCTTCGGAGCTGTTCGACGACCCCCTGGCCCTGGCCGGCGTCGCCGCCGCGGCCGCCGTCGTGGCCGGCGCTCTGCCCGAGCGCGAGCCGCATCCCGGCGCCTTCCTGGCCTTCGAGGCGCTCAGCGAAGCCTTCGCCCACCCCGAGATCTGGCCGGCGGTGTTCGTGCGTTTCGAGGCGGGCCTGCTGGCCGACCTGGGGTTCGGCCTGGACCTCACGCGTTGCGCCGCCACGGGCGCCGTCGACGACCTGATCTACGTCAGTCCCAGGACCGGCCGCGCCGTCAGCCGCGGCGCCGGCGAACCCTACAAGGACCGGATGCTGCCGCTCCCCGGCTTCCTGCTCGCGTCCCAGGCCCGGCTCCAGCCGGGTGACCTGGCGGCGGGCCTCGACCTGACGGGCCACTTCCTGCAGGCGTTCATCTTCGGCCCGCTGAACCGTCCGCTGCCACCGGCGCGAGTCTGGATGATCGAGCGGCTCCGTGACGCCGGCCGCCTTTAGGAGACCGGGGACGGCCCAGGCCGCCAGCGCCGCCGGGATCGCCAGCGCCAGCGGGGCCGCCGCCGCCGCGAGGCCGCAGGCGATGGCCGGGCCGTCCAGGGGCGCGCCCGCCAGCACCGCCAGCAGGATCGCGGTGGCCGCCGAGGTGCTGAGCGTTAGCGACGTGCGCAGGGCGTGCTCGGGCGACCAGGGGCGGGGCTCGGGCTCGTCGGGCCGCCGCTCCAGCGAGCGCAGCGCCAGGGCCAGCGGCGGCGCCAGCAGGATCGCGGCCCACAGGCCCGCATCGCGGGCCAGGCCCACGCCGGTGGCCGCGGCGGCCACCGCGGCGAGCGCCGTCGGGCCGGCGGCCGCGAGGGTGAACCAGGCTTTCACGTTCAATCGTCTGGGCGTGACATACATTGCGGCCACGCTTGCCGGCGGCGTTTAAGGCGCGGTTTCGAAGCGGGCAGTCGGGAGGGCGGAGCCTGCGGCCTTTTGACCCTGGGCGCATCCGGTGACCCGGCACATCGGTGACCCTGGAGGCTGTCAGGGACTGGGCTGTCGGGACTGGAGGCTTGCCCCTCTCTTCCAGGTCGTCATCCCGGGCTTGTCCCGGGGACCCAGGATTCCGGGTCCATGGCCTTCTGCGGCGGGCCGCGCGATGCGGCCCGCCCCCACGGCATTGCGGCCGAGGGATGGGTCGCCGGGACACGCCCGGCGATGACGAGCTGATGTTGTTCAAGGCTGTGGGACACCGGGCCCCAACAGCCTCCAGGCGCATCCGCAGACGGCATGGAGAGCCTGCCGGCCGGGCCGCGTGGGCGCAGCGGCTGGCCTACTGGAGCCGCGAGCTGCCGTTCAGCCCCGCGGCGCGGCGGGCGTGGGCGGGGCCCGATATCCAGCCGCCGCCGTACGGAATCCCCTCGGGCGCGGGGGGATCCTCGCCGTTCATCCAGGCCTCGTCGAACGGCGCCGGCTGGACGTGCAGCGTCACCGGGGGCCGGGGCCGGCCGGCGGCGGCGGTCGCGCGGAAGCTCTGGAGATGCTGGGGCAGGGCGCGCATGACGGGCGCCGCGGCGAGCGGTGTGACGGGAATCAGCGGACGCGGACGCGGCGCGGGAAGCGGCAGGATCTCAGGTGTGATCTCGGGTGTGATTCCGGGCGTCGTCTGGGGCGTGATCGCCGGCTGGCCGCCCTGTCCGATCTCGGCCTGTTCGATCTCGGCCCATTCGCGCTTCCAGTCGCGGCCGACGGCCACCGCCGCCGGCGGCGCCAGCCGCTCGTCCAGGGGCTTCAGCACGCGCCGCCAGAGGTCGTTCGCCACCGCGACGGCCAGCGGGCCGGCGGCCATCGCCAGCCCCACCGCCACCGACTCGCCGGTGAAGGGCGCCCCGGCGGCCACCACGAACAGCAGCCCGCAGGCCTGGCCCGTGGTCAGGCAGAAGGCGCGCGCCAGGTCCTGGTCGCGCTGCTGGGCGGGCGTGAGGTCGAAGCGCCGGCTCTCCAGGGAACGCAGCGCCAGCACGATCGCCGGCGCCAGCAGCAGGGCGGCCCAGAAGCCGGCGGCCTGCGAGGCGCCCACCCGGGTCGTCGCCGCGCCCACGGCCAGCAGCGCCATCGGCGCCGCCACCGCCAGGGCGAACCAGGCGCCCACGTTCACCTTCGGCGCCGCCACCAGCGCGAACGCCAGGCCGCGGCCGCGCGCGCTTCCGCTGTCGGGCTTGCGGCGTTTCCGGAGTCTGGACGGGGTCGGGCGGATGGGCCTGGTCCTTCTGGACGTGCGGTTTCGTCCCCAGGCTGGCCTCTCCAGACTTAATCGGCGTTTAAGGCCGGCCGGAATTCGGGCGGCCGGCGCGCCCCGGCCCTGCGACGTGGCGTCGCGCGTCGCACCGAATCCCGCCGTGCGCTAGAGAGGGGCCATGCCTCTCGACGTCCCGCCGCCCGAAGACAAAGATTCCGTCCCGCCCGGTGGCGGCGGAGGCGATCGAATCATCGACGAGCCGATCGCCGAGGCGCTGAGCCGGCGCTACCTGGCCTATGCGCTGAGCGTCATCACCGACCGGGCGCTGCCCGACGTGCGCGACGGGCTGAAGCCGGTGCAGCGCCGCGTTCTGTACGCCATGCGCGAGATGCGCCTGAACCCCGACGCGGCGGCCCGCAAGTGCGCCAAGGTCGTGGGCGAGGTGATGGGCGGCTATCACCCCCACGGCGACCAGTCGATCTACGACACCCTGGTCCGCATGGCCCAGCAGTTCGCCCAGCGCTATCCGCAGGTCGACGGCCAGGGCAACTTCGGCAACATCGACGGCGATAACGCCGCGGCCATGCGCTACACCGAGGCCAAGCTGACGGTGGCGGCCACCCTCCTGCTCGACGGGATCGAGGAGGACGCGGTCGACTTCAAGCCCACCTACGACGGGTCCGACGACGAGCCGGTGGTGCTGCCGGCCGGCTTCCCAAACCTGCTGGCCAACGGCTCGACGGGCATCGCCGTGGGCATGGCCACCTCGATCCCGCCGCACAACGCCGGCGAGCTGATCGACGCCTGCCTGCTGCTGCTGGACCGGCCCGACGCCTCGACCGAGGCCCTGATGGCCCACGTCCAGGGGCCGGACTTCCCCACCGGCGGCGTGATCGTCGAGCCGCAGGCGAGCCTGCTCGGCACCTATGAGACCGGGCGCGGCGGCGTGCGCGTGCGGGCGCGCTGGTCGAAGGAGGACCTGGGCAAGGGGACCTACCAGATCGTCGTCACCGAGATCCCGTACCAGGTGAAGAAGGCCGAGCTGATCGAGGGCCTGGCCGAGCTGATCGACGGCAAGAAGGCCCCGCTGCTGGGCGACGTGCGCGACGAGAGCGCCGAGGACGTCCGCATCGTCCTGGAGCCCAAGAGCCGCAACGTCGAGCCCGAGGTGCTGATGGAGAGCCTGTTCCGGCTCTCGGCGCTGGAGACGCGCTTCAGCGTCAACCTCAACGTGCTGGACGCGCGCGGCACGCCCGGGGTCATGGGCCTGAAACAGGCGCTGATGGCCTTCCTCGACCACCGGCGCGAGGTGCTGGTGCGCCGCGCCCGCCACCGGCTGGGCAAGATCGAAGCCCGGCTGCACATCCTCGACGGGCTGATGATCGCCTACCTCAACCTGGACGAGGTGATCCGCATCGTCCGCTATGAGGAGAAGCCGAAGGAGACGCTGATCGAGACGTTCGCGCTGACCGAGATCCAGGCGGACGCCATCCTCAACACCCGCCTGCGCCAGCTCGCGCGGCTGGAGGAGATGGAGATCCGGCGCGAGCACGCCGAGCTGGCCGAGGAGCGCGACGGCATCGTCGCCATGCTGGCCAGCGACAAGGCCCAGTGGAAGCTGGTGGCCACCGGCCTCAAGGACGTGAAGGCCCAGCTCGCCGACCTGAACGTGCGCCGCTCCACCTTCGCCGAGGCCCCGGCCATCGACGCCGACGCGGCCATCGAGGCGATGATCGTGCGCGAGCCGATCACCGTCATCCTGTCGGAACGCGGCTGGATCCGCGCCGCCAAGGGCCGGGTGGACGACCCGTCGGAGCTGAAGTTCAAGGAGGGCGACAAGCTCCAGTTCCTGGTGCCGGCCGAGACCACCGACAAGCTGCTGATCTTCGCCAGCGACGGCCGCTTCTTCACCCTGGCCTGCAACAACCTGCCGGGCGCCCGCGGCCACGGCGAGCCGCTGCGCCTGATGATCGACCTGGACGACAAGGTGGGTCTGGTCGACGTCTTCCCGCACAAGCCGGGCATGAAGCGCGTGCTGGCGTCGAAGCAGGGCTACGGCTTCATCCTGCCGGAGGAGGAGGCCATCGCCTTCCGCCGCGCGGGCAAGCAGGTGTTGAACGCCGGCGACCCGGCGAAGAAGGGCGAGGGCGCCGCCGTCTGCCTGCCCCTGAACGCGGCGGGCAGCGCGCACGCCGACCACCTGGCCGTCATCGGCGACAACGGCAAGCTGCTGGTCTTCCCCGTGGACGAACTGCCCGAGATGCCCCGCGGCAAGGGCGTGAAGCTCCAGGCCTACCGCGAAGGGGGCCTCAAGGACGCCGCCGCCTTCAACGCCGTGGACGGCATGACCACCGTGGACGCCAGCGGGCGGACGAGGACCTGGCCGGAATGGCGGGACTGGCTGGGCAAGCGCGCCGGGGCGGGGAAGCTGGCGCCGAAGGGGTTCCCGGCGACGAAGCGGTTCCGGCCGAGGTAGCGGCGTGAAGCGCTCTCTCCTTGCGATCACGATCGTCGCGATCGTCGCAGTCTGCGGCAGCGGCGCGGCGGCTAGCGCCGCGCCCTCGCAAGGCCAACGACTTCATGGAGGAGAGATTCCCAAAGCCGAGGGAAAAGAAGATGCGATCCTTACTGATCAGCGTTCAGCGACTACCGCAGCATGGGCCACCTTCTATCTCGGCGTGTTTCAGGCATTGCTCGGGATAGTTGGGGCTGTCGTTGTCTATCGCACCCTCGTCGAGACGCGCAGGACGGCCGTTGCAGCAGACCGAAGTGCCAAGCACGCGGTGATCTCAACGGAACGGCAACTGAGGGCATATGTTACAATCGACAGAGTGGACCTGACAGTCGAACGTCAGCAATTCGGAATCAAAATACATGTTCGCAATGGGGGTGCCACGCCGGCCCACGACTTGGGCGTCTTGGCTAACATTAGAGTCATACACTCGGATGATCCAAGCGAGGAGATGTTTGAGCAAATGGTCGAATATCCGAGTGTATCGGTCTTGGGTGGTCAATCATCTGAGGCCATCATTGAGATGGCTGCTAATGCTTCGACGGCAAACAACCCAGAGGCTTGTCTCTACGTGTTTGGCAGGATCAAATACTTGGACGCCTTTGGGGGTCAGCAGGTCACGAATTTTCGATTCATGCGCATGCCAATCAACACTGGACGTATGATTCCTAGTCGGCAAGGAAATTGCGCGAGCTAGCTGTCGAAGCTACGAAGGTTGTTCACCCGGGATCGGGTTGAGAGAGTGGGGTTGCGAAGCTCCAACCTCTGACCGGGAGACCCCGGATGAACGTGCATAAGAATGCCCGGCTGACGCCTTCGGGTCGAGCGCTGCTGGCTGG
>NZ_JBBCIT010000029.1:0-183944 GCF_037189685.1 Phenylobacterium sp. | reverse complement strand
GGGCCCCCCCCCCGCCGCAGCTCCTGATCCTGGACGAGCCGACCAATCATCTCGACCTGGACTCCGTCGCCGCAGTCGAGGCGGCGGTGCGTGGCTATGACGGCGCGCTCCTGGTCGTCAGCCATGACCGGGACTTCCTCGCCGCCATCGGCGTGGAGCGGGAGATTTACCTCCCCCGCGAAGCGGCGGGAGGGGGACCGATCGCCGAAGCCGGCGCGAGCCGGCTGTAGAGCGATTGGTGGAGGGGGCAAGCGGCGGGCTCGGCGGATCGGCCGGGCTGTACCGTCGTCGGCAGATAGGGCTTGCCCCCTCCACCACGCGCTCCCACCGGGTCGCTCTGCGACCCGGCGCCCCCCTTGCTTCGCAAGCCACCCCCAGAGGGGGTGGATTGGGGCGCGGTCCCCCTCCCGCCGTCGCTGCCGCGACGGGGGAGGTAGGGGGCAGGTCACGCCGCCGCCGTCCGCACGACGCGGAACACGGCGTTGGCCCGGGCGCAGGGCTGGCCGTCGGCCGTCACGAAGGCCTGGGCGAAGCACAGCGTCCCGCCCGGCTTCACGAACGCGGTGTCGAACTCCAGCCACTGTCCGACCTGGGCGCTTCCGAGGAAATCCACCGACAGGTTCACCGTGACCAGCCTGACGGTCCCGTCGAGACGCCGGAAGCAGTTCAGCCCCATGGCGTTGTCCGAGAGCGCCGAGATCAGCCCGCCGTGGACGAAGCCGCGGCTGTTGCAGTGCGCCTGCGCGGCCCTCACGCCCAGCACCATGACGTCGCCGTGGAGCCGCCGCCAGATCGGCTCCCACGGATCGGTCACGGGACTGCGCCGGTCGTGGCGCTCGAAGCCCTCGGGGATGGTCTCGGCGTCGCTCATGCGGCGCCGGCCAACTTGGCCAGGCTCTCCAGCGTGCCCTTGCAGGCCCGAGCCGCCTCGGCGCCCTTCACGCGGAAGTGGGTGCGGAAGAACGTCTGGTGCTCGTCGTGCTCGTGGAAATGGTGCGGCGTCAGCACCACCGAGAAAACCGGCGTCTCGGTGGCGAGCTGCACCTGCATCAGGCCCTGGATCACCGTCTGGGCGACGAAGTCATGCCGATAGATCCCGCCGTCCACCACGAAGCCGGCGGCCACGACGGCGGCGTAGCGGCCGGTCCGCGCCAGGGTCTGGGCGTGCAGCGGGATCTCGAACGAGCCGGGCGTCTCGAACTTCTCGACGGCCGAGGCGGGGAGGCCGAGGGCCTCCAGTTCCTCCACGAAGCCGTGGTAGGCCTCACGGACGATGTCGGCATGCCAGAGTGCGTGCACGAAGGCGATGCGGCCGGCGCGGAAGGCGCCGTTGGCGGTGGGGAACTCGAGGGTCTCGAGCTTGGAGGTCGCAGGTTGGGTCATGGTCTTCTCCCTGACCGGGTTCAAAGGACCACGACTCAGGGGCAGGCCACGGGCGCACGACGGACAGAGTCCCTCACGCGCTGCATGACCGTTCTCATAACCGGACTATGACCGTCGGCTCCGGGATCGCACCGGCTCTGCTCGTCCCCTCCGTCGCCCAGGCTGTCGCCGAGGCTTTAGAAGGCGCCCGCGGGCTCGTCCCTTCCTCTCGCGAGGGGAGGGCATTACCGCCGGTGGGGAGTTTCACCCCGCCCTGAGAACGTAGGCCGCCGGTGAATCCGGCGGCCCGCAAGACATACGACGGTTCCCATGCGTCAAACAAGTGTTTGAGCGGATGTCGCCCCCGTCCAGGGACAACGGGGTGGTTCAGGCCGCCACGCTCTCGCGCCCGAGCACGTCGTCGCGGACGCTCTCGGCCACCACCGCCACCTCGCCGATCTCGGTGGCGCCCACGCCCAGTTGGGCGAGCGTGGCCGCCAGGTTTTCGACCACGGCGTCGAAGTGCGTGTCGTTCAGCCCCTGCGCGACCAGGGGCGCGTGCGCCCGGCGCATGTCGGCGCCCGAATAGGTGTTGGGTCCCCCGAACGCCATGATGAGGAACGACCGCTGCTTGCGGCGTTGGGCGTCCATGTCGACGCCCTGGAAGAAGTGGGCGATCCGGCCGTCGGCCAGGACCTTGTCGTAGAAGATGTCCACCGCAGCCTTCACCGCCGCCGTGCCGCCGATGCGTTCGTAGAGAGAGTTCACGCGTCCTCCAGAAGTGGTATTTCAGATGCCATTTTTAAAACCGGCGTCTGATATGCCACTTTAAGCGGGGCCGCAAGGCGCCGATCGAGACCTCCGATGCGTCTGAGCCTGCACACCGATTATGCCCTGCGCGCGCTCATCTACCTGGCCGCGATGGATGGACCGGCCTCCACGGCGGGCGCCATCGCGAGCGCCTACGGGATCTCCAGGAATCACCTCGTGAAGGTGCTGCAGCGGCTGCGGGACCTGGGCCACGTCGAGACGGTCCGGGGGCGGGGCGGCGGGGTTCGCCTGGCCCGCGCGCCGGAGGAGATTCGCCTGGGGGCGGTCGTGCGCCAGACCGAAGACCTGGGGGAACTGGTCGAGTGCTTCAACATGGAGACCAACACCTGCCCGCTGGCGGCGGTCTGCCTGCTGCAGCGGCGGCTGGATGAGGCGCTCAGAGCCTATGTCGAGGTCCTGGATCGCTACACCCTGGCCGATGTGTCGGCGAACCGCGAGGCCCTGGGCCGCGCGCTCGGCGTGACCGTCCGCCTCGCGGAAGGTTGGCCCCGACCCGCGCCGGGATCGAGGTTCCGGCGTCCGGCCGACCCGGGCTAGGCCCGGCGGTTCAGCGTGATCGCCGTCGCCAGGGGCGCGGCGTTCTGGGTCCCGGTGGCGCCGTAGACGCTGGCCTGGCTACGCTGTGCCGCCACCTCCTCGGCGATGCACTTCACCAGCCCCTCGGTGACCGTACGGGCGGCCTCGATGGCGCGGCCCTGGCGGGCCAGCACGGCGTCGAACGCCTCGGTGGCCTGGATCAGCCGCTGGCGGTCGGGTGCGGGCGCGCCTTCCACCAGGCGTGGGTCGGCGCGGACGCGGGCGCTTTCGTGCCGGTACAGGTTGGCCAGCCGCGAGGCCTCTTCCTGCATCTTCGCGGCGTCCTGGGGGCGGCGCGATTCGAAGGCCTGGGCCTGGGCGGCGATGATCTCGGTCAGCCTTTCCGTCAGGATGATGAGCTGATCGACGCGGTCGGTCGCGTCGGTGGCGGCTATGGCCATCAGTCGGCCTCCTGAAGTCTGAGAAGCTCGCGCTGGATCGTGTCGGCGATGCCGATGCCGCCGGCCTTCACCGTGTGCTGCGCCATCGCGTCGGTCATCAGCGAGCGGAACATCTCCTCGCCGGCGCCGCCGCCGAATGGGCCATCGGTCTCTATTCCGGCGAACATCTGCTGGAACATGACCGACAGGAACTGGGTCTCGAACGTCTGCGCCGCGTCCCTGGCCTTCGCCGTCCGCGCCATGTCCTGGGCGGTGGCGGCGGGCGTGGGCGACAGCAGGGCTGGGGAGACCAGCGAAGGCGACATCGGGGTCGTCATCACATCACCTCGATCTCGGCCTGCAGCGCGCCAGCCGCCCGGATGGTCTGGAGGATCGAGATCATGTCGCGCGGCGTGACGCCCAGGGCGTTCAGGCCCGCCACCAGGGTCGAGAGCGAAGCGCCCGAGCGGACCGTCAGGAACTGCTTCCCCTTCTCCTCGTCCACCGAGATGTCGGACTGGGGGATCACCACGGTCTCGGCGCCGCGCGGGGCGAAGGCGCCGGGCTGGCTTACCGCCGGCTGCTCGCGCACGGTGATGGTCAGGTTCCCCTGCTGGATCGCGACGGTCGAGACTCGGACCGCCTCGCCCATCACGATCACGCCGGCCACCTCGTCGATCACCACCTTGGCGCCGTTGTCCGGCTCGACGGTCAGGTTCTCGATCTGGGCCATGAAGCTGACCATGTCGCGGCCGGCCGGTGGACGCAGGGCGATGATGGTGGGGTTCTCGGCCACGGCCGTACCGGGATGCAGGGTGTTCACCGCATCGGCGATGCGCCGGGCGGTGGTGAAGTCGGGATTGCGCAGCGTCAGCCGCATCTGGCCCATGCTGGCGAGCTGGAAACCCACCTCGCGCTCGACCGTCGCGCCGCCGGCGATCCGGCCTGCCGTGGGGACCCCCTTCAGCACCGCCGAACCCGAGGCGCCGCCGGCGCTCACCGAGCCCGTCTGGATGGTGCCTTGCGCGACGGCGTAGGCCTGACCGTCGGCGCCCAGCAGCGGAGTCACCAGCAGCGTGCCGCCCAGCAGGCTCTTGGCGTCGCCCATGGCCGACACCGTGGCGTCGATCTGGGAGCCCGGCGCCGAGAACGGCGGCAGCTTCGCCGTCACCATCACCGCGGCCACGTTCTTGGTGTTGAGGTTGGCGTCGCGGACGTTGACGCCCAGCCGCTCCAGCATCGCCTCGAGGCTCTGGCGCGTGAACGGGGCGTTCCGAAGGGCGTCGCCCGTGCCGTTCAGGCCTACCACGATGCCATAGCCGACGAGCTGGTTCTCGCGGACGCCTTCGAACTCGACGATGTCCTTGATGCGCGATTTCGCGCAGGCCGGACCGCCGGCGGCGACGCCTGCGGCGAGGACCAGGGCGGAGACGAGGCGGAGAAGCGGGGATCGGGCCGGACGCATGGCAACCTTCGGGCGTATGGGTTCCGAGGGTGGAGGCCAGATCCGTGCCAGCGGAAAAGTCCCGTAAAAACAACGATCCCGGGGTTGCGGGCGGCAAGATCGACTAGGCAGATTCCGCCGCCCGTTAACCATGCTGCAAGTTTAGCCGGTAAAAGGTGGCGCATGGTTTGGACTGCCCGGACACCGCACCCATGAAGGTCAACGGCGCCAGCGGGCCCGCATCCGCTTCGGCCGCCCGGCCCGCGCGCGGCGCGCCCGCCGGCCAGGGGTTCAGCGTTTCCGGTCCGGCCGCGCCCGCGGCTCCCGTCCAGGCGGCCTCGGTCGCCGGCGTTGCAGGGGTCATGGGCGTCGAGGCGCTGCTGGCGCTCCAGGACGTCGAGAGCGCCGTGGAGCGCCGCCGCCGGTCGGTGAACCGGGCGGGCCGCCTGCTGGATGAACTCGACGGCCTGAAGATCGCCCTCCTGGGCGGTGAACTCTCGAAGGCGCAGGTGGAGCGCCTGGCCCGTGCTGTCCGGGAGCAGCGCGCCGCCACTGACGATCCCAAGCTGGAAGCCGTTCTCGACGAGATCGAGACCCGCGCGGCGGTGGAGCTTGCAAAGCTGGAGTCGGCCGCCCGTGCGGCCTGACGAAACCGTGCTTTTCGGCGGCGTTGAAACCGCCGGTCGTTTTGCTATACAGCCGCCGCGTGTCTCAGGGTCCCCAAGGGGCGTGAGGTTTTCATGAAGACAGCCACGGTCCTGGCTGAAAAATCCGACTATCGTCCTTCCGAGGACGAGGAGTTCATGAACGAGCGGCAGCTTGAATATTTCAAGCAGAAGCTCCTGGCATGGAAAGAGGACATCCTTCGCGAATCTCGCGAGACGCTCTCCCATCTCCAGAAGGAAACCGAGAACCACCCCGACCTTGCCGATCGGGCGTCCTCGGAGACTGACCGCGCTCTTGAACTGCGGACCCGCGATCGCCAACGCAAGCTGATCTCCAAGATCGACGAGGCCCTGCGCCGGATCGAGGACAACAGCTACGGCTTCTGCGAGGAGACCGGCGAGCCCATCGGCCTGGCCCGCCTCGAGGCGCGACCCATCGCCACCCTGAGCCTGGAGGCCCAGGAGCGCCACGAGCGTCGCGAACGCGTCCACCGCGACGACTGACGACCGCGTCTGGCGCGCCGCAGGCGCAGGGATTCCGCCGCGGAGATCGCAAAGATGCGCGGGGGAGTCCGAGGCCCGCGCAGTCTCTCAGCGTATCTCTGCGATCTCCGCGGTTCATGACCTGCGGCGGTCGCCCTCGCGCCAGGTCCGTCCGGGATAGCTCCCCGCACGGGTGTGCGCGGGCCGTCGGTTGCGGCCCTTTTCGTGTTTTTCGTGGACGAATCTAGGCCGCGCCCGTCGCGGGCTCAGAGCCGAAAGGCGTCCCGGCTTCCAGCCTTGGGCGCACCTCGGCGTGGAACCGCTCGATCGAGCGCAGGGTGCGGCCGCGGTCGCCGATCGCTTCCATGTAGAGCAACAGCCGCTCGGCGCCGGTCCGGGCGCGGAACGCCGCCAGCCGCTCGGCCACGGCGTGGGGCGGGCCCACGATGGCGGCCTCGGCCACGGCGCGGGCCAGTTCCGCGCGGTCGCCGTGCGCCCGGCGCCCCTGGGACTGCGGGACGGCCGGATGGTCGCCGTCGATGAACGCGGCCGTCAGCGCCTCGCGCAGGCGCTCGCGGTCGCCGGCCTCGTCGTCGGTCACCACGACGATCAGGGCGTGGACGTGCGGCGAGGCGGGCGGCCCGCCGCGCAGCTCGGCATAGGCCGTCTCGACCTTGACACGGGCGTCCGGCGGCGTGGCGAAATAGTGCAGGAGCGGCAGGCCGTGGGCTGCGGCGGTCTCCAGGCTGGCGCCGGTGGCGGTGGCGGCGAAGAGGGGCGGGTGCGGCGAGGAGAGGGGGCGGGGCGTCAGCGCCACCGGCGCGAATCGGTGCCAGCGCCCGCGTCCCTCGACGCTGGGCCGGGTCCAGGCGTCCAGGCAGACCTGAATCGTCTCGCCGATCTCGTCGTCCCAGCGGGCGGGATCGACGCCGAAGGCCGCGAAGTCCGCCGCATAGCCGCCACGACCGATCCCGAAGTCGAAGCGGCCGCCGCTGGCCTGATCGAGGATGGCGGCCTGCTCGGCCAGTTGCAGGGCGTTGTACTGTGGCGCCAGAGTCACGGCCGTGCCCACCCGCAGCCGCCGCGTGCGGCCCAGCAGGAAGCCGGCCAGGGTGAGCGCGTTGGAGCAGACGCCGAACGGAATGAAGTGGTGCTCGGTCACCCAGGCGTCATGGTAGCCAAGCGTCTCGGCGGCGTCGGCCTGTTCGAGCGCAAGGCGGTAGACGCCGGCGTGGTCGTCCGCCAGTCGTGCGCCGAGGTTGAGGAAGAGGCCGAAGGTGGTCATGCGCCGATCCTCGGCAGCAGCCTGGGCAGCAACCGTCCCGTTCGGCTGGCGTAGGCGTCCCACTCGGCGCCGAAGGCCTGCCGCATCATCGCCTCCTCGCGCGGCACGCGGACGAACCACATGGCGGCGAAGGCCGGGATCACCAGGAAGCCGCCGATCCAGTTCCAGATGAGCAGCGGTTGCGCCAGCGCGCCCAGCCAGATGGCGGCGTACATCGGATTGCGGATGCCGCCGTACACGCCCGCCGTGACCAGGCCGTGTCCCTCGCGGATCTCCAGCCCCGGGCTCCAGTTGCGCCCCAGGTCGGCATGACTGCGCCAGAAGAGCCACAGATAGGGGACGAGCAGGGCGCCGCCGACCCAGACCGCGACCGGCGGCAGCTCATAGGCGGCGACGTCGAGCCAGGGCGTCGCCAGGGTGACCATCGGAAGGATCATGCTGGCCAGCCACATGGCCGTGAGCAGCAGCCGTTCGGACAGGTCGTGGGCGTCGGTCGTCGCCACGTTCGCCTGGTTGCGCGAGTGGTGCGGGATGCGGATGGCGAACATCACCACGAAGCCCGCCAGCCAGAATGCGCCGCCCAGGGTCAGCGGCTTGCCGTAGAGCACCCAGGCCGCCAGGGCCGCGGCGAGGATGGTCATCATCATGATGCGAAGCGGTGAGCGATGCAGATTCTGCGCCATGATGGCCTCCCGACCTTTTCCGCCATGATATGCGAACGATTATCAATAGCAATGAAGGGCCCTAAGTCGGCGCCCAGAGTCCGCGCCCTGAGCTGGGGGCCTGGATCGGCTTTGCGGGCTGGGACGGGGTGATATATATGCTCAAAGTGAGCATTACCCCGGACGGGAGCGATTGGTGACGAGGCCGTTCCACGCGATCCACACGCACGGCTTCGTCCGCGCCGCCGTTTGTACGCCCGCCGTGCTGCCGGGCGACCCGGCCTTCAACGCCGCCGAGACGTTGCGCATGGCGCGGGAAGGCGACGCCGGCGGCTGCGACCTGATGCTGTTCCCCGAGCTGGGGATCTCGGCCTATGCGGTGGATGACCTGTTCCTGCAGGACGCCCTGCTGAAACGCGTGGAGGCCGAGATCGCAGCCCTGGCGGCGGCGACGGTGAGCTTGAAACCGGTGCTGATCGTGGGAGCGCCGGTGGCCCGCGCGGGGCGTCTCTACAACTGCGCGATCGCCATCTCGCGGGGTCGAATTCTTGGCGTCGTGCCGAAAAGTTTCCTGCCCAACTATCGGGAATATTACGAGAAACGCTGGTTCGCGCCGGGCGCGGGCGTCACAGGGCTGAACGCCGTGCTCGCCGACCAGGAGGTCGCGTTCGGGACCGATCTGGTCTTCGAGGCCGAGGACCTGGCCGATTTCGTTTTCCACCTGGAGGTCTGCGAGGACTTCTGGGCGCCCACGCCGCCCTCGACGCAGGGCGCGCTGGCGGGCGCGCTGATCCTCTGCAACCTGTCGGCCTCCAACATCGTGGTCGGCAAGGCCGACGACCGCGAGACCCTCTGCGCCAGCCAGTCCATGCGTTGTCAGGCGGCCTACCTGTATTCCGCCGCCGGGCCGGGCGAGAGCACCACTGACCTGGCCTGGGACGGCCAGGCCGCGATCCACGAGCTGGGCCGCCGGCTGGCCGAGACCGACCGCTTCCCGGCCGCGTCCCAGATGGCGACGGCCGACATCGACGTCGAACGGCTGCGCCTGGAGCGGATGCGCACGCCCACCTTCAACGACGCGGCCGCGGCCGCCGGCCATCCGGAGCAACGCTTCCGCCGGGTGCGTTTCGCGCACCAGCCGCATTTCGAGGACGTCGGCCTGATCCGTCCCCTGGACCGTTTCCCGTTCGTGCCCGACGACCCGGCGCGCCTGGACAAGGACTGCTACGAGGCCTTCAACATCCAGGTCCACGGCCTGGCCAAGCGCATCCAGGCCACGAAGAGCCGGCACATCGTCATCGGCGTCTCGGGCGGCCTGGATTCCACCCACGCGCTCATCGTGGCGGCCAAGGCGTTCGACGCCGTGGGCCTGCCGCGCGAGAACATCCTGGCCTTCACCCTGCCGGGCTTCGCCACCAGCGAGGGCACCAAGGCGAACGCCTGGGCGCTGATGAACGGCCTGGGCGTCACCGGCGCCGAGATCGACATCCGCCCCACCGCCCGCCTGATGCTGGAGGAGATCGGCCATCCGTTCGCGAACGGCGAGCCGGTCTACGACATCACCTTCGAGAACGTGCAGGCGGGCCTGCGCACCGACTACCTGTTCCGCCTGGCCAACCAGAGGAACGGCTTCGTCCTGGGCACCGGCGACCTCTCCGAGCTGGCCCTGGGCTGGTGCACCTACGGCGTCGGCGACCAGATGAGCCACTACAACGTCAATTCCGGCGTGGCGAAGACGCTGATCCAGCACCTCATCCGCTGGGTCGTGAAGACGGGGCAGTTCCCCGACGGGCCGTCCGCCACCCTGTTGTCGATCCTCGACACCGAGATCTCGCCCGAACTGGTGCCGGCGGATGCGACGGGCGCGATCCAGAGCACCCAGGCCAAGGTCGGACCCTACGAGCTCCAGGACTTCAACCTGTTCCACATCACCCGCTACGGCCTGCGCCCGTCCAAGGTGGCGTTCCTGGCCTGGCATGCCTGGCGGGATGTGGCGGAGGGCCTGTGGCCCGAGAACTTCCCGCCCGAGGCGCGCAACGCCTACGACCTGGCGACGATCAAGAGATGGCTGGGCGTCTTCCTCTTCCGGTTCTTCGAGATCAGCCAGTTCAAGCGCTCGGCCATGCCCAACGGCCCCAAGGTCATCTCCGGCGGCGCGCTCTCCCCGCGCGGCGACTGGCGCGCCCCCAGCGACGGAACGGCCCGGGTCTGGCTGGACGAGCTGGAGGCGAACGTGCCCTGATTTCCACGGGTCTCCCAGGGACGGTCAGTCCTCGCTCTCGCTTGTACGCGCGGTGTGTTTGCGCCTATCTGTTGAGAATGACTCGCAAGAAAAGCGTGCAGACCGCGCCGCGAACCGCTCTCCCGATCGGTGAGGTCGCCCGGCGCTTCGGGCTCCGCGCCTCGGCGCTTCGGTATTATGAGGACATCGACCTCGTCCGGCCGACGGAGCGGCGATCGGGCCAGCGCTACTACGGCGATGCGGAGCTCCGGCGGCTCGCCCTGGTCCAGCTCCTCCGGGACCGGGGCCGGCTCAGCCTCCGGGAGATCGTCGACGTCCTGGCGCCTGAAGCCGACGAGACGCGCGCCCGCCGGACGCTGAACGGCCGGATCAGGGTCCTGAACGAGCACATCCGCGCGGCCGAGGAGGCGCGGCGCTGCCTTGAGTATTTCCTGAGCTGCCCGCGCGCCGATCCGTTCGACGGCTGCCCGGTCCTCGCCGCCGAGCTCGACCTTCGGCTTGAAAGCCGCGTCGGCGCTCTGTCCGCGAAATAGCGCTTGATCTCAAGTCCGCTTGAACCGCTACGACCGCGAGCGGCGAAGGCGGACGCCGCATGAAGCGGGCGTTCCTCCGGGGCCTTGGAAGGAGCGGAACGCCATGCCGAATGCGATGATGGAAGGGCCGGAGAGCACGGCGTTGCGCGTCGCGCTGTGGCGGGCCCTGCACCTCGAGGTCGATCCGGGGCCGCCGGTGTTCGAGGACCGGATCGGCCTGGAGCTGGCGGCTCCGAGCCCCGACTGGCGCGGGCGCCCCGACATGGAGCCCGTTGCCACACGCCGGGTGCGGGCGTCCATCGTTGCGCGTGCGCGCTTTGTCGAGGACCTGCTCGCCGATCATGCGGGTGGCCCTGTACGGCAGTACGTCATCCTGGGCGCCGGTCTCGACACCTTCGTCCAGCGCCGCCCCGAGATCGCGTCCCGCTTCCAGGTCTTCGAAGTCGACCAGCCGGGCCCTCAGGCTTGGAAGCGGCGGCGGCTTGTGGAGCTGGGGTTCGGCGTCCCGCCGGGGCTGCGCCTGGTTCCAGTGGACTTCGAAGCCGGACCTTCCTGGTGGGACCTGCTTGCAGCGGCGGGCTTCGATGCGGAGGCGCCGGCGCTCGTAACCTCGATAGGCGTCAGCATGTACCTGACCCGCGACGCGGTCGCCGCGACTTTGCGCCAGGCCGCAGGGCTTGCGGCCGGCTCCATCCTCGCGATGTCCTTCCTGCTGCCGCTCGACCTCGTCGACCCGGAGGAGCAGCCCATGCGCCAGGCGACGGAAGAGATCGCCCGGGCGGCCGGTACGCCTTTCGTCTCATTCTTCTCGCCGGCTGACATCGTCTCGCTGGCGCGCGAGGCGGGTTTCAGCGAAGCTTGGCACGTGTCTTCGGCCGAGCTGGAACGGCTCTACTTCGCCGGGGCGGCCAGCGGCCTCCGGCCATCCACCTCGGAACAGTTGCTGATCGCGACGGTCTAACCCCGCCGCCCCACCGCCGCCTCGGAGGGGAAGGGCTCGCGGGCCTGGGCCAGCAACGCCGGCACGACCTCGTGCGCCGCCGTGACCGAAACCCAGGCTTCCATGAAGTCGGGCGGGGTCAGCCGTTCGTCCACCGTATGCCTGAAGAGGGCGAACAGCGGGTCCCAAAAGCCGCGCGGGTTGTAGAAGACCACCGGCTTGGCGTGCAGGTCGAGGCGCCGCCACGACAGCAGCTCCACCACCTCCTCCAGCGTGCCGATCCCGCCCGGCAGGACCACGAAGCTGTCCGAGCGCTGGAACATGAGCATCTTCCGCTCGTGCATGTTGTCGACGATGATGTGTTCCACCGTCTCCAGGGCGCGTTCCACGCCCACCAGGAAGGTCGGGATGATCCCCAGTACGTCGCCGCCGGCCTCGTGCGCCGCCTGGGCCGTCGCGCCCATCAGCCCCACGCCGCCGCCGCCGTAGACCAGCCGGATACCCGAGACCGCCAGCGCCTTGCCCACCGTCGCCGCAGCCGCCAGGAACTCGGGGTCCGCCGCATCGGAGGAGCCGCAGAACACGCAGGCCGATTCCAGGCGCTGGCTCTGACGCCGCATCGCGCATACTCCAGTGGAAACACCGGGACCCAGCGTGCTCGCGAAGCGCCGGGTCCAAGGTCGGTAGGCTCGGGGTTATGGAGTGACAAGTAAACCGTGAATTGCGCGCCTCTCCATCGCCCCGCGCGTCGCCGCCCGGCCGGTCCGGATCGCTGACGCCTTGGTCCACGCCCACACGACCGATCCCCATCTTTCAGGCCCCGGCGCCGTCGAACCCGCCGACGACCGGTTCGCCTTCTGGCGCGCGATGGGCGACCTCATGGCGCTGGTCCTGCGCTCGGGCGCGCCCCAGCTCCGCCTTCGGATCACGGCCGCCCTGATTCTGGTCTTCGTGGGCAAGCTGTGCGGCGTCCTGGCTCCGGTCCTGCTGGGGGAGGCGATCAACACCCTGACGCCCGCAGCGCGGGGAGCGGTCGTCGTGGGCGCCGGCTTCATCGGCCTGGCGGTCGGCTTCGCGGTGCTGCGGCTGCTGGCGGCCTGCGCGCCCTACGCCCGTGACGCCATCTTCACCCGCGTCTCGCAGTCCACGATGGCTCGTGCGGCGGTGGAGAGCTTCGGCCACGCGCTCTCGCTCTCGCTCGACTTCCACCAGACCAAGCAGACCGGCGCGCTCGCCCGCGTGATCGACCGCGGCGCGCGGTCCACCGACTTCCTGATCCGCAGCGTGATCTTCAGCCTGGGGCCGACCTTCCTGGAGCTGATCCTGGCGATGGGGGTCATGGTCGTACGGCTGGACTGGCGCTTCGCCCTGACCGCGTTCGCCACCCTGATGGTCTATGCGGCGCTGACCTTCCGCATCACGGACTGGCGCCTCTCGCACCGCCGCGAGCTGAACGAGGCCGAGACGCGCGCGGCGGGCCTCTCGTCCGACGCGCTCATGAACTACGAGACGCTCAAGGCCTTCGGCGCCGAAGACCGCCTCGTTGACGCCTATGGGAAGGCCATGGGCCGCTATGTGGACGCCAGCGCCCGGGCCAACGGCTCGCTCAACCTCCTGAATGCCGGCCAGGCGCTGATCCTGAACGTGGGCCTCGCCGCCATGACCGTCATGGCGGGGATGGAGGTCTCGGGCGGCCGGCTCAGCCTCGGCGACATCACCATGGCGGTGTTCCTGCTCTCGGGCCTCTACGCGCCGCTCGGCATGCTGGGCTTCCAGTACCGCGAGATCCGCCAGGGCCTGATCGACATGGAGCAGATGGTGGCCCTGAAGGCGCGGACGCCCGACATCGTCGACGCGCCCGGCGCGCAGGCCCTGCCGCCGGCCGGCGGGCAGGGGGCGGCCCTGGCCTTCGAGGGCGTCAGCTTCCGCCACGACGCCCGGTCTTCGGGCCTGCTGGGCGTCAGCTTCGAGGCGCGGCCGGGCCAGACCGTCGCCCTGGTCGGGCCTTCGGGCGCGGGCAAGACCACCGCCGTGCGCCTGGCCATGCGCCTCATCGACCCGCAGGACGGCCGCGTCACCCTGGACGGCGTCGACCTGCGCCGGGTGCGCCAGGCGGACCTGCGCCGCGCCGTCGCCCTGGTGCCCCAGGACGTGGCGCTCTTCAACGACACCCTCTACGCCAATATCGCCTTCGCCCGTCCCTCCGCCGGGCTGGCCGAGGTGCGCGCCGCCGCCGACGCCGCGGAACTCGGCCCCTTCATCGACGGCTTGCCCAGCGGGCTGGAGACCCGGGTGGGCGAGCGGGGGCTGAAACGGGCGGGCGGCGAGCGCCAGCGGGTCGGCATCGCCCGCGCTCTCCTGGCCGACCCGCGCCTGCTGATCCTGGACGAGGCGACCAGCGCGCTCGACGGCCCCACCGAGGCGGCGATCCAGGAGACCCTGCGCAGGGTGAAGGCCGGCCGCACCACCCTGGTGATCGCCCACCGCCTGTCCACCGTCGCCGACGCCGACCAGATCCTGGTGCTGCGCCGCGGCCGGATCGTGGAGCGCGGGACCCACGACGAACTCCTGGCCAAGGGCGCCGAGTACGCCGCCCTCTGGCGCCGCCAGACGCGCACGGGGTGAAGTGCGTCCGGCTCCCCGTCAGGACCAGGCGCCGACTGAGGCCCGGCGCCGCCGCAGCGCCGTCCCGGCGAGGCCGAATCCACCGATCATGAGCGCCCAGGTCCCGGGCTCGGGCACCACGCCGGCGGAATCGGCGGAGTGGACGGCGATGCGCAGATTGGCCACGGCGACGGCCGAATCGACCAGCCCCGTCGAAGGCCCGCCGCCGACCGAGACGCCGAAGTGCGCGAGCTGGAGGCCGAACGTGATGGCGCCGCCGCCGAAGTCCAGGCCCGTCGTCGTGAGCGGCGCGAACGGATTCGCCGGGTCGAACAGCCGGAAATCGCTTGCGACCAGGCCCGTCGTCGAAATGTGGATCCAGTCGTTGAACGGCAAGCCCGTGAAGATGGTCTGGCTCGAGAGATAGATATTGCCGTCCTGCTCCGCGATCAGGCGGACAAGCGCCGGCCCGGTCGCCAGACTCACGGCAACGTCGTTGTGGTACAGGCGCATCGACTGATCGAAGGACGCGTCGATCGAGAGGATCTCGCCCTCGATCGACGGATCGTACACGAACGCCGGGTTCACGATGTTGAACCGCGGGGCCGGCGAGCTGATGCCCGTCACCCCATAGGCGGTGTGGATCGCCGTTCCGGCGACGCCCCCGGGGCCGGTCCGCGCGGCGTAGCCGAGCCTGAATCGAATATTCACGTCATAATCCGCATAGGCGTCTATGTCGTACTGGCTCGGGGTCATGCTCCCGTCGAAGAACTCGGTGACGCCGGCGGCGGCCGGCGTGGCGATGGCGACGCACGCGGCCAGGGCGATGGCGCTGGGCAGATTGCGGATCAAGGACATGCAACTCTCCAATCCTGAGGCTTGTCCACGAGCCTAGGTCGCGCCTCCCGGCCGCACATCGGCCGGATGGCCCAGCCGGATGGCCTAGTCCCTTGCGCGCGCGTCCGCCGGCGCCACCATGCGCCGCCTGGGGGACACGATGAGCCTGATGTTTCGCCTGCAGTCGCTCGCGATCGTGGTGGCCGTCCTGTCGGCCGCCTTCGTGCATCTGCACCTGGGCGAGGTCATCCCTCCGGCCCGCATGCTGGCCTACGACGTCGTCCAGGCGAGCTTCATCGGCTGGTGGATCGTCTCGATCGCCTTCGAGCGTTGGCGCGGCGTCCCGGACGATACGCCCGATGGCTGGTATCCGCACACGTTGCAGGTCTTCTGGTTCGGCAACCTCGCCACCGTCGGCGGCTTCTGGATCGCCATGCCCTACGGCACGCCCGAGCTGCGGCTCATGGCGAGCCTGCTCTGCGTCAGCCCCGTCGTGGTGGAGATCATCGGATCGGTGCGCGCCCGCGGCCGTAGAGGCTTCCTGGGCACGATCGCCCCGGTCGGGATCCCGCTCGGCCTCTCGGCCTGGTACCTCCTGTCCGACGACCAGCAGCGCCATGCCGTCGCGCTCTTCTATGGAACCTTCACCGCGGGGCTGCTGATGCTGCGCGAGCACCTCCAGAACGCCGTCGACGAGGCCTATGCTGCGAAGGCCGAGGCGGAGGCCGCGCGCGACGGCCGCGCCCGCTTCCTGGCCGCCGCCTCCCACGACCTGGGCCAGCCGCTGCAGGCCGCCCGGCTGTTCTTCGACCAGACCGTCAACGCGCGGTCCGCGGCGCAGCGCAAGGCGGCGCAGATGCGGGCCGACTGGGCCCTGGGCGCCATGGAGCAACAGCTTCGCCAGATCCTCGACCACCTGAAGCTGGACGCGAGGGTCGTCCGGCCGCAGGTTCGGGAGCTGTCGGTCGGGTCGATCATCGCGCGGCTGGCCGAATTGTACGAGCCCGCCGCCCGGCTGTCGGGCGTCCGCATCGTCGCGGCGCCGACCCGCCTCCGGGCCAGGGGCGACGAGGCCCTGATCGAGCGGGCCCTGGGCAATCTCCTGGTCAACGCCATCCGCCACGCCAGGGCGCGGCGGGTGCTCGTCGGCGCTCGCCGCCATGGCGCCAAGGTGCGCATCTGGGTCATCGACGATGGCCGGGGCGTTCCAGAGGCGGATCGCGCGGGCCTGTTCCAGGAATTCGCGCAAGGCGTGTGGAGCTCGGGCGATGAGGTCCGGGGCGGCTTCGGCCTCGGGCTCGCCTCCACGCGACGCCTGGCCGAGCTGATGGGGGGCGACGCCCGGCATGAACCTTGCTGGGAGAACGGCAGCGCCTTCTGGCTTGAATTGCCTCGGGGCCACGGCTAGCGACCGCTAGGCGGCGAACTCTGCCAGGACCGGGATGTCGCGCCCATGCGGACCTGCCTGATATGCGACGATCACGCGATGATGCGTGAGGCGCTCAGCGGCGCCGTCACGCTGGGCTGGCCCGGCGTCGCGGTGACCCAGGCCGCCGACTACCCCGCCGCCTGGGCGGCGGCCGCGCCGCCGCCGGACTTGATCCTCTGCGATCTTACGATGCCGGGATCGCCGCCGCTGGAGGGAATCGCCCGGCTGCGGCGCATCGCGCCTTCGACGCCGATCCTCGTGATCACCGGAAACGAGGACGACGCGCTTCTGCTGGCGTTGTTCGAGGCCGGCATCGCGGGCTTCTGCCCCAAGACGTCTCGGAGCGCCGTCATCGAGGCGGCCGTGCGGCTCGTCCTGGCCGGGGGCCGCTACCTGCCGCCGGAGGTTCTCGCGCTGGCTGGCGCAAACTCACGCGGGACCCCAGCCGCCCGAAGGCGCCCGGATGTCCGGCTGACGGCGCGCCAGGACGAAATCCTGCGCCTGATGGCCGAGGGGGCCTCCAACAAGGACATCGCCCGCCTGCTCGATCTCTCGCCCGCCACGGTCAAGACGCACGCCGCGGCGGCGTTTGCGGCCCTGGGCGCCGCCAATCGCACGGAAGCCGTCATCCGGGCCCGAAGTCTCGGCCTGATCTGACCGCGCGGCCTGCCCGCCGTCAGATTCGCGGCAAGAGCTCGCCCCGCTGGACGGCCAGGCCCAGGCGCAGGCTGCGGCCGATCATGTGGGCCTTCTCGATGAACAGGTCGGCCGCCGCCGGCGGGCAGACCTCGAGCGCCGTCGCCTCGAACAGGTCCAGCCAGACGGCGAAGTGTTCGTCGCGGATGTCGGGTCGCCGCGCGTGCGCCGCCATGGGGGAACCCTTGAACCGGCCGGTCATCAGCAGCACCGACGACCAGAAGTCGCACAGCTTGGCCAGGTGCTCGTCCCAGTCGCCGATGGCGGAATTGAAGACGGGGCCGAGCACGGGATGGACCCGCACCCGGCCGTAGAAGGTGTGCACCTGCGTGCGGATCACCGCCTCGTCCACGCCGGCGGCGACGCCGGGGCCGACCCGCAGGTGAGGCTCCATCAGGCCGCCTCGCGCCAGTGGGGCTCCAGCGGCTCATGCGGCCACACGGCGGGGATCTTGGCCGCCGGCCGCACGCCGGCCAGCTCGTCGGCGAAGGCGTGGTTCACGTCGCGGTGGTGGGCCTCGTCGGCGCGGACCACCTCGACCACGTCGCGCAGGGTCGCGTCGGCCGGCAGGCTCCAGTACCGCCGGGCGATCGCGGGGGCGGCCACGTTGGGTGAGCGACCCTCGTCGATCTCGGCCAGATAGTGGGTGTAGCTGACCACCGCTTCTTCCTCGAAGTAGCCCACCACCCGGTGCGCCGTCCGCGGCGAGATCAGGTAGAGGCCGAAGAAGAACAGGTAGAACACCCACTGGGCCGCGACGACAACGAAGCGCTCGAAGGCCGTCGGCTTGGCCACCTCGATGAAGGTCATCAGGTGCATCCGCTCGTTCTCGGCCTCGTCCATCAGCGTCTTGATCCAGCCGCGGTCGTCTTCCATCCGGCGCAGGCACTTCAGGTGGTTGAGCGTGGCGCCCACCATGCCGGGCACCGCGGCGACGGTCTCGAGCACCACCGCGCGGTGGCCGTAGCGCCTGGCGAAGAAGGTGTCGGCGCAGAAGCGCAGCGCCTTGACGAAGCCGAACGCGACGCGATCGGACAGGCCGCGGGGCCGATGGGTGACGGTGAGGTCGATCGGAGGAGATGCCATGGCCAGTTCTCGTGATGTCGGCGTCGCCGCTCCATTGGTGGCGACAGCCCTGGACGTAGCCGGTCCCAGGGGTTCGCAGCTATCCGGGTCCGTCCCCTAGGTAGCGGTACGGAGGCTCGCAGCGCCGGCTCGAGAAGCGCCTTTCAAGGGGGCTGGTTCATAGGCAAGGTCGCCGTCCGCGAACCCCGGATCGGCGTGCGGGCCGGGGATGCACGAGAGAAGGCCAGAGGTGGGGAGGCGGGAGGTGGGCGATGTTCGCAGGGCACAGTCGGGCGGGGCCGGCTTCCGGGGGATCTTCGGGCTCCTGTCGCTCCTGTGCCTGGCGGCGGCCGTGACGACGGCCCACGCCCAGCCCCGCAGATGGGACATCGAGCCGCCGGCGCAGCCGCCGGGGGCGATCGTCCTGCGCGCGCCGCCCGCGCCCGCCGGCGCGCCGGCGGAGACGTGGACCATGTCGAGCCTCGACAACGTGCCCGTCGTCCAGAACGTCACGGTTCCGACGTTGACCCCGTTCCTGCCCGCCCCGGGGACCGCCACGGGCGCGGCGGTGATCATCGCGCCCGGCGGCGGCTTCGTCCTGCTGGCGATGGACCACGAGGGCTGGGCGGTGGCGCGCTGGTTGCAGTCGCAGGGCGTCGCGGCGTTCGTCCTCAAGTACCGGGTGCTGCCGACCGGGGCGGGCGCCGCCGGGCTCGACGAGGCGTTCGCCGGCTTCGCCGCCGCCGGTGCGGAGGGCCGCCTGCGCCGCCTCGCAGAGGGCGCGAAGATCGCCACCGAGGACGCGCAGGAGGCCATGCGCGTCGTCCGGGCCCGGGCGGGGGAATGGGGCGTCGATCCCGTCCGCGTCGGTTTCATGGGCTTCTCGGCGGGCGCCATCACCACGATGGGCCTGGTCTATGCCGGCGATCCGCAGACCCGGCCGGCGTTCATCGCGCCCGTCTACGGGGGGTTGGGCGCGCCTGCCGGGACGATCCCCGACCGACCGCCGCCCATGTGGGCGTCGATGGCCGCCGACGACCCGCTGTTCGGCCGGACCGATTTCGCCTTGATCCCCGCCTGGCAGGCCCGGGGCGGGGCCGTCGAGCTTCATCTCTACGAGACGGGCGGCCACGGCTATGGCTATCCCGGCCGCGAGGGCACCACGACGATGCAATGGCCGGCGGACTTTCTGGCCTGGATGCGCGCCCGCGGGTTCCTGGGGACGTGGTAGTCCGGAACCGACCGCTCAGAGCGCCTTGCCCATCCGGACCAGCGGCACCGGCGCCCCGCCGCGGGCGTCTTGGATGGCCTCGATGTCCTGGTATCCGCATTGGCTGTAGAGCGCGCGCCCGGACAGGGTCGCCATGAGTTCCACCCGCCGGAAGCCTTCGGCCCGCGCCGCCCGTTCGCACAGCGACAGGATGAGGCGGCCCACCCCGCGGCGCGCGAAATCGGGGTGGGTGTACATCGCCCGTACCCGTGCGGGTTCGATGGCCGGGTCCAGAAGGGCGGCGTCGCGCCCGGGCGTGTGGTCGCCGCCGTAGAGGGTGGCGCGCCGGCTCCAGCCGCCGCAGCCGGCGACGCGCGCGCCGTCCTCGACCACGAAATAGGTCCCGTCGGCGATGAGCTGGCGATCCAGGCCCATGATCGTGCGGCTGGCTTCGATCTGCTTCGGGTCGAGGAACCCCTGTTGCAGCTCGGCGATCGCCGCCTCCATCACCATGGCCAGGGCTGCGGCGTCTTCGGGTGTGGCCAGCCGATGCGTCAGCCCGTCGCTCAAGCCGTCACTCCGCTGCGCGGGGCAGGTCGTCGGAGTGGGGTGGCGTCCGCCGCGCCGCCGCCCGCCGCCGCCGCACCCACGGCAGATGGTCGCGCAGCCAGCCGAACCGGCGCGAGTAGACCTTGGGCGCGGCCAGCATGACGGGCGTGAGCACCAGCGTCAGCAGGGTGGCGAACGACAGGCCCCACACCACCGACGCCGAGAGCTGCACCCACCAGCCCGAGCCGGGCGCCTTGTATTCGATGTGACCCGTGTGGAAGTTGGGGTGGATCTGGAACATCAGCGGCAGCAGCCCCACCACCGTCACCAGGGTGGTCAGGAGCACCGGCCGGAACCGCTGGACGGCCGCCCGCATCGCCGCTTCGTCCGCCGCATAGCCCGCCTGCCGGAGGTGGTAGAAGGTGTCCACCAGCACGATGTTGTGGCCCACCACGACCCCGAAGAGGGCCACGACCCCCGTGCCCAGCATGATCACCGAGATGTACGGGAAGGTGCCGGCGAAGTTCACCTGGACGCCGAGCAGCACGCCCACGGTGGACAGGATCACCGCCGAGAGGGTCACGAACACCCCGTAGAAGCTGTTGAACTGGCACAGCAGGATCACGAACATCATGAACAGGGAAGCCAGCATCGCGGTGGCGAAGAACACCGCGGCCTCGGCGCCTTCCTCGTCGGCGCCGGTGAACTTCCAGGTCACCGCAGGATCGATCGGCGCCTGCTGAAGCCAAGGCCGGAGCTGGGCGATCTTCTGGTTCGCCGCGACGCCCTCGACCGCATTGGCCTGGAGGATGACGAGGCGCTGGCCGTCCCGGCGCTGGATCTGGGTCACCTGCTGGCCGGGCGCCTGCTTGATGAAGTAGCTGGCCGGCACGGGCCCCAGCGGCGTCGTGACCTTCAGCTCCTCCAGCGCGGCCACGTTGCGCGCGTCGGCGGTGAAGCGGACACGGATGTCCAGCTCGTCGTCGGCGTCGTCGGGCCGGAAGCGGCCCATCAGGACCCCGCCGGTCAGGAACTGGATGGTCTGGCCCACCGAGAGCACGTCGACGCCGTAGCGGCCGGCCGCCTCGCGGTCGACGATCAGGTTCCATTCGATGCCGGGCGAGGTGCGGTTGTCCTCCAGCTCCATGAGCTGCCGGTCCGACGCCAGCTTGTCGAACACCAGGTCGGCGGCCTGGTTCAGCGCGGCCGGATCGTTGCTGAGCAACTGGACCTGGACGTCCTTGCCCACCGGCGGCCCGTTCTGCGGCCCGCGCACCTCGATCTGAAGGCCGGGGATGTGCGTCACCCGCCGCCGGACCTCGTCTTCGATCGCCTTGCCCGTCAGGCCGAGGGCGGTGCGCTCCTCGAAGTCGAAGAAATCGACGCGGATGCGGCCCACGGTGTCGTTGGGCGCCGAGTTCGGCCCGCCGTTGGCGCTGAAGCCGCCGGCGCGGACGTAGAAGGACTCCACGCCCTTGATGCCGACCAGGCGCTCCTCCACCTGGCGCACCAGCCCGTCCTGCGCTTCGGGCGAGAGGTTGCCGCGGGCCTTCACATAGACCTGGGTGTACTCGGGGTCGTCCTCGAAGAAGAACTCGGTCCGATGCTTCGTCATGGCGAACGAGATGACGATCGCCAGCACGATGAGGCCGCCGGCCGCCATCGTACGGGTGGGGCGCTGGCCGAGGTAGCTGAGCGCCCGCGCGTACCAGCCCATGAAGCCGGACATCTCGCGCGGGTCCCCGTGCTCGGACTTCATGATCTCGGCGAGGTGCTCCTCGTCCACCGCGGTCTTCCGCGAGGCCAGCGAACCCAGCGCCGGGATGAAGAGCAGGGCCACGCAGATCGAGGCGCCCAGCACGAAGAACAGCGTCAGCGGCAGGTAGCTCATGAACTTGCCGGCGATCGAGTTCCAGAACATGAACGGCACGAAGGCGCACAGCGTGGTCAGGGTGCCGTTCACGACCGGCCAGAACATCCGCTTGCCGGCGGCGTTGAACGCCTCCTCCTTCGGCATGCCCTCGGCCATCTTGCGGTCGGCGTACTCGGTCACGACGATGCCGCCGTCCACGAGGATGCCCACGGCCAGGACCATGCCGAACATCACCATCATGTTCAGCGTCACACCCATGCCGTTGATCAGCAGGAAGGCGATGAGGAAGCAGAGGGGGATCGAGGTGCCGACGATCAGGCCCTGCCGGATGCCCAGGCTGGCCACGATGATCATCATCACCAGGATGGCGGCGATGATCAGGCCGCTCTCCAGAACCACCAGCGTGCGGGCGATGAACTCGCTCTCGTCGTAGATGTAGTCGAGGCGCACCGTCGACGGCCACCGCCGGGCGTCCTCCTCGGTCGCCTTGCGCACGGTCTCCACGGTGGCGAGCATGTTCGCGCCGCCGCGCTTGGTCACTTCCAGCACGAAGGCGGGATGGCCGTTGAACCGGCTGATGGAGGTGGGCTCCTTGAAGGTGCGCCGGACCTCGCCGATGTCGGCCACGGTCACCAGCCGGTCGCCGTTGCGCTTGATCGGCAGGGCCAGGATGTCGGCGGGCTCCTGGACGACGCCCGGCACCTTCACCGCGAACTGGCCCGAGCCCGACCGCAGGTTGCCGGCCGGGACGAGCTGGTTGTTGCGCCCGATCACCTGGGCCAGCTCGCTGGTGGTGACGTTGTAGGCCTCCATCCGCAAGGGATCGATGGCGACCTCGAGGACTTCCTCGCGCCCGCCGCTCATGAAGACTTCCAGGACGCCGTCGGTGCCCTCCAGGCGTTCCTTGAGCTGGCGGGCCACGCGGAACAGCTCGCGCTCGGGCGCGGCGCCTGAGATGACGATGCCGATGATCGGCTCGCCCGAGAAGTTCATCTCCTCGATGATCGGCTCTTCGGCGTCGGGCGGGAACTTGCCCCGCGCCATGTCGACCTTGGCGCGTACGTCCTCGAGCGCCTTGTCCTTGTTGAAGTCGGCCTCGAATTCCAGGGTCACGATCGCCGCGTTCTGACGCGCGACCGCGTTCATCGACTCGATGCCCTGGATGGTCTGGAGCTCCAGCTCCAGAGGCTTCACCAGCAGGCGCTCGGCGTCCTCGGGCGAGACGCCGGGGTAGGGGACCACCACCGAGATGTAGGGCAGGTCGATGTCGGGCTCGGATTCCCGAGGCATCGAGATGTAGGCGAAGAGGCCGAACAGCGCCGCGATCAGGGTGACCGCCAGCACGACCTTCCTTCGCTTGATGGCGCCGTCGATGAGCGGACCGATCATCTGCTGCTCCCCGGTGACGGCGCCCTAGCGGGCGGCCGTCACGCGAACCTTCTGCCCGTCGGCCACGAACGACTGCCCGACCGTGATGACGTTCGCCTGGCCGGTCAGGCCGCTGACCCACATCCCCTCCCGCGTCTCCTCCAGCACCGTCACCGGCGTGAAGGCCACGCGCCCGTCGGGCCGGACGTGGCGCAGCCCCTGGCGTCCGTCGGCGTCCAGCACCAGGGCCGACACCGGCACAAGGTGGGCGGCGCCCGCGCCCGCGCCCGCACGCAGCTCGGCGGAGAGGCCCGACCGCACCGTGTTGCCGGGGTTGGCCACCGCCACCTCCACCCGATAGGTCCGGGTCTGCGGATCGGCGTCGCGCGCGACATAGCGGATCTTGCCGGTCAGCACCTGGCCTGAAACCAGCCGCGCCTCGGCGGGCGCGCCCACCTGGAGCCTCACGGCCTGGGTTTCAGGGGCGTCCCCCACGACGATGAGGGGGTTCAGCTCGATCATCGTGCCGCACGGCTGGCCGGGCGACAGATAGGTCCCGATCTCGGCGTCGCGGCGGTCGAAGACGCCGGCGAACGGCGCCCGGATGTTCACCTGGCCCAGCGCGATCTCGGCCGCCCGCACCGAAGCGTTGGCGGCGTCGAGGTTGGCCTGCGCCTCCAGCACCTGGGTGGGCGAGCGGAAGCCCTTCTCGGCGAGCTGGGCGGCGGCCTCGCGCTGGAGCTGGCGCGACTTCAACTGCGCGCGCGCCTGATCCAGGCTGGCCTGGCGCGCGTCGACCGACAGCCGGCACAGCACCTGGCCCTCGCGGACGAAGCTGCCTTCCGGCGTCGGCGTCGCGGCCACCACGCCCGCGGTCTCGGAGCGAACGACGACGGCGCGCGCCGCCTCGGTGCGGCCGCGCATCAGCACCTGCACGGGCCGCATCGCCTCGGGTGTCATCCGGGTCTGCACGGTGGGCAGGGGATCGGCCTTGGCCTCGGCCCGTTCGCCCCCATGATTCAGCGGTCGGAAGATCAGGCTGCCGACGAAGTAGATCATCAGCACGCCGATCACCGCGAGGATGAAAATGTGCTGAGACTTCAGGCGCATGACACGTTTTCCCCCGTACCCGGAACCAGACCCGGCTCCGTAGCCGGCGACGTACGCTGTGGTCTCCACCATGCGCGGGCGCCGTCGTTTCGCGGCTTGGCCCGGTTGTGATGCCGCCGTTCTGTCAGCGCAAATGAAATTGCGGTCACGTGGCGGGAGGGGTCTAATCGGAACATCGGCAGATTCAGTCGCAGGTCTCGGTGGAGTCTCGCCGGGGCGGTGGCCCGCATCGGCGTCATTTTACGCGGTAAAGAGGCCTGCGCCAGCTCAACGCCATACCCGATGATCGAAGGACGCCCACTGTCGTGAGATACCTCCACACCATGGTCCGCGTGACCGACCTCGCCGAATCACTCGCGTTCTATTGTGACAGGCTGGGGCTTAAGGAAGTCTCGCGGATCGAGAACGAGGCCGGCCGCTTCACGCTTGTGTTCCTCTGCGCCCCGGACGACGAGGCCGTCGCCCGCGAGGCTGGCCCCCTCGAAAGCAGGGCGCCGATGGTCGAACTCACCTACAACTGGGATCCCGAGCCATACCAGGGCGGGCGCAATTTCGGCCACCTGGCCTACGCCGTCGACGACATCTATGCCGTTTGCCAGCGGCTGAAGGACGCGGGGGTGGTGATCAACCGGCCGCCGCGCGACGGTCGCATGGCCTTCGTCCGCTCTCCGGACAACATCTCGGTGGAACTGCTCCAGGCCGGCGGTGCCCTGCCGCCGGCCGAACCCTGGGCGTCGATGCCGAATGTGGGGACGTGGTGACGGTGTCGGACGTTCCGCTCGAGATCGCGCGAGCCTACGACCTCGAGTTCCGGTTCCCGGCCGGTGACACCGCCGTGGGCGCTTCGCTGCGCGACTATGGCGAGTTCGCCCGCGTGATCCTGGATTTCCTCGTCGACCACGCCGGCGACGCGGGGACCCTGCTGGACGTCGGCGCCAACATCGGGGCGATCGCCCTGCCGTTCGCCAGCCGCCGGCCCGGCTGGAAGGTCCTGGCGATCGAGGCCCACGCGGAACTGGCCGACATCCTCGACGCCAATGCGAAGGCCAACGGCCTGGCGAACCTCTCGGTCGTGCGGGCGGCGGCCGGGGCCGAGACGGGCGTGGCCGAGTTTCCGGCCGTCTCCCTGATGGGTGAGCGCAACTTCGGGGACATCGGCTTCGACAGCGCGGCCGAGGCGATGCGGCCGGTGCCGATGGTCACGCTCGACGAGGTCTCGAACCGGGATGTCCGGCTCGTGAAGATCGACGTGGAGGGGTTCGAGCCGCAGGTTCTGGCCGGCGCGGCGGCCCTGATCGCGGCCCGGCGCGCCGTCTGGCTCGTGGAGGCCACGATCCAGCATCCGGAAGCGACGGCCGAGGTGATCCGAACCTTCCGGTCCGCCGGCTACGAGGTCTGCTGGTTCTTCGCGCCGTTCGCGACGCCGGCGAACGGCCGCGCGGCGCCGGCGACGCCAGGACGGGGCGATTCCAACATCGTCGCCCTGCCGCCCGGAACCGGCGAGCAGTGGGGCCTCACCCGGGTGGCGGACCCCGACCAGCAGCGTCCCGGCGGGATCGACGCCTATCCCTACCTGCTCCGCTATGGCTACGCCTAGGAGGGCCCGTCAGGCCGCCCGCAGGAACGGCAGGCAGCCGGTCCGATCGAGGAGCGGGTCGATCCGCGCGCGCGCGGCCTCGTCGAGCGCGGCGTAGGCCGAGCGGAGGGTCTCCAGGCATTTCACCTGATATCGGAACACGCCCTGGGAATAGGTCTCGCCCAGCGCGGTGAACGACATCGTCTCCGCCCCCTGCGAATAGGCTCGCGCGTTGGCCACGAGGAACGGCAGATAGACCTCGCCGGTGAGCTTCAGCATCTCTTCGACGCTGGCCGACACGGGTTTCACGGCCCATTCGCCGTCGATCCCGCCTATGTCGTCCATGTTCATCACCCAGCGGGCGGTATAGGGCGCCGTGGCGCGCAGGATGTCGGTCGGCGTCGGGTCGACGATGAACTGCGAGAGCTGGCCGTACAGCCCGAACTCGGCGCGCGACGGACGGCTGCCGAAGAAGAACCAGCTGTCGGTCACGTGCCGCTCCAGCGCCGCCAGCGTGCGCCGGCAGGTCTCCTCGACCAGATACTGGTTCGCCTCGGTGCAGCCGACCAGGGCGAGCCGGCCCACCTGCCGGTCGCGGAACTCGCGGGCGAAGGCGCGGATCTTCTCCAGGCCCTGTCCCTGATAGAGGTCGAAGCCCAGCCAGTGGCCCATCTGGTCCTGGTCGCGCGCCCGGAACCAGCGGTAGTGGAACATGGCCTTCGTCACCCACTCGTCCGCGAAGTCCTCGAGCAGATAGGCCAGGAACGCATCGCCCGGATCGTCGGGCACGATCGACCGCTCGCCGGGGTGCAGCCGCTCCAGGTCGTCGATCATCGGCGTGGAGTCGTTGTGATACGAGCCGTCCAGGTACTGGATCACCGGGATCACCGCGACCTTCAGGCCCGTGCGGCCGGCCAGGCGGCTGTTGCCGTCGCGGATCCAGACGTGCGGCAGCCGCCGGTAGCGCATGACCGCCCGCATCTTCATCGTATAGGGCGAACCCAGGCTTCCGTGGACGAGGTAGTGGCTCTGCGCCATGCGGGGGCTCCGGTCTGCGGTGAGGAGAGAAGACGAGGGGCCGGGCGATCCGCCCGGCCCCTTGCCGCGTCAGTAGCGGTAGGTGAGTTCCAGCCCGTAGGTCCGGGGCTCGGCGTAGTAGCCGTGGAAGCCTTCGGCGCCGGCCGTGCCGCCGGTGCTGACCATCGGCGCCAGGGGGATGCCGCCGATCCGCTGATAGTAGTGCTCGTCGGTCAGGTTCTTGACCCACAGCCGGCCGGACCAGCCGCGCGCCTCGGCCCCGAGCGACAGGCTGCCGTTCAGCAGGGTGACCGCCTTCTGCCGCGACCGCGGGTCGAGCGCGGCGTCCAGCAGCATCGAGCTGGTGTGCTGCACCTCCAGGCGGGCGTTGAACATCAGGTCGTCGGCGACCTGGCGGCTGTAGTCGCCCGCCACGTTGAACTTCCACTTGGGCGAACTGACGGGCGTCAGGCCGTTGAACGAGCACGTGTTGGGCTGGCTGCCGTTGGGCGTGCGGCCCGCGTAGCAGGGACCGATGGTGTAGTCGGTGAACTCGGCGTCCAGATAGGTGAGGCCGCCCGAGAACCGCAGGTTCGGCCCGACGACGGCCGCGAAGTCGCCCTCCAGCCCGCGCACCCGCCGCTCGCCGGCGTTGCCCGTCAGGAAGCCCGAGCGGGTGACCGGGTTCAGGATCGATTCCTGGAAGTCGCTCAGCACCATGTTGAACAGCGTCAGGTTCAGCCGCAGCCGCCGGTCGAGGAGCTGCGACTTCAGGCCGAGCTGGTAGTCGATCGAGGATTCAGGCTCGAACTGCACCGGCGCGGTCGGCGCCTGCCGGCGCGCGTTGAAGCCGCCCGCCTTGTAGCCGGTCGACACGCTGGCGAAGGCCATGATGTCGGGGGTCAGGTCGTACTGGGTGCTGAGCAGCCAGGTGAACTTCTCCTCGCTGCGCTCGACCGCCCCGATCGGGTTGGGGCCGAACAGGGCCTGGAAGGCGGCGTTGGTGCCCGGCGAGTTGGTGTGGTTGATGACGCCGTCCTTCTTCTCCCAGACGTAGCGGGCGCCCAGCGAGGCCCGCCAGCGGTCGGTGAAGTTGAGCCGCGCGGTGCCGAACAGCGCCGTGCTCCGCGTCTTCAGGTCGGCCTCCGAGCGCATCTGGTCGCCCTCGCGGAAGCGCTGCGGCCCGCCGGCCGCGGCGGGGAGGGGAAACAGCCGGTTGGCGTCCGGCCCGACCGTCACCGTCGACCAGAAGTCGTAGGTCTGCCGGTAGAGGTAGAGCCCGGCGATGTATTCGAAGAACCCGCCCGTGGGTGAACTCACCCGCAGTTCCTCGCTGAACGACTCGATCTCGCCGCGCTCGATCAGCTTGGCCACGTTCTGGGGCAGGGCGTCGGCCGAGTAGGGATCGGCCCCGCCGACGTTCACGTCCCAGGCGGTGATCGAGGTCAGGGTGTGGCCGGCGGGCAGCTCGAACTCGCCGGTGAGCGAGGCCCCGTACGAGATGGCCTTGTCGTTGGTCACGTCGTCGGCCTGGACGACGAAATCGCCACTCGTGAAGTTCTGGAACGTGTAGCCCAGGGCCGCGGTCTCGGCGAGGAAGCCGGGCGTGGCGACGCCGCCCGGGCCCGTCGGGTTGATCGCGTCCGCGACGCCGCCCTTCGACCGTACGATCGAATAGTGGCCGACCAGGTTGAACTTGAGGTCGTCGTTCGGCGTCCACATGGTGCGGAGCCGGGCGCCGCCGCCCTTCATGTCGTTCACGCGCCCGCCGGTGGCCAGGTTGCGGGCGAAGCCGTCGCGGTCACGCAGCCAGAACGAGGCGCGGGCCGACAGGTCCTCGCCCAGCGCGCCGCCGACATAGCCCTTGGCGTAGCGCTGCTGATAGTTGCCGAAGCCGGCGGTCACCATCGCCTCGGGCTTGGCCTGAGGCTCGCGGGTGATGATGTTGATCGCGCCCACCGGGGTGTTGCGGCCGTACAGCGTGCCCTGGGGTCCGCGCAGCACCTCGACCGCCTGGATGTCCACGAGGTCGCCCTGCAGCACGCTGAGACCGGGCAGATACACGCCGTCCAGGAAGACGCCGACGCTGTATTCGATGCCCGGGTTGTTGCCCGAGTTGCCGATCCCGCGCAGCGACACGGTGGTGTTGCGGGTGTTGTTGGTGCCTTCCATCCGCAGGGCGGGCACCATCGCGGTCAGCTCGCGGAAGTTGGTGACGTTGGCCGCCTCCAGGTCCCGTCCGCTCACCGCCGTGATCGACAGGGGCACGTCCTGCACGTTCTCGGCCCGCTTCTGCGCCGTGACCACCAGTTCCTCGAGCTGAGCCTCTCCTCCCGCCTGGGCCCAGGCGCCCGTGGCGAGGCCTCCGGCCGCCAGAGTTGTGGCCGCCAGCAGCCATCGACGACGTCCAGCGTCTCTTTGCATCTCGCATCCCTCCCGGATCATTCCGCTAATTAGAATCGGAACTACTGTTCTGGTTAGGGTGCGTATTCGGGATTGCGGGCGCTGGCAACCTGTTGATTCGCGGGAAGGGGGAGCGGCGCTCTCAGCCGGCGGTGACGTGGAGCCGCGCGATCGCGCCCAGCGGAGAGCTGGTATAGGCGTCGCGGTCGAAGCCGGGCGTGTACCACATCCCGCCCGACAGCATGCAGCCGGTGTCCGTTCGACCGCGCTCCGCCCCGGTCTCGACATCCACCACGACGGCGTCCCAACGGCCCGGCGTGGTGCAGTCGTCGACGAACAGTTCGCCGGTGTCGGCGTAGAGGGTGAGCTGGTTGGTGGTCCGCCACGGATGCTGCCAGAGCGGCCGCAGGTCGCCCGGCCCGTGATAGCGCCATGCCCCCAGCCGCCGGTTCGCGGTGTCGAACGCCACCAGGATGCGGCGGTCCTGGTCGTAGAGGGGCGGGGCGATGATGTTGCCCTGCGGCTGATCGAACAGCACGAAGGCGTCCCGGTCGGTGGCGTCGCGGAGCGAGACGCGGAACAGGCGCTGCGGAGCCGCATGGATCGGCGCACCGTTCGGATAGCGCTGCATCGTCGTTTGCCGCAAGGCTGGGCGCAGCGCCTCCGGCGCCTCCAGCGCCGCCGGGGGCAGCACCTCGACCGCCTGCGTTCCGATCGGGTGCGCGGCCAGCACCGCCCGGACCACGGCATTCTCGCCCATGTCCATGAACCAGGCGCAGTCGTCGCCCAGCGTGCTGTCCCAGGCGAAGGCCTGATCCTCGCCGGCGATGCGGTAGCCGGCGGCCCAGTCGGGGTCCAGCGAGAGCCGGCCGGCCCGGTAGATCAGCCGACGGATCTCGGTTCCGCTGGTGACATAGAGGTGGTCCTCCCCGTCCTGCGCGTCGGCCGAGAAGCGCCCGACGCTGTTCCACGGGAATTCGTAGCGGTCGATGATCTCCAGCTCCGGGCTCAACACCGTGAAGACCGAGCGCCTGGCGGGGTCGTTCTGGATGTCCTTGGCCACCAGGGCCCCGTCGCTCAGCACGAGGTGGCCGTTGTGGGCGTTGTCCACCGACAGCCGTCGCTCGGCCACGACCTCGAGGTCCGGCGTCAGCCGGTGGGCGTAGGCGCCGTTGACCACATAGATGTCGCCGTTGGCGTGGACGCAGGCCGCCCCGCACCAGTTGTGCCCGCCCGACGGCAGGTCGGGCGAACGTTTCAGGGGCTCCAGGCTCTCAGGGTCGAGCTGCTCCACCCAGCCGTACGACGTCCGGCTCTGGCCCGCCCGCGTTCCGCCCTGCAGGTACAGCTCGCCGGCGTCGCGCAGCACGAACATCACCGGCCAGCGGTCGTCGTCCAGACGCCGCGTACGTGCGGCCAGGGTCTCGCCGGCCTGCAGCCGCAGGCCTGGGGCCCGCGTCACCTTCTGCCGCCGCGGGCCGCCGCATTCGCCCGGCCAGGCCGAGGGATAGTAGCCGGGGGGCGGGGAGAGGTGGTCTCGCGCGGTCATGGTTCGCCTCCTGCGACGGCGGCCTTGCGGTTCGTCGCGGGCCGGGCGAGTCTAGGTCGTATAGCCTAATTCTGAGCGGGACAAGGCAGGCGGCGACGTGCAGGAAGGGGCGATGAAGACGAGGGCGCGCATTCTTGAAGTGGCCCGGCGGCTGTTCAACGAACAGGGCGAGGCGCACACGACCAACCAGCAGGTGGCCGCAGCCGCCGGCATCGCCGTGGGCAACCTCTGGTACCATTTCCGCACCCGCGACGACCTGCGCGCGGCCCTGTCGCTCGCGGCGGCCCGGGACTACCGCGCCGCCCTGGCCCAGGCCGACGGCCCGGCGCCGGCGACCGAGCGCTACGTCCGCTACACCCTGGGGACGATGCGGGCGATGTGGGACCACAGGTTCCTCACCGAGGACGCGGCGGCCCGGCGCGCCTCGGCCGGCTCCGGCCTCATGCGCGAGCAGTACGGTCGGCTACGCGCTCTTCTGGACGAGTTGGCGGGGGAGGGCGCGTTCGCCTCGGGTCCTGCAGATGTCGACGACCTGGCTCCGGCGCTGTGGATGGTCGTCCGCCATTGGCCCGATCATCTGCGGGAGATCGAGGGCGTGGCGGCGCCTACGCCCGGTCAATGGCGCAGGGGATTCGACCTGAAGCTGGCCATCCTGAATCGCATCATGACCCCGGCGTCCTTCGCCGAACTCCAGGCGTGCGTCGCGGCGCTCGACGTGGCCAGGCTAGACGCGACGTCGTGATGCGATTGTTCGTGGAAATCCGCCTTCGGGCGGTATCGGTGGCTCCCCGAGCAGGACTCGAACCTGCGACAAGCCGGTTAACAGCCGGCTGCTCTACCAACTGAGCTATCGGGGATCAGCACCGAGAGGGCGGGCGTATACGCCGCACCGGCGGCTTGCGCAAGGGTCGCGGGAACGTGTCGCAGGTCCCTTTTGCGGCCCTTCGCGCGGTCGGGGCCGCCTGCACGGAACCTCCATGAAAAAACGGCCCGACGCGGACGCCGGGCCGGAAAAAGTCGGTGATGGTGGGGTGTCTTCGAAGAAGACGTCCCCAGGGTCGAAGGTTGTGGTTAAGCGTGCGTAAATTTCCGCGGTCGGGCTGCAAGCTTTCCTTAAGCGCACGGCCCGGCTTGCCGCACAGGTGGGCCCGAAACCTTCGCGGGGCTGGACGAACATCGCCAATCGGCTGATCACCGGACGGCAGACTGTGGGACACGGACGGAAGATGCGCATCCATTTCACGGGGATCGCGGGCGCGGGCATGGCGGCGGCGGCGCTGATGATGCGCGAGGCGGGCCATGCGGTGTCGGGCTCGGACGCAGACGCCTTCCCGCCGATGTCCACCTACGTCGAGGGCCTGGGCTTTCCGGTGAGCTGGCGATTCGACCCGGCGAACCTGCCGCCCGATCTCGACCTCCTGGTTCTGGGCGCCAGCGCGAAGCTGGGCGGGGAGGAGAACGTCGAGGTGCGCGCCGCCCGCGCCCGCGGCGTGCGGGTCACCACCTTCCCCGAACTGGTGGGCGAGGCGACGGCCGTGCGCCGCAACACCGTGGTGGCCGGCTCGTTCGGCAAGTCCACCTGCGCGGCGCTGATGGCCCATGTTCTGCGCGAGAGCGGGCGCGACGCCGGCTGGATGATCGGCGCCATCTCGCCGTCTCTGCCCGACACCGGCCACTGGGGGACCGCGCGCGAGGTGATTCTCGAAGGCGACGAGTACATCGTCGGCCCGGAGGACCGCCGGTCGAAGTTCGTCCTCTATCATCCGCGCGACGTCCTGCTGACCTCGCTGGTCCACGACCACGTCAACGTCTTCCCGACCTTCGACGACTACGCCCGGCCCTTCGGCGAACTCCTGCGCCTCTTGCCGGCCGGCGGCCTGCTGGTGGCGCGCGATCATCCGGCTATCCGCGAGATCGCGCCCCAGGCCGCCTCGCGCATCGTCTGGTACGACACCCGGCCCTGCGACGGCTGGTTCAGCCAGGACGTCGTCTTCAGCGATGTCACACACTTCACGCTCGTCGGTCCCGGCGGCCGGCGCCTGCCTCTCGCCACCACCTTGCTGGGCGCCCACAACGTCGAGAACATCGTGGGCGTGGCCGCCTATCTGCTGGAGCGCGGCCTCGTGGACGCGGCGGCCCTGGCCCGCGCGGTGCTGAGTTTCGCCGGCATCCGCCGCCGCCTCGACCGGCTGACCGCCCGCTCGCGCGTGCCGCTCGTGGAGGGCTTCGGCTCGTCGTACGAGAAGGCCCATTCCGCCATCGCGGCCATGCGGCTGCACTATCCCGACCGGCCGCTCGTGGTGGTGTTCGAGCCGCACACCTTCTCCTGGCGCAACCGCGCGGCCCTGGCCTGGTACGACACGGTGTTCCAGGGCGCCGCGCGCGTCCTGCTCATCCCACCGCCCACACACGGCGCCGGTTCGCACCCGCAGTCGACCTTCGCCGAGATCCAGGATCGCATCGCCGCCGCCGGCGTCCCCGTCCAGGGCGTCGAGACCGCCGAGGCCGCCACCGCCGCCCTCAGCCGCCTCTCGGGCGACGAGGCCGTCCTGCTCCTCTCCTCCGGCCCGCTCCTGGGCCTGCCGGACTCGCTCCCGCCGCTCTTCGACAGGCTGTATGGGGCGCAGGAGGCGGCGGCCTGAACCCCTACCTGATCGTCATCCCCGGCTTGTCCGACCCATTGAGCTCCGAGTCCGGGTCGCCGCCGCATTCCTTCAGCGAGGCAAAGCCCGATGGGTCCCCCGGACAAGCCGGGGGATGACGACCAGGTGGGGGCGGCTCGCTACCGGATGCCCGTGTGCGCCGGGACCGGCTGGACGTAATCGCCCCGCTTGGCCGCCTTCTCGGCCTCGTTCATTTCGCGGAACTGCTCCCGCTTCGGGCCGAGGTAGCCGAACAGGTAGGCGGCCACCTTGCGCATCTGGATCTCCTCCGAGCCCTCGGTGATCCGGTAGCGGCGGTGGTGGCGGTAGATATGCTCGAAGGGCTTGTGGCGGGAATAGCCGATGCCGCCGTGGACCTGCATCGCCCGGTCGGCCGCCTCGCAGACCAGCCGGTTGCCCCAGTAGTTGCACATCGAGACCTTGTCCGAGATCGTGCGCTCGATCTCCTTGTGCTCCATGTGGTCCATCTGCCAGGCCGTCTTGCGGATCAGCAGGCGGAGCATCTCGCACTGGGTCTGGAGCTCCACCAGCGGGAACTGGATCGCCTGGTTGTCGGACAGGGGCTTGCCGAACGGCTTGCGGTTGCGCGCGTACTTCACGCTCTCGTCGATGCAGAACTGCGCCGCGCCCAGCGACGAGGCCGCCTGGCGGATGCGGTTCTGGTGGACGAAGCTCTGGCCGATCCCCAGCCCCCGGTCGATCTGGCCCCAGTAGCTGTCCTCGGGGATCCAGACGTCGGTGAAGCTGATCCGGGGGTGATCGGTCGGCATGTTGAACGTCCACAGGTACTCCTCGATCTTGAGGCCTGGGGAGTCGGCGGGGACGATGAAGCAGGTGATGCCCGTGGCGTCCCCGTCCTTGCCGCTGGTGCGGGCGAAGCACATCACGTGGGTGGCGACGTGCATGCCCGTCGTCCACATTTTTTCGCCGTTGATGAGCCAGCCCGGCTTGCCGTCCTTCTCGTGGGGGACCGCGCGGGTTTCCATCCAGGTGGCGTCGCTGCCGTGGTTGGGCTCGGTCAGGCCGAAGCCGGTGCGCATGCCGCCGTTCAGCAGCTTGTCCGCATAGCGGTCGTACTGCTCGTTGGTCGCGAACTCCTTGAACATCAGGATGAAGGGGTTGTTGCCGACGATCGAGTGCTCGGTCTGGAGATCGTTGAACAGGCCCAGGCCCTTGGCGGCCAGGTGCTCGCGGATGATGGCCATGGCGAGCTGGGAGCCGCCCTTGCCGCCCATCTCCACGGGCCAGGCGAAGCGCAGGTGCCCGGCCTCGTCGGCCAGCCTGCGGGCCTTGGCCAGCAGCGTCTCCCACTCCTTGCGGGGCAGGCCGTCGTTGTCCCAGTCGGTTCGGGCGTGCTCGCGGCGGTGATCGAAGAAGCGGTCGTTGTCGTCCGACCGCTGGAGCGGCAGGATCACGTCCTCGATGAACCGGTCAAGCTCGCCCAGGTAGTCCTGGATGTCCTTGGGGATGTCGAAGTCCATGGCCGTTTCTCCCAGCGCTCTCGTGGCGGTCTCGAGGCGGGATTGACGCTGGGGGACCGGTTTACAACCGCCCCGCGGGCCCGCCACATCAGGCCCAGTCTAGACCAGCAGGGAGGTTCCGCCGGGTCATGGAAGTCGATGTGCGGGCGGGCCTCGAGAAGCTCGCCGAACGTCTGGGCGGCGTGGGCGCGACATTGACGGGCGCCCAGCGGCTGTCTGGCGGAGCCAGCATGGAGACCTGGGCCTTCGGGATCGAGGGCGCGCGCGGCCGCGAGGACCTGATCCTGCGCCGGCGCAGCGTGCCGTTCGACGAAGAGACCGCACGGTCGATCAGCCTGGCCAGCGAGGCTGCGCTGATCCGGGCCACCGGCGCCAACGGCGCGCGCGTGCCCGACGTGCGCCACGTCTGCGATGCGGCCGACGGCCTGGGCGAGGCCTATGTCATGGTCCGCGTCGACGGCGAGACCCTGGGGCGGAAGATCACCAGCGACGCGCGCTTCGACGCCATCCGGCCGCAGCTCGCGCGTCAGTGCGGGGAATCCCTGGTGGCCATCCACCGCACGGCCCCCCCGCCGGGCGCAAGGCTCAAGTCCGTGGACGGCCTTCAGGAACTGGATCGCTACGAGGAGGTCTACCGGGCCACCGGGGCCGAGCGGCCGATCCTGGAACTGGCGTTCCAGTACCTGCGGCGCCACACGCCCGAGCCCGTCGCGCCTGTCCTGCTGCACGGCGACTTCCGGAACGGCAACATCATGTTCGACCCCGAGAAGGGAGTCGCCGCCATCCTCGACTGGGAACTGGCCCACCTGGGCGATCCGGCCGAGGACATGGGCTGGATCTGCACCAACTCCTGGCGCTTCGGACGGCCCGACCGCCCTGTCGGCGGCTTCGGAGGCTACGAGGACCTCCTGGCCGGCTACGCCTCGGCCGGCGGCCGGAAGATCGAGCTCTCGCGCGTGCGGTTCTGGCAGATGCTGGGCTCGCTGCGCTGGGGCGTCATGTGCCTCACCATGTACCTCTCCTGGCGCGACGGCATGGTGAAGTCGGTGGAGCGCCCCATGATCGGCCGCCGGGTCTCCGAGACCGAGGCGGACCTGGTCGCGCTGCTGGAGGAAGGCCTTTGATCACCCATCCCCGCACCGAGGAACTGGTCGAATCCGTCCGTCTCTGGATCGACGAGATCCGGCCCGCGCTCGACCCTCGCAACGCCTTCCTGGCCCGTGTGGCGGCGAACGCCCTGGCCACCGTCCACCGCGAACTGACCCAGGGGCCCGACGCGGAGGCCGACGCCGTGCGCCTCATGGCCGGCCTCCTCGACCGCGAGGGCGGGCATGCGGAACTGAACAGCGAGCTGTGCGACCGCATCCGGTCGGGGGACTTCACGGTCGAGACGCCGGGCCTCCTGGCCGCGCTGACGGTGATGGCGAAGAACCAGCTCGCCATTGACCAGCCGAACTACAAGGCCGAGGGCAGCCTCTAGGCCGCCTCCAGCACCCGGATGATCTCGCTCTCGCGCTCGTTCCAGAGGATGGCGACGCGACGGGCGCGGTCGGTGTGGCCCCCCAGGGCGCGCACCACCTCGGCGTCGGACAGGCGATCGTCGGAGAGCCGGAGCAGGCTCCGCTGGCCGCCCTGGTCCAGGGCCACATCGTGATAGCGCAGCACGGCGTCGACCACGGCGGCCGGCGGGGGCGGGGGGCGGACCGGCTGCGGCGCCTGGACCGGCCGGGTCGTGAAGCGGGCGGGGCTGAAGCGGTCACCGGCCTTGCGGCGGGGCTGGAAGCGGGATGCCATCGTTCGAACGCCTTGCAGGTTGTCGATGGTTCTGGTTTTGTCTGAGGGGTACGACAAAAACGGACGTAGGCTGGTCATGCGCCATGAAAAAAGTGCGCGGCTCCTCGAGCTGGCGCGGATGCTGGCGGGCACGGCCGAGGGCCTGACCCTGGACGAGATGAGCGCGAAGCTCGGCCTGGGCCGGCGCACGGTGGAGCGCATGCGCGACGCGCTCTGGGACGTCTTCCCCCAGATGGAGGTGCTGGAAGACCCGCCCGGCAAGCGGTTCCGCATCCCCTCCGGCCTCGACGGCCTCTTCCAGGCCCCGACGCCCGAGGAGATGGCGGCGCTCTCGGCCTCGGCCGAGGCGATGGACCGCCAGGGCGCCCACGCGCGCGCCACGGCCCTGCGGTCCCTGGAGCAGAAGGTGCTCTCCGCCACCCGCGCCTCGGCGCGGCGCCGCCTCGCGCCCGATCTTGAAGCCCTGCTCCAGGCCGAGACCATCGCCGTCCAGGCCGGCCCACGGCCGTTCGAGGAGGACACGGTGCTGGCCGCCGTGCGCGGGGCGCTGAAGGCGGTCTCCACGCTCCGCTTCCGCTACGAGGGCGGCTCCACGCCCGGCCGGGTGCGGGAGGTGGCGCCGCTGGGCATCCTGTTCGGCCGCTCCAACTACCTCGTGGCCGAGGAGGTCGGGGCGGGGACCGGCCCCCGGAACTGGCGCCTGGACCGCATCGCCGATCTCGAGATCACGGGCGTTCCGGCCCAGCGGCCCGAGGATTTCTCGCTGCAGGCCTACGCCGACGAGAGCTTCGGCATCTACCAGGACGACACCCACGACGTGGTCCTGCGCATCTTGCCCGAGGGTCGCGAGGACGCCCTGCGCTGGCGCTTCCATGCCCGGCAGAAGGTCGAGGACGAGCCGGACGGCTCTGTGGTGGTCCGCTTCCGCGCCAGCGGGATGCGCGAACTGGCCTGGCACCTCTTCACCTGGGGCGACAGGGTCAGGATCGTGGAGCCCAAGGCGCTGAAGGACATGATGGCGGCGGAAATCGACACGGCCTGGCGTGCCCACGTCCGATTCTGACGTACCCCCTGTTCAGGCTTGGTCCGTCCAACGACGGAGAGCCCGATGAACACCCTCGACTACGCCACCTTCTTCGAGACCCACGTCCGCCCGCGCCAGCGCCGCTGGGCGCTGTTCCGCGCGATTGGCGTCGCGGCCCTCATCCTGTCGCCGGTGCTGTCGCTTATGCTGCTGGGGCCAGGATAGGCGAGGTTGACGTGGCGGCGGCAAGTCATCATCTTACCTTGGTCTTACCGGAGTTCGCCATGGCCCAGTCTCGCCAGACCACCGTGCTGTCCACCAAGGGGCAGGTCATCCTGCCCAAGGCGATCCGCGAGCACCGCCGCTGGTCGCCGGGTACGCGGCTGGTCGTCGAGGAGACAGCCGACGGCGTCTTGCTGCGGCGCGAGCCGGTGCTGGAACCCACGACACTGGACCAAGTCTCGGGCATGCTGAAGTACAACGGGCCGCCGGTCACAGTGGAGGAAATGGACGAGGCCGTCGCCGAGATGTTCCGGCGCGAATATGATCGCGATTGACACCAATGTCGTCGTCCGTTTCCTGATCCGCGACGACGAGGCGCAGTGGGCCAGGGCGCATGCGCTGGTGCGGGACAATGAGGTGTTCGTAGCCTCGACCGTCGTCCTCGAGGCCGCCTGGGTCCTGAGGAGCGTCCATCGGTACTCTCGCGAGGAGATCGTTCGCGCGCTGGAGATGTTCAGCCGGTTGCCGCGCGTGCGCGTCCAGGAGCCGGAGAGGGTGGCCGCCGCCTTGCGGATGGCCGGGGAAGGCGCCGATCTTGCCGATGCGCTCCACCTGACGGCTGCGGAGGGCTGCGAGGCTTTCGTCACCTTCGACAGAAGGTTCGCCCGGCTTGTGGCAGGCGTCCAGCCGCCTGTGCGCCCGCTCTGACCAACTCCGCCGAACGCCGCTCGGCCAGCGGGTGGTGACGCCGGGCGCCGCGCGGGCTAGCAATCGCGCACATGCCTTCGAGAGGTACCTCATGCGCCTTGCCGCCGTTGCGACCGCGCTCGCCGGAGTATTGCTGATGGGCGCCGCGCCCCCCGATCCCAACGCCGACCCCAACGCCGACCACGACCCGTACGCCTGGATGGAGGAGATCGAGGGCGCCCGCGCCATCGAATGGGCCAAGGCCGAGAACGCCCGTTCCCTGCCGCAGCTCCAGGACGATCCCCGCTACGCCGGCCTCTACGCCGACGCCCTGAAGATCGCCACCGCCAAGGACCGCATCCCGGGCGTGAGCTTCTCGGGCGACGGCGGCCTCTGGGACTACTGGCAGGACGCCGACCACGTGCGCGGCGTCTGGCGCAAGACCTCCGTCGACAGCTACCGGGCCGGGACGCCGGAGTGGCGGACGATCCTGGACCTCGACGCCCTGGCCAGGTCCGAGCAGGCCAACTGGGTCTGGAAGGGCGCCCGCTGCCTGCCGCCGGACGACCGGCTCTGCCTCGTCAGCCTGTCGGACGGGGGCAAGGACGCCGTCGAGGTGCGCGAGTTCGACACTGTGACCGGCCAGTTCGTGGAAGGCGGCTTCCATCTGCCCGAAGGGAAACACCGCTTCGACTGGATCGACCGCGACACGCTGCTGGTGGTGACCGAGTGGGCGAAGGGCGAGGTCACGACCTCGGGCTACCCCTACATCGCCAAGCTGCTCAAGCGGGGCCGGCCGCTGTCCGAGGCGAAGCAGGTGTTCTCGGGCCAGAAGGCCGACGGGGGCTACGGCGTCCAGTCTATCGTCCTGCGTGACCCCGCCGGACGGATGCAGGCGGTCGTCATCATGCGGCCCTTGGACACCTTCAACGCCGAGTACTACCTGCTGGCCGGCGATCGCCCCCTGCGTCTGGACCTGCCGAAGAAGGTCTCGATCCAGGGCTATCTCGACGGTCGGGTGATCGTGAGCCTCGAGGAGGATTGGGCCGCCAGGAGGATGAGGGAAGGCGACCTCGTCGACTTCGATCTGGCCGCCGTCAAGAAGGCGCCCGGCGCGCTGAAGCCGGCGCTCGTCCTGCGGCCCAGCGAGTCGCAGGCGGTGGAGCAGGTGGCGACCACGAAGGGCCGCCTCGTGGTGGCCCTGCTCGACAACGTGAAGGGCCAGGTCCTGAGCTTCCGCCGCAACGGCGGCGCGTGGACGTCCCAGGCCCTGGACCTGCCCGAGGACTCGACCGTCTCCGTCGCTTCGGCGTCCGAGACCGACGACCGGCTGATCCTCAACATCGCCAGTTTCCTGACCCCCTCCAGCCAGTGGCTGGCCGATGCCGCCGGCGGCCAGGCCGAGCAGCTCCGCGCGCTCCCGGCCCGCTTCGACGCCTCGAGGTTCGTCACCGAGCAGCACTGGGCCACGTCGAAGGACGGCGTGAAGGTCCCGTACTTCGTGGTCCGGGCGAAGGACATCCAATACGACGGCTCGAACCCGACGCTGCTCTACGCCTACGGCGGCTTCCTGGTCAGCCAGACCCCGGCCTATGCGGCGACGGTCGGCAAGCTGTGGCTGGAGAAGGGCGGCGTCTACGTCGTGGCCAACATCCGCGGCGGCGGCGAGTTCGGCCCCCGCTGGCACAACGCCGGCCTGAAGCTGAACCGGATGCGGGTCTACGACGACTTCTTCGCGGTCTCCGAGGACCTGATCGCGCGCAAGATCACCAGCCCGAAGAAACTGGGGATCATGGGCGGCTCGAACGGCGGCCTCCTCATGGGCGTGGCGCTCACGAAGCGGCCCGAGCTCTACAACGCCGTGGTCATCCAGGTGCCGCTGTTCGACATGATCGGCTACGCCCATATCGGCGCCGGCTCGTCCTGGATCGGCGAGTACGGCGACCCGGCGGTCCCCGAGGAGCGGACCATGCTGATGAGCTACTCACCGTACCAGAACCTGAAGCCCGGCCAGCCCTATCCCAAGGTGTTCATCGAGACGTCCACCAAGGACGACCGCGTCCACCCCGCCCACGCCCGCAAGGCCGCCGCGCGGCTGAAGGAATACGGCTACGACTACCTCTACTACGAGAACATGGATGGCGGTCACGCCGCGGCCGCCAACCTGAACGAACGCGCCCTCCGCCAGGCTCTGGAGTTCACCTACCTCGCGCAACGGCTGATGGATTGACTGAAGTACGGGTATCCCGCATATAGAGCCGTGTTCACGCCGCGCCGCGTCGCCTGGCACGACGCCAACGCCGAAGCCCACCACGGCAAACACGGCGTTCTGTTCGCCTACGCTGCCCGGGTGTTCCGCGACCCCGCTCGTGTGGACCTTGATGTCTCGCGGCCAGAAGACGGCGAGGCGCGCCGCAAGTCGGTCGGCACGATCGAGGGGAAGTTGTTCGTGGTCGTCTACGCGCCGCAAGGCGAGACAGCCTGGATCATCTCGGCCCGCCGGGCCAACGCCAAGGAGACCCGCGCCTATGGCTACGGATAAGGCCACCAGCTTCGAACTCGAAGACCTTCCGGCGATCCCGGACAGGGCTCGGGCGCGGATGGACGCTCTGACGGACTCCGAGATCACCGCCGCGGCCGAAGCCGACCCGGACAATCCGCCGCTGACCCCGGCCGAGCTGGCCAAGCTGGAGCTGCGCGCCCTCGCGCGGCGCGCCCGGGCCCGGACCGGGCTCACCCAACGCGAGTTCGCGCGGGCCTACAGGATCAGTTTCGGCCGGCTGCGCGACATCGAGCAGGGCCGCTACCCGGGCGGCGATAGCGTGGTCGCCGCCTATCTGGCGGTCATCGCCCGGGAGCCCGAGGCCGTGCGGCGGGCCCTGTCTGAGGTCTAGCCTCTACTCGCCCGCCGTCCCCCGCTCGCCGGCCGCCCGCGCCAACTGCACGAACTCGGCGCGTTCGCCGTGGGGATCCTGGCCGCGGCTGCCCTGGGCCAGGGCGACCACGTCCGGCCAGCCGAAGCCGTCCGACACCCGCGGGTCGCGGCGCAGCTTCTGGCCGAAGGCGGCCACCGCCACCGCCCACCGGGTCGCTTCGGGCGCTGCGGCCAGCGTGGCCGATCCGTCGCCCGCCGTGACCGGCCGCTCCATCAGCTTCGATCGCGACTGGCCCGGCAGCTTGTAGCGGATCTTGAGATAAGCCAGTTCTCCCGCCGGGCCCGCCTTCGGCGCCGGTCGCCCGTAGCGCAACGGATCGGCCGAGCCCGGCGCGCCGGCCGGGGTGATCTCGTAGAGCGCCGTCACCGAGGCGCCGGCGCCCACCTCGCCCGCATCGACCTGGTCGTTGTTGAAGTCCTCGCGCGCCAGCATACGGGTCTCGTAGCCGATCAGCCGGTATTCCGAGACCTGGGCCGGGTTGAACTCGACCTGGATCTTCACGTCGTCGGCGATGGGGAACATCGTGCTGGTGAAGTCGGTGCGGAACAGCTTGCGCGCCTCCTGCAGGCTGTCGACATAGGCGGCCGTCCCGTTCCCGTTCTGCGCCAGCGCCTGCATCATGGCGTCGTTGTAGTTGCCGCGGCCGAAGCCGTAGACCGAGAGGTAGACGCCGGTCTTGCGCTGATCGGTCACGAAGTCCTTCAGCCGGGCGGGATCGGCGATGCCCACGTTGAAGTCGCCGTCCGTGACCAGGATCACCCGGTTCACCGCCTTGGCGTCGAAGTTCTGCCGCGCCAGGTCGTAGGCCAGCTTCAGCCCCTGGCCGCCCGCGGTCGAGCCGCCGGCCTGCAGGGCGTCCAGGGCGCATCGCACCTTGAGCTTGCTGCGCCCGTCCGTGGGCGCCAGCACCGCCCCTGCCGAGCCGGCATAGGCCACGATCGACACGCGATCCTGGGGCCGCATCTGGTCGACCAGCAGGTTCAGCGACTTCTGCGCCAGCGGCAGGCGGTCCGGGCCCCACATCGAGCCGGAGGTGTCGACCAGGAACACGAGGTTCAGCGCCGGCGCCTCGGCCCGCGGCAGGTCGAAGCCCTGGATGCCGATATGCAGGATCTGCTTCTGCGCAGACCAGGGCGAGGGGGCCAGCGCCACATAGGTGGAGAACGGGTTGGACCGGTCGGCGGGTCGCGCGTAGCCGTAGTCGAAGTAGTTGATCAACTCCTCCACCCGCACGGCGTCGGTGGGGGGCGTCGCGCCCTCGTTCAGGAACCGGCGGACGTTGGAATAGGCCGCGGTGTCCACATCGACCGAAAAGGTCGAGACCGGCTCCTGCGCCGTCTGGCGGATGGGGTTGGAAGCCGCTCCGGGGTACCGTTCGGTGTCGCGCGTCGGCAGGCGCGGGGCGACGGCCACGCCATCTCTCCGGGCCTGCGCGGTCACGACCAGGGACTCCTGAACGAGGGCGGGGGCGGTGGGAACGGGCGCGGGTGGCGGGGGAGGGGGCGCCGGCGTCCCCGGGGCGACGCGATGGCGCATGATGGGACTGCCCAGGCCCACGCTCCCCGGCCTGGACATAGGCGCCGCGCGGAAGCCCAGCGCTTCGCAGGCCTCGGCCGTCGGTGTCCCGTCGCCAGCCCGGTCGGGTCGGGCGACGGCGGCGGGCGGCGCCGAGGTCGCGGCTGTCAGGCAGGCCAGGACGGCGGCCCCGGCGCGGACGGCGGGACTTTGGCCGGCGCCTGTGCGGATCGGGGGCGTGCGAGCTTCACGCGTGCGAACTTCTGGCGGACGTTGCGGCATGGTGGGCGATCCTCCGGCGGGCGCCGTCACGAGCGCCCATGCGGCGGAGCTTCGCGCCGGGATCGTGGCTGTGAAATGGCGAACCCCCGACGATTGAATGACGATCGTAAAATTTCAGGATGGCCATTCCCGCGCCTCCCCACGCCGTGACGGCCGGAACCACGGCCTCGGCGCCACATCCACCCGACGGTGTCGGAACTCATTCCGACGGTTCTGGGGGACCGGGCGTCAGAGGCGATTGTCGAGGAGCAGCTTTGGAGGCCTGACCGGGAATCGAACCCGGGTTCACGGATTTGCAGTCCGGTGCGTCACCACTCCGCCATCAGGCCGCCACAAGCACTTAAGGCTTCAACCTTAAGATCGGACCGAAATGTCCAAAGAGGGTGCATAGCCGTTAGCCATCCCCCTACTCGCGGAGGGATGGCTAACAGAAGGCCTAACCTCCTGCAATGATCTTCTTGACGAGATGATTGATAATGTAAAATTCGAGTTAATCAGAATTATATCGTAGAATTTCTCGGTAAAATCTAGGTATGTATCCATCCAGAATCTAAAGAGGCGTATGATGTATTTAGAATAGTGAGCGCCGATCCGTCGCTCATTAGAACAATGGTATTTGATCCAACTTGAGATAATGTATATGATCCAGATTCTATTCGAACGCTATCACCTGAATTTCTATCAAAATCAGCTATAGTGTCGTTTCCAAATCCAAGAGAAAAGTTGAAAGTGTCAGCGCCGGTATTTCCATACAGAAGATCGTCGCCTGCATCTCCTGAAATGAAATCATTCCCGTCAGACCCAGATATGGTGTCGTTTCCTTGACCACCTCTAACGGTATCGTTTCCATTCCCTCCAATTACCTGATCGTTACCTGAATTTCCATGTACAAAATCATCTCCATCGCCACCAGAGACGGTATCATTTCCATCGCCTCCTGAGATGCTATCCGAGGCGCCAACGCCATCAATATAGTCGTTTCCAGATCCTCCATTTAAAGTATCAGTTCCATATTGTATGTCAGTTAGCCAGTTTCCAGATACAAATCTAACCTGAGTTTGATAGTCGCTTCCTCCTATAACTTCATCTGAAGAAGTTCCATTGAACGTCCATCCATTAATTATGATGGGAGTTGGGCTGCTATATCCGTATGCAAATGCAATAATAGTTTCTTGATTTCCATCAAAACCGCTCATCTTTATCTCCGAAAAGGATGCGGGTCTCTCAACATATGAACGATGCCGTGGAGGCAAAGGGGAGTCAATTTAAAGTAGAAATTTTTCATTCGAAAATCTGAGGAGGAATTCTCTTTAAGTGAGCGGCTGGAATTGCGTTTGCACTGCCTCGGCGATAATCCGCTCGCTCAGTATCGTGAGGAGCTACATGCCCGATTTCACCGCCGCCCGTCTCAACATGGTGGAGAGTCAGGTGCGCACCCAGGACGTCACCGACGTGCGCATCCACGACGCCATGCGGAAGGTCGCGCGCGAACGGTTCCTGGCCGCCGACAAGGGGGCGCTGGCCTATGCCGACATCGAGGCGGAGTACGCGCCCGGCCGCTGGCTGCTGAAGCCGCGCGACGTCTCCAAGCTGCTCCAGGCGTTGCGTCCCATGCCGGGCGAGCGCGCCCTGGCCATCTCCGCCCCCTATGCGGCGGCGGTGCTCGAGGATCTGGGGTGCGCCGTCGTCCAGGCCGACGCCGGCGAGCCGGTTCCCGCCGGCCCGTTCGACATCGTGGTCTGCGAGGGGGCGGTGGCGCGCGCGCCCGAGGCGTGGACCGCGGTCCTGGGGGCGGGCGGTCGCCTGGGCGTGGTCGAGCGCGGCGGGGCGGTCGGCCAGGCGGTGCTCTATGTGAAGGCCGCCGACGGTGTGGGGCGCCGCGACCTGTTCGATGCGTTTCCGCCGGTGCTGGCCGGTTTCGAGCCGACGCCCGGCTTTGCGTTCTAATTTCGCTTTCCGGCCCCGGTCCTGAAACACCCTCGAAACGCCCGGATGAGAAGGTCGGGGTGAAAAAAGCTTAAGGTGACGCGGCTTGGAGTGGACGGCAGAGCACGGCATACAAGGTTGAACACTGCACGGGTTCCAAGAGGACTGCGTCTCTCGCGAGTTCGGGGATAAAGAATGTCGATGACCTTCCGTGGCCGACTCCTGGCCGCGAGTGTGTGTGTGGGCGCCCTGTCCGCCGCGGCTCTGGCGGCCGCGCCGGCGCAGGCCGAGACCCTGGCCGACGCCATTGCGCTGGCCTACCAGAACAATCCCACCCTCCAGGCCCAGCGCGCCACCCAGCGCGCGCTCGACGAGAGCTACGTCCAGGCCCGCAGCGGCTGGCGGCCGACGTTGGGTGTGAGCGCCAGCGCCACCTATACCGAAAGCCGTATTCCAAGAGCGGCGGCGGGCGTCGACTCAGACGGTGACGGGCAGCCCGACACCTTCGGCAACTCGGGGATCTTTGAGACCAACAGCGGCCGGGCGGGCCTGAGCTTCACCCAGCCGATCTGGAGCGGCGGGCGTGTGGCCGCCGCCGTCAACGCGGCAAACGCCGACGTCCTGGCCGGTCGCGAGAACCTGCGCCGGGTCGAGGCCCAGGTGATCCTGTCGGTGATCCAGGCCTATTCCGACACACGCCGCGATCAGGAAGCCCTGCGCATCCGCCAGGAGAACGTCAACGTCCTGACTCGGCAGCTCGAGGAATCGCAGGCGCGCTTCGATGTGGGTGAGGTGACCCGCACCGACGTGGCTCAGTCCCAGGCGCGGCTTTCCCAGGCCCAGGCGCTCTACCAGCAGGCGGTCGCCCAGCTCGCCATCACCCGCGCCGGCTATGCGGCCCTGGTGGGCCAGAACCCTGGTGAGTTGGCTCCCGAGCCGTCACTGGCGTTCATCCTGCCGACCGATCCCGACGAGGCCTTCAAAGCCGCCGAGGAGTACAACCCGCAGCTTCGCGCCCAACAGTATGCGGAAATGGCCAGCCGGGCCCGCGTGGCCGGGGCGCGCGCCGAGCGGATGCCCATCGTCAGCGGCCAGGTGACATTGGGCTTTGATCGCGGCCCGGTGCGGCCGTTTGATTCCGACCTCTACGTTCGTGGAACCAGCGCCACAGTCACGGCCACCATGCCCCTGTTCAACGGCGGCCTGACCACTTCGCGCGTGCGCGCCGCCGTCGAACGCAACAACGCCGATCGGATCACGGTGGAGGGCGTGCGCCGCAACGTGCTCCAGGCCGCGACCCAGTGGTGGAGCCAGCTCATCGCCGCCCGCGCCAACATTTCCTCCAGCGAGGAGCAGGTGCGCGCCGCCCGGATCGCCGCCGAAGGCACCCGCCAGGAACAGCAGGTGGGCCTGCGCACCACCATCGACGTGCTCAACGCCGAGCAGGAGCTGCGGCAGGCCGAGCTGAACCAGGTCAGTTCGCGCCGCGACGAATATGTGGCCGCCGCCAACATACTGGCCACCATGGGGCGCCTCGAGGCGAAGCATCTCATCCCCGGCGAGCCGCAGTACGACGCCGCCAGGAACTTCCGGAAGCTGCGCATCACCTGGGGCTGGGTCCCGTGGGAAGAGCCGATCGGCGTGATCGACCGCCTCCTGACGCCGTTCCCGTCCAGCGCTCCGCCCGAGCCGAGGGATGAGGCGCCCGTCGCACCCGGCCTCCAGCCGGCGCCGGCCGTCGCGCCATCTGCGTCCCGTTGACGGCCAGGCGCCCTCAGAAATTGCACGATCGGCCGCTGGCGCTTAGGTTCGGGTTCCGAGATTCAACCGTGGCGGCAGGCTGATGTCCGAGCAGAGCTCCCAAGAACCGACCATGGAGGAGATTCTCGCCTCCATCCGCCGGATCATCTCCGAGGACGAGGCTCCGGCCGAAGGCGGCCCGGCGCTGCCTGCGGCCGAATCGGAGCCCGAGCCGCTGAAGGACGACGCCGGGCCGCTGCCGATTCCCGAACCGGAGCCTGAACCGGCCGTGGCCGGGGGATTCGAGCCGGCGCCCGATCTCGACGACGATGAAGATGACGATGACGATCTGGAGCTGACCCAGCGGGTCGAAAGCCACGGTGACCTGGATGTGGTGGCCGTCGCGCCGCCCCCGGCGCCGGAGCCGGAGCCCGCGCCCCAACCGGTCGCCGCGCCGCCGCCGGCCGCGGACGGCCTGGTCAGCGCCTCGGTGGCGGCCGCCACGGCGGCCACCTTCGGTCGCCTGTCGTCCAGCCTCCTGATGCCCGCGGAGGGCCGCACCCTGGAAGACGTGGTCCGCGAACTGCTGCGGCCGCTGCTTCAGCAATGGCTCGACGACAACCTGCCCGGTATCGTGCAGCAGGCCGTCGAGGCCGAGGTCGAACGCATCGCCCGCGGCCGAGTACGCTAGCCCCTTTCCTTTCCCGCGTAGCGGGAGAGGGGGACCGCCCGCCGAAGAGGGCGTGGTGGAGAGGGCAAGCCCCAAGGCGTTGAATAGCGGTCCGATCTGTTGCGCCAATCCGGCGGATCGACCCGCCCTGCCGGCCGCTTGCCCTTCCCACCACGCCCTCTTCGGGGCGCGGTCCCCCTTCCCATTGCATGGGAAGGGAAGCATTCCACGCCTTTGCCCCTCAGCCAGAACCCCCGCCATGCTCGACAAGACCTTCGACCCCAAGTCCGCCGAACCGCGCCTCTACGCCGCCTGGGAGGCTTCGGGCGGCTTTGCGCCGACCGACGATCCGGCCGCCGAGCCGTTCTCCATCGTCATCCCCCCGCCGAACGTGACGGGCTCGCTGCACATCGGGCATGCGCTGAACAACACCCTGCAGGACGTGCTGATCCGCTTCGAGCGGATGCGGGGCAAGGCCGCGCTCTGGCTTCCCGGCACCGACCACGCCGGCATCGCCACCCAGATGGTGGTCGAGCGCCAGCTCGCCGAGCAGGGCAACCGCAGCCGCCGGGACATGGGCCGCGACGAGTTCGTGGCCAAGGTCTGGGCGTGGAAGGCCGAATCCGGCGGGACCATCGTCAACCAGCTCCGCCGCCTGGGCGCTTCCTGTGACTGGTCCCGCGAGCGCTTCACTCTGGACGACGGCCTCAGCGCCGCAGTCCGCAAGGTGTTCGTGAAGCTCCACAAGGAAAAGCTGATCTACCGCGACAAGCGGCTGGTGAACTGGGACCCGCACTTCCAGACCGCCATCTCGGACCTGGAGGTCGAGGCGCGCGAGGTGGATGGCCACTACTGGCACTTCGCGTATCCGCTGGAGGACGGCTCGGGCGAGATCGTCGTGGCCACCACCCGGCCCGAGACCATGCTGGGCGACACCGCCGTCGCGGTCCACCCCTCGGACGAGCGCTACAAGGCCCTGATCGGCAAGGCGGTGCGCCTGCCGATCGTGAACCGGCCGATCCCGATCATCGCCGACGAGTACCCCGATCCCGAGAAGGGCTCGGGCGCGGTCAAGATCACGCCGGCCCACGACTTCAACGACTTCGCCGTCGGCAAGCGCCACAACCTGCCGATGATCAACATCCTCGACGACTTCGCGCGGATCAACGAAAACGCCCCGCCCGAATATCGGGGCCTGGACCGTTTCGAGGCCCGCAAGAAGGTAATCGAGCAGTTCGAGGCCCTGGGCCTGCTGCGCGAGGTGGAGAAGACCCGCCACACCGTCCCGCACGGCGACCGCTCGGGCGTGGTGGTCGAGCCCTACCTGACCGACCAGTGGTACGTCGCGGCCGACGTCCTGGCCCAGCCCGCCATCAAGGCGGTGGAAGAGGGCGACACCGTCTTCGTGCCGAAGAACTGGGAGAAGACCTACTTCGAGTGGATGCGGAACATCCAGCCCTGGTGCGTCAGCCGCCAGCTCTGGTGGGGCCACCGCATCCCGGCCTGGTACGGCCCCGACGGTCGGCCCTTCGTCGAGGAGACCGAGGCCGAGGCGCTGAGGAAGGCCGAGGAGCACTATGGCCGCCCCACCGAGCTGAAGCAGGACGAGGACGTCCTAGACACCTGGTTCTCGTCGGGCCTGTGGCCGTTCTCCACGCTGGGTTGGCCGGAGAAGACGTCGGATCTCGCGCGGTTCTATCCCACCCACACGCTGATCACCGGCTTCGACATCATCTTCTTCTGGGTCGCCCGGATGATGATGCAGGGGCTCCACTTCACGGGCGAGGTCCCGTTCAAGCGGGTGTTCATCAACGCCCTGGTCCGCGACGCCACGGGCGCGAAGATGTCCAAGTCCAAGGGCAACGTCATGGATCCGCTGGAGCTCGTGGACGAGTTCGGCGCCGACGCCCTGCGCTTCACGCTCACCGCCATGTCGGGCCAGGCGCGCGACATCAAGCTGTCGAAGCCGCGGATCGAGGGCTACCGCAACTTCGGCACCAAGCTGTGGAACGCCACGCGGTTCTGCCAGATGAACGGCTGCGCGCGCGCCGAGGGCTTCGACCCGGCCTCGGTGAAGGCGCCGCTCAACCGCTGGATCGTGGGCGAGACGCAACGCACGGCCGCCGCCGTCACCGCCGCGCTGGCCGGCTGCGGCTTCGACGAAACGGCGAACGCCCTCTACCGCTTCATCTGGAACCAGTTCTGCGATTGGTACGTGGAGCTGGCCAAGCCGCTGCTCACCGGCGATGACGCCGCCGCGAAGGCCGAGACGCAAGCTACGGCCGCCTGGGTTCTGGACGTGATCCTCGCCCTGCTGCACCCGGTCATGCCCTTCATCACCGAGGAGCTGTGGGAACAGACCGCCGACCTGGGCGCGACGCGCACCCACGCCGGCTTCCTGATGACCGCGCCCTGGCCCGATCTGCCGGCCAGCCTGGTCGATCCGGCCGCCGACGGCGAGATCGGTCTGATCATCGAGGCGATCACCGAGGGGCGCTCGGTGCGCCAGGGCCTGAACGTGCCCCCGTCGGCCCAGCCGCCCTTGCTGGTGGTCGAGGCGTCCGGCGCCCAGCGGGCCGTCCTGGAACGCAGCGCCGCCCTGATCGGCCGCCTGCTGCGGGTCTCGGAAGTCCGCGTCGTGGACTCCGCTCCGGCTGGCGCCATCCCGTACGTGGTCGGGGGCGCGACCCTGGCCCTGCCCGTGGCCGGGTTCATCGACATCGCCGCCGAGCGCGCCCGCCTCGGCAAGGAGGTCGCCAACCTCGCCGCCGACATCGACCGCACCGCGAAGAAGCTGGCCAATCCCGACTTCGTCGCCCGCGCGCCCGAAGAGGTGGTCGAGGAGAACCGCGAGCGCCTGGCCGACGCCGAGGCGGCCCGCGACAAGCTCCAGGGGGCGCTCTCGCGGCTGGAGGGCGTCTAGACCATCCTTCCCCGCGACGCGGGGGAGGCGGGCCCGGGCCAGGACGGAGGGGCGTGGAGGCTTCCTGTTCCGCTCGCTCGAGGTTGCCGCTCCGCGCCATCGCGGCCAATGTGCGGCATGGCCCCCAAGTCTGACGCGCCCAGGCTGCTCTCCGGCGGCAATCCCCAGATCGCCAAGGGTTATGGCGACGCATCGGTCCAGGCCTACATCGACGCCATGCCCGACTGGAAGCGGGACGTCGGCCGCGGCCTCGATCTCATCATCGCGACCGAGGTTCCCGGCGTTTGCAAGGCGGTGAAATGGAATTCGCCCCTCTACGGCCTGGAGAAGGACGTCTGGTTCCTCAGCTTCCACGTCTTCGCCCGATACGTGAAGGTGGCCTTCTTCCGCGGCCGGTCGCTGACGCCCATGCCCCCGGTCGCCTCCAAGAGCCAGGACACCCGCTATCTCCACATCCACGAGGTGGGTTTCGACGCGGTCCAGGTCGCCGATTGGGTGCGGCAGGCCAGCCGGCTGCCCGGCGAGAGGATGTGACGGGTGGCCGACCCTGAAGCCCATGCGCCGGCGGCCCTTATCGACGCCCGCATCGGGGCTCTGGCGGACTGGCGCGGCGAGACCCTGGCCCGCGTTCGCGCCCTGATTCACGAGACGGTTCCGAACGTGGTCGAAGAATGGAAGTGGCGGGGCGTGCCCGTCTGGTCCAGCGGCGGAATTCTCTGCACGGGCGAGACCTACAGGGCGGTGGTGAAGCTCACCTTCGCGCACGGCGCGGCGCTCCCGGATCCCTCGGGCCTGTTCAACGCCAGCCTGGAAGGAAAGGTGCGCCGCGCCATCGACCTGCGCCAAGGCGACGTCCTCGATGCCGGGGCCTTCCGCGCTCTGGTCCAGGCGGCCGCGGGGTTCAACACAGCGAAGTCGCGCCCGCGCTGAACGGGCGAGGCGGTCCGCCATTGCAACGACCGTTTGACGGCCGCGTTATGACGGCCACCCCACGGAAGGACGCCTGCCTATGGCCCAGACCGATACGGAGCGCCTCACGGCGATGGTCCACGCCAACGACAAGCTGCTGAAGGGCCTCACCGTCCTGCTGGCGCTGCGCGACGAGCACCTGCTTGAGGATCTCAAGGCCGTATTCGCCGGCATCCTGAGCGAGAGCCGCGAGATGGCCAGCGGAAGCAACGCGACCTGGGATCATCTGCGCCACGAGCTTTCACTCATCACAGCCCTTGTCGAGGGCGACGACCCCGACGTCGTGGAGGAAGGCGAAGGGCGGGTGAACTGACCGATCGGCCCCTTTGTTCGGGGGACTCCCGCACCAATCAGGGCGCCTGTTCGAAGAGCGGGAAAGCGGCGGCGGGGATCTGCGCCGTATGCAGGCCGTTGGTGATCCAGGCCTCGGCCATCCCTGTCTGGGCATGGAAACGCAGGTTGAACTGCGCGTCGGGCAGGCTCGGACCCACCGCACCGTTCATCGTCGGATCGCCCGGATGGAAATTGTGGTTGTGGACTCCGGCCAGGACAGTCCAACCCGCGGCATGGTCCCGGGCCGTCGGCTCGGACGCCGGGCCGACCCGCCCGATCCCGTCGAAATTGGCGGTGTAGAAGTAGACCCGCAACCGCGCCCCGTCCGGGCTGCGCAACACGAAGGCCAGGAATTCGGTGGGCGACGCGAAGGTGTCGATCCGCTCGTGCTGGGCCTGTTGCAACAACTTCTGCAGGCAGGTGGCCGGCCGCACCCAGGCGTCGGCCTGCTCGGCCACGAGGTCATTGTTGCGGCCGGGGCTCGCCCGCAGCAGACGCACGGGGTCGATGTCGCCCACGGCCGCCGCCGCCGCTCGCCGGAAGGCCTCGTAGCCCCCCGGGTCGGCCGTGGACGCGAACACCGGCGCCTCCTCGAACTCCCACATCTGCAGCCGCCTCGATCCCGCCGCTTGCGGCTCGCCTTCGGACATCAGCACCGTCGGCGGGGAGGGAAAGGCGCAGGCCTGAAGCTCGTCGGCCCGCGCCCCGCCCGTCGCGCACAGGACGGCCAGGGCGGCGACCAGACCGGGCAGGCCTGGCGCGCGCCCAGCCGCGGGCCGCCCCTCGCTCACCGCCCCTCCCGCCGCGCCCGGAAGGCCGCCGCCACCGAGGGCAGGACCAGCCAGCCGATGTCCTCGCCCACCGCGTCCAGCTCCTTCGCGGTGCTGGACGAGACATGCAGGAACTGGGTGTCGCAGATGAAGTGAACCATCGGGATCGTGGGGTCGATCCGCTCGGCCAGGCCGTGCAGGTTGAACTCCTCGTTGAAGTTGGTCGCCTCGCGCAGTCCGCGCACGATGTGCGTCGCCCCGATCGTCCGGGCGTACCGGATCAGGCTCTGGTTGGCGTATTCGCCCACGTCCAGCGCCCCCTCGAACAACGCGCCGTCCGCGCTGGCCGCCTCTGGCCACAGTTCCACGACCGAGCGCCGGATCAGGTCCAGGCTCTGCTCAAGTCCGAACGCCCGCTGTTTGCGCACATTGGTTCCCACGGCCACGTGCACGGCGTCGAACGTGGCCAGCGCCTTGCGCACGATGTCCAGATGTCCGCGCGTCACCGGATCGAACGATCCGGCGTAGAGCGCCTTGGTCCGCACAGCCTTCCGCATCGCCGCTTCACCTCTGATTGGGGAAGAGGGTTGATCTTGTCGGGTCCCGACGCAAGTCGCGGCGGGTCCCGCGGGGGCCCTCAAACGGCCTCTTCGCGTGCGGCCGTCGCCGCGGTAGTCGTGGCGCTTCGGATTTCGGGAGATGCATGAAAAAGCTCGTCACTCTCATGCTCGCGCTGGCGGCCGGTGTCGCCGCCCACGGCGTCGCGGCCGGCGAACCGGCGGTACAGCCGCGCGCTGTCCAGGCGGACCTCGACGCCCTCTACCTCGGCCTCCAGGCGGCGCACTATGATCTCTTCGCCCATCGTACCCGGGCCGAGTACGACCAGTTCCACAAGGTGCTGTCGGAGGGGGCGGCGAAACCGATGGACCGGCTGGAGGCCGAGGTCCTGCTCCAGCGCTTCACGGCCTTCGGGCGGGTGGGCCATGCCCGCATCGATGCGCCCATGACGACGTTCGTGCGGCGCCTGGGGGAGGGCGGCCGTTTCCTGCCGCTCTTCATCCGGGTGGACGAGGGGCGGGTGCGGCTCACCGCCCACGCCGACGCCGAGGGGCGTCTGGCCCCAGGGTTCGAACTTCTGACGCTGGAGGGCGAGCCGATCGCGGTTTGGCTGGAGCGGGCGGGCGCGCTCATCTCCGCGGAGCGGCCCTACATGACCCACGCCCTGCTCGAGCAGGCGTTCCCGCCGGCGCTCTGGCTCCTGCTGGGGGAGGTGGGCCAGGTCGAGGTGACGGGCCGTGACCCGGAGGGGCGGCTCGTCCGCGCAAAGGTCCGGTCGATCACCGCGGCCGAACGGCGCGAACTGACCGCGCGCGCCCCGCGCTTGGCGGTCGATTTCGCCGCGCGCGAGTTCCGGATGCTGGAGGGCGGCGTCGGCTACCTGCGACCCGGACCCTTCGGCCAGACGTCGGGCGAGGCGCCGGACGGCTTCCACCGGTTCATCGACGAGAGCTTCGGCCGCCTCCTCGACGCGGGCGCGAAAGACCTGATCCTCGACCTGCGGAACAATCCCGGGGGCGACAACGGGTTCAGCGATCCCATGGTGGCCTGGTTCGCGGACGGGCCGTTCCGGTTCGCCTCCAGCTTCCGCCTCAGGGCCAGCCCCCAGGCCAAGGCCTGGTATCGCCAGAGGCTTGCGGGCGGCGCCGGCGATCCGATGTTGCTGGCCCTGGCCCGCGCCGAGGCGGCGCAGCCGGACGGCGCTCGCTACGACTTCGACCTGCCGCTCAATCCGCCCCGCCCGGCGCCGAGGTTCGAGGGGAAGGTCCACGTCCTCGTGAACCGCCACAGCTATTCGAACGCCGCCTCGGTCGCCGCCCTGATCCAGGACTACGGCTTCGGCGAGGTCATGGGCGAGGAGACCGCCGACGTGCCCACGACCTATGCGTCCGTCCTGTCGTTCACGCTGCCGTCGGGCGTCGACGTCACCTATCCGAAGAGTCGGATCGTGCGCCCCAACGGGGACGAGCGGCTCCGGGGCGTGCGGCCCGACCATCCTCTCGCGCGCGAGCCGATCGCGACCGCGACGGACACTGTGCTGGAGGAAGCCCTCCTGCGGGTCCGCGGGCCGCGGGACTGAACGCCTGGGCTTGACGCGGGGCCCGGGTTTTCCTCAGCCGAACGCCAGGCGGCCCCGGCGCCGCAGCATGGCGCCCGCGGCGCCGAAGCCGACGATCATGAGCGCCCACGTGGCGGGTTCCGGCACGCCCGCGACGACCCCCAGGGTCTGGCTCGAACCGACGAGGCCGATGTCGGTCGGGCCGCCGGCGAAGCTCCCGCGCAGGTAGGACACGCCGGAGCTGTCGGGCAGCCGGTCGATCGATTGGCCGTAGCCCCAGATGAGGTTGGTGGCGCCCGGCGGGCCCGAGGTCACCGTCACGTTGACGAAGCCCGGCGCGGAGAACCAGGTTCCGCCGGCCACCAGGCCATAGTTGGCGAAGAAGGGATTCCACGCCGCGGCCTCGCCGGCCGCGGTTCCGTACCAGCCCGAGCCCAGGCTGACGTACGCGTTGCCGCCGGCGTCCATATAGGCCCCGAGAGCCGCGAATTGCGGCGCGCTGAAGCCTTGCCCGAAGTGGAACACGGCGTCGTAGGCGCTGGCGGTGGCCAGGTCGAACGTGGTCGAGGTCGCCACCGTCTTCCCCAGGTCGTTGAGTTGCGCCGTAAGCTGGCTCAGTTGGCCCGCGGGCACGTTGCCGTTGCCCGTCAGCAGCAGGTAGTTCGAGCCGCCGAAGGTGGTGACCAGATCCTGCACGAAGGCCTCGGTGCCCGCCTTGTAGGTGTCGTCATAGGCGTAGTCGCTCAGCGTCCACTCGTCGCCCGACGCCACTAGGACGCCCGCGTTCGCGGCGCTCGCAAAACCGCCGCCCAGGCCGATCGCGCAGGCGCCCGCCAGCCCGCACATGAAAGCGTTGAACGTCCGCATCCCGACGACTCCGAAACTTGCCGCGCTTTTGAAGCGTTGCGCAGTCTAGGCCGTCGCCCGGCCGGCTTGATCCCCCACTTGGGGGTCTCGGTCAGGCTTGTGCGGGTGCGGGAGGCGGCCGGAGGCGACGCCGCGCGCTTCGCAGAACGCCGTCCGCAGTTTGCCACTGACGCTGGGTTATGCTTGATCACTTGACGTGACGTCCGGGATTACTCCGGGCGCGTGTTCGGGAGATACGCTCATATGACCGAGGCCGTGTTGCCGTCCGGCTGGCCCGCCATGACCATCCAGCAGGCCCACGCCCTTATGGGGCAACCGGGGCTGCCGACCGAAGTCGCCGAGGAGACGATCCGGGGCGTCACCGTCAAGGTGTGGAAGAACCAGCCGCCGACGCTGCGTACGGTGGCCGAGCTGGCGAAGGGTTACGGCGACAGGGTCTTCCTGGTCTACGAGGACGAGCGGGTGACCTTCGAGGCCTTCCACCGCGCCGTCGCCGCCTTCGCCGCCGAACTGGCCGGCCAGGGCGTGGCGAAGGGGGATCGGGTCGCCGTCATCATGCGCAACCTGCCCGAGTGGGTCGTGGCCTTCTATGCCGCCGCCGCCCTGGGCGCGATCGTCACCCCGCTGAACGCCTGGTGGACGGGTCCGGAGCTGGAGTACGGCCTGACCGACTCGGGGGCCAAGGTCGCGGTGATGGACGCCGAGCGCTATGAGCGTCTCAACGAGCATTTCGCCAATTGCCCCGATCTCAGGCGCGTCTACGTCAGCCGCGAGCCGGACGAGATCGCCCATCCCTACGTCGTCAAGCTGGAGAGCATCCTGGGCGGCGCGAACGACTGGGCGGGCCTGCCGGACGCCGCCCTGCCGCCGGCCGACGTCGCGCCCGACGACGACGCCACCATCTTCTACACCTCGGGCACCACGGGGCGGCCAAAGGGCGCCCTGGCCACCAACCGCGCGGTCAACACCAACATCATCACGGCGGGGGCGGCCGGCGCCCGCGTTTTCCTGCGCAAGGGCGAAATGCCGCCCCAGCCCGATCCCGACGCGCCCCAGCGCTCGGCCCTGCTGTCGGTGCCGTTCTTCCACGTCACCGGCTGCTTCGCGGTGCTGAACCCCACGCTGTTCAGCGGCGGCAAGCTGGTCCTGATGTACAAGTGGGAGCCGATCCGCGCCTTCGAACTGATCGAGCGCGAGAAGGTGACCCTGGCCGGCGGCGTGCCCACCATCGCCTGGCAGCTTCTGGAGCATCCGGCGCGGAGCGACTACGACCTGTCGTCGCTGGAGAGCGTGTCGTACGGCGGCGCCCCCTCGGCGCCCGAGCTGGTGCGCCGCCTCAAGGAGGTGTTCCCCAAGTCCCAGCCGGGGCAGGGGTGGGGCATGACCGAGACCTGCGCGACGGTCACCTCGAACGGCGGCGAGGACTACCAGAACCGGCCCGACAGCTGCGGCCCCGCCGCCGCCGTGGCCGAGCTGCAGATCCGCGATCCGGCGGACGGCGTGACCGTGCTGGCGGCCGGCGAGGTGGGCGAGCTGTGGTCGAAGGGGCCGATGAACGCCCGCGCCTACTGGAACAAGCCCGAGGCGACCGCTCAGACCTTCGTGGACGGCTGGGTGCGGACCGGCGATCTCGCGAAGCTGGACGAGGAGGGCTTCTGCTACATCATCGACCGGGCCAAGGACATGCTGATCCGCGGCGGCGAGAACATCTACTGCGTCGAGGTCGAGAACGTCCTCTATGACCACCCTGCGGTGATGGATGCGGCCGTCGTGGGCGTGCCGCACCGCATCCTGGGCGAGGAGCCGGCCGCGGTGGTCACCCTGAAGCCGGGCGCCGAGGCGACCGAGGCCGAGCTTCGCGCCCATGTGGCCGAGCGGCTGGCCGCCTTCAAGGTGCCGATCGCGGTGAAGTTCTGGCACGAGACCCTGCCGCGCAACCCGAACGGCAAGATCCTGAAGAGCGAGCTCAAGAAGCTCTTCGAAGCCGAGACCGCCTGAGGGTCCGCGGCTGCGACGGAGGGCCGATGTCCTGCTGGTCGAGCGCGGCCTCTTCGAGAGCCGCGCCAAGGCCCGCGCCGCCATCGAGGCCGGCGGCGTCACGGCGGGAGGCCGACCGGTGGTCCGGGCGTCGGAGCTGCTCGACGGGGACGTCGAGGTCACCGCCCGGCCAGCCCATCCGTGGGTGGGCCGCGGCGCGCTGAAGCTGGCCCATGCGCTCGACCTCTGGCCGGTCGGCGTGGCCGGGCGCGTCGTCCTGGACGTCGGCGCCTCGACAGGCGGCTTCACCGAGGTGTGCCTGGCCCGCGGCGCGGCGCGGGTCTACGCCGTGGACGTCGGCCGGGGCCAGCTCCATCCGCGGCTCTCGGGCGACGCGCGCGTGGTCCGGCTGGAGGCCACCGACGCCCGGGACCTCACGCCGGCGCTGGTTCCCCAGCCGCCGGCCTTGATCGTCACCGACGTCAGCTTCATCTCGCTCGCCAAGGCGCTGCCCGCGGCCCTGGCGCTGGCCGCCCCGGGGGCCGACCTCGTGGCCCTGGTGAAACCCCAGTTCGAGGTCGGGCCGGCGAAGGTGGGCAAGGGCGGTCTCGTGACCGATCCGGACGATCGGCGCGCCGCGCTGGAGGGCGTGAAGGCGTTCCTGGCCGTCTCGGGCTGGACCGTGCGCGGAACCGCCGACAGCCCGATCGCCGGAGGCGACGGCGCCCACGAGTTCCTGCTCTGGGCCATGCAGCCGGCCCGCTGATCTCGACGCCGCCCGGATTCAAGCCGCGGCGTCATTCGACGGCGCCCGCAGCCCGTCCGCCCCGCAAGAAGAAGGGGCCGCCCGCTGTGTGCGACGGCCCCGGGTTTGCTCGACCAGGAACGGACCGCGAGTGTCAGTCGACGACCGCGTAGCGGCCCGATGCGTCGCGGCACACGCGCACGAAGCGCGACTGGGTGCGGCCGTCGGGCATGTAGATCGGGCTTTCGGCCAGGGTGCAGCCGTCGGCGTCCGGACCGCGGCTGTCGGTGCGGTAGGGGGCCTCGCGGTGGCGCCAGGCGTCATCGCGCGCGTCGGCGGCCCGGTCGGCGTAGGCGTCGCGGTCGTAGTAGCCCGACGAGGCGGCCGGCGGCGGGAGCGGCGGCAGGGGGGCCGGCTCGTAGCGCGACGAGGCCGGGTAGCCGCCGCCGTACTCCGAGGTGCAGGCTGCGGTCTTGTTGCCGACCACGCCGCCGGCGATGGCGCCCAGGAGGCCGCCCAGGAGGGCGCCTTCGGTCCGGGCGTTGCGGGCGGCGGCGTTCGAGCCGATGACCGCCCCCATGCCGCCGCCGATCAGGGCGCCGGCCGTGCCGCGCTGGTTCGCGTCGCGGCGGCAGGGGTCGTAGTTGTAACCGGGCGAGCCGGGGCCGTAGGCGCCCCCGTACGGCTGGGCGCTGGCCACGCCGGCGGGCAGGACGATCGCGGCCGCGAGCGCGAACGCCCCCACTTTGATGACAGCGGCCTTGGCGATGGCGGCTTGGACGGACATCCGGTATCCCTCTCTCGAAGCTCTCGGGTCGCTTACGGCGACGCTACGGGCGAAGATGCGCCGCCGAACCTGAACGGCCGTTGAGAAACTCGTTCATGTTCGTTCATCCCGACTTAACCACACCTTACCGCACCACACCTTGCCGGCGGGGCCGTTCGTGAAATCCTCGAAGGCGCCGCAGCGCCGCCGTTCCGGCCAGAAACCGAGCCACGGGTCCGCCCGCCGCCCCGATCCGCGTCCGCCGCCCGGCCCGCCGCAGGACGTCCTGATCCAGGCTGTCGGCGGCGAGGGCGACGGGGTGGCCGCGGGGCCGATCTATGTTCCCTTCGCCCTGCCGGGCGAACGCGTGCGGGTGACGGGCGGCGGCGATCGCCGGGAACTGGCCGAGGTGCTGGCCGCCAGCCCCGAGCGCGTCGAGCCGCCATGCCCCCATTTCGGCCTCTGCGGGGGCTGCGCGCTCCAGCATTGGGCGCACGCACCCTACCTCGCCTGGAAGACCCATCGGATCGTCCGCACCCTGGCCCGAGAGCGCATCGAGACCGAGGTGCTGCCCGCCTACGCCGCCGGGCCGGGCGCCCGTCGGCGCCTCGCCCTTCACGCCCGCCGGGGCGGCCCGGACGCCGCGCGCCTGGGCTACAAGGCCCGCCGCTCGTGGGATCTGGTGGAGGTGGACGTCTGCCCCATCGCCGATCCCGCGCTCCAGGCCGCGATCCCGGCGCTGGCCCGGCTGGCCGCGCCGCTGTTCGAGCATCCGAAGTCGGCGCCCACCCTGCACGTGACCCTGACGGCCACGGGCCTCGACGTGGAGATCACCGGGGTGGAGGCTCGCAGCGGCGGCCTCTCGGCCGACGCCCGCATGCGGATCGCCGAACACGCCGCCGCGGCCGACTTCGCGCGTGTCACGCTGGCCGGCGAGGTCGCCTACATGGCGCGCGCGCCCCAGGTGCGGCTGGGGCCGGCGACGGTGGCCCTGCCGCCGGGCGCATTCCTCCAGGCCACGCCGGGCGCCGAGGCGGCGATGGCGGAATTCGCCGGCGAGGCGGCGGCGGGCGCCGCGCGGATCGCCGACCTGCACTGCGGCGTGGGGACCTTCACTTTCCGCCTGGCTGCGATCGCCCCTGTCCACGCCGTCGACATGTCGGCCGGGGCGGTGGCGGCGTTGCGCGCGGCGCTTTCCACCGCGCCGGGCCTCAAGGGTGTCGCCGCCGAGGCCCGGGACCTCGTCCGCCGCCCGGTCCTGGCCGAGGAACTGAGGAAGACGGACGTGGTGGTCTTCGACCCGCCCCGCGCCGGCGCGGCCGAGCAGGCGGCCGAGATCGCGCGTTCGGCCGTGCCGCGCGTGGTGGGTGTCTCGTGCAATCCCGCCACCTTCGCCCGCGACGCCCGCATCCTGATCGACGCGGGATTCCGCCTCGATCGCCTGCTGCCCGTGGACCAGTTCCTCTGGTCGCCCCACGTGGAACTGGTCGGCGTGTTCAGCCGGTAGGGTCCCGCCGAGCGGGCAAGGCGTTCAGCCGAACAGGTCGAGCTGTCCGCCGGCCTGGAGCGGAACGCGGAAGCGCGACAGGTCCGCAGGCGGCCAGCCCCGGTCCAGGCCGCAGCGGCGCCGGGCGGCCTTGAAGCGGGCCGAGAGCAGGTCGGCGATGGGGCCTTCGCCGCGCATCCTTCGCCCCCAGGCCATGTCGTAGTCCTTTCCGCCACGCATCTGGCGCACCAGCGACATCACGCGCCGCGCCCGGTCGGGCTGGTCCGTCTCGAGCCACTCGCGGAACAGGTCCTTGATCTCCAGCGGCAGCCGCAGGAGCACATAGCCCGCGCCCGAGGCCCCGGCGGCGGCGGCGCGTTCCAGCACGGCCTCCATCTCGTGGTCGTTCAGGCCCGGGATGGCCGGCGCGAACATGACCGTCACCGGGACGCCGGCGGTGGCGAGCCGCGTGATGGCGTCCAGGCGCTTCGCAGGCGTCGCCGCGCGCGGCTCCATCGAGCGCGCCAGCCTGCGGTCCAGGGTGGTCAGCGAGACCGCCACCCGCGCCAGGTTCAGTGCGGCCGCCTCGGAGAGCAGGTCGAGGTCGCGCACCACCAGGGCCGACTTGGTGATCACCGAGAACGGATGGCGGAAGCGCACCAGCACCTCGAGGAGCCCCCGGGTGATCCTCCGAGTCCGTTCCTGCGGCTGGTAGGGATCGGTGTTGCCGCCGATGTGGATCGGTTCGGGCCTGTAGGACGGCTTGGAGAGTTCCTTCTCCAGCAGGTGCGCCGCCTCGGGCTTCACGAAGATGCGGGATTCGAAGTCCAGGCCGGGCGAGAGGCCCATGTAGGCGTGGGACGGCCGGGCGTAGCAGTAGATGCAGCCGTGCTCGCAGCCCCGGTAGGGGTTGATGGAGGCCGAGAAACCGACGTCGGGGCTGTCGTTGTGGCTGATGATCCGGCGGGCGCGTTCGACGCTGACCTCGGTGCGCAGCGGCGGCGGCGCTTCATCGTCACAGGTCCAGTCGTCGTCGAAGGCTTCGCGGGTCTGGGCTTCGTATCGGCCCGTGGCGTTCGAGCGGGCGCCGCGGCCGCGCGGCTGGGGAGCGGTGGGGGACATTCCCCGCAACCTAGGACCCACGATGGAACATAACAAGAACATATCGGAGGGTGCGTCGCCGGAGCGCTTGGGTGGATCGGTGCGGCGCGTATTCGCAGGTATAGATTCCGTTATCCACACTCCGATCGACCTGCTGTTCCTGGCATTTACGCGATGGTTACGCGCCTGGTGAATACTGATCCGATCACACAGAAGGTGGGACGAAAATGCTGAAACGTGTCATGGCGCTCGCGGCGCCCGTCGTACTCCTGGCCAGCCCCGCGATGGCGGGCGATCAGGACTTCCAAGTCTACAACAAGACCGGCTACACGATCTCGGAAGTCTATGTGTCGGCCTCGAACACCAACGACTGGGAAGAAGACGTGATGGAAGCCGACGTCCTGTCCGACGGCGAGACGGTGGATATCGAGTTCGCCCGCGGCACGAAGGGCTGCCGGTTCGACCTGAAGGTGGTCTATGACGACGGCACGCCGGCCGTGTGGAACCGCCTGGACCTCTGCAGCGTCTCGAAGGTCACGCTGCGCTACGATCGCAACGCCGACCGCACTTGGGCCACGACCGACTGATCCGGCCGCGTCTCGGCCCCGCCGAGGCTTGACCGCCCCCAAGGAAGCACGGTCTTTCGGGTCATGCTTTCCGTGATCATCGACGCGCGGCGCGGGGCCGAGGCGCTGCCCGTCCTGCTGGCTCAGCTCACGGCCGGGGCGGTGGACGGGCTGGTGCGGCAGGTGCTCCTCGTCGCCGCGCCGGGCCAGGCCGGGATCGATCTCCTGTGCGAGGAGACGGGCGCCGAGGCGCATGCCGGCCTGGAAACCGCCGCTGCGGCGGCCCGGGCCCGGTGGCTGGTCGTGGCGCCCGCCGACTTCCGTCTGCGCGACGGCTGGATCAAGGCGCTGGAGACCCACCTCGCCGGCGGGGGCGGACCGGCGCTGGTGCTGGGCCTGGCGCCGGGCGGCCTGTTCCGTCGGCCGCCCTGGGCGGTTCTAGTCGAACGACGCCGTCTGGAAGATCGCCGCGGCGCCGACCTGAAGGGGCTGCGGCGCGAGCTGGGGCTGCGTCCCGTCCGGGTCGGCTAGGGCGGGCGGGCTCAGGTCGAGCCGGGCGTCCACGCGGCGTGCGCCGGCGGCCAGGGCGTCGAGCGTCCGCGTCTCCTCGCCGAACATGCGCTTGTAGGTCCAGTAGCCGGCCATGACCTTCTCGACGTAGTTGCGCGTCTCCAGCGCCGGCAGGCACTCGATGAGCAGCAGGGTGTCGTCATCGCCCACCTTCTGGATGGTGCTGAGCACCGCGCCCGGCCCGCCGTTGTACGCGGCGACCATCTTGAGCAGGTCGGGGCCGACGCCCCGGTCCATGAGATAGGCGAGGTAGTCCTGGCCGGCGCGAAGGTTGAGCGCCGGATCGAACAGGGTCCTGGGCCGCTTGACGAAGTTGCGGTCGCCGGTGGCCAGCGCCGCCGAGGTCGGCAGGAGCTGCATCAGGCCGCGCGCGCCGGCGTGCGACAGGGCCATCGGGTTGAAGGCGCTCTCCTGGCGGACGATGGCGTAGACCAGCGCCTTGTCCATCGTGAAGCCGTTCCGGGGCGACAGCGGCGGCGCCTGGTAGTCGCCCAGGGTCAGATAGCCGCGGCCCGAGCCGCCGTAGACGCCCGAGAGGCCGAAGTCCGTCAGCAGGGCTGTCCAGGCGTCGCGTTCCTCGCCCGTGCGGGCCAGGGCCAGGCCGGCGCGGATCTCCTGCCGGGCTTCCTCATAGCGGCCGATCTGGGCCAGGGCGGCGGCGCGGTGCGCGCGCAGTTCGCCGCCCAGCACCTCGGCGGCGGGTCGCGCCGGCGGGCGGAAGGCGGCCAGGGTGAGCTGGCCCGTGGGCGCCTCGGCGATGCGGAGCAGGGCGGTCTGCCGCTCGGCGATCATGCCATAGAAGGTGTGCGGCGCCTGGGCGGCCAGGCGCAGGAAGCCGTGGGCCGAGGCCGTGTCGCCCACCATCGAGGCGGCGCGGTGGGCCCAGTAGGCCCCGGCGGCCCGCTGCCACGGGTCTTCGTCGGTGTCGCGGGCCACCTGGGCGAAATAGTCCTGGGCCTGGGCGTAGTCCTGGAGCCGCCAGGCCGCGAGGCCCGCGATCCAGCGCTCGCCCACGCTGACCGCCAGGCGGAAGGCGGTCGGGGCGTCGCCCGAATAGAACGCCTCGCGGGCGGGCTTGGTCACCTCGCTGCGCGCGGTGTCGACCAGGGCGACCTCGGGCGTGGGAAGCTGGGCGGCCTCGCCGGGCTTGCGCTTGTGGGCCAGGGAGAAGACGCGGTCGGCCAGAGGCAGATCGCGGAATCGCTCCAGCCATCCGGCCAGCTCCTCGAAGCTGGCCTTGTGCGCCGTAGGGTGCATGAGCGCGCGGAACGACAGATAGCCGTCCAACGACCGGTCCTGGATCTCGGAGGCCTGGAGCTGGGCGCCCACGAAGTCGCCCTGTTCCACGGCCTGGAAGGCGGCGGCGTAGGCGCGCGCGTCGGTGTCAGAGAGAGGCCTGGGCTGGGCCGCGGCCGCAGTTGCGGCGAACGAGGCAGCGGCGAACAGGGTCAAAGCCCCGACGCGCAGGCGCTTTTTGAGCGTCATGCCGTCCTATTCGCGTATGAGGACTAACGTCCCCTGAACGCGAACCCCTTTTTCTCGAGTCCCACCGTGGTGCAGGCTAGTGGGGCCGCTCCGGGCGATCAAGCCTTTCGGTCAGGGTCAGCAGATCGATCCACGCCCTTTTCTTCGCGCCCGGCTGTCGGAGCAGGAAAGCCGGATGAAGTGTCGGCATTGCGGGCAGTTCCAGGGCGCCGTCGGCCGAACGCCACTCGAACCAGCGACCGCGCAGGGTCAGGATGCCTTCTTCGCGCTTCAGCAGCGATTTGGCCGACGCGCCCCCCGCCAGCAGCAGCATCCGCGGCTGGACGAGCTGTATGATGCGTTCGAGGAACGGAGCGCAGATCGCCTGTTCGGCCGGGCTGGGCGTACGGTTGCCGGGCGGCCGCCAGAAGACGGTGTTGGTGATCAGCACCCGGCCCTCCAGCCCGGCCGCGAGCAGCATGCGGTCCAGCAGCCGGCCGGCGCGGCCGACGAACGGCTCCCCGCGGGCGTCCTCCTCGGCGCCGGGGCCTTCGCCGACCACCATGAGCGGGGCCTTCGGATCGCCGCGGAAGACCACGGCCTTGGTCGCCGCGCCCTCGTGGCGCAGCGGACAGCCCTCGAAGGCGGAGATGGCGGCGACCAGGGCCTCCAGGTTCCCGGCCGCCGCCGCGGCGGCCTGCGCCTGTGCGATGGCGGCCGCGACGTCGGGTCCGACGGGCCGGCCGCCGGGCGCGGCCCGGCCCACGGGCGCGGGGGCCGCGGCCATGACGGGAGGCGGGGACCGTGGCGGCGGCGCGATGCGCCCGGCCTCGATCCGGTCGACCGCCTCGTCGGCCAGAACCGAGTCGACCCCGGCTTCGGCCCAGAAGGCCAGCAGGCTTTCCGCCAGGCGGGTGTTGGAGGGTTCGGCGGCCGCCGACATTGGGCTGTTCACTCTCCGGCAAGTCTGCGCCACTCTTGGCGCGAAGCGGGCGGCTTGTCAGCCCGCATGGGGAGCGAAGGGCGGAATGCGTCGGTTGGAAGCTCTGGCGGTGGCGGTTCTTCTGGCGGCGCTTCCGCTGGGCGGGACGCCCGCGGCGGCCCAGCCGGCGCGCGAGCACCTGGGCCTGGTGGCCAGCCTGGGCGGCGAGTTCACGGGCCCGCAGGCCGATTATGTGCAGCGGGTGGGCGACCGCATGGCTCAGGCCGCGGGCATGCGCCAGCGCTGCATCTTCACCGTGCTGAACTCCGAGGTGGTGAACGCCTTCACCGCGCCGCCGGGCTGCTACGTCTACATCACCCGCGGGCTGCTCTCGATCATGAACTCCGAAGCCGAGCTGGCGGCGGTGCTGGGCCACGAACTGGGTCATGTGACCGCCAAGCACGCCCAGCGCCAGGAACAGGCCGAGGCGCTCAGCGGCCTGGCCGCGGCGTTGATCGGAGCGGCGACGAAGTCTGACCTCGCCGGCGGCATCGCCGGTCGCGTGGGAAAACTGGGGACGCTCAGCTATTCGCGGAACCAGGAGTACGAGGCCGACAGCCTGGCGCTTCGCTTCCTGCCGATGGCGGGCTATGCGCCCGAGGGGTTGACGCGGGTGCTGGACGGCCTGCGGCGCGAGGACGCCTTCAACGCCCAGACCACGGGGCAGGGCGGAGCGTCGACCCCGGCCTGGGCCCGCACCCATCCGCTGACGGGCGACCGTATCCAGCGGGCCGAGGCCCAGGCGGCGCGGATCGCCTTCGCCGAGGACCTGGCCCTGGGCGACCGCGCCTTCCTGGCGGCGCTGGACGGGATGCCGTTCGGCGACGATCCCGGCCAGGGCCTCGTGCGCGGCGGATCGTTCGTGCATCCGGCGCTGCGCATCCGCTTCGACGCGCCACAGGGGTTCGCGTTGAGCAACACGCCGCAGGCGGTGCGCGTCGCCGGGCCGCAGGGGATGCTGGCCGAATTCGCTCCGGGCCAGGCGCCGGCCTCGCAGCTCGAGGCCTACGCCGCCGCGGTGATGCGCGGGATCATCCGCCAGGGTCGCCACGAGCTGGGTCAGGCCCAGCGGACGACCATCAACGGCATGCCGGCGGTGGTGCTGCCGGCGCGGGCGCTTTCGTCCGGCCGGCCGGTGGACCTCACGGTCGTGGCCTATGCCGCGGGCGGAAACCAGGTCTACCACTTCGTCTCGATGGCTCCGGCGGGACAGGCAGGGGTGTTCGACGGCATGTACGAATCGTTCCGCCGCCTCTCGGACCGTGACGCCGAGGCGGTGGGCGGGCGGCGCATCGCCGTGGTGACGGTGCGCCCCGGCGACACGGCCGAGACCATGGCCGCCCGCATGCCGCCCGAGCGCGATCGGGCGGCCCGCTTCCTCATGTTGAACAACCTGCGACCGGACGAACCCCTGGCGCCCGGCGCGCAGGTGAAGATCGTGACCGAAGGGCGACGGTAGCCGGCCGGCGCCGCAGACGCGAAGCGTTCGCGCTTGACCATCGCGCCATGACCTCCCGATAAGACCCGGAATACTGGGGACTCCAGAGACCGGGCGGCGCGCGTTCGCCCGGACGAGGCCGAGGGGAACACGATGAGCGAAGCCGTCCAGCGCGAAGCCATGGAGTACGACGTCGTCATCGTGGGCGCCGGGCCGTCGGGCCTCGCCGCCGCGATCCGGCTGAAGCAGCTCTCGGCCGACCTGACGGTGGCGGTGGTCGAGAAGGGCGCCGAGGTGGGCGCGCACATCCTCTCGGGCGCGGTGATCGATCCCAAGGGCATCAGCGAACTGTTCCCGAACTGGAAGGAACTGGGCGCGCCGCTCGAGACGCCGGTGACCCAGGACAAGTTCGTGGTCCTGGGGCAGCAGGGCAGCCTGGACCTGCCGGTCTGGGCGATGCCGCCCTTCATGAACAACCACGGCAACTACATCGCCAGCCTCGGCAACGTCTGCCGCTGGCTGGGCCAGCAGGCCGAGGGCCTGGGCGTCGAGATCTACCCGGGCATGGCCGCCTCGGCGCCGGTGTTCGAGGACGACAGGCTGGTCGGCGTGGTCGTCGGCGAGTTCGGCATCGGCAAGGACGGGCAACCCGGCCCCAACTACGAGCCCGGCATGGAGCTGCGCGGGAAGTACGTCTTCATCGGCGAGGGTGTCCGCGGCTCGCTCGCCAAGGTGCTGAAGGCGAAGTACGGCCTGTGCCGGGACGCGAGCCCCGAGAAATACGGCATCGGCATCAAGGAGCTGTGGCAGGTTCCGGACGAGGTGTTCCAGCCGGGCCTGGCGATCCACACCCTGGGCTGGCCGCTGGACGACAAGACCGGCGGCGGCAGCTTCATGTACCACTTCGGGGACAACTACGTGGCCACGGGCTTCGTCGTTCACCTGAACTACAAGAACCCCTGGCTGTCGCCCTTCGACGAGTTCCAGCGCTGGAAGCATCACCCCGAGGTCGCCAAGTACCTGGAGGGCGGCAAGCGCATCGCCTATGGGGCCCGCGCCATCAGCGAGGGGGGCATCCAGTCGGTTCCGCAGCTCTACTTCCCCGGCGGCGTGCTGTTGGGCGACAGCGCGGGCTTCGTGAACGTGCCCCGGATCAAGGGCAGCCATAACGCCATCAAGAGCGGCATCATGGCCGCCGAGGCCGCCGCGGCGGCCATCGCCGCCGGCCGCGCGGGCGACGACCTGGTCGAGTACAAGCAGGCCTTCGACGCATCGTGGGTGAAGAAGGAGCTGAACATCGTCCGCAACGCCAAGCCGATGCTGTCGAAGTTCGGCACCGCGCTCGGTACGGCGTTCTCGGGCTTCGACATGTGGTCGACCCATCTGCTGGGCGGCTTCTCGATCTTCGGAACGATGAAGCACACCAAGGGCGACGCCGAATCCACCGGCAAGGCCTCGGACTACAAGCCGATCGTCTACCCCAAGCCCGATGGCGTGCTGAGCTTCGACAAGCTCTCCAGCGTGTTCCTGTCCTCGACCAACCACGACGAGAACCAGCCGGCGCACCTGAAGCTGCGGGATCCCTCGATCCCGATCGACGTCAACCTGCCGAAGTTCGGCGAGCCGGCGCGGCTGTACTGCCCGGCGGGCGTCTACGAGGTCCTCTACGACGACGCCGGCCAGAATCCGAAGTTCCAGATCAACTTCCAGAACTGCGTCCACTGCAAGACTTGCGACATCAAGGACCCGTCGCAGAACATCGACTGGACCACGCCGCAGGGTGGAGACGGGCCGAACTATCCCAACATGTAGGCCACCGCCGGTTCGCGTGTGGCGACTGGGCGCTTGCGGGCGACGCCGCGGACGCCCAGAGTCGGGCCATGCGTCGCTTCCTGTTCGCCCTCGCCGCGCCCGCCGCCCTCTTGGCCGGGTGCGCCACCACATCGTCTTCCGGGATCGAGCCGGCCGGCCCGCCCGCGGCGGACAGCGCCTACGGCCTGTTCCTGGCGGGCAACGCCGCCCTGAACGCGGGGCGGAACGCCGACGCCGCCCGTTTCCTGGAGTACGCCCGCGCGCACGGCGGCGACGATCCGGCCGTGTCCGAGCAGGCCTTCACCGCCGCCCTGATGGCCGGCCAGGTCGCCAAGGCCGCGACGCTCGCGCCGACCGGGCCCACCGCCTCCGAGCCGTCGAAGCGGATGGGACGACTGGTGCGCACCGTCGCGCTCCTGGGCGACGGCAAGGGCAAGGCCGCCCAGGCTGAACTGGGCGGCGATCCCATCGGCTTCCCGCACCGCGCCGCTGCGGCCCTGCTGGCGCCCTGGGTCGCCGCGGCGGCCGGCGACGCCGAGGGAACGGTCGTGCGACCCCAGCTTCGCGGCGACGCCGCGGTGGACTATTTCGGTCAGATCGGCCAGGCGCACCTGTTCGAGCGCGCCCGGCGCTTCGACGAGGCCGAGACGAACTTCAAGGCCGTGACGTCCGGTGAAAATCCCAACGAGCTGGCGGTCCTGGCTTATGGCGGCTTCCTGGAGAGGCGGGGCCGCAAAGCCGACGCGCTGGCGCTCTACGACGGGGCGCTGCGACGCAATCCCTCGAGTCTGGCGGCCAGGACGGCGAAGGCCAGGGCGGGCGGCGGCCGGGCGCCGGCGGCGCCGACGCTGAAGGAAGGCGCGGCCTTCGCGCTGCTCGCCCCGGCGGCCACGATGATCAGCGCCCGGCAGGAGGCGACGGCGTTGGCCTACCTGCGGCTGTCGCTGAGCCTCGACCCTCAACGAAACGATGCGTGGCTGATGCTGGGCGATCTCCTGCAGACGCGCGGCGACCTGGACGGCGCCCGCGCCGCGTACGGACGGCCGAAGCCCGGCAGCCCCGAGTTCCCTGCCGCCCAGGCCAAGCTCGCCTGGAGCTATCAGAGCGCGGGCGACAAGGAGGGCGCGCTCAGGCGCGCGCGCGCCGCGGCCGAGGCGGGCGACTTCGAAGGCCGGATCACCCTCTCGGACCTGCTGCGCGCCAACGACCGCAACGACGAGGCGGCGGCGGTGCTGGATACGCTCATCGCCGAGGCGAAGACGCCGGACTGGCAGCTCTACTACGCGCGCGGCCAGGCGCATGAGCGGGCGGGGCGCTGGCCGCAGGCCGAGGCCGACCTGTCGAAGGCCCTCAGCCTTCGGCCCGACGAGCCGGAACTGCTGAACTACCTGGGCTACGGGCTGATCGATCGTGGCGAGCGTCTCAAGGAGGCCCTGGCGATGGTCGAGAAGGCGGTGGCCGCCAATCCCCGGTCGGGCGCCATGATCGACAGCCTGGGATGGGCGCACTATCGCCTGGGCGACTACCCGAAGGCCATCGAGCTCTTGGAGCAGGCGGTGGAACTGGAGGCGGGCGATCCCGAGATCAACAGCCATCTGGGCGACGCCTACTGGATGGTCGGCCGCAAGGACGAGGCGGTGTTCCAGTGGCGTCGGGTGCTGACCCTGGACCCGGACGACAAGATCCGCGCCGACGCCGAGCGTAAACTCGAGTCGGGCCTGGGCCCCGCGCCGCGCGTCGCGGGCCCCTGAGATGCCCGCGCGGCTGGCGCCCGCCAAGGTCAACCTGTTCCTTCACGTCGGCCCTCCGGGCGCGGATGGCTTCCATCCCCTGAGCAGCCTGGTGGCGTTCGCGGACGTCGGCGACCGGGTGGCGATCGAGCTGGGGGAGGGGAGCCTGACCGTGTCGGGCCCGTTCGGGCGCGCGCTGGGGTCGGAACGGGACAATCTGATCTGGACGGCCGTCCGCGCCTTCGTTGAGGAGCTGGGCCGGCCAATGGCCGAACTGGCCATGTCCCTGGAGAAAGCGCTGCCGGTGGCCAGCGGGCTGGGCGGCGGCTCGAGTGACGCTGCGGCCGTGCTGCGCCTCATCCGGGACGTGTTCGCCCCGCAGATCGACGATCAGCGGCTGGAGCGGGTGGCCGCGCGCATCGGGTCTGATGGTCCAGCCTGCCTCTGGGCGCGCCCGGTCGTGACCGAGGGGCGCGGCGAGCGATTGTCGCCGGCGCCGCGCTTCCCCGCGCTCGATGCCGTGCTGGTCAACCCGGGTGTGCCGGTGTCGACTCCGGCCGTCTACCGCCGCCTGGATGCTCGCGGCGACTTCGGCGCCGTGGCGCCGCCGCCCATGCCCGACGCCTTCGAGTCGCCGCAGGAGATGGCGGCCTGGCTCGCCCTCCAACGCAACGACCTGGAGGCGGCGGCCATCGACGTCGCCCCCGAGGTCGGAACGGTCCTGGACATGCTGCGCGCAGAGCCCGAGACGCTGCTGGCCCGGGTGTCGGGATCGGGCGGGACCTGTTTCGCGCTCTGCGCCGACGACATCGCCGCCGGGACCCTGGCGGGGCGCATCGAGGCCCTGGCGCCTCGGTGGTGGGTGCGCTGCTGCCGTCTCGGCGGTCCGTGGGACTGAGCCGCGCGCCCCGACGCGCGGCGGCGCCAGGATCACCCAAGGAAAACGGGGGCCCCGAAGGACCCCCGTCTCCACCCCAGATGGCGTCCGGCCCGACCAAGCTGGACCGGACGCCCTCTCCCCCGAGCTCTAGTGGTGCAGGGACTCGCCGTGCTGCGAGAGGTCGAGGCCTTCGACCTCTTCGTCCTCGCTGACACGCAGGCCGACCGTGAACTTGCAGATCATCAGGATGACGAAGGTGGCGATGGCGCACCACGCGATCGTGCCGATGATGCCCACGAACTGGGTCACCACATTGGCGCCTTCGGCGGCTTCGCCGGCCACCGCCGAGCTGGCCAGGACGCCCGTCAGCAGGGCCCCCGCGATGCCGGCGACGCCGTGGACGCCGAAGACGTCCAGGCTGTCGTCGTACTTGAGGGCCTTCTTGAGCCAGACCGCGCCGGCGTAGGCCGCCGCGCCGCCGACGAAGCCGACGATCAGCGCGCCCTGCGGGGTCACGAAGCCGGCGGCCGGCGTGATGGCCACGAGCCCGGCCACGGCGCCCGAGGCGAGCCCCAGCATGCCGGGCTTCTTGCGCTCGAACCACTCGATGGCCATCCAGGCCACGACCGCCGCGGCGGTGGCCACCTGGGTGTTCAGCATGGCCACGGCGGCCAGCCCGTTGGCGCCCACGGCCGAGCCGGCGTTGAAGCCGAACCAGCCCACCCACAGCAGGCTGGCGCCGATCATGGTCAGCACCAGGTTGTGCGGCGCCATGTTCTCGGCGCCGAAGCCCTTGCGCTTGCCCAGGACCAGGGCGCAGACGAGACCCGCGATACCGGCGTTGATGTGGACCACGGTGCCGCCGGCGAAGTCGAGGACGCCCATTTCGCTGAGGAAGCCACCGCCCCACACCCAGTGGCAGATCGGCGAGTAGACGATCAGCGACCACAGGACCATGAACAGCAGGATGGCCGAGAACTTCATGCGCTCGGCGAAGGCGCCGACGATCAGGGCCGGCGTGATCACCGCGAAGGTCATCTGGAACACGACGAACAGGAACTGCGGGATGGTGCCCGACAGGTCGTCCATCGAGATCCCGTTCAGCAGGAAGGCGCTGAGGCCGCCCACGTACGGGTTGAGCGCCGCCGAGCTGTTCTCGCTGAAGGCCAGCGAGTAGCCGGCGACCATCCAGACGACGCTGATCACGGCCGTGATCGCGAAGCACTGGGCGACCGTCGAGATGACGTTCTTGCCGCGGACCATGCCGCCGTAGAACAGCGCCAGGCCCGGGATGGTCATGGCGAGCACGAGCGCCGTCGAGGTGAGCAGCCAGGAGGTGTCGCCGGTGTCGAGCGTCGGCTCTTCCTCGGCCGGAGCCTCGGCGGGCGCGGCCTCGGGGGCGGTTTCCACGACGGTGGTTTCGGCCACGACGGCCTCCACCGCAGGCGCGGCCGCCTCCTGGGCGAGCGCTGGCGACGCGATCGGCGCCCCCAGCATCGCGGCGGCGAGGATGATCCCCGTCAGCCGCTGAATTCCGAAGACTTTCATATTCATAATCCCCTTGTCCCGATGCCCTAGAGCGCCGCTGCGCCGGTTTCGCCGGTGCGGATGCGCACGGCCTCCGCGACGTCGAGGACGAAAATCTTTCCGTCGCCGATCTTGCCGGTGGCGGCCGCGGCCTTGATGGCCTCCACCGCCTTGCCCGCCGCCGCGTCGTCGACGACGGCTTCGAGCTTCACCTTGGGCAGGAAGTTGATCTGGTACTCCGCGCCCCGATAGATCTCGGTCTGGCCCTTCTGCCGGCCATATCCCTTGACCTCCGAGACCGTCAGGCCCTCCACGCCGGCGCCGACGAGCGCTTCGCGCACGTCGTCCAGCTTGAAGGGTTTGACGATCGCCATGATGAGTTTCATCCGCTCGCTCCCGCGTCCGGCCCTGTGGGCGGGCCAACCCCTCTCGTTCGTCGATGACCGCGTTTTCTGGATCCCCGTTCGGCGGTCGTCGGAACGCTATGTCGGGGTTGGGGGAGGGGCGGCCCGCCGGGGCGGCCCGTATGGTCAAGAAGGCGGCAGCCGCTCAATTTTCAGGCGATCGAGGGGGTTGGCGCCTCGAAACTGGACAAAAAAGGGTGTCCGGAGGGGTGTTGCGGTTCTTGACGCCGACCTGAGGCGTCGTAAATCCGGCGCCGTCCAAGCCTAGTGTCCCGTGCCTCCGGGCGGGAACCGCCTTGGAGTTGTCTGCGTAGTCCCTGGGACGCGAACGCTCGCGGCCCGACAACACAAGGATATCGAACGACGATGACCCGTTTCCTGCTTGCCGCCGCCGCCGTGGCCGCCCTTTCAGCCGCCCCGATGGCCGCCCAGGCCCAGGACGCCGCTCCCGCCGCCGGCCCGATCGCCGTCCAGGGAGACCTTGTGGATACGCTGAAGCTCTCGGGCCGGTTCAACACCTTCGTGGGCGGGATCGACGCCACCAACCTCACCGGTCTCCTGAAGACCAACAAGAACCTGACGGTGTTCGCCCCGACCGACGCCGCCTTCGCCGCCATGCCGGCCGACAAGCTGGCTCAGCTCAAGTCGGACAAGGCCGCGATGCAGCGGTTCGTGCTGCACCACGTCGTCAATGCGCCGATCGACTCCGCGAAGATCAAGGGCGCGAAGGGGCCGATTCCCTCGGGCGCCGGCGACACCATCCTCCTCGACGGCAGCGACGAGGGCGGCAAGCTGAAGGTGGACGGCGCCACCATCGTCCAGGCCGACCTCCATACCGGCAGCGGCCTGCTGCACGTGGTGGATCGTGTGCTGGTCGCCGGCGAGGGCGACGCCGAGGCGCCGGCCGCGCCCGCCAGCTGAGGCTTCGGAACGGACGCTTTCTGGCCCGGGGCGGGAACCAAACCGGGCCAGGATCGTAGAGCGTGAGCACACTCGGGACGGGGGCGCACATCTCGCGCAACCAGGAGTTCTGAACATGAAGCTCTCGCATCTGCTGACCGCCGCGACCGTAGCCGCCCTCGCGGCCGGCGCGGCCCAGGCCCAGGTCCACACCCAGACCCATTCGCCGCCCCAGGAGCCTGAGGTCGGTGCGGCGCCCGATCCGGCCCAGGCCGCGCCTGATCCGGCTACGTCGGCCGACACCTCGGTGAATCCGCCCGCCCCGGACGCGCCGGCCGCGAACACGCCGGCTCCGGCGGCGACCGACACCGACGTGAGCGCGCCGGTTTCCGCCTCGACCACCACCTATGACCAGGGCGCGCAGGTCACCACCACGACGGTCACGAACGGCCCGGTGCCGGATACGGCCGAGAACCGCGCCAAGTACGGCCAGCCCCTGTCGCAGACGGGGCGCAAGACGGCCGCCCGGGGCAACTGAAGGCCCCGAGCGAGGAGCCCTTCACACGGGTTGAAGCCAAGGTCGGCGGGCCCTATGGTCCGCCGACTTTTTTTGCGCCTGCGAATTCACGCCGAAGCCCCTCTCGAAGACTCCCTGGCCCTATGCCCGACAAGCCGCTTTCGTTTCAGGGCCTGATCCTGAAGTTGCACGACTATTGGAGCCGTCAGGGCTGCGCGATCCTGCAGCCCTATGACGTCGAGGTGGGGGCCGGAACTCTCTCGCCGATGACCGTCCTGCGGACGCTGGGCCCGAAGCCGTGGAAGGTGGCCTATGTCCAGCCGTCGCGGCGGCCGGCCGACGGCCGCTATGGCGAGAACCCGAACCGGCTGCACCAGCATCACCAGTACCAGGTGATCCTGAAGCCGAATCCGGAAGACCTCCAGGAGCTGTACCTCGGCTGTCTCGAAGCCATCGGCATCGATCCCAGGGTCCACGACATCCGCTTCGTCGAGGACGACTGGGAGAATCCCACCGTCGGCGCCTGGGGGCTTGGATGGGAGGTCTGGTGCGACGGGATGGAGATCACCCAGTACACCTACTTCCAGCAGGTGGGCGGCCTGGACGTCTTCCCGGTGGCCGGCGAGCTCACCATCGGCCTGGAGCGGCTCTCGCTCTACCTGCAGGACAAGGACAACGTCTACGACCTCGCCTTCAACGACGAGTTCACCTACGGCGACATCTACCTGGCCAACGAGCAGCAGTTCTCGGCGTTCGAGCTGGAGGCGGCGGATGTCGCCACCTGCAAGCGCCAGTTCGAGGACATGGAGCGGGAAGTGCCGCGCATCCTCGCCCAGCGGGGCCGCCAGGGTCAGCCGCTGGCGCTGCCGGCCTACGACCATGTGCTGAAGGCCAGCCACCTGTTCAACATCATGGACGCCCGCGGCGCCATCGCGGTCGCCGAGCGCCAGAGCTACATCGGCCGCATCCGCGACCTCTGCAGGATGTGCGCGGAAGCCTGGGTCGAGAGCCAGGGCGGGAACGCGTGATGGCCGCGATGACGACGTTCAGGTCCTCCCCCGTGCGAGCGGGGGAGGGGGACCACGCAGTGGTGGAGGGGGCGTTGGCCCTTCCGCCTTGTGCGCCGCAGCGCCCCCTCCGTCGGCTTCGCCGCCACCTCCCCCGCATGCGGGGGAGGAGCTAGATCGCCATGCCCCAGCTTCTCCTCGAACTCCTCTCCGAAGAGATTCCCGCCCGCATGCAGGCGCAGGCCGCGCGCGACCTGGAACGCATGGCGCGTGACCGCCTGCTGGCCGAGGGCCTCTTGCCCGAGGCTTTGAAGACGTTCGCGGGTTCGCGCCGCCTGACCCTCGTGGCCGAGGGCCTTCCGGAGGCGCAGAAGGATCGTCACGAGGAGATCAAGGGACCGCGCACCGCCGCCCCCGACCAGGCGCTGGACGGCTTCCTTCGCAAGAACAACCTCCAGAAATCCGACCTCGTCGAGAAGGACGGGGTCTGGTTCGCGACCCTGCACCGCCACGGGCGTCCGACGCCGCAGATCGTGGCCGAGATGGTCGAGGCGATCGTCCGCGATTTCCCCTGGCCGAAGTCGATGGTCTCCGGCGTGAGCAGGCTGCGCTGGGTGCGGCCGCTACGGCGCATCCTGTGCGTGTTCGACGGCGAGGTCGTGCCGTTCCAGATCGACGGAATCCCCAGCGGCGACACGACCGTCGGCCATCGCTTCATGGGCTCGGGCCAGGCGTTCAAGGCCCGCACCTTCGACGAATACGCCGAGAAGCTGGAGAAGCGCTTCGTCGTCCTCGACCCCGAGGAGCGGAGGGCGCGCATCCTGGAGTCGGCGAAGACCCTGTGCTTCGCGCGGAACCTGGAACTGGTCGAGGACGCCGGCCTGCTGGACGAGGTGTCCGGGCTGGTGGAGTGGCCGGTCCCGGTGCTGGGCGACATGGACCCGGCGTTCCTGGACCTGCCGCCTGAGGTGATCCGCACGTCCATGCGGGTTCACCAGCGCTACTTCGCCGTGCGCGACCCGCGGACGGGCAAGCTCGCGCCCCACTTCATCACCGTGGCCAACATCGACGCCACCGATGGGGGCGCCACGATCGCCAAGGGCAACGCCAAGGTGCTGTCGGCGCGCCTGTCCGATGCGCGGTTCTTCTGGACCGAGGACCGCAAGGTCCGCCTCGAGGACCGGCTGGAGAAGCTCCGCGGCGTCACCTTCCATGCGAAGCTGGGCGCGATGTACGAGCGCGTCGAGCGGCTGGAGATGATGGCCGCCGCCCTGGCGCCTCGCGTCGGCGCCGATCCGGCCAAGGCTGTGCAGGCCGCGCGCCTGGCCAAGGCCGACCTCGTCAGCGGGGTGGTGGGCGAGTTCCCCGAACTCCAGGGCGTGATGGGCGGCTACTACGCCGAGGCCGAGGGGCTGTCGCCGCTGGTGGCCGAGGCGATCCGCGACCACTACAAGCCCGCCGGGGCGAACGACGAGGTCCCGGACCGTCCGGTCACGATGGCCGTCTCCCTGGCCGACAAGCTGGACACGCTGACCGCCTTCTTCGCGATCGGCGAGAAGCCGACGGGGTCGCGCGATCCCTTCGCCCTGCGCCGTGCGGCTCTGGGCGTGATCCGGATCGTGCTGAATTCCGAGCTGCGCATCCCGCTGCGGGCGGTGGTGGCCGACTGGTACAAGGCGCTGCGCTGCTACGTCGATCCGGGCCGGGCGCTGTGGGTCTCGACGCCGAAGCTGGTGGCCCACCTGGGCGCCGCCGGCCGCGCCAAGAGCCGCGAGTTCGACACCTACCTGCGCGAGTTCGACGAGGCGCTGCTGGACGGGCGGCCGCAGGTGGTGGCGATGGACCGCGAGGTCGATCTCGTCTTCGACCGCCTGGAGCGCGAGACGCATTCCGGCGACGTGCTGTTCGAGTTCCGGCCCTACGAAGAGGTGTCGTCCGAGATCGTCGCCTTCTTCGCCGACCGCCTGGAGGTCTGGCTGCGCGAACGGGGCCAGCGGCACGACCTGGTGGCCGCGGTCTTCGCCCTGGGCGACGACGATCTGGTGCGCGTGGTGGCGCGGGTGAGCGCGCTGGACGCGTTCCTCAAGACCGACGACGGGGCGAACCTGCTCGCGGGCTACAAGCGCGCCGTGAACATCCTCAAGGCCGAGGAGAAGAAGGGGCCGCTGCCCGCCGGGGCGCCGGCGCGGATGGCGTCGTCGGCGCCTGAGGAGGCGGCGCTGATCGCCGCCGTGTCCGATCTGGACGGCGTGCTGGATGCGGCGCTCGACGCCGAGGACTTCGCCGCCGCCATGCGGGCGCTTTCGGGCCTGCGCGCGCCTGTCGATGCGTTCTTCGACAAGGTGTTAGTGAATTCGGATGTAGCGGAGGAGCGCGAGAACAGACTCCGCCTGCTGACCAGGGTGCGCGACGCGATGGGGCAGGTGGCGGACTTCTCGCAGGTTACGGGCTAGACACCGCCCGGGAGACCGCCTGCGGGCGGGAGAGATCGGAAGGTAGACAGGGTTATGGCCGATACGACGGTGAAGACGCGTTGGGTCTATGCCTTCGGCGGCGGTTCGGCCGACGGCGATGCGTCGATGAAGGATCTGCTGGGCGGCAAGGGCGCGAACCTGGCCGAGATGTCGTCGCTGGGCCTGCCGGTCCCGCCGGGCTTCACCATCACCACCGAGGCCTGCACCCACTACTACGCCAACGCGCGCAGCTATCCGGCCGACCTCAAGGACCAGGTGTCGGCTGGCCTGTCGAAGGTGGAGGAGATCACCGGCAAGCGCTTCGGCGACCCGGCGAACCCGCTGCTGGTGTCGGTGCGCTCGGGCGCGCGGGCCTCGATGCCGGGGATGATGGATACGGTCCTGAACCTCGGCCTCAACGACCAGACGGTGGAAGGTCTCGCGAAGCTCTCGGGCGACCGTCGCTTCGCCTTCGATTCCTATCGCCGCTTCATCCAGATGTACTCGAACGTCGTCCTCGACCTGGATCACCACATGTTCGAGGAGATTCTGGACGACCATAAGGACCGCCTGGACATCCATGTCGACACCGGCCTTTCGGCCGAGGATTGGGAGGCGGTGGTCGCCGACTACAAGCGCGCCGTCGAGGACGAGCGCGGCGAGCCCTTCCCGCAGGACCCGAACGAGCAGCTCTGGGGCGCCGTGGGCGCCGTGTTCGCGAGCTGGATGAACGATCGCGCCAAGTTCTATCGCCGGATGCACGACATCCCCGAGAGCTGGGGCACCGCGGTGAACATCCAGTCGATGGTGTTCGGCAACATGGGCGACGGCTCGGCCACCGGCGTCGCCTTCACCCGCAACCCGTCGACGGGCGAGAACAAGCTCTACGGCGAGTTCCTGATCAACGCCCAGGGCGAGGACGTGGTGGCGGGCATCCGCACGCCGCAGCCGCTGACCAAGGCCGCGCGCGAGGAGATGGGCGACGTCAACCCCTCGATGGAAGAGGCGCTGCCCGAGGTGTTCTCCCAGTTCAAGGGCGTCGTCGGCACGCTCGAGAAGCACTACCGCGACATGCAGGACATCGAGTTCACGGTCGAACAGGGCCGGCTCTACATGCTGCAGACCCGCAACGGGAAGCGCACGGCCAAGGCGGCGCTGAAAGTGGCGGTGGACCTGGCCAGCGAGGGCCTGATCAGCCGGGCCGAGGCGGTGATGCGGGTCGAGCCCGCCTCGCTGGACCAGCTCCTGCACCCGACCATCGACCCGGCCAGCCCGCGCGACGTCATCGCCACCGGCCTGCCAGCCAGCCCGGGCGCGGCCACCGGCAAGGTCGTGTTCACGGCGGAAGAGGCCGAGAAGCTGGGCGGCTCGGGCGAGGCGGTGATCCTGGTCCGCGAGGAGACCAGTCCCGAGGACATCCGCGGCATGGACGCCGCGCGCGGCATCGTCACGGCCCGGGGCGGCATGACCAGCCACGCCGCCGTGGTGGCCCGCGGCATGGGCCGCCCCTGCGTCTCGGGCGCCGGCGAGGTCCACATCGACGCCCGCGCCGGCGAGTTCCGCGCCCGCGGCAAGACCATCCGCGCCTACGACATCGTCACCATCGACGGCTCGACCGGCGAGGTCCTGCAGGGCGCGGTGAAGATGATCGAGCCCGAACTCTCGGGCGATTTCGCCACCCTGATGGGATGGGCCGACGAGATGCGCCGCCTGAAGGTCCGCGCCAACGCCGAGACGGCGCTCGACGCCCAGACGGCCCGCCAGTTCGGCGCCGAGGGGATCGGCCTCTGCCGGACCGAGCACATGTTCTTCGATCCGGCGCGGATCGCGGCGGTGCGCGAGATGATCCTGGCCGACGACGTGGCGGGCCGGAAGGCCGCGCTGGCCAAGATCCTGCCGATGCAGCGGCAGGATTTCGTCGAGCTGTTCAAGATCATGGAAGGCCTGCCGGTCACGATCCGCCTGCTGGATCCGCCGCTGCACGAGTTCCTGCCGCACACCGAGGAGGACGTGCAGGCGGTGGCCGAGGCCACGGGCCTCGACGCCGCCAAGCTCCTGCGCCGGGCCCAGGAGATGCACGAGGTGAACCCGATGCTGGGCCACCGCGGCTGCCGCCTGGGGGTCTCGTATCCCGAGATCTACGAGATGCAGGTGCGCGCGATCCTGGAGGCGGCCTGCGAAGTGGCCGCCGAGGGCCGCCCGGCGCCGATCCCCGAGATCATGCATCCCCTGGTGGCCAAGGGTGAGGAGATGCGCTTCCTGCGCCAGCTCACCGATCGCACCGCCAAGGAGGTGATCGCCGAGCAGGGCCGCGAGATCGGCTACATGGTCGGCACGATGGTCGAGCTGCCGCGTGCGGCGCTGCGGGCCGGCGACCTGGCCGAGAACGCCGAATTCTTCTCGTTCGGCACCAACGACCTGACCCAGACGACGTTCGGCATCAGCCGCGACGATTCCGGCCGGTTCCTGAACGCCTACATCGAGAAGGGCATCTTCGAGAAGGACCCCTTCGTCAGCCTGGACCAGGAGGGCGTGGGCGACCTGATCCGCATCGCCGCCGAGCGTGGCCGGGCGCAGCGGCCCGACGTGAAGCTGGGCATCTGCGGCGAACACGGGGGCGACCCGGCCTCGATCCAGTTCTGCGAGGGCGTGGGACTCGATTATGTGAGCTGCTCGCCCTACCGCGTGCCGATCGCCCGGCTCGCCGCGGCGCAGGCCGCCATCGGCGAGCGCGAGAAGGACCGGTAGGCCGGGGGAAGGGGCGCGCTCGGCGCGCCCCTCCGGTGACGGGATCAGGCCGTCTCGCGGTTCGGACCGATCCAGCGGTAGACGAGGCCGCCCAGCGCGCCGCCGACCAGCGGCGCCACCCAGAACAACCAGAGCTGGGACAGCGCCCATCCGCCCACGAACAGGGCGGGACCCGTGCTGCGCGCCGGATTCACCGAGGTGTTGGTGACCGGGATCGAGATCAGGTGGATCAGCGTCAGCGCCAGGCCGATCGCCAGCGGCGCGAAGCCGGCCGGCGCCTTGCCGTGGGTGGCGCCCATGATCACGAAGAGGAAGACCGCGGTCAGGAACACCTCCGCGATCAGCGCCGACGTGAGGCTGTATCCGCCTGGCGAATGGTCGCCGTAGCCGTTGGAGGCGAAGCCCGCCGACACGTCGAAGCCCGGTGCGCCCGAGGCGATGGCGTACAGGACGCCCGCGCCGACGATCGCGCCCAGGACCTGGGCGATGATGTAGGGTGCGATCTGGCCCGCCGGGAACCGGCCGCCGGCGAAAAGCCCCAGGGTCACGGCGGGGTTGAGGTGGCAGCCCGAGATGTGGCCGATGGCGTAGGCCATCGTCACCACGGTGAGGCCGAAGGCCAGCGACACGCCCAGCAGCCCGATCCCCACGTCGGGGAAACCGGCGGCGATCACGGCCGCCCCGCAGCCTCCGAAGGTGAGCCAGGCGGTCCCGATCGCCTCGGCGAGATACTTGCGGAAATCCATGACTGAACGCCTCCCGTTGCAGCGCCTTCCGGCGACCGGGCGGGAGCGTAGGGCGTCGGACTGCCCAAGAAAACACCGATATGGCCTATTCAAAGCGGCGAGGTTTCCGCAGGAGATCCTCCATCCGCCGCGCGCCGTGGAGGACCCGCCAAACCGCGATGCCATCGCCCTCGGGAAGCGGCTCGTAGAAGATGACGTAGGGGCGGACCACGATGCTGCGCGGGCTACCGGGAAACTCCGACCGCTCCCGGCCGATGTACGGAGCCGACGCCACGACTTCGAGCGCGCCGTAGATGCGGGCAAGGAAGGTGTCGGCAATCGTGGGCGAACTCTCGTCCGCGATGTAGGCCCAGAGGTCCAGGAGGTCGGTGCGCGCAAGCGGCGCGCGAAGGATGCGAGGCATCAAGCGGGAGGGAGACGCTACCGGGCTGTGCGCGCATCGCGCAACAGCACGTCGAGCGGCTCAAGCGGCTCCGCCTCTCCCTGCCCGATCTGCTGGCGGCCGGCCGCCAGCTTCGCGGCGACATCGTCATGATTGTCGACCAGGAACCGATCGATATCCCCGTCCGCATCCTGGAGCGGCGTACGTCGCACGCTGGTCGCCTTCAGATTCATTCCGGCAGCATAGCACATTGCGACATGGCGCGGCGATTTTCGGAGCCGTGCAGGCCTTGCTCCTGACTGCTCGGGAGCGCGCTCAGCGCTTCCGGACGAACACCGTGCCGGCCGAGTAGCCGGCGCCGAACGAGCAGATCAGGCCGGTCTCGCCCGGCCGGAAGTCGTCGCTGGCCTTGTGGAAGGCGATGATCGAGCCGGCGGACGAGGTGTTGGCGTATTCGTCCAGGATGATGACGTTCTCATGCGGCGCGGGTTCGCGGCCCAGCACGCGCCGTCCGATCAGCTCGTTCATGTTGATGTTGGCCTGGTGCAGCCACATGCGCTTCAGGCCGGCGGGGTCGATCCCTAGGTCGTTCGCGTGCTCGACGATCATCTCCGCCACCATCGGCACCACCTCGCGGAAGACCTTGCGGCCCTCCTGGACGAACAGCTTGTCGGCCTTGCCGCCGCCCTCGGGGCCTTCGCCCTCGGGCGCGCAGCGGTTGAGGAAGCCGAAGTTGTTGCGGATGTTGTTCGAGAACCGGGTCTTCAGGCGCGTCCCCAGGATGTCCCAGCCGCCGCCCTCGCCTGAACTTGGCGCATCCTCCGCCCGCTCCACGATCACCGCCGTGGCGACGTCGCCGAAGATGAAGTGGCTGTCGCGGTCGCGGAAGTTGAGGTGGCCCGAGCAGATCTCCGGGTTGACCATCAGCACCGCCCGCGCCGAGCCCGAGCCGATGAAGTCGGCGGCGGTCTTGACGCCGAAGGTGGCCGACGAACAGGCCACGTTCATGTCGAAGGCGAAGCCCTCGATCCCCAGCGCCTGCTGCACCTCGATGGCCATGGCCGGATAGGCGCGCTGCATGTTCGAGGCGGCGCAGATCACCGCGTCGATCCGCGAGGCGTCCTTGCCCCAGCGGGCGATCGCCTGGCGGGCCGCCTCGACGGCGATCTCCGCCAGGACCGAAAGCTGGTCGTCGCTGCGCTCGGCGATGTTGGGGGCCATGCGCTCGGGGTCGACCAGGCCGCTCTTGTCGATCACGAACCGGGACTTGATGCCCGAAGCCTTCTCGATGAACTCGACGGAGGAGGGAGCCAGGGCCTCGACCTCGCCGGCCGAGATGGCGTCGGCGTGGGCGGCGTTGAAGCGCTCGACGTAGGCGTTGAAGGTCTCGACCAGCTCGGCGTTCGAGAGGCTGTTCGGCGGGGTGTAGAGCCCGGTGGCGGCGATGACCGCGTCTGTCATGATGTCCTCGGCACGCGAAAGCGGGACTGCATAGCACGGTCCGGGTCGCCGTCACCCGCCCCGGTGATCCGGGTGTTGCATGGAAACCACAGACACAATCGGCCACGGCGTCGCCATAGAACCGGCCGCGCGTCGCCGCGTTTGGGTGTGATCCCGAATGGGACTGGGCGGGCTGTCCAGGACGAGTACGGAGTTCTCCCCAAAAATGAAAAAAGCTCTCATCAGCGTGGCCTCGCTGGCCGCGATCGCCGCCGCCATCCCCGCCGCCTCGCAGGCTCAGGACGCCGTCAACAGCGGCGTCTATGGCAACCTGAACGTCGGTATCGTCGACGCCAAGCAGGTGGACGTGAAGGCCATCCAGGGCCGCCTGGGCTACCGCTTCAACGACTGGATCGGTGTGGAAGGCGAGCTGGGCGCGGGCCTCAAGAGCGACACCGACACCATCGCCGGCGTCGACGTGAACACCAAGCTGAAGCATTCGGCGGGCGCCTATCTCGTCGGCTTTGCGCCGGTCGGCGCCAACACCGACCTGATCGCGCGCGTCGGCTACGGCACGAGCAAGTTCCGCGTGAAGGCCGCCGGCCTTTCGGCCTCGGATTCCGAGGACTCGTTCAACTTCGGCGTGGGCGCCCAGCACCACTTCGACGGCGTGAACGGCGTGCGGGTGGACTACACCCGCTACGAGACCGGCAAGAGCGCCCCGGACGCCAACGTCTGGACCGTGGGCTATTCTCGGAAGTTCTGACCCTTCCGGCCCAGGCTGAAGGAGAGGGCCATGCGGGCGACCGCATGGCCTTTTCCTTGACCGGGGGCCGCCCGGCGCTCACCCTCCCGCCAACCGGAACAAGGGAGACGCGAGCCTTGGACGAGGCGTTCTTCATTCAGCTCGCCCTGTCGGCGGCGGCGGTGGGGGCGCTCGTCGCGATCGTCGCCTGGGCCAAGATCGCCAAGCCCGTCCGGCCGCTCGACGACCACAAGGCGCGCGTGCTCCTCGCCGAGGAGTTTCCCACCCGATCCATAGACGCGATCTGGACCGCCTCGGACGGCGCCGGCGCCCTGGCCAAGTCGGGCGGCATGGCCCTGGTCCTGTGCCGGGTGGGCGACGGCTTTGCCGCACGGCAGATTCCCTGGCCCCAGGCGGTGTCGGCCACGTTCAGGAACGGCCGGCTCCATGTGAACCTCGACGACATCGCCGCGCCGGCGGCGACCATCCGCCTTCCGTCCTGGCCCCCCGAGAACCTGACCAAGGATCTGGCGGCATGACGGAGGCCGAATTCGATCCGGTCGCCCTCGCCACGCCGTTCTTCATCCTCACCATCATCCTCGAGATCGTTCTGGCCCGCCTGGGTAAGGCCAGGGCGAACTACGAGGTCAAGGACACGGCGATCTCCCTGAGCATGGGGCTTGGCTCCACGCTGGCGGGCCTCGTCACCGCCGGCCTCGCTTTCGCAGCGACCCTCTGGGTCTACGAGCACCGCCTCTTCACGATCCCCATGACAGCGGTCTGGGCGTGGGTGGCGATCTTCCTGCTCGAGGACCTCACGTACTATTGGTTCCACCGTCTCAGCCACGAGCGGCGGTTCTGGTGGGCGGCGCACGTCAATCATCACAGCAGCCAGCACTACAACCTCTCGACGGCGTTGCGGCAGACCTGGACGGGCGGTGTGGCGGGAACCTGGCTCCTGTGGCTGCCCCTTGCGTTCCTGGGCTTCCCGCCGGCGATGATCGCGATCCAGAAGGGGATCAGCCTCGTCTACCAGTACTGGATCCACACCGAGGCGATCGGCCGCCTGCCGCGCTGGTTCGAGGCGGTCTTCAACACCCCGTCGCATCACCGAGTGCATCACGCCCGCAATCCGGTCTACTTGGATCGCAACTACGCCGGAATCCTGATCGTCTGGGACAGGCTGTTCGGCACCTTCCAGCCCGAGCTGGACGCCGAGCCGTGCCGCTACGGCATCGTCAAGAACCTGGGCACTTTCAACATCCTGCGGGTGGCGTTCCACGAGTGGATCGCGATGGCGGCGGACGCGCTTCGCCACCCTAGCCACGCCCTGGGCTACATCTTCGGCCCTCCCGGCTGGAGCCACGACGGCAGCCGCGAGACCAGCGCGGCGATTAAGGTCCGGGCCTTGGGCGCACCAATCAACACCCCGCTCATCCCCGCGCATGCGGGGACCCAGGCTTCTTCTTTCACTCCGGCGGCAGAGTCTCGAACAGATCCTGCCAGTCTGGGTTGACGCTCTCGATGAGCCGCAGCTTCCAGATCCGATACCACTTCTTCATGGCCCGCTCGCGCGCGAACGCCGCTTCCCGTGTCTCAAAGTATTCGTAGTAGACCAGCGTCTTCACGCCGTACTTGGAGGTAAAGCCGGGTGACGAGCTCTCGCGATGCTCCAGAGCGCGCCGGCTCAGGCTGTCGGTATGCCCGATGTAGAGCGTGCCGTTGCGCCGGCTGGCCATGATGTAGACGGCGAACATCCCGACCTCTCATAGAGAAAAGCCTGGGTCCCCGCATCCGCGGGGATGAGCGGATATTTTAGTCTCTGAGCAGCGGCAGGCTGAGGCCGCCGACGGGCCGGGCGCCCAGGACCTCGCGGCGGAAACGGAACAGCTCGGCGGGGCGGCCGCCGGTGTCGGCGTCGACCCGGCCCAGGCCTTCCACCAGTTCGGCGCGTTCCAGCGCGCGGCGGAAGTTCTGCTTGTGCAGCGGAACGCCGGCGATGGCCTCCACCGTCCGTTGCAGCGCCGAGAGGGTGAAGGCGTCGGGCATCAGCTCGAAGACCACGGGCCGGTACTTCAGCTTGCCGCGAAGCCGACCGAGGGCGGTGGCGAGGATGCGCCGGTGGTCCGAGATCATGGCCTCGCCCACGGCCGCGACCAGCGCTTCGGCGCGGGCGGGCGAGGCCTCGCTGCGGTCGCGGGCCGCCTCGGGGGCCAGGCCCGCCTCGTAGAGCAGTTCGTAGCGTTCGAGGACGCGTTCCTCGTTCCAGGGCGCGCCGTCCAGGGCGAAGACCAGCCGCGCCCGCGCCAGCTTCTGGGCGTCGTTGCCGGCCCAGGCGCGCAGGGCCGGGCCGATGGTGTCCAAGGCCGGCGGACGTCCGCCGCGCCAATCCTCCCAGGGGAAGATGCGCGACCACGGCCGCCACTCGCTGCCGGCGAAATGGGTGTCGACCGCGGCGGGGGCGAGGGCGAGATAGCCTACGGAGATCACCCGCGCCGCGCCGTCGCCGTCGCCGAGGTTGGCCAGGGGGGCGTCGCGGCCCTTGTCCCCGAAGGTGTAGAGCTGCTCGACATAGCCCAGGTCGAACCGCGTCTGCTCGGTCACGAAGGCGCGCAGGGCCAGTTCGAACGTCCGGTGGCCGTCGGGGTCGAAGGGCCCGAACGGCAGGCCCGAGAGATTGCCCGCCCCCTTGTGCCGGACGGTGAGGGCCACGGCCTCGCCGTCCTTGATGGCCACGACCACCGCCGACAGCCCGATGACGAGGGCCGTGTTCATTCGGTGTCGAACGCCTGGGCGTGGGGGCTGTAGCCGGCCGCCTCGGACAGCACCTCGAAGCGGCGCAGGTAGTGAGCCTGGGCCTCGCCCGGCGCCTGGGGATCGATCCTGAGGGCGTAGCCCTCGGGCGGGGCGCCGAAGAAGTCGAGGCTTTCGGCGGGGTTGAAGCCCGCGAGCTGGACAGCTTCGAAGTAGGCGCACGCGCGGTCGGCCCGCTTGATCAGCTTCCTTATCGCCGGCGGCGTCTTCGCCGGCAGGCCGAAGCGGACATGGATGGCGGTCTCCAGCCGCTCCTCGAAGAGCTTGTAGTCGACCCCCAGGGCGGCCTTGAACGGGCTGATCATGTCGCCGATCACATACTCGGACGCATCGTGCAGCAGGGCGGCCAGCCGCCAGCGCGGCTCGATATCGGGCTGGATGTGGGCGACGATCTCCTCCACCACCACCGAATGCTGGGCCACGGAGAAGGCGTGTTCGCCTAACGTCTGGCCGTTCCAGCGCGCGACGCGGGCCAGGCCGTGGGCGATGTCCTCGATCTCGATGTCCATCGGGGAGGGGTCGAGCAGGTCCAGCCGGCGGCCCGACAGCATCCGTTGCCAGGCCCGGGGCGCCTCTTTTGTGCGACGCAGCCCTTTTCTCACCCGCACATTCCTTTCAGTGTCGCGTTGGTCAACTGGCCCAGGGACTGACAAAGATCAATCCGGGGGCGCGCGCCGTCGGCCAAGATGGGGCGAGGATGGGGCGAGATGAGGATGTTCGCATGAGTTGGGCCCGCATCATGGCGCCTCTGTCGGGTGGACAGGGGGACGCGGCCGCCGTGGCGGCGGCGAAGACGATCGCCGAGCCGTTCGGCGCGGAGCTGGCGTGCGTCTACACGCCGGCGGACGTGGCCGACGTCATGCCCTGGATGGGCGAGGGGTTCCTGGGCGGGGTGCAGACCACGGCGCTGGAGTCGCTGAAGGAGGCCACGGCCGCCGGGGAGGCGAACGCGCGCAGGGCGGCCGAGGGCGCCGGCTACGCCAAGGCCCGGTTCATCGCCCTGGCGACGCCGGTGTGGGCCGGGTTGTCGGCGGAGAGCCGGCTGTCGGACGTGGTGGTCTTCGCGTCCGACTCCGCGCGGGGACGTGGCCCGCTGGCCGAGGCCTTCCAGCAGATGGTGGCGGACGAACAGCGGCCGGTGCTGGTGGCCCGGCAGGGCCTGAAGGTCGGCGGCGTGGCGGTCGTGGCCTGGGACGGCGGCAAGGAGGCGAGCCGGGCGGCGCGCCTGGCGACGCCGATCCTGGAGAAGGCGTCGCGCGTGGTGATCGTGGGCGCGCCCAAGGCCAGTTCGCGCACCTTCGATCCCGAGCGGCTGAAGGCCTATTACGCCGCCCGCGGGGTGGCCGCCGAGGTCAGGCTGCTCACCGACGCCGGCGACGCCGCACCCGCGATCCTGCACGCCGCCGCCGAGGTGGGCGCCGACATCCTGGTGGCCGGCGCCTTCGGCCATCCCCGGCTGCAGGAGTTCATCTTCGGCGGCACGACCCGGACGTTGCTCGGGTCCGACGGGCCGTCCCTCTTCCTGTCCCACTGACACGCCTGTCTGGTTTCCTGGAGGTTGTTCCCATGTCCTTGTCCCGCATCGTGATGCGCCTCGCACGCAATCCCGGCACCGAATTCGCGGGCGGCGACGACCATCGAGGCTACGCCCTGACCGCGCCGCTCACCGACGACGGCCATCTCGACGAGGCCGCCTACGCCAAGGCGCGCGACGCCTGTACGGTGCGCCGCTTCGCCCCCGACGAGCCGCCGGCGGACGGACGCCTGGCGCGGCGGGGCCAGCGCTGGTTCTTCGACTACGACGACAGCGATTCCGCCGATGACGAGCCGGTCCACCGCCTGGGCCAGCACCGGTTCGCGGTGGGCGAGTATGTGACCGTGACCGACGAGGACGGCCGCCCCCTGACCTACAAGGTGGTCGAGGTCCAGCCCGTCTGAGGCCGGGAGCCGAGGGCGCCCCCACGTCACACTTGCCGGCCTCCCGATCGTTCGGCACGCTGAACGCCGATAACCAATACGGGAGGACGTCATGGCCGACGACAAGCCGGAGGTTTCGGGCGCCGACGATCTGGGCTTCGACCCCGATGCGCTGCTCGCGAAGTACCGGGCCGAGCGGGACCGCCGCGTCCGCACCGACGGCAATGCGCAGTACGTCGAGATCGCCGGCCAGTTCGCCCACTACCTGGAGGATCCGTACGTCGAGCCGTTCGACCGCGCGCCGCTGACCGACGACGTCGAGGTGGTGGTGATCGGCGGCGGCTTCGGCGGCCTCCTGGCTGCGGCCCGTCTCAAGGAGGCCGGCGTCACCGACGTGCGGATCATCGAGAAGGGCGGCGACTTCGGCGGCACCTGGTACTGGAACCGCTATCCCGGCGCCGCCTGCGACATCGAGAGCTACATCTACCTGCCGCTGCTGGAGGAGGTGGGCTACCTGCCGGTCGAGAAATATTCCCGCGCGCCCGAGATCCTGAAGCACAGCCGCGCCATCGGCGAGAAGTTCGGCCTCTACGACAACGTCTGCTTCCAGACCGAGGTCAAGGAACTGCGCTGGAACGAGGACGCCGCGCGCTGGATCATCTCCACCAACCGCGGCGACGCCATGCGCGCCCGCTTCGTGGTCATGGCGAATGGCCCGCTGCACCGGCCCAAGCTGCCGGGCATTCCCGGCGTCGAGGGCTTCCAGGGCCACAGCTTCCACACCAGCCGCTGGGACTACGGCTACACCGGCGGCGATTCCAACGGCGGCCTCACCGGCCTGAAGGACAAGCGGGTCGCCATCATCGGCACCGGCGCCACGGCCGTGCAGTGCGTGCCGCACCTGGGCGAATGGGCCAAGGAACTCTACGTCTTCCAGCGCACGCCCTCGTCCATCGACGTGCGCAACAACCGCCCCACCGATCCCGATTGGGCGGCCGGCCTCCAGCCGGGCTGGCAGCAGGAGCGGATGGACAACTTCAACATCCTCGTCTCGGGCGGGTTCGCCGACAAGGACCTGGTCAACGACGGCTGGACCGACATCATCGGCAACATCCTGCTGCTGGCCCGCAAGAAGGCCGAGGCGGGCGAGGCGGTCGGCAATCCCGCCGAGCTGATGCAACTGGCCGACTTCAAGAAGATGGAGCAGGTCCGCGCCCGCGTGGATTCGGTGGTGCAGGACAAGGCCAAGGCCGAGGCGCTGAAGCCCTGGTACAACCAGTTCTGCAAGCGGCCGTGCTTCCACGACGAGTACCTGGCCACGTTCAACCGGCCGAACGTCCACCTGATCGACACGGCCGGGAAGGGCGTGGAGCGGATCACCGCGAACGCGGTCGTGGTCGACGGCAAGGCCTACGAGGTCGACTGCCTGATCTACGCCACCGGCTTCGAGGTGGGCACCGACTACACCCGCCGCTCGGGCTACCAGCTCTACGGGCGGGACGGGATCACGCTGACCGAGAAGTGGAAGGACGGCGCCGCCAGCCTGCACGGCTTCCACGTCCGCGGCTTCCCGAACTGCTTCGTGGTCTCGAACGTCCAGTCCGGCTTCTCGGCCAACTTCCCGCACATGCTGAACGAGCAGTCGAAGCACATCGCCTACATCGTCAAGCACGCCATGGACCGCCAGGCGCGCACCGTCGAGGCCTCGCAGGAGGCCGAGGACGCCTGGATCGGGACGATCGAGAAGCTGGCCCTCCTGCGCGAGAACTTCCTCAAGGAATGCACGCCCGGCTACTACAACAACGAGGGCAGGCCCGAGGTGATGGCCAAGCGCAACAGCTCCTACGGCGCCGGCCCCGTGGCCTTCGCCAAGGTGCTGGAGGACTGGCGCGCCGATGGCTCGCTCAAGGGGCTGGAACTGACGCCTTGAGGGCCGAGCCGACCCGGCCCACTCCCTCGCGCTGAGGTCGTCTGCACGGAATCTGCACGCGAACCTGTCCGCCTCCGCGCGCCGGCATGCGCAGGAGGACGATGGCCCGGCCCCAAGGTGATCCCGAACAGCGGGAGAGCCTTCGCCGATGCGGCCGCGGATGCCGAGCTTCTGGGTCAAGGCGGCGCTCAGTTTGGCGGTCGTGGCCGCGGCCGACGTGCTGCTCTTCGACGCCGGCGGCCTGGGCCTGAACCTCGGCCTGTTCAGCCTGGCCCTGGTGGGCGCCCTCGGCTTCGTGACCCCGGCGATCTTCCGCCACAGGCTGGCGTTGCTGGCCTTCGCCGCCGCGGCCCTCCTGGCGGTGCTCCAGATCGAGCGGGCGACGTTCGTCGGCTGGATGCTGTTCGCCGTCGCCCTTGGGGTCGCCGCGCTGGCGCCGCGCGCGCCCGCTCGCGAGGACGGCTGGCGCTGGACTCAGCGGCTGGTCGTCGGCGGGCTCAAGGCCCTGGTCGGCCCGCTGGTCGATCTGCGCGACGTCCTCAGGGCCAGGGCGCGTCGTGGCCCTGCCCGCACCGCCCTGATGGTCGTGAGCGCCGGGCTGCCCCTTCTGGGCGGCGTGGTGTTCGTCAGCCTGTTCGCCGCGGCCAATCCGGTGATCGAAGGCGCCTTCGCTGCGATCCGGCTGCCCGAGCTGGAGGTCGCTCGCCCCGTCTTCTGGGCCATGATCGCGCTGATCGTCTGGGCCGTGCTGCGTCCGCGCGGCCTGCGGCGGACGCTGGACGCGCCGCGCCTGGACGGCGACCTGGACCTGCCCGGCGTCACGACCGGCTCCATCTGCGCCTCGCTGGTGGTCTTCAACCTGATCTTCGCCGTGCAGAACGGCCTGGACGTCGCCTTTCTCTGGAGCGGGGCGGGGCTGCCCGAGGGCATGACCTTCGCCGACTATGCCCATCGCGGCGCCTATCCGCTGATCGCCACGGCGCTGCTGGCGGGACTGTTCGTGCTGGTGTTCCTGCGGCCCGGATCGGCCACCGCGCAGTCGCAGCCGGTCCGCAAGCTTGTCGCGCTCTGGGTGGCGCAGAACCTGTTCCTCGTGGCGTCCACCGCGCTCCGGACCTTCGACTACGTCGAGGTCTATTCCCTGACCCGCATGCGCATAGCGGCGTTGCTCTGGATGGCGCTGATCGCCGTCGGGCTCGTCCTGATCACCTGGCGGCTGCTGCGGGGAAAGTCCTCGGGCTGGCTGGTCAACGCCAATCTCCTGGCGGCCGGCGCCGCGCTACTCCTGTGCAGCGTGGTGGATCTCGGCGCGATCGCCGCCGCGTGGAACGTCCGCCATGCCCGGGAAGCTGGCGGACGCGGGGTCGGACTCGACCTCTGCTACATGCGCGAACTCCGGGGCGCCGCCGTCGTCTCGCTTGCCGAGATGGAGCGGCGCGAGTTGCCCGAAGACCTGCGGAGGCGGGTGGCCGTCGTCCGCGCGGAACTGGCCGCGGACATGCTGGATCGGACCCGGGACTGGCGGGGCTGGCGGTTCCGCGACGCGCGTCGCCTGGCTCGCCTCGAAGCCCTCGGCTCACCGGCGTCGCGCGCAGGTCACGGAACGGCCTATCGTTGCGATGGCGCGCTGCGAATCCTCCGGCCGTCGTCTCCGGCCACCCCATTGACCCCCAGCCCGAAGCCCGGATCATGACGTCCATGCCGCAGGTCCTCGTCGTCGATGACGATCCCCATATCCGCCAGCTCCTCGCCTTCGCCCTGGAGAAGGCCGGCCTCGCCGTGCGTGAGGCCGAGGACGGGGAAGCGGCCCTGGCCGCCGTCGCCGAGCAGGCTCCCGACCTCGTGGTGCTCGACATCAACATGCCGCGCATGGATGGTCTCGACGTCTGCCGCCGCCTGCGGGCGCAGGGCGACCTGCCGATCCTCTTCCTGTCGTCCCGCGACGACGAGATCGACCGCATCCTGGGCATCGAGCTGGGCGGCGACGACTATGTGACCAAGCCCTTCAGCCCGCGCGAGGTCGTGGCCCGCGTCCAGGCGATTCTGCGCCGCGCCCGGTCGCCACGGCCGGTCGAGGCGGGTGAGAGCCAGACCGAGACCCTGTCCCGCGGCCGTCTGTCGCTGGACGGCGAGAGCTGGAGCGCCCGCTGGGACGGCGCCGAAGTGGGGCTGACCGTCACCGAGTTCGGCATCCTGAAGATCCTGCTCTCGGCGCCCTCGCGGGTCTTCACCCGCGACCAGATCATCGACCGGCTGCACGGCCCGGGCTTCGCCATCACCGACCGCACCATCGACAGCCACGTCCGCAACCTGCGCGGCAAGTTCGCGGCGGTCGGCGGCCACGACGTGGTCGAGACCCGTGCTGGCGTCGGCTATCGCCTGGGGCCGTGCCTGGGCGTCCAGCCGGACGTCGCGTCGCGCGCGTGATCGAGCGGCTCAAGGATCTCGTCGCCCCTCTCTGGCCGAAGCTGCGGCTGCGGACGATCCTATTCGCCGTGCTGGTCTTCGCCGCCGCCATGCCGGCGATCGGGGCCATCGCCCTGCGGGTCTATGAGAACACCCTGGTCCGCCAGACCGAGGCCGAGCTTGTGGCCCAGGGCGCGGCTCTGACCGCGCTCGCGGCGCTGAGCTGGCCCGGCGCGCCGCCGCCGGCGCCGCGCCCCGAGGATCCGCCCGAGAGCTACTTCCGCCCCGAAGGCACCACCATCGACCTCAGCCGCGATCCCGTGCTGCCTGAGCGACCCGACCTGCCGGCGGCGACGCGGCCCGCCCAGCCCGAGGCGGCGGGCGTGATCGCCGTCATCGATCCGGTGATCGAGCGCACAACCCGTACGACGCTGGCCTCGGCCGTGGTGCTGGACGCCGGGGGGGTCGACCGCGACGGCGACGACTACGCCGGCCTGCCCGAGGTGGCCGCGGCGCTCGCCGGCCGGCCGCGCACCGTGCTGCGGGTCAATGGCGACTACCGCCCGCGCTATCGCTTCGAATGGTTGAGCAAGGCCTCGGGCATCCGCCTGCACCATGCCCGGCCGATCCTGGTGGACGGGCAGGTGAAGGGCGTCGTCCTGCTCTCGCGATCGCCCCGCGCCCTGTTCCGCGGCCTCTATGAGGATCGCGGCAAGTTCGGCCTCGCGGCGGTGGTGATCCTGGGGGTCGTGGCGCTGATGGCCGGACTGATCTCGCGCGGCGTCACGCGGCCCATCGAGACTCTCAGCGCCGCCTCGCGCCGCGTGGCCGAGGGCGGCGGCGCCGTGCCCCGGACGCCGCGCACGGCCGCCGTCGAGATCCGCGAGCTCTACGCCGACTTCCGCGCCATGGCCGCGCGGATCGAGCGGCGCAGCGGCTATCTCCGCGACTTCGCCGCCGCCGTCAGCCATGAGTTCAAGACGCCGCTGGCCGGCATCACCGGCGCCGTCGAACTGCTGCAGGACCACTTCGAGACCATGTCGCCCGAGGAACGGCGGCGGTTCCTCGACAACATCGCCGGCGACGCCGACCGGTTGTCGCAGCTCGTGACCCGGCTGCTGGACCTGGCCCGGGCCGACATGGCGTCGCCCGAGGCCGGGGTCGCCACCGGCCTGGCTGAACCCGTTCGCCGCGCCGTCGACGGCCAGAGCCGCACCGACTTCGCCGTGACCATCGACCTGCCGCCGGACCTGCCGCCCGTGGCCGTGCCGGCCGCCACGCTGGAAAGCGTGCTCGCGGTCCTGCTTCAGAACGCCCGCCAGGCCGGCGCCCGTCATGCGGCGGTCGCGGCGATCCAGACGGACGGCGTCGTTGAACTTGCGGTCTCGGACGATGGCCCGGGCGTGCCGCAGGCCGATCGCGAGCGCCTGTTCGAGCCCTTCTTCACCAGCCGGCGGGCCACGGGCGGCACGGGCCTGGGCCTGCCCATCGCCCGCTCGCTCCTGGCCGCCAGCCACGCCAGCCTCGACCTGGCGGAGGGTGGGCAGGGCGGAGCCCGGTTCCGGATGGTCCTGCCGCGCGCCGATTGAGCGGCCTGCACCGAATCTGGACACGCTGCCGCGCACGGCCTGCACGCCGCGCGGCCACTCTTGCGGCATGGACCGGCCGCAACGCCCCACTCCCGACGGCTTCCGCCTCGCCCTGAACCCCACCGGCGAGGCTTGGTCCTGGCGGCTGACCACGCCGGCCGGCGCCGAGGTGGGCGCGCATGCGCCCGACCTCGGCGCTGCGCGCGCCTCGGCCGTCTTCGCGGCGTCGGTGATGCAGGCCCTGGAACGGACGCGCCGGCGGCGATTCTAGCCTGGGCGCTTCCAGCCCAGGGTGACGAAGGTCTCGCTCTCGATCATCCACTGGCCCGTGACCTTGCGCCAGGCGGCGAGGTAGGTCCCGCGCATCTCCTGGTCACGCCAGGCGCCCGTCCAGCGCCCGGCTTCGGCGGCCCGCTCGCCCGCGGCGTCCAGCTCCACCGTTCCGGTCTCGCGCACGAAGGTGATGAAGCCCGGATCCGTGAACTGGGCGGCGAACGCCGCGATCACCGCATCGGCGCCGACGATCAGGCTCCCGTCGCCGACGATCACCGTGGCGTCGCGCAGGAAGAACGGCCGCAGCCGCTCGGCGGCGTGCCGGGCGATCAGACGGTTGGTCAGCTTCCGCCGCGCCCGGATCGCGTCCTCGGGCGTGGTGGCCACGGTCAGGCCGGGTTGGCGGCCAGGCGCTTGTCGAGGTAGGCGCCGACGCGGCCCTCGACGTCGGGCAGGTTCTCCATCCAGAAGTGGCTGGCGCCGTCGACCACGTCGTAGTCGATCACGATGCCCTTCTGGGTGCGCAGCTTCGACACCACCCGCTCCACGTCGATCGGCGGCACCACGGTGTCGTTCTGGCCGTGCAGGATCAGGCCCGAGGCGGGGCAGGGGGCCAGGAAGCTGAAGTCGTAGGCGTTGGTCGGCGGCGAGACCGAGATGAAGCCGTCCGTCTCGGGCCGGCGCATCAGGAGTTGCATGCCCACCCAGGCGCCGAACGAATAGCCCGCCACCCAGCACTGCGACGCCGCCGGGTTGGTGGACTGGAGCCAGTCCAGCGCCGTCGCCGCGTCGGCCAGCTCGCCGATGCCGCCGTCGAACTCGCCCTGCGAACGGCCCACGCCGCGGAAGTTGAACCGCAGGACCGAGAAGCCGCGCTTCATGAACAGGTGGAAGAGCTGCACCGCCACCGGATTGTTCATCTGGCCGCCGGCCTTGGGGTGGGGATGCAGGATCAGGGCGACGGGCGCGGTCTCGCTCTTGCCCTGGGAGTAACGGCCTTCGATCCGCCCGGCGGCGCCGGTCAGAACCACTTCTGGCATTCGAACCCTCTTCCGACTGTCGTCATTCGACGTGGAATACTTGACTGCCACACTCGGTCTTCCTAAGTCGCAGCCATCCGGCGCGACCCTCCCGAGCGAGGCGCGGCTAATACCATAGGCGTCGCCGGATGCGCGCGAAAACTGCAATGGGCGTCCGACCATGCGACTCTCGACGAAAGGCCGCTACGCCGTGATGGCCATGGCCGACCTCGCACAGCGCGAGCACGGAGCCGCCCGCGCCGTCGCCCTGGCCGACATCGCCGCGCGCCAGGAGATCTCGCTGTCGTACCTCGAGCAGCTCTTCGCCCGCCTGCGCCGCAAGGGCCTGGTCAAGAGCGCCCGTGGCCCCGGCGGCGGCTATCGTCTGGCCCGCACCGCCGAGACCACCACCATCGCCGAGATCGTCCATGCGGTCGACGAGCCGCTTCGCGCCACCCGATGCCACGGTCTGGCCAAGGGCTGCATGATGCGCGGCGAGCGCTGCCTGACCCACGACCTCTGGGAGGACCTGGGCCAGCACATCGAATCCTACCTGGCGTCGGTCAGCCTGGCCGACGTGGTGGGCGGAAAGCTGCGCCGGGCCGCATGAGCGTCTACCTGGACCATAACGCCACCACGCGCGTCCGGCCCGAGGCCGCCACCGCCATGGCCCGGGCGCTGGAGGCTGTCGGCAACCCGTCGTCGGTCCACGCCGCCGGCCGCGCCGCCCGCGCGCGGATGGAGCAGGCCCGCGCCGACGTCGCCGCCCTGATCGCCGCGCCGGCCTCGACGGTCGTCTTCACCAGCGGCGGCACCGAGGCCAACGCCCTGGCGATCCAGGGCGCCGTGGCGGCGGGGAGCCGCCGCTTGATCGTCTCGGCCATCGAGCACGACAGCGTCCGCGAGGCCGCCCGCGCCTTCGCCCCCGCCGTCGAGGACCTGCCGGTGGATGCGGACGGGGTCGCCGACCTGGCCTGGCTGCGTGCGCGGCTCGCGGCCTGGAACCCTTCGGACGGCCGGCCCTTCGTGGCCCTGATGCTGGCCAACAACGAGACCGGGGTGATCCAGCCCGTGGCCCAGGCCTCTGCCCTGGTGCGCGAGGCCGACGGCTGGCTGCACGTCGATGCGATCCAGGCGGCCGGCAAGATCCCCACCGACAGCCGGGGCCTGGGCGCCGACACGCTGTCGATCTCGGCCCACAAGATCGGCGGCCCGATGGGCGTCGGCGCGCTCACTTTCGGCCCGCGGGCCAGCCTGGTCCGCGTCCAGCACGGCGGCGGGCAGGAGCGGGGCCGTCGGGCCGGCACCGAGAACCTGCCGGGCGTCGCGGGCTTCGGCGCCGCGGCGCGGGCCGTCGGCGATGTGGGCGACCCCGCTTGGCGCGACTCCGCGGCCGAACGGCTGAAGGCGACCGGCGCCCTCGTCCTGGGCGAGGCCGTCCCGCGCCTGCCCAACACGCTCTGCGTCGCCCTGTCCGGCTGGGACGCCGAGCGCCAGGTGATGGCGCTCGACCTGGCCGGGGTCATGGTCAGCGCGGGTTCGGCCTGCTCTTCGGGCAAGGTGAAGGCCAGCCCCGTCGTCGCGGCGATGGCGCGCGCCGACCTCGCATCCTGCGCCATCCGCGTCTCGGGTGGCTGGGACACCACCGAAGAAGACTGGCGCCGCTTCGCCGACGCGTGGCTCGAAGCCCACGCGCGCCACGCCGCGCGCCGAAAGGAAGTCGCCTGATGGCCGCCGTCAAACAGACCGTCGATCACGTCCGGAGCCTGGAGAAGTACAAGCACGGCTTCGTCACCGATATCGACCAGGAGTTCGCGCCCAAGGGCCTGAACGCCGACATCGTGCGCTTCATCTCGGCCAAGAAGGACGAGCCCGAGTGGATGCTGCAATGGCGGCTGGACGCCTTCGAGCGCTGGCTGGCCATGGACGAGCCGGCCTGGGCCAAGGTCAGCTTCCCGCGCATCGACTACCAGGACGCCCACTACTACGCCGCGCCGAAGCAGAAGGTCGGGCCCAAGAGCCTGGACGAGGTCGATCCCGAGCTTCTGGAGACCTACAAGAAGCTGGGCATTCCGCTGCGCGAGCAGGAGGTGCTGGCCGGCGTCGAGGGCGCGCCGAAGTACGCCGTGGACGCGGTGTTCGACAGCGTCAGCGTGGTCACCACCTTCAAGAAGGAGCTGGCCCAGGCCGGCGTCATCTTCTGCTCGATGAGCGAGGCGATCCGTGACCACGGCGACCTCGTGCGCCGGTACCTGGGCTCGGTGGTGCCGGTGAGCGACAACTACTTCGCCTGCCTGAACAGCGCGGTCTTCTCGGACGGCAGCTTCGTCTACGTGCCGCCGGGCGTGCGCTGCCCGATGGAGCTCTCCACCTACTTCCGGATCAACGCCGAGAATTCGGGCCAGTTCGAGCGCACGCTGATCATCGCGGACAAGGGGGCCTACGTCTCGTACCTGGAGGGCTGCACCGCCCCGATGCGCGACGAGAACCAGCTCCATGCCGCGGTGGTGGAACTGGTCGCCCTGGACGACGCCGAGATCAAGTATTCCACCGTCCAGAACTGGTACCCCGGCGACGCCGAGACGGGGAAGGGCGGCATCTACAACTTCGTCACCAAGCGCGCCGACTGCCGCGGCGACCGCTCGAAGGTGTCGTGGACCCAGGTCGAGACCGGCTCGGCCATCACCTGGAAGTACCCCTCGTGCGTGCTGCGGGGCGAGGGCAGTTCGGGCGAGTTCTATTCGATCGCCATCACCAACGGCCGCCAGCAGGCCGACACCGGCACCAAGATGATCCATCTGGGGCCGAACACCCGCTCGCGGATCATCTCCAAGGGCATCAGCGCGGGGAAGAGCACCAATACCTATCGCGGCCTGGTCTCGGCGCACCCGAAGGCCAGGGGCGCGCGCAACTTCACCCAGTGCGACAGCCTGCTGATCGGCAAGACCTGCGCGGCCCACACCGTCCCCTACATCGAGGCGCGCAACGGCCAGTCGGTGTTCGAGCATGAGGCCACCACGACGCGGCTCTCCGAGGACCAGCTCTTCTACGCGATGCAGCGTGGCCTCTCCGAGGAGGAGGCGGTGCAGCTTCTGGTGAACGGGTTCGTGAAGGACGTCCTTCAGGAACTGCCGATGGAATTCGCCGTCGAGGCGCAGAAGTTGGTGGCCATCAGCCTCGAAGGGAGCGTGGGGTGACCATGGGCCGGAAAGCCATCGCGTGGTGACCTTATCGGAAAGAATGATCGAGATTTATCAATGCTGTCTGTAAAGAACCTGCACGCCGAGATCGACGGCAAGGAGATCCTCAAGGGGCTCACCCTGGACGTCCCCGCGGGCGAGGTCCACGCGATCATGGGGCCGAACGGCGCGGGCAAGTCGACGCTGAGCTATGTGCTGACCGGGCGCGAGGGCTACGAGGTCACTGAAGGCTCCGCGACGCTGGACGGCGAGGATCTTCTGGCGCTGGCGCCCGATGCGCGGGCGGCCCGCGGCGTGTTCCTGTCGTTCCAGTATCCGCTGGAGATTCCGGGCGTGCCGGCGCTCACCTTCATCCGCACCGCGCTGAACGCCCAGCGCAAGGCGCGCGGCGAGGCCGAGATCACCGCGCCCGAGTTCCTGAAGCTGGCCCGCGCCAAGGCGGCGGACCTGAAGATCGACTTCGACATGCTGAAGCGCGCCCTCAACGTCGGCTTCTCCGGCGGTGAGAAGAAGCGGATGGAAATCCTTCAGATGGCGATGCTTTCGCCGCGCTTCCTGATCCTGGACGAGACCGATTCCGGCCTCGATATCGACGCGCTGCGCATCGTGGCCGACGGGGTGAATGCGCTGCGCGGCCCCGACCGCGCCATGCTGGTGATCACCCACTACCAGCGGCTGCTGGACTATATCAAACCCGACCGCGTCCATGTGCTCTCGGCCGGCCGCATCGTCGCCTCGGGCGGACCTGAGCTGGCGCTGGAGCTCGAGCGCGAAGGCTACGACAAGTACGCGAGGGCCGCTTGAGCGTCGCGACGGCCATACGCGAGCGCGACGCCGCGCGCCTGCCCGGCAAGCGCGACGAGGACTGGCGCTGGACCGACCTGCGCGGCCTGATCCGCCAGGTGCCGCCGCCGTCGGCCGAGGTCGATCCGGCGACGGCCGGCGTCGGACCGTTCGACGCGCTGTCCGACGAGCGGGTGGTGATCGTGAACGGCCGGGGCGCCGTCCACATCGGCGTCGAGCCGGGGGAGACGAAGGTGGTCGTCCTGCGCCACCTCTCCAGGGGGGACGGCGCGCACGCTGCGCGGGTGTCGGTCGAGGTTGAGGCCGGCGGTCGGTTGACCCTGCTGGAATCCTATGAGGGCGACGCCGGCGGCTACCTGGCCCAGGCGGGCCTGTTGTTCAGCGTCGGCAAGGACGCGGCGCTCGAACGCATCATTCTGGCCGAGGACGGCGCCGAGGGCGTGACGGTCAGCCAGGCCGAGGTCGAACTCTCGCCCGGCGCGGCCTTCGCCCAGACGGTGGCGACCTCGGGTGCGCGCCGCCAGCGGATCGAGATACGCGTGGCGCATCCGGGCGGCCACGCCGGCCTGCGCCTGGACGGGGTCTATATCCTCGACGGCAAGCGCCACGCCGACCTGACCAGCGTCGTCACCCATGCCGGCGTCGACGGCGCGACCGGGCAACTCGCGAAGGGCGTCGTACGCGACCAGGCGCGCGCGGTCTTCCAGGGCCGCATCGTGGTGGCCGAGGGGGCCGACCGCACCGACGCGCGGATGGGCCACCACGCCCTGATCCTCTCGGATCGCGCCGAGGTGGACGCCAAGCCCGAGCTGGAGATCTACGCCGACGACGTCGCCTGCGCGCACGGAAACACGGTGGGCGCCCTGGACGAGGACGCCCTGTTCTACGCCCGCCAGCGCGGCGTTCCCGAGCCGCAGGCCCGTGCGCTGCTGACCGAGGCCTTCATCGGCGAGGTCGTGGACCGGATCGGGCACGAGCCGGCCCGCGAGATCGTCCGCGCCTGGGTCGCCGAAAGGCTGGGAGGCTGACATGGCGTTCGACGTCCAGGCCGCCCGCGCCGACTTCCCGATCCTGCTGCGCCGGGTCCACGACAAGCCGCTGGTCTATCTGGACAGCGCCGCCTCGGCCCAGAAGCCGCGGCAGGTGATCGAGGCCATGACGCGGGCGATGGAGCATTCCTACGCCAACGTGCATCGGGGCCTGCACACCCTGGCCAACGAGACCACCGACGCCTACGAGGCGGCGCGCCGCAAGGTGGCGGCGTTCATCAACGCCGATGTCGGCGAGATCGTCTTCACCAAGGGCGGCACCGAGGCGGTGAACCTGGTCGCCCAGGGCCTGGGGGCGGGCCTGCATCCCGGCGACGAGATCGTGCTCTCCGAGATGGAGCACCACGCCAACATCGTGCCCTGGCACTTCCTGCGCGAGCGCAAGGGTGTGGTGCTCAAGTGGATCCCGGTGACGGACGACGGCCGGCTGGACCTGGAGGCGTTCCAGGGTCTTCTGGGGCCGCGGACGAGAGTGGTGGCGCTCAGCCACATGTCGAACGTCCTGGGCACCACCAACGACGCCAAGGCCCTGGCGCGGATGGCGCACGAGGCGGGCGCCCTGGTCCTGTTCGACGGCTGCCAGGCCATCGTCCACAAGCCGGTGGACGTGGGTGACATCGACGCCGACTTCTACGTCTTCTCCGGCCACAAGCTCTACGGGCCGACCGGTATCGGCGTCCTGTACGGCAAGGCCGAACGGCTGGCCGCCCTGCCGCCCTACCAGGGCGGGGGCGAGATGATCGGCATGGTGACGCGCGACGAGATCACCTACGCCGAGCCGCCGCACCGCTTCGAGGCCGGCACGCCGCCGATCCTTGAGGCCATCGGTCTGGGCGCGGCGATCGACTGGCTGTCGAGCCAGGACCGGCTGGCCATCGCCGAACACGAGCATGGCCTGTACGACCGCGTCCGCGCGCGGCTGGCCGGCTTCAACTGGCTGCGGGTGATCGGCGACGCGCCGGGGAAGGGGGCCATCCTGTCGTTCACGATCGACGGCGCCCACGCCCACGACGTGGCCCAGATCCTCGACCGCTATGGCGTGGCCGTGCGCGCCGGGACCCACTGCGCCGAGCCCCTGATGCGGCGTTTCGGCGTGACGTCGAGCGCCCGGGCCTCGTTCGCCCTATATAACACCGAGGAGGAGGCTGACGCCTTCGTCGACGCCTTGACCAAGACACAAGCCTTCTTCGCCTGAGTGATGTGACCCGATGGACGACGCGACCGCGATAGAGCCGACCGCCACGCCGCCCCTCAGCCAGGCGGAGCTCGACCGGCTGACCGATCTGCTGATCGAGAAGCTGAAGACCGTCTACGACCCCGAGATCCCGGTCGACATCTACGAGCTGGGCCTCGTCTACCGGGTGGACGTCTCGGACGACAAGGACGTGGCCATCGACATGACCCTGACCGCGCCAGGCTGCCCGGTCGCCGGCGAGATGCCGGGCTGGGTGGAGGACGCGGTGAAGGAGATCTCCGACGTCCGCTCGGTGAAGGTGGACCTCGTCTTCGACCCGCCGTGGGACCCCTCGCGCATGAGCGACGAGGCCAAGCTCGCCCTGAACATGTTCTGACCGGCATGACCTGATGGAAAACCTCGACCTCACCCCCCAGCCCCGCGCACGGCGCCCCCGGCCCAAGGTGGTCACGCTCAGCGACGCGGCCGCCGAGCGCGTACGCGAGATCATGAGCCGGGCGGAAAGGCCCTACGCCGGCCTGCGCGTGGGCGTGAAGAACGGCGGCTGCGCCGGTCAGGAGTATGTCCTGGAGTACGCCGAGACCGCCAATCCCCTGGACGAGGTGGTGGAGGACAAGGGCGTCACCATCCTGGTGGACCCCAAGGCGGTGCTGTTCCTGATCGGGACCGAGATCGACTACGAGGTGACCAGGCTCTCGGCCAAGTTCGTGTTCCGCAACCCGAACGAGACCGACGCCTGCGGCTGCGGCGAGAGTGTGACCATTACACCGGTGAAACTCGACTGAGGCGGCGAACGGGGCTTATCCTGTGGTCAGCAACTCGGGACCCGACATGACCGACGACGTCGAACTGCGCCGACTGGCCATCCGCCGCGCCGACATGAAGCTGGCGTTCCGAAGCCATCTGCTGGCCTACGTCGTGGTCAACGCCGGCCTGTTCGCGATCAACCTGCTCACGGCGCCCGGCCACTGGTGGTTCTACTGGCCGATGCTGGGCTGGGGCATCGGGCTCGCGGCCCACGCCGCTTCGGTCTACCTGAATGGCGAAGGCATGCGCGACCGGCTCATCGAGGAAGAGCTCGAGAAGCTGAAGAAGACCCGCGGACTCTGAGGTTCCGGCGTCCTGAACGACGAAGCCTCCGGAACGAGGTTCCGGAGGCTCGATCCAGGCGTCGAAGGCGAGATCAGCGGCCGGTGAACTTCGCCGGGCGCTTCTGCACGAAGGCCGCGACCCCTTCGGCCGCATCCGCGGTGAGCTGTGCGGCGCCCTGGCCGTAGGCCTCGGCCTCGAGCTGTTCGACGAAACTGGAATCCAGCGCGTCCCACACCAGGTTGCGGGTCAGGCCGAGCGAGGCGGGGCCTTCGGCCAGGGCGCGGGCGTACTGCATCGCCGCGTCCTTCAGTTCGGCGTCCGGCACGCACCTGTTGATCAGGCCCCATTCCGCCGCGGTCTTCGCCGGCAGCTTCTCGCCCAGCAGCATCAGCTCCATCGCGCGCGCCTTGCCCACGAGACGCGGCAGCATCCAGGTCGCGCCGCCGTCCGGCACCAGGCCGATGCGGCGGAAGGCCAGGAGGAAGTAGGCGCTCTCGGCGGCGACCGCGAGGTCGGCGGCCAGCGCGATCGAGACGCCGACGCCGGCGGCGACGCCGTTCACCGCGGCCACCAGCGGCTTGGGCGACTTGCGCACCGCGGCGACGAAGGGGTTGAAGGTGCCGATCAGCGCGCTGTTCGCCTTGCCGGCGGGGCTTCCGCGGCCCGTTCCACCGCCTCCCGACAGGTTCGCGCCCGAGCAGAAGCCGCGGCCTTCGCCCGTGATGACGATGGCGCGGGCCTTGTCGCCATAGGCGAAGTCGTCGAAGGCCGCCGTCAATTCGGCCATCAACTCCAGGCCCGCGGCGTTCAGCGTGCCGGGGTCGTTCAGGGTGATGACGCCCACGCCGTCCTCGAGCGATGTCTTGACCTTGGCGGGAGCTTGGGAGCCGTCCATGGCGTCCTCCGTGATGTCTGGGTTCCCGGCGAATGAAGGCCAGATACCCCGGCGTCAACCAAGGAGAACTAGGCGGCGCGGCTGGCCGCGCCGGGCTCGGCGATCGAGGTGCGGTTGCGTCCGCCCCGCTTCGAGGCGTAGAGCGCGCCGTCCGCCCGTTCGATCAGGGCGGGGGCGGTTTCGCCGGGAAGCTGTTCGGCGATGCCGATGGAGATGGTGATGGCGCCCAGGTCCTCGTTTGTGGAGCGGCGCTTCAGGGTGCGGGACGAGATCTCCTCGCGCGCGCTTTCGAGCGCGCCCAGGGCGGCGTCGCGGCCCTCGCCGGGGAAGATCACCGCGAACTCCTCGCCGCCATAGCGCGCCGCGAAACGGCCGCCGGGCTGGGCGATGCGGGCCATGACCGCGGCCACGTAACGGATCACCTGGTCGCCGGTCTGGTGCCCCCAGGTGTCGTTGAAGGTCTTGAAGTGGTCGATGTCGACGATCGCCAGGCACAGCGGCTCGCCCGCCGCCGTCCCGCTCACGGCCGCGTCCAGCGTCTCGTCGAAGGCCTTGCGGTTGGCCAGCAGGGTCAGGCCGTCGGTCATGGCTTCGCGACGGGCCGTCTCCAGGTGCTCCTTGAGGCGGCCGAGTTCGTCGTTGGTCTCGGCAAGCTGCGATTCCAGCGACTTGTTCTCGTCGCGGACACGGGCGGTGGCGACGGTCAGGTTGTCGACCATGGCGCGCACGGCCTCGGCGTCCTCGTCGTGCTCCAGCGACTTGCTGGCGCTGGCCAGTTGCTGGCCGTAGGCCTCGCTGCTCTCGCGCGCCGATTCCAGGGCCCGGCTGACGTTTTCCAGTTCTTCGGTCAGGTTCTTCCCGGCGTTCAGGATCTCGCCCGACAGCTTGGCGCTGGGCAGATGCTTCCCGGCGATCGCCTCGCCCGCCTGTTCGGTGAAGGGCGCCCCCGACTTGAGCAGCGCGCCGATCTCGGTCGCGACCTCGCTGTCCTTCGAGGCGACATAGTGCATCCAGAGTTCGAAGTTCAGGGCCGTGGGCCAGACACGGTTCTGTTCCATGGCGTCGATGGCCACGCGCGCCCACTCATACGCCTTCGGGCTGCGAAGGATGGAATCAAGGTCCCTGGACATGGCGCGGACGCTAGGGGGCCGAGCCCAAAGAACGCGTTAAAGGCGCCGATTAATCGTTCGTGGACAGCGGCGTCGCACGCAGCAGGAAGGCCGGCGTATCGCCGCCGAAACCCACGACGTCGTCGTCATCCTCACGATCGCGGCGACGGCCGGGACGTTCGCCGCGCGGCTCGCGTTCACGGTTGTCGCGTTCACGGGCGTCGCGTTCGGGGCGGGCTTCGCGTTCCGGCCGGGTATCCGCGCGGGGCGCCCGTTCACGGCGGGGCCGGGCCGGAGCCTCGGGGATGTCCGCGGGCGCCTCCACCGTGGCCTCGGGCGGCGCGGCGACCTCGTCGGCCGGCCGGTGTTCGCGGGCGCGGCGCGGGCTGCGGTCCCGGTCGCGGCCGTTCCGGTCGCGGCCGCCTTTGCGTTCGCGTCCGGGGCGGGGCGTGTCCTTGATGGTCGAGAAGTCGATGTCGAACGTGACCTCGTCCGGGGTCTTGCCGATCAGCTTCAACACCTTGTCGAGGTTCTTCGCGTCAGCCGGCGTGACGATCATGAAGGCCTCGCCGGTGCGCCCGGCGCGGCCCGTGCGGCCGATGCGGTGGACGTAGTCGTCGGCGTGGTGCGGCACGTCGAAGTTGAAGACGTGGCTGACGGCCGGGATGTCGAGGCCGCGCGCGGCCACGTCGGACGCCACCAGCAGCTTCAGCTCGCCCTTGCGGAACGATTCCAGCGTCCGCATCCGCGTGGACTGGTCGAGGTCGCCATGGATGGGCGCGGCGTCGAACCCGTGGGTCTTCAGCGACTTGGCGACGACATCGACCTCGGACTTGCGGTTGCAGAAGACGATGCCGTTGTTGACCTCGGACCGCTCGATGAGGGCGCGGAGCGCCGTGCGCTTGGCCTTGGGATCGCTGCTGGGGATGCGGGCCAGGTGCTGGGCGATGGTGTCGGCGGTGGTCGCCGGCCGCGAGGCCTCGATCCGCTCGGGGTCCTTCAGGAACTGCTTGGTCAGCCGCGTGATCTCAGGCGGCATGGTCGCCGAGAAGAACAGGGTCTGCCGCTTGGGCGGCGTCAGCTTGAAGATGCGCTCGATGTCGGGGATGAAGCCCATGTCGAGCATGCGGTCGGCCTCGTCGACCACCATGATCTGGACGCCGGTGAGCAGCAGCTTGCCACGCTCGAAATGGTCCAGCAGGCGGCCGGGCGTGGCGATGAGGACGTCGACGCCGCGGTCCAGCTTCAGCTCCTGGTCGGAGAACGAGACGCCGCCGATCAGCAGGGCCCACGAAAGCTTGGTGTATTTGGCGTACTTCTCGAAACTGGCGGCCACCTGGTCGGCCAGTTCGCGGGTGGGCGCGATCACCAGCGCGCGCGGCATCCGCGCGCGGGCGCGGCCGGCGGCCAGCCGGTCGATCATCGGCAGGGTGAAGGCGGCGGTCTTGCCGGTGCCCGTCTGGGCGATGCCCAGGACGTCGCGGCCGTGCAGCGCGAAGGGGATGGCGGCGGCCTGGATGGGTGTGGCCGTGGTGTAGCCCGTCTCGGCGACGGCGCTCAGGGTCGCGGGCGACAGGCCCAGTTCTGAAAATTCGGTCATTCGCTAACGATGGGTGCGGGGCCCCTCCGGAAACCGGGCAGGGCGCGTCGCGGCGGCGCGGACGGAATTCGCCACGCGGGCGGAACATACGGCGGACATCCGTCAAGTCAACGCGATGCGCTCCACAGAGGGTGAAATGACACCATGGCGGCGCCCTTGCGGCGCCGGTTGAGTGGTTTCGTGCAGGAGGCGAACCCGATTGCCTTGACCCGCCCGCGGCGCGTTAACCTCGATCGACACGTATACAATGGGGGCTTCTCGTATGAGTATGAAGCAACTCGTCGCGGCGTGCGCTGCCTTGATCGTGGTCTCGGCGGCAGGATCGGCTCAGGCCGCATGTGTTGGCGTGACGATCGATTCGGCCTTTGCCGCCGACTACACCTGCAACGATCTGGGCTCGGCGCCGGGGGTTCCCGCATCCTACGGCGGGGTCACCTTCCTCGACGCCAATACGCTGCTGCTGGGCGGCGCGGCGAATGGCGCGTCCGGCGCGATCTACTCCATGAGCGTCACTCGCGACCTCGATGGCCACATCATCGGCCTGGGGGATGCGACCCTGTTCGCCACGGCGCCCAACATCGACGGCGGCCTGGCGTTCGGCCCCGACGGGGTGCTGTTCACCACCGGCTATCCCACCAACACCCTGATCCAGATCGCGCCCGGCGCGGATTCCCCGGGCAAGGTGATCGCGCTCTCGTCGCTGGGGATCGCCTCGTCTGTCGGCACCCTGCAGTTCGTACCCGACGGGTTCGACGGCGCCGGGGGATTGAAGCTGGCCAGCTACAACGCGGGGATCTTCTATGACGTCTCGCTGACGCCCGACGGCGCCGGCTTCTTCGACGTCAGCGTCAACAGCTCGGTCTTCATCGGCGGCGGGCCGGAAGGCCTGGTCTATGTGTCGGGCTCGAACACCGGCTTCGGCGTCGACAGCCTGATGGTGTCGGAATACAGCACCGGCCAGGTCGGAATCTGGGACATCGACGCGAACGGCAATCCCGTCCTGGGCACCCGCCGCACGTTCCTGTCGGGCCTGACCGGCGCCGAGGGCGCGGTGATCGACCCGGTCACCGGCGACTTCATCTTCTCGACCTTCGGCGGCGGCAACCGCGTGCTGGTGGTCAGCGGGTTCGAGGCTCCGACCCAGCCCCCGACGGGCGCGATCCCGGAACCCTCCACCTGGGCCATGCTGATCCTGGGCTTCGGGGCGGCGGGAACGGTGCTTCGCTCACGCCGGCGGGCGATGGCGGCCTGATCGCGATCCGGCGGTGGCGCGTCTCCGCTTGGAGACGTGTCGCCGCCGGCCGGTCTCTGCGCGTCAGGGTCTCCCTCGGGGCGTCAGGGTCTCCCCGCGATACGCTGGCCAGGTCGCGCGCCGCGTCAGACGTCCAGGTCGGCGGCGGCGAACTCGGCGTTCTCCTGGATGAACTGGAAGCGCGCCTCGGGCTTGCGGCCCATCAGCCGCTCGACCAGGTCCTCCACCTGCTCCTCGGCCCGGGGCAGGGTGACCCGCGCGAGCGTGCGGGTCTTCGGGTCCATGGTGGTTTCCTTGAGCTGGCCTGGCATCATCTCGCCCAGGCCCTTGAAGCGGCTGATCTCGGGCTTCTTGCCCTTGAAGTCCGAGGCCAGGAGCTGGTCGCGGTGCTCGTTGTCGCGGGCGTAGACGGCCTTGCCGCCGTGGCTCAGCCGATAGAGCGGGGGCAGCGCCAGGTAGAGCCGCCCCGAGCGGATCAGGTCGGGCATGGTGCGCCAGAAGAAGGTGATCAGCAGGCTGGCGATGTGGGCCCCGTCCACGTCGGCGTCGGTCATGATGACGATGCGGTCGTAGCGCAGGTCTTCCTCGCGGAACTTCGACCCGGCCTGGGCGCCCAGGGCCAGCAACAGGTCCGAGAGCTCCTTGTTGCCGCCGAACTTGTCGGTCGAGGCCGAGGCGACGTTCAGGATCTTGCCGCGCAAGGGCAGGATCGCCTGGGTCCTGCGGTCGCGCGCCTGCTTGGCCGAGCCGCCGGCCGAGTCGCCCTCGACCAGGAACAGTTCGGTCCCTTCGGTGGACGATCCGGCGCAGTCGGCCAGCTTGCCGGGCAGGCGCAGCTTGCGGGTGGCCGAGGCGCGGGCGACCTCCTTCTCCTTGCGGCGCTTCAGGCGCTCCTCGGCGCGCTCGACCACGAACTGGAGCAGGGCGCTGGCGGCCTTGGGCTGGGCGGTCAGCCAATGGTCGAAGGGATCGGCCAGCGCCTTCTCCACCAGCCGCTGGGCCTCGGTGGAGGACAGCTTCTCCTTGGTCTGGCCCTGGAACTCGGGATCGCGGATGAAGACGCTGACCAGGGCGCCGGCCTGGGCCACGACGTCGTCGGCGGTGATGATCCCGCCGCGCTTCTCGCCCACCAGCTCGGCGTACTGCTTGAGGCCGCGGGTCAGCGCCGCCCGCAGGCCGCTCTCGTGCGTGCCCCCCTCGGGGGTCGGCACGGTGTTGCAGTACGACTGCATGAAGCTGTCGGCCTCGCCGAAGCCGGCGGGGGTCCAGGCAACGGCCCATTCCACCTTGCCCGCCTCGCCGGGGCGCTCGTAGCGGCCGCTGAAGGGTTCGGGCGTGACGGTCTCCAGCCCCTGGATGCGTTCGCCCAGGAAGTCGGCCAGGCCGTTGGGGAAGCGGAAGACGGCCTCGGGCGGGGTCTGGTCCTGGAGGCGGGACGGGTCGCACTTCCAGCGGATCTCGACGCCGCCGAAGAGATAGGCCTTGGAGCGGGCCATCCGGTAGAGGCGTGCGGGCCGGAACGCCGCGCCCTCGCCGAAGATCACCGGGTCGGGGGTGAAGCGGATCTGGGTGCCCTTCTTGCGCGTGGGGCCCAGCTTCTCGATGCCGCCCAGGGGCTTGCCGCGCGTGAAGGCCTGGCGCCACTCGAAGCCGTCCTTCCAGACGGTCACCTCGACGCGCTCGGAGAGCGCGTTGACGACCGAGACGCCCACGCCGTGCAGGCCGCCCGAGGTCTCGTAGGCCTTGCCTGAGAATTTCCCGCCCGAGTGCAGGACGGTCATGATGACCTCCAGCGCCGACTTGCCCGGATGCTTGGGGTGGGGGTCGACGGGGATGCCGCGGCCGTCGTCGGTGACGCTGAGCGCGCCGTCGGCCTCGAGCGAGACGGTGATGGCCTTGGCGTGGCCGGCGACGGCCTCGTCCATGGCGTTGTCCAGGACCTCGGCGAAGAGGTGGTGCAGGGCGCGCTCGTCGGTCCCGCCGATGTACATGCCCGGCCGCTTGCGGACCGGCTCCAGCCCTTCCAGGACCTCGATGTCCTTGGCCGAATAGCCGCCTTTGGCGGGGGAGGCGTCCGGACGCGGCTCGTGGCTCTCGGCCAGCGGCGCGGCCGGCGCCGGGTTCAGGGCGTCGTCGAAGAGGTCGGGCGCAGGCTGGGCGGAAGACTTGGACATCAAGAGAACATTGCGGCGATTCGAGAAGGCCCACCCTATGGGCGCAGGGCGGGCCGGGCGCAATGCGCGGTGCGGCGGCCGGAGCAGGTGCGTGGAGCCTGATTCTGCCGCACCATGCTCGGCGGGGCTGCAGGGAGGGTGGCGTGGCGAACTGGAAGGATCCCGAGATCGCCGGCGTGCGGGCGATCCTGGCGGCGCGCCAGCCCGAGCCCGGCGCGCCGACCCCCGGCTATGCCGAACGCCGGGCCGCCATGGACGCCCTGGGCGAGAAGGGCGCTCTGCCGGTCGGCTGCTATCATGAACCCGTCACGCTGGGGGGCGTCCGCGGCGAGCGGGTGGTCCCGCAGGGCGCGGCGCCGGGGCGCACGATGCTCTACCTGCACGGCGGGGCCTATACGATGGGCAGTCCGCGCAGCCACCGGCCGCTGGTGGCGCGCCTGGCCGAGGCGGCGCGGACGGTGGCGGTGGCGATCGACTACCGCCTCGGACCCGAGCATCGGTTCCCGGCGGCGGTCGACGACGCGGTGGCGGCCTATCGCGCCCTGCTGGATGGCGGCGCCGAGCCGCAACGGGTGGTGGTGGTCGGGGATTCGGCCGGCGGCGGCCTGGCGATGGCGCTGGCCCTGGCGTTGAAGCGGGACGGCCTGCCCCAGCCGGCGGGCTGGTTCGTCATCAGCCCCTGGGCCGACCTGACCCAGTCGGGCGCCAGCTACGCCAGCAAGACGGCGAGCGATCCCACCATCAGCAAGCCGCGCCTGGACGAGAACGCCCGCGCCTACCTGGGAGGGCTGGACCCCCGCGATCCCCTGGCCTCGCCGGTGTTCGGCGATTTCGAGGGGGTGTCTCCCGTGCTGATCCAGGTGGGGTCCGAGGAGGCGCTGCTCAGCGACAGCATCACCCTGGCCGACGTGCTGGCCCATGCGCGGGTGGCTGTGCGCCTGGAGGTCTGGCCCGAGATGATCCACGTCTTCCACGCCTGGGGCCCGGTGCTCCAGGCGGCCCGGCGGGCGGTCGCCGACGCCGGGGCCTGGATGGACGAACGGTTCGGCTGAGGCGGTGAGGCGTCGTGGCGTCGTCGGCGTGCTCGTTGGCCTCGGGCTCGCGCTGACCGTCGGCGCCGCGCCGCCGAGGCCGTCGACGCTGGTGGTGTGGGCCTGGGAGCGGCCCGAGGATCTGCGGTTTCTGTCTCCCGACGCCGAGGTCGCGGTGCTGGCCGGCTTCATCGAGATCTCGGGGCCGCGCACGGCCATACGGGGACGGCTTCACCCGTTGCGTGCGAAGGCCGGCCAGGTGACGACCGCGGTCGTCCATGTGGAGATCGACCCGCGCCGGCCGTTCGAGTGGTCGGAGGCGCGCGAGGCCGAGGTGGCGGCCGCCATCCTGGACCTGGGCGGCGCGGCCTGGGCGCGCCGGCTTCAGGTCGATTTCGAGGTCAGGGCTTCGCAGCGCCCGATCCTCCTCGGCGTGCTGCGCCGGGTCCGGGAAGGCCTGAAGCCGGGCGTCGCGCTCTCGATGACCGCCCTGGCGTCATGGTGCGAGACCGAAGGGTGGCTGGCCGAGGCTCCGGTGGATGAGGTCGTGCCGATGCTGTTCAGGATGGGCCGCGCCGGCGCCCCGATCCGCGAGAAGCTGGGCGCCGGCGGAGATTTCCGCAACGCGCGATGCCGGGACGCCCTGGCGATCTCCACCGACGCCCCGCTGCCGGGTGCGCCCGCGGGCCGGCGGGTCTATCTGTTCAATCCGCGAAGCTGGTCGGCGGCCGATTTCGCGGCCATCGAGGAGAGGGTTCGGGCATGGCGGTCCGTGCGGTGAGGTTTGGGCTCGGGCTCGTGGCCGCGGGCGTGCTGGCCGCCGCCGGGGGCGCCGCCTCTGCGTCGGGCGTGGCGGGCGGCGTGCCCTGGTACGTCGACCGCTTCGGGGGCGAGCCTGCGGACCTCGACGCCATGTATCGCGGACGGGTCGGGGTGGTGATGGCGCGTGCGCCGCGTCCCCAGCTCTACATGGCCTGGCGGCTGCTGCATGGCCAGGCCGTGGGGCCGGCGGCCGGGGCGGCGCTGTCGGTCCCTTGCTGCGATGGCCCGCTGAAGAATGTCTACGACGATCCCAGGGGCGAGACGGGCTCCAGCCAGTGGCTCGCCGCGCGCCGGCTGGTGAAGGACGCGCCGCGCAAGGCCTACACGCCGACGGGCCGTGAACAGCCGTACTACATGTGGTCGGCCCAGTGCTTCGACGACGCCTTCCGCAACGCCGCCCAGACCCTGAAGGCGCGGGTCGCCGCCCACGGCGGCGCCTCGCCGTGGGTGATCGCCTGGCTGGACGCCCAGGACGCGGTGTTCGCCACCTGCCAGGAGGAGGTCGCCCTGCCGCCGCTTCCCGCGGGCGCGCCGGCCTGGCTGAAGGCCGACCGCGCCTACCAGGCGGCCGCCCACGCCCTCTACGCCGGGCGGACGACCGACGCGGCGGCGGGGTTCGGCGCGATCTCGCTGGACGACGCGTCGCCCTGGCGCGGGATGGGACCCTACCTGAAGGCCCGCGCGCTGCGCCGGGCGGCGCTGGCCGAGCCGTCTCCCGAGCGCTTCACCCTGGCGCGGGTGGCTATCGCCGACCTGTCGCGCCGGCCCGCCGGGACCTTCGGCCGGGACGAGGTTCGGCCGATGTTGCGCAGCCTGGCCTTCCGCGACCGCCCCCGGGACCTGATGGCCGAGCTCTCCGCAGACCTCGCCGCGCCCGCCGCGTCGGCCGATCTGGCGGTGGCGTTCCGCGACGCCGTCAGCCTGGCCCGCCTGGGCCAGCCGCCGCCCGAGCCGCTGGAGTGGATCGCGACCCTGCGGCCCGAGGTGGATGATGAAGCCGCCCTGGCGGCGAACTGGGAGCCCCAGGCGATGGCGCGGCTTCGGCGCGAGGCGCGGCTGGCGTCGCAGGCGCACGCGCTCCGGCGCTGGCGGGCCGGCGGCTCGACCGCTTGGCTGGTCGCGGCCCTGGCCCTGGGCGAACCCGGCGACGGGACGGCCGCGTCCCTGGTCGTCGCGGCGCGCGCGGTGGGCGGCGCGGATCCGGGGTGGCTCACCGTCCAGTATCACCTGGGCCGGCTGACTCTCGTGGGCGAACCGCCGGCGGCGACCCGCGCGCGCCTGGATGCCATCCTGGCCCGGCGCGACCTGTCGGCCAGCGACCGCAACCTGTTCGCCGCCCAGCGGGCGCAGGTGGCCGCCGACCTGGGCGACTTCGCCCGCTTCGCGCTGCGGCGCCGGATCTGCCCCTTGGCGGCCTATGTCGACGGCGTGGCCTCGCCGGACAACGGCTGCAAGCGCGAGGTGTGGCTGCCCGCCCACGCGCCCGACAGCAGTGTGTTCGACGGCGTCGGCCAGACGGGGACCGTGGGCTTCGGCGAGGACGCCCGGGCGATCATCGACCGCATGCCGCTGGCCCAGCGCATCGCCCTCTCGCGGCATCCCGCCGTCCCCGGCCAGCTCAGGCTGGACCTCGCGATCACCAGCTACGCGCGCGCCGTGCTGCTCCAGGACCATGCCGCGGTCGACGGGCTGGCGGCCGATCTTGCGAAGCTGCTGCCGCAACTGGCGCCGGAATGGCGGCGCATCCGCGAGACGCCCGTGGGGCCCGCGAAGCGCTTCGCCGAGTTCTTCGTCCTCGCGAAGGTTCCGGGCGTCCGCACCGACCTCGTGGACTATACGCGGCCCGAAGGGACGGTGGCCCAGTTCCAGTACTACTGGATCCCGTGGGTGCTGGTGAGCCGGCCGGTGATGCCCGCGCCGCCGCCGCTGGCCCTCTATCAGGCGGACGGCAGCGGGGCGGAGGCCGACGATCCGGATTCGATCACCGACCTGACATGCCTGGGCGAGTGTGGCGTCGCCGCCGCGCCGCTTCGGTTGCCCGACTTCGTCGTGGCCGGGCAGCCGCAGGCGCTGGACGAACGGAGCCGCTTCGTCCGCCGGGAGGCTGCGGGCTGGGCCGAGCCCCCGCCGCCCATGCCCGCGGGCGCCGTGTCGGTGTGGGACGAGATGCTGGCCTTCGCCCGCGCCAACCCCGGACATCCCCAGGTCCCCGAGGCGCTCTACTGGATCAACCGCGCCGGCCGGTGGGGGGGCAGCCATGCGCAGTCGGGCAAGCGGGCGTTCCAGCTTCTCCATGCCCGCTACCCGAAGTCGACCTGGGCGAAGCGCTCGCCCTACTACTACGACTGAGGTTGGCCCAGGCGGCCTACTTCGAGCTGTAGATCGCCGTCAGCAGGTCGGGGGCGCCGGGGATGCGTTCCAGCCGCGGGTAGCGGAGGCCGCCGCGGTAGTCGATCGACACCTCGCCGAAGTGCTCCCCGTTGCGCACGGTGAGCCGGATCGGCGCGCCGGACTTGCCCGCCGTGACGGCGGCCCTCAGGCGGTCGGGGGTGTAGGCGAAGCCGTTCACGGCCAGGATGCGTGTCGAGACCGTCAGGCCGGCGTCGAAGGCGGGGCTGTCCCACAGCACGCCCGTGACATCGCCCTCGCGGCCGATCACCAGGCCCAGCGAGTAGGAGAGGTCGGTCCGCTTGTGGAAGGCCTCCACGCTGCGGAAGTAGTCGGTGGGCGTCTCGGCGTAGACGAGCTTCCAGCCGCCGCGGGTCAGGCCGTCCAGCGGCGGGCGGGGCGCGACGTCCTGCAGCCGGGCCTTCAGGAATCCGGCCCAGTCGTAGGGTTCGACGGCGTTCAGCGCGGCGACCACGTCGACGAAGGTGAAGGGGCGGGGCGTCGGGTCGCCGTTCCGCCCGCCGAAGAAGGCGCGGGCGAAGTCGTCCAGCGAGCGGCGGCCGCGGGAACGCTCGCGGATCAGGGTGTCGGCGTCCAGCCAGACGAGCTGGCCTTCGGAATAGTAGTCCTCGCTGCGTTGCCAGCTCAGCCAGGGCTGGGGGCGGCGCGCGGCGATGACGGGGTCCAGGGTGGTGTCCTCCACGCCCCGCCAGCGCCGGCCGGCGCGGGTCTCGTAGACGGCGGCGGTCGAAGCCAGGGCCTCCAGGCTCTGGGCGACCGAGAGGAAACCCGCGCGGCCGCCCAGGACGTAGCCCCAGTACTGGTCCTGGCCCTCGTAGACCCACAGGAGCTGGCTCCGCATGGGCACGTTGAAGTTGGGGGTCCAGAGGTCGGCCGGGCGACGAGACTTGCCGATCCAGGCGTGGGCGTACTCGTGCGGCAGCAGGTTCCGGTCGGCCTGGGCGTTGTTCCAGTCGAGGAAGTAGCCCGGCTCCACCTGGTTTTCGCTGGATCGGTGGTGCTCGAGGCCGATGGAGCCCATGCGGTCGGTGATCGCCAGCAGGAACTCGTAGCGGTCGAAGGGGCGCGAGCCGAACAGCCGGTCGGCCTGGCGCACGAGGTTGCGGTGGATCTCGATGATGGCGGGGCTGGCGGCCAGTTCCTCGGGCCGATCGGCGACGACGTGCAGGCGCACCGGGATCTTCCCGCCGGGATCCAGATCGTAGAGGCGGAAGTGACGGCCCGCGAACAGCGGCGAATCCACCAGCGTCTCGAAGTCGGTGGGCTGGAAGCGCACGACGTTCCCCTGGGTCTGGGCGGTGTCCAGGGCCGCGGCGTGGCTCCAGCCCGTGGGCAGCTTCAGGGTGGTCTCGAACGGGATGCGGCGCGTGAACCAGCCGGCGGGGTAGAGGGCCAGGGCGTTCCACTGGAGGTTCATCAGCTCGGGCGTGACCACCACGCGGCCCTGGTTCGGGGCGGTGGGCGACAGGAACTGGAACTCCACCTCCAGCGCGCGCGCGCCGGTCGGCGGATCGACGTGGAAGGCGTAGACATCGACGGTGTCGCGCGTCCAGGCGACGGGCTGTCCGTCCGCCTTGACGGTGAGGCCGGCCAGCTTGTCGATCGGGCCGCGCGGCGCGTGGTTCCCCGGCAGCCAGGCGGGGTAGAGCAGGGTGACGCGGCCGGGCTCGGCGATGGGAATGACCTGCTTCACCCGCACGATGCGGCGGACGGTGTCGGTGGCGTCCACCTCCAGCTTGATCGCGCCCGGATAGGCGATGTCGCGCGGCGCCGGGATCGGTGCGGGCAGGGGCGTGGGCTGGGGTCCGGGGGAAGGCTGGGCGAAGGCTGGCGCGCCGAGGGCGAGCGCCGCGGCGGCGGCGAGCAGGGGAAGCTTCAATTCAGGCAGACCCGATGTTGTGGCGTGGCCGTGACACTAGGCCGTCCGGCGCGGGCGTCACAACCCCAGGGCGTCACAACTCCAGGGCGTCGCGAAGCGGCAACGCTTGTCATGGAACCACGAAAGACACGAAAGGACACGAAAGGGGGCGTACTGATCGGCCGCGAAGCGGCGCCTTCCAAATTCAACGAACCGCGGAAGACGCGGAAAAGCGCGGAAGGCGAAGCTGCGATTTCCGCGTCCTTCCGCGTTTTCCGCGGTTCCCATGAGGGAGCCTCCGCTCGCGCGGGGGCTCGGGGATCGGCCACGCTTTTCGTGTCCTTTCGTGTCTTTCGTGGTTCGAAAGACACCGGCGCGAAAAGGGCCGCGGATTGCTCCGCGGCCCTTCGGATCGCGTCAGGAAAGCGCGACTAGCACTTGAAGTACATGTCGAATTCCACTGGGTGCGGATGGAGCTGGAGGCGCATGACCTCTTCCATCTTCAGCTCGATGTAGCTGTCGATGAAGTCGTCGTCCATGACGCCGCCCTTCTTGAGGAAGGCGCGGTCCTTGTCGAGGCTCTCGAGGGCCTCGCGCAGCGAGCCGCAGACTTCCGGGATCTTCTTCTGCTCGCGCGGCGGCAGGTCGTAGAGGTTCTTGTCCGCCGGGGCGCCGGGATCGATCTTGTTCTCGATGCCGTCGAGGCCGGCCATCAGCAGCGCCGTGAAGGTCAGGTACGGGTTGCCCATGGGGTCGGGGAAGCGGGCTTCGATCCGCTTGCCCTTCGGGCTGTCCACGTGCGGGATGCGGATCGAGGCCGAACGGTTGCGGGCCGAGTAGGCCAGCTTCACCGGGGCTTCGTACCCGGGCACCAGGCGCTTGTACGAGTTCGTCGTGGAGTTCGAGAACGCGTTGATCGCCTTGGCGTGCTTGATGATGCCGCCGATGTACCAGAGGCACAGGTCGGACAGGCCCGCGTACTTGTCGCCGGCGAACAGGGGCTTGCCGTTGCTCCAGATCGACTGGTGGACGTGCATGCCCGAGCCGTTGTCGGCGAACATCGGCTTGGCCATGAAGGTGGCCGTCTTGCCGTAGGCGTGGGCCACATTGTGGATCACGTACTTATAGAGCTGAAGGCGGTCGGCCATGGTGATCATGGTGTCGAACTTCAGGCCCAGCTCGTGCTGCGCCGGCGCCACCTCGGGGTGGTGCTTCTCGGGCTTCATGCCCAGCTCGCCCATGACCGCGAGCATCTCGCCGCGCAGGTCCTGGCCGGAGTCGACGGGGTTCACGGGGAAATACCCGCCCTTGGGGCCCGGACGATGGCCCATGTTGCCTTCCGGGTACGCCTTGCCCGAGCTGACCGGCAGTTCGGTCGAGTCGTAGGCGTAGAAGGTGTTGTGCGGGGCGGTGTCCCAGCGCACGTCGTCGAACACGAAGAACTCGGCCTCGGGGCCGAAGTACACCGTGTCGCCGATGCCCGCCGACTTGACGTAGGTCAGCGCCGCCTTGGCGATCGAGCGGGGATCGCGGTTGTAGGGCGTGTTGGTGTCGGGGTTCACGATGTCGCAGAACAGCGCCAGCGTGGTCTGCTGGTAGAACGGGTCGATGATCGCCGAGTCCAGGTCGGGACGCAGCTTCATGTCGGACTCGTTGATCGCCTTCCAGCCGGCGATGGACGAGCCGTCGAACATGGTGCCGTCGGTCAGGAAGTCCTCGTCCACCAGGTCGATGTCGAAGGTCACGTGCTGCATCTTGCCGCGCACGTCGGTGAAACGGACGTCGACGTATTTGACGTCCTTTTCCTTGATCTGGTCCAGGATGTCTTTGGCGGAAGCCATGGCGGTTATCCCCTTCTTGAAGTCGACAGTTCGTTGATCAGACGGCGACCGAGCCGGTCTCGCCGGTGCGGATGCGCACGACGTCCAGGACGTCGGACACGAAGATCTTGCCGTCGCCGATCCGGCCTGTGCGGGCGGCCGCGGCGATGGCCTCGAGCGCGCGATCGACCTGATCGTCGGCGACGACGACCTCGATCTTGATCTTGGGCAGGAAGTCCACGACGTACTCTGCGCCGCGGTACAGCTCCGTCTGCCCCTTCTGGCGGCCGTAGCCCTTGGCCTCGATGACCGTCATGCCCTGGACGCCCAGGTCCTGCAGGGCCTCCTTCACTTCGTCGAGCTTGAACGGCTTGATGATGGCTTCGATCTTTTTCATGCACCCGTCTTCGTACTCGCGGCCGGCCTGGTCCGACTGGGACGCGCCCGGCGGTCGGCGGCGAACCAGCACGCGCCGGGCGGCGGCCACAAGCCGGCTTCGTTTGCCTGCCGCTGCGGCCGGCTGGGAAACTGATCGGGCGCCTGGAAATCAGGCGCCACAAGATCAAAAACTGATCATGTCGGAAAACGGCCCGCTGCGGCGGGTTCGCCGGCCCGGAGAGTGGCCAAAGGCGTTTGGGAGGCGGCTGGACCATGGACGAACGGACCCCTGTGCTCATCGGGGCGGGTCAATTCACCTATCGCGGCGATCCGGCGTCATCGCCATCGCCCACCACTTTGCTGAAGATTGCGGCGGAACGCGCGGCGACCGACGCGGGCCTGGGCGCCGACGCCCTGGCGCGGGCCGATGCGGTGGCGGTGGCAGGCTACAGCATCGACGCGGCGGGATCGAAACAGGGCGCGATCCCGCATTCCAGCAACCCGCCGGCCCAGCTCTCGGCGATGCTGGGCGCGGCGCCTCGCTGGGCGGCCTACTCCGAGATGGGCGGCAACACCCCCCAATACATGATCAACGTCCTGGCCGAGCGGATCGCCCGCGGCGAGACCGGGGTGGCGCTGGCCGTGGGCTGCGAGTTCCTGGGCTCGACCATGAAGCGGCTGGCCCGGGGGCTGCCGTTCGACGACTGGGCCGCGGTGGAGGACGAGAGCCTGGATCCGCCGCCCCGCATCGGCGATCCTCGGCCGGGGAACTCGCCCTACGAGGCGCGTTACGGCCTGAACCGGCCGATTAACGTCTATCCGCTGTTCGAGAATGCGCTGCGGGCTCGGGACGGCCGCTCGATCGCCGACCACCAGGCGCGGCTGGGCCGGCTGTTCTCGCGGTTCACCGAGGTGGCGGCCGGCAACCCCGAGGCCTGGTTCCCGATCCGCCGCACGCCCGAGGAACTGGTCACGGTCACCGAGAAGAACCGGATGATCGGCTTCCCGTACCCGAAGCTGCTGAACGCCATCATGGAGGTGGACCAGTCGGCGGCGGTGATCCTGGCCAGCGTGAAGGCGGCCCGTGAACTGGGCGTGCCCGAGGATCGCTGGGTCTATCTCCACGGTTGCGCCGACGCGAACGACCTGTGGCATGTGCTGGAGCGCCGGGACTTCCACTCCAGCCCGGCCATGCGCCTGACGGGCCGGCGCGCGCTGGAGATGGCCGGCGTGGGCCTCGACCGCATCGACCACATCGACCTCTATTCCTGCTTCCCCGTCGCGGTGGAGATCGGGGCCGAGGAACTGGGCCTGCCTCTGGACGACCCGCGGGGGTTCACCGTGACCGGCGGCCTGCCGTACATGGGCGGCCCGGGAAACAACTATCCCATGCATTCGGTGGCCACGATGATGGGGCTGCTGCGGGCGAAGTCGGGGACCTACGGCCTGGTCACCGCCAACGGCTGGTACCTGACCAAGCAGTCGACCGGCGTCTATTCCACCACGCCGCCGTCGCGCCCCTTCGAGCGCCAGGACCCGGCGGTGATCCAGCGCGAGATCGACGCCATGCCGCATCCCGAGGTGGTCGAGACGCCCGAGGGAAGGGCCGTCGTCGAGACCTACACGGTGGTCCACAAGCGCGAGGGACCGTTCCTGGGCATCGTGGTGGGCCGCGACGCGAACGGGCGCCGCTTCGCCGCGCACACGCCGGCGGATCCCGCGACGCTGGCGGGGATGGAGACGCAGGAACAGGTTGGCCGGACGGGAACTGTGGGCCAGAAGGAGGGCCGCAACCTGTTCACTCCGGATTGATCCTCATGGCGCGTCTCTACCTGATCCGGCATGGTCGGCCTTCCTCCACCTGGGGCGGGCACGACGACGATCCGGGGCTGGACGAGACGGGCCGGGGCCAGGCCGAGGCGGCGCGCGACTGGCTTTTGTCGCGGCCGGAGGTCGAGCGGCCCCGCCTGGTGGTCAGTTCCCCGCTACGCCGCTGCCGCGAGACCGCGATCCCGACCGCCGAGTCGCTGGGCGTGGCCGTGGAGGTCGATCCTGTCGTCGGCGAGATCCCGACGCCCGTGGCGCTCTCGGCCGAGGAACGCCCCGGATGGCTGCGCGGCGCCTTCCAGGGGACCTGGCAGGCCATTCCGGGCGACAGGGACTATGACGCTTGGCGCGGCGACATCGTGGCCTCGCTGGCGGCGCGGGGGAACACGGCCGTCTTCTCCCACTATGTGGCGATCAACGCGGCCGTCTCGCGGTTGATGGGCATGGACCGGGTGCTGGCGTTCCGGCCCGACCATTGCTCGATCACCGTCCTCGAGACCGACGGGACGACGGTCCGGCTCGTGGAGACGGGCGCCGAAGCGGCGACGAACGTGCTTTGACCGGCCATGTGCTCCAGGGCTCCGGTCTCCAGGGCTCCGGTCCCCGGGGCCGGCCGATCCTGACGGTCGCGGAGATGGCCGCGGCCGACCGCGCGGCCATCGCGGCGGGCGCGCCCGGGATCGAACTTATGGAGCGGGCCGGGGCGGCGGTGGCCGAGGCCATCGTGCGCCGCTTCGAGGCCCAGCCCGTCACCGTCCTGTGCGGGCCGGGCGACAACGGCGGGGACGGCTACGTCGTGGCCCGGCTGCTGAGGCGCCAGGGTTGGCCGGTGGAGGTCCGTACGCTGGGCGAGCCGGCGACGCCCGCCGCGAAGGCGATGGCCGCGCGCTGGGACGGACCGGCGGCGCCGCTCGACGCGCGGCTCGCCGAGAGCTGGGGCGAGGGCCTCGTGGTCGACGCCCTGTTCGGGGCGGGGCTGGCGCGACCGCTGGACGGCCCGGCGGCCCAGGCGGCGACGGCGCTGGCGGGCGCGCCCGAGCGCGTGGTGGCCGTCGACACGCCCAGCGGCGTGCCGGGCGACACGGGCCAGCCGGCGGGGCCCGCGTTCTGCGCCGGACTGACCGTCACGTTCCACGCGCGCAAGCCGGCCCATGTGCTGGAGCCCGGCCGTGACCTCTGCGGCGAGGTGGTGGTGGCCGACATCGGCCTTGGACCGACCCCTTCGCCCATGGTCGAGAACGGTCCCGAGCTCTGGCTGCCGCGCTTCCCGTGGCCGCGCGCGGTCTCGCACAAGCATTCGCGCGGGCGCCTGATCGTGGTGAGCGGCGACGCCTGGAACACGGGCGCGGCGCGGCTCTCGGCGCGGGCCGGACTGCGGATCGGGGCGGGCCTCGTCACGATGTACGCCAACCCCGAGGCGCTGGCGCCCAACGCCGCCCACCTGGAGGCGGTGATGCTGCGGCCGTTCGAGACCGACCTGGAGCTGGAGCAGGCGGCCGACGAGGCCGACGCGGCGATCATCGGGCCGGCGGCGGGCGTCAATGAGACGACCCTGCTGAACGTGCTGGCCCTGGCGCGGACGGGGGCGGCGCTGGTGATCGACGCCGACGCCATCACCGTCTTCCGGGACGATCCCGAGGAGCTGTTCTCGGTGCTGGACCGGGACGACGTCCTGACGCCGCACCCGGGCGAGTTCGACCGCCTGTTCCCCGGCGTACTGAAGGCCGCGCCCGAGCGGCTGACGGCGGCCCGGCGGGCGGCGGAGAAGGCGGGGGCGGTGGTGCTGCTGAAGGGCGCAGACACGGTGGTGGCCGCGCCTGACGGCCGCGCGGCGGTGAACGTCAACGGCTCGCCTTGGCTGGCCACCGCCGGTTCGGGCGATGTGCTGGCCGGCTTCATCGGCGGGCTGGTGAGCCAGGGCATGGAGAGCTTCGAGGCCGCCTGCGCGGCCGCCTGGATCCACGCCGAGGCGGCCGAGCTGCACGGCCCGGGCCTGATCTCGGAGGACCTGCCGGGCCTCGCGCCGGCCGTGCTTCGGCGGCTCTACGACGAGCGGTGAGCGTCGAGGCTGTCGGCTCCGCGCGCGCCGCAGGCGCTATGGGACCCGCGGAAAACGCGGAAGGGATCGCGTCTGCTGAACGTCCGCGCCCGTCGGCGTCGTCCGCGGCCGATTCCTTCGGCGCTGCGCGCCCCAGGGCATGGAAAGGCTTCTGCGACCCTTCATCCGCCCCGCTTCGTGGACCCCTGAGAACGGCGGTTTCTACAGGAACAGCTCGCCGCTGACGCCCCGGGCCATGTCTTCGAGGATCTCCAGGGCCAGGACGTCGAGGGCCGCCCCTTCCCGGTAGTCGCCCGGCGCCGCCAGGCGGGCGCGGCCGTCGCGCAGCAGCTTGGCGGCCGCGGCCTCGGTGATCGGGCGCTCGGGATCGTAGACGGCGACCGGGTGGCCGCCGTGGTCGGTCATCACCCGCATCACCGGGATGTCGGTGAGGCCGTCCCCGAAGAAGGCGATGCGGCCGAAGGGCACCGGCCGGCGCTGCTGGGCCTGGACCTCGTTGACCCCGTCGGTGTCCCACTCGTCCAACGTCCACTTGTTGATGCGGAAGAGGTACTGGGTCTTGCCCGTGTAGTTGATGGCCAGCGCGATCCCGATGGCGTCGCCGTCGCCGTCGAACATGAAGCCCGAGGCGTAGATCCGGTCGAACCAGCCGGCGATGGGCGAGCCCTCGATCAGTTCCCGGTTGCCGGACGAGATGATGAAGTGGCGCAGGTCGAGGCCCAGGGCGTCGGCCCGTGCGTTCTGGCGCGCGAACCACTGCTCGACCCCGGGGAAGAGGCGCAGATCCGCGCCGCGTCGGCGCCAGCTCTCCAGGCTGAGCTCGAGGCCCTTCTCGCGCGCCTTGGCCAGCATCAGGTGCATGTAGGCCAGGATGCCGTCGCCCCGCTGCTCGCGGGCGAGGCGCGTGGTCTCGCGCCAGAACTCGGCGTGGTCCATCCCCAGTTCGTCCGGGATGAAGGCGTGTTCCTGCATGTTGCCCGGCGCGAGCGTGCCGTCGAAGTCGTAGGCGAAGACGGCGAGGGGACGGCTCATGCCTTGCAGTAGCGCTTGCGGGAGAGGGCGGAAAGGGTCGCCCCGGCCCCGCGACGGGAGGCGGGGGCCGGGGCTGACGGCGACGGGTGTCGGGGAACAGGACCGTCGCCGCGTAACTGTCCGCTGGTGTTGGGAGATGCTCGGACCTGGGAGATACGGCCCGGGCCGAACGGCGGATGCAGGCCCGGGGAGCGTCGTTTGGGCGCGTCTCAGGCCGCCTTTCGCCGGGTCCGCTCCTGCACCGTGTCGGCGGCCAGCGCGAGGCCTGCGATCAGCAGCGGGATCAGGAAGAAGAACAGGCGGTAGCCCAGGAAAGCCGCGGCCAGGCCGGCGGGATTTATGCCCCGCAGCAGGGTGGAGAGCGTGCCCTCGAAGACCCCCACGCCGCCCGGCACGTGCGAGATCAGGCCGATGGCGACCGAGGGCGCATAGGCGCCGACGAAGGTGAAGTAGCTGACCGCGCCGTCGGGCAGCAGCACCCAGATGATCGCCGCGGCCATCGCATTGTCCACCGTGCCGATGCCGAGCTGGGTGAACGCCATCTTCAGCGACGGCAACCGCACGGTGTGGCCGAAGGCGCGGATCGGCCGGTGCAGCACGCCGCAGAGCACGAGATAGGACGCCACCCCCAGCAGGAGCAGCGCGCCCAGGGAGTCGGCCACGGGCGTGGCGATCCGCGAGACGGTGGCGATGTCGTTGCGGCCCGCGAGGATCAGGCTGAACCCCGCGAGGAAGGACAGCCCGACGGTGAAGGTGAAGCTGTTGAACAGCGTGATCGCCGCCACCTGGCGCAGCGGCACGTTGTGCTTGGCGTAGAAGCGCGCCCGCACGGCGCCCGAGACCAGCAGGTTGGCGCCCAGGCTGTGCGACAGCGCGCAGGCGATGAAGCCGCCCGCGAAGGCCTGGCCGGGCGGGACCTTCGAGCCCACCCACCGCATGCCCATCCATTCCACCAGGCCCATGAGGGCGAAGCTGAAGGCCGAGAACAGGATGGCCAGGATCGTGGAGTCCCAGCCCCAGGCGCGGATGGCGGCCGTCACGTCCGAAAGCCGGATCTCGTGGAACTCCCGCCACAGGATGTAGGCGGCGGCCGCCAGCAGCAGGAAGGCCAGCAGGTGCCAGGCCAGCCGGCGCAGCATGGGGAAGAAGCGCGAGCCCTGGGTCTCGGGCAGGGCGGCGGCCAGCTCCTCCTCGAGATCGTCGGGCCTTTCGCCCGGCCGGATTTGGGGGTCTTGGGTCAGCAAGGTCCTGCCGGGTCGGGAGAATCGCGCCTGTCGGTGGCGTCCGTCATTGGTTCCGGGGTGGAACCGATGCGCAAGGCGCCGGTTTCGTTTCGCGTCCCCATTGCGGGGCGGGCGAACATAGGAAGGAGACAGCCATGCGGGAAGACGTGTTGGGATATCGACGCGATCTGGAAGCCGAGCGGCTGCGCCGCCTGCGCGACCGGGACGATCCCCGATATGATCGGGCTTCGCATCGCGACGACTATGGTCAGGCCGACTATTCCGAACGGTACGGGTACGATCCCCGCACGCGTTCGGGCTACCGTGTCCATGACGATGGGCGGTCGCCGTACGCGGGCGGGCTGCCCGGGTCGCGCTACGTCGCCCCGCGAGACGCCAGGGAGCGAGACGCCAGGGAGCGAGACGCCCGCGAGACGGAGTGGGAGCGTCGCCGCGGCCGCCGGGACGGCCCCTCGGACCGGGTGCTGTGGGCCGTGGTCACCGAGCGGCTGGACGCCGAGCGGCGGCTCGACCTCCGGGACGTGGAGGTCGACGTGATCGACGGCGAGGTGATCCTCGACGGCACGGTCCGCCACAAGGCCGACAAACGCCGGATCGAGGATGTGGCCGACATCGACGGCGTGCGGAACGTGCAGAACAACCTGCGGGTCCGTGAGCGTGGCCGGTGGACGTTCCTCTGAGCCCGCCGCATCCTCGCGGCGACGCCTTCCGGGATCTGAGCGCATGAGCAAACCCGTCGTGGTCAACATCCCGCACCAGCTCGGCCGCGCCGAGGCGCGCCGGCGCATCGAGGAGGGGCTGGGCGGCCTGACCCGTCAGATCGGCGCGGTCGGGCGACTGGACAGCGCCTGGGCCGGCGATGTCCTCAGTTTCCAGGCGACGGCGGTGGGGCAGGAGGTTTCGGGCGCCGTGACGGTGGCCGACGACGAGGTGCGCCTGGAGATCCGGCTGCCCGGCCTCCTCGGTCTCCTCGCGGACAAGATCCGCGGCAAGGTCCAGGCCGAGGGGCGCGTCCTGCTGGAAGGGCCCAAGCGCTCCTGAGGCGCTACGGCCAAGGCAACCCGGAACCGCTCCGGGCGTTCTTTCGGGGCGACAAACAGGAGGAGCCGGACATGCCCCGTAAGCAGACCGAAGAACAGGCCAGGCGCGCGTTCACCCACGGTTCGAGCGGCGCGACGGCCGACATGGCCAGCGACCCCGACAAGGCGATCGGCGAGCACCGCCATATCGAGACGCCGGCGTCCCGCCCCGCCAGGCATCTGCGCGAAGGCGAGAAGGTGGATCACATGGCCGAACGCGAAGCCGCCGCCGAGGATCGTCAGGAAGCGCTGCTGGACGAGGCGATCGAGGAGACCTTCCCCGGTTCCGATCCGATCAGCCCCAAGCACATCACCTGAGGAGCGCTTCGTAGGCCTCCTGCGCCTCGACCCACTCCAGTTCGGCCGCTTCCAGGGCCTTCTGGGCCGCCTCGCGTCGGCGGCCCAGCTCGGTGGCCTTGGCGGCGTCGTTGGTGAAGGTGGCCGGGTCGCTCAGGGCCCGGTCGATGATCGCGACCATCTCGGTCGCCTTTCCGAGCGCCGCCTCGGCGGCCTCGGCGCGGCGACGGGCGGTTCCGGTCGGGACCCGGGCCTTGGGAGGCGGTGGCGGCGGCGCGGCCGCGGGCGCCGGCTCGGCCTTCACCTGCGTCGGCGCCCGGGCCGCCGCCCGGGCGCGGTCCAGCACGTAGGACGCATAGTCCTCCATGTCGCCGTCGAAGGGCTGGATGCCGCCGTCCGCGGCGAGCCAGAGGCGGTCGGCCACCAGTTCCATGAGCGAGCGGTCGTGGGTGATCAGGATCACCGCGCCCTCGTAGTCGTTCAGCGCGTCCAGCAGGGCGCGGCGCGAATCGATGTCGAGGTGGTTGGTCGGTTCGTCGAGGATCAGGAGGTGAGGGGCCTCCATCGCCACGAGGTTGAGGAGCAGCCGGGCCCGCTCGCCGCCCGACAGGTTGGCGACGGTGGTGTCGCACTTCTCGAAGCCGATGCCGTACTGGGCCAGGCGCGAGCGGCGGGACGCCTCGCTGGCCTCGGGCATGACCCGGCGGATGATCTCCAGCGGCGTGTCGTCGGGGTCCATCGCCTCGATCTGGTGCTGGTGGAACCAGCCCACCTTGAGGCGCGCGCTGCGGTGGAGCTTTCCGGCCTCGGTGGTCAGCGCCCCGGCCACCAGCTTGGCGAACGTCGACTTGCCGGCGCCGTTGACGCCCAGCAGGCCGATGCGGTCGTCGATGTCGAGCCGCAGGTTCAGCTTCTTCAGGATCGGGGCGCCGCCATATCCCACCGCGGCGTCCTCCAGCCGCAGCAGCGGCGGGGCCAGGGGCCGGTCGGGCGAGGGCAGGACGAAGGGGACGACCCGGTCCTCGATCACCGCGGCCACGGGAGGCAGCCGGGCGATCATCTTCAGGCGGGACTGGGCCTGGGTCGCCTTCGACGCCTTCGCGCGGAAGCGGTCCACGAACGACTGGAGGTGAGCCCGCTGGGCCTCGATCTTCACCCGCGTCGCTTCCTGGAAACGAAGCTTCTCGGTGAGCTGGAGCTCGAAGCTGTCGTAGCCGCCGGCGTACAGGTTCAGCTTGCCGTCCTTGAGGTGGAGGATGTGGTCCACCGAGTTGTTCAGCAGTTCGCGGTCGTGGCTGATGACGATGGCGTTGTGCGGGTACTTCTTCAGCCGCGCCTCCAGCCAGAGGGCGCCCTCCAGGTCGAGGTAGTTGGTGGGCTCGTCGAGCAGCAGCAGGTCGGGCTCGGCGAACAGGCTGGCGGCCAGCGCCACGCGCATCCGCCATCCGCCCGAGAACTCGGCCATCGGCCGGGCGAGGTCGGCCTGACTGAAGCCCAGGCCGGCCAGGATCTCGGCGGCGCGGGAGGGCGCGCGGTCGGCGTCGATCTCGATCAGGCGGGCATAGATGTCGCCCATCTCCTCGGGCGGCGCGGTCTCCAGCCGCCCCAGCAGGGTGTGACGTTCGACGTCGGCCTCCAGCACGGTGTCGAGCAGGCTGACCGGCGTGGCGGGATGCTCCTGGTCCACCGAGCCGATTCGCGCCTGCCGCGGCACGCCGACCTCGCCCGAGCCCGGCGTGAGCTGGCCCAGGATGACCTTGAACAGGGTGGATTTGCCCACGCCGTTGCGGCCCACGAGGCCGACCTTGGCGTCCTTGGGCAGCGTGACCGTGGCCTGGTCGAAGAAGCGGCGTCCCCAGGCGTCGAGGACAAGGTCTTTGATCTGAAGCATGTGAAACCGTCGGCGCGCGTCTAGCAGACGTTGTGCGGTGCGTCATCGCTGCGGGTTGCGTTGGCGCGCGCGTTGACGATATAGACCCCGCCGAAGCGTGATGGGCCGAGCCTCTCGCGCCACTCCCCATATTCGTACGAGCCCCAGCGGAGCCCATGACCGAACGCACCTTCTCGATCATCAAGCCGGACGCCACGCGGCGCAACCTGACCGGCAAGGTCAATGCGGTGATCGAGGACGCCGGCCTGCGCATCGTGGCCCAGCGCCGCATCCGGATGACCGAGGCCCAGGCGAAGACGTTCTACGAAGTCCACGCCGAGCGCCCCTTCTACGGCGAACTGGTCGAGTTCATGACCTCGGCTCCCGTGGTTGTGCAGGTCCTGGAAGGCGACAACGCCGTTGCCCGCTATCGCGAAGTGATGGGCGCCACCAACCCGGCCCAGGCCGCCGACGGCACCATCCGCAAGCTGTACGCCGAGAGCGTGGGCGAGAATTCGGTCCACGGTTCGGACAGCCTCGAGAACGCCAAGATCGAGATCGCCCAGTTCTTCACCGACGCCGATATCGTCGGCTGAACCGAGCGGCTTGAGCCGGGCCGCCGGCGCCTGCCGGGCGGTCCACAGTTTTTTCAACAGCAAACGAGAACATGAGAGAATCCAAGGTCCTCCCTGGCTTCTCCGACCGCCTCGCCGCACAGGCCGAGGCCCGGAAAGCCCTCCTCGCCAAGTTCAAGCCCAAGCCCGCCGTCCAGGCCGCTGAAGGCGCCTTCGAGACCACCGCCCAGAAGAAGGCCCGGGAGCTCGAGGAAGTGCGCGCCCGCCGCGTCGCCGAGAAGGAAGCCGCCCGCCTCGCCAAGGAACAGGCCGAGGAAGAGCGTCGCAAGGCGATCGAGAACGACGAAGAGCTGATGCTCCAGCTCAAGCGCGAAGAGCGCAAGGCCCGAAAGGCGGCCGAGAAGGAAGCCGCCCGCGCCAAGCGCGAACTCAAGGCCCAGATGCGCCGCACCGGCTGACGCCGGCGTTCACGGTGTCCGTCGGACAAGTCCGGGCGTGACCGATCCGCCCGGGCCTGCGATGCTGGCCGCTCGCCGGGAGGCCGCCATGACGGAACCGCACCTCATCTACTTCTCGGACCCGATGTGCTCGTGGTGCTACGGGTTCTCGCCGGTGGTCGATCAGATCCGGCAGGCCTATGGCCGCGCGCTGCCCATCCGGATCGTCATGGGCGGCCTGCGCCCGGGAACGGAAACCCCGATGACGGACGAGGCCCGGCAGGGCGTCGTCGGCCACTGGGTCCATGTCCAAGAGGCCACCGGCCTGCCGTTCACCCCCGCGGCTCTGGAACGCCCCGGCTTCGTCTATGACACCGATCCCGCCGCCCGCGCCGTGGTGGTGGCGCGCCGCCAGGGCGACGAGGTCGCCGCCCGCTACCTGGGCGCCGTCCAGCGGGCCTTCTACGCCGAAGGGCGCGACGTCACCGCGGGCGAGACGCTGGCCGACCTCGCCGCCGACTTCGGCCTGGACCGCGACGCCTTCCTGGCCGACTGGGGGGCGGAGGCGACCCGGCAGGAGACCTGGCGCGACTACGCGATCTCGCACCGCGCCGGCGTGAAGGGCTTTCCGACCCTGGTGGGCGGGCCGAACGAGCAGGGCGTCTTCGGCGTGGTCACCCGTGGCTACTCGCCGCCCGAGCAGGTTCTGGCGGTGCTGCGCGACTGGATCGCGGGCATGGCGGCCTGATCCGCGGCGCCGAGCCGCCTTGCGCATCCCGGCGGGGCACGCGATATCGAAGGCGAGCGGGCGCACATAGGCCCGCCCCGAGATCTCAAGAAGGACTTCCGATGCGCGATCCCGTGACCACCGCCCTTGGCCTCGTGCCGATGGTCGTCGAGCAGACGAGCCGGGGCGAGCGCGCCTACGACATCTTCTCCCGTCTCCTGAAGGACCGGATCATCTTCCTGGCCGGTCCGGTCGAGGACGGCATGGCCAGCCTGATCTGCGCGCAACTCCTGCACCTGGAGGCCGAGAACCCCAAGAAGGAGATCCAGATGTACATCAACTCCCCCGGCGGGGTGGTGACGTCTGGCCTCGCGATCTACGACACCATGCAGTACATCAAGAGCCCGGTGATCACCCTCTGCCTCGGCATGGCGGCCTCGATGGGATCGTTCCTGCTGATGGCCGGCGAGAAGGGCCAGCGGATCGCCCTGCCCAACAGCCGGATCATGGTGCACCAGCCGTCGGGCGGGTACTCGGGCAAGGCCACCGACATCCAGCGCCACGCCGAAGACATCCTGAAGACCAAGCGCCGGCTGAACGAGATCTACGCCAAGCACACCGGCCAGCCGGTCGAGGTGGTCGAGGAGACCCTGGACCGCGACCACTTCATGACCGCCCACGAGGCCAAGGACTGGGGCCTGGTGGACCACGTCTGGGAAAAGCGCGACGGCGAGGACTGACGCTTCGAGCCTCCGCACGAGCGGGCGCTCCGTCATGCAACCGCGGAAAACGCGGAAGGACGCGGAATCGCAGCTTCGCCTTCCGCGTTTTCCGCGGTTTTCCTGAAGGCGCCGCTTCGCGGCGGTCGGGAGCCTACGGCCGGCCCTTGAACACCCGGAAATAGGGCTCCTCGGCGGCGGCCAGCATCTCGGTGTCGCCGGACGTGTCGCCATAGGCGGCGCGGATGCGCGTCTCCCCGTAGGCCATCCGCAGGCGGACCACTTTCTCCGCGCCGCGGCAGTTGGGTCCGGCGAAGGCGCCGGTCACCCGCCCGCGCTCGTCGTAGGCGAGGGGGGTGCCCAGGAGGTCGTCGGCGCCCAGGCCCCGGGCGAACGGCGCCACCACCACGTCGGGCGAGGCGGTCACGATCACCAGCCGCACCCGCTCCTTGCGCCAGCGCTTCCAGGCGCCGACCGCGTCGGGGCGCAGGAGGCTGCGGGAGTGGAGTTCGGCGAAGCGGCGGGCGTCCGCCTCCAGCCGTTCGCGCGCCACGCCGCCGAGATAGACCCGGGTGGCCGCGGCCTTGATGCGGCCGCGGTCGTGGTGGAACAGATAGGCCAGCCCCGCCGGGATCAGCCGCAGCCCGCCCATCCACCACACCGCCGCCGGCGTGCGCCACTTCAGGAAGGCCGTGTAGCTGTCGCGGATCGTCAGCGTGCCGTCGAAGTCGAAGGCGACGATCGGCGGGCCCGGACCCGCCCCAGAGCCGACCCCGGGCGAGGCCCCCGAGCCTGCCCCGGAACCGGCCGTCGCCTCACCATCTTGCGCCATTTCGGGCCGTTTCCCATTTGGTAAGCGGCGGCGCACAAGGTCCGCGCGCCGCGCCGCACATTGTCGCTCCCGCGAGCGAAGGCTTGTGATCCCGGCGCGGATCGGGGAATGTCAAGACTTGGACAACCCGCGGCGCGTATCCTGCAACGTCAGGGCGCACAGGCCCCGGGGCGAAACCGGCCAGACGACCGGACGATTTCGTCGACAGAGTGAGATGAGACCATGACCAAGGCCGCCAGCGGAGATTCGAAGAGCACCCTGTATTGCTCTTTCTGCGGCAAGAGCCAGCACGAAGTCCGCAAGCTCATCGCGGGCCCGACCGTGTTCATCTGTGATGAATGCGTCGAACTGTGCATGGACATCATCCGCGAAGAGCACAAGATCTCGTTCGTGAAGTCCAAGGACGGCGTCCCGACTCCGAAGGAGATCCGGGAAGTCCTCGACGATTACGTGATCGGCCAGGACCACGCCAAGAAGGTCCTCTCGGTCGCGGTCCACAACCACTACAAGCGCCTGAACCACGCGACGAAGAACAACGACGTCGAGCTGGGCAAGGCCAACATCCTGCTGATCGGCCCCACCGGCACGGGCAAGACCCTGCTGGCCCAGACGCTGGCCCGAATCATCGACGTGCCGTTCACCGTGGCCGACGCCACGACGCTGACCGAAGCCGGCTACGTCGGCGAGGACGTCGAGAACATCATCCTGAAGCTGCTCCAGGCCGCCGACTACAACGTCGAGCGGGCCCAGCGTGGCATCGTCTACATCGACGAGGTCGACAAGATCAGCCGCAAGTCGGACAACCCCTCGATCACCCGCGACGTGTCGGGCGAGGGCGTCCAGCAGGCGCTGCTGAAGATCATGGAGGGCACCGTCGCCTCGGTGCCGCCGCAGGGCGGGCGCAAGCATCCGCAGCAGGAGTTCCTGCAGGTCGACACCACCAACATCCTGTTCATCTGCGGCGGCGCGTTCGCGGGCCTCGAGAAGATCATCTCGGCGCGCGGCCAGGGCACCAGCGTGGGCTTCGGCGCCAAGGTCTCCGATCCCGACGAGCGCCGCACGGGCGAGATCTTCCGCCAGGTCGAGCCCGACGACCTGCTGCGCTTCGGCCTGATCCCCGAGTTCATCGGCCGCCTGCCGGTGATCGCGACGCTGGACGACCTCGACGACAAGGCGCTCGTGAAGATCCTCACCGAGCCCAAGAACGCGTTCGTGAAGCAGTACGCCCGCCTCTTCGAGATGGAGAACGTGGGCCTCACCTTCACCGACGACGCGCTGATGGCGGTGGCCCGCAAGGCCATCCAGCGCAAGACCGGCGCGCGCGGCCTCCGTTCGATCCTGGAAGGCGTGCTGCTCGACACGATGTACGAACTGCCCACCTACGACGGCGTCGAGGAGGTCGTGGTCAACGCCGAGGTCATCGAAGGCCGGGCGCAGCCGCTGATCATCTACGCCGAGCGTCGGGACAAGGGCGGGGCGGCCTGAGGCCGACCTGAGGCGCCAAGCCATGCTCGTGGCCGATCGGCCGGAGCGGGCGGCGAGGGCTCCCGTCTAACGCGCTCCGCCCGGACCGGACGAGGCGAACAGCGCATACGACGCGTCCGATGGATCGCGGCGGCCAGGGGTCCTGCCGATGTCGACGAGCAGCGCCGGGGAGGCCGGGTGGGCTTCGGTCCAGTCGAACACCAGTCGGCGGTGCGAAAACCGCCATTCGCCGTCGCGCCTCTCGATCCGGTCGAGATACCGCCCGCCCGCGTGATACTCGAAGGGAGCGTCCCGTGTCGGCGCCGGGAACGCGCCGAGGATCGCCTCGGCGGCCGCCGATCCGACGAACACCTCAAGGCTCCGCGCCGACCCGAGATAGTGGCGACCGACGACATAGGTCTCCGCGAACGCCCGGTCGCCATGGAGGGTGACACGCGAATTCGCCACGAGATGCATGGTGGCCAGGCAGTGTTCGCGCAGCGTCGGCAGAACACGATCGCAGAAGGCCATCGCCGGCCGGTCCCCGGCGCCGTGGTCGTCGACGGCGTCGGGCCAGTAGGTGGAGCGCAGGAGCGCGTCGTCGCAGCGATCGACGCCGCGGCAGTAGTCCAGGATCAGATCGGCGATCTTCCGGCGATCCTCGAATTCGCCGAGTCGGGCCCCAACATCGTCGATCATGTGTTTCACCTGCGGTGGGGGATCGGGCCGGCGCCTCGCCGGCGCCTTCGTGAACGGGGGTAGTGCCAGCGTTCGGGGCGAACGATAACCCTGACGTCGTCCAGGCGGGGCGCGCCGGCCGGCCAGCGGCGGGGCTCATCGAGGGAAAGGCGGCGGCCGCCTCTCCGCCGCGCCCGAGCGGCGAGGAGGGGCCATATGAGAGACCCAATGTCGCGCCGGGGTCCTGTCGAGCTTGAAAGCCCGGGGAAACCGTCCACATAAAGCGTCGAGCAAACCGCCGAGGTCCGGCGGACGGGTCGTCCGACTCAGGCGCATCGTCTGGGTGACTGCGATCCGATGGGCGGCGTCGCCACTCGAGGGGCCCGCCAGGAGTTTAGAGCATCATGTCAGAGAACAAGATCCTGCCGATCCTGCCCTTGCGGGACATCGTGGTCTTTCCTCACCAGCCGGTGCCGCTGTTCGTGGGCCGGGAGAAGTCCGTTCGCGCTCTGGAAGAGGCGATGCGGGCCGAGGGCAAGCAGATCCTGCTGGCCACCCAGAAGGACAAGGACGACGACGATCCGTCCCCGAACGCCATCTATGACGTGGGCGTCGTGGCCACCATCCTCCAGCTCCTGAAGCTGCCCGACGGCACCGTGAAGGTGCTGGTCGAGGGCAAGGCGCGCGCGGGCATCGCCGGCTTCACCGGCCGCGAGGATTTCTACGAGGCCGAGATCACCATGGTCCAGGAGGACGGCGTCGGTTCGCCCGAGGCCGAGGCCCTGTCGCGCGCGGTGATCGAGCAGTTCGAAAACTATGTGAAGCTGAACAAGAAGGTCCCGCCCGAGGCCCTGGCCGCGATCCCGCAGATCGACAACCCGTCCGAGCTGGCGGACCGCATCGCGGGCCATCTCAGCGTCAAGATCGCCGAGAAGCAGCAGCTTCTGGAAGTCTTCAACGTCGTGAAGCGCCTGGAGAAGGTCTACGCCCTGATGGAGGGCGAGATCTCGGTCATGCAGACCGAGAAGAAGATCCGCAACCGCGTGAAGCGGCAGATGGAGAAGACCCAGCGCGAGTACTACCTCAACGAGCAGATGAAGGCGATCCAGCGCGAGCTGGGCGAGCAGGACGACCATCGCGACGAGCTGATCGAGCTGGAGAAGCGGATCAAGAAGACCCGGCTCTCCAAGGAGGCCCGCACGAAGGCCGAGGCCGAGCTGAAGAAGCTGCGCAACATGAGCCCGATGTCGGCCGAGAGCACGGTCGTGCGGAACTACCTCGACTGGCTGCTCTCGATCCCGTGGGGCAAGTCCAAGCAGAAGCCCATCGACCTGCAGAAGGCCGAGGACATCCTCAACGCCGACCACTACGGCCTGGAGAAGGTCAAGGAGCGGATCCTGGAGTACCTGGCGGTGCAGAGCCGCGTGGGCACGCTCAAGGGCCCGATCCTGTGCCTGGTCGGCCCGCCCGGCGTAGGCAAGACCTCGCTGGGCAAGTCGATCGCCAGGGCCACCAGCCGCGAGTTCGTCCGGGTCTCCCTGGGCGGGGTGCGCGACGAGGCCGAGATCCGCGGCCACCGCCGGACCTACATCGGCTCGATGCCCGGCAAGGTCATCCAGTCGATGAAGAAGGCCAAAACCACCAACGCCTTCTTCCTGCTGGACGAGATCGACAAGATGGGCGCCGACTGGCGCGGCGATCCGTCGTCGGCGCTGCTCGAGGTGCTGGACCCGGCGCAGAACTCGACCTTCGGGGACCACTACCTCGAGGTGGACTACGATCTGTCGCCGGTGATGTTCGTCACCACGGCCAACTCGCTCAACATGCCCCAGCCCCTGCTGGACCGCATGGAGATCATCCGCATCCCCGGCTACACCGAGGACGAGAAGGTCGAGATCGCCAAGCGGCACATCCTGCCCAAGCTCACCAAGGACCACGGGCTGAAGCCCGAGGAGTTCGTGGTGCCGGAGGACAGCATCCGCGGCCTGATCCGCTACTACACGCGTGAGGCCGGCGTGCGGAACCTGGAGCGCGAGCTGGGCAACCTGGCGCGCAAGACGGTCCGCGACCTGATGCGCGAGAAGCTGATCTCGATCACCGTCGACGACGAGCGGCTGGAAAAGTACGCGGGCGTCAAGAAGTACCGCTACGGCGAGACCGACAAGGAGGATGCCGTCGGCATCATCACCGGGCTGGCCTACACGGACTTCGGCGGCGACATCCTGACCATCGAGGCGGTCAAGATGCCGGGCAAGGGTCGCATGACCGTGACCGGCAACCTGAAGGACGTGATGAAGGAGTCGATCTCGGCCGCGAACAGCTATGTGCGCGCCCGGGCGACGAAGTTCGGCATCGAGCCGCCGATCTTCGAGCGGACCGACGTCCACATCCACGTGCCCGACGGCGCCACGCCCAAGGACGGCCCGTCCGCGGGGGCGGCCATGGCCACGGCCATCGTCTCGGTGCTGACGGGCATCCCGATCCGGGCCGACATCGCCATGACCGGCGAGGTCACGCTGCGGGGCCGGGTGACCGCCATCGGCGGCCTGAAGGAGAAGCTGCTCGCGGCGCTGCGTTCAGGCGTGAAGACGGTGCTGATCCCGGAGGAGAACGAGAAGGACCTGGCCGACATCCCGGACAACGTGAAGTCCGAGCTGGAGATCATCCCGGTCAACACGATGGACGAGGTGCTGGCTCGGGCCCTGACCCGCGCGCCGGTCGCGATCGAGTGGAAGGAAGTCGAGCCGGTGGCCGTGGCCGCCGACGGCGACGACCCCGCCGACGCGATGGGATTGCACTAGTTCGAAGAGCGGGTATCCCGGCGGCGTTCGCCCCGGACGATCACATTCCTGAGTGAAGGGCGGCGCGGGAGGAACTCCCGCGCCGCCGCCGTTTGACGGCCCGGCGTTGTCATGCCTCAATTCGCGCAAGGCGCAGGTGGGCGGTGGCCCAAGACTCACCGCGTCAGACAACGAGAATTGGGCTGGGAGAAAACGCAGATGACCAAGGCCGAACTGGTCTCGGCGATCGCTGACAAGGCGGGTCTCAACAAGGCGCAGGCCAAGGACGCGCTCGACGCGTTCATCGCTTCCGTCTCGACCACCTTGAAGGCCGGCGACGAGGTTCGCCTCGTGGGTTTCGGAAGCTTCGTGCCCGTCCAGCGGGCCGCCGGCATGGCGCGGAATCCGCGTACCGGCGAGAAGGTGACGCGCCCCGCGACGCAGACCTGCCGCTTTCGCGTGGGCGATGCGCTCAAGACCACCCTGAACAGCTGACGCGACGGACACGAGGAGAGAGGGCGGCCGCCGAAAGCGGCCGCTCTTTTCGTTTGGCAAGGCGCCGCGGACGCGCTAGGCACGGCCCTTCTTCGGGGAGTAGCCGTCCGCGAGACAGCGGAGCCCGCGTCAACAGACTTGCCGACGTCCTTCGGGGCCGAAGCATGGCGCGAGCGGCGGGCCTTCAGGGCCTGGATTGGCGAGACCGGCGATACGGCCTCACTAGCCCACGGGCGCGGCGGAGGTCTCGTGTCGTCGTGTCGGAACGCCGCGTCCCCATGAGTGTGCATCCTTGGAAGCCTTCCTCGTCTCCACCGGCCTCGTGGCCGTCGCCGAAATCGGCGACAAGACCCAGCTCCTGGCGCTGATGCTGGCCGCCCGGTTCCGGCGGCCTGTCCCCATCATTCTCGGCATCCTTGCCGCGACCCTTCTGAACCATGCGGCCGCCGCCTCGCTCGGCTACTTCATCGCCCGCTGGCTCTCGGGTCCCGCCTTCCAGATCGCCATCGGCGTGGGCTTCATCCTCATGGCCGCCTGGGCGCTGATCCCCGACAAGGACGACGAGGCGGCGGCCAACCGGTCGGCCGGCGGCGTCTTCCTGACCACGCTGGTCGCCTTCTTCCTGGTCGAGATCGGCGACAAGACCCAGATCGCCACCACGCTGCTGGCGGCCCGGTTCAACGAGATCTTCCTGGTCACCCTGGGCACCACGTTCGGGATGATGCTGGCCAACATCCCGGCCGTTCTGGTGGGTGAGGCGGCCACCAAGGTCGTGCCGCTGAAGTACGTCCGGATCGCGGCCGCCGTGGTGTTTGCGCTCATCGGCGCAGGCGTCCTCGTGGCGGCCTTCCTCAAGTCGGGCTTTTCCTCCTAAGGTCCGGCGCGCACAGGGAATCCCATGACCGCAGCGACCGCCGACCGGAACGATACGGCCTTTCTCGGCCACCCGAAGGGGCTGGGCTACCTCGCCTTCACCGAGGCCTGGGAGCGCTTCTCCTACTACGGGATGCAGTCGCTGCTGGTCCTCTACATGTCGAAGACCCTGCTCTTCGCGCCGCATGTCGAGCAGATCGTCGGCTACGAGGCCTTCCACGGCTTCATCCAGGCCGTCTACCGGCCGGGGCCGTCGCCCCAGGCGGTCGCCTCGGCGATCTTCGGCCTCTACACCAGCCTGGTCTATCTGACGCCGATCCTGGGCGGCCTGCTGGCCGACCGGGTGCTGGGGCGGACGCGGACCATTACCCTGGGCGCGCTGCTGATGGCGGCGGGTCACTTCCTGATGGCCTTCGACGCCACCTTCCTCCTGGCGCTGCTCTGCCTCGTGCTGGGGACCGGCTGCTTCAAGGGCAACATCGCGGGGCAGGTGGGGGCGCTCTACGGCGAGAAGGACCTCCGCCGCGCCGACGCCTTCCAGATCTTCTACCTGGGCATCAATGCCGGCGTGATCGCCGCGCCGCTGGTGGCCGGCACCCTGGGCGAGAAGGTGGGCTGGCACTGGGGCTTCGGCGTCGCGGGCGTCGGCATGCTGATCTCGCTGGCGATCTACCTGGCCGCACGCCGTCACCTGCCGCCCGATCCTCCGCTGAAGCGCACGGCGGGCGCGCCGCGTCCCCGGCTGGGGCCGTCGGAATGGCGGACGGTCGCGGTCCTGGTGCTGTTGCTGCCGGTTCTGACCTCGGCGGTGCTGATCAACCAGCAGATCTTCAACGCCTATCTCGTCTGGGCCGATCGCGGCGTGGACCTGAGCCTGGGCGGCGAGCGGCTGCCCACCACCTGGCTCATCACCCTGGACAGCTCGGTGTCGGTGACGTTCCTCTTCGCGATGGTGGTGTTCTGGCGGCTGTGGGCGAAGCGTTTCCCCGAGCCGGACGAGATGGGCAAGCTGACCATCGGCGCCTTCGTCGCCGTCTCGGGCGCCGCCTGCCTGGCGGTGGGCGCGCTCGGCGCCGAGGCGGCGGGAACCCAGGTCAGCCTGTGGTGGTGCATCGCCTTCCACGTGCTGAACAGCATCGCCTTCGCCAACATGATGCCGGTGTCGCTGGCCCTCTACGCCCGCGCCGCGCCGGCCGCGATCGGGGGCACGATCATCGGCGTCTACTACCTGCATCTCGTGGCCGGGAATCAGCTCGTGGGGATCCTGGGGACCTGGCTCGAACGCATGCCGGCCAGCCAGTTCTGGCTGATCCACACGGGCATCGCCGCCGGGGCGGCGGTCCTGCTGCTGCTGGTCGGCCGCGTCTTCGCCGCCTGGCTCAGCCCCGAGGCGGTCGGTGCGCGGGCGAACTGATCGGGAGATGGTGGGCGGCGAGGGATTCGAACCCCCGACCCCCTCGGTGTAAACGAGGTGCTCTAACCAGCTGAGCTAGCCGCCCGGGCGGTCCTTACTAGTGAATGACGCCCCGGAGTTCCAGGGTGTGGCGGGAGGTTCTGTCGATGCGTCGCCGCGCGCTGGGGAAGACCGGTCTCGAAGTCTCCGAGCTGGGCTTCGGCTGTGCGAGCTGGTGGGGCAAGCCGCGGTTTCCCGAGCGCGAGGCCCTGGGGCTGGTCCATGAGGCCATCGACCGCGGCGTGACCCTGTTCGACACCGGCGCCAGCTATTCGGCCGGCGAGGCCGAGCCCCGGCTGGGCCGGGCGCTGAAGGGTCGCGACGTCTCCAGCCTCGTGATCGCCACCAAGGCCGGCACCTTCCACGCGGGGGGCGGCCGCATCGGGCGCGACATGCGGCCCGCCGCCGTCGTCGCCAGCGCCGAGCGCAGCCTGGAGCGCCTGGGCCTGGAGACCCTGGGCCTGCTGCAACTGCACGGCCCGTCGGTCGAGGAACTGGACGCGGCGATGCTGCGCACGCTGGAGGACCTGAAGGCCCGCGGCGTGGCCCGCGCGGTGGGCCTGAACAGCTTCGATCCGGCCGTGATCGAACATGCCGTGGGCCTGCCGCAGATCGACGTGGTGATGGTAGACTACAACGTCCTGCGGCCCGAGCGTCGGCCGCTGGTCGCCAGGGCGGCGGCGGCCGGGAAGGGGGTCCTGGCGGGGATGCCGCTGGCGATGGGCCATACCCGGCCGCTGCTGGCGCGCCTGAAGGGGCCGCAGGACCTCTGGTACGCCGCCCGCGGCCTGGCCCGCCATCGCGGCGAACTGGCGCGCGGTCGCGCCTTCCGCTTCCTGCATGATCTGCCGGACATGACCGGCAGCCAGGTGGCCCTGGCCTATGTGCTGGACGATCCCGGCGTCAGCGCGGCGGTCTTCGGCGCCACCCGGCCGGCGCATCTGCGCGAAAACCTGGCGGCCTCGGGGATGATGCTGTCCCAAGCCCTGCGCGACCGCATCCGGGCGGCCCAGGAGGCCGACGGCTGACGCGACGTGAGTCTTCCGCCCGCCGCCGCGCGGGGGCATTCTGGCGAGACGGAACAACGATAACCAGAACAACGACAGATCAGGGCAGGATCGACATGGCCGACGCTTCGCTCGATATCGAGGAGATCCTGAAGGACGCGCACCTTCCGGCCCTGCTCACCGCGCTGGTCCACATGACGGGCGACGCCGGCTGGCTGCGCAGCGAATGGACGCCGGTCTACAACCCGCTCTCACGCGGCGACACGGGCATTCCCGAGGACGAGCAGGCCAGGATCCGCAAGCTGGCGGCCGAGGCGATCCGCGCCCACCTGGACGGCAAGCCCCTGGCCATGCCCGGCCCGGACGTCGCCACCCTGCGCCGGCAGATGGACTTCGTGGCCGGCGCGCCCATCCCCGAACAGTACGTGGACTTCCTGCTCGACGAACTGACCCTGAACGGCCGGTCCAGCAAGGACCCTCAGTTCGAGCAGCCGGCGCTCAAGGCGGCGGCGCGCAAGCTCAAGGTGCTGGTGGTGGGCGCCGGCATGTCGGGCCTGCTCACCGGCATCCGTCTCACCCAGGCGGGCGTCCCGTTCGAGATCGTGGACAAGAACGCCGACGTGGGCGGCACCTGGTTCGAGAACACCTATCCGGGCTGCCGGGTCGACAACTCGAACCACATGTACAGCTACTCGTTCGAGCCCAACCACTTCTGGCCCCAGCACTTCTCGCCCCAGCCGGTGCTGCTGGAGTATTTCCGCGGGATCGCCGCCAAGTACGACCTCAAGAAACACATCCGCTTCGAGACCCTGGTCGAGACCCTGGCCTGGGACGAGGGCCGCAACGTCTGGCGCGCCACGCTGAAGGGCAAGGACGGGAAGACCGAGGTGGTCGAGGCGACGGCGGTGGTCACTGCGGTCGGCCAGCTCAACCGGCCCCGCTATCCCGAGATCGAGGGCCTGGGCAGCTTCGAAGGACCGGCCTTCCACTCGGCCGAATGGCGCCACGACGTGGACCTGAAGGGCAAGCGGGTGGGCGTGATCGGGACGGGGGCCTCGGCCTACCAGTTCGTGCCCGAGATCGCGTCCGACGTGGCCAGCCTGACGGTCTTTCAGCGCTCGCCGCCCTGGGGCCTGCCGGTGCCACACTACCACGAGGACGTGCCCGAGGGCATGAAGTGGACGCTCGAGCACGTACCCTATTTCGACAAATGGTACCGCTTCTGGCTGTTCTGGATGACCACCGAGGGCTTCCTGCCGATGGTGAAGTCCGACCCGAACTGGAACGGCGGCCCCGACGCGGTGGGCCCCGAGAACGCCATGCTGCGCGAGATGGCCACCCAGTCGCTTCAGGCGCAGATCGCCGACCGGCCCGACCTCGCCGAAAAGGTGATCCCGCAATACCCCATCGGCGGCAAGCGCTCGGTGCTGGACAATGGCGTCTGGCTGGCGGCGCTCAAGCGGCCGAACGTGCAGCTCGTCACCGACAGGACCGTCCGCATCACGCCCAAGGGCGTCGTCACGGCCGACGGGACCGAGCACGAGTTCGACGTGCTGATCTACGGCACGGGCTTCCAGGCCTCGAACTTCCTGTCGTTCCTCAAGATCAAGGGGCGCGGCGGGCGCGACCTGCACGAGAGCTGGGGCGGCGACGCGCGCGCCTACCTGGGCATGACGCACCCCGGCTTCCCGAACCTGTTCACGATCTACGGGCCCAACACCAACATCGTGGTCAACGGCTCGATCATCTTCTTCTCCGAGTGCTCGGTCCGCTACATCGTCGGCTGCCTGAAGCTGCTGGCCGAGAGCGGGGCGGCCGCGCTGGAGCCGAAGCAGGCGGTCTACGACGACTTCAACCGCCGGGTGGACGAGGCCAACGCCGGCTGGGCCTGGGGTTCGCCCAACGTCTCCTCCTGGTACAAGAACAGCTTCGGCCGCGTCAGCCAGAACTGGCCCTTCGGCCTGATCGACTACTGGAAGGCCACCCTGGCGCCCAACCCCGACGACTTCGTGCTGGAGCGCGCGCCCGAACCCGTAGGCTAGAGCGCTCTCCGGCGACGTGGAGCCCGGCTCTAGGCCAGCAGCGCCAGCAGGGCGAACGAGGCCAGCCAGTGCTCGCCCACGTAGTCGCCCGCCACGTGGGGCAGGGCCGCGGCGATGTGCGCGTCGGCGGTCCCGGCGACGACGCCCTGCGCAGGATGATCGGCCGGCAGGGCCGCGGCGATGGCGCGCCAGCACCAGGCGCGGGACAGGTTCAGGCCGTCCAGATGGGCGATCTTGCCGTCGGTGCGGTCGGTGGGCGTGACAGGCGCGAAGAGGCTGGCGGGACGCGCCGCCGCCGCGTCGGGCAGGAAGGCGTCGAACCAGGCCGCGAACCCCGCGGGCAGGAGCCGGGCCATGCAGGCGGCTTCCATCAGCGTGGGCGACAGGAAGTCGTCCAGCGACGGCTCCCAGGCCTGGGCTCCCCGGTCGCCGCCGTACCAGTCGCGGGCGCGGCCCTCGAACAGGCTCAGGAGTTCTGCGTCGTCGGCCGCTGCTGCATAGTCGGCCGCCAGCGTCAGGGCGAAGGCCGTCGAACTGTGGACGCCCGTGCGGATGGGCCACGCGGCCAGCGGCAGGAAGGCGCGGAACCTCTGTGCGAAGGCCTCGGCCAGCGGCTGGTGGGCGGCCGCCCACGGCGCGTCGTGGGCCAGGAGTTCGGCCTGGAGCTTCAGCAGCCACGCCCAGCCGTAGGGGCGCTCGAAGCCCCGCGCCGAGGGCCGCTCCAGATAGGCGGCCTCGATGGCCACGTTCCGGGCCGTGAAGGCCGCGTCGAACAGCGCACGGATCGCGGCCGCCTCCGGAATGTCCGGATGCCGACGCAGCACCGTCGCCAGCGCCCAGTACCCGTGGACGCAGGAGTGCCAGTCGAAGCTGCCGTAGAAGATCGGGTGCAGGTCGCGGGGACCGCGCACGTCGGCGGGTCCGTCCAGCACATGGTCCATCTTGTTGGGGTATTCGCGCGCCACATGGCTCAGCGCGATGCCGGCGAAGCGCGAGGCGATCTCCGGCGTCAGTTCGGCGCGATGGGGCATGCGCCGTCAGCTCCGCGCCAGCCAGGCGTCGGCCAGGGCCAGGAAGCCGTCCACCGGGATCACCTCGGCGCGGGCCTGCGGGTCGAGCCCGGCCGCGCGGACCAGGTCCTCCCCGCCCAGGCCGCCGCCAGCCAGGGGTTTCAGGCTGGCGCGCAGCATCTTGCGGCGCTGGCCGAAGGCGGCGGCGGTGACGCGCTGCAGCGCCTCCAGGCGTTCGGGCGAGGGCCGGTCGGGCCGGGGCTCCAGCCGCACGACCGCCGAATCCACCTTGGGCGGCGGGGTGAAGGCGCGGGCCGGGGCCTCCAGCACGCGCTCGGCGCGGCAGGTGGCCTGGGCGAGCACGCCCAGGCGGCCATAGGCGCGCCCGCCGGGGCCTTCGGTGATCCGGTCGGCCACCTCGCGCTGGAACATCAGGGTCATGGACGCCGGAGTCCACGCGCCGGTCAGCCACTTGATCAGCAGCGGCGTGCCCACATTGTAGGGCAGGTTCGAGACGACGTGCGCGGGCGCGCCGGCCGCGATCACGGCCTCGTCGGCGGCCAGGGCGTCATCGAAGACCAGGGTCAGCCGCTCGCACGCCTGCGCCACCTCGCCGAGGAGGGGCCGGAACCGCTCGTCCTTCTCGATGGCCGTCACCCGCGCGCCGGTCTCCAGCAGGGCGCGGGTGAGGCCGCCGGGGCCCGGGCCGACCTCGATCACATGGTCGCCGTCGCCCACCCGGGCCAGCCGGGCGATCTTGCGCGTGACGTTGAGGTCGAGGAGGAAATGCTGGCCGAACGCCTTCTTGGCCCAGAGCCCGTGCGCCTCCAGCGCCGCGCGCAGGGTCGGCAGGTCGTCCAGGCTCACTGCCGGCGCCCGGCGATCCCGGCGGCCAGGCGGACGGCGGCGATCAGGCTGTCGGGCCGGGCGATCCCGCGGCCCGCGATGTCGAAGGCGGTGCCGTGGTCGGGCGAGGTCCGCACGATCGGCAGGCCCAGCGTCACGTTCACACCCCCCCAGAAGTCCAGCATCTTCACCGGGATCAGCGCCTGGTCGTGATAGAGGCAGACCGCCGCGTCGTAGCCGGCCCGCACCTCGGCGGGAAACAGGCTGTCGGCGGGGTAGGGCCCCCTGGCGTCCACGCCCAGGTCGCGGAGCGCCCGGACGGCGGGCGTCACGATGCGGGTCTCCTCCTGGCCGATGGTCCCGCTCTCGCCGGCGTGGGGGTTGAGGCCGGCCACCGCGATCCGCGGCGCGGCGATCCCGAAGTCCCGCCGCATCGCCTGGGCCGTGACCAGGCCCGTGTTGACGATCCCTTCGATGGTGAGGGTGGCCGGAACCTTCGCCAGCGGCTCGTGGACCGTCACCAGCGTGGTCCTCAGGTCCCCGGCGGTCAGCATCATCACCGGCCCGCGCGCCCCGTCGTGCCGGGTGGCGGCCGTCAGCTCGCCCAGGAACTCGGTGTGGCCGGGAAACCGGAAGCCCGCCGCATAGAGCGGGGCCTTGGCGATGGGCGCGGTGACAACGCCGCCCGCGGCGCCCGAGAGGGCCAGGCCGACGGCGGTCTCGATCCAGCGGATCACGGCGTCCGCGGCGCCCGGGTCGGGCTTGCCGGCCACCACCGGCGCCCGCAGGGGAATGTCCAGGACCGGCAGGGCCTCGGGAAAGGCCGCCGCCGCCTCGTCGGGCGACGAGATGGCCTGCACGGGCGCGCCGCTTCCCGGCGCCGAGCGCAGCGCCTGGGCGTCGCCGACGACGAAGAACGGGACGGTTTCGTGGCGCAGCGCCCGCCAGGCCTTGACGACGATCTCGGGTCCGATCCCGGCGGGATCGCCGAGGGTCAGGGCCAGGGGGTGGGCGAGCGGGCGGGGCGTCACCGCGTCTCGATGGTGGCCGAGTTGCGCAGGTCGCGCATGTAGCGGCGGGCGATCATGCCGAGTTGCTGGCTGAACAGCCGCTGTTCGACCTGTTCCTTGTCGATCCCCCCGGCGCCGGCCGCGCGCTTTCCGCAGACGGCGATCAGGTGCATCCCCGCGGCGGTGCGGATCGGGTCCGAGACCTGCCCGATGTCGAGCTTTTCGGCGGCTTCGCGGAACTGCGGCGCCAGGTCGTCCAGCTCGGCTTCGCCCAGGTCGCCGGCCACCACGCCCTGGGCCTGGGCGGCCGTGGCCTCCAGGGTGGCGCAGTCGCGGATCTGGGGCTTGAGGGCGGCCAGCCGGGCGCGGGCCGCGGCCTCGTCGTCGGCGCTGGCGCCCTGGGGCAGGGCGACGGCCGCCTGCTTCAGGTTGACCAGGGTGGCGCTGCCGCCGGCGCGCTTGTCGCGGAGATAGAGGATATAGACGCCGTCCCGCACCGCGATCGGCTGCGAGAGCTGTCCGGGGCGCATCTGCTCGAGCACCGCCTCGACCTCGGGCGGCATCTCGCCTGCGCTGACCCAGCCCGCGTCGCCGCCCGTCGCGGCGGTGGGCAGGGCCGAGAACTGCCGGGCGACGGCCGGGAAGGGCGCGCCCTGCTGCATCTGGGAGACCAGTTGCTGGGCCCCGGCCATGGCCTGCTGCATGCCGCCCACGCGGCTGGCGTCGATCAGGACCTCGCCGATCTGGTACTGCGGCTTGGAGGCCTCGGCGGCGAACCGCGCCTGGGTGGCCGCGATCTGGTCGTCGCCGATGCGCAGGCGGCTGCCGTATCGCCCGCGGATCCACCGCTGCCAGCTCATGCTGGCGCGGATCTGCTGGCGCAGCGTGTCCACGCCGATCCCGCGCGACGCCAGGAAGCCCAGGAACTGCTCCCGGTTCATGTTGTTCTGCTGGGCCATGTCGGCGATCTCTTCGTCGACTTCGGCGTTGTCGGCGACGATCTCGATCTTCTGCTCCCGCTCGACCCGGCGCAGTTCCTGGAACTGGAGCTGCTCGTCCACCAGCGAGACCAGCGCCTCGCGCTGGAACTGCGGCAGGTTCTCCTGGGTCGGCTGGACGCCCGAGGTCGCGATCAGCAGGCGCATGCGCTGGGCGAGATCGTAGGTCGAGATGATGTCGTCGTTGACGACGGCCGCGACCGATTCCGACAGGCCGGCGGGCGCCGCCGGGGCGGCCGGGGCCTCGCCCGGCTGAGCCTGGGCCTGTTGGGCTTGGGCCTGGGCCTGGTGGGGCGCGGCGAGGAGCGCGCAGGCGATCAGCACGCCGAACGCCGGCGATCCCGACAAACTCCGCTTCATGGGCGAGTGGTTTCCTTCACGGGCGCGCATATCGGCCGCCATCTTACCTGCTGTTGAATGAGCCGCCCAATGTGGCGAGCGTTAGGCGGACCGACACCGACTCGCTGGGCAGCAGACGGCCGATGATCGTGTCTTCGCGGCGATAGATGACGTCCACCCGCAGGCAGTCGTCGCGGTAGAAGACGCCCACGTCCCGGATCACCCACGCGTCGCGGGCCAGGTCGCGGTTGCCGTACAGGCTGACGCCGTAGTTGCGGCCCAGGTAGACTTCGCCGCCCAGGTCCAGGTTCTCGCGCTTCACCCCGTTGATGTCGAAGTCGTCGGTCAGGTAGCGCACGAAGCCCGAGCCGTACTTGTTCGCCACGTTGGCGCCGGCTTCGAGGCGACGGATGTCGAGCGTATCGTTGTCGAGGCGGGCGCGGGCGAACACCGACAGGCCGCGGATGGGCTGGGCGTCGGCGGCCACCACCCAGTCGGACGCCTTGGTCCGCAGGCCGGTGCGGGCGGTGAACACCTCGTTGCGGTCGGCGCGGAAGCTGCGGCCGATGAGCAGGTTGGCCCGGCGGCCGTCGTCCCACAGCACCGCGGCGCGGCCGGCCACGTTCATCCGCAGGCCGTCCTCGTAGAGGTCGTGGCCGGGGAACTTGTTCGAGCGGAACAGCGTGGTCTCGTCGAACTCGAACGCGACGCTGTCCTCGTTGAGATAGACGGGATCGCCCGCGGCGGTCCGGCCGATGACCACCTGCTTGGCGTCGGGCGAGGCCACCACCTGGACCACCGGCTCGATCACGACTGTGGTGTCGCTGAAGCGGCGGAAGAAGGGATAGGTCACGTCCACGCCGGCCGTCGCCAGCGCCCGGGTCATGCTGTCCTTGCGCGTGGCCGAGCCGACGCCGGTCAGGATGTCGTGGATGCGGTAGCCGTCGACCCGCGCCGACAGGAAGGGTTCGACGCGCAGGCCCCCCGGCGTGGTGAGGGCGCGACGCCAGTCCAGCTCGCCCGTGGCGCGGGCGCTGTCCAGGCCGGGCAGGCGCTGGGTCAGGTCGGTGGGCGACTGCTCGCGGCTGAGCACCACGGCGTTGGTGTGGATCCTCAGCCGTCCCCCCGCCACGCGCGAGGCCGGCTCGTAGTGGCCTTCGATGAGCGGGCCGATGACGGGGAAGACGCGGTCGTTCTCGCCCGAGTTCAGGCCGGTGATCGGGTTGAAGGCGCCGGGCCGCAAGCCCTGGATCGTCATGGCGGCGGCCGAGAAGTAGGATCGCTGGTCCTGCCGGACGGTGTAGAGCTGCGAGATCAGCCGTCGGTCGTCGGCCACGTAGGGGCCCCGGCTGACGTAGACCTTGCCCACCTCGTACTTGTCGAAGATCAGGTCGTCCGACGTGCGCTCGGCCGTGAAGCCCCACAGCCACTTCTCGTCCACCTGGAAGGCGCCGCGCGCCAGGATGTAGCTGCGGTCGGTCTCGGGGCCGAACTCGTTGCCCTTGCCGTCGAAGTCCTTGGCGTGGGTGTAGCCGAACCGCATCGACACTTCGCCGGAATAGAAGCGCTTGCGCAGCTCGCCGTTCAGGAACGGGGCGATCTTGGTGTTGATCTGCGGGCTGACCGTCAGGTCCATCGAGGGCGAGATCGCCCAGTAGTACGGTTGCTCGTACGAGAAGCCGCGCCGGTCGGACGCCGAAGCCTTGGGAACCAGGAACCCCGACGAGCGCTGCGCCTGGGGGTCGGCGTGCCAGAACAGCGGCAGGTAGGCCACCGAGAGGCCGAACAGTTTGAACCGCGCGTTGCGGTAGTAGACGATGCGCCGCTCCTTGTCGCGGATCACCCGGTCGGCGGCGATCGACCAGGTGGGCGTGCGGGGCGAGCCGTCCGCGGCGCAGGTCTCGCAAGGCGTGTAGATCGCCTTGGTCAGTTCCTCGATGGTCTCGTTGCGGCGCGCGGCGCTGGCGGCCGCGATCTTCACGTTCTCCTGGAGCCGGGCCGAGAAGCCCAGGGCCACGCCCGCGCGCATGTCGTCGTCCAGAACGATCTCGCTGGCGTACTCCGACGTGCCGTCCTCGTTGATGATGGCGATGTTGCCCGTGGCGCGGATGACGCCGGTGCCGTCGTCGTAGACCATCCTGTCGGCGCGCAGCGTGCGGCCGTTGTAGCGCACCTCGATGTTGCCGTTGGCCGTGGTGACGCCCGCGTCGTCGTCACGGACGACCTCGTCGGCCTCCATGTACATCTCGCCCGCCTGCAGGCCGTCGGGGCCGGGCGCGGCGGCCGGGATGGGGGCGGCCGGCGTTGGGGCGACGGGCGTTGGGGCGGCCGGGGCGGACGTCTGGGCCACGGCGGGCAGGGCCGCGATCAGCGAGATCGCCGCCCCGGCCATGAGGGCATGCCTCGTCACGGCGCGCCGCATCAGGGGGGCGCGGCCGGCCGGGGCAGGGTCGGCCAGTACGCGCTGGGGGATTCGCGGCGTGCGCCGGCGCGGACTCATCAACCTTTTCTATCCCCTATGCGCGTCTCTCGGCGGCGTGCCGGCGCATCGTTTTTTGACAGGCCCGCGATGCATAGCGCCGCGCACCGCCGATTCAACCGTCTTCCGTGTAGCAAAGCAGGGTGACCCCGGCGAGCGCCGACACGAGGGCCGGCGCCCAGGCCGCGGCGAACAGCGGGATGATGTCGGCCTTGGCCAGCGCGCCCGCGAACTGGTTGAAGAAGAACAGGATGAAGCCCAGCGCCACGCCGGCGCCCGCCAGCCCCGCCAGGCCGCCCAGGCGGGTGAGGCGCAGCGAGAACGCCGCCGCCAGCACCGCCATCGCCGCGAACAGCAGCGGCGTGGCCAGCAGTTGCTGGAACCGCAGCCGGTAGCCCGAGGCCGAGAAGCCCGCCTGCTCGGTGAGCTGGATGGCCTTGGGCAGGCGCCAGAAGGGGATGGCCTCGGGCGAGGCCAGGCTCTCCATCGCCGCCTCCGGGTCCAGCGACGAACGGATGGTGAGCGTGTCGGACCGGATCGAGCTGTCGCCGGCCATGGCCTCGCGCACGTTCCTCAGCCGCCAGAACCCGGGCATGAGCGTGGCCTCGGTCGCCTCCAGCCGGCGGCGGAAGACAGGCGTGCCGCGGGGGTCGTTCTCGTAGATGAACAGCGAGACGCCGCGCAGGGTGACGGTGCCGTCGTGGGCCTCGCGCGCCTTGGCGTGGATCACCACCTGGCCCGAGCCGTCGCCCTGCCGCAGCCAGACCTCGCGGGGCGTGTCGCCCAGGTAGTTGGCCATGATCCGCGCGCGTTCGTACTCGAAGCGGGCGTTCATCGCCGCCGCCGCCGGGTTCAGGACCGCCACCGCCACGACGCCCAGGGCGAAGGCCGCGCCGGCCGAGGGCAGGATGAACCGCCACGCCGAGACGCCCGCCGCGCGCATGGCCACCAGTTCGCTGCGCCGGTTCAGGCCCACGAAGGCCGCGATGCCCCCGAACAGGAAGCAGAACGGCAGCAGGATCTGGATCAGCGACGGCGCCCGGAGCAGGGTGAGCTGGAAGAGGCTGTCGGCGCCCACGTCCACCCGCGTTCCGATCTGGCTCGCCAGTTCGACGAACTGGATCAGCACGATCACCGCCGAGATGATCGCGAGCGCGCCCAGCACGCCCAGCAGCAGGTAGCCCACCACATAGCGCTCGATACGGCCGAACAGGATCATGCGCGGACCCCCACGTAGGGCGCGGGGTCCGCGGGCCGCCGTGTGATGTCGATGTGGCGGTTGATCTTCCCGCGGAAGATCTGGGCCAGTGCGATCCAGGTGGCGGCCAGCGGCGTGAGGTACTGGCCGAGGTTGAGCCAGACCTCGTCCTCGGCGCCGGACTGGAAGAGGAAGCCCACCAGCCGGACGGCGGCGGCCGTCGCGCCCACGATGGCGATTCGCCGCCCATACCCCAGCCTGGAGAAGCCGCCGCCGATGATGGCGTTCAGCGCCAGGGCCATGAAGGCGATGTTGTACAGCGGCGAGGCGATCCGCGCGTGGCCCTCCGCCAGCAGCTCCAGCCGGTTCCGCTTCTCCCAGTCCTGCTGGAGGTCGGGGAAGAACAGCTCGTGGAGGTAGCGGTCCGAGGGCTTGTAGTGGATCAGCTCGTCCGTGCTGGCCAGGGGCTCCAGGTCGAAGGTGTATTCGTCGAAGGTCAGGTAGTTCAGCACCCCGCGGCTGGAGAACTCCTGGTTGGTGCCCTTGCGCATGAACAGCACGGGTCTGCCCTGGGCGCGGCCCACCCGGCCGGACTCGGCGGTGTAGGTGGTGGTGCCGCCGTCGGCCTTGATCTGGTGGATGAAGAGATTCTGCAGGTCGCCCTGGCTGTTCACGCTCTGGGCGTAGACCGTGAGGCCCGGCGCGGGTTCGGTGAACTCGCCCTCGCGGACCAGCGTCGCGGCCAGGTCGGTGCGCACCTGGAACAGCTCCTGCCGCAGGGTGCGGAAGCTGGCCGGCTGCACGAACAGGTTCATGACCAGCGCCACGAACGCGATGCTGCACGCCAGCCGCATGGCCGGCGAGATCACCCGCCACCGGCTCATCCCGCCCGCGAAGCAGACGACGATCTCCTGCTCGGTATGCAGCCGGTTCAGCGCCACCAGCGCGGCCACGAAGACCGCGATGGGCAGGATCAGGTTGATGAGCTGCGGCATGTAGAGCAGCGTCACCTTCAGGAACACCAGCGCGCTCTGGCGCTGGTTCACGATCAGGTCCAGCCCGGCCAGGCTCTGGCTCAGCAGCGCGACCGCCGTCAGCGCCAGTGTGGCCAGGACGACGGGGCCGAGGAGTTGCCGCAGGAGGTATCGGTCGATCAGGCGCATCGTCTAAAAAGCGGCCTTGGCTGAGATTGAGCGCGCCCCGTCCGCGGACCTGTTCTAAATCATGCGTCGCCGCCCCGCACAACCTGACCGTGGGCCGCAGTCGCACCTGCTAGAGAGACGTCGAAATGGATATCGAGTTCATCGCGGCCGGCGCCGCGATTCCCGCCAGGACCGCCCTAGCCCGCGTCGTCTTCGAGGGCGAGGTCCAGGCCGGCGCCGTGGCCCAGGCCGTGGCGGCCAGCCGCTTCACCGGCGCCAAGGGCCAGACGCTCGATATCCTCGCGCCGCAGGGGACCGACGCGGCGCGCCTCGTCCTGGTGGGCGCGGGCAAGAAGGACGCCTTCGGCGCCCTCGGCGCCGAGCACGCGGCGGCCAGCGCCTATGCGGCGGTGAAGGCGTCGGGGCTGGAGACGCTCCGCATCGAGGGCATCGAGGGCGCCGGGCTGGCGGCCCATGCGGCGCTGGGCGTGCGGCTGGCCAGCTATCGCTTCGACAAGTACCGGACCAAGGAGCCGGCCGACAAGAAGCCGTCGATCGTGAAGACCCTGGTGGTCACCGACGCCGCCGACGACGCGCTGGGCGCGTTCGCCGACATGGCGGCCCTGGCCAACGCCGTCAGCTTCACCCGCGACTTGGTGTCCGAGCCGCCGAACGTCCTCTTCCCCGCCGAGTTCGCCCGGAGGGTGAAGGCGCTGGAGAGCCTGGGCCTGGAGATCGAGATCCTGGGCGAGGCCGAGATGAAGGCGCTGGGCATGGGTTCGCTGCTGGCGGTGGGGCAGGGCAGCATCCGCGAGAGCCAGCTCGTCGTCATCCGCTGGAACGGCGCCGCCGATAAATCGGCCCAGCCTGTGGCCTTCGTCGGCAAGGGCGTGTGCTTCGACACCGGCGGCATCTCGCTGAAGCCGGCCGACGGCATGGAGGACATGAAGTGGGACATGGGCGGCGCCGGGGCCGTGGCGGGCCTCATGCACGTCCTGGCCGGCCGCAAGGCGAAGGTGAACGCCGTGGGCGTCCTGGGCCTGGTCGAGAACATGCCGGACGGGAACAGCTACCGGCCGGGCGACGTCCTGACCTCCATGTCGGGCCAGACGATCGAGGTGGTGAACACCGACGCCGAGGGCCGCCTCGTGCTGGCCGACGCGCTCTGGTACTGCAACGACCGCTTCAAGCCCAGGTTCATGGTCGACCTGGCCACGCTCACGGGCGCCATCATCATCTCGCTGGGCAACGACCTGGCGGGCTGCTTCTCCAACGACGACGCGCTGGCCGAAGACCTGCTGGCGGCCGCCAGGGCCGAGGAAGAGGGCCTGTGGCGGATGCCCATGCCCGACGCCTACAACAAGCAGATCGACTCGATGATCGCCGACATGAAGAATACCGGCGGCCGGCCGGGCGGCTCGATCACCGCCGCCCTGTTCCTCAAGCGGTTCGTGGGCGACACGCCCTGGGCCCACCTCGACATCGCCTCCACCGCCTGGAAGAAGCCCTCGGCCGTGCCCACCAGCCCGGACGGCGCCACGGGCTACGGCATCCGGCTCCTGAACCGCCTGGTCCGGGACAGATACGAGGGCTGACGTGGCCGAGCCTGCGTCCGCCTGCGAGGTCTGGTTCTACCACCTGGAGCGCACCGGGCTGGACCAGGCCCTGCCCGAACTGCTGGAGAAGACGCTTCAGCGGGGCTGGCGGGCCATCGTCCGCTCGTCGGCGCCCGAGCGGGTGGAGCACCTGGACGGCTGGCTCTGGAGCTACCGCGACGACAGCTTCCTGCCGCACGGCCCGGCCGGTGAGGCCGTGGCGCCGCGCCAGCCGATCCTGCTCACCACGGACGAGGCCAATCCGAACGGCGCCGACGCCCTGTTCCTGATCGACGGGGCCGAGCCGGGAGACCTGGACGGCTACAGCCGCTGCGTGGTCCTCTTCGACGGCGGCGACGAGGTCCAGCTCCGGAACGCCCGCGGGCTCTGGAGCCTGGTGAAGGGCCGCGGACATCCGGTGTCGTACTGGCGCCAGCAGGGCGGCCGATGGGAGAAGCAGGCATGAAGGCTTGGATCGTGGCGATGGCCGTGGCCGCCCTGGGGGGAAGCCTGGCCGGATGTTCCACCCCGTCCGCGCCGGAGCCGCCGCCGGCGCCTGCGCCGCCCACCCCTCCGGAACCGCCTGCGCCGCCGCCGGCGCCCGACACCTGTGGCGCGGCCGAGCACCAGCATCTGGTCGGGCGCCCCCGCAGCGAGATCCCGACGCCGGTGAGGCCCGAGCGTCAGCGCGTCGCCTGCACCACCTGCCCGGTGACGATGGACTATCGCGTCGATCGCCTGAACTTCTACTTCGACGCCGCGACCGGGATCATCAAGGAGGTCCGCTGCGGCTGACGCCGCGTCCGTCGCGGCCTGCCGCCTTTCGACGTTTCAGCGGATGGCGACGCCCAGTTCGCGCAGCAGCCCCAGCCACGCCTCGCGGCCCTTCACGCGGTCGAAGCGGGCGACCGCCGTCTCGCGGGCGGCCTGGCGCTGGGCGGCGTAGGCGCCGGGGTCGCGACACGCTTCGACGAGCGCGCCGGCGAGCGCGTCATGGTCGAAGAAGGGCAGCAGCCGGCCGTTGATTCCATTCTCGATCGCGTCGTGCAGCGGCGGGGTGTCGGAGCCGATGACGTAGCAGCCACAGGCCATCGCCTCGCACAGCGACCACGAGAGCACGAAGGGGTAGGTGTAGTAGACGTGGGCGCACCCCAGGCGCAGGGCGTCCAGCATGACCGTGTGGGGCGTCCGGCCCAGGAAGCCTACGCGCGCCGGGTCGATCTCGACGCCGTCGAAACAGACCTCCCGCCACGACCGCCCGTCCGCGGCGCTGCCGCCATAGGGCCGCCGCGCCGCCTCTCCGATGATCAGCACATGGGCGTCGGGCGCCTCCCGCAGCAGGCGGGGCAGGGCGCGCGCGAAGACGTGCAGCCCGCGCAGCGGCTCCATGTTGTTGTTGACGTAGGTGACGACCGGCGTCCCGGGCGACAGCGTCCGCCCGTCGGGAAGGGGGAAGGGCGCGGCGGGGCCGGGCCGGGCCAGGTCGATGTCGATCCCCTCGTGGATGATCCGAGCCTGCGACCGGAACGCGCGGGGCAGCGCGCCCGCCTGGAACGGGGTCGGGCAGACGATGGCGTCCGCGTCCGCGCAGGCCAGGCTCATCACCGCGTTCTTGGCGTCGGCGCGGAGCACCGAGTCCTGGTCGTGCGGGAAGAATTCGGTGTCGAAACCCACATCCAGCCCGCGGCCGCGATACCAGAACTCGGCGAACACCACCTGGCGCGCCTCGGGGAACAGGTCTCGCAGGAAGGTCATCTCGCCCCAGCCGGGATGGCCCACGATGACCGCCGGGTCCCAGCCCTCGTGCTTCAGCGACCGCGCGGCTTCGAAGGCGGACCGCCCGCGGATCAGGTCCGCCTCGGCCCGGACCGCGAGGGGGAAGATGTTCAGTGTCGTCCCCCGGGGGAGCGCGTAGCGCGCCATCCGGACGCCTTCCACGGCGCCGGCATGGTCCTGGGCGATGGCGCAGCAGGGGACCCCGCGCGCGACCAGGGTCTCGGCGAGGTCGCGGAACTGGCCGGGGAAGTTGTTGTGGACGAAGAGGACGCCGCGGGACATGGCGGCTATCTGCCCGCCCGCCGGCCGCCTGTCACTCACGCGCTGCTTACGCCGCCCGCCGAAGATCCCTGGTGCGGATGAGAGGAGTCGAACCTCCACGCCTCGCGGCGCTGGAACCTAAATCCAGTGCGTCTACCAATTCCGCCACATCCGCATGGGGCCGGCGCCTGCCATCGCGGGCGCGGGGCGGCGCGTCAAGGGCCGACTTGGCGGGCGACCCGGACGGCGCCGGCGTCTTCCGTTCGGGCTTCGGCGAGGTTTCCGGGCCGCTTTGGCGGGCTTTTCGGGGGCTTTCACGGCCGCCGCCGCCGTGACATAAGGCGCGTTCGCGCCGCCGGGCCCTGTCCGGCGGCCTTCCCCGTTTGGCTTGAGAGGGTGCTCGGGCGCACGCCGCGTCCCGCGTCCAGGAAACTAAGAATGTCGATGCAGATCGTTGAGAAGTCCGGCGAAGGCCTGAGCCGCGTCTATGGCGTGACCGTCCCGGTCGCCGAGCTTTCCGAGCGTCTGGAGGCCCGGATCAAGGAGATCGCACCGACTCTCAACGTGAAGGGCTTCCGGCCCGGCAAGGTGCCGACCGCCCATGTGCGCCGCCTGTACGGCAAGGCCCTGATGAGCGAGGTCGTCCAGCAGAGCCTGACCGAAAGCACCCAGAAGGTGCTGGACGACAACAAGCTGCGCCCCGCCGGCGAGCCCGAGCTGAAGCCCGAGGGCGACATCGAGGCCGTGATCGACGGCAAGGCCGACCTCGCCTACGAGCTGACCGTCGACCTGATGCCCGAGTTCGAGCCGGTGGACGCCGCCACCCTGTCGCTGACCCGTCCGGTCTACGCGCCCACCGAGGCCGAGGTGGACGAGGCGGTCGCCGAACTGGCGAAGCAGAACCGCACCTATGAGCCGCGCACGGGCAAGACCGTGAAGGCCAAGGACGGCGACCAGCTCGTGGTCGATTTCGTCGGCCGCGTGGACGGCGAGGCCTTCGAGGGCGGCACGGCCACCGACGTCGAGCTGGTGCTGGGCTCGGGCCAGTTCATCCCGGGCTTCGAGGAACAGCTCGTGGGCGCCAAGCCCGACAGCGACGTGACCGTGAAGGTGACGTTCCCGGAAGGCTACCAGGCCGCGCACCTGGCGGGTAAGGCCGCCGAGTTCGAGACCAAGGTCAAGGAAGTCCGCGCGCCCGTGGACGCGCCGGCCGACGACGAGTTCGCCAAGCGCCTCGGCCTGGAGAGCCTGGAGAAGCTCAAGGAGCTGGTGAAGGGCAACCTCGACGAGCAGTACGCCGGCGCCTCGCGCTTCAAGCTCAAGCGCGCCCTGCTGGACGAGCTGGATTCGAAGCACGACTTCCCGCTGCCGCCCAAGATGGTCGAGGCCGAATTCGGCTCGATCTGGCAGCAGGTGGAGCAGGACAAGGCCGCCGGCCAGCTTCCCCCGGAAGACGCCGACAAGACCGACGACCAGCTCCGGAAGGAATACCGCAAGATCGCCGAGCGGCGCGTGCGCCTGGGCCTCGTGCTGGCCGAGATCGGTCGCAACGCCAACGTCCAGGTCACCGAGGCCGAGCTGAACGAGGCGATCCGCCGCGAGGCCATCAAGTACGGCGCCCAGGCCCAGGAGATCTTCAACCTGCTGCGCCAGAACGCCAACGCCCAGGCCCAGCTCCGCGCCCCGATCTTCGAGGACAAGGTCGTCGACCTCATCGTCTCCAAGGCCAAGGTCGAGGATCAGGCGGTGTCGAAGGACGACCTCCTGAAGGAAGACGACCTGCCCGCCGGCTACGCCGAGTAGGCGGGCAGGCGCGTCCGAGGTCCGTCAGGCGCCGAAGCTTGCGCGGCTTCGGCCGGTCGTGCGCCGCCAGCCGGGCCGAAGCCGTCCCCGCCGAAACCATCCAGGCGCGGTTCTCGCGCGAGCGTGGCGAGGATGCGTTCTTCGGCCGTTAGGTTATCATGGGTGATCACTCTAGAGTTGATTTCTCATGCAACAGTTGAAACGCAGCATAGAGAAGAAGAAGGCGGAGCTGGACCGGCTCCGGCCGCTGCGTCCGGACGCGCTCAAGAACCTCGTCCACTATTACGATGTCGAACTGACCTACACGTCGAACGCGATCGAGGGAAACACGCTGACGCATCGCGAAACGGCGGAACTCATCGAGCATGGCATTACGGTCGGAGGCAAACCGCTACGCGACCATCTCGAAGCCGAGGACCACTATCAGGCCGTGCGCTGGATGCGCGAGCTCGCCAGCCGCGACACGCCGCTCGGCGAGACCACCGTGACCGAACTGCACCGGCGCATCGTGGCGCGCAGCAGGCCGGAGATCGCCGGCGTCTACAGCGACCATTCCCGCCGGATCGCGGGCTCGGCCGTGGTGTTCCCGAATCCGCTGAAGATCCCCGAGCTGATGGACGCGTTCGGCCGTGAGCTCGAAACCGCGCCGCTCTCGCCGGCGTCGGCGTTCGGGACGCATTTCCGGCTGACGGCCATCCACCCGTTCAGCGACGGCAACGGCCGCACGGCGCGCCTGCTCATGAACCTCATGCTTCTGCGCGGCGGCTATGCGCCTGTGGCCGTCCGGCCCGAGGATCGCGCGCGCTATCTCGATGCGTTGGAGCGGGCGTCGCTTGTCGAGGACCTCGTTCCCTTGCAGACCCTCATGCACGAGCGCCTGGACGCCACCCTGGAGGCGTACCTGAACGCCTTTCGCGAAGCGCTGCCAGGCCGGCCTGAGCGGGGTCGGCCGCCGGCGTCCTGACGGACGCCTCGCAAGTCGTGGTGCAGATGGCGACCTGCGCCGACGATGCTTCCATACGGACGGTCATCGGCGCGAGCGTTTGGACGGCGGCGCCACGTTCGCCACGACGCCGGCATGCTCTACGGCCCGGGTTCCCCTGTGGGGAGGGATGGTCGCTAGAGCGAGCGCAGATGCTTCAGCAGTTCGGGATTTTCCACCTGGGCGCGGCGTTCGTTGATGGCGCGGTGCAGGTTGAACGCGTCGGTCGGGTCGAGCGGCGCCAAGCCTGACGGGGCGAATTCGTCGAAGGCCTCGAAACCGGCGCCGGCGCCGGAAACCGCGGCGTCGGAAACGACGGCGTCAGAAGCGCGCGCGTCTTCGGGCACGGCGTGCGTGTGCGGGTCCATGCGTGTCTCCCGTACCTCGCGGGCGCGAGGCCTCTCCCAAAGTTAAGGTATCATTCACACCTTGCGGTCGCCAACGCCGGAAATGGCCCGGCCGTCGCCACGCCGATCACAGTCCAGTGTGCGGCCAGTGCGCAGCCAGTGCGCGGGGCCGGGGACCCGTCGCAGGGGACCGATCACGAATTCGTTGGCTTCCGTAGCGTGCGGCACGTACGCTTGAGACTCAACGCCGCGCCGGGGCGTGAAGCCACCCCTGACCAACAGGGGCGACATCTCGCTCCGGGAGTAGAGCGTCCCGGAAGGAAGCGAGTTTTGCAGCGCACGCGTGAGGCTGGTCCCGACTACTTTCACAAGGTCGTCGATTGCCAGTGGGCCTGTCCGGCCCACACCCCCGTTCCCGAATACATCCGGCTGATCGCCGAGGGTCGGTATTCGGACGCCTACATGATCAACTGGACGTCCAACGTCTTCCCGGGCGTGCTGGGCCGCACCTGCGACCGGCCCTGCGAGCCGGCGTGCCGCCGCGGCCGGGTCGAGGACGAGCCGGTGGCCATCTGCCGGCTGAAGCGTGTGGCGGCCGACAACAAGGGTGATGTCCTGGCCCGCATGCCCGAGCCGGCCACAGTGCGGAACGGCAAGCGCGTGGCGCTGGTGGGCGCGGGGCCGGCCTCGCTGACGGTGGCGCGCGACCTCGCGACCCTGGGCTACGACCTGGTGCTCTACGACGCCGAGGCCAAGGCCGGCGGCTTCATCCGCAGCCAGATCCCGCGTTTCCGCCTCCCGGAGGAGGTCATCGACGAGGAGGTCGGCTTCGTCACCCGCCTGGGCGGCGTGGACCTTCGCCTGGGCCAGCGGGTCGACAGCCTGAAGGGGCTGCTCGACGAAGGGTACGACGCCGTGTTCGTGGGCTCGGGCGCGCCGCGCGGCCGCGACCTGGACCTGCCGGGCCGCCAGGAGGCCGCGGCCAACATCCACATCGGCATCGACTGGCTGGCCAGCGTCTCGTTCGGCCACATCGCGACGATCGGCCGTCGCGTCATCGTGCTGGGCGGCGGCAACACCGCCATGGACTGCTGCCGCACGTCGCGCCGCCTGGGCGGCGAGGACGTCAAGGTCATCGTCCGGTCCGGCTTCGAGGAGATGAAGGCGTCCCCCTGGGAGAAGGAGGACGCCATGCACGAGGACATCCCGATCCTCAACATGCGCGTGCCCAAGGCGTTCACCCACGAGGGCGGCCGGCTGACGGGCGTCCTCTTCGAGGTGGTGAAGGCCGAGTTCGACGACCGCGGCCGCCGCAGGCTGGTCCCCTCGGGCGAACCCGACGAGCACCACGCCTGCGACGACGTGCTGGTGGCCGTGGGCCAGGAGAACGCCTTCCCCTGGATCGAGGGTGACATCGGCCTCGAGTTCGACGAATGGCACATGCCCAAGGTCGATCCCGCCACCTTCCAGTCGACGCTGCCCGGGGTCTTCTTCGGCGGCGACGCCGCGTTCGGGCCCAAGAACATCATCTGGGCCGTGGCCCACGGCCACGAGGCCGCCGTCTCGATCCACAAGTTCTGCCACGGCCAGGACGTTGCCGACCGCCCGCCGCCCACCGCCACGCTCGTCAGCCAGAAGATGGGCATCCACGAGTGGAGCTACGACAACGACATTTCGAACGACCGGCGCTTCAAGGTCCCGATGCGCGACAAGGGCGAGGCGTTGCGCGACGTCCGCCTGGAGGTGGAGCTGGGTTTCGACCGCGACCTGGCGCTGATGGAGGCCCAGCGGTGCCTCAACTGCGACGCCCAGACCGTGTTCGCCGACAAGCTCTGCATCGAGTGCGACGCCTGCGTCGACATCTGCCCGATGGACTGCATCACCTTCACCGAGGACGGGCCGGATACCGAGGAGGGGGAGGGCGACCTGCGCGGCCGCCTCAAGGCGCCGGCCGTCAACCTGACCCAGGACCTCTACGTCTCGGGCAAGCTGGCCACCGGCCGGGTGATGGCCAAGGACGAGGACGTCTGCCTGCACTGCGGCCTCTGCGCCGAGCGGTGCCCGACGGGCGCATGGGACATGCAGAAGCTGTATCTGGAGACGACCCATGCGGGGGGCTGTCATGCCTGAGGCCCGCCCCTCTGAGGCCCGCGTCAACGACTTCGTCGTCAAGTTCGCCAACGTCAACGGTTCGGGCTCGGCCAGCGCCAACGGCCTCTTCGCCCGCGCGGTGATGCGGATGGGCGTGCCGGTGGCGGCGCGCAACATCTTCCCGTCCAACATCCAGGGCCTGCCCACCTGGTACGAGGTGCGGATCACCGAGGCCGGCCACCTGGGCCGTCGCGGCGGCGTCGACCTGATGGTCGCCATGAACCCCCAGACCTGGGACCGCGACGTGGCCGAGATCGAGAGCGGGGGCTTCCTGTTCTACGATTCCACCAAGCCCATGCCCGCCTCGCGCTTCCGCGACGACGTCACCGTCGTCGGCGTGCCGCTGACGGCCATGTGCAACGAGGCCTACGAGCTGCCGCGCGAGCGCCAGCTCTTCAAGAACACCATCTACGTCGGTGCGCTGGCCGCTCTCCTGGGCATGGACGTCGCCGCCATCGAGGCGCTGCTGGCCGAGGACTTCGCCGGCAAGGACCGCCTGATCAAGGCCAACGTCGAGGCCCTGCGCATGGGCGTGGGCTATGTGCAGAAGTTCCTCGCCCCCCTGCCGCTCCAGGTCCGGCACGCCGACGCGGTGGGCGACCGCATCTATGTCGAGGGCAACCAGGCCGCCGCCCTGGGCGCGGTCTATGGCGGCGCCACCGTCTGCGCCTGGTATCCGATCACGCCGTCCACCTCGCTGGCCGAGGCCTTCACCGCCTATTGCCAGGACCTGCGCGTCGACCCCGAAACGGGCAAGGCCCGGTACGCCATCATCCAGGGCGAGGACGAGATCGCCTCGATCGGCATGGTGGTGGGCGCCGGCTGGAACGGCTGCCGCGCCTTCACCGCCACCTCGGGGCCGGGCGTCAGCCTGATGACCGAGTTCATCGGCCTCAGCTACTTCGCCGAGATCCCGGCGGTGATCTTCGACGTCCAGCGGGGCGGCCCCTCCACCGGCATGCCCACCCGCACCCAGCAGGCCGACCTGATCGCCGCCGCCTACGCCGGCCACGGCGACACCAAGCATCCGATGCTGCTGCCGGCCGATCCGGGCGAATGCTTCGAGATGGGCGCCCAGGCGTTCGACCTGGCCGACCGGCTCCAGACCACGGTCTTCGTCATGCTCGACCTCGACATCGGCATGAACGAGTGGCTGACCCGGCCCTTCCAGTGGGACGACAGCCGCCGGCTCGACCGCGGCAAGGTGATGACCGCCGAGATGCTGGAGGCGGGCGCCGACTTCGGCCGCTACAAGGAGGTGGACGGCGACGGCGTGCCTTTCCGCACCTATCCGGGCACGCACCCGACGAAGGGCGGCTATTTCACCCGCGGCACCTCGCGCAATCCCTACGCCCGCTACTCCGAGGAGGGCGCGGTCTACGTCGACAACATGGAGCGCCTGCTGCGCAAGTTCGAGACCGCCAAGGCCCTCGTGCCCCAGCCGGTCCTGCGGCCGGCGAAGGGCAAGGCGCATGAGGGTCCGGCCCGCGACGGCGTCATCTACTACGGCTCCACCAGCCCGGCGATGGACGAGGCGCTCGAGATGCTCGAGGCCCGGGGCCACCGCGTGGACGCCCTGCGCATCCGCGCCTTCCCGTTCCCGGACTCCGTGCTCGACTTCATCGCCGCCCATGAACGCGTCTTCGTGGTCGAGCAGAACCGCGACGCCCAGCTCCGCACGCTGCTCATGAACGAGGGCGAGGTCGATCCGGCCCGGCTGCCGGCCATCCTGCACTACGACGGCACGCCCATCACCGCGCGCTTCATCGCCGGCGCCATCGCCGCGCGCCTGACCCAGGGCCAGTACGAGGCGGCCGAATGACCTACATCCTCAAGCCCCAGCTGCATCACCCCAGCCTGCCCACCAACAGCCTGGGCTACACCCGGCGCGACTACGAGGGCTCGGTCTCGACGCTCTGCGCCGGCTGCGGCCACGACAGCATCTCGGCGGCGATCATCCAGGCCTGTTTCGAGCTGGAGCTGCCGCCCCACCGGGTGGCCAAGCTGTCGGGCATCGGCTGTTCGTCCAAGACGCCCGACTATTTCCTGGGCGCCAGCCACGGCTTCAACACCGTCCACGGCCGCATGCCCTCGGTGCTGACCGGCGCCAACCTGGCCAACCGCGACCTGATCTACCTGGGCGTCTCGGGCGACGGCGACAGCGCCTCGATCGGCCTGGGCCAGTTCGCCCACGCCATCCGCCGCGGCGTCAACATGCTCTACATCGTCGAGAACAACGGCGTGTACGGCCTCACCAAGGGCCAGTTCTCGGCCACCTCCGACAAGGGCAGCAAGTCCAAGCGCGGCGTGGTCAACCACGACGCCGGCATCGACATGGTCAGCCTGGCCCTCCAGATGGGGGCCACCTACGTCGCCCGCAGCTTCTCGGGCGACAAGGCCCAGCTCGTCCCCCTCATCAAGGCGGGGCTGGCGCACAAGGGCGCGGCCTTCATCGACTGCATCAGCCCGTGCGTGCAGTTCAACAACCACAACGGCTCGACCAAGAGCTTCGACTATGTGCGCGAGCACAACGAGGCCGTGAACCGCCTCGACGTCATCACCCCGCGCGACGAGATCAAGGTCGACTACGCCCCGGGCGAGACCGTCCGCGTCCAGCAGCACGACGGCTCGATCCTCTCGCTCCACAAGCTGAACGAGCTCTACAACCCCTCCAGCCGCGCCCAGGCGCTGGGCTACCTCCAGGCGCGGCAGGCGCGGGGCCAGATCGTCACCGGCCTGCTGTTCGTCGACCCCGAGTCCGGCGACCTGCACGACGCCGTGGGCACGGTGGAGACGCCCCTGAACCAGCTCGGCGAGGCGGAGCTGGTGCCCGGCGCGGCGGCCCTGGAGCGGATCAACGCCGCGTTGCGGTAGTCCTCAGGCGAAGGCGCGACCTTGGCCTTGGCGCAGGGCGTGAACGGCTGCTTGGCGGCAGAAGCGGGCGCACGCTACCCATCCACGAGGCGACTCTCGTCTAGCCCGGCACCGCCGTGAACTTCCGCTGTGGCGGATGGCTGGTCATGTCGTGGTCGTGGCCGGTGAGCGCATCGACCAGGTTCCGCAGCTTGTCGAGATGATTGTCGAGCAACCCGCGCGGCGTGGTGTCGTGCTCGTTGCAGAGGAAGGCGGCGGCCGCGGTGGCGACGCCATGTTGCGCGCCATTGCCCATCAGCTTGACCGACGAGCCCGCGACGTGCGTGACGCTGATGTGCTTGCCGGCCATCAGCAGGTTGTCGATGTTGGCCGAGTAGAGGCAGCGGAACGGAATCCCGTAGGACTGCTGGTCGCGGCCGTCGAAGATCCAGTCCTTCAGGCGGAAGTCGTACTTCCCTTCCCCCGGCGCCCAGGCGCAGTGGATGCAGAAGGACCCGTCGTTGGCGATCAGCATGTCGTTGAAACGGGTGTGATTGCGGATGTCGTTTTCGGTGAGGACGTAGTCACCCTTGTACCGCCGGAACTCGCCCTGGGCGGCGACGAACGCCATCCAGTCGAACTCGAGGTTGGCGTAGGTCTCGGGCTCCAGGTTCTTGACGTTCGAGAAGGTGCCGTAGAGCGCGCGCATCAGGTAGTCGCGCACCAGCTCGCCCGAGGTGTAGGGGTCCAGCCACTGGCCGTACTCCCAATAGTGGGTCGCCGGGAACTGCATCATCCAGGCCTGGCTCGGCGTGTCGCTGAACTGGAACACCGGCGTGTCGGGGTTCGCGCCGGCGGCGGGGCCGGGCATGTTCTCGATGCCGGACTGCTTGAGCTGCCCGCTCAGGTTGGCGTAGTCCTTCGAGACCTCGGTCGCCCACGGCACCTCGGGGAACGGGACGGGATGGTCCGCCATCCTCGTGCGGAAGAAGAGCGTGTTCCCGTGGTGCATCTCATCGGCGACCTCGGGCGCGTAGCCCTCGTCGAATTCCGAGCGCGCTTCCCGGCCGAACATGGTCTCGGCATCCACCAGCACGCCGAGCTGTGCCACGCCGCTCGCGTCGATGAACACCTTGCCGCGGAAGCGGCGCTCGAAGCCGCCCCTGGCCTCGACAGCATCGACCGAGACGATGCGGTCGCCGACGCGCTTCGCACCCACGATGCGGTGCTCCATGAAGACGGCGGCGGTGGGCTCGGCTTCCAGCAGCGCGCCCGCCATCAGGTCGCCGTCGGGCGTGCGCTGCGACAGCTCGCGCAGCACCGAGCCTTGGGCGCCGCGCGGCATCAGCCCGATCTCCTTGCTGGCGTTGCCGCCGAGGACGGGCCTGTCGTGGATCAGCGCCACCCTCTGCCCGAGGCGCGCCGCGGTCAGCGCCGCCGCGCAGCCGGAGACGCCGCCGCCCACGACCACCACATCGAACTCCCCTTCGTCGCTCGGTTCGTCCGGCAGTCCCCGCAGCGCCTTGCGCCATCTGCGGCTCGCGTCGTCGACGTCGTTGGGCGGGACCGCGCCGTCGGCGCCCAGGTAGATCGCGTCGCACCGTCCATCGAAGCCGGTGAGATCGTGCAACGCCAACGCGATCTCGCCCTTTGGAAGCGCGACCTTGCCGGCCGACTGCCACGACCAGTCCCGGTCGTTGGCCCCGAATTCGGTGTCGAGCACCTGGCCGTCGATCGAGAGCGTGAAGCGGCCCGGATGGTGGCCGGGCGCCCAATCCTTGGCGCGCACCCAGACCTCGAACTCGCCCGCCGCAGGAAGCGTGACGACCGTCGTCGCGTCGGCGACCGGCTTTCCGAGACCGTGGGCCAGCAAGTAGGGCGAACCCATCTGGGTCTCGAACTGGGAGTCGACGACCCAGCCTCCGTAGTTCTGGAAGTCCTCCGCCTCGATCAGGACGCCCGTGGCGGCGAGGGACTGGGTCATGGTCGGCTCCGTATTCTCGACAGGAGGGTTGTCTTGGAAGGTGCGGGTCAGCCGCCGATGGCGCGACGGCGCGGTCCGACCATCAGCCCTTCGATGCGTGAGCCTTCGGCCACGAGCACCGGACGCAGGGCGCGGAACAGGCGGCCGTAGTTGTAGAAGGGCACGCTGGGCCAGAGGTGGTGCATCAGGTGCAGGTTCTGCTGGAGCAGCAGGAAGGCGCCGCCCGGCCAGAGGCTGATACGCGTGTTGTGATAGCGCTCGGTCCGGTCGAACGGATGGTGCGGCGCCCACTGGAAGAAGATGTTGAGGATCAGGACGCCGAGCCGGGTCGGCAGGAACCAGAGCATCAGCCAGTCGAGGACGTGGCCCGTCGCGACGGCGGCGACCAGCAGCGCGAGCGTAAAGACCGTCACGGCCGAGACCTGCGCGATCTCCGCGGGGCTCAGGATCGTGCCGAGGCGCCTGTAGCGTTCGGCGTTGATGAACCGCAGCGCGAACAACGGCGTCAGGCTCATCGGCAGCATCACCAGCCACTTGATGAGCAGCTGGACGAAGGTCCCCTTCACGAAGATGTCGGGATCGCGCTCGGTGTTGGTGTGGGCGTGGTGCAGCAGATGCGTGCGCTGGAGCGCCGGCCATCCGGCCCCCATGCCGAGCGCGCCGATCCAGCCGACAACGGTGTTGATCCAGGCCAGGCGGGTCGGCTTCGAGACGACGTTGCCGTGGATGGACTCGTGGACGAGCGAGTAGTGGGCGTAGGACACCACCGTCAGGATCGGCGTGCAGGCCCACAGCGGAATGACGCCGGTGAAGCCGAGATGGATCACGCTCAGCAGGGTCGTCGGCAGGGCGACCGCCAGCACCAGCGTCGGCCACGCGACCGCGGGCGAGAGCGACAGGGCGATCCGTTTTTCCTCGGCGTGGGAGAGGCCCGCTGCGGCGCGCAGCGCCTTCACGTCGAGAGACCCGTCGTCCATCGGCTCGTCCTCCGCCTCAGTTGCCCTGAGTTCGAGGGAATGATAGCAACTTCTAAATTCAAAGCGACTCAAAAATGACGAGCGCGTCACCTTTTCTCGGGGTTGGCTGGGTAGTCATGAAGCGTAGCGAACTCGGCGGACTGACCTGTTCCCTGGCGGGCGCGCTGGCGGAGATCGGCGACGCCTGGAGCCTGCTGGTCGTCAAGGAGCTGATGCTGCGCAACCGCCGCTTCGATGGTCTCGCGGCCCAGATGGGCGTGTCGGACAGTTCGCTTGCGGCGCGGCTCAAGCGGCTCGAGACGCTCGGCATCGTCGAGCGGCGGGCCTATCAGGAGCGCCCCGTCCGCTACGAATACCGGCTGACCAGGAAGGGGGAAGACCTTTGGCCGACCCTGGTCGCGCTCACGGGCTGGGGCGATCGGTGGCAGGGGCGTGAGACGCCGCCGCTCACCTACGGATGCGTCGCCTGTGGCGTGGCGGACGCCCGGCCGCACCTGACGTGCGAGAGCTGCGGGGACCATCTGACTCCGCGCGCCGTCGTCGCCGTGCAGTCGGAGGCGATGCAGGCCGAACGCGCCCGCCTGATGCGAAAGGGCTGAAGGCCCTCGAGGCGCCCGAAGACGGTGTCATGCGTCGCCCGCGACGAGGGTCCCGGAGGCTGCTGGGGATTGCGCTGTCGGGGCTGGGCGCTCGCCCTTCTCCTTCACTCGTCATCCCAGGGCTCGTCCCGGGGACCCATGGTTCCGCTTCCTTCGGCCTATGGGGCCGTCCCCAAGGCGTTGCGGCCGAGGAATGGGTCGCCGGGACACGCTCGGCGATGACGAGTTTGTGTTGGGACACGGGTCCCTCACAGCCCGCGTAGGCCGCGGGCTCGAAGGTATAGTGGCGGGTTGCGCCCCAGGTCCGATACGTGGGGACGGTCAGGTTCGTCGAACCAAGCGGGCCCTCGACTAGTCTGCGAGCACATCGCGCAGCCAGGCTTGGATGATCGCGAAGGCCTCGGCGGACTTGGTGGTCGCGCAGTGGCCGGTCCCGGGGATGAGGTGGACGCTGGTGGCGCGGCGCCCCTCGAAGACGAGCGTGTCTTCCTGCGGGACATGGACGTCGTCGGCGCCGTTGATGACGAGCATCGGCCCATTGCGATCCTGATCGAGCAGCGCGCGGAGTGAAAAGCCGGCCATCTGCGCCGACAGTTCCTCAGGCTCGGGGCGGCGGTCATGGCCGAGGGCGTTGGCGACGATGTCGAACATCCCGAACCGGGTCGGTCGCCCGCCTCCCGGCCTGGCGCCGACAGGGCCGCCGAAGTCGACCGCGGCGTCGACGAGGCCCGAAAGGCCCAGGCGCGCCGCGAAGTGACCGCCCATCGACACGCCGAAATAGGCGACCTTTCGGGCTCCCATCGCCCGCGCGGCGGCGACCACGCCTTCGGCGATCTCGGCGCCGCCGTCGGCCGACATCGCGACCTGGGACTCACCTGTCCCGGCGATGTCGAACGTCATGACCCGGGCCACCCCCATGAGCGCAAGGGCGACGAACAGGCCGTGCATATCCATCTTCCAGGTGTCGACGCCGCCGGTCACGACGAGGACGGGGGCGTCGGCGGCCAGGCCCTTCATCGACAGGATGTGGACCGGCACGGGCGTGCGTCCGCCCTTGTGTGGAAGGTCCAGAACCCGACGCTCGAACGCGACGGGAAAGTCCGGCGCCGCGCGCAGATATTGTTCGAGCTGGTTCTCCAGCGCCGTCCGCATGGCCGGGGTCGCCAAGGTCGGGAACTTCGCCCAGCCAAAGGCGACGGCCGCCAGGCTGGGTTGGCCGTTCTCGGCGTAGCGCCGGGCGAGCCTGGACCATTCGAACACCCAGCCGCCGGGCGCGTCCGCCCACATGTCGACGATCTGAGTCCTCACCCCGTCGAGGTCGGCGGGGGCGATGCCCGTGGAGAGCATCTGCGGCGTCCGTTCCACGAACAGCTCGGCCGGATCGATCGGAAATGCGTACGCCATCAAACATCCTCCAGCAGCGCCGGAGCAATTATACCAAAAGAGTCATATGTCAATTTTTACATATGAGCTTTCCGATCATGCGAAGACCACGTCCTCGGCGCGGCGGATGGCGCCTTCGCACCAGGCGATGCGGGCGTCACGCTCGATCAGCGCGAACTCGTAGCTCGTGCGAACCCCGATCAACCTTTCGCCGGCGCCGTCCTCGGCCAGGCGCGACTTGGGAACGGCTGACGCTGCGCTCTTCCAGCGTTCCTCGAGCAGGCGCTTCTCGGCCTCGCACTGCTGTCGAAACTGGACGAGCGCCGCCTTGACCGCGTCCCGTCCGATCAGGGCGATGTTGTAGGCGATGAGTACGATCTCATCTTCGGAGAGGCTCTCGCGGGGCTGAAGCAGCCAGCTCGTCAGCCGCGCCTGCCCCTGCGCCGAAAGGCGATATTCCTTCTTGTTCGGCCGACCCTGCTGCTCGACCCACTGGCCCGCGAGGTCGCCTGCCTCTTCCAAAGCGGTCAGCGCGGGGTAGATCTGACTGTGTTTCACGGGCCGGATCAGAGGGATCGGCGCCCGCAGGATCGCGGCCACCTCATACCCGGTGAGCTTGCCGCTCGTGGCGAGCAGCGACATCAACAGCATCTCAAGGGTGTTCGAGGTACGTCTTCTGCTGGTCATGGGCGCCCGATGGAATCTTGATCTCCAGATCGTAAGGGCTGCTTCTCCCGGCACAATTGCGGGAGCGGTGGCCGGATCGGGGACGAACTGGCTGCCCGCTGGGATACGTGTAGGGCTTATCCATTGGGTTCGGCGGCGACTCACCAGCGACAAGCCCCTCACCAGGTCGCTTGGTGGTGTGCCAACCAGCAGACGTCCCGAACGTCGTCAATGAGTTCCTCCCGCTGCCGCTCCAGCCTACGTCCGATTCTGACGTACCCAGCCTCCACAGTTCCTCCCGACATGCTGGAAGCGCTCGACATCACCGAGGCGGAGGCCCTGGGCCTCTCCGAACTGGCGCAGCACGACCTGGCGCTGGCGCGGGACTATGCGCGGCGCGCGCTGGCGGCCGAGGACAACGAGGAGGCCGGGCGGCTGGGGCGCAGCTATCAGCGGGCGGCGCGGTCGTATCGCCAGACGCTGGCGGTCAAGGCGCGGCTGAAGCGCGACCTGGCCGTGGCGGCCCACGCCCGGGCCCAGGCCGAGGCCGCCGCGCCCAAGCCCAGGCCCGGTCAGGCCGCCGTCGCGCGCCGGATCGGCGAGCTGCGCACCGCGCTGCTGCGCCTGGGCTGGGACGAGGCCGAGCGACCTGAATCCGACGGAACGGACGTGGCGCCGGACGGCGGGGGCGGCGAGGGCGCAGCGACCGTCGATTTCGAGACCGCGTGCCGGGACTTCGGCTATCGCCGGGCCGACATCGACGACCTGATCGCCGACGAGCGGGCCAGCCCCGAGTTCTGCGACGAGCCGCTGGACGACCATGTCGCCCGCCTGGCGCTGCACCTGAGGTTCCCGCCCGGCGGCATCGGGCGCTGGCCCGACCTTCCGGACCCGCCGGGGGCCGCCCTGGCGCGAGGCGTCCACGGCATCGACTGGCGCAGTTCGGCGTGAGGCGGGCCGCTGACGGCGCGAAGCGCCCTCAAGACGAGAAAGCCGCGGAAAACGCGGAAACACGCGGAAGGACTCCCGGCCGGTCCCGCTGGCGGGCGCCTTTCCGCGCCTGTCCGCGTTTTCCGCGGTTCCTGTTCCTTTTCGCGCCTGCGGCGCCGGCTCACGCCGGAGCCAGTTCGCCCACCACGAAGGCGTCCTCGCCGTCGCGGACCAGGCCTTCCAGCACGTCGGGAAGGTCATGGGGATCCACGATCAGCACCAGGCCGATCCCGCAGTTGAAGGTGCGGCGCATCTCGTGCTCGGACATGCCGCCGGTCGCCTGGAGCCAGTTGAACACCGGGGGGAGGACCCACGCGTTCCAGTCGAAGCGCGCAGCCAGCCCCTCGGCGATGGCGCGCGGCGGGTTCTCGACCAGGCCGCCGCCCGTGATGTGCGCCAGCCCCTTGATCCGGCCGGCCTTCAGGTGCGGCAGGACGCTGCGGACATAGATGCGCGTGGGCTCCAGCAACGCCCCGGCCAGGGTCTTGCCGTGGGCGAAAGGGCAGGGCGCGTCCCACGCCAGGCCCGAGTGCGTCACGATCCGGCGGATCAGCGAATAGCCGTTGGAGTGCGGGCCGGACGAGGCCAGCCCCACCAGGATGTCGCCCGGCTTCTGGTCGGAGAGGCGCGGCAGCACCTTGTCGCGGTCGACGGCGCCGACGCAGAATCCGGCCATGTCGTAGTCGCCCTCGGCGTACATGCCGGGCATCTCGGCCGTCTCGCCGCCCACCAGGGCGCAGTTGGCCTGCCGGCAGCCCTCGGCGATGCCCTCCACCACGGCGGCGGCCGCCTCCACGTCGAGCTTGCCGGTGGCGTAGTAGTCCAGGAACATCAGCGGCTCGGCGCCCTGGGCCAGCAGGTCGTTGACGCACATGCCCACGAGGTCGATCCCCACCGTGCCGTGCAGGCCGGTCTCGATCGCCACCTTCAGCTTGGTGCCCACCCCGTCGGTGGTGGTGACCAGCAGCGGGTCGTCGTAGCCGGCGGCCTTGAGGTCGAACAGCGCCCCGAAGCCGCCCAGCGACGCCTCGGCGCCCGCCCGGCGGGTGGACTTGGCCAGCGGCTTGATGCGCTCGACCAGCTCGTTCCCGGCGTCGATGTCCACGCCGGCTTGCGCATAGGTGAGACCGTTCGGTCGCTCGGACATTTACGAACCCGGGCTGGAGGTGCAGAGAAACGCGCGCGCGGCCTTGCAGAGTCGGCCGCGCGCGGGGCTATAGCTGATTTATGACGCCGATCACCACCACTGCCGAACTCGAAGCCTTCTGCGCGAAGCTCAAGGGACAGGCGTTCGTCGCGGTCGACACCGAGTTCATGCGCGAGACCACCTACTGGCCGAAGCTGTGCCTGATCCAGGCCGCCGCGCCCGGCGCCGAGGCCGTGATCGACCCGCTGGCCGAGGGCATGGACCTGGAGCCGTTCCTGGAGGTGATGCGGGACGAGTCGATCCTGAAGGTGTTCCACGCCGCCCGCCAGGACGTCGAGATCTTCAACAACCTGAAGGCCATGCCCCGGCCGCTGTTCGACACCCAGGTCGCGGGCATGGCGGCGGGCTTCGGCGAGCAGATCGCCTACGACGCCCTGGTCCGCCAGATGCTGAAGCTGGACATCGACAAGTCCAGCCGGTTCACCGACTGGGCGCGCCGGCCGCTGTCGGATTCGCAGCTCTCGTACGCCCTGGCCGACGTGACCCACCTGGCCAAGCTGTATCCCATGCTGCGCGAGCGGCTGGAGCGGGAGAAACGGCTGGCCTGGGTCACCGACGAGATGGCCGACCTGACCGACCAGGCCAACTACGACGTCGAGCCCGACAACGCCTGGAAACGGCTGCGGCCCCGCCGGCATACGGCCAAGTACCTGGCGGTCTATCGCGCCGTCGCCGCCTGGCGCGAGCGGACGGCCCAGCTTCGCGACCAGCCCCGCGGCCGCATCCTGAAGGACGAGGCCATCGACGAGATCGCCACCCAGGCGCCGACCGACGCCGACGGCCTGGACCGGCTGCGCTCGGTGCCGAAGGGCTTTTCCGGCTCGCGGTTCGGTCCCGACCTGGTCGCCGCCGTGCGCGAGGCGCTGCGTGACCCCGAGGCCTACGCCCCGGTGATCGAGAAGACCCGCCAGCAGAGTTCGCCGGCCGCCGGCGCCGTGGTCGAGCTTCTCAAGGTGCTGCTGAAGGCGCGGGCCGAGGAGTCCGGGGTGGCCTCCAAGCTGATCGCCACGGTCTCGGACCTGGAGCAGATCGCCAACGACGACCGGGCCGACATCGCGGCCTTGAAGGGCTGGCGGCGCGAGGCGTTCGGCGAGGACGCCCTGAAGCTGAAGCGCGGCGAACTGGCCCTGGTGCTGGACGGCGCCCGCGTGCGTGTCGTCGAGGTGCGCCGCGCGCCCAAGGCGGCGGCCGCGCGCTGATCCCCACGTCCCTGGGGATAACCGCAGGCGGTTGTTTGAGCACGGGGATTTTCGGGATCCCTCGTGTTCTCCACATCGGGTCCACCGCCTGTCGGCGCAAGCGCCCACAGGCCTCGTGGCCAGGGCCATTGCCGGCCGAACGGCGTCGGGTGAACCTCCCCTTGCCGAGAGGAACTGCGGCGCGGCGGACCGGGCGACCGGGCGGCGAAGCGGGCAGGCGGCTCTCCAGGGCGGTTTCCGGGGCGACCCGGTTCTCGCGGGAGCGCCGAAGGAGACGGACCCAAGCAAGGCCGGGCGACCGGCGGCGCGACGTTCCCTCCGCCTCGAAGGCTCAGGTCCCCCAACGGATCTGGTTCGGAGGGCGGTGTTCCGGGTGACCGGGGCACCGCCCTCTTCATTTGCCGGGATCAGGTCATTTGGCCGGCTCCGGGCAGGCCAGGATCAGGGCGGGTCCAGCTTCAGCTTCAGCGACTGCGCCAAGGTCTGCGCGCGCCGCGCCGCCTGCTCGCCCAGCAGCATGTCCTCCCATCCCGTCAGGGTGGTCAGCGACAGGCGATCGCCGCGGATGGCCAGCGACGACTTCTCCAGCAGGCGCGGATTGTGGCCCGACAGGTCGCAGCCCAGGCGCAGGGCCGCGCCCAGGGCGCGGGCGCGCTGGCGCCGTTCGCCCGACAGGATTCGCAGCGCCGACGTATCCGGCGGCTGGGGCGAGGCCGAATGGCGGGCGAAGGCCACCGAGGCCAGGAACACCCGCTCGGGGTGGGTCATGCCGGCCAGGGGCGCCCGCAGGATCTGCTCGAACGCCAGGTCGGCGCGATGGTCGGGGTGCAGGCGCGCGCCCAGTTCGGCCAGCCGGCAAGCCGCCGCGACCAGGACGGCGTCGCGCGCCTCGAACACGGGTGTCAGGCGTTCGAACAGCGGGCCGAGCCACGCCTCCAGCGTCTGTCCCAGGTCCGGCGAGATGCCCCGCTGCGCCGTGAGCGCCTCGCAGCCCTCGATCAGCGGGTCGAGGCGGCGAACCTCGGGCGGCATAGCCTCGAACAGCAGGCCTTCCCGGACCCCGTAGGCGGACACCACGATCCGTTCGATGCCCAGCCGCTCGATGAGCCGCTCCAGCACGGCGGCCGAATAGGGTAGGGTCTCGTAGCGCCGCTTCGAGACGCCCTGGATACCCTCCAGCGAGGAGCGCGACTGCCGCTGGACGAAGCGGGCGAGCTCGATCGCGTCGCCGCGCCCGATCTCGTACTGGTGGGCGATATGCAGCGGATAGTCGGCGAGCTGCATGTGCAGGAGCGCCAGGTTGCGCCAGCCCCCGCCGACGGCGTGGAGTGCGGGGCTGGCGAAAGTCCGGGCATGCGGGGCCAGGCGGTCGTCCACCTGGCGTCGCACCCGGTCGGCGTTCAGGGGCTTGGGCGCGCCCAGGGCGAAGGGGCCCAGCGGGAGTGTGATCCCCTCGACGTGCGCCATCCCGTTCAGTCGCACCAACTCCAGGCTCGACCCGCCCAGGTCCCCCACCACACCCTGCGCGTCGGGCTGTCCGCAGAGCACGCCCAGGGCGGCGTAGCGCGCCTCCTCGTCGCCGCTCAGCACCCGGATGTCGAGGCCGGCCTCGGCCTTCACGCGTTCGAGAAAGGTCCGGCCGTCGGCGGCGTCGCGCACCGCGGCGGTGGCGCAGGCCGTCACCCGTTCCGGCGGCCAGCCGTCGAGGACGGCGCGGAACCGGCGGAGCGCGGCGATGGCGTCCTCGACGCCCTCGGGCGAAAGGCGCCGGGAGGCGCCCAGGTCACGACCCAGGCCCGCGACGACCTTTTCGTTGTAGACGGTCCAGAGCGCGCGGCCGTCCACCCGGTAGACGACCAGGCGGACCGAGTTGGATCCGACGTCGATGACGGCCGCCTGACGTCCATCGGGCCGTCCATCGGGGCGGCCGGGACTATCCCCGCGAGGCCACATTTTCGATCGCGCGCGGCATGTCCTTCACCTTCTGCCCGCGACCGGAAAGACTCGGATTGGTCATGAAGTACTCGTGCGCCGAAAAGGCGTTCGGGTGATCCCAGGCAGGATCACGCCTATAGCCGCCGTCGGCGTCGAGGGTCCAGCTTTGCGCCTCGTCCTTCAGGTTGGCGAGCATGATCTGATGCAGCACCTGCTGGTGGACGGTGGGATTCTCGATCGGCGTCAGCACCTCGACCCGGCGGTCAAGGTTGCGCGGCATCCAGTCGGCCGACGAGATGAAGACGCGCGCATGCTGCGACGGCATGGCGTGGCCGTTGGCGAACGCCACGATCCGTCCATGCTCGAGGAAGCGGCCGACGATCGACTTCACCCGGATGTTCTCCGAGAGCCCGGCGATTTCCGGCCGCAGGCAGCAGATGCCGCGAATGACCAGGTCGCAGGGTACGCCTGCCTGGCTGGCGGCGTAGAGCGCGTCGATGATCTCAGGGTCGACCAGCGAGTTCATCTTGGCCCAGATGGCGGCCGGCCTACCGGCCTTCTGGTTCTCGATCTCGCGGTCGATCAGGCGGATGAGGTCGCGCTTCATGGTGACCGGCGAGAACGACAGGCGCTCGAGGCCCACGGGCTGAGCGTAGCCGGTGACGTAGTTGAACAGCTTGGCCGCGTCCCGGCCGAAGGCCGGCTCGGTCGTGAACAGCGAGAGGTCGGTGTAAACGCGCGCCGTGATCGGGTGATAGTTGCCGGTCCCGAAGTGGCAATAGCTGCGGAGCTGCTCGCCCTCGCGCCGCACCACCATCGAGAGCTTGGCGTGGGTCTTGTACTCGATGAAGCCGTAGACGACGTGGACGCCCGCGCGCTCCAGGTCGCGCGCCCACTTCAGGTTGGCCTCTTCGTCGAACCGCGCCTTGATCTCGATGAGGGCGGTGACGTTCTTCCCGTTGTCGGCCGCCTCGATCAGCGCCGCGACGATCGGGCTGTCCTTCGAGGTCCGGTACAGCGTCTGTTTGATGGCCAGGACGTTGGGATCGCGGGCCGCCTGGCGCAGGAACTGGACCACCACGTCGAAGCTCTCGAACGGGTGGTGGACCAGGATGTCCTTTTCGCGGATCGCCGCGAAGCAGTCGCCGCCGTGGTCGCGGATGCGCTCGGGAAACCGCGGCTCGAAGGGCTTGAACTTGAGGTCGGGCCGGTCGGACGGGATGAGCTGGGTCAGCTCGTCCAGGCCCAGGAGCCCGTCCATGACGATGATGTCTTCCGGATTGGCGTGCAGGCTCTCCGAGATGAACGCCCGCAGTTCTTCGGGCGTGGAGGCCTCCAGTTCGACGCGGACCACCGAGCCCAGCCGGCGCTGCTTCAGCCGCGCTTCGAACTCGCGGACGAGGTCCTCGGCCTCTTCCTCGATCTCGACGTCGGAGTCGCGGATCAGGCGGAAGACCCCGTGCGCCTCGACCTCGCAGCCTGGGAACAGGTGGTCGAGGAAGAGCGTCACCAGGCTTTCCAGCGAGATCACCCGTCGCTGGGCCTTGCGGCGGGTCGGTCGGCCGGGCGCGACGTCCCAGAAGCGGGCGACCTGGGCGGGGAGGGGGGCGAGCGCATAGAGCAGCCGTCCGTCCGAGATGCGCCGGATCTTCAGCACCAGCGAGAACGCCAGGTTCGCGATGAACGGGAAGGGGTGCGCCGGATCGATGGCCAGGGGCGTCAGCACCGGGAACAGCTCGGACAGGAAGCGGGGCTCCAGCGCGGCGCGCTCGGCCTCGGTCACTTCGTCGGCGGACACGTAGCGCAGGCCTTCGCCCGCCAGTTCGGCGCGCAGCTCGCGCCAGCGGGTCTGCTGGTCGGCCATGAGATCGGCGGCGGCGGCGTTGACCCGCAGGAGCTGCTCGGCCGGCGTCAGCTCGTCCTGGCTGACCACCCGGATCCCCTCGCGCACCTGGGCCTTCAGGCCGGCCACGCGGACCATGTAGAATTCGTCGAGGTTGTTGGCGCTGATGGCCAGGAACCGCAGACGTTCCAGCAGGGGGTGGCGCGGGTTGGTGCTCTCGGCCAGCACCCGCCGGTTGAAGGCCAGCCACGACAGTTCGCGGTTGAAGAAGCGCGCGGGCGACGAAACCAGATCCTCGATGGCCACGGGCGTCGCCTCCTGCGACGCGGCCAGCGCGGCGGTCGTGGGGGAGACGTCGTTGGGCGGCATCGTTGCTTCTCGGTCGGCGTCAGGCGCGGTTCAAACGTCGCCCGGAAAGGTTAAGGTCCTCATTGCGGCCATCCGGTGACGGCCAGAACGGCTTCACCTTGCGATACGCCTTGAAGGCGCGGTCGGCCGCGTCCATCACCGCGGCTTCGGCCTCGGTGAGACGTCCCACCTCGAGCCCCGCGGCGAAGGCGAGTTCGCCGTTGCGCTTGCCGACGGCCTTCAGGGCGACGGACCGCGCCACCGCCATGTCGTTCAGCTCGCCCAGGTGGTCCTGCAGGGCGCGCAGCGCGGCCACGAAGCGGGCGCGTCGCTTGGGGTGCTCGGTGAAGGCCTCGGCGAAGAAGGCGGCGGCGTAGCGCAGCTTCTTGGCCTGCTTGCGCAGGTCGTGGCGGGCGGCGGCGTCGATCTCCAGGAAACGGCGCGAACGGCGGCGCAGCCGTTGGTCCAGTTGCGCCAGCACCGGCGCGGCCAGGACAGTGACCGGCCCTTCCCGCAGGCGGCGCGAGGCCGCGTCGTCGAGATGCCGCCAGGCGCCGGCCTCGACCCACTCGGCCACGTCGAGCAGCAGCGCGCGGAAGCGGGGCGAGCCGACGGCGTCCACCGCCCGCTCATAGGCCTCGGCCTGGGCGATGCGCAGCGCCCGGAAGAAGGCGGCCCGGCCGTCGTTCTCCTCGATCTCGTCGCGGACGGCCGCCTTCTGGAGGAAGACGTCGATGTCCCGGGCGTCCGACAATTCCCCAGCCAGCCAGCGGGTCTCGGCGCGGAAACGGTTGAAGCCTTCGGCGTCCAGGATCGCCTTGAAGACCGACAGGCCGGCGCGAAGCCGGCGCAGCCCGACGCGGAGCTGGTGCAGGGCGTCGGGATTGTTGGCGCGGCGCAGCAGGTCGGCGTTGCCGGCCACCTGGACCAGCGCGCCCCGCATGGTCACCTGGAACGCCGGAGCGACCGCCGTCTTCGGCCCCACGGCGTTACGCTGGGCCTTGAGCGCGGCGAGGCCGTCGTGGCCCACCAGTCGGTACCCGCGCTCGGCCTTGCTCTCGAAGGCCAGGATCAGGGGCGCGACGTCCATCAGCTGCCGCGCTAGGTCGAACAGCGCCTGTGGCGGCCCGGCCAGCAGCTCCAGTTCCAGCTCGGCGATGGGATCGCGCCGCTCGCCCGCGACGACGGCGCCGGTGTCGAGCGAGACTTCGATCTGGGCCGCGTCCGACGACCAGACATGGATGCGCCGCTCGACCTCGACCGTGAAGGCGGGAGCCAGGGGGGCGCCGGCGATCGCAGCCGCGGCGGGCGTGCCGGCCAGGACGTCGAGGTCGAGGTCCGCGCCGCCGACCCGGGTTTCCCACTCGTCCCTCTGGAAGAGTGCGCCGCCGTCCCGATGCTTGAGGGTCTGGGTGAAGGTCTCGCCCTTGCGGCGGACACGCAGGCTGAAGCCCTGGTCGCGCAGCGCATGGCCGGGCGTGTCGAAATAGGTGGCGTGGAGCTGGGAGACCTTGGCCTGGGCGCGGGGGAAAAGGCTCCCTTCCAGCGCCTCCAGGGCGCCGGCGCCGAGCTGGAACTTGAGTTCAAGTTCCGGGGCGGCCTTCGCGGGGGCCCGCGCGAGCATGCCGGAGGTCCCGTCGGACGTGGCCGGTGCGCCACGGCCCACACCACTGCCGGAAAATGATTCGGCTTGTCTATCGCGCGGGCGAAGATTCTTCCGATTTCGCCGTTCTTCCTCCAGACGCGGGCTCAGGGGGCGGGCTCAGGGGTCGGGTCGATCCCGGGCCTCCAGGATCTGCCGCGCCAGCACGCGGGTCACCGGGCGGAAGCCCTCGTCGCCCGCCTCGTCGAGGCGCTGGACGATGCTCTCCGCATCGGGGATCGAGCGCGGCATCCGCGCCAGGAGATAGGGGTAGACCGCCTCGGGCGGACGGATGTTGCGGTCGCGGAAGAAGCGCCGGAGGACGCCTTCCAGCACCGTGTCGTCGGGCGGGGCGATCTGGGCCACGGGAAGGGCGTTCAGGCGCGACCGCAGGTCGGGCAGGTCGGTGGGCCACGTGGCCGGAAGGGTGCGCGCCGTCAGAAGCAGGCCGCCGCCTTCCTGCGCCGCCAGGTTGATCAGATGGAAGAGCCCCTCGGCGGAGACACCACGGTCGGCGTCCTCCAGCAGCACGGGCCGCCCGGCCGCGGCGCCCAGGTCCGGATCGTCGGGATCGGCGAGCAGGGCGTCCGCCCGGGTGGCCCAGGCGTGCGCCAGGTGCGACTTGCCCGCGCCTTCCGGTCCCAGCAGCGTGAGGCACCCGTCGCGCCAGCGCGGCCACGCCTCGACGGCGGCCACGGCCTCCGCGTTGGAGGGTCCGCGCACGAATTCGTCGAAGGACGGGGGGGCGTCGCGACCCAGGCTCAGCCGCAGTTGCCGCGCCATGACTCTCGCCGGACCGTAGGTTTCACGCCCCGCTTCTAGGCCTGTCCGGGCCGGGGCGCCACTGGCCGCATTGCGGTTACGCCCGTGATCCACAGCGTCGCTGCGCCCGGCCGTCACGGCTGGACGGATTCAGCCCTGGCGCGGCCCCAGTTCGCGCGCGCCCGCCAACGTCCAACCGTCGGGCCTCAGCAGCTCGATGGGCGAGAAACGGACCTTGTAGTCCATCTTCTCCGAGCCCCGGACCCAATAGCCCAGGTAGACATAGGGCAGTCCGGTCAGGCAGGCCTGGATGACGTGGTCGAGGATCACGAAGGACCCGAGGCTGCGCCGCACGGGCGCCGGATCGTAGAAGCTGTAGACCAGCGACAGGCCGTCGCCCATCACGTCGACCAGCGCGCAGGCCAGCAGGTCGCCGGGCCTGCCGTTCGCCGTGCGCGTGCGATATTCCACGACATGGGTGCGCACGGCCGTGTCCTCGACCATCGCCACGTAGTCGGGCCACGTCATCTCGGCCATGCCGCCGGTGGCATGACGGGTGAGCAGGTAGCGGCGCAGCAGGTCGAACTGCTCCATCGTGGCCTCGGCCTCGACGAGGCGGCGCTCGATGTCGTCGTTGCGTGACAGGACCTTCCGCTCGGAGCGCGAGAACACGTAGTCCGCCGCCGGGATCCGCGCCGAGACGCACGCCGAGCACGCTTCGCAGGCCGGGCGGTAGGCGATGTTCTGGGACCGGCGGAAGCCGACGGCGGTCAGGCTGTCGTTCACCGCTGCGCCGTCCGAAAGGGGCAGGTGGGCGAACACCTTCCGTTCGTATCGCTCGGGAAGATACGGGCATGGCGACGGCGCCGTGAGGAAGAACCGGAGCTGTCGGGTCGGGAAGTGTTGCGTCACGGAGCGCGCGGCGCCTCGTCTGCCGGGTGTGTGATCCGATTAGGCGTCATGCCGCGGCTCGGCGCAAGCGGAGTTACAGTCCCGCGTCGGATGGCATCAGCGGCGCCTCTCGCAGCAACACGATGGCGATGCGGCGATTGCCGGGCAGCAGGGGGTCGTCGGGATAGAGGGGCTCGGAGGACGCCTTGCCCGACACCTGGTAGACGCGGTCGGTGTCCACGCCGGACCCCTGCAGGACCTTGCGGGACGCGTCGGCCCGAGCGGCCGACAGCGGCCAGTCGCTTTCCGGCTTCACCCCGCCCGCGCTGGCGCTGGTGTGGCCATAGATGCTGATGCGGTTCGGAAGCTGGTTGATGGTCTTGGAGATCGCCCGCAGCAGGATCCGGGCGCGTTCGTTGGGCTGGGCCGAGCCCTGGTTGAACATCGAACGGCCTTCCTGGTCGATGAGCTGGATGCGCAGCCCCTCGGGCGTCTGGTCGATGATGATGTTCTTGGACAGCTCGGCCAGTTCCGGCATCGACTGGAGCGCCTGACGGAGCGACTGGGCGGCCGAGTCGAACGCCTGGTCCTCGCGTTGCTGGCGCGCCAGCAGCATGGCCGCGGCTTCGGCCTCCTCGGGCTTGGCGGGCTTTCCGGCCTCGCGGCTGTCGCCGTCGTTGGGGTTCTGCGACGAGGGGGCCAGTTCCTCGATGATGTCGCTGGACCCGGCGCTCTTGGAGCCGTCGCTGCCCAGGGCCGAGCCGCCCAGGATGCCGCCGGCGCCCGACATGGTCTGCGATACGCTGGCGGGCGCGAAATAGTCGGCGATGCCCCGCTTCTGTTCGGGGCTCGTGGTGTTAATGAGCCACATCAGCAGGAAGAACGCCATCATGGCGGTGACGAAGTCGGCATAGGCGACCTTCCAGGCGCCGCCATGATGCCCGTGGCCGCCGCCCTTCTTGATCTTCTTGATGACGATCGGCTGTTCGCCCACAGCCATGGTTCACCCGCCTTAACGCTGATTCAGCCGCAAGGTGCTTTGGCCGCGTTAAGATGGGGTTTCGGACGTCGGGGGGCCCTTGCTTCCGCCCGGTTTGCTTCCGCCCGGGAACTGCGCTCAAGCTGCCGGTCACGGACCGGCCAGGGAGGGCCAAGCGACATGCAGACCCGCTTCGTCGAGGCCAACGGCTTCCGCTTCGCCGTGGACGAGATGGGCGAGGGCGATCATCTCGCACTGTGCCTTCACGGCTTTCCCGAGAGCCGGTTTTCGTGGCGCTTCCAGCTCCCGCTGCTGGCGGACATGGGCTATCGCGCCTGGGCGCCGGACCTGCGCGGGTACGGAGAGACCGAGCCCAAGCCGGGCGCCGTCTCGGCCTATGTCATCGACCGGCTGATGGAGGATGTCGCGGCGCTGATCGACGCCAGCGGGGCGAAGCGGGTCACGCTGATCGGCCACGACTGGGGCGCAGGCCTGGCCTGGTCGTTCGCGATCAACCGCGTGCGGCCGCTGGAACGGCTGGTGATCATGAACGTGCCGCATCCGGCGGTGATGGCCGAGAACCTGCGCAGCAACCCCGCCCAGCGGAAGAAGTCCTGGTACATCTTCTTCTTCCAGCTTCCCTGGCTGCCGGAGCGGATGATGACGGCCCGGGACGCCCGCGGGGTGCGGCGCGCGTTCCACGAGATGGCGGTCGATAAGACAAACTTCACGCCCGAGGTGCTGGACCACTATGCCCGGAACGCCCGTCGGCCGGGCGCCATCCGCGGCATGATCAACTGGTATCGCGGCGCGTTCCGCGCGCGGCGGCGGTTGTCCGAGCCCTGGCCGCTGCTGGAGACGCCCACCCTCATCGTCTGGGGCGAGGAGGACGCGGCGCTGGGGATCGAGCTTTTGGACGGGACCGAGGCCCATGTCCGCGACCTAACCATCGAACGCCTGCCCGGCGTTTCGCACTGGGTGCAGCAGGAGGCGCCGCAGAAGGTCAATCCGATCCTGGAGGCGTGGCTGTCGACGCCGCGATGACGGCCGGCAGGATCGCGGCGTCGAGCAGGGGCGCGAGCGGTGTCCGGCCGGGCGTCGCCGGGTCGATCCAGCGCAGGTCCTCGATCTCGGCGCCGGCCTGTGGCGTTCCGTCGATCGCGACGAGATAGGCCGAGGACCTGACGCGGGCGCCGGGCTCGTTGGCCGCCGCCGCCTCGAAGCGGCCGAGCGTCCGGGCCTCCACCAGCGCCACGCCGAGTTCTTCGCGAAGTTCGCGCGCCAGGGCCGGAAGATCGTCCTCGCCCGGCTCGCGCTTGCCGCCGGGAAGCATGAATCGCGCCGTCCCCCGCTTGCGCACCGTCAGCACCCGGCCCGCGGCGTCGCGGATGACAGCGCCCACGACCTCGACGATCATCGGCTCAAAATCGCGGGAGGACGACATGGCGAGGGCGATCCGGGTGCTGGCGGACGGGCTGCATTTCGGCGAGGGGCCAAGGTGGCGCGACGGTCGTCTCTGGTTGAGCGACTTCTACGACCACGCGGTCAAGTCCGTCTCCCTGTCCGGCGATCTGCGCACCGAGTTCGAGATCGACGACCGGCCCTCGGGCCTGGGCTGGACGCCGGGCGGTGACCTGCTGATCGTCTCGATGACGCAGAAGAAGGTGCTCCGGCGCGGGGCGGACGGCGCGGTCTCGGTCCATGCCGACCTCGGCGGCGTGGCCACGTTCCACTGCAACGACATGGTCGTGGACGCCTCGGGCGGGGCCTATGTGGGCAACTTCGGGTTCGACCTGGACGCCGCGATCGAGGCGCGCGGGGTGGAGAGCGTGATCGCGGACCATCCGGCCGCGAGGCTGGCCTATGTGACGGCCGACGGCGAGGTGCGGGTGGCGGCCGAGGACATGCACTTTCCGAACGGCCCGGTCATCACGCCCGACGGCGCCACGCTCATCGTGGGCGAGACCCTGGCCGGCCGGCTGACGGCGTTCGACATCGGGCCGGGCGGGGCGCTGTCGAACCGGCGCGTCTGGGCCGAGACCTGGCCCCGCGTGCCGGACGGGATCTGCCTGGACGCCGACGGCGCGATATGGGTCGCCAATCCGATCGCGCCCGAGTGCGTCCGGATCGCGGAGGGTGGCGAGGTGCTGGAGGTGATCGACACCGGCCAGCCCTGCTTCGCCTGCATGCTGGGCGGTGCGGACGGGCGCACGCTGTTCATGCTGACCGCCGCGACATCCGACCACGAGGCGGCGGCGCGCGAGCGGACGGGGCGGATCGTGGTCGCCGAGGTGGACAGTCCGCGCGCCGGACGGCCCTAAGCCCCCAGCGCCTTGAGCCCCGAGCGCCTCAAGCCCGCAGCGCCTTACGCCCCGAGCATCCGCGCCGCGCGGGGCGCGAAGTAGGTGATGATCCCGGACGCGCCGGCGCGCTTGAAGGCTCCCAGGCTCTCCAGGATGGCGCGCTCCTCGTCCAGCCAGCCGTTCTGCGCGGCGGCCATGATCATGGCGTACTCGCCCGAGACCTGGAACGCGTAGGTGGGCATGGAGAAGGCGTCCACCACCTGGCGCACGATGTCGAGGTACGGCAGGCCGGGCTTCACCATCACCATGTCCGCGCCCTCGGCGATATCGAGGGCCACTTCGCGCAGGGCCTCGGCGTGGTTGGCCGAGTCCATCTGGTAGGTCTTCTTGTCGCCGGGGTTGTCGACGCTGCCGGTCCCCAGCTTTCCGGAACCGATGGCCTCCCTGTAGGGACCGTAGAAGGCCGAGGCGTACTTGGCCGCGTAGGACATGATCATCACGTCCTGAAGGCCCTCGGCCTCCAGCGCCGTCCGCAGCGCGCCGACCCGGCCGTCCATCATGTCGGAGGGGGCCAGGATGTCGCAGCCGGCCAGGGCCTGGACCAGGCCCTGGGCGACCAGCGCTTCGACCGTGGCGTCGTTGACGATGCGGCCGTTCTCCAGCAGCCCGTCGTGGCCGTGGTCGGTGAAGGGGTCCAGCGCCACGTCGCACATGATCCCCACCTCGGGCGCGGCGTCCTTCATGGCCCTGACCGCGCGGCAGACCAGGCCGTCCGGGTCGGCCGCCGAGCTTCCGGTCGCGTCCTTCCGGGCGCCGTCGATGTGGGGGAAGACGGCGATGGCGGGAATGCCCAGGGCGCGGGCCTCCTTGGCCGCGGCGGCGCACTCGGCCACCGACAGGCGCTCGATCCCCGGCATGGACGCCACCGGGACCTTGCCGTCGCCCTCATGGACCACCATCGACCAGATCAGGTCGGACGGCGTCAGCACGCTCTCGCGCACGAGCCGGCGGACCCAGTCGGCCTGGCGCAGGCGGCGCATCCGAAGGGCGGGATAGGCGGCGAGGGGGGCTCTGGTCATGGGCGGGCGGTTTGGACCCGGACGAGGGCGCGCGCAAGATCGCGCGTCATTGACTCCCCCCACCTCGCGCGCTCAACCCCACGGCCATGAATTTCGATCTCACCGAGGACCAGCGGGCGATCGAGGACGCGGCGCGCGCCTTCGCCCTGGCGGAACTGGCGCCGCGTTCGGCGCGCTGGGACGAAGAGGGCGGCCTGGACCGGGCGGTGCTTGAGGCTGCGGCGGGTCTGGGCTTCGCGGGCCTCTAT